>CAZXEQ010000003.1:0-44088 GCA_964640155.1 uncultured bacterium | reverse complement strand
CTAAAATCCATCTTACCGAACAATCATCTCTTCTAGGAAGAATCATTGCCATTAAAGTAGAAGGGAAAACCTTTGACTTGAAAAATCCTGCTAGACGGTTTGCAGACTTTGCTTTTGTATTTGCAGAATGGATTCTAGGTTTATTCTCCATCTTTTCTTCAAAAGATTAAAAGATAAATTTTTTAAAATTTTTCTTTTGAAAACGAAACACAACATGATCCGAATAAATTTTTAATATTTTCACTCCATTCACTTTATCCCCTACCATGACAAATTGCCCATTAACCAAAGCACGCGGAGGATTTTCCATCATAATACCGGTGAGTTCAATAAGAGGAAATTCTCCACCGTCAGAAACCTGCTTGGACGAACCAGAGGAATCTCTCTCTTTAAAGCTAGAAAAAGTCTTTTCTTTTGACAAAGAAGACGTCAAAGGCTTCAAAGAAAACACTTTCGAATCTGCGGTACTTATCTGATATTTTCTGTTTTCTAAATCTCTAAAAACAGCTGTCCCCAAAGCAATCAATCCTAAAACAAAAAACAAAATATAATATTTCTTTTTTGATAAAAAGTTTTTCTGTTTTTTCTCGCCCATCCATTTCTTTTCTAAAATTTCTTTTTTTGAAAAATCGGTTTTGAGAGGAGTTGATTTAAATTCCTTCGGAAGCCATTCTTGTTCTTTTCCCCGTTCTTGAGCTACTTTTTTTAAAGCCTCGCTAATAACACTCATGCTTTTACAATCCCTTCTACTTCTTCAATAGCTTGTTGAACGAAAGCACCTTGTATCTCATGGCTTTCTGCAACAAACCCGACTAAAAGTGTTTTATCACAAACAATATTGATCAAACGTGGGATTCCCTTTGTATACTGAAATATCCACTCCAATGCCTGGGCTGTAAATTTCAACTCTTCAGAAGCACCTGCTATTTTTAAACGATGTTCTATATAAGCTTTTGTCTCTTCACTACTCAAAGGGGTTAAATGATATCGAACTGAAATTCTTTGACGCAATTGACGAAGATTGGGCTTGGATAAAGTTTCTCTAAGCTCAGGCTGCCCCACCAAAATAATTTGAAGAAGCTTTTCCTTGTCCGTTTCTAAATTTGAAAGAATACGAATCTGTTCTAAAAGAGCGGGTCTTAAGTTTTGAGCTTCATCAATGATTAAAACAACATTGTTCCCTAATGAGAGCTCTTCCAAAAGAAAATGATTCAGCGCATCAAAAAGATCTTTTTTGTTATAGGATTTAGGTTTAATTCCATACTCTTCCACAATCGTGCGAATCATTTGCTGATCTGAAAGATGGGGATTTAAAATCAAAGCTGTTTTGACGCTCGCATCTAGGGAATTTAAAAGACATCGACAAAGTGTTGTCTTCCCAGACCCCACCTCGCCCGTAATTTCAATAAAACCTTTTTTTGCCTTAATCCCGTAAATGAGGGAAGAAAGGGCTTCCTGATGACGACGGCTTAAGAAAAAAAAAGTAGGATCGGGCGTAATATTGAAAGGGTTTTCTTTGAGATTGTAAAAAGATTCATACATAAGCTAAATCACCTATCTTCAGTGATCCGTCTCTAGTCAAAAGAAATATCTATAAAAAAGAAAATTATTTTCTTGTCAGCCAAATCAAAAGAGGACCCACTAAAAATGAAATCATAAAAGGAGCAAGAATAAGACTTAACGAGCTTGGGAAAATACCAGCAAAAATACCTATCGCAAGAACACCTCCCACAATCACTGCCACATATAAACTTCGATAGATTTGAACCAGCCCCATTTGAGCTGTTTCAATTTCTGCCATGGCGCCAGTTTTCCAAACAAAAGGTTTTCCCTTGATCTGATTCATTAAATTTTGGACACAGGCCCGAGGTTTGTATAAAAGATCTAGGGAATGAACAAATACCGTAATAGATGTTTCAAAAAAACCATCTAAAATAATTTTAAAAGGATTACGATTCTTGAAAATACGAGGCAGAACACCATATCTATTTTCCAAACCCTCATCGATAAATTGAAAAATAAAACGAGGAATTAAATAAAGAAACATCAGAATTAAAAAGAAAGTAAGAGAAAAAAGAACCGTGCTTTGAAACTTCACAAGACTTGGCAACATCAATCCTACTGTCATACCTAAAAGCCATAAAGCTAAAACTAAATCCCCCAGAATTCCTCTTAAAAGAATATAAAGATGTGTTTTACGCCCAATTTCAAAAGGTTTCCAGAAGTATTGTCGAACTGTTTCCAAATCGCCCCAGCGCCATTGGGCATCACGTTTAAGCTCAGCAATTTTATTTGAAAATGTTTTTTCATCAATATAAACATCTTCCACTAAAACTGTTGGCGTCCAAAGAGATTCCTGAAAATCATGGCTTGCAGCTTTACCCGGATGAAGTTTTTCTGCATGAATAATTTCTCGAATATAATTATCCAGTTTCATCGCCCCTTTTCCATAAAAAGGAGAATAATGAAAAAGCCGCCATCTCACCACCGCTTGAAGACGAATCACAAACTCACGATTTAAAACTGTCCATTTGATAAAAGGATTTTCATTGGGATTGGAAACACGAATCGTTGGCTGATAAATTGAAATGTTTCGATTTTCAGGATGCAGCATTTTTGCAATAAGCTTCTTCACTTCACCTTTTGGCCATACGTTATCTGCATCTGAAACAAAAGCAAGTTCAACTCTTCCTTGAGGATCAATGATGACATCTTTGCCTGCAAGAATATCTTCCTTACTTCCTTGTAAACCCAACCCATTCACATCTCCCAAAACCACATCAAAAAGAGGCTCATTGATAGGGCGTGTTCCTTTTGTCCAGGTATCCCATTTAGCTTGGGTATAAACACTGGGACGTGTCTTGCCTTCATAAAGAAGCAAAAGCGTATCCATGTAAATCCCCAACTTCTTAAAAAAATCACATTTTACATTTCTATGAAAATAAAATACCACATCTTGGCCAAACTCCTGTTGAAGAGTGCTAATGGCTTGTTGTGTATAGGTTTTTACAGCTTCATCACGCGTATTATCAATGACAATATATTTTAGATTTTTTCCTAACTCCTGATTATTGATCATGTCTTGCTTCATGCTATTCAGTAATGTATCCATTTCCCCTGTTGTTTTGGCAAACACGGGACGAAAGAAAGCAACTTTAAGATTTTCAGAAAGCCCATTCGTTAATATATCTTCTCTAGCAGCTAAAAGAAGGGGTCGTGTTCGAAGATAGTAGATAAAGCTTAAAAAGAGGATGGTAGGTGTTGAAACAGCATAAGCGAAGAGAATAACTAGAGGGACAGAATAGATCAAATTCCATTTAAATGAGAAAAAATAAGTGATTGTTAAAATGCCTACTAAAAGAAGATGAAAAAATCTATATTCCCAATGATTTTTACGAATCGAAAAAACAGAGTCTAAATTTTCCATAAATCCCCTCCCACTTTTGCAAGCCAGTATTATACTGACAGGGTTGTTGTTTGTCTAAAACAATTCGACAGATTCTTGTGTCCCCCTTATTTTATAAAGGACACACTTTTATGCATATGAATCAACAATCAGATTTTACTGGAGAGATTAAAAATTTTAGAGATCTTTAAGGAGGATATTTTCTTTGGAATTTTCAACACAACGCTTGACCAAGAATAATTGTTCAGAAATTTTCTTTAACTCCTCTTCTTTCACCATACAAACATTGTCATAACCAGAGTGGTCCAACAAATCTAAGACTCGACCTATGGTGAGATTCTGAACATCTTGAGCAGGTTGATAAAATTCTATTGCTTCCGGGGTCGATCGAATTTCCACCAGTATTTTTGCATTCACAAGCTCTCGCAACATTTCACGAATCAAACGAATAGGCGCTTCAAGTTGATGAGACAGTTCCACTGCACTCCATGGTTTTTCTGCCAGAACAAAATTTTTCACACTTAGTTCTGCAATACGTAAAGCCAATAATCTTTTAAAGTGAATACTTGCATCTAAACAATCTTTTTCAAACTCATACGTATGCTCATTATCTACTGCAAAAGAAATTTCTGCACCAAAAAGCACCACCAACCAGCTAAATTGTAACCAGACTAAAAATAAGGGTAAAGCTGCAAAACTTCCATAGACAGCGTTATAATTAGTAACTCCTATTTGAAAATAAAAATAGGCCCATTGAACAATTTGATATAAAGTTCCGGCAATAATTCCTGCTAATGCTGCGCTCTTAAAAGTCACTTTCGTATTGGGAATAAATTTATAGAAAAATGTAAAGACCATCCATACCATCATATAAGGGAGCAAACTAAAAAGAGGTGAGATAAGAGTATTAAAACCGCCTAAAAAAGAAATATTCCCTGTAATCAAAGTAATCTGACGAGTGATAAAAAGAGTTAAACTGCTTGAAACAATAAGGAGAAGTGGACAAACAATAATCACGGAAAGATAATCACTTACTTTTCTAACCCAACTCCTTGCTTTTTTAATCCCCCAAATCTCATTAAAAGCATCTTCAATATTTCCAAGCACTTTAATAGAAGTCCAAAAAAGAACGGCCACACCGATGCCCGCAATCAATCCTCCTTTGGCATTGGCTAAAAAAGATTTTGAAAATTTGATAATCCATTGAATAACTTCTTCTTGTCCATGCAACTTTTCTGTAATTAATACTTCGAGGTTTTTCTCTAAACCAAATCCCTTGGCTACTCCAAAAGCCATGGCCACGATAGGGACAATTGAAAAAAGAGTATAAAAGGTTAAGGCTGAAGCCCAAAGTTGACATTTATTTTCAGCAAAACCTCTCAATGCCAGAAGAAAAACTCTCAGCAATCGAAGAGGAAAATATTTATATCGAGGCAGTTTTTGAACACGAATACGCCAAATGTCATGTTTTAGAAAATTAAAAATTTTTATGATCATCGCAATAGAATTCTCTTTTATTTTTTCATCATCGCAGCTTGTCGTACTGAAGCGACGAAATGATCTGGATGTATCGGCTTTTCAATCCATTCAACAATACCCAAAGCATCATGTCGTGTTTCTCTAAAAACTTGATGAGCCTTGGCTGAAACTACCACAATGGGAAGCTCTTGAGTTGCTTCTATCTTTCGCAGGTCTCGAACCAAAGAAATACCATCTTGATCTGGCAAAGCAAGATCCAAGGTCATAACATCAAAATGCTGCTTTGTTAAAAGAGATTTGGCCTCCCCTGCGGTACGTGCAATCTCAATTGTAAATCCTGCTTCTTTTAAGATAAGACTTAAAAGCATAGAAACATCATCTTCATCTTCACACACCAAAGCACGTAAACCTGATTCCCCTTCCATTGATTTTTTTTCTGATTCTGCTTGATCGTAAATAGGTAAATCAAAAAACAAGGTTGTGCCACCCACCGATGGAGATTCAAAACCAATTTTCCCTCCATGCTGCTCAATAATGACTTTAGTAATCCAAAGTCCAAGTCCCGTACCTCCTCGGCTGCGTGTTTCTGTATGAGCTTGAGAAAATTTCTGAAAAAGCTGGTGGCGAAATTCTTCTGGAATCCCCGGCCCTTGATCATTCACACTCACACGGATATGCCCATCTTGCTCCTTCATGCTAATCTTTACTTCTCCTCCTGATGGAGAAAACTTCACCGCATTAGAAATCAAGTTATCCAAAACCTGCATCAGACGGTCTGCGTCTGCCTGGACATGAACTTGTACAAGATTTTCAACCATAATTTTGACTTTGGCGGATACCAAATAAAGCCGAGTTGACTCTACAGCCTGTTCTACAATATGAGCAAGATTAACAGTCTTCATCGAAAAAGAAATTTTACCAGCTTCCATTTTTTGAATATCTAAAATATCATTCACAATTCTGACCAACCTTGAACTATTTCGCGTTGCAATTTGAATAAGATTTCGAATGTGTTCAGGCAATTGAGCTTGTGCGCTTGAAATTAAATCAAGCGAACCTTGAATTGAAGTCAAGGGGGTTTTAAGTTCATGACTCACTGTTGAAATAAATTCGCTTTTCATTTCATCAATGCGCTTACGTTCTGTAATATTAATAATAGCTGCTAAAACATAAATTTGATCATCCATGCGTATTGGGTTCAATCCAATTTCGATGGGGACTTCCGTTCCATCTTTTGTCAGACCAAAAAGATCACGTCCCACGCCCATCGCACGGGCTTGAGGATTCTTTATAAACTCCTCTCGAAATGTTGCATGCTTTCCTACAGCTCGTTCAGGAATAAGCATTTCAACATTTTTTTCTAAAAGCTCCTCTCTTGGATATCCAAAAAGTGCTTCTGCTTCAGAATTAACCATCACGATATGTCCCTTTTCATCAACCATCACCATGGCATTGGGAGCAGCTTCAACTGAAAGCCTGAACTTTTCTTCCGCTTGCTTTAATTCTTTCATACCACGTTCAAGATTAATTTGAGCAGCCTTAAGACCTCGTACCGCAACTCTCCTTTCCGACACCGTTGCAGCCAAAGACAAAGCGGTCACAGACATCGTCCCAATAAAACTTTGTAATAAAAGAAGTGATTCATTAGATGTCGCTCGTACAAACGGACCATATCCCAATAACGTTCCGTAAATCGAATGCGCTGCAAGAAGAAACAGTAAAGTTGCACATTCTCTTTGACTAAATCTCAAGCCCGCCCAAATCATAAAAGGAATAAAAGAAAAACTTAAGGGATAGTGGCTTCCCATATCAAAGGCCCAATCCCCAAAAACAATTTGCCCCAAACAAAACATCAAACCGACCAAAAGAACTGCTTCTAAAGCCTTTTTCCATTTCCACGAAAATGATGAAGGGTAAACCCAAAGAATAAGTAAAGAAGCTATTCCCAAAATTCCTACCGCATCACCCAACCACCAGGTAAACCAAACTGCACTGAATTGATTCCACAATACAAAACCACCTAGCCACAGAGAAGTAACACCTATAGAAGCAGCTAACCCTGAACTTAAAAGGCCCGCAAGCAAAGTGAATTTAAAAATACCCGTCGTACGATCAAAAGTTTTTATTCCACCGCAAAACCGATGAATTAAAAAAGAAGCAGTCATCGCCTCTAAAGTATTTCCAGTAGCAATGCCCAGGGAAGTCCAAACATTTCCAGCTGTCAGCACATTCACTGCAAAAGCACCTAAAAATGCTCCCGGCCACAAACGCCATCCCCCAAGAACCAAAGATGCGACAGCAATGCCAGATGCTGGCCAAACAGCGGAAGAACTTGGATTGAGGGTTGCCAGAGCAAGACTAAATTTTCCAACAACAAAGTAAACCGAGGTTAATAGGAAGATTTTAAAGACCTGCTTGAAAGTCTCCATCTTGGACATAGCGTCCCCCATGTAAGCGGATTCTATTATATCACAACGTTTACAATATAAATTTTAACCGCGTTAAAAGGATTTCTCTTTTTTAGAAAAAACTTTCCATCTTTTAAAATTTGTAATAGGTTCAGCTGCAAGAAAAGGCAGAACAAACAAAGATGCAGCACAAGAAACAAAGGTTCCTACTACAATAGATAATCCAAATCTTTGCGTCGGAGGAAAGCTTGAAAATGCAAAAATACCAAAACCAAAACTGACGATCAATGCTGAACTTAAGATAGCCTTACATTGACTCGACCTTGCTTTTATCCATGCATCCCAACTTGACAATCCGTGCTTTCTAAATCGACGAGCTGCGATCGTGGTATAAAGCATGGCATCTATCCCCATTCCTAAAGCAACATTGGAGGCTGGAGCACAAATAATATCCAAGGGCACATTTAAAAATCCATTGAGGCCTAGAATTACTCCAGGAATCATCAAGAGGCTAAAAATAATTGCGAGCGAAGTTCGAATCGAAAATGAAATGATAAGACTAATGAACGCAAAAACCAGAAACAATCCTGCTAATCCATAAATCAAACTTGAAACAACCAGTTGTGCAAGTTTGCCCTGTAAAAGATAAACGCCACCTTTCATCTCTAAATCAAATCCACAATTTTGAACAATGGTTTCAATTTGCTTCATAACTTCTGTACGAGAAACATTCAAATGGGATTCCTTCATTCTTAAGAGAAAATAAGCAAATTGACGATCATCTGTAATAAAATTTTTTACCAATTGAACATGCTCTCCCATTTTCTTTAAAAGACCTTCCCAGGTTAAAAGAAAAGCCATTCCAGCCCGTTTGCCTTCAGCCATGACAACAGGAAGAGAGATGACCACTCCAACATAAGGATTCTTTTCCAACTCATTTTGAAGATTCCACATTTTTTGATAAGCTTGCTTGGTATTTAATTTTTGATTTTGAGCATCTTTGACCACCAACTTAAGTGGACTACTTCCTCCATTTTTATCAATATATTCCAAACTCTCTCTTAAAGCAGATTGTGGAGCAAAATAAGTCAAAAGACTTGGATCTGTATTGAGCTTTTTAAAACCCAATGAAATAAAAATAGAAGCACAAATCAAAAAAGCAACTACTTTTCCATATTTACCTTTCAGAAAACGGGAGACATTTTTAGAGTCATGCCCTTGAGTATTTTGATTAAAAGAAGGTTCCAAAAGACTTAAAAATACAGGATAAATAAGATAGGCGCATAAAAATGCCACAAGTGTTCCAATAGAACCTAAAACCCCTAATTCTCTCAAAGGCTTCGCTTGAACATTCAAAAGGCTCAAAAAACCTAAAAAAGTGGTCAACATACTCCAGAAAGACCCTTTAAAAGTAATACGAATGGTTTGAAGGATGGGATGAGTTGAAGATTTTTCTAAATACTCATCGATGTTTTTCCAATTAAATGTAAGGAAAAGAATGGGTGAAAGCGTAAGAATAAAAACAATCGTCATTAAATTAGCGGTAAGAATTCCCATCTTCAATTGAAATGCTTGCGCAATAATCAGGGTTAACATACATGAGAGTAAACATGAAACAAGAGTCCCTAATAAAATGATAAAAGAACGAAAAACCAGAAAAAGAATGACACCAAATAAAAGCCCTGCAAAAAGACTAAAAGTCTTCAAATCATGCCAAAGGTTTTTGCGAATCTGTTCTACAATATAAGGAACTCCAGAAATTTTTAGCTGAAAATCTGTTTGATCAAAATCAGCTAATATTTTTTCTATTTTTGAAATGCTTTCCTGCAACGATTCATTATTCATTAAAATAATTAGATTTGTCGATCGCCCATCTTCCGAAAGCAAAAGTCGTTTCCATAAAGGACTGGCAAAAGCATCGTCAATGTCACTGGGCCCATGCGTAATACTTTTAACTGCAGTTAATTCTGGCAATTTTAAAAGTGTGTTGCTTAAAGAATGTATTTTATCAACATAAAGAGGAGATTGAATTTTACCCATCGCACTCAAAATCAAAAGACTGGGAGATCCTTCAGGAAAAGCTTTGGAAATCTTAATATCTGCTTGTAATTGTGTATCCTGGCTTGAGAAAAAGAAATCGCTGTCCACATGCGGAACAAGATCAACTGAACGAAAAAGAAACGCAACAAAACCTAAAAGACAAAACACAAAAAAAACAAGGCTATACCGACCCAAATCATTTTTTACAAAAGAGATATTTAATATTTTCTTGTTTGCCTGATTCATCATCACTCTCTCCTCGAAAATCTTCAATACCATCAAACTTACACCATTAAGCAAAATCTAAAGATTGATTTCAAGATAAATGAAATAAATTAAAATTTTCTAATTTTATTTTAACCATCCTCTAATGGCTCTTTTTGGATAATGGGTTTGTAAATTAAAGTGCAATATTAAGAGGAGATAAAATAATAATGAGTCCAAAGAATCTAAAGTCCGGAGGTTTTCAATGTAGCGGATGTGGAAAGATTTTTGATTCCAGGAACGCACTTGAAAATCATTGCCTTGCTTGTGTAGAAGAAAACAAAAAAGATGAATGGGTATGCATAAAATGCAATTCAACCTTTAACAACAAAGAATATTTAGAAATTCATGAAGAAATCTGCATAACCTTTTAATTCAATTATAGTAGAGGAGAACAACCATGAATAAAAACTGGATATTTAAAAGTATAATGGTTTTAACACTATTCATAAGCTTTAGCGTTTCTGCACAGGCAATGTCTGACAGAAAGAAAGAAAACGTAACACAACAGGGTGAAACAATATCTCAAGAAACACCTTCGAATGATAACTCTTCTCAATTAAATAATCCCAACAATGAACAGGAACAGGAGCCATCAGACCAAAAAACCTCATCAGATATCTTAAATTCAACCCCTCCGACGATAGAAAATAGCCCTGACGAATTTAACAAAGAAATCGAAGATCATAAAGGAGAGGCAGGAGATAATTATGGAACAACAACCACTTCCTATTGAAGTCGAAGAAAATAACGCTATCCCTATCGTGAATGACCTCATCGAGGTTTGTAAGGATGGTCAAAAAGGGTTTAAATTGGCGACACAAGCTGTAAGAACAAAAAGAGTAAAAAATTTATTTTCACGCTATTCCCAACAATCTTTAAGTTTTTTATCTGAACTCAAAAACTGGATAACTCAAAAAGGAGGCAATCACAGACCTACAAGTATGCTAGGAGCCTTGCATCGAGGTTGGACAAATATAAAATCTATTACAAACTCTGGAAGTGAAGCAGCCATCGTCACACAATGTGCCTATGGCGAGGGAGCTGCAATAGAAATGTATAAAGAAGCGTTGGAAAACACTTTACCATTCGAGTTACAAGGAATACTTTACCGACACTATTATGAGCTTCAACAAGCTCATTATCAGTTATGTCGACTAAGAAAGATGTACGAGTAAAATAAACTTTTCTACCCAAAAAGGAGGTCATTATGAAAAACAACATAACAAAGATTATTTTAGGACTTTTTCTTTTAATGGGTTCTATGGTTGTAACATCTTTTGCAGAACCCTTAACAGATGAACAAATCGAAAAAGCTGCTAAAGATTCTTATGTTTATCGAAAATACCTTAAAGATAATGATGTCAGTGTGACATCCAAAGAAGGAATCGTGACCTTAAAAGGTACCGTCGATAATGATAATCAAAAAAAACTAGCTGAAGAAACAATGCAAGGAATGCCCGATGTTAAAAGCGTCGATAATCAGCTTGAAGTAAAAAATGCATCAGAGGATAAAACCTCAGATCAATGGATTGAAACGAAGGTAAAAGCAGCTCTTCTTTTTCATCGAAGTGTCAGTGCTCTTGATACGGAAGTCGAGGTAAAAGATGGAGTTGTAACCTTAAAAGGCGAAGCAGAAAGCTTAGCCCAAAAGGATTTAACTACCCAATATGCAAATGACGTAGATGGAGTTAAAAGTGTGGATAATCAAATAACGATCTCTAGCGCACCCAAAGAAGAAGAGAAAGAGACAATGACAGAGAAAGTAGATGATGCATCCATCACTGCCCAAATAAAGACAATGCTGTTTGCTCACCGTTCAACCAGCGCTTTGAGAACAAAGGTTGAAACCAAAGATGGAAAAGTAACTTTAACAGGAAAAGCCAAAAATCAAGCAGAGAAAGATTTGGTAACAAAGTTAGTAAGTGATATGGATGGAGTAAAAGATGTTAATAATGAAATGACTGTAGAAGAAAAATAATAAGCTCATTGCGGGGGAAATGAGGGAAAGACTGGCAAGGTCTCCTCATTTCCCCTCTTCTACCGTAAGGAGGAAATGATGAATTATCAAGCCATAAACTTTGAAAATCTATTAGGAATACCAGGTTTTAGCGATGTTCTTTTAAAAGATCATTTTAAACTTTATGAAGGTTATGTTGAAAACACTAATAAATTACTATCTTTGATCAAGAAACAGGAAATGAACGGTCCAGAATTCTTTGAATTAAAACGTCGCTTGGGTTGGGAATTTAATGGGATGCGGCTTCATGAATATTATTTTGGAAATTTATCTAAAAATAAATCGGAATATAATAAAAAAAGCCCTTTAGCTCTAAAAATTGTAAAGGATTATGAATCATTTGAAGCCTGGAAAAAAGAGTTTACAACCATGGGTTTAATGCGCGGAATTGGATGGGTGATGCTCACTTATGATTGCATGGCCGAACGCTTACACAACATTTGGATTAATGAGCATGATACTGGCCTTCTAGCGGGAACCATTCCGCTTCTAGTGATGGACGTTTTTGAACATGCGTTTATTAAAGACTATGGAGTCAAACGCGATGGTTATATTCAAGCATTTTGGAATGACATTCATTGGGAAGAAGTTGAAAATCGCTATGAAGCCAAACAAAATGCATTAAATTTAGGATAACCACTTATAATAATTTTCCTCCTATTCAAAGCAAAAGACATGGTTTAAAAAAAATGTTACTATAACAGAACGTTTTTTAAGTCATGTTTCCCTAAACAAAGTTAAAGTTAATCATAATCATCTAAAGGTTTTCCTGTATTTGTTATACCCTCCCCTCTTAACTTGGGGTTTAAATACAGATAAATGATAAAGGAGGATTTATACGATGCGCATTCTTGTAATTGAAGATGAGAAAAAAATCGCTTCATTTATCAAAAGGGGTCTTAAAGAAGAGGGATACGTCGTTGATGTTGCTTATGATGGAGAAGAAGGACATTTTATTGCAACCACCAATGATTTTGATTTAATTATCCTTGATCTCATGCTTCCTAAATTAGATGGAATGAGCGTTTGTAAAAAAATCCGAGAAGAAAAGATTACAACTCCTATCATTATGTTAACAGCCAAGGGAGATGTAAAAGACAAAATCAAAGGGCTCGATATAGGAGCTGATGATTACATTACCAAACCTTTTGATTTTCAAGAACTACTCGCAAGAACCCGAGCCCATCTTAGAAAAAAAGAATCATCATCTACTCAACTTCAAGTGGGAGATCTTATCGCTAACTTACTGACGCATAAAGTTGAAAGAGCGGGTCAAGAAATTATATTAACTCCAAAAGAATTTATTCTTCTGGAGTATTTAATGCGTAATGCGGGAACTATTATTACCCGTACTATGATTTCAGAACATGCTTGGGATATCAATTTCGATGTGTCTTCAAATGTTATTGATGTCTATATTAATTATTTAAGAAAAAAGATTGATGAAGGACATAAGAAAAAATTAATTCAGACCATTCGAGGCAGAGGCTACTTGCTCCAGGAGTAATATGGATAGATTTTTTCTTAAATCAGTACGATTTAAAATCATTGTTCTCTGTTTACTCACCTTAGTGAGTCTTTTCCTTATTTTCTGCATTTCCATTCAACGTCGATTTACCAATAGTTTATACGAAAAAATTGACGCCCTTATTTTACTCAAGGCTGAAGGAATAGAAAATTCCATCCGAACTTATTGGCAAACACAAAATATGGATGTAACAAGAGACTGGTTTACATCCAATGTTTTTTCAGGAGAAAAAGATATTAAATTTGAGAGAATTGCTGATTATTTAGCCAATGACAAAATACGAGATGAACTAGAAATTACAGGGATGCATGTAGATATTGTAGATCCGACGGGCGAACTTATTGCCTCATCACGAGAATTTCCTGAGGTCTCTTTTCTAAGAAAGAAACTCATGGCAAGGCCTTTGCAAAATACTCGTTTTGACGATTTAAATATCACAATAAACGAAGGGAAAAAGGTCCCCGTTCGCATTCTTACCAAGTTGATTCGAAATCAAAGCCAAGTCAAATGTATTGTTCAAGTTATTGCTTCCCTTTCACCTGTTATAACTGAAATCCATCGTTTAAAAAAAGTGTTTTTTACGTTTCTTCCTATTGCTGTTTTAATTGCAGGAATTACAGCTTATTCACTAGTCAAAGTAACATTAAAGCCTATTGATGAAATGGTTAAAACCATTCGCGAAATTAAATCAAACAATCTGACATTACGCTTACCCGTTTCTCCTTCGAGCGATGAAATCAGTCGACTCGCCCATACGTTCAATGAGACCTTAGAACGCCTGGAAAAATCATTTATGTCTCAACAACAAATGCTTCAAGATATTTCTCATGAATTAAGAACTCCTTTAACCATTATTAAAGGCCAATTACAACTAGCTTTATCTAAACCTCGCTCCCCCGAGCAATACAAAAACGTTTTATTTAGCAATCTGGAAGAAGTTGAAAAAATAAAAAGAATCATTGATGAAATCATGGCATTAGCTCAGTTAGAAACACAAAAATTTGTCGATGAAATGGAGAGTATTCAGCTAGGTGATTTAATCCGTTCTATTATTGAGGATATTCACCCACTCGCAAAATCAAAAGAGGTCCAACTCTCTTTTACGGATTCTGCAAAACTTATTTTAAAAGGTAATCCCTTTCAACTTCGGCAATTGTTTTCTAATTTGCTTGAAAATGGCATTAAATATAATCACCCTGGCGGGCAAGTTACTATCAAAGTAAATAATGGAGACGGAAGAGCTAAAGTCGAAATTTCTGATAATGGAATAGGAATTTCTCCCGCCGATTTACCTTATATTTTTAATCGTTTTTATCGAGCTGATAAGGCCCGTCAAGGAAGTTATGGAATTGGTTTAGGTTTAAGCATTGCTAAATCTATCGTTGAAGCACATCAAGGCAAAATTGAAGTCAAAAGTATTTTAGGACAAGGCACCACTTTTAATATTATCTTTCCATTAACTCAATAATTTTTTAAGAAAGGATGATTATGAAGTCTCTACATCAAACACTATTAAGTCTTTGTATCAGCGCTTTATTATTTTTAAATCAAGGTTGTGCTGTTGTTCTTATAGGAGGAGCAGCCGCAGGTTTAGGAGGTACAGTCGCATTTGTAAGAGGTGAATTAAAATCAACTCACGCCATTCCCTTTGATTTAGCTTGGAGTGCAACATTAGCAACTACTGAAGAATTGGGATTTCTTGTCATTAAAGAGCAAAAGAATTCATTTTCAGCTGGTTTGATACTCCGAGACAGTAAAAATAGAAGAATACTCATCAATCTCAAAAAAGAATCTGAATCATTCACAGAAATAGGCATTCGGGTAGGCACGTTTGGAGATCAACCAACATCACAAACCATACTTCAAAAAATCAAAGAGAAAGCCATGATTGATACATCAACTGAAATGGTCAATTAAACCATAAGGAGGAAATCATGCAATTAGCAATCGAGCCTATATTTTCTATTATTGCGGGCATTTTAATTTTAATCATGCCCACCCTTCTTAATTATATTATTGCCCTTTATCTCATTTTAATAGGGGTTGTGGGTTTACTTCACTGAAAATTAGTTTTTTCTAATCTAATTTTAACCTCGCTTTAATTGTGTTCTTTATATACTTTTCTCAAAGATAACTAAAAAGACAAGAAATATTACAGCTAGCTTCTTTTGAGACAAAAAAGGAGATTTTTGCATGAGTAAAAGCGCTGCCTCTACTCCTTTTAAATTTTCGACATGTCTTTACCTAACTGAAAGTTTAGGCCGAAAAGCTAAAAATATACCTGAATTAATTACCAACTTAAAAGAAGTTCCAGAATCTTCTGTTTACTATCATACCCACCATTTTCTTCAACAACATCAATATCTTTCTCCAGAACCTTCAAATGATTTTGGGTATTGGGCTCGAAATGTCTTAGCAGATCGTGTCTTAGGCGAAAAACTTTTTTCAATTGATATTCTTCAATTTGCCCATATTGAAGAATTAAGAAAAGAACTCATTCACACCCTTGAGGAGCATGTAAATTCAAATCCAGAAGTGCTCACAAGATTTGCATCGAGTGGTCAAGAACTCTATTTTCTGAAGTCTATTCATATTATTCTTTCTCTCCCCTATGAGGCCCATAATTTAGAAGAGTTTTATCAAATCTTAAAAGAAGTTACTGTCCATTCCATTTATTTTCATATGTTTGACTCTAAATTAAGACTAGGAAAAAATGACAATGACTTTTCTTCATGGCTGCGGACCTCTCTGGAAGAAAAGGAGCTTGCTTCAAAAATTTCTCGTTTAGATCCTTACACCTACACCTTAGAAGAATTACGTAGTTATATTTGCTCGCTTATTAAAGGAAGGATGCAGTTATGATTCTAGATCAATATATTCCTTTTATTGGAAAATCCACTGTGGATGAAATCCGCTTTTTGGCCAGTCGCTTAAAAGGTCGCAACATGCAACATGTTAATTCTACAGCTGTCGGAGGTGGAGTTGCTGAAATATTAAATCGCATGATTCCCCTCTTCGGCGAAGTGGGCATTAATGCTAAATGGGATGTAATTAAAGGAGGCGAAAAATTCTTTTCCGTTACAAAGAAAATTCACAACATGCTTCATGGAAGAAAAGATGAGTTAAGTCGAGACGAACTCGATCATTTTGAAGAAGTAAACCGCCAAAATTTACTTGAGATGGATCTTTCAAGTGACCATTTTTTTATTCATGATCCCCAACCCATTGGACTTATTGAAAAAAAATCTCGCATTGGCAAAAAATGGGTATGGCGATGCCATATTGATTCTGCTTCTTCAGATCCCCTCCTTTGGACTTATTTGGAAGGATACATTAAACATTATGATGCTGTTATTTTCTCTGCACCCTCCTTTTCAAAACCCCTTCCTATACGGCAAGTACTCATCAGTCCTTCTATCGATCCTCTCAGTGATAAAAATAAAGATTTATCTCCTGAAATTATCAGTGATGTACTCAAAAAATTAAAAATCGAAACTAATAAACCTATTATGAGTCAAATCTCACGCTTCGATTATCAAAAAGATCCTCTCGGAGTCATCAAAGTTTATCGATTGGTGAAAAAAGCCATTGATTGCCAATTGATTCTTGCGGGAGGAGGAGCTACAGATGATCCTGAAGGAGCAAAAATCTTAGAAATGGTTGAAGAAGAAGCAAAAAATGATCCCGATATTCATGTTTTATTTCTACCTCCCTCTTCCGACATTGAAATTAATGCATTACAACGGGCTTCTCAAGTGGTTCTTCAGAAATCTTTAAGAGAAGGCTTTGGACTGACTGTTGCAGAAGCTCTATGGAAATCAAAGCCTGTTGTGGCTTCCGCTGTAGGAGGTATTACCTTACAAATATCACATGGATATACGGGCTTACTTTCCCATACCATTGAAGGAACAGCTTATTACACCAAACAAATTTTACAAAATCCTAGTTTTGCAGAAAAACTTGGTAAAAACGGAAAAGAACATGTTCGTCAAAATTTTCTCATCACACGACATTTAAGAGATTATATTTTGCTTATGCTCAGTCTTGAAAATGAAGGAGAAACAATTTCTTTATAAATTTTATTCTCTCTTGTCTTAGGCAATACGTTTTCTAAATTTTAAAATACTAATACTTACAACTGCAATTGCCATCGCTAAAAGTGGCAGCACTTGATCCCACAAATCACGAAGGTCTAATCCCTTCAAAAGAATTCCTCTCACAATTTTGACATAATACGTCAGGGGAATAAGAAAGCTAACTCCATAAATAGGCCACGGCATCCCTTCTCTTGGGAAAATATAGCCTGACAAAAGAATGGAAGGCGGAACAACAAACATCACAATCTGAGATGCTTGTTGCTGATTGTCGGCAATCGTAGAAGCAAAAAGACCATAGCCCAAACAGACAACCAGAAAAAGGAATGTGAGCCCTAACAAGGTTAAAGGACTCCCTAATATTGGAATAGAGAAAATGAATCTTGATGCAAAGATAATAGAAAAAGATATCAACAAACCAATACAAATATAGGGAACCAATTTTCCAATCATCAGTTCATGAGATTTAATAGGAGTCACAAGCAACTGTTCAATATTCCCCCGTTCTTTCTCACGAACAATAGCACTTGCTGTAATCATTGGAATCAACACTTGAAGTAAAAGACCTACAAGCCCTGGAACCATAAAAAAAGAACTTTTTAAATCGGGGTTATACCAAAGTCGAGGTCTGAAATCGATGGGCAAGACATCAATAGGAATCAATTCTTCTTTCTGCATAAAAGCTTGAATAATCGCTCGACTGGTATTGAGAGCCGTATTGGCAGGATTTGAATCTGTTCCATCAATAATCAATTGAAGAGGCACACTTCGCCCAGCATATAAATCTTTAGTAAAGTCAGGTGGAATATGAAGCCCTACCCTCACCACTCCTTTATCCAAATCATGACGTAAATCTTTTGAAGAAAAAGTTTTTCTCTTAACATCAAAATATTCTGATTGTTCAAAAGCACTGATCAACCGACGACTGAGAGATGTTTGATCTTCATCAATGACACCTGTCGCCAAATGTTTGACATCGTTGTTAATGCCATAACCATAGAGAATCAATTGAAAAAGAGGCATAAAAATAATCAGCATCAACGTGCGCTTATCCCTCAAAACATGCAAAAATTCTTTTCTTGCAACAGCACTAATTCTTTTCATAAGCCGCCTCTGTCAATGTCGCAAATACATCTTCCAAAGAAGCAGAAATAGACTTCATCGAAAAAATTTTGATCTGCCCTTCTTCTGCGATCTTCCTTAAATCTTGCACCACTTTCTCTTCTTGAACAATCACATGAAGATGTGTTCCATAGGCCGTTACGCTCGTCACGCCGAGGACTGAATGAAAAAGTCGAGAAGCTTTCATGAGGGGTTGGCATTCTATTTCAAAGGCCTTGCCTGGAATAGAATTTCTCAAAGTCGTAGGCTCTCCCAAACGCAAAAGAGAACCTTGGCTAATGAAAGCTATGTTGTGACAACGCTCCGCCTCTTCCATATAATGCGTGGTCACAAAAAGAGCCACACCTTGATCGGCCAATTGATAAAGCATCTCCCACAAGTCTCTGCGCGAAACTGGATCTAGGCCTGCGGTAGGTTCGTCTAAGAATAAAATTTTAGGTTGATGAAGAAAGGCATTCGCAATCGCCAAACGCTGCTTCCATCCTCCAGAAAGTTCTCCTGCCTTTCGTTTTCGAAAATCTTCCAAATGAGTCAATTGCAAGACTTCTTGAATTCTTTTGTTTAAAATATTTTTCGATAAATTATAAATTCGACCATAAAAAGCCAGATTCTCTTCCACAGTTAAATCCGTATAAAGACTAAAGCGTTGAGAAACATAACCGATGGATTCTTTCACTCGTTCTGAATCTGTGTTTACGTCAAATCCAGCAACTTTGGCTGTTCCTTCGGTGGGTTCAAGAATGCCGCAAAGCATACGAACCGTCGTACTTTTCCCTGCACCGTTGGGCCCCAGAAACCCAAAAATCTCTCCATAACGAATTTGAAATGTCACCTGATGAACCGCGACAAAATCTCCAAATCGGCGTGTTAGATTTTGAACATCAATGGCGATAGGATTCATATTTTATCTATCTACATGAAAAACAACATCTGCACCAACTCCCGGTCTCAAAGAAGAATCGGGATGATCCAACATCACTTTAACAGCAAAAGTTTGTGAGGCACGTTCTTCAGGAGTTTGTACATTGCGAGGAGTAAATTCGGCTTTCGTTGCAATAAAAGTAACATGACCTGGAAAAGTTTTATCCAGACCGTCTACTTTAACATCAGCTTCTTGATGAAGTTTAATTTGATAAAGAAGTGATTCTGGGACATAAATACGAACCCATAAATTTTGATGATCACCCATCACAATAACAGGAGAACCCGACGCAACGACTTCCCCTGATTCATGAACCTTCACAAGAACCACACCATCGACAGGCGCCACAATACACTGATCCTCTAAAGACAATTCGGCTTGTTCAAGCGCCTGCTGTGAAACGGCGTTATTTTTAAAAAGACCTAATGTGCGTTCATAATCCCGCTTAGCTTGATCATAACGATCTAAAGTTGCAACAAGATCTCCCTTCTTAATTTCATCTCCTTCTTCTATATTTATTTGACTTATCCTTCCAGACACTCGAGAGCCCAAACTATATTCAGTTAACTCCAATGTCCCTGAAAATTTTAATCGGTCGTCTCTCCATTTTCCTAAACTCATGGCAAAAGTCAGACCTGAAATAGATAAAAATATAAAAACGATAAAAATTTTATTTCTCATGAGCATGATTTTATGACATTGACTGTATAGAGTAAACGGATAATACAAAAGACAATAAGAATGATCGTATGCAAAAAAGTGTGTCCTTCATAAATACGGGGGACACTCGACGAGGAGCCCCGCCGCGCGCAATTTTTCATGAGCACGATGGGGCCTGACGAGTGGCAGGCCCCGTCTCTTATCTAGAGGACACACTTTATATAACGGGATCATAAGAGTCTATTCAAAAAGGTCAGGTTTGTGCGATAATACCCGTTATGGGATTACAACTCACATCATATTAAGGAGACATATTATGAAAACACGTAAAACTTCTATCGTTTTAAGTTTATTGGCATTAACAAGTTTCTTAAGCTTTTCAAAGACCACAAACGCAGAAACTCTTCCTTCTACTGTTCAAGAAAAAATTCACGCCTTCTTTACTCAACTTCAAAATGGCCAAGTTCAACCTGCTATTCAAAAAATCATTGAAGGAGGCGCCATTGGTAAAAATCCTGCCCAAGTCGAAAATTTGATTGGCCAAACCACCAATGCAATTTCTCTTTATGGCTCAGTACAAGGAAGCGTCTATGTCTCCTCTTCTACAACAGCCGATACCTTGTGCAAAGTTATCTTTCTTTCCAAACACACAAATTATCCTTTGCGATGGACATTTCTTTTCTATAAAAACGTGGATTGGACTTTGGTGAATATTGAATTTGATGATAATGTTCAAGAACTGATTCAATAATTTTTTATCAGCAAATTTAGAAATCTTAATCTTTCTAAAATTTTCCTTGCACAAAAACGTACGCTTTATTAGTATGTCCCTATTGTTTTTAGTTCTCACCTTTTCAGTAAGGATACGATGAGAAACACGAAGGGGGCGGCTCATCATATTGTTCGTCTGTTTTTGATGATGGGATTTTTTTTAGCAATCACCTCATCCTCAAAAGCGCAGGATTCTTTCCAGATTCCTTCTTGGTTACAAGAAAAATTAGGCTTAACTTCTTATCAAGACTTTCTCCTCTTTGAAAACGCTCAAGAAAACTCTCAATACTCTGTTGTTTCAACTTTTGAAGGGACTGTTGTTGAATCCCAACCCCTCATAGGAACACGAGATCTTGATTCTGCTCAAAAATTCATTGATGAACATCTTAAGATCCATCAAGGAGGGAGCATTCGTGAACTTGAACTTCCTTCAGTTGATGGTTCATTGACTTCCCTTTTCTGGGTGGGACATCAATCTTATACAACTTTAGATCAAGCAAAGCAGGTAGCAGAAAAAGCTTCGGCTGAAGGCATCAAGCTTCATTCTGAAGAAAAGACTGAAGCAATATCAGAAACCCCTGTCGTCCCAGAAAATGTATCTTCATCTACTAACGAAACTGCACCTTCTTCACTCAAACCTAAATCAGCTTATCCTTTACATTTAGATGAAAAGATTCAACGAGTTGCTATTCCAGGCACAGAGCTTAAAAACGAGACTGATCGATTCGATTATCAAACTTTCGGCGAGTTTAGTTGGAGAAGAACTAACTTTGATTCACCCAATACCATCTCAAATCCAGATTATTTTAATGATATTGTTGGTTTCCATTCACTTAGAATTATTATGAAGGGACTTCACTTCAAAGAAGGATGGCCTACCCTTAATCCTTTTATTGAAGGCACCGTTTCACTCAGCTCCAATGACACCCCGTTTGAAAATAAGTTTGTAGGTGCAGCAGGATTAGAATATTACCTTCTTGAAAGTGTTGGATTTTTAAAACAAACACCTTGGCTAGATTGGCTTCGTAATTTTCGCTTATTCGGACAATATATGGATCTTTCTCATTTACGAGACACTGACTCTGCTGCTCCTACTTATGATTGGCGAGCAGGAATGGGCCTTTATAAAGCATGGGGTTGGGATAAACCCTTTGATAAAGAAAGAGAAGGTTTTTCTGATTATCTCTGGGGTGAACTTTTCATGGAGAATGTATGGAAGAAAACCGACTTTAACAGTGAAGATTATGAAAGTTTCACTTGGACAGATGTTGCTTGGCTTGGTGTTAAATTTCCGTGGATAGGCAATATCCCACCGTTAATGCCTTATGCTAAGGTTGAGCTTACATCTACTCAAAGAGAATTTTTCTTTCAAAATAGAGCTTTTGCAGGTTTTGGAGCTCGCTATATGCCCTTTCACACAACTCGTTTTGAAAAAAATGAATGGCTATATAATTTTAAAATTTTTGCAGAATACGATCATATGATTGATCATTTTAAAGATGAACCTGATGGTGATCAACCCGATTGGGATTTCAGAGTCGGTGTGAAGATTGACATCAACAGATTTTAGTTTCTTTTCTCCCCTGTGATTAAGGGGAGCGATAGGGGTTAATGTATTATCAGGTAATTCCCCATTCCCTCGCAAGATCTTCTAGTCCCTTAGGGATAATCTAAGAGGGGAAAAAATCTTTCTTAAATGTAAACCATAGCGAGGCAATTTTGAAGAAGACTCTTTCATACACACATTCTCTGAAACTCTCCCTCTTTTTACTTGGACTTATTTTTTTTAGTACTCCCGCCCAGGCTGCTGAAGTTCTGGACAACAAGGGCTTTGAATCAGGAATGCCTACTTTTAACGCAGATAGCTGGACAGAATTCGGAACAGCAGGGGTTACAACAGCTGCTGCGGAATGGTGGAATGTTGCATTTGGAAATGGAAGTGCCAGAACTGGATCTGGTTATTTAAAACTAGCTTCCTTCGGAGGTCCTGGAGTTTTATTTTCTGGAGCTTTTCAAGATGTAACAAGTGGCTTTTCCGTTGGAGATACTGTCGTCTTTCAAGCATATGCAAAAAAAACAGGTGTAGACACTTTGTCTTTCCTTCATCTCAAAATAGAATTTATAGGAAGCGCAAGTGCACCCGTCGAAAGCTCCACTAACATTGCTACGTCATCCACTTATTCTGCAAGCACCATCTCAGGAACAGTTCCTACTGGAACCACAAGTATTCGCTTTACCATTGTTCATTCTATGAATGGAGCTTCATCTTCAGAATATTTCGTTGATGATGTTTCTGCAATTATATCCAGCGGTGTTTCGGCTTCCAGTTGCAACTTTCCAAGCAACTCTAGCTTTGAAAGAACAGGAGCCAGTGGAGAAGAAATTCTTCCAGGTTGGACACGTTTTCCTTTGGGATCTGCTCTAGTGACTCAACGGGATAACGCCACATTGGCTCATTCAGCTCTGGATGGAAGCCGAGCCATTCAAATGGGTATTTTTGGAGGCATGTTTACAGGAATTTTTCAAATCATTGGGGGTGTTCTTCCTGATGCTGAAATAGATTTCAGCATTTATGCGCGAACAGACAATATGGCTGGAGGAGCTTTTGGCCAACTTAAAATCGAATTTAAAGATGCTAATGATCATTTGCTCGAAGAAGTTCTTTCCGATGAAATTACAAGCGCAAATGCCTTTGGTGAATACAAACAATTTTCTGTTTCTGGAAAAGCGCCTGCGGGTACAGCTTTTGCGGTACTTGTCATTTTAGGAGATGCCGGCGCTGGAGGGGGTGGGGATATTGTTTTTGATCGTGCTTGTGCCACTTTTGATAATGGTCCTGTAAAAATCACAGGAGATGTTTTCAGTTCAACCAATGGTCAATTGATTCCAGGAACACGCGTTGAATTATTAGATGCTTCAGGGCGTGTGATTGCAACAGATTCCGATAACCCCTTTCAATTCATTGTTCCAAATGGATCCTCTCGTTCTTTAAGAGCCATTGCTGAAGGCTATACCTTCCCTTCTCGAATCAATGATGCTGTCGTTGGGGGTGATCATGGAGAGCTTTTTAGCGCTGTGGTTGATACCAAAATCTCTCTTCCTATGGATCCTGGCTATCCCCTTGTCTTGAGAAAGGATGTAAATAAAAAGCAGGCTTCACGAGGAGATTTACTAGTCTATAAACTACATCTTAAAAATAATTCAACCTTTGCCATCAATAATGTACTTTTAATCGATGAACTTCCTGAAGCTTTTGAATATCGTAATGGAACAGCTCAAAGAAACGGTGAGAGAATCACAGATCCAACCAGAAACTCTCCTCTTACTTTTAATTTAGGAACCATTCAAGGCTCAGAAGAAGTCACCATTAGCTATGTTACTCAAACAGGAACACGAAGTGAGCTTGGAAGAAGATATATTTCCCCTGCTGTTGCACGTAGTTCAAATTTAAACATTCAATTGTCTAATACGTCCACAACACAAACCATTGTGCTGGGTGATCCCACTTTTGATTTGGGCACTATTATTGGTAAAGTATTTAATGATCAAAATAAAAATGGGAAACAAGATAAAGGTGAACTTGGAATTCCTGATGTGCGTTTAGCGACGGAAGAAGGAACCGTTGTTTATACTGATCGTTATGGTCGCTATCATGTCCCCGGCGTCAAACCAGGCCGTCATTTAATCAAAGTGGATCGTCATAGCCTCCCACCAGGATCAACTTTTGTGACTGAAGAATCCTTTTTAGTCAGAACAACTGAAGGTATTTTATCCAAAGCCAATTTTGCTGTGAGCGTTCCTGCAGATACTTCAATTCCAGAAGCCTATAAAGACAAAATTGAAGTTCATGTCACGCAGCAATATGACAAATTCACACCTAAACTCGATGTGCAAGCCAGCAATAATGAACCTCAAATCCTTTCAGACAAATGGCTTGAACCCTTGTATTTCTATATGGATGGAAACTACTTGGATACGGTTACCGGATGGAAAATTGAAATTCGTGATCATAAAGGTAAAACCATTAAAACCTTAGAAGGGGGGCCTACTGTCCCCTCTCGCACCTCATGGGATGGAAAAACGGATGAAGGAACATCCATTGAAGCTGGGAAAGAGTATTATTATCAACTTTTTGTAACAGATGGTACGCATGAAGATTGGACTGTAACTAAAACTCTTCGCCCAACTCATAAAAAGAAAATCGCTTCAGTTGTGGAACGTTCTTCTTTTGTGCAATTAGACGATAACGAACGTCCCCATCAATCTATCCCTGTAACAAATAAAAACAGCGTGATGGTTCGAGGTCATGCAGAAGCAGGGACTACGATTAAAATTAATGGCCAAGACACCTATGTTCATGAAGATGGAACTTTTGAAAAAGAAGTCCTTCTTCCCCCAGGAGTTCAGGTTGTAAAAATTAGCAACACTGATGCCAAGGGAAAAACGATTACTTATGTTCGAGAGCTAGATGTTCAAGATAATTATTTCTTCATGGTGGGTATGGCAGAAGGTGAATTAGGCGGAAAAGATGTTACGTCTCATCTTGAATCTGTTTCAGATGAAGATGAATTTGATGATGGTTTTTATGAAAATGGGCGTATTGCCTATTATTTGAAGGCAAAAGTGAAGGGACGTTATTTAATCACGTCTTCTTTGGATACATCCCGCTCGAATAACACCAAATTTTTTACTAATTTGGATCCTGATCGTTATTATCCTGTTTATGGGGATGGTTCGGTGATTGATTATAGAGCCACGGACACACGAAATAATCTTTTCTTGCTCCTTGAAATGGATAAATCCTATTTTCAATGGGGTAGCTTTGAAACCGGATTAACTGATCTTGATCTTGCAACTTACAATAGAACTTTATCCGGAGCAAAACTTCATGCCCAAAGAGAAAAAACCAATACCTACGGTGATCCTTATGGAGGAATTACAGGTTTTTATGCTGAAGATGGAACTAATGCAGGTCATGACGAATTCTTAGGAACTGGTGGTTCTCTTTATTATCTAAAATACAACCAAGTCGTAGAAGGAAGTGAAAAAGTGCAAGTCGTTACACGGGACCGAGTAACAGGGCGTGTTTCATCACGTATCGATTTGACGGAAGGACTTGACTATGAAATGGACTACAGAAGTGGAAGAATTATTCTTACTAAACCCCTCTCCTCTGTAACAGGTTCTAATAGTATTGTTTCGTCTAATATTTTACCTGGAAATACATCTTCTCTTGTTGTGGATTATGAGCATTTATCCTCTTCCCCATTTGAGAATCCTACACGTGCTGTTCGAGGCTATCAGCAAGTCCTAGACAATGTGCGTGTCGGTGGAACATTTGTTCAAGAAGATCGGCAAGGACCTGATTACAAGATGCTCGGTGGAGATATCTTGATGAAACTTGGCAAATGGACAAAATTCATTGCAGAATATGCTCAATCTCGAGGGGATCAATCTGGAACACGCTATTCACAAGATGGGGGTATTTCTTTTAACGCTTCGGATCCCACCTATTTTAGAACCATTCAGGGGAACACCCGAAGCATCAATGTAACTTTGGATGAATATAAAGCCATTAGCCCTCAAGATTATCTCAACACAAATCTGGATTATGAACAGGCCTACAGCTTAAAAGCACAAACAGCTTTTTCTGATCGCCTAAAAACCAAAGCTTATTACACATATATTGCTCCAGGATTTTCCAACACCTCTTCTCTCCTCGAAGAAGGCACACAAAAAATGGGTGTGGAAGCAAGTCTGAAGCTAGCTGCCACTACTTTCTTAAATGTTCGTCATGACACTCAAAAATTATTAAATGATCCTATACGTTCTGTGGGTCTTTATTCCCCTACTACCATTGGTGGACCCAATCCCCTTTCCTCTTCATTGGTTGATGGAAGCAGAAGTCACACTACTTCAGCCCAATTAACCCATGACATTGGAAAATGGGAATTGACTGGCGAATATCAACATCGTGAAATTGAAGATCCTTTAACCTTTGATGATCCTCTTTCGGGCTTTTTCCAATTCACTAACGAGTCTTCTGACACGCTTGCTGCAAAAGCTCGTTATCATTGGAGTGGAAGATTTATCCCCTTTATTGCTCAACAAGTGACTGTTGCCGGTCCAGATAATCATCAAACCTCTGTTGGAGCAGATGTCAAAGTCACAGAAAAGATTTGGCTACAAGGACAAGAAACGGTTGGAACACGTGGGAATTCAACTTTGGTAGGTGTTCAAGCGCAAACCAGTGAGAAAACACGTATGTATATCAATCAAATGATGGGCACGGATCATTCATTAGGAAGAGCTTCTCGAACCACATTTGGAACACGAACTGACATTGATGAAAGAAGCAATTTCACCACCGAAAAACAGTATACAAACTACAGAAAAGGCCAGTTAGAATCTAGCCTCTTTGGTTATGAAACACGTCTCCAAAAAGGATGGTCTTTTGGATCTACATATGAACGTATTGATAGTGATGATGATTTAAGTAGAGACGCTGTTTCAGGTACACTCTCCTACTCCAAATGGAATTGGTTAAACGCCTCCACAAAGTTTGAATTCCGCCAAGACGAAGGCTTTTCGGATGTCACCTTGCGTCAATATTTGACTCAAAACTTAATCAAGTGGCAACTAACAGAAGACTTACAATGGTTAGGTAGAGTTAATTATGGACTCACAGAAAATCGCTCATCAGATATTGATGCAGCTTGCTTCTATGAAGCTGGTACCGGCTTTGCCTACCGTCCCGTCTATGCAGACAGACTTAATTTTATTGGTAAATATTCTTATTTAAGTGATGATGATCCTGAAGCTCAGTCTGATTTTGGTCTGAATATTTTGGAAAGATCACATCTTGCCTCTATTGAAGGAGCTTACGACATTAATCGTTGGTTCCAGTTGGTAGAAAAATATGCGTTTAAATTTGGTGAAGTCAGCGTCCTAGACAGTGATTTTATCGAAGTTAAGAATCATCTTTGGATTAACCGTATCAACTTCCACATCACGAAGAAATGGGATCTTGCCGGGGAATATCGAATCTTAAAAGAAACTGAAACAGGCGATCGCAAATCAGGATTTTTGGTCGAAGTGGATCGACAAGTGATCGATCATATTCGTTTAGGAGCAGGATATAACTTCACAGACTTCTCAGATGATCTTAGAACAGGCGCAGAAGACAATGCTCATAAGTTCTTCATCCGCTTGACGGGAGACATCTAATCTAGTTATAAGTCATAAGTGTTAAGTCGTAAGAAGACGATGATAAAAACGTTTAGAGATTTAATAGTCTGGCAAAAATCTCATCAACTCGTTCAAAACCACAAAGCTCTTTCCAGAAGATGAGAAATATGGGCTTATAAATCAATTAAGAAGATCCTCTGCTTCTATCCCAACAAATATTGCCGAAGGGTTTAAAGGAAGAAGCAAGAAAGACTATGCACATTTTATTAATATTTCAGAAGGATCCTTGGAAGAGACAAAGTATCATATTTTACTTGCTTATGATTTAAATTACTTGTCAAAAAATGCCTTTGAATCTCTAATGAATCAATGTGATGAGATTGGTAAAATGCTTTGCGCGTTTCATAAAAAACTGCTCCATATCGATTGATTACTTACGACCTACCACTGATGTCTTATTACTGTTCTAGTTTCAATCCACCTAACTTCCCTTCAGATAAATAGCACCAATTTAGTTTTGTCTCGGCTGATTGATCTAAATCTATATCATGCACCGCTGGAGAAATGCCTAAAATCCGGCCTGCCTTAGGTTCAACTTTCAAGAACTTCCAAGCAATAGCAGCTTCAACACGATAACCCTTTCTCCGTGCTTCATCAAACGAACTTACACCAAATTGAATTTCGTTTGACTTAGGAGCTCGTGATTGAAACCATGCCCAAATCTTAGCAGTTTGATTTTTTGTAGGAGCCGAAAAACCTATTTGAAAATCTTGTAGACTTCCCCATTTTAAAACATCATTATCTGGATCAATAAAAAGCTCAATACAATCTCCTTTAAAAAGATTCTTCGCCTCTTCATCATTTATTATTTCATCATCCATAACCTCAATGGCAAAAAAAAGATATTTTTCATCCCATAAGAAATAGGCTTTTGCATCTAAATCTTGAGTGTTTTGAACAAGTCCTGATTCTAAAGTTCTACTTAATGGAAAAGTCTCTGCTTTTGCCTCAGACCATTCGGACAAATGTCCATCGATCATTACTTTCTGCTTTACATGCTTTGCAACTGTTTCAACATATACAGACTCTACAAAAGGTTTAATGATAGGATTTGATAAATCTAACTCCAAAGGAATTTTTTCTTCTAATCCTTTGTCTCTCTTTTGACAAATTTCTTCGACTTCACGCAAAAAAGAGTTTTTATAGTCGGAAATAAGATCCAAACCTTGTTTCACAATAGGATCTCTTGAAAATGTCTTATAAATCACTCCTTCGTGTAAAAAATTGACTAAACTCAAAAAAATCATGGTCTGATCAATCATTAAATAACGTTCCGTCACTTTTTTTGATTTCAAATCAATGGCATCACGAAATCCATAATTTTTAGGTCCATGATTGGAATAAAAAGGCTTACGTATTTTATAGAGATCTAATTGTTTGAGATTTTTAACAACTTGTTGAGGGTAATAGGAAATAGCCAAGACTGACGCATGTGGAGTTACGACTTGATCCATAACCTTCCCAGCACCTAAATAACCTCCATCTGGAGTAGAACAAGCGGACCAACCCCAAAAAGGATATTTTTTTTGCTTTGCATGTAAAATTTGAGCATAGGCCATATTCACAAAAGATTTACCCATCATGGTTCCTCTTTCATCCAAAAATAACCCTGTCATTCCTTGAAGGAAAAGTCCCCCATTTTTCCAGCCAGGCCCTAAATATTGAATGTCATAACGTTCTTCAAGAATTTTGTCCAATTCAGTCCATAATTTTAAAGGAGCTGCTTTTGTCGCAATTGTCAGAAAAAATGCCATTCTAAGCTCAGTTCCTAAATCTTTATATTGAAATGAGAGCTCTCTCTTTTTCCTAAGATTATATCCACCTTTTAGAGAATTAGCCTTATTGTCATAGAAAGCCTTCCAATCCATGGCATTGATTAGTTTTGTAATTTGATCCTTAAAAATAGGATAACCTTGTCGAATAACGAGAAGGCCTGCTACTAAATTTGCAGAATCCACAGGAGAAATAATCTTTTCTAAACTGATAGGTTGATAAACTTGCAACCAACTTGGGGGAAAACCACGCCATTTTTCAAGACGATCTAAAAAATCTAAAACTTTTTTAATTTGAACCTCTGCTTCCTTCTGATTAATCAATCCTGCTTCTTGTGCTCCAAAAATACTTGCCAGATAAAATCCAATATTACTCATAGAGGTGTAATTTGGCTTTGCACTACTATCAAAAGGGATACCACTTTTCTCATCTACAAGATCAGAAATACATGCCCAAGTTTCTTGCATGATTTTTTTTAGATAAACTTGATCTTCTTGAGATAAAACTGAAGCCTGAGAGGAAAAAATACCTGAAAAACTACAAAAAAATCCTAAAACAAAAAAAATAACTACTTTTTTCATTTTTATCTCCTTTTAAAGAAATATATTTATTTAAAATAAAAATAAAAAAAAACAACAAACTTGTTCAAAAAATAAATAATTTAAAAAATGTACGAAATATAGAGATATAAAACTTTTTATTTAAGTATTTTTAAAGATTTGTTTTATTTTACCTTTAACCCTTTAACTTTAAAAGAATATTGACAAATATCTTAATTTTGTGCACAATATATTCTATATCTTGCTGCTCTTTAAGATGATCTAGAATAAAATTTATGATCCCGCTACAGAGGTATTCCACAGATGCAAATCCATGGGACTTCGGTAAGTAGGCAAAATAAGAAATGATTCCTTCCTAAACAAGTAACCATTTTTTATTAAAATGTTCATAAATGCACTTTTATGATTATTTTTAGCAATAAGATACTGGGTGAACGAGGAAGCTTCCTAAGAAAGGAGCTTTTCACCCATGAAAACTATTTATGCTTCAGTTATATTTTTAGTCTGTTACTTATTGAATCCTATTAGCGTACAAATAAGAGCAGATTTGGAAGTTCAGGTTGATTCAAGTCAAGCCCCTATCAAGAAGCCTTCAATTCCAAGGCTACCTCAAGCAGCTACTTCTCTTTCTCCTACTACAAATGTTAAGGATGATAAATTAATCTTTCTTATTGATAACTTTGACGAAAACTCAATTTTGAATCACTTAGGTGGGAATTCTGGAGCTTGGGAGAAAGATCCTTTAGATCCCCAAGAAACATGTGTTGAAGCAATTGTTTATGATTCTCATTCAGAAAAAGATAAAAATAAAGTATTAAGGCTCACCTATGATGTAGAATCCAAACAGGTTGCATATAATGGCTATTGGACAAGACTCAATGGTATTGACTTAAAACCCTTTGAATTTCTTTACTTTCGTGTTCGAGGTGACGCAACAACAGGTTTTACACGTCGTTTTAAGATTGAGTTAAAAACAGCTCACGGAAATAGAGTTTATTATGTCATCGGGGTTAGAGACAGCTGGCAAGAAATTTCAATCCCTTTAAAAAATTTTTCTAATTCTAATAATATCTCTCCTGTTGAGGAATTAACCATTGTTTTTGAAAGCCAGATCGCTGACGCTAAGGTGGGCTCTCTCTATTTTGACCATTTCGCACTCATTGGATCTCAAAAACAATATGACCAAATACAACGCAAAGCTAAAGTTGAAACGTATAATCAATTACTTCATTTATTAGAAGGAAATAACGATTTGCTTCTGGATTTCCTTCAAAATAAAATCTTTCAGTACTTTATTGAGCAATACTCTTCCCAAACGGGTTTAATTAAAGATCGCAACACCCCAGGTAGCCCCTCTAGCATTGCAGCAACAGGCTTTGGCCTAATCGCCTATTGTATAGCAGAAAAACGTGGTTGGTTAAGTCGTGTAGAAGTGCAAAAAAAAGTATCTGACATATTAAAAACACTTCAAAAGGCAGATCAGGAACATGGCTATTTCTATCACTTTTTAGATGCCAGAACTGGAAAACGCTGGGCGGATAGTGAAGTTTCATCCATTGATACAGCACTTCTGATGGCGGGAGTTCTTTTTGTTGCCCAATATTTTCCAAACTCTGATATCAGCCACCTTGCTTATCAACTTTATGAAAATGTAGAGTGGAACTGGATGAGTGCGAATGAAAAAGGGCTTTTGTACATGTCCTGGAAGCCAGAACAAGGGTTTGATAAATCACTGGTCTGGAATATGGCTGCAGAACAAATGATTTTATACCTTTTAGCCATAGGCTCTCCAACTCATCCCGTTGCCTCAAGCGCCTGGAATGAATGGCGTAGAGAAAAATATGTTGAAGGTTCTTTTGAGTTTATCAGTGATCCTCAACGCTCACTGTTTACACAGCTTTACTCTCAAGCATTTATCGATTTTAGAAATAAACACGACACGCATACAAATTACTGGGAAAATTCTAAAAAGTGTATTCTTGCCAATCGAGAGTTCTGCATACGTCATGCGTCTGATTTTAAAGGATATGGTCCTTTGGGTTGGGGTCTTTCTGCTTCAGATGGCCCTAAAGGCTATCGCGCCTATGGAGCGATGGAAAATCAACATGATGGAACATTAGCCCCTTATGCCCTCATTTCATCTTTACCTTTCACACCCAAACTTGTCATTAAGAGTTTTAAAAATTTGATGCTCACTTATGGAGAAAAAATTTGGGGCACCTATGGACCTGTAAGTGCTTTTAACCCAGAAATGAATTGGTTTTCTCATGATCATATTGGAATTGATCAAGGGGTGATGTTGCTCATGATTGAAAATTATCGAACGGGACTTGTTTGGAAAATGATGATGCAAAATAAGAACGTTCAAACAGCCTTGACAAAGGCAGGGTTTCAAACGATTGACCCTGAATCAGAAGAAAAAGGGAAATAACATTTTTGAATAAAATTTACTTTTGAACTCCCCCAGCTGAAAACTGAATATCATCAATATAAACAGTCCCTACCTTCTGTCCTACGGTATGATCTTCAAAAACAATTGTAAATTCTGTAAACTTTTTACAATTTGATAAACCATGAAATTCATAGAGAGGAATACTTATTCTTTTCCACTCTGAGCCTATACCGCTCACATAGGTTGTACCCACTTTCCCGTCCCCTTTAAGCTCTATTTTAAATCTATTAGGGAAACCTTTCTGGGAACCCTTAATTAAAAACTCAAAAGTAGAATAAGCAGAAACTTTAATATTATTAAGTTTTAACCAAAATCCATTAAATGCAGGTCGTGGTGAATCCACATCATAATCAATTTTTAAGGAAGCACCGTTCGAATGAGAATTTTCAGTCGTATCAATCTGGGCAGAGGCTTTTTGTGTTTCGTCTGTAGGATCTTTACTCCAAGAAGAAAAATTCACGCCGAGGGCTTTTTTGACATGCTCCATATCATCAAAATCTTCCACAATGAGATTCTGAATGTTATGGGTAGAATGATCTACGCTTAATTCTTTAGGTGTAGGCTTATCTTCAATCTTAGGAGATTCATAAATCGTTGAATCCTCTTGAAATTCACACTTTTGTAGAACTTCTTTTACATAAACGTTTTTCTTCATCAAATTCCAGAAAAACCCCGTACGATAATTTTCTATTGCCATCAATGTGGGACCCAAATCAATCCCATAATAATTGGTAGAAAACCAATTCATATCAAGATTGTAAGAAGATCTAAAACCAAATTCTCCCCAACTTTGAGGCACCTGAGAAACCATTTTCTTTAAAGTGGGTAAAATGACTTCTGGCAAAAATGGGAAAGATCCGGCAGGACCTGACGCAGCAATCGTACCATCGTGAAGAGCAAAATTTGTACCGCAAGGAAAAGTTCCATAACTCATCGTATAATCTTCTGTTATATGAGCCACCCCCTCAACTTCTAATACATTCGGATAAGCCATGGAGGTAACACCCCAACTTTGCGGGCCATAACCTTTGAATTTTTCCATTTCATCAATACAAAACTGTCGGTTTGCAACTGTGGCATCTACTGTGTTCAACCACCAGTTAATTCCCTTTTTATCTTTTAAACCCTTAAAATCAAGCCAAGCATGTGCGTATTGATAAGCAAAAAGAGACCCATGCCAAGATTGAATAAAAGGGCGACCGGACGCATAATTTGCAGTTTCACGTTTCCAAGCATAAAAAACATCTGCAGAAACAGGATGTGTTGGAGAAGCAACAGCAAGTAAAGTAATGAGTATAGCTTCATCTGAATAATAATCCCAATATGCATCTAAAAATGTTCCTTCAGCTCCTCCTTCTGGATTCCACCCCATTCTAAACTGATTAAAATGAAGGTCATCTTTCTCTTGAACTAAAAAATCACTCCAAATAATTTCAGAATAAATCTGATCTACTTTTGTTTTAATTTCTCCACCCAGATACTCCGAAGCTGTTAACATCCCCCATAAAAGAATAGCTGTATCAACCACTGAAACCTCACTATTCCCAAATCGGCTTGCATCTTCCATTTTCAAGAAATGATAAAAAAAACCTGAACGCTTCTGAGCTTTATTTAAAAATGTGTCGATTGTTTTTAAAACACGCTTTTGTACTTCTTCCTTGCCAACCCAACCTCTTTCAACTGCAGCACAATAAGCAGACAATCCAAATCCAGTGGCTGCAATACTGGCACAGTCATTGGTTGTTGCATCTGAAAACAATCCTGTTCTGGGACTCCATTCTTGCCAAAAATACTGAAAAGCTCGTCTCTCTATTTCATCAAGAAAAGAGTCATCATTTAAAGCCTGCAATTTAAGACCTTGAAAAGGCTTTTCTAGAGTCTTCTTTTCACCCAAAGGGTTAAAGACCCATACATCCAACATAAACCTTTCTTCGGCATTAAAAAATGTGCTCTGCCAGGGAATATTGATTATTTTTTCTCCATTTACAAAAGATTTCCCAACCACTTTCCACAAAAGTCCATCCGATGAGGTCATCAACCAAACAGATTCTATATTTCTCAACTCATCCCCTAAGACAAGAGAAAAAGTTTTGGAGCGATCTAAAACAGTTCCGTCTTCTATTTTTGATTCTCCTAAAAAAAGAGACTCTCTTTTTAAATTTAAATTTTCCTTTACCTCAGCGGAAACATCCGAAATCCTTCCAAAAACAATATCATCTAAATCTACAGAACTTACTTTTTGAAGGTTGGCAGAATTTTCAAATGTAATTACAATTTCTAAAATTTTTGACCAGTCTGTAATGACTTGAAATTCTTTAAGAGGAACATAGGCTTTGCCCCACTTTTTCTGAATTCCACTTTTTAAATAATGATCAATATAAACCGAGCTTGAAATATCTTTCCCTGATGTATATTGCCCATCGTCGTCCGTATCTTGATGTATTTCTATTTTAAAACGTTCTTGTCCCTGCTCTCCTCTCACCCAAAATCCAAGATAATCATAAGAAGATAGATTTAAAGGAAGGCTTTCTCCCAAACCTGTTCCAAGAGGTTGACCCACCTTCATCCAATAAAAAGAAAAACTACCGGCAGCTCGAACGTCATAGACAAGTTTTAGGTATTCTCCTGTAGGCCCTCCTCCCATTTCTGAAGAGATATAATGAATGCCAGGAAACAAAAGCCCTGGAGCTTCTTGATCCCCTCCTTGACGTCCTCCTAAATTATTAAAATTAAGCCCCATATCAAAAGTATTCACAACAAGAACTTTAGAATCAGAAGCTGTTCCAGAAAAAAGTATTCCTTGCATAGAAATGAGTAAAAACAATGCCCACGTGAAATGTCTTAAAAAACGCATAGATTACTCCTCAAAAAGTTTTTCTTCTTTTAAAAGTCCCGTCACCTTCTGAGCAATGGGATCAGACATAAATCTTTTACGAATAGCACCGTCATTTAAATAATTGTTTAACGCAATAAAGCTCATGGCTTGATCTAAACAAAGGTATTTTGTTGAAACAATTCCTGTTTTGACAGCCACAGCATCATAAAAGCCATATTCTCCGTAGATAGGATAAAGCTCTATCATTTTACGCAAATTTTTAATGGATTCCTCAGGGGCAAACTCAAGCGAAAGAAAAGTGACATGAGGAGTTACCACACCTTGCCCATATGATTTTAAACCTAATCCCGGAACTCCATACTCTGCATATCCATCACCTGGAGGAACAGAACAAGGAGACATTCCCCAAACAGGATAACCTAAATCTTCTTTTGTATAAGAAATATGCCCTTTCACATATCTTTCATCATTTAAACCCAATCCTTTGGGAGCTAACCCTTTTTCATCAATAATCATGGTGGGCATAAGAGCTTCAAAAAGACTTCCTCCCCAACTTGGAACAATAGGCGTCCCCTTAAAAATATAATACCCTCCATAAAATTTATGTCCCAAAACCTCTTTTTTGACACGATTTTGAGGTTCCTGTGCTTGCCATGTGTACTCCTTGGGCAAGGTTCTTGCCATTTTGAACCAATGTTCAATAGGTGCTTGATCTCTACCAATACTCATATAACTGATGGCACGAGGTTCCGTATAAAAAGCCCCATAATGATACTCTGCATAGACATCCACATTGGTATAAAAACCATGAAACATTTGCCCTTCTACAGAGTCATAAAAAAACGAAAAATCTCTTTTTGAAATCAACTTTTGGCAACGATCCCCTAACTCTTTTGGAAACGCATTTTTCACAACAATAAGTCCAACTGTAAGCCATCCCTCGTCGACATAGCTTACAAAATTGCTGGTGCGTTCACCCGTTGTCGTATCATAATAGTTATAAAGAAAATCATGATGAGATTCGAGTTTTTCTATCGTGTTCAAAACTCCTGTAATTCTCTGGATTGCTTCTTTTGAATCAATAAAGCCAAAATCAAGACCAGAAACTAAACACATCAGATAAAGACCCACATTAGTAACATTGGTGTAATCCCCAATAAAAGTTTTAGGGTCTAAAGTCGCCTCTTTGGGAAAAGCAATATTATCCAAAGGCAAGTTTGTTTCTTTATCTACAATGTCTCTAAAAAAGCCCCATGAATCTTTTGCCACTTCTTTTAAAAAAGCTTTATCATCTTCTGGAAATTTTTTATTGAGAACAACTTGTGCAGGAAAACCTTTTAAACGCGCCACTAAAACGCGCGCTCTTTCTTCTCCCTCAACCTTGTCTGATTCTTTAGCTATTTTTTTAGGAACAGAATCGGTAATGCTGGGGCCGGGTTCACCTGTACGAACTAAACGAAAATCATCGAAATAAAGAGTGCCAACCTTTTTATCAACCAAGCGATCTTTTAAAACAATGACCATTTCCTCAATATCATTCCAATCGATAATACCGGACATTTTATTCAAAGGAATGGAAACCTCTTTCCAATCATCTCCTACTCCATCAACTGTAAAACCACCTACTAGCTTTTCAGAACTATCAGGAGCTTTTGACTTCTTAAACTCAATTCTAAATCGATGGGTATATCCTGCTTTGGCATCTCCCTTTACAAAAAAGTTAAGATGATCGTATTCTTTTAAGTTTTTCTTTAAAAGCTGAGTCCAAAATCCACCTTGAGCCTGTTCAGGAGAATCTAAATCATAATCTACTTTCAGGGAAAAACCTTTTTCACCATGCCGAACGTCCACATCCAAGGAAACATTGCAGAACTGCTCAGCATCATCGGGATTCAAACACCAGGCTCCTGAGCCACCGCCCAAAGGATTGTTCAACTCTCCATAGTTAAAATCATGAACAAGAAGTTGAGGAAGTTCATCTAAAAAAGAAATCTTCTGAACAAAAAAGAACAACAATAAAAATGCTAACTTCCTCATTGCATTAAATCTCCTTTTGCAGGGCTTTAAAAGTCTGACTAAGAATTATCTTTGTGAATTATATTAAATGGAATTGATAATAAAGTGTACAGATATAATGAACCCCCTCTTTCCCCCTTAAACTAAGGAGGATAAAAGGGGGTTATTTTTGCATCACATCAACTGCTATTCAGCCGAGAAGAAAATATTATCTAAATAAATCGTTCCAGTTTTAGGCTTCGTATTCATATCATCGAAAACCAAAACAAATTCTGTAGCCTTGGTTAAATCCTTCAATCCACGAAATTCAGACAAAGGAATTTTTGCCAATTTCCATTCACCTGTTACTTCTGTGTAAAGATTCTTTCCTACTTCATTGGGGTTCTTAAGCTCGAGCTTGACCACTTTACTAAAACCCTTTTGTGGATCTCCTTTAATATAGAAATTCAAGAATTTATACTTGGAGAGATCCAATTCTTTAAGCTTCATCCACATTCCATTGTAAGCAGGAGCTGGAGAATCTACATCAAAATCAAGGCGAAGACTCATACCTTTATCGCCAAATCTCTCTGCTGTCTCAAAGCTTTCTGTACATCCTTGAGTCGTATCATTGGGGTCTTTGTTCCAAGCACCAAAATCATAGGCATTTTCTGAAGGTTTTTCTCCTAAATCAAAATCATGAACTAAAAGCTGATCTGCTGCAAAACTAGACGCACTCCAACATATAGATAAAATGGCTACTGCTCCCAAAATCATGGCTTTCATCTTCATAATCCATCCATCCTTTTCTTAAGTTACAATACACGCTCTCATCTTACTTGTTGAAGTGCAATGAGATCCATCACCTACTGCGCTGCAAGGAATTCTACTGAATTCCCTTACATAATAAAACAAAAAAGAACTTTTTCTTATTTCAAACTTCTGTGCAAGCTTGAACAAGAACCAAAGCCCTTCCCAAATAACGATAGGCCTCAAGCTTTGCTTCTTTCGAAGAAAGGCCTTTCATTTTTAAAACAGCCACACTGCGACAAGCAATCTCAAAAAAAGTTTTCTCTTCTGCTTCCAAATACAATCTCCTGACTTCATCAGGATATAAACCATCCAGATAATCTTTGGCTAATCCATAAGCACAAACAGGCTCTTCCCTTTGAATGATTTCAGATAAAGGGCTCACCATATCAACAAGAAGCGGCCAAACAACATCTTTTCCGTCTAAAAGGCTTTGAAAATGGGAATGTTGCTCTCTGGTTCCTAATCCATAATCGCTCAATAAGCTGCCCGTCATTCTTCTCCACCACTCTCCCAAAGTTTCTGCTTGTACATCAGCACTATAAAAAACGGGAAGAATGATTTTTTTATACTTCAAAGCATACAAAATCAAAGCAGCCAATTGTTTTGCTTCTTTCTCAATAGAATCTGTTTGTTTCTCAAATCCTATCGAAATAATTTGACCAAAAAGATTGCCAATCTCATCATCTAAAGTTCTCTTCTCATTAAATGTTTTCAGACTAAGTCTGTTTTTCTTTTTTGACTCAATTTCTTCTAATATTTTTAATAATTCATCACCCCGTAAAGAACTCTTGCGCTTAAGTTTTTTTAAAGAAGGTTCTATTTCTTGATCAATTAAAGATTGTAAATCATTTTTAAATTTCTGATTGTTGACATGTTTTTTATTTTCAAAAGAAGCAATTGAAGAAAGAGTGGGCCCTTTTTCAACCTTTTGCCATTCACTTTGATAACGCTTATTTAAAGCATCTTCAGATCGATTCAATTCACCAGCCGCTTTTTCCATTAATTTTTTACCATGCTCTACAAAGGGCTGATTTTGAGGATCTCTTTTTTGATATTCAGGCGACTTTATATGATCTGTAATCTCAGCTGCTTTTAGCAACCCATACCAAACAGTAAAATCGTCGAAGAAAAGATCTCTTTGAGCTTCCTCGACTTCTGAAAGACTGTTCTGAGAATAAATAAATACAGGCTTTGAAGCATCTTTCAAACTTAATGGAACAATAGATTGGCCTTTTTGATCCTTTTCAATATTAAGGATAAAAAAAATTGTTTGAAAAGACGCTTGAGCTCGATCATTGAGTTCTTTTTGACCTATGGAAGATACAACAAAGGGTCCTTGTCCGTCTTTTCCATTACTCTCAGGAAAAAGTTGACGAAAAGCATCTGCAACAGCAATCAAACTAGAATTTTGAACAGAAAATGAAATAAAGTCATACTCTAAAAGATAGATAGCAATGGCCAACTTCAAAGCAGGATTCACTTGGGGATCATCAGATTCAAAAAAGGAAAGCACCTGTTCAGACCCAGATTGAATCTGTGAAATATCCCGTCCTGAAAAACCTGCACTGATTAAACCTGACTGACATCGACGAGAAAAACGTCCTCCCACATTGTCAGGAATAGCAAAAGTAGTGAGCTCTCTTGATTGCCCATGAACTTCTTGAGACAACTCTTTCACAAAATTACTTTTAGCAAGAGCATAAATTCTACTCTTAGAGATATTGATTGTTGTGGTGAACACCACTCGATCAAAAGCTAATTGCAAAAGCTTTTTCTCTTCGGAGGTAAGATTTAGAGAGACCAATGAAGATTTTGACAAATCTGATACACCTTCATATTTTTGAATAAGACTTTTAGCAATCTGAGAATCCATTTTCCATTCTGAAGCTAAGCCGCGAATGAGAAACTTCAAGGCACCTTGGAAATTAATCATCGTTTCATCCGTCGTACCCGACTTGGAGCTAGCATGAATCAGAATTTGGCTGGGTTGATATCCTTGAACTTCAATTTCTTCAAAAAGAGATTTAAAATCAATGCCCAGTTTTTCCAAAACATACACACGAAAACCTTCTGCTTCTCCAACTGGCTCAATCTGAGCCCTATTTCCAAGAGCCTGTCCCCCAATGCCCGTATGAATTAAAACACGAGCTCCTTGAGATTTTTTTAGCTTAAGAAAATCAGAAATGGCTTTTACATCTTTTTTTGAAGATTCGCCAAAAATGCCTGCCTTCCGACTTTTATAACCAAACCGGTCTTCTTGAAGGCCCTGCGCGTGGAGTTTTTTAGCTTTCTGAAAGGTAGAACTTAAGGTGAAGTCTTGAAAGGTTTTCTCCTTAAGAAATGGAGTCCCTATCAATTGATTAAAGGAAATTTTATTTGTTAATGGAGCCACAAATTCAACCAAGTTCACAAACACCCAAGTGAAGTATAAGATCTAAATTTGATGAATCTTTGGTTTAATCTAAAACGTAAAAAGAAAACTGTCAATTTAAAAGCACAAGACAAGCTTTTACAAGCTTCTACAAATAGTCTCCGAAGGAGATAGTCCCTGTTTGGGGATACCGCTTTTACGCCATTCTCTCTGCCGCATGTCGGCTTGCCATACCTGCTTGTATGTCTTCCATCATGCTTCGTGCGTTTGGAATATGCTGACCTTGATTAAACGCTGCTAAGGTCTCTGGATCTTTCAATTCTCCAAGCAATTTTCGAATCTCTTCAGTCATCAAACCTTCTTTAGTCAAACCTCTGGCCAACATTGCCAAACTCTTAGCATTGAGTGGTTCATCCACCATCAAAAGAATTTTTCTGAGATTCACATCAACTTCATAATGACCTGCTCTTAATTCATCGGTAGACAGAATAAATGCAACATCCGTATCTGGACGAATGGTATGTCCCGTGTAGAAGAGATCTTGGGCTTTTGTAATAAGTTCTTGTCCTGTAACCTTTTTAGCACTCACAACAACCTTCACATTTTTTGCAATATAAGGGTGAAGTTCATCATAAGCTGCGCCGAAGATGGCTCTTAAGATTTGTTCTTCTTTTGCTTGTAGCTCTTCTGCACTGATTCCTTCTCCTACAACCCATGAAATTAAGAAGGTATTTTTAGGCTTATTGGGATCAGCTCCACTCATCAGATTTCTATAATAAGTCACAAAGTCTCCACCCTCTGCAGTGATTTTGATTTGTCCATCTACAACCTTTGCGTTGAGCCCCAAAGTCACCTGATCTTGTATTTGAGTAAAAGGTTGACTTCTTTGTTGTTGAGCTTCTCTTAATGAATCTTGACGTTGATCATAAACCTCACGGTATCTAGCTAATTCCGAGATAACGCTCACTTGTAACACATCTCCTATTTTTGTAACTCTTAATGCAGCCCCATCCTCGAATCCTGCAATATCAATACTTCCTGTTTTCGAAAGAGCCTTAATATTCTCATCTTCTCCCAATGCCTCTAGCAATCTTTCAAATTTTGCCGGACTTACGCATGCAGAGGCTAAGTTAATGGTGCGAACACCCACTCTTTCAACCAATGACTTTAATTTTCCAGTCGTATCGATGGATGATTTACCTTCACCTGTTTGAATATTTCCAAATTCATCTAACATCAACACTTTAGATTGGATTTGAAGTGCTAGTTTTGCTAAATCAGCATCTGATGCAGCCTGAGCTATCAAAGATTGAAGTGTCTGTAATCCCTCTGTCACTTTTCCTTCCCGAAGTTCTTCAAGAGCATTGAAGAGATTAATAAGATTAGCCAATCCTCCCATCTTCTCTCTAGATTGTCCTAAAGCCCTATCAACCGTAACAGCACCTCTTGCTTGAGGAAGTCCATCCAAAATACTTTCAAGCGTTCTTACTCCTTGCTCTGCCATGGCTTCTTCTGATAAGCCTTCTACAAAATTATAAATAGCAACAGGTGAAGTAATTCGATCTCTGCGCATATCGGCCATTTGTAGGAATATAGCCAAAAGTCCTCTTGTGCGATCCGTACTCAAACGAGTTCTTGCTTCTTTTTCGATCGCCCCAGAAGTCGTTTCAACTTGGGCAATGCTCACTTCCACAACTCTCTGAATCAAATCATTTAAGCCATTCAATGTCATACCAGGTCGGCCTATACCATCTACCGCTTGATTAATTTCCTGTATTAAAGCTCGATTATCGGTAGCAACATCTTCCAATATTTGAGCTATATAAGATTTAAGCAATTTAGTCCAAGCATTAGCATAAACAGGCTGAGCAAAACCTGAAATCTTTCCAGCAATTCTTCCAACAAGGGCTCCTACAGGCCCTACTTCTCTAGGTTCTCCTACCAAGGTCTTTAAATCTCCCGAAATCTGAGCATTTGTATGTGATGCTCTATAAGCTCTGGCCATTTCTTGCTCTGATGCTGCAAAAAGTGGTTCGCCTGTAAAACGAGATCTAGCTGTTCCCATAAACTCAACTACTGCGGCAATCTGTTCGTCTCGAGATAACATCCATGTTCTTAATATGAACTGCATGAGTTCATCTTTTAATCCAATTTCTCGTACCAGTGCTACCTTCTCATCCCATGTCATATTTGCAAAGTCTGACAAACTGCGAAGAATAGGTAAGATTTCACTCTTATGTTCTGTCTGCTCATGCCTAAAGAATAAAGCTCGACTGCTTGGTGAATATTTAGGTCTTCTACTAATAGGATTCTCAGCAAGTAAATCTGAATCAAGGGCGGTGTTATCCTCGCTTAAAACTCTCGCCACTGTGTCCAAATCATCATAGACAGAAAGCCTAGAAATATTCACTTTGCTTCTTGCTTCAGCATCTGGGTAAGCATCTTCTATCATTTGATTAATCGCAGCTGCATATGACGCAGCTGGTGAGTCGGATGATGAAGGAGTAAATACTCCATTCACTACAGCTCCAAAACCTATTTCTTTCTTCTGAGATCCATCTTTCCCTGTCTTTACTGCAAAGGGCCCATGAACTAAACCGGCTATATTCTCAATTACAAAATCCCCAGGCATAAATAAGGGAGGAGCTCCCACAGGATTAACATTGGCAGGAGTAATTTGGATCTGTATTTGTCTCCATCGACCTGTCGCTGGAGGACTGGCCATTCTCCATCCATTTCCTGGAACATCTGTAGGATTATTTCCATAAACACCATACCCCCAACGTCCACTACCAAATGGATTCGTACGGCCAACATAACGTCTATTCAAATCATCTTGCATCACAACAGCAAAACCATTGACTAATGTAGCTTCAAAAGAAAAATACATCTCATCTCTTGGTAATCTAGTTGCATCCAACAGCGTAGGTTCTGAAGGGCGTATTATAATGTAAGCGACGGAATTTGGATTTCTTATATCAACATGTCCTCTTACACGATAGCGATCAGTTCCCAACCAATCCACCACCGCTGTTGCACCATTTCTTCCTGCAACACTTACATAGGTTGATATAGGGAAATACGTAGGTATCCCAGCTACATTTGAAGTTCTCCCGCTTAATAAAACAGCACCTGTTGTAGCAAGAGGCTCTTCTGTCGTTGGAGGAACATCAGGAGTAACCGCATCTACTCTTGCAGTATCAGAAGGAACATCTGGTCTCACCGGTACATCTGGAGAAATTACTACATCCCCCATAGGAACATCAGGAGTAACTGCATCCACTCTTGCAGTATCAGAAGGAACATCTGGTCTCACCGGTACATCT
>CAZXEQ010000002.1:0-501885 GCA_964640155.1 uncultured bacterium | reverse complement strand
AGAAGCGACTGGCTGTTAACCAGTATGTCGCAGGTTCGAGTCCTGCCCGGGGAGCGATTTTTAACGAAGCGCCGTCTTTGACGGCGTTTTCTTTTTACCCAAAATCCTTATTTATTCCAGCGATCGCCTCCGGTGAAGGAATTTTAAAAGAAGATCATCTAATAACTTTTAAGACAGCCATTGTGGTAACAATTTTTTCAGCCGCTTCATAAACGGCCAAATAGCACTCACGCGATATTCTCTTTGCCCAAGTTCATAAGGTAAAATCTCAGGAAATGCAATACCAATGCCAAACACACCCGGTGCAATTTCTCCAGTCTTTTCATCATAATGATAATTACGGGGCAATCCCATAATGGGAATATGACGTCGTTCAAAACCAATGGCGTAAATTGCTTTCGTACAATCAGGTATTTGCGAAAGTAAATTTTGTGGCGTCATCGCTAAACATTCAATGGAACTACGATCTATTTCACGAAAGTTTCGTTCTAAGGAATTTTCTGAACGATAAAAAAGCACCGTCTTTTTTGTTTTGATCTTTAATAAATTTTCTATAACACTTTTTGCTGATTGTGCAGAACCAAAAATAAAAACAGAATCATCGGGTTGAATCACACTTTTTAAAAGGGAAGGGTTTAATGCAGTTTTAAGCGAAATGGAGGGGATATTTGAAAAATCCAATTCTTTGGCATCTGAACCAATGGCTAAAATAATTTTTTTTGCATGAAGTATTTTCCCCGAAGCTAGTTTTAATTGCCAAAAATCTTTACCAGGGGTTAAACACCTTACCTCATCTTGAAATGTATTTACAATGCTGCGCAAAGATTTTGTCATCCAATGCAATGGTTCTGCAGCAATCATCAATGGACAGTTTGACTGAAGTGGCATTTTTTCAATCATGAAGGAAGCATGATCGCAATCAAGATAACGAAAGGATTCACAATGCTGGTAAAACTTTAAAAAAAATTCGACGGAAGTATTACTATTGACATAGCGCCATGCTGTTCCAAAATCGCCTACCTTGAATTGAGGATCAAGCCAAATGATTTGAGAAGGTTCTACCCCTGCATCTAAAAGCTTACCCACACTCCCAATGCCTGCAGGCCCAGCACCCACAACAGCCCATTCTAATAATCGCTTCATTTCCTCTAATGTCCTAATAATAACGGCTGCGGTTTATGCTATGCACCAATGGAATCCCCGGCTGAAAACTTTTTGATTTTATCAAGAACCTGCATAAATTGCACGTTGTAAGCACCAGTTGTTACAATTTATTTTCAGGAGTACATTTAAGGAATTATAAAACATAATAGAGTAATGCTCTCTGCATCCATCTAAAGATGAGCTCTCTATTCAAAGATCATTGCTCTTGAATATCAAAAGTGATGTCAAAAAATACATTAACCTCGTCATAAGCCCGAAGCAATCCAAAAAATGCTGTAGGAGGGGTGACGCTGAAGTCTGTCATAAGGAACATGTGGTCCCCACGCAAACGCAAATGAGAGCTTCCAACTTTTGATAAAATAAAATCCATGATGATGACTTTCTGAACACCTGACATTTCAAATATCCCCTCTATTTCCAAACATAAACCACGAGACTTTACAGCGCGTGTAACATGTTTGAGAGAAAGATATTGATATCGAATCGAAGGATAATATTTTTCTTTTAGAGCTTTTCTCAAATCTTTTTCCATGAATCTGTCTCCACACTCTAGAGATCGAATCGGAATTTCAAGATAGGCAGAAACAAAAGAACTTTTCTTTGAAGCATGGTGAAGAAGTAAATCATTGGGATCAGACGCTGGGGGTTGTTCAATATAAGACAATAATGGAAGTAACTCATCTGGAGAGATATTAACTTCTAATAAACCCATCATGACAGATGCTTCACATGCCCAATTGTTCAGGGTTGCTTTCCCCTTAAGGTATACTCTGCTTTCATTTGATATTTTAAAAAATGTTTCTTCATCAGATAAGACTGTCTGATGCCCTATTGCAAAAAACGTGCAGGCAAACACAAAAACTTTCAAAGCATTTTGAAAGCTCATAGAAAACTATTCTCCTGCTACTCTTTCAGAAAGCTTGCCCTAAGAATATCAATTCTAATTACAGCTTCTAAGAAGAGGGATGAATGGTCCATTTAAATTGAACTTCGACTTCATCCCCTGTTTTGATCATTCCCATCATAGCCTTTGGCGGTTTAATTTGGAAATCTGTCATCTTCAGACGAGTATTTCCTGTAAAGACAATCTCATTTTGTGTATCTGTAGATACCATCACAGACATTTCCAAGGGACGGGAAATGCCTGTGATGTTGAGTGATCCCGTTGTTGTGACAAGAATATGAGACGGGTCTTTCATCTTTGCTACTTTAAGAGCACTCAAGTCATATGTGATAAAAGGATATTGTCTGGATTTGAGAGCTTTGTACATATTTTGATCCATACCCTTTTTTTCACTTTTCAGTGAAGTAGCAGAGATTGAAATATGGACCACAGGCTTTTCAAAATCTAAAGAAAGTGACAAAACCTTCTCCAAGGATAGTCCTGTTACAAGCTCTTTAAATTCAGCAAATCCTTCAATTTGATTTGTTCGTACACTCCAATCGTGAAGGGAAGAAGTCCCCTTCACGATCACAAAGCTATCTGTATCGGGAACATACTTAATCCGAGTCGCATCTCCTGTCATAAGCATGGGGGAGAGGAACAAGAGAAGCGTTAATATTTTTTTCTTCGAATCAAGTATGTTCATATCATAATCTCCTTATTTGGACGGTTAAAGTGAATTTAGAATGAATAAGATATTTCACTGACAACACCGTCAAAACTTGGATCAAACGAAGGTTCAATCCCACTCACCGCACCTTCGCTTAAGGTAAAATCATCATACCATTGATTCACATATTCCAGTTTGGCAAGCAAATCATCCATAATCCAAAATCCACCGCCCACCTGAATACGATGGATGATCCCATCCGAAGATATATCATTCAACTTGATCGCTGAAGCTCCACTATAACGAGCTGCAATATAAGCTCGTTCAGTAACATGGAAAACAGCTTCCGCTGCATAGTAATTCCAGCGCTCGGTGAGCTCTCTGGGTCTGGATCCATTGACATCTTCATCCTGAAACCATCCAAAATGACCGTAGACTTCCAGTTTGTTCCACAGCCATGTGATATCTCCCTGTACAGCAGTTACATCCTGTCCTTTACCCAGCAAAGCATCGCCCGCCGCTGCACTTCCATCCAAAACAGCGCTGTAAGGGCTGCCACTTCTGTTACCAGCAAAAAATGAGGAACCTGTTCCTTGAGGTTTAGGTGGATTATCTGAGTGATCGACATGATAAACCGAAACGGACGGCCTTAAGCCATCAAACACATTCATGCCTACCTTTGCATGCACAGCACCTAGACCTCTTCCATCTTTGAAATCTCCTGTAGTCGTTCCACTGGTAATACCCGCTAACCAGAAAAATCTTCCCGGCTCACTAAAGATTTCAACGCCAATTTCTTCGCTCGAAGGATCCACAACATAGTTACCAATCAACGGATTCCTCTGAACACTTGCATTATTGGAGCGCCGATATTGCTGATCACCAAAATCAATATCAAAAGCACCCGCCCTGACATTGATCACATTAAAAATAGGATCTAGAAATTGAGAACCTGCAAAACCGCTGGGCAATTCACGTATAACGATATATCCCTCATGGCCATAAACTTGGCTGGGATGAGGACCGCTGGCCAAATACAAATCAAAATAAGCCGCGATTTTTCCATCATAGTCAGCCAAGAAGCTCATATTCCCCCAAGGCGTCTGAAACCCTGGATCAACACTGCTTTGCTTAACCGGACTAGGGCTTGGATTCGTTTCAGTTGCAGCTGGAGTGATATAAACATCCTCATGATCTAAAACCTGATAACGTCCTACCGTGTCCAGACCCATAAATAATCTCATCCCTTTTCTTTGGGCAATCAAGACATCCATTTCAGACCATCGATACATAGGAGTATTTACATAATTCTTCTCTTCATCAAAAGGAACGCCCAACTTTAAGAATGCTCCTTCCTTTACATCTGCGGTTTCTGCTTCTGTCTCATTTATCTCAGAAGTTGAAGCTTTAGCTACTTTAAGCTCAGCAACTTCGTCCTGTAAATTATTTAACATAGATTTCATTTGTACAATTTGCTCTTCTAGGGACTGTATTTTTTGATCTCTTTCATCTGAATAACCTAACCCAGAAAAATTAAAGAATAGTATTGCAAGAATTGCTATGGCCTGGCGCATATTTTCCTCCCCTTTTTTGTAAACATCATTTTACTTAAATAAAGCAATCCCATCCATATGATGAGAGAAGTCTAAATGAATCATCAAAATTGCTATATGATATAGATCATATTTGATGATTCATCTTTAAAGTTGAAATAAAAGCAAAAAAGATTAATTCGCTTTGTGTTTTTTATGATGTTTGCGCAAGTGGCGAAAACTGATTAGTTTTTTTGTAGACTCATCCCAAAGACGAAAGGATAAAGATTTCAAGCTGGAAAGTAATGTGACAGGCTTCACATTTTGAAATATAGGATCTGATTGATGACATCGCTCAAGATTATAATTAGGAATACGTGGACTTAGATGATGAATATGATGAAATCCAATATTCCCAGAAAACCATTGTAATATTTTCGGTAGTTTGTAAAAAGAACTCCCTTTTAACGCGGCAGTAATATATTCCCAATTCTCTCTTCTTTCCCAATAAACATCTTCAAACTGATGCTGCACATAAAAAAGCCAAATTCCTGTGGACCCCGCAATTGGGATAACTGCCAGTTGGATGATAAGATAGGGCCCCCATCCATAAATTTTACATAAAACAACAACCATGATCGCAATGGCAATATTCATCCACCATACGGATTGACGTTCCCATCGAGTTGCTTCCTTAGAAGGAAACCTTTGTTTAATAAGAAAAAGATAAAATGGGGCAATAACAAAAAGAACGATTGGGTTTCGTGCCATCCGATAGGCAAAACGCTTCCATCGCGTTGCTTCAAGATATTCCTGAACTGTGAGCGTCCATATATCACCCATACCTCTGCGATCAAGATCGCCCGAGGTAGAATGATGAAGGGCATGTTCCCATCTCCAATGATAATAAGGAGTAAATAGCAATATACCGCATATAAATCCCAAAATATCATTGGCCCATCGGCTCTTGAAAAAAGAGCCGTGACCACAATCATGGAAGATAATAAATATTCTTACCAATAACCCTCCGGCCAAAATAATCAAAGGAGGAATAACCCACCAAGAAAATTTGAAGCCAAGGTATAAAAAATACCAAACCAGGGCATAGAGAAAAAGGGTATTAATAATTTGCCACCAAGCTCTGGCCAAATGGGGTTTTAAATATTCCCCTACAATCCCTTTCCACTCATTAAGCTCTTTCTTGTGACTTTCATTATTATTTTGATCTTCTAACACAGTCTCTTATTTCCTTTTTTTAATATCTCTTACACATCATCTTAATCATATTATTTTTGTGATTGAATCAGGAACAAAATCTTCTACGATTTGCTTTATTTCTGCGTAAGAACCCGATCGATTAATGCGATCTCGAAAAGCTCCTGTTCGGGGATAGTCTTTAAAATACCAACACATAATTCTGCGGGCCTTCAGACAAGCAAGCTTTTCACCTTCTATTTCAATTTCTAATTTTAAATGTTTCAATGCGATTTTTTTTTGTTCTTCAAAACTCGGGGTTTCCTTTTGCTTTTCTCCATAAAGAACCGCCTCTACAGATTTATAAATCCATGGATTCCCAAGCGCACCACGTCCAATCATGACTCCATCACAACCGCTCACCTCAATAAGTCTTTTTGCATGATCTCCTGAGATGACATCCCCATTTCCAAAAACAGGGATGCGAACCGCTTGCTTCACTCGTCCAATGGCCTCCCAATCAGCTTTACCCGTATAACCTTGAACACGGGTCCTGCCATGTACTGTCACGGCTGAAAGTCCGCAATCCTCTGCAATCTTTGCAATTTTTACAGCTTCATCTCCTGACGGATCTGCAAAACCTTTTCTCATTTTAACCGTTACAGGAATATGTTTTATATTTTTGACTACTTCTTGAAAAATTTGTTTTGTTGTTTCAGGTTCCACAAGAAGCGCAGAACCTCCTCCAGAGCCTGTCACTTTGGGAGCGGGACATCCTAGATTAAGATCCAGAAGATCAAAACCCATATCCTCAATCATTGCAGCAGCTTCTCCCATGGCACCTGGATCACATCCCATCAATTGAGCTCCTAAAGGACTATCTTCTTGCGTACTTTTGAGCAAATCCAAAGTCTTTGCATTTCCATAAACAAGAGATTTGGCCGCCACCATTTCTAAAAATGCAAATTCCATCCCATGCTCTCGGGCAATCAACCGAAACGCAAGATCGGTGCATCCCGCCATAGGAGATTGAATAATATTGGTTTTAAGTGTAAGGGATTTAAGTTGAATCATGGCCAGGAGTATATCAGAACTGGCTTATCTGTCGAAAAAATCTGCATATATAAAAAATGAATCTGATAATATCTTTTTTAAAAGAGAGAAAATATTTTGAAAAATCTAGACGACTATTACTGCGTTCAATGTCCTTATTGCTTCAGCTCTATTGAAATGATGATTGATTATACCGCTGGGGATCAACAATCTTTTGTATACGACTGTGAAGTCTGTTGTCAGCCTATTTTAATCAAATTAGTAATAAGGAATCAAACAGTTGTACGTCTAGATGCAGAAAAAGAATCTTAATAACTAGCAATATTCAATTGTGATAGGATGTGCAAGCATTTCTTTCACACCCCAACCACACGAAACAGTACCCCATGGATATTCGTATTCCAGATGAACTAAGATGGATTCTCCCTCATATTTTTTTACTTCTGCTCCACAACGATGGGGAGAACCTAACTCAGAACAGAGAAAGCGTTGATAAGCCAGTGCAATATCTTCTTCTCGATCTGCAGTATCAATGGTTACAGGTTTTGAATAAGGATTCGCAGAAAAAATAATTTTTTTAATCCTGGCTCCTAAAAAACTCTTAAACTCTGTGAGAATAGCTGACCAACGCATATTTGAAAAATCCCAACTGAGAGGAATATTTAAAGACCCTTCAAGAAAAGTCCCCACACCCTTCGGCAAATCCTTTAAACGCAAATGAGGAGTCACAGTTAAGTCTGTATCCAAATTTAAAATTCCAGAGGCAGCGTCAATGATCATCATTTTATCTCCCTATGATTTACATCATATTCGATTTTCATAAAACTGTTAGTCTAAGATAGGTATAATATATCAGGGAGGCGTTGTATGGCTTAATATACAATAAGACCCTTCTCTGCGAACAAGATTTTTAGAATGATTCAAAGAAATATCGATAGAATAAAAAAGGTCCTGCTTCCCAAACTGCTTTTTCTAGAGAAGAGATTGCATGTCTTTTCATGCTTTAAATCGAGTTTTAAATTTTTTTCGTAATTTATCAGCTCATCAATGGTTTTTTATCTTTGTTACTATAAGCGTAGGAACCATTATGGGAATAGGAATTTTTACATTTATCTACGCCAAAGGATATTCTTATCTCAGTAATGATCCGAAGGCTTGCGCCAACTGTCATATCATGCAAGAATATTATGATTCATGGGTTAAATCTAGTCACCATCAAGTTGCCACATGTAATGATTGCCATGTCCCCCACGGGCTGGTCGAAAAATATTTTGCAAAGGGCAGAAATGGATTTAATCATTCTAAAGCTTTCACCCTTCAAAATTTTCCAGAACCTATTAGAATTACGCAGAAGAATCTGGTGGATTTACAACACAATTGCATGGAGTGTCATTCAACGGTTATAAGCGATATTGCCGCTCATAAGGATGTAGGCGAAGGCCAAGCTCGATGTACACAATGTCACCGTTCAACGGGGCATATGAGTCTAGACTAGTTTTAAGGTTTACAAAGAATGGGATCTAAAGAAGAAGGAAAATTCTATGAAAAAAATTTACCCTTATATTTTTGTCATGATGCTCACAGCCCTCTTAACCAGTGCATTGGTGGCATTTTTACTGAATATCCGTGAGCGTAAAGAAGAAGCAAAATCACGTCGTGTCAATGTCGTGGAACTTACTGAAGAAACAACAGACCCGGCCATTTGGGGGCAAAACTTCCCCAGAGAATATGACGGGTATAAAAAAACAGCCATCACTACTCATACACGTTATGGAGGAAGCGAAGGGATTTCAAAACTGGAGCTGGATCCTCATCTAAAAACCATTTTTGCTGGTTACCCTTTTAGCATCGACTACAACCCCAGACGAGGGCATTACTATTCCTTACTGGATCAAAAAGAAACGCTACGAACAAAAAACTTCAAACAGCCAGGTTCATGTCTTCACTGTCATGTGGGAGGACTTAAATCTATTTATGAGGAAGTAGGTAAAGGAGATATCCAAGCAGGCTTTGAAAAAGTTTGTGCCATGCCTTTAAAAGATGCTTGGACCTATTCCAATCACCCCGTAGCATGTGTCGATTGTCATGATCCTAAAACAATGGAACTACGCGTGACAAGACCTGGATTTCTCAATGGCATAAAAGCCCTTAAAGAAAAGGAAGGAGAAAAAAATTACAATCCGAACACCATGGCTTCACGCCAGGAAATGCGTACTTATGTTTGTGCCCAATGCCATGTTGAATATTATTGCGGACCCAAAACCACACTTTTCTACCCATGGAATAACGGTTTAAAGGTCGAAGAGATTGAATCTTATTATAATGATTATAAATTCAAAGACGGTCACCGTTTTTTTGACTGGAAACATGAAATCACGGGAGCCGAAGTTCTAAAAGCACAACATCCTGAATTTGAATTATGGAGTCAAGGGGTTCACGCAAAAAGTGGGGTTGCTTGTGCAGACTGCCACATGCCTTATACACGTGAGGGAGCTACTAAAATAACTGATCACTATATTCGCAGTCCTCTTTTGAATGTGTCGAAAGCCTGTTTGCAGTGTCATCACTTCACAGAAAAAGAAATGCAAGAGAGAGTCGAAACTATTCAGGATCGGAACCAAAAACTTCTTAATCGAGCTGAAGAGGCATTGGTCACGTTCATCCATAAAGTAGCTGAGGCAAAAAAATTAGGGGCCTCTGAAGAAGATCTGATTCCCCTTCATGAACTTCAACGCAAAGCTCAGTGGAGATCCGACTTTATCAATGCTGAAAATTCAATGGGATTCCACGCTCCTCAGGAAGCAGCAAGAATTCTTGCTGAGTCAATAGACTACGCACGACAGGGAGAAGTTCTTGCCCAGACACTTTTGGATAAATTATCCTACCAACAAAAAACAGACACCAAAGAGTAACACCATGAGACGTACAGAAATAATAAAAACAAACAGGCTATCTTGATCTTGATATATTTTCCGGGGGGAAGGCTTACCTCATACTGCTTTCGTGAATATGCTTCATGATGAGGGTTGCAGTCTCTTCGATCGCACGGCCCGTGATATCAATGGTTTTCCATTCATAGGTTTGATAAAGACGCCGACACCAAAGAACTTCTTTTCTAACTTCTTCAATATCCGTATAGGCAGTCGCCCCCATGTTCAGCTCCGAAACTCTTTTCATTCTCATCTCACAAAGTTTTTCGGGTTTGATTACAAATCCAATAACCTTGGGATTTCCTTTAAGAGCTTTCACACTTTCATGAATATCGATGGTGTGAATTAAAGGTACATTCGCCACACAATACCCTTTCACAGCGAGATACACACTGGTAGGCGTTTTAGAAGAACGCGACGGGCCTAACAGAATCACATCTGCCTTTTCCAGATGAGATGTCTTTGCACCATCATCATGATCCATCGTATATTCAATGGCATCAATCCTTTTCCCATACGCATCATCCATACGATGCAGAGCTGAAACATTTTCTAAAGGGTCTACATTCAAAAAACGCGCAATAAATTCTGTGGGAGGACCTGTTAAGTCAAATTCATGAATTTTTTTATGCGCACTCAGCAAAGTTATTTTTTGTTTCAAAGATTTTGACAATACGGTATGAAACAAAATGCTATTTTGCTCATCCATTTTTTTAAAAACCTTTTCTAAAGAATCTTCACTGGTCACAAAATTAAACTTTTTAAAAATAAAAAGGCCCTTCGGGAATTGACTCATCAAGGCATTAATAAATCTTTCTCCCAACTCACCTGTCGAATCAGATATCAAATACACGTGTTTTATAATATCCATTTTTCTCTCATCAATTTTGTTTTTCAGATTTTTTAAAATCCAAAGACTCTGAATTCACACAATAGCGCAAACCTGTTTGAGTGGGACCATCATTAAAAACATGCCCCAAATGCCCTCCACACCGACCACACAAAATTTCTGTCCTCATCATTCCATGAGAGGTATCTGTTATTTCTTTAATTCGTCCTGATGCAAGTTCCTCATCAAAACTGGGCCAGCCACAGTGAGATTCAAATTTATTTTTTGAGTCAAACAACTCATACCCACAACCCGCACAAACATACTTCCCATTTTCAAAATGAAGATTATATTTTCCGCTAAAGGGGCGCTCCGTTCCCTTTTCCCTTAATACATGATATTGTTCGGGGGTCAGCGTCTTCTTCCATTCTGATTCACTCTTATGATATTCCATAGAACCCTCACTTCCTTTTTGAGAAAGAATCGTTTGATCACCTAAAATCTCTATTTGGGAAAAGCTTAAAGATAACAAAATACATATCCATATCGTTTTCGTCATTTTAAATTTCCTGGGCTTTTCTATTCCGCTGTCGAAAGCAAAAACTGTCTTGCCTGAACAAGGTCATTTTCATTTCCAATTAAAACCAGAACATCATCTAAAAGGAGTTCTTCGTCAGGGCCAGGATTGGGAATATGTTCGCCTTCTCGATAAACAGCAACAATACTTGCACCTGTTTGCTCTCGTAATTTTAAATCTCGAATTTTATGATGAAGAAATCTAAAATCTTTTGGCAAAATAACCTGTTCCATCATATCAAAGAGAAGAAGCTTTCTCTCTCCAGATTGAATCACAGCGAGTCGCGTAGGTTCGCTAGTCGCAAGGCCTGTAATATGATCCAAACTTTTTTCGAGTTTTTCTACAACAAAGAAAATTCTCTTACGAAGAAAATATCCTATTAAAAATAAAAGAACCCCTATGGCTCCAACAATTTTTACAGAGGGAATAAATCGAAAGGCAAAAATTAAACCAATATATCCCAGTGAGCTTGTAATAAAAAGATCTGCGATATTGTAAAAAAAGCGGATATTAAGATGACTTAGAATATATTTATTTCTCGTAATTAGCAGAAGCAAAATATGATTCGCATATTTTGAAATAATTCTAAATAAAGGCAAAGACAGCAAAAGAAAAAAGATCCAGACAAGAATGAGGCCAACCACTTTTAGATTATTGTTGAAAGAAAGGCGCATCACAACAATCGAAATCGTTTGCGTCAACAACAGAAAGGCAAACAACAAAGCCATATAAACAGTAAGTCGAACAAGATACTTCGAAAAAATGGTTGTTTTATTCTTATTCACAGAAGCTGGGTTAACCGGATGGACCCATGTTTGATATTTGCGAAACACCACCTGAATAGAAAGCGGAGTCACCCTCAAAATTCCTCCCACAAAACGATCAGAATTTCTAATAAGATAAGGGGTTGCCAATGTTGTTAGGGAAGATACAGCCACTGCCAGAGGATAGAGAAAATGACTTGTAATATTGAGAGTGACTCCCAAACTGGCAATAACAAAAGAAAATTCTCCGATTTGGGCTAAACTCATTCCCACCCGTGCAGACGTCTTAACATCATACCCTACTAAGAAAGAGCCTAATGCCCCACTCACACTTTTCCCTAAGATGGTAACCAACGTAACAACTAAAATGGGCCATTTATAATGCCAAAGTAATTCAGGGTCAATAAGCATTCCTGCAGATACAAAAAAAATCGCACTGAACATATCGCGTATAGGATGAATCCATCCTTCTATTTCATGGATTTCCTTGGATGCAGCTAATACTGCTCCTGTTAAAAATGCTCCTAAGGCAATTGACAAATGAAAAGAGTGTGCAAGTAAAGACCCTGCTAAACAACATCCTAAAGTTACAATTCCTAAAATTTCTTTTAAACCAAAATGCGCTACCCAACGAATAAATTTAGGGATGAAGAGAAGCCCTAATACTAAAAATAAAACAATAAAGAATCCTACACGAAAAAATGAAGCAAGGACCACCGTTAGATCAGGACCACCCTGCTTTCCAAGGCCCGATAAAATTGACAATATCACTACAGCTACAATATCTTCGAGAATAAGGATTCCAAAAACTGTTTGGGTAAAGTTTTCTTTCATCATCTTAAAGTCCATAAGAACTTTTACAATGATGGTTGTACTACTAATCGAAAGAATAGCTCCTAAAAATAAACTATCGATTTTACTCCATCCAAACCACTGTCCAAGTAAAAACCCAATACCCAACATTCCCGCTACTTCAAGAAGCGTTGCAAGAGCTGCCGAAAGTCCTACCTTTCGAATTTTAGGAAGATTAAATTCTAATCCCAAAGAAAACATCAAGAAAACCAGGCCCAGTTCAGCCATGGTACGAATGCTTTCAATATTATGAATGAGAGAGAAAGGTGGAGTATAAGGACCAATGATGAGCCCCGCGATCAGATACCCCATGACCACAGGTTGCCGAAGCCATTGGCAAAGAAGTGCCATGCCCCCAGCAACAACCATCACGACTGCTAAATCTTGAAGCAAATGTATTTGCATATATGGCTCTTAATCATTCGTGTTTATTATTGTAACGGATGCAGAGAATGAAAGCATCTTAAGTCTTCATAACAGATCTCAAAATATATAAACAAAAATTTAAACATTGGATTTCAACAGTCATTTTTATACACTGTGGAAAGACTGGAGAATTTTATGATCATTAAATTTATTCGCGAAGCTTTGGGAAGAATCATTGTTCTAATTAACTTTCTTACTCGTCCCACACAAATCGTTCGCTCCAGAGAAGGACAAGAAAAAGTCAATCAAGAGGCTAAGAACTTAAAGCTCTATCAATTTTATGCTTGTCCTTTTTGTGTGCGCACCCGCCGAACTATTCATCGCTTGAATATTCCTATAGAATATAGAGATGCTCAAAACAATTCTGAGCATAGAAAAGAACTAAAAACAGAAGGCGGAAGCATTCAGGTGCCTTGCCTAAGAATTGAAGAAAATGACCAGACGAAGTGGCTATATGAATCGGCCAACATCATCCAATATTTGAATGATCGATTTGGCTTAAAAAGCTAACAACAGTCACTACGACTTTCAATCCAGATCAAATGATACCCAAATTGCGTTTTCACAGGCCCTTGAACTTTGCCAATCTCAGCTTTAAAAACCACCTCATCAAATTCTTTGACCATTTCTCCGGGATAAAATTCACCTAAATCTCCACCTCTTTTGCCTGAAGGACATTTGGAATGCTTTGAGGCAAATTGAGCAAAGTCTCCTCCTTCTTCTATTTTCTTTTTAAGATCAAGACAGGTTGCCTCATCATTCACAAGAATATGACGTGCGCGTGCTTTTGACATAAATAATCCTTTCTTTAATAATTTTGAGCCCGATTATGCCCCTAATTGACTTTCTTTTCCATTAGTTTTTGAATCCTTTCAACAGGAAGACCTACCGCATTTGAAAAAAACCCTTTCACCTCTTCAACAATGCCTCCATGTGAAGATTGAATAGCATAAGCGCCTGCTTTATCCAATGGATTTACTTTTTTAAAATAATTTTTAATTTCTTCTAAAGAAAGTTTCTTAAGTTTTACTCTGGTTTTTTCAAAGAAAATATTTTCCTGTGTGATTTTTCTTTTTTCTACTTTGATGAAGGCAACCCCTGTATAAACGACATGCCATTGGTTTTGAAGTTGAGCTAAAACACGGAAAGCTTTTTTCATGTTTTCAGGTTTTCCAATGATATGCCCTTTAAAATAAACAAGAGTGTCTGAACCTAAAACAATGCCATTTTGTATTTGCTGGATACATGATTCCGCTTTTTTCAATGCATGTGTTTGAACAATAAATGAAGGTTTTCCCTTTAAACCATTGTCTTCATCATAAGAAGGTCTTAAAGCACGAAAATTAATCCCTGCTTTTTTAAGAAGCATTTTCCTTCTAGGAGATGTGGAAGCTAAATAAATCATGAGATCAAACTCCGTGCTGCACTCTGCCCTGCAATGGCCCCTGTACTCCACGCCCATTGAAAATTAAATCCGCCAATTCGTCCATCCACATCTAAAATCTCTCCTGCGAAGTAAAGACCTTCTACTTTTTTTGATTCCATCGTAGAAACTTCTATCTCTTTAAGACAAAGTCCTCCCGCAGTCACTTCTGCCTTCTGATAACCAAAAACACCCGTTACTTCTAACGGATAAAATAATAACTCATCCATTATTTTCTTACGCACTTCACGTGATATTTTTCCTATCACTTCATTTTCTCTTACTTTAATTTTTTTGAGAAATATTTCAATAAATCGCCCAGGCAATAAAAATCTTTCGATAAGCAAATTTTTGATCGTTTTGCTTGGAGAGGTTTGCTGCAAAGCTTGAAATGCAGCTCTTAAAGAATTTTCATCATGGTCTGGCAGAAAACTTGCAATGATTTGAGGGGCTTCCTCTTTCTTCGCACTTGAAATAAATCGGCTGATATCAAGTGCTGCAGGTCCACTAAAACCAAAATGAGTAAATAAAAATGAGTCGGAATATTCTTTTTCTTTTTTCCCATTTTTCAAGAAAGAGAGTGTCACTTTAAATGAAATCCCACTTAAACTTCTCCAGTCTTTGTCATTTGTTAAAAGAGGTGTTAACGCAGCAAATGTGCTCGTAAGAGTATGTCCAAATTCCCTAGCAATCTTATATCCTGTTCCATCGCTTCCTGTGGTGGGATGAGAGAGCCCACCTGTTGTCAAAATAACTTTTTGAGCGAAGACAGAATACGTACCATCTGAATTTTTAAGATAAAATCTTGAATTCGATTTATTAATCTCTGTAATTCGAATTCCTGCTTGTATCTGAACTCCTAGCTGCTTCACTTCATAGACAAGTGCATCTAGAACAGTTTGAGCAGAATTGGATCTCGGGAAATACTTATCTGTGGACTCAAGAACCAGCTTGACGCCTATTTCATCAAAAAAATGAATTGTTTTTTCAGGTGTAAACGCTTCAAAAATATGTTTTATAAAATGACTGGGACCTCCTCCATGAAAATCAGACAAAGCTACTTTTTTATTTGTCACATTACAGCGTGTTCCCCCAGACATGAGAATCTTTGCCCCAAAATTTTTCTTGGCATCCAAAAGCAAAATACGAAGAGGTTTAGATTTCAGAGCTGTTCTGCCTACCCAAATGGCTGCCATCAATCCGGCAGCACCTGCACCAACGATAGCAATATCGAATGATTCTGATTTCATATTAAAAACTTTTAATCTTAATTTAATCTTTTTTGTAGCATTTAAACTTGCCTGTTCATTATCATTCAGGTAGCATAACTTTTTGTAAAGAAAAATCAAAAAACGACAAGGAGAAATATCATGAAAAAAATTTCGATGATCGCTTTGATGATCGGATTATTTGCATTTATAACACCTGCTTTTTCTGACCATGGCAAAAATCATTGTTCTACCGGCAAAAGCGAATCTTGTAGTGGAAAATCTTGTGAACGCAGCAAAAAGTCTTGCAGCAAATGTCCCATCGCAAATGCTGTTATGAAATGCGCTCACTTCTTGCTTGAAAACGCATCTGAAATTGGTTTAAACGATGAGCAAGTTAAGAAAATCAAGAGCATCAAGATGGAAACCAAAAAAGAAGCTATCTTAGGCGCAGCTCAAATGAAAGTCATGTGTATGGATTTATCTTCCAAGCTTTGTGAAGAAAAGCTTGATGTTGAGGGAATAAATGCCATGATTGATCAAGGTTCAGCTGGATGGGCTACTGCGGGCAAAAAAACTCTTAAGAATTATGCAGATTTAAGAGCTATTCTGACTCCAGAGCAAATGGCAAAAGCCAAAGAGCTTTGCAAGAAAAGTGGTTGTAAATAATAAGTTTTCATCAACAAAACAAAAACCCGAGCGGCAATAAGCCCTCGGGTTTTTGTTTTAAAAGATTCTTCAAGAAATTAGCCAAGAACTTTTTCAAGCACTGGCAAAGCTTTTTTCTGATATTTCCTCCATTCCTTAAAAGCAGCTTTCCCCAACTTCCTTTTTTCATTGTTTTTCTCTCTCAATTTTGTTCGAAGTAAAGATCTTATATCTTTAGAAAAGTAACGAGGCAAATCTGATGCAGATTGATGAGTTTTTATTAAATGAATTTGTATCATGACATCTTGAAATTGCCCTAAAAGAGTTTGAAGATGAATTGTTTTTTTAATAAATTTATGAATATCCTCATCCAAAACTGGCTGAAAAACTTCACACACATATCGCAAATTACGAATCAAAATTCTTAAAGCATGAAGTTTTTTATCCATATCGTCTGAATGAATTTTAGCCGCAAACTTTGAAAGTTTATCATTCATTTTCTTCAGAGCTTTCTTCCCTACTTTACTCGCGTTTTTAGAAGGAAGTCCTTTACGACTGAAAGAAAGCATACTCAATGCATTTTTCAATGCAGCATAGCGATTGGAATTAAGCAAATCCCTTCCCCTGTCATATTCTTTATCAATTTTTTCTTGAAGAAAGGCCTGATAAGCATTGAAAGGTTTTAACGATTTTTCAGAAAAGATTTCTTCTTTCAAAGATTTCAAGTGCACCTGAAGATCTCTTAAAAGGGCAAATTGATCTCTCAACCACGCCAAATCCTTGGTCATTTTCTGCAAACTTCCTTCAAAGAGCATGGTCTTGGAGGCTTCAAGAACTGCTCGAATATATCGCAACGTCACTCTTAAATCATGAACAGCCTCATCATTCATCCCTACCCGGAAAGAAGCTTCGTTCATTTTTAAGATTTCATCATGTTGCTTAATGGTTTGTGAAACGACATGCGCCAAAGAATCATCTTTTGAAAAAGAATAAATACCAGGGGTTGGCAGCGGAGTTTCTAATGAAAAGGCTTTGCGAGCCGTGGCTACTTTTGATATGTCTGCTGGCTTTAGAGAAATTTTCTGAGCGAACTTTAGAAACACATCTAAATCTCCTTTCAAAAATTCCAACTCGATTTCCTGAAGCGCAGTGACAGGATAACCTTCTCTTTGAATACTCACATCATCCATGCACAACTCTGCCTCTGTCCCATCCAATATTAATTTTCTAACAACACGCCGATTTCTAATTTCAAATAATTTCTGCAAATGATGCGCCCCTAACATATGATTTAGAATTTTATTTTGGCAATAGGCCAATGCTTTTAAGAACGAAGGAAGGGAGGGAAGAGAATAGGTTTTTTCCCTTCGCATGGCCAATCCCCCTTTCAATCTTGAGGAGGCTTTGACATTAAGTTCCCAATGTCCACTCTGATTTCTAAGTCGACAGGAGGTTCGGGTTAAACCAAAAAGATGATTAGGAGTATCCAGATAATGATCAATAATTTGAAGATTTTTAGGGGGGCCTATTTTAGCCCCAAAATCTTTTGTTTCTTCCAAAAACCTTCTAATATCTTTTTTTGATCGAACACCCCATTTAAATTCTATTTCCTGAATATCATTTTTTTTCATAGAATACTTTTTCTAGCATGAAGATATTTTTATAATATAGGGTTACATGAATCTAAAACATTTTACCATCTCTACACATCGAGAGATAAAACTTAAAGATTATCCTTCAGATTTTATCCGAGATTTTGAAAACAAGGAAGACACGAGTCAAAAGCTAAAAAAAAATATCCAACTTCTATCTCAATTGCAGAACTTATTTTACGCGAATGACACCTATTCTCTTCTCATCATCTTTCAGGGAATGGATACCTCCGGGAAAGATGGTGCTATTCGTCATGTTCTATCAGGCGTTAATCCTCAAGGAATTCAAGTTTTCAGCTTCAAAGAACCTTCTTCAGAAGAGCTCGATCACGACTATCTTTGGCGTAGCGTAAAGGCTCTTCCTGAAAGAGGAAGAATAGGCGTTTTTAATCGTTCTTATTACGAAGAAGTTCTCATTACCCATGTTCGTCCTGAAATTCTAGCAAAACAAAAACTCCCAGCTGAGGCTCTGAAAAATATTTGGAAACATCGTTATGAAGACATTACCCAGTGGGAACAATATCTGACTAGAAATGGAGTAATCATTTTGAAATTTTTTCTCAACATTTCTAAAAATGAACAAAAGAAGCGGCTACTGGATCGCATTAACAATCCCGAAAAAAATTGGAAATTCTCAGCTTTTGATTTGGAAAATCGAAGACACTGGAACGAGTACATGCGCGCTTATGAAAGCATGCTTAGCCAAACCAGCCATTCTCAGGCTCCTTGGTATATTATCCCATCAGACAACAAATGGTTTGCGCGTGTCATGATTTCAGACATCATTATTTCAAAACTCAACTCACTACGTTTAAACTATCCCAAAACAAGTTCGGAACAAAAAAGAATTTTAGAAGAATACAAACGGTTATTACAAAAAGAATGATTTTATTTAATTAAGTTCATTTGAAGAAGCAGGTTTTTCAATCTCCAAGAAAGCACTTTTTAAAAGCAATCTTTGAGTGGTATATGCAAAAATCACCTTTTCCTCTTCCATCATTTTTTTAATTTCTAAATTAATTCTTTGTTGAATATCCATGTACCGATTGTAATCTGCATTTAAAACGAAATAAACAACTTCGATATTCAGACTAAAATCTCCATAACCCTGAAAGTGGGCTCGATCAAAACGGGTTTCTGGAATGGATTCAATGATTTTTTGTATCATTTGAGGAATTTTCTCAAGTTGTCTAGAAGTCGTTTCGTAGGCTAAACCTATTTTAAACTGAATACGTCTTTGCTGCATGCGCTTATAATTTCGAATTTTAGAAGAAGCCAACTGAGAATTAGGGAAAATAATCTCTTCTCCTTCTAATGAACGTATCCGTGTCGTCTTAACTCCTACATTTTCGATAGATCCCATCACATCTCCGGCAATGATAAAATCTCCCATTTCGAAGGGTTTATCAAAAAAAATGACAAAATAATTAAAGAGATCACCTAAAAATGTTTGTGCAGCCAATGCAACTGCAATACCTGTAATTCCTAATCCTGCAACAACAGCAGAAATATTAAATCCTAGATTATCGAGAATAAAAACAAAAGCCAACCCCCAAACAACCACCTTGATAATGGTCACCAAGGACCTGGCAATCGCTGCACTTCCTGCTTGAAACCTTTTTTGAACCCAATTTCTTTCAAAGAAATAAAGACCCACTTGAAGCAATAATTTTGTTAACTGAACAATTAAAACAACAACCACAACAAAATGAATAACTCTTTCAAATCTTCTACTAAAATGTAGTTGAAGCGTCGCTAAATAAAAAGCTGTAATGTATATAAAGGGAGTTATGACTTCTTGAAGGGAAGTAAGAATAATAGAAAATTTAGGATAAGATTTTTTTTCTAACCAACTCTTTAATTTTTTAACGATATAACGATCTATCAAACGTAAAACAACCAAAGTTCCTATAAAAAAGAAGGTTGCAATGAAATACGTTTGTATCGTATTTCCCCACACTTCTATTTTTAAAACTTCTCTCAAGAGTTCCATAAAACATTCCTTTAAAATAATTATAATGACAAGTCAGTATATTGAAAAAATTATAAATTGAATGTTAAAACTAAATTAGAAGAATTTAATTTTCTGAGAAAAGCTAAAGAACAACCTATACACCTGCAATCCACACAACAACATAAATGACCACAATCCCTAAAAGAGTGGCAAATGTTGTCCATTTGGTAGGATGAGCATGATGACTTTCAGGCAAAAGATCACTGGCCCCAATATAAAGAAAAAATCCAGAAAGAATCGCCAACATTAATCCTAAAAACTTTTCTGGTATTGTAAAAAAAAACGTTGTCAGAACACCTAAGATAGGGGCAACGGCATCTGTCAAAAGCCAGCGAAACGCCAAACGTTTTTCTCCTCCATTTTTTAAAATAATGCTGACCGTATTAATACCATCTGAAAAACCATGAACAACAATTGCAGCCGTAACCACAATCCCAACATTTGTAGATACATGAAAGGCCAAACCAATCGCCATCCCGTCTAAAAGGCTATGAAAGGATAAACTTCCTGCGCCAAGAAAACCCCTCACACGTCCATGTCCTGGATTTTGGCATACCTCGTCTACATGAGAATGCAAAAGGGCCATGCGATCTAAAAACATGTATACGATAAAGCCAATGCTGCTCATCAGAGTAAGAAAGGATATAGGATAAAACGGACTTCCCAGTTCGATAGCCTCTGGTAATAAATCAAAAAAAACAAGACCTATCACCGCCCCAGCACTGAACCCTATAAACAAATGGAGTTTATCTCGAAATTTTAAAGCCAGCAATCCACCCAAAAATATTGAGAGAAAAGCAGCAAAACCAAAAAAAATTGTCATATGATAGAGAGTATGTAATTTTTAAAAGTGGGCAGCATCTAAACGATTCAAAACCATACAAATCGTTCATTACACTATCAGTTTAATCCGAAATCTGAAAGTTCTTTCTCAAACTTAAACAAAGACCTACAAAATCAAATTTTAAGATTAATTCGCTTTTTAAATTAACTCATGTTATATTGGATGTACATGACACAGCTAACACCCCCCAACAATGGGTTTTACGGTTTAGGGATTGCACCTCAATTTCTTGATGCTTTAGAAAAGATGAAGTTTCACACCCCTACGCCTATTCAACAAAAAGCGATTCCCTTGGCACTTGAAGGCAAAGATGTCATTGGCATTGCTCAAACGGGAACTGGGAAAACTTTTGCATTTGGTATTCCTATGATGCAACGCCTTGCTCAAAAGGGAGGTCGTGGTCTAGCCCTTGTTCCCACAAGAGAGTTGGCACTTCAAATTTATAAAAGTCTTCATTCTCTAAATCCAAAAATAAAGATGGCTGTTTTGATTGGAGGCGCATCCATGCATGAGCAAATCCAGTCTCTTCGTCAACACCCTTCTATTCTTCTGGCAACCCCGGGACGCTTGATTGACCATATGCAGCAAGGATATGTGTCACTTAAAGATGTTTCTATATTGGTTTTGGATGAAGCGGATCGTATGCTCGACATGGGTTTTGCTCCACAAATCCAAGTCATTCTTCGCGCTATGCCACGCGATCGTCAAACCCTTTTCTTTTCTGCAACGATGCCCCCTCAAGTGATGACCTTGGCTGCAAGTCATATGAAATTGCCCATTCCTGTAGAAATTGCAAAATCAGGGATGATCGCTGATCGAGTGACGCAAGAATTATTTGTTGTAAGCAAAGATGCAAAAAAAACCATTCTCGAAAAAATTTTAACTCAATATTCTGGGACCGTATTACTTTTTGTAAGAACCAAAATCGGAGCTCAAAAAATTTCAAGATTTATCAGACAATTGGGACATCGTGTAAACGAAATCCATTCAGATCGATCTCTTTCACAAAGGCGAGAAGCTTTAGAAGGATTTCGTTCTGGCAAATATCGCATTCTCGTAGCGACCGATATTGCAGCTCGAGGAATTGATGTTTCAGGGATTGAAGTCGTCGTTAATTATGACTTGCCTGATGATTCTGAAAATTATGTACATCGCATTGGACGAACAGGCCGCGCGGGGAAACCCGGGCATGCTATTTCATTTGCAACTCCGGATCAAAAAAGAGAAGTAAAAGACATCGAAAAAGTAATGAGAACAGCTCTTCCCATTTCTGAACACCCTGAAATGCCTCCAGAACGCTTCGAAGAGACAACTGCAAAAGTTGTTTTCTCAAGTCACAAACGCCGCGGTGGCGGTGGAAGAAAAAGATTCTTTCGTTAAAAAATTTGTTTCTCATTCCCTTTTCAAAGATGATCAATATTCATTGTATTTCAATCTTAAGAGTGATAAATTTCCTCCATTATGAGTGAAACAAAAACACATTCTCATCCTACATCCAGGCCTCCTATGGAGCTGCCAGAAATACGTGAATTCGGAGCTGCTAAAGATGGCGTTCCTCAGACTTTAAATCAGAGACTTTTTATTCAGTTTTTAGCTTTTACAGAATGTCTTCAAACACAAGAAGTTATCGAAACCCTAAAAAAAGCTGCTTTTGAATGTGTGCTTTATTCTGATGTCAATGATGCACGAGGAATAGGGCTTGTGACTGTAAGTGAAAACCCGGCTCTATTTGCCGAAGAGCTTAGAGCTTTACTCTTATCTGAACCCTTTATCAATCTTGAGGCTCGTCCAGAATTCACCATGTTTGGACGAACTTATTCCAGTGGACATGAACAGAATTTAGAAGATTGGCTCTTATGGAAACCTCGACGTAATCTCTCTAATCTGTCCTCATCTTGGGCAATCTGGTATCCTCTCAAAAGAAAAGCAGAATTTGAACTTCTTTCAAAAGATGAACAACGGGGAATTCTAATGGAACATGCCAAAATCGGTATGAATTTTGGAGCGGCTGATTTTGCACATGATGTTCGACTGGTCTGCCATGGCCTTGATATAAGCAACAATGAATTTGTCATTGGTTTAATGGGACAAGAACTCTATCCTCTTTCTAAACTCATTCAAGAAATGAGAAAAACCCAGCAAACAGCTAAATATATAGAGTCGATGGGGCCCTTTTTTGTAGGAAAGAAATTATTTAGCTCTGTCAAAGAGAAGTAATAGCAAGAAGGATTTATTTTTCGGACACGCTCAGTTCCCCCACCGATGGAACTTCGCTCGGTGATTCGGCTTGTTTCCCCGATGAATATCGGGGACCATGAGCACAAGCCTCATCAACGGTCCTAAAAATAAATCCTTCTTCTTTTAGCTTTATGACTGCGAATTTGATGACCTTGCATTTAACAATGTAAAATTTGATCCTTGAGTTGCTGCACTTTTTTTAGAAGATAATCTGGTCTGATTCATTTGAGAAGAAGATCCCGTTGCCTTATTCGATTTAAAATTTCCCCAATTCATGTTTTTATTATTAAGCGTTTTTGAAGGTTTTAATGTTATGGGGGGTTTTGTTGTAGCAGGTTTTTTGGTAACAGGATAAGAAACATTTGGTTTTGTATTCACCTTCCCTGGTTTTAAAACAATAGGAGGTTTACTCGACCCCGGTTTCCTCCCCGTTGAAGGAGATGGTTTCCAATTAGGATTGATATCAGGGAAATTATTTCCTGTGCTCGGCTTATTCCCTGAAGATATACCTGGCTTTTTGGGTGGTTTCAAAGAAGGATTTGAAGTCTGCCCCGAAGTAGAATCAGAATCCTCATCAGAAGCTTGTGTATTTCCTCTATTTGGGGTTAATCCTGATATCCCTTGTGAGATTGAATTCCAATCGATGGGATTATTTCCTGCAGAATTTTCTGAAGAAGCATTGTCATTTGCACTTTGGGCACGAGAAGGAGCTTGTTCCTTATTCTCGGAAGCATCCTGACTTGCATTTTCTTCAGAGGCTGATTCTTCTGGTTGATCTTGTATCCTAGATTCTTCATCAGTTTCTTCTTGAGCATTCTCACGACGGGGCTGACTCTGCCACTGAGAACGAGCTGTTGTTTCTGTCTGAGGCACTCTATGAAAACGAAATTCCTCCCATTCTCCGGGAGAAGTACTACCTGCTCCTAAAAAACAATTCTGCCCCATTCCTGCACGAATATATTTTCCCAAAACCCCAGAATGAAGAGCCACTTTCCCATGATCACGCAAATCTACTTTCTTAAACGTCTCTTCAGGTCCAATATCGGAACTAAGAGCCATCACATCCATACGAGGAATATTATAAGAGATACTCACATACTTGTTACTCTTCACAGATTGCAAAGCGATTTTTCGATCTCCTAGATCTTTGACTCTAAATGCTTCCCAGACTTGAAGGTGTGGACTCACTGCAGCAAGTCGAGATTTTTCATCCATACCAGCTCGAATATATTTACCGTTTTTAACACATTCAATTCCTACTATATCTTTCTTAGCAGTCACAGGAAGTTCATTCACCACTTCCCAAGCTGGCCAAAATCTAAAAGTTTCAGAAGCGCCCGCTCTAGCACTATCTGAAGTCAAACGATCTCCTTCAGCTGAATTGACACGAACATATTTTCCACTGTTAATAGCTTGAAATGTGACCTTTCCATCTCCCAACTTCACCATTTTAAAAGTTTCCCAACTTTGTTTATGAGGGCTAATCGCAGCAAGAAACTTTTTTTCACCCAAACCTGCACGAATATATTGCGCATTTTTAATCAATTGAAGTGCCACTTTTCCCCCACCTAAATCATGAAATTTAAAGGCCTCCCAAAGATGACAATGTGGACTGGTTGCGCCAAGACCACATTCAACTGCATTTGGAAGCCCTCCACGTACAAATTTCCCACTGGGAACAGACTGGATTCCAACAATATCTCCATCTTTAATATTTTCAGCATAGTTACTACCAATTTTCTCAAACTTCTTTTTCCCTTGCGAAAATTTATAATTTTTGCGCGTCCCACTATGACGACTGAAGGAAACACTCCCAATATCTACGCTTAAAGCATTCAAATCAATCCATCCAGTACTAAAATGTCTGCTTAACCAATCCACGCCAACCGTAGCCTCCAAGCGCACAACAGGAACAAGCGTCAAATCAATTTTATATCGTGGATTACCGAGCGTGAAACCAAAAGGTTTTTCCAATTTGTCTCCATTTCCAGAAATGGCAGGAAGTTCACTTTTTTTAGTCTGGGAATTTGCATTAGGGCGCTCATTTTCTTGAGTCTGAGAACTTGTATTAGGAAATTTAATCTCCTCTTTCTTTAACTCTTTAGCCCCCAGAAAAGGTTGAAAATCTAATAACACAGTCCCTTTTCCTGTAATTCTAATTCCAATTTGTGCAAATCCATTTAAAATTCCACCCTCAAATTTTGTTTGTGTTGCTTCCGCAGGAATCGGAATAATAGGCCCATCATGGCCCCGTCCCATGGGAGGTTTAAAATGTTGGCTTTCATCAATGCCTATATAAGAAAAAGGATGATGAAGCAAATCATCCCAAAGCGCACGAAGTTTATAGCCATAGCCAAACTTGGCTTCAAATACAGCTTCTTTCCCTTCAAAAATCTTACTTTGAGGAAGTCCCACACGTCGATAAAAATCTGCACCTGCATCTAAAGTATCAACTTCCATTTTTGTATTCACATTTCGAGGTTTATCTTCTACATCTTTTGTCAAAATTTCAGTGGGAGAAACCTCTCCTTTTAAATCAATGGGAATTCTCAAACCCAAACCATAGCTTGCTCCTAAAGTAATGCGAAAAAAACCAGAAGGAAAATTCCAACGACGTTCCCATTCCCATGAATTCCCCTTGGTAAACCCCGACATAAATTCAGTATGAAAAGTAGCTTTACCACTTTCATGCATGCTAGGCTTTTCAACCACTACACGTTCTTCTACCCCTTGATCCAAATTTTCAGAATCCATGGATTGCAAATGTTTGGTTGGAAAAGGCAATTGAACCCGTCCATTGACTTCTGGTAAAACCGCCTTTGGAACAAATAACGTATCAATGACTTCATATTTACCCTTACCTTCTGCTACTGCTTGGAGAACAGCATCTTCGCCTTGAGCTGCTGCCACTTTCAAAGGATCATTATCAGGAAGTTGCCTCAGCTCATTTTGCATAAAGGATCGAAACCCTTTTAATTTCTCACGATCTAAAGAAGCAACATTGACCGGCTGACTTCCTTTACGTTTTCCCTTATATTTTTTAAAAATATTTGAATTCTGAGCCAATTGTTGAGGCTTAGAAACAACAAAGCTCGTACTTTTTACAACCACAAAAGAATTTTGAAATTCAAAAACTTCACTTGTCATTTCAGGAGGTTGTATTAAAGCCTGACTTGAAACGCCCACACTTCGGAGTTCATTTTGAAGGGTATCTTGTTCTATAAAAGTTTTTTGAACCACACTCGACAAACTCATGGTTTTATTTTTACCTACCACCACCATTTTGTTTCCCATTTGAGCCAAACTTCCTTTGGCCAATATATTTTCAGTTCCTATTTTTCTAAGAATCAATGCTTCTGAATCTAGCTTTGCAAAAACAGGAGAAATTTGAGAAGAAGAAATTCTTGGATTTCTAACTCGAGCCGCGCTGGAGGTATTTGGAGAATTGTCCGCATAAACTTGAGTGAAGACAAATATTCCTATTAAAAAAGATTTGAAGACAGAAATAGCGCTCAATCGTTTCATAACCTACCTCCCGATTTGGAATTGAGAATGAACATCAGAATGGAAAGGACAAGAAGAAGAAAAAAGAAAAAATGGGAAGATCTCCCCTGACTGAAAAAGCCCCCTAAACTGCATGAACAAAAAGTTCAATAAGGAGAACATATAAAATAATTATACTCTTCTTTTACAAGAAAAGTATATATTCTTAGCAAGAATTTTCTTAATCGATCAGAAAAGAGAGCGATATGTCTACTGAAGTAGAAGGGAAAAGAAAACCCAGATTCAAAGAGGGACTGTTATCCCTTATTATTTGGTCCCTTTTTGTTCTTACGACATTCATTTTGTTCCTTGTTGTACTCTTTCTGACCATCATTTTATGCCCCTTCGACAAACAAAAAAGAGTAACCCACCAACAATGTTATTGGTGGGCCAGCACCATTATCAGATTAAATCCTTATTGGAAACTAAAAGTCACAGGGCTCGAGAATATTGATCACAAAGAAACTTATGTTGTGGTCGCAAATCATCAAAGCCTGGCCGACATCATTGTCCTATACAAAACAAAAATGCAGTTTAAATGGGTTGCCAAAAGCGATCTCTTTAAACTCCCGCTGGTTGGATGGTGCTTAAGACTCATCAAACATATTCAACTTGAACGAGGTAATTATGGAAGCATCAAGAAAATTTATCGTGAAGCAGCAGAATATCTCAGAGCAGGCATGTCTGTCATCTTCTTTCCTGAAGGGACACGAAGCCATACAAATGAAATGAATCTCTTCCAATATGGGGCTTTCAAGTTGGCCCTCAAAGAGAAGAGACCGATTCTTCCCATTGTTATCACAGGAACAAGAGACGCCATCCCCAAAGGAGATTGGATTTTCAGCGCCAAAGTTTCTGGCTCTCTTCGAGTGCTTCCCCCCATTGATACTTCTGTTTTTCAAATGAATGAATTTGATAAACTTACGAACACCGTTCGCCTTGAATTTGAAAAGGCTTTAAGGGTAGATCTGAACACCCAGTAATGACCATTGTTCATAGAAAAAGGGTCCTGCACAACTTTCATCACTCACTCTAGCGTCTTAGACTGTCTCGTATGGATGAATCGTCCAACAGAGCGTTCAGACACGTTAGTTTCCCCCTGCGAGGGAAACTAACTCAACGGAAATCTCGTTCCCCCGATCAATCGGGGTCCGCGCTCACTCGATTTCCAATGGTCTTCACACTCCGTTGAACAATTCATAAAAATAAATGAGGGTGACCAACGAATCCTAATGATGAGCGATCGCACGCGAGTGTAAGCAACGAAGGAAAAGACACCCCTCTTCGAAACTCATCTCCTGCTTTAACAAACGAAAACTAAATATTATCTCTTTACGGTCGCTGGAATGCGTACGAGAGAAGATCGTAAATCATGATTCGTTGGGCAGGACCCTTTCTTGATAAACACTCTATTGGACAATTCAAATGTATGATATGTCTATCGACAGGATAAAACTCTATTCCTCACAACATTGACAATGCCTGTACTCAAGCGTATATTAAGCCTTTTAAAGGATAGACTTCATGAGCTCTGAACATCTCTTAACCATTGCAGGAAAAAATTTTGCTTCTAGACTTTTACTTGGAACTGGGAAATTTGCTTCTGGGAAAATCATGTCTCAAGCCTTAGAAGCTTCAGGGACTGAACTGGTCACTGTTGCCCTTCGTCGTGTCGATTTAACTAAACCGCATGAAAACATTTTAGATTTCATTGATTCGAAAAAATATCAGCTTCTTCCTAATACTTCAGGCGCACAAACAGCTGAAGAAGCTGTTCGACTTGCTCGTTTAGCTCGTACTGCAGAAATTTCAAATTGGATTAAACTCGAAGTTACACCCGATCCTCGCTATCTTTTACCTGACCCCATTGAAACGCTCAAAGCAGCTGAAATTTTAGTCAAAGAAGGATTTATTGTCCTTCCTTATATCAATGCAGATCCCATTCTAGCGAAAAGATTAGCCGAAGTAGGAACAGCCACTGTCATGCCTTTAGGATCTCCGATTGGATCCAATCAAGGGATTAAAACAAAAGAAGCACTTCAAATCATCATTGAACAAGCCATTGTTCCTGTCGTTATCGATGCCGGATTAGGCGCTCCTTCCGACGCCGCCGAAGCAATGGAAATGGGAGCCGATGCAGTCCTCATTAATACTGCCATTGCAACTGCGCAAGATCCTATTCAAATGGCAAAAGCTTTTAAATTAGGAGTTGAAGCCGGTAGACTCGCTTATGAATCTGGCCTTGCATCCACCCAAGTCATTGCTCAAGCCTCTAGTCCCTTGACAGGATTTCTTGAAAGAGTATAAACATGAGCTTTACCCAAGAACTCGAACGTATTCCCTTATCACTTCTTCAAGAACGTTCTTTATCTGCCAATGATGAAGCTGTCACTCGCAGTCTTCAAAAATCACAAAGAAACTTAGAAGATTTTTCCGTACTCATTTCTCCTCGAGCTTCTTTTCATTTAGAAAAAATAGCTCATGCCTCTCATCAACTCACTCTACAACGATTTGGCCGAGTCATTCAACTTTATGCTCCCCTTTATCTTTCAAATGAATGTGTTGATACTTGTACTTATTGCGGTTTCAGTCGAGAAAATAAAATTGCTCGTCTTACCTTAACCCCTCAACAAGTATTAATGGAAGCACGTATTCTTCTCAAGAAAGGATTTCGTCATTTGCTACTTGTTTCAGGAGAACACCCGCGTCATACACCTCCTGAATATGTCGCTGAAGTGATTCAACTTTTACACAAGGAAATCCCTTCTATTTCTCTAGAGCTTGCTCCTCAAACAGAAGCTGTTTATAAAATGTGGGTGGAGTCTGGCGCTGAGGGATTAGTGGTTTATCAAGAAACTTATCAAAAGCAAGAATACGCCGAAGTTCATCTCGCAGGTAAAAAGAAAAATTATGAATGGCGGCTTGAAACACCTGAAAGAGCTGCCGCTGCAGGAATGAAACGCATTGGCATTGGAATTCTTTTGGGGTTATCTGATTGGAGAAAAGATGCGCTTTGTTTGGCTGCCCATGCACAATATTTACTTAAGAATTGCTGGAAAACCATGCTCACCATCAGTCTTCCTCGCATTCGAGAAGCTGCGGGAGAATTTTCCCCAAAATATTCCATTTCAGACAGAGAATTTACACAATTGATTTGTGCCCTTCGATTAACTTTCCCAGATATTGGCTTAGTTCTTTCAACACGTGAAGAACCTGCTTTACGTGATGGACTCATGCGTCTTGGAATTACACAAATGAGCGCAGGTTCTCGAACAGAGCCTGGTGGTTATGAAAACCCAAAAGGGGCTGAAGAACAATTTCAAATCGAAGACAAACGCACCCCCGAAGAAATTGCTCAAGTGATTTATAAATCAGGGTATGAACCTGTTTGGAAGGATTGGGAGGCAACGCTCAATGCCTAGAATCTCTGTCAATGGAGAAAAAATGGAAATCAAAACAAGTCAGACCATTGACGCTCTTATTCAACAACTGGGCCTTGATTCCAAATGGGTTGTTGCTGAACTCAACGGGAAAGCATTGACCAAAAAAGAATATACAGAAATTCTCCTTTCAGATGGAGATTCTTTGGAACTTGTTCGAGCTGTTTCAGGGGGATAAATATTTGGGGTTCGTGGACAAGAGATTGTGTATAGGGATTATTTTTTCGAATGTTTCTTCATTTTCTGATAATGTTTCTCTTCTGTAGAAGATTGATGATCTACCCCCTTCTTTAACCACTGATCTACACTAAAAGGAAATTTTTTAATAAAAATAAGTGTCGTCAAAATCATAAGATTAAAAACATCAATCGCGAGCATCTGAATTGAGCTTAAGTGCAAACCTCTTGCGCCAAAGCATCCACAATCTCGAATCAAACTTCCTCTCAAAACGAAATTAGCAGTTAAAGAAATAAAAAAAGTAAAACTCACACAAGCCAACAAAAAAGAAGTTTTTCGAGGGGCATACCCTAAAATTAAAAAACTTCCTCCAATCCATTCCATCCATGGTAAGACCCGTGCAATCATCGGCTCAAAAAAAGAAGGAATCAATGCGTAATTGCTTAAAATAGCTTGAAAATTTTCAACAGGTTCTAAAAGCTTACTTAAACCGGCGTAAGCAAAAACAAAACCTACCATTACTCTAGCTGTGAATGCTAATAAACTTATCATGACCTTTTTCCTAATTCCTGTTGAATGGTTTTCTCCAACTCTTGTTGAAAAGTCACTCCACCCAAAATCCTCTTTCCATTCACAAAAAAAGTAGGAGTCGAGTCAACTTGCTGAAACTGCCCTCGCTGCATATCTCCCATCACTTGAATCCCACCTTGGCCTGTATCAACACATTGGCGAAAGCTTGCTTCATTCATCCCCAAAGAGATAGCATATTGAACCAATGTTTCTTTAGGATTAGACTGACTCACCCAGTCAGATTGCTTCCCATACAAAATATCGTGATAAGGCCAGAACTTCCCTTGAATAAAAGCGCATTCTGCACATTGATGGGCAAGATTGGCCCAAGGATGCATTCTCATCAAAGGGAAATGATAAAAAATCAAACGAATTTTTCCAGGATATTTATCAAAAATCTCATGAGCCATTTGAGTGGCTTTCTGGCAAGAAGGGCATTGAAAATCACTGAATTCTTGAATCCAAACAGGAGCGTTAATCGGACCTTTGACTTTTCCTCCTTCTAAAGGAACGACATGATGAGGTTGGAAAGATTTTAAAACAAAAACAATCCCTATCAGAAAAACTACAAGAAACATTCCAACGATAGCGTATCGTTTTTCAGAAGAAGAGGGTTTCATAGATAAGATAATGATAGCAAAAAAAAAGAATAAAAAGTGAAGGGCTCATTATTCAGATAATCTTTTTTCGAGAGCTTCATATTCTTCCCACAACGCGTTTGGAAGATGGTCTGCAAATTTTTCGAAAAAAGTTCGAATATCTTTCAATTCTTCTTTCCAATCTTGAACATTAATATTCAATAAATCTTTTAAAATTCCCAAAGTAATATTCAATCCTGAAATATCAATGCCATCAACTGCTGGAAGATACCCAATGGGAGAAAGCATGCCTTTTGTTTTTTCCTTACATCTCTCCAACATCCAAAGAATAACACGCAAATTCTCACCAAATCCTGGCCACATCAATTTCCCTTGAGCATCTGTACGAAACCAATTCACATGAAAAATTTTAGGAGGATGCTTCAGCCTGGATCCCATGTTGAGCCAGTGCCCAAAATAATCCCCCATGTTATATCCACAAAATGGAAGCATAGCCATAGGATCATGTCGTATGATGCCGACCTTTCCAGTTGCTGCTGCTGTTGTCTCAGAAGCCATCGTTGCTCCCAAAAAAACGCCATGAGCCCAATTCAATGATTCATATACAAGAGGTGCTAGCTTCGAACGGCGTCCTCCAAAAATAATTGCACTGATAGGAACTCCTTTTGGATTCTGCCATTCAGGACTAATCGATGGGCATTGAAAAGCTGGAGCTGTAAAACGACTATTTGGGTGAGCTCCTTTTTCACCTTTTTTAGGAGTCCACTCTTCTCCTTTCCAATCAATCCCTTCGCTGGGGACTTCTCCATCCAAACCTTCCCACCACACTGTTCCATCTTTTCTTTTGAGAACATTGGTATAAATGGTATTTTTCTGAATAGTAGCGAGTGCATTGGGATTAGATTTACTGTTCGTTCCAGGGGCCACACCAAAAAATCCAGCTTCTGGATTAATGGCCCATAAACGACCATCCGGCCCTACATTGAGCCAAGCAATATCATCTCCTACTGTCCAAACTTTATAACCTTTGAGAGACTCGGGAGGAACCATCATGGCTAAATTTGTCTTACCACATTGACTTGGGAAAGCAGCTGCAATATAAGTAATTTCTCCCTGAGGGTTTTCTATCCCTGAAATCAGCATATGCTCAGCCAACCATCCTTGTTGGCGCCCCAGAGAGCTTCCTATACGAAGCGCCAAACATTTCTTCCCTAAAAGGGCATTCCCACCATAACCTGAGCCCACACTCCAAATCGTATTATCTTCTGGGAAATGACAAATGAAGCGATGCTTCATATCTAAATCGGCCTTACCATGAAGACAACGCGTGAAATCATTTTTTTCATCTAACTCATTTAAAGCCACTTGTCCCATACGCGTCATAATACGCATATTCAAAACCACATACACACTGTCTGTAATCTGAATGCCAATCTTGCTAAAAGGCGAACCCACCGGGCCCATGATAAAAGGAACAACGAACATTGTACGCCCTTTCATAGAGCCATCAAAAACATCACTTAATTTTTGATACGCCTCTTGAGGACTCATCCAATTATTGGTGGGGCCAACATCTTCTTTTTTTTGAGTACAAATAAAGGTAAGCTCTTCGGTTCTTGCAACATCATTCAAGGCAGAACGATGAAGGTAACATCCAGGAAGTTTTTTTTGATTGAGTTCTTCTAAATCTCCGATACGTAACGCTTCCTGAAGAAGATTTTTATTTTCGCTCTCAGAGCCATCACACCAATAAATGCGATCAGGCTTACACAACTTGGCCATTTCATTAACCCAGCCCAAAACATGTTTATTTTGTGTAATTCCTTGCCTTGTTTCCTGAATAGTTACACCTGGCATAAAAACCTCTTTTTCTAAAAAATATTAGATCCAAATAGATATGAATGTTGACAAAAAAGGCCTATTGGCACAAACCCAAATTTTGAAAATCGGGCTGGCACAACAGGCCTTTTCTTAAAGAAAATAGATACTACTATTTTCCGACTTTAACGACGTTACGAGCTTGAAGACCTTTTTCTCCGTCGACAACTTCAAATTCGACTTCTTGGCCTTCAGCTAATGTCTTAAAGCCTGCACCTTGAATTGCAGAATGATGAACGAAAACATCTCCTCCATCATCTTTCGCAATAAAACCAAAACCCTTCTTGTCGCTAAACCATTTTACTTTACCACGAGCCACTTGAAACCTCCTTGATTATCTCGATGATTAATCATAAAAAAACCGCACTAGATCCCATCGATATAGATCCATGCGGTTTAAACAAAAAATTTTTGTAAAATACATTACTCTTCAAACTATTCTTCAGCCGCTTAAAAGACTCTTAAGCAGTCTGCTCCTTAAAAATAAATCTCAAATCTGGTTAACTATACCATTCCATGATTTGAATGTCAAAATAATTTTATTCTTTTAGGAAATACTTCATGCTTTGCTTCTTTTTCCGGAGCATGGATTCATTGTAATCCCTGAATCCCCCTAGTATAGTTAACACTCAGGCAGATAGGATGTTAAGGAGATTTTCATGAAATTTGTCATGATTTTTGTCGATGGCTTAGGAATCGGGTTAAAAAATCCTCTGTTTAACCCTTGCGTTCAGAGCAAAGAATTTTTTAATATTTTTTCTAATGAAAAAAGAGCCCATCCTCTTCCCTTTAATGGCCTGTTTAAGGGATTAAATGCCTGCTTAGGAATCCAGGGCCTTCCACAAAGTGCAACAGGACAAACAGCTATCTTTGCAGGGGTTAATGCAGCTCAAACCCTTGGATATCATCTGAATGGATTTCCAAACACAAAACTTCGAGAAATTTTACTTGAACGCTCTATTCTTAAAAAACTTAAAGAGCAAGGATACACCGTCGACTTTCTAAACACCTATCGTCCTATTTTTTTCGACAAACCCATCGAAGAAAGATTCAGAAGAGTTTCTTGCTCTACGATTACGACTCTTGCAGCTGGGATTAATTTTCATGCTCAGAAAGATCTCTTTGATAGGATTTCAATATGCCATGATTTGACCAATCAAGTTTTTATAGATCAAGGATTTGAAGCCCCTCTTTTTACACCTTCCCAATCTGGGGAAATTCTAGCTCAAAGTTCTACTCAAAATGATTTTGTTTTATTCGAATTTTTTCTGACCGATTTTATTGGTCATGCCCAAGATATGAATCGGGCTAAATCTGAACTGAATAAATTAGAAGAATTTCTGATCAGTTTTCTTTCTGAAATGAATCTTTTAGAAACAACCGTTCTTTTAATCAGCGATCATGGAAATTTTGAGGACCTCTCTACAAAGTCTCACACTCTCAATCCGGCTATTTTCCTGACCTGGGGGAAATATGCCAAGCGTCTCTATGACAATTGTACTTCTATTCAACATCCTTATCATGAGATTCTTGACATTTATAAGGCTAAAACTAACTCACAAAAAGAAGATAGCGTTTAGTTTTGGAAAAATGAGGGGGCACTTTCCCAGCGGTTTTTACTAAACGCTATCTCTCAATCAATTTATTGGAATTTGAACACTCTTTTCCTCTTCTTTGATTATTTTAGGTAAACGAAGGGTTAAAACTCCATTTTGATAAGAAGCTTTTACATTTTTTTGATCCACATGAACCGGTAGCGGAATTGCACGATAAAAAGAACCTACACTTCTTTCACTACGATAAAAACGTGTACCTTTTCTATCCTGCTTGTCTTCACGTACAATTTCACGTTTAGCTTGAATTTCTACAACGTCATTTTTTAATTTAATAGATATTTTATCCTTGTCTAAACCTGGAAGATCGCATCTTAAGACAAGTTCCTGTGTGGTCTCTTCCAAATCAATACGAGGTTCTAAATATCCATGCGAAGTCAGATGTCCTCTAGGATGAGGGCTTCCCCAAGCTCTGGAATGCATTAACCGCTCTAGTTCACGATGCATTCTCTCCATTTCTATAAAAGGATCTAATTCGGACATCATTGCGTCTTCTTCCCTATCGGAGACAGAAGGAAGTTGAGTTGTATCCATTCGTGGAGAAGAATGGCTTTGATTTTGATCTGCTTGAGCCAAAACCAAAATAGAACCTATTAAAAGACTTACAATCAAAATACCTGCTCCAACTATTTTTTTCATTTAACCCTCCCTTCTAAAAAGACTTTAAGAATTTGTCCCTAAAATTTCATACATCCTTGATAACACAAGCTTGTACTGATTTATTCCCAAAAGAACTTGAATCCTATTCAAAATCTATGTTAGCCTGCATCCACATTTGAAAAAGGAGATTTATTATATGAAAAAAATAAGCGTACTTTTGCTAACAGGAATTCTCTCGGTCACACTTCAATCTAATCTTTGTTTTTCCGATGAAGTCACAGATACCCTGGATCAAGCCAAGCAGGCTTATAATGATAAAAATTATCTCAAGGCCATCGAATTTCTAAATCAAGGCCTCACACAAATTCAAAAACTTGTCAGTCAACAGGTGATTGAGTGTTTACCTGGCACCATGGATGGATGGCAAAGAACTGAACCCGCTTCAAATCTTGGCAGTGAAGCAACTTTTGGTCTTATTTCATCCAACGCCTATTCTGTAGAAGTAAATTATAAGAAGGAACCCTCTCAAAAAGTTACGGTTTCTATCTTGAATATCCCTCACATGGTTCAAATTGCAAAAGCAGGAATGCAACTCCTTTCAAATCCTTTCTTTTCCAAAATGCAACAGGAAGGACAACCTCAAGAAAAAATGGAAGCCTATAAACTTGGAGATTTTGAAGGAGCACAAGTGATGAATACCACTCAAAAAGAAACCCAGATTATGCTTTTTTATGGAGACTTGATGCTTCAAGTCAAAAGTTCTGGAGTTGAAGATTTTCAAGAAGTAGAAAAATTTGCGAAGGCTGTGAAACTGGAAGATTTAAAAAAGTTTTCAGGAAATTTAAAATAGATTATTTATTGTGATCGTTAGTGTGATGAAAAAATATAAGATGGTTTCATCACACTACTTCCTATTCTTCAATCCGATATCATGGGCAATATCAATAAACTCTTCGCGACTGATATCTTCAAGGGTTTTCTGTCTTTTGGTAAGTTCTTCATTAAAGGAAATAGCTTTCTCCTGCATATAGGCATGTGTCTTTTCTGAACCTCCATAAAGCTGGAAGTTCTCACCGCGAGTGATACGCACATGTTTATCCTTTGCGTCAAAACCCAAACCAATCAAGAGTGATTTTCTGTTCATTTTGTTTCCTCAAGACCACTATAAAAGATTTTTAAAAATGTGTCAAATAAAGTTCCGTTTCGAAACAAAATTCAAAAACAACCTTCCTTTATGCACTTCATGAAATGACATATCTTATTGCACAAGAACATATTAAAGCTTTTCTAAAAATGTTGGCATAAAAGATGCTTTATTAGCAGTCAAAGAATGAAAGGGAAAAATATGATACCGGGTGATTTGATGGTTTTTTTTGGAATACTGTTTACTGCTTTAAATGTGATGGATCGCAAAGAAAGTAAGTCTTGGAATTTGACAGATAAGAAATAGTTTCAAGGAATTTACATTTTAAAGTTTTGATTTTTTACAAGGGCCAAGTTTTCTTCCAAAAGGTTGCCCCCATACCCTAGGAAGCAAAGCTTGGCCCATAAGTTTATGGCTAAATAGAATATGTATTGGTGATAAATAACTACAAAATTTTAAGCCTTTCTAATACAGAGGATTGGATTAGTTTAGACAGAAAAAATTTGGGTAAGTAAATTTCATGTGGTATATAAACTATTAAGATTCGGGGGAGAAAAGAGAGATTAAAAATGAAAACAATTAAATTGCTAGTTATTTTATTTGTTTTGAGCTTGTTTCAAGTGAGTTCATCTAAAGCGGTTGATTTTCGACTTGAGAATGCTCCTGTAAGAATTGACCTATCAGAAAATGTAGTCGCTTTTGGAAAACTCGTAACCCCATTAGGCGATATCAATGGGGATAGGATTCCTGATTTTGCCGCAGCCACACAATCAGGAGAGACTGGCGGTAGTGGAATTGCAATTTATTTTGGGAAAAGAGATTCTATGTCTTGGATGCGTTCTTTGACAATGGATAATGCCAATGTCGTCATTCGCTCAGAGCACAGATTGGATATAGGTATTTTAGCTGGTGATTTTGGTCAAATCATTTCTGCAGGTGATCTTAATGGAGACAACATCAGTGACTTTGCAGTGACAGCGCCTCTTTATCAGTCAGGTGGAATTATACGAGGTAAAATTTATATATTCTATGGAAAAACAATTTGGCACAGCGGCGCTGCAGACATGTTAGCTGATACCACCTATACCGGGCTACCAGATTCATCTCCCAGTATGAGCGTTAGTATCGGTAATTTTAATGGTGATGGCTATAAAGATCTTTTGATTTATCGAGGATATCCTCGCCCTACTCACATGTACTTGTTTTTAGGAAGATCTGAAAGATTTCCATCTTCTATTCTCGCATCTGATGCCAACCGTACTTGGACTCCTCCTACAGGATTTTTAATGGGAAAGCCTCAGTTTGTGGGAGATATGAACCATGATGGGTTCGAAGAAATCGTCGTAGTAACATATCCTTCTCTAAGTTCTGGCACAACAACTATTACTAATATATTTGCAGGTAATAGACTTGGAAACTTTGACTCTCCCATCGCATTATCTTCACATCATAACAATGGTGATACCTTTGAAGGTCCGTTAAAAGTTGGCGATGTTAATGGAGATGGATACATTGATTTTTTAATAGAGCGTCTTAGAGAATTTGGGGACAGTCGACCCTCTGCACTTTATGATCTTATTCAAGGAGCCTCAGATTTATCAAGAGTTAGAGTAAACACTTCATTTATTAGTACATCTGGTTCAACATCTATGGTGTTCTCAGGGTACGGAGATATCAATGGAGATGGAATCTCAGATCTTTTGTTTTCAATATCCATGCCAGTACATCCAGGTACACCATTGCAGCCAAGTAGAACACATTTACTACTTGGGAGAAGATCCAGCTGGGGATCAACTGTAGATATTAATACCACGTATGCTGTTCGTTTTATCGGAGATACGCGAGATGTTGTTACTGGAGCATTAAGTTTTGTAGGAGATATCAATAACGGTGGTATTGATGATATCGCTATTGGGTTTGATGGTTTTAATTTTAGTTATACTCCTACTTCTACTTCTTCTTCTCGAAATGATACTGCTTGGTTATATATTATCTTTGGTGAAACGCTTTTCCCGAGAACTTCTCCAGCAGAGAGTTTATTCTTTCCTTGGATCATCTACCATCGCCCTCCTGTATTTCCTGATGATATTGATCCAAGACCTTGGCCAGAAGAACTAGAATTTAATAAGGATTTTCAAGAGCTTAGTCCAGATGTATTAAATACTCTGGAGACAGATAACAAGGTTGAGCAAATCATTCAAGAAAAAGCATCAGAGAATTTAAAGCAGTAATCAGTAGAAGGCTCCAAACACAGGGCGGATTAAAACCCGCTCTGTGTTTTTCTTTACTAATTTAACTTCAACACTGTCCCACTCTTTCTTTCTAAAGAAACATGTAAGGTTGAAACCCCTTGAAACATTCGGATAGAATATTCTTTCTTAGAAAATAGATCTGTGGCTTTCTTTAAAGATTTTATTCCATGAAGTTCGATGCTGGCTGACTTCGTTTCTCTTCCAGAATTAACTATAAAGAGATAAAAGTCTTTGCCTCTTTGATAGAGGGCTGTTTGAACTTGAGGTGTAGAAGCATGGGAATAAAGATCAATTTTTAATGACTTCATTAAAGCAAGTATGAGCGCCGGTGTTGGTGAAGTCCCAATGTGAATGATTTTCCCCTTCCCACTTTTGCGAATATATCCAATCGTATATTTTTTATCTTTTAACAAATTGGCTTGGCCTACATAAGTAGAATGCGTTTTTGATTGCGCTTGAATAACAGTTCCTAGAACTTTATCAAAAATAAAGAATGGGCTTCGAATATCAATGGTTTGATCAGCTAATCGCATTTCCAAAAACTTTTCACAAAAAATAACACCTCCCTCACCTAAAACAGAAGTGGGTTCTTGAAATCCTAAAAGAGTCAAAGAATTCAAAGATTCGTCTTGATGAGGATAGTGAAGAAAAGAAATTAAAATCCCACCAGCTTGAACATATTTTAATAAATTCTTTTGAGCCTTTTCAGGAAGCCAAGAAGCTCCCGAATAAAAAATCACTTTTTTATTTGGAATACTTTCTTCAACATCCACAAATTCATAATCTAAATCTCCCTCATAAAGGCTTTTTAAAATGGGATCTTCTTTAGAAAGAGCGCGGGTCGTAGAATGAAGCGGATAGAAAGTCACGCCTATATTTGTTTTTTTATTGAGGCTTTGCGGTCTAATTTCTTTAAAGACGCGAATAAGCTCTTGAAAAACGCAAGCTAGCTCTTCACGCCTTTGAGCTCTTTCGTCAATCGGACACAAATACCAATTGTCGCGATTGACCAGCATGTACCAATTCCAACCAATTGAGCCTGCTAAAAGTGCTGATATCGCACTCATTCGATAGTGATTAGGGCTTAAAAGTCCACTGCGATTTTGATAACCATGCCAAGTCCCACATTGAAATTCAGCAATGAAAGGAACAGAACTGACTGTACGTAGAGCTCTAATTTTTTCTAAAAAATCCCGATGCTCACTTGCTTCAAATTCAAATTCTTGTGAAGGATAAAGATCCAAAGCAGAGAAATCAGCTTGTCGAGCCAATACTTTCCATGGCTGTATTTCATAAAAACCATACATATTGAAGTAAAGAGGGATGTTTTTTGTTAAAGAACGAAATTCATCACACCAAACTTGCCCCATTTTTTCGACCAACCAATAAATAAATTCTTTAAAATCTCTGAATCGAGGCCATTGATTTTTGTTATAGGACACAAGATCACATGTAGGTTTAGCGCTATCTAAACTTTTATATTTTGTTTGCCAAGCACGATTCAAAGATAAAACATTTTTATATTTCTCTTTTAAAAATTCTTGAAAGAGTCCTTTCTTTCCTGTCAATCCCAATTGATCTTCATATTGATAAAAAGCAGGGTCCAATTCATTATCCGGCTGAATCATGAGGATGCGGCCACCATGAGATGCTAAATGGGGATTTAAAATTTTAAAAACGGCTTGGAGATAATGTCGAGCTTCTTCCACCAACTTAGGATGTGTTCGATGATATTGAACAACTCTATCGGGAATTCCCAAATTTTTCCATTCACTGTAAATATAAGGTCCTGGACGAATCAGAATCCAAAAACCCATTTCTTCTAAAAGTTCTAAATAAGCTTTCAAATTGCGACGTGGATCTGTTTTCCCAGTAAAATCATAAACGCGCGGTTGAATTTCATGAAATTCCCATGGGACATAAGTACAAATCATTTCTAAACCTAACTTGCGTACTTCTTCCAAAATCTTTCTCCACATCGAAGGATCTAAACGCCAATAGTGTACTTCTCCGGAGATGAGAGGCACAGCTTCCCCATCAATCATGATAGAACGATTTTTGATTTGGACCTTCATCTCTAATCCTTATAACTTAACTCTGCTTTTGATATTTTAAATAATAAATAGGCAAACCTAATTTTAAAAACTTTTTCTCATAAAGTGTAAAAAAAGGAAATGGTTTTTGCCCCTGACAGTCCATTGGTTTAAAACCACCAGCTTCCTGAATTACCTGAATTGCCAAATCAGCCATATCTTTTACATCCGTTGCAATAAAAAGACCCCCTTTAGAAATAAGTTTTGATTGCAAAAGAGTAATGAATTCTTTTTGAAAGATTCGGCGTTTGGCATGTCTTTTCTTGGGCCAAGGATCTGGGAATTGAACAAAAAAATCTTGAATGCTTTCGTTTTCAAAAAACCGATTTAAGGCATACTCTGCTTGAAAAAGAAGTATTTTAAGGTTTGGAGCTTTACTTCTTTTCACCTTTTTTTGAAGGCGATATGCAATACCTACATCGCTTTCAATTCCAACAAAATTGCTTTGGGGTTCATGTAGGGCTCTTTCAACAAGAGAATCATCTTTTCCGCATCCAATTTCAATTTTAAGAGGATGATCATTTCCAAAAAATTGAAACCAATTTTCGAAAAGATGAAGCCTTTCATAATCAATAAGTATACTTTGAGAATTTTCTTCAGAAACCAACATGCTTTAACCTCACTATCTCAATTGACATTGGGTTGCCATTCTATTCTAATAAGCATAGGAGGTAAACTCGAAATCCAATGAAAATACGGGTGGGACTATCTACTCTCCTCTTTTGTTTTGTTTTATCACACGCGGCCCATTCTGGGCTCTGTGTTCCTTCTGACTCTTTGGAACAGGCTTTATTTGAAGATGCTGCAGATGGGAAATTCCATCGTCTTAGCCTTGAACACTCTGTTTTGATTGCTTCCGGAGTTTCTCAAAAAGAATTACCTCTTTATCTTTCCAAGATTGATGCTCTTTATAATAGAATGGTTTTACAATATCGAATTAAAAATCTATCGGACTTGCGAAAAGGATTTCTGATTTTAAGTTTTCTCCATAAAAATGTTTTTAAAATTTATGATACTTCTGCCACAGAGATTCAAATTACTTTAAATACGGGCAGATATAATTGTGTTTCATCCACCCTCCTCTTCAATATTCTTTGCACACGATTAGGGCTTTCAACGATGAGTGTAGAAGTACCGACTCATCTTTATTCCATTCTTAAAACACCTTCTCGAAATTTTGAAGTTCAGACAACAACCCCCAATGGATTCTTGGCAAATCTTTCCCAGCTCAATGAATTTATTTACAATCCTTCCATTCAAAAATGGAAAGGGAAACGTTTCGTCAACCCAGTTTCGCTAATGGCAGTCATTTATTACAATCGCGGACTCAGGTGGATTCGAGAAAAAAATTATGAAAAGGCCCTTCCCTTTTATCAGAAAGCGTACCGATTGGATCCTGAATTTCCTGATTTAGCTTCTCTGATTCTGGACTTGTATATTTGCCGAGGAAATCAATTTTTTGAAAATCATGAATACTCTAAAGCTGCCTCTATTTACCAGCAAGGACTTCCTTTTCTTAAACAAGGAGAGCGCTTAAGTCAGAATGCGTTTACTCAGAACCTCGCCGCCGCATGGATTAATCAATCCAATACTCATATGCAAAGAAAAGATTGGCTTATGGCTCAATCTCTCCTTCAAAAAGCCGAAAAGCTAGGCACACTAAAATCTTTGGTTTTTCATAATCAAAAAGTTCTTTTTTACGAATGGGGGAAAAGTCTTATTGATCGAAAAATATGGCATGAAGCACTAAAAGTTTATCGACAGGCTCAAAAAATTTTCCCTCATGAGAAAGGATTTCAACAGAATTTAGTTTGGGTTTATGCGAAGATAGGAGATGAGCTTTTAAAAAAAGGGAAAACCAAAGAAGCCAAAATATGGTTTATTCGAGCCTTTCAAGAAACACGTGATCCCACCTTTTATAAGGTCAACCAATGGTTGAAAAAAATATAAGAAAAATAAAAATCCTTTTAGCCAAAGTTGGGCTCGACGGCCATGACCGTGGTATTAAGGTCATAGCCCGTGCTTTGCGCGATGCAGGAATGGATGTGATTTATACAGGGATCAAACAAAGCCCAGAGGGCATTGTGGAAGCTGCTTTAGAAGAAGACGTTCACGCCATTGGGATTAGCATTCTTTCAGGAGCCCATATGACCCTTTTCCCCAAGCTTGCCCGCCTCATGAAAAAAAGAGGGCTTAAAGATGTCCTTTTAATCGGAGGAGGAATCATTCCTGAAGAAGACATGGAAAAATTAGAACAACTGGGGGTTCACAAATTATGGGGTCCCGATACTTCTACCCAAGATATTATTTCATATCTTCAAAATAAAATTTTATCTCTATCCTCCTCATGAACTCACTTTTGACATATTTTAAAAAGGCACTTAAGGCAGATAAAGCAGCGATCTCCAAAATTCTCACTTCTATTGAAGAAGGAGAAAAAGAGGATGCTCTCCTCAAAAAAATTTATTCTTCTGACTCTGAAATTCATACCATTGCTCTTACCGGTCCGCCCGGTGTAGGGAAAAGTAGTTTGATTGCTCAAATGGCCGAACCTTTGGCTACACATCAGTCCTTGGGAATTATTGCGATGGATCCTCGCAGTTGGATTTCAAATGGAGCTTTTTTGGGAGATCGGATTCGATTGGGGAAAAACGCCCATCATCCTAGAATTTTTTTTAGAAGTTTTGCACCCCATGGTCTTACGATGACAGGTTATCTTACCGCAAAATTAATGGCTCGTGCTTTTGGTGCATTTGGTTTCGGCTGTGCTTTAATTGAAACGATTGGAACAGGCCAAGCAGAATGGGGCATTCATGAATTAGCAGATACAACCATTTTGGTACTTTCCCCCGAGTCTGGAGATGAAATTCAAATGATGAAGAGAGGTCTCATTGAATGGGCCGACATTTTTGTTATCAATAAAATGGATAGGCCCGGAGCAAAACAATTAGAATTAGCTCTAGCCCGAGAACTTCATCATCGGAAAAACTCATCTACCTGGAAGCCCCCTATTCTTTTGACTACAGCTCAATCTGGAGAAGGTGTTGAAAAATTATTAGAGACGATTGAAAAGCATCATCATTTTCTTAAAATCAGCGATGATGCTAAACATCATCAATGGAATAAGAAAAAATTAGAATGCATGCTTTGGGCTCTTTCCATCACATCACATCAATTGAATAAATCTCTTAAAAAAATAAAAGAAGAACCCGATATGAATCCTTATGAAGAAGCAAAAAAACTTCTTAAAGAGATGCCCTATGCCAGAGGATAAATTCAAAACATATTCAGAAATTCCTCTGAAACCCTATTACTCTAGCAAAGATGCATCTGTTCTACCTGAGATTCCAGGAGAATATCCTTTTACTCGAGGGCTTTCATCTACAGGCTATCGCGGGCAATTATGGACTATGCGCCAATTCTCCGGCTTTGGAACAGCTAAAGAATCTAATCAACGTTTGAAATATTTATTGAAACATGGAGAAACAGGTTTATCCATCGCTTTTGATCTCCCCACCCTTTTGGGGTTTGACTCAGATAATCCTCAATCTCATGGAGAGGTTGGAAAAGACGGCGTCGCCATTGATTCTATTTGGGACATGGATGAACTTTTTAAAGGAATCACTCTGGACCATATTTCCACATCTATGACCATTAACGCACCTGCAGCCATTATTTGGGCTATGTTTTTAGTGATTGTTCAAAAAAATGGAGGAAGTTGGAAACGCCTAAGAGGAACGATGCAAAATGATATTTTGAAAGAGTATATGGCGCAAAATACTTATATTTTCCCCGTCAAACCGGCTTTGCGCCTGATTGGAGACATGATCGAATTTTCTCATCATCATGTCCCCCGTTGGTATCCCATCTCTATCAGTGGTTATCATATTCGTGAAGCAGGGGCTACCGCTGTACAAGAATTGGCATTTACTCTGGCCAATGCCAAACGCTATATCGACTTAGGTTTAGAACGAGGATTAAAAATCGATGAGTTTGCCCACCGACTCAGTTTTTTCCTCAATGCTCATAATGATTTCTTTGAAGAAATTGCTAAATACCGTGCAGCGCGTCGCCTTTGGGCCAAAATCTTGAAAGAAGAATATGGAGCTCAGGATTTGAAATCTCTTTTTTTAAGACTTCATGTTCAAACTGCCGGTTGTAGTCTCACTGCTACTCAACCTGAAAACAATATTGTACGAACAACCTTGCAAGCCCTTGCAGGAGTTTTGGGAGGCACGCAATCTCTTCATACAAACTCCATGGATGAAGCTTTGAGTCTGCCCACACCAAAAGCAGTTCAGATAGCCCTAAGAACACAGCAAATCATTGCTCATGAGAGTAATGTCGCCATGGTAAATGATCCCTTGGGAGGATCTTTTTTAGTGGAGAATCTAACCAACACCATTGAGAAAGAGGTAAATACCATTTTTCAAACCATCAAAAATTTGGGAGGAGTTGAGGCTGGCATCGAACAGAGTTGGTTTCAAAAAGAAATTGCAGATAGTGCTTTCCGATATCAGAAACAAGTGGAAACTGAGGAACGTATTATTGTTGGAGTTAACCATTATCAAGAAAAAAAGAAACTCAACCCCGAAATTTTTAAAATTAATCCTAAGGCAGAAAAACTTCAAAAAGATCGATTGAGAAAACTAAAGAAAAATAGAAATAATAAAGAGGTTCAAAAATCTTTAGATAAAATCCGTCGGCAAGCTAAATCAACTGAAAACCTCATCCCCACTTTTATGGAAGCGATTCAATCTGAAGCTACTTTAGGAGAAATGGTTTCAACTCTTAAAGAAGTATTTGGGGAATATGCAGATCAAAGTTCGTAAACAAATTTGAGCACTGCGCGAGTTATTTCGGAGCAAAATATTTTTGAAGCCCTTCCTCAAAATGCATCAGCTTCATCTTGAATTCTTTCTCAACAAGTAAATGATCACACGTACGATCTTCCATCCATCGCAGAAGTTCATCTGGAGTGAAGGCAGGATAAGAAAAACCTATTTCCATCAAATAGGCAAATACTTTTGCCATCCCTAGAGGCCAATGAAAAAGAGGCTTTCTTTTACCAATCGTCTTTCCAATCTTTCTAATAATTGCAGAAAAGGTCAAGCGGTCAGGCCCCCCCAATTCATAAGTCATCCCTAATTTTGTGGAGTCTTCTAAAGATCGTAAAATACACTCAATAACATCGAAAATACTGACCGGTTGTAAAAGATTTAAACCATTTCCTAGAATAGGAACGATTGGAAGTATTTTTAACTTTCGGATCCATCTTGTTACAAAATGATCATAGGGTCCATAAATAAGTGTTGGGCGAAAAATAGTAAATTTTAAACCACTATGCCTTAAATATTCCTCTGCTAACCATTTGTAATGATGAAATTTACTACTGGCTTTGGGACGAGCTCCATAAGTGCTAAATAAAATAAATTGTTTTACACCTGCAGCTTTTGCAACATCAATCACATGTCGGGTTCCCAAATAAAAAACACTTTCAAAACTTGAAGCTCCTGTTTCCATTCGAACACCCGCCAAATGAATAACGGTATCTACCCCCCTCATGGAATATCGCAAGGAAGATTCGTCTAAAATATCTCCTACCACCTTGTCAAAGCAGTCACTGCCAAGATGTTCTGTGGGAGAATTTTCACGAATAAAACAGCGAACGGAATACCCTTTTTGCGCCAGATGAGGAAGCAAATTTCGACCGACAAAACCTGTAGAACCCGTGAGGAATATCATTAAATTAATTATAACATTGATCAAAATAAGCGACAATCTTAGAAAAATCGTTGTACACACTGATCTCGTATATAAAAGTGTGTCCTTCAAGTAAGAAACGGGTCCTGCCACCCGTCAGGCCCCACCGTGCTCATGAAAAATTGCGCGCGGCGGGGCCTCTCCCCCGTCGAGTGTCACCCGTATCTGTAAAGGCTACACTTTTTTGCACATGGATTACACGATGCGGGAAGAAAATACTTAGGAGTCCTCTACAATTTAGAAGGAATAAAGGAAGAAATGATGAATGAATTTGGAATAAAGAATTCCTAGCGCAACTCCAATTGCAGTCCCTACAAAAAATTTAAAGTTGAACTCTATCATGAAAACTTAAAGCCCCAAAATGAACCTTGGGGCTTTAAGAGTTTGTAAACTTCAACCCTTGCCCTTTTGGTTGCAAGATTATTTGATATGAAGGAAATGCCCAAAAACAAGCGCCAAAGATGCGATGATTAAGAGAGGAAGAAAACCTGTTAGTTGCGTCGCATAAAAAGTCCCTAGCACGAGTCCTAGTAGCATTCCAAACAGTAAGCTCATGTCCAAGCGCATATAACTCACCTCCAATTACAACTCATTTAGCGAGAGATGGTTACAATGTTAATCCCATCGTACTGAGGCTCACCATTTCCAAGTTAAATATAACAAAATAAAAACAGAAAATCAACAAAATTGTTCAAAAATGGACAATTAAAAATGTGGATGGTTGATAGTGTGTAGAAGGATTGTGGGGGGAGAAAAACCATTAGTTGTCTTCAGGAAATCGATCTTCTCGATCCACAATTCACTGATTTTAAATGAATTGAATTTGCTGCCCTATCCCCTTCTGAAGAGCCTTCTGATAGGCTTTAGCTCCTAAGGCAATGTCTTGAATGGCCAAACCGGTTGAATCAAAAACAGTGATGTCTTTTTCTTTCTGTCGTCCCATCTTCTTTTTAGCAATAATTTCTCCTAAAGTTGCACTGATATTTTTCTCTGTAATCAGTCCCTGCGAATAAGGAACGTTTAATTCTCCTCCATGAATGGCCTGATCTATTTCATCTACAACGACAATTGCTTCTTTTAAAATAGCAGGATCAAGTTCTTGTTTCCCTTTGGCATCTGCACCTATTGCATTAATATGCACGCCGGCATTGATCCATGGCCTAAAAATAATAGGCCCTCTAGCAGGTGTGGTCGTACACAAAATTTCAGCATCCTTGACACAATCTCTCACATTTTCACACACACGAATTTTTTGAAAATGGGGTTCCATTCTCTTTTTAAAAGACTGGGCTTCAACAATTCTTAAATCCCAAATTCTTATTTCCGAAAATTCAAAAACTTTTAAATGAGACAATAACTGTGATTCTGCCTGGACACCACACCCGATAAGAGCCAAAATTTTTGAATTAGGTCGGGCCAAATAAAAAGAGGCTAAAGCGCCTGCAGCTCCTGTTCTTAAGCGAGTGATTCGAGTTCCATCCATGATCGCCATAGGGAATCCAGTTTTGGGATCATTCAAAATTAATGTCCCCATCACAGCTGGATATCGGCCCGAACGAATATTATCAGGATGAGCATTCACCCATTTTAAGCCACAAATTTTCAGAGATTCTACATGCGCGGGCATGGCCCTTAAATCTCCATGATACACAGGCAAATCTAGATAAATCTTAGAAGGCATTTGCGTTTGCCCTAATGCATGTGCCTGAAAAACTTCGCGCATGGCATCAAAGGCATCTTTTTCGTCAATCAAATGCTCAAGATCACTGGAGGTGAGTAAAAGAGTTTTGGTATTCATTGATCTAATTTAAGAGCTGCATGACCACAGCTTGAACCTGTTTCCCATCTACTTGTGACCCATACTGCCCCAATACCGTTTTCATCACAAGTCCCATATCTTTCTTGGAAGTTACTTTCAGATTTCCAATGACTTCCTGAACAGCAGCTTTTAAAGCCTCTGGTGTTAATTGGGAAGGAAGATAAATTTTTAAGATTTCTATCTCCGCTTTTTCTTTCTCAACTAAATCAGGGCGACCCCCTTTTTCAAACTGAGCAATAGATTCTTGACGTGTTTTAACATTACGTTTAATCAAAGTCAGAACATCTTCATCTTTCAATTGAGCTTTTTGAATTTCTTCTTTTTTAATATCCGCCAACACCATACGCAAAGTTTCTAGTTTTCTTTTTTCTCCAGACTTCATCGCTAATTTAATATCGTTTTGAATTCTTTGTGCTAAAGACACATTTTCAGTCATAGGAACTCCTTCCATCAAGTTTTGAGATAGAATAATATACCGCATTTAGCCTCAATCGGCTATTGCTATGAAAAATTCCTCAAAAAACCCAGCTGAATTTTTTTAAAGTAGATTCACAAAGAAAGGACTGAAACAGTCCAAATTCTTTCTTGAAGAAGGTTAAAATTAAAGCTAGGTAATCAGAGCAAGCGAGGCAGGTTTGAATGATCAAAAACAGTCAATTAAGATTTTTCTACAACATTCTCTATTACTAAGAGAAAAAGCGGGATGCAGTTTGATCAAAGGCTTCTTCAATATCCTCTCCTTCAAATAACCCTTCGGTGGTAGAATCTTCGAACTTTTTTGCTATTTTTACTAACGCCTTTTTGAGAGTCTTTTTTGATCGACACAATATGATTTTTTTCTCGTCAACAATTACCCCTATTTCTAATGGAGGTAGAGTAGAACGAGGAATTTTATCAAACTGAATAAGAATGGAACGTCCCTGTTTATTCCCTTCAATAAAATACCATTGCCTTTCATCCTTTCTATTAATTGCAAACGTGGGCGCAATAACTCGGGCCACGCAAGTGTTCTGCCAAAAAATTGGATAAGAAACGTTGATTCTACTGATCTTTGTATCACCAACTTCCCTAACTTGGCCAATATCTTCAATTTTTATTGATTGCAACATGTGTGTTTTATCTTGTTTTTCGGCAGCTTCCTTAGAGAATTGCTTCATAACTTTAATAAATTGCTTCTTCCCTCCCATCGACTCTAGAGCAGCAGGATGTAAATACTCAACCATTTTCAAATAGTTATTTTCCTTAAGAGCCTCAAGATATGCTGTAGCATTTTCTTTTAATTTGTTATGCATATCATTCATCATCCTTTTTCTTTCTGCCTTCTCCCCTTGTAATAATGGTTCTTCATTAAAATCCTGAGCCACTGTTATGATCGAAGTAAGGACAAATATAATTATAGATATTTTGATTTTCATTAAAAGCTCCATGTAAATGAAAGCTAGATTTTAATACACATCAAACTTTTTTTACAATTGATTTTAATTAGAATGGACTTCATCTTTCATTTGAATCACTATTGCGTATTTATAAAAAGCTAGATATGCTCTGAAACATGAAAAAAATCATCGTCGATTCCAAAAGAGGCTTTGATCGTGTCAAAGCCGGACACCCTTGGATTTACAAGTCTCAAATTAAATATGTAGATAAAGAAATCCGATCTGAAGAACCTGTTGCCATTTATACGGATCAAAAGAAATGGGTAGGCATCGGTTGGTTTAATCCTCTCTCCACCATTTCTATTAGATTATTGACTCGCCAACAAGATGAAGCAATCAATGTGCTTTTTTTTGAAAAACGCATTAAAGAAGCCCTCCGATGGCGAAAAACCTATCTTCCTTCAGCTTCAAGTCTACGCTGGGTGAACAGTGAATCAGATGGACTTCCAGGTCTTATCGTAGATCAATATCAAGATTATTTGATTATCCAAACAACCACGCTCGGGATGGATATCCATAAATCCCTGGTTGTGGAAATACTAAAAAGTATTTTCCAACCCAAAGGAATTTATGAAAGAAATGATTTCCAAGCACGCGCTTTAGAAGGTCTTCCTTTAATTCAGGGGTGTTTGGATGGAAATTCTCCGCCAGAATTTTTAGAAATAGAAGAAAATGGAATTCATTTTTGGGTGGACGTTTTTCATGGGCATAAAACAGGTTTTTATTTGGATCAGAGAGACAATAGACAAATGGCTTCTTCGCTTTCAAAAAACAAGGAAGTCTTGGATTGCTTTTCTTATACAGGTGGCTTTTCTATGTCTTGTTTGAAGGGAGGAGCAAAAAAAGTATTGAGCATTGATATTTCTGAAGAAGCACTCGCAATCGCTCAGAAAAGCGCAGCCCTGAATCATGTTGAGACACGATGGGAAGGTTTACTGGGAAACGGATTTGATTTTCTAAAGCAATTTGATCGAGAAGGGAAAAAGTTCGACATGATTATTTTGGATCCTCCTTCTTTCACCAAAAGAAAAGATTCAATTGAGGGAGCATTGGCCGGATACAAGGAAATCAATTTAAGAGCCATGAAAATGCTTCGCGCTGGAGGGGTCCTGATCAGCGCTTCCTGCTCTCATCATATTCAAGAATCTCTATTTGAGGATATTCTTTTGGATGCAGCTCGTGATGCGAAAAAAATATTAAAGCTAATTCATCGTGGGACACAAGGGCTTGATCATCCTATCCTTCCCAATATCCCAGAAACACAATACCTTAAATGTCTTTTCTTTGAAGTACATCCGATTTGATCGTGTTCAAAAAAGTGTGTCCTTTATAGATGCGGGTGACACTCGGCGGGGCGCCCCGTCGAGCGCAACTTTTTGTGAGCACGATGGGGCTGACGAGTGGCAGGACCCGCCACTTTTCAAAAGAATACACTTTTATATACGAGACTCTCCAATTTATTAAGAATGATCTTATGTTGCAAATTCACCCCCTATTGCCTTAAAATAGAGAGGTCGCTCAGGAGAATCTTACATGGAAGCTCCAAGACCCAAGCTTGTGATTGTCGATGACGATGAGGATATTTTAGAAGTAACTAAAGCTTTTCTCAGTCGCCGTGGTTTTGATGTATTTGGGGCTTCCGATGGAGAAAAGGGTTTAAGCCTTATTCGCGAAAGCAAACCCGATCTCATCATTCTTGATGTCATGCTCCCTGGCATGAGTGGCTATGAAGTTTGCAATAAAGTCAAAGAAGATAAAAAACTTTGGCATATCCCCGTCGTCTATTTCACTGCCAGAGGTGACTTCCCAGACAAACTCACAGGTCTCAAAAGTGGTGGAGATGACTATATCACCAAACCTTTTGAGCCAGAAGAATTACTCGCTCGTATTTGGATGATTCTCAATCGAACGAATAATGTTTTGGATGCAAATCCTCTCACAAAACTCCCTGGCAATAATGCCATTCAAAAACAGATTGCGACTCGACTTTCGAATAAAGAGCCCTTCGCTATTGCTCATTTTGACATTGATCGTTTTAAATCTTTCAATGATGAATATGGATTTGAACGCGGAGACGAAGCCATTCGCAATACAGCTCAAGCCCTTGTAGATGTCACTAAAGAAAAAGGAAATCCCGAAGATTTTGTAGGTCATATCGGTGGGGATGATTTCATACTTATTTCTGATCCCAGTCACATTGATATTTTATGCCAACAAATCATTCAACGTTTTGATGCAATGGTCCCTAAACTCTATGATCAAAAAGATCAACAAAGAGGTTTTATTCTTTCAAAAGACAGACAAGGTAATTTGCAAGAATTCCCTCTGATGTCTCTTTCCATCGCAGTTGTCACAAATGAAAAACGAGACATTTCCCATATCGGTGAAATTAATGCGATTGCTGCAGAATTAAAAAAACATGCGAAAACTCTACCGGGATCAAATTATGTCAAAGATCGCAGAGAGCCAGAAACATCTGCAAAAGGAACTACCCCCTCCCAAAACTTTGATGAGACTTCTCAATTGCTTCAAGAAAAGAAAATCAATCTGTTTCTCCAACCTATTATGAATGTCTCTCAAAATAAGATCGAAGGTTATGAAACTCTCATGAGAGGAATGAATGCATCACGTGTTTTTTCTCAAGAGGACCTTTTCAATCAAGCCATTGAACTTAAAATGGAAAAGGAGTTAGGGAAGATTTATTTCGAGAAGCTCAAGGTTTTCTGCTATGGGATACAAAAACCTCTTTTTATTATGAGTTGGATTAATCCAAGAATTTTTCTGACACTTTTAGAAACATCTACTCAGCCTTTAAAAAGCCTCGGATGTAATCCAGAACTTCTGGTTTTTCAATTTAAAGCCAACGATCTCTTTCGTTACGATAAAACATTAAAAGAAATTATTCATAAAGTGGAAGAAGAAGGGGCAAGCATTTGTATTGAATTAGCATGGGGAGCCCCTACTCCTTTACAGATTTTATCGGAGCTTAAACCAAAATTTCTTTATTTAGCATCCTCTTTCTTCGACAAAATTGAAAAAGATCCTACACAACAAACCATGATGAAAATGCTTTCCGACTTAACCCCCATTCTAAAAACTCAAATTCTTATTTCCGAAGTAACATCTCAAAAACAGGCAGATATTCTTAAAAGTTATGGAATCACATTGATGTCAGGGAAAATTTTTACTGATAAAGCTAAACCGAGCTAGAAAGGATACGAAAATCTCTATCGTTAAATTTTAGCATAGGTAATAAGATCTTGAGGATTTTGATTCCAAGAACCTTGCCAACTTTTAAGAATCTTTTCTGCAGGTGATTGTCCTTCTTTTAAAAGTTCTTCGATGGACCCCAGATAATGTCTTTCATCTTCTTTGACAATATCTTGCTCCCAGAGATCTTTTAAAGCATTTGATGCCAACTTCAATAATTCTTCCCCCAAATCCTGTATCTTAAAAGGACCATATTGTCCTTGAAAACCTTTTTGTGCAGCATCTCTCAAAGCATTTTGCCTATTTTCAGAACTTACCGATCGAAGGAGACTCCATACTGCTTCCCGAGCTTGTGAATTTAATAAAAGCCCTTTCCACAAAGCCAGCATTCCAGAACTTAAAGCTAGTTTATTACGATCCGCACTTCTTATTTCAACGAAAGGATTTAAACGTGCCTCTGTAAAAATAGAAGTTAGAAAAAGCTCCCAATCTATTTCTTCTGGAAGAAAATGGGAATATCCGCCTTCTAAAAATCTTTTGAAAGAAATAGAAGGAAGAGAAATCCACCGTCCCTCACGCAGCATAAAAATAACAGGGACTCTTTCAAGATACTTCAAGTAATCTTGAAAACGAGGTTCATCTACTAAGATTTCAGAGATAAGACCACATCGATCTGAATCTGTATTCTGCCAAGCGATGGCTCTTGTACTCATCGCGTTTTTAAAATGTCCGTCTAAAATGGGAGAATTTGCAAAAAGACCTATCATGACAGGAGCAAGCACCATGGCTGTTCTCAATTTTTTCATTGCATCTTCCTCGCAAGAATAATCAAGATTAGCCTGGAGAGTAGCCGTTTGCTTCATCATGGAATGGCCGAGTCCCCCTTTCTTTGAAAAATAATCTCTCATGATTTGATAACGTGTTTTGGGAACCCAAGATATTGAAGAAAGAGAACTGAAGGGCTGACTCCCAAGTTCAACCCAAGCAATGCCCTTCCCTTGAGAAACATTTTTTAATTCTTCGTAATAATTCTGAATTTCTTTGAGATTATCTTTTAATTTTGAAAATGGAGTTCCACTTAATTCTAACTGCCCCCCTGGCTCTAAATGAATTTCTGAAGTATCTCTTTTTAAAGCAATAATCTTTCCCGCTTCCTCGATAGGTTCCCAGTGAAAAAATTGAATCAAATCCTGAAGAATCCCTTCAATGCCATTTCCTCCAGCATAAGGAACAGCTTCTCCCGTCTTCTCATAAACCCCGATCAATTCCGCTTCAAGGCCCATCAAAAAATCTTTGGGTTCTTTATAAAATTGTTCGAAATAATGAGAAATCCAAGTTTGATCTATTCTTAGAGTCGAAGCATCTGTTTTCATAGCCATTATGGGAGGACTTTACTCTGATTTAAAAAGAGTGGCAAGAATTTACTAAAGACCTATTTAACTTGCATTGTCTTTTGAGCTGTATTAACCAAATCCGCATAAGATACATTTCCAAGCCATTTTTTTAAAGCCCGAATAGAAGCACTAGAAAGATTAAAATGAATAATACCTAAGCCTATTAAAAGACCTAAACAGAGAGGATGTTCTGCCATTTGTCCAGAAAAGTAGAGATCCTTTTTCGCTTTTTGAGTAGCTTGAACCATATGGTGAATCATCTTCAGAAAATCAGGCGTTAACTGGTTCATATTTAATTCTTGAATTTTTTGATCGCGTTTTAAGCCTTTTAACTTTAAAAGTAAATCATTGGAACCTACAATCACCGAAGAAACATTCTCTAAAATAGATTCGATCTGATGCACCGCTTCAGGCGTTTCAATTAAAGCTCCTACACCTAATTCCTCATTAAAAGAAATTTTTTGATCACGAAGCTTCTTCTTCACACCTTCCAAAATAGCATTGGCCTCTTGCAATTCGTTCAAGGACTCAAAAAAAGGATAAACCAGATAAACTTTTTTGCCAACAGAGGCTCTCAGTAAAGCACGTAATTGAGTTTCGAGCAGAGCTTTTTCTTCAAGCAAGAATTTTAACCCCATGGCTTTTGAAATAGTATTCCCTTTCAAAGAAACAATATCGGTTTCTCCACCTACGTCTAACAAACGAACATGAGCAGGTCCTGTCCAAACTTTATCTAAAACTTCTCGATAGTATTCAAAAATAGATTCTTCTGAAGGAAGGTTTTTCTGAAAAAGATATGCAAATTCGGAACGAATCAATCCAATTCCATTTGCACCCATGGCCTGGGCAATAGCCAAATCGGCCGGCATCCAGACATTAGCCCAAAAATAAATCAAACGCCCATCTTTTGTGATACCTTCTGCTTCTTCTTCATGAGTAGATTTCAAAATCTCACAATAATTCTGATAAGACTGAAGAAAAATATCTTTTGCCTTTTGCGCAGGGTTAACCCAAAGTGTCCCTTCTCTCGCATCCAAAAAAAGATGATCATCATTCTTAATTTGGAAAAATTCTTTAATCTGGGCAATCGCGGGGACATGCATCGCATCCACCAGAATACCCGCATGCGTTGAGGGATGACCCTCTTCACAAACAAATCCTAAGACTTTTCGTCGATCAACACGAGCAACAACGGAAGGGGTTAACTCACGCGTGACAACCACGACACTTTCTTCCAAATCCTGAGCTTTATCATAAGAGAAAAAAGGAGAAAGATTGCGAATCAACCTTAAACCTAAATCCCGAAAATCCAATGCAAATTTTTGCCGTAAATTTTCCCCATGACCTGCAAAAGACTGTATCAGCTCTTGTACTGTTTGAACAACAGCCGTTTCTGCATTCACCTTTTCAAAATCAATTCGATCTACCATCCGCGAAGAAAAGCGATGATCTTTGAGCATTAAAATATGAGCTTCAAAAACATGCGATTCCCGTTCTCCCACTTGAGCTTTTACACGTTTCACAAGCGTGTTAAGCTCAGAAATTGAGATTTCAATTGCAATCCAAAGTTTCTCTTTTTCTACACTTATTTCTTCTTCATGAATAGATGTAAAAGGAATGCTTTCTAGGCGAGGAGTGGAAATGACAAAAGAGTTCCCATGAGCCATTCCACCTGAAATGATATTTCCTGAATAAATTGCTTCTTTCATAATGATCCTCGAATGATTCTAGGCGATGATCTCCTCCAAAGGCAATTAAAAGTTACTTTTAGTTTTTTTAGTCAACGGGTGACGCTCAGCGGGGGGGCCCCACTGAGCGCAACTTTTAGGAGCACAGTGGGGCTGCCGAGTGGCAGGACCTGTTGACTAAAAAAATCCCACTATTTTAATAAAGAAGATGTATTCATCATTTCTTTTTCATGAGTATAATGATTCTATGGAATCCAATCGCAACCTTTCTCAATTCAAAAATACACTTTTTGATATTCTCATCATTGGTGGTGGCATTAATGGAGCAGGCATTGCTCGAGATGCGGCTCTGCGAGGCTTCAAAGTTGCCCTGATTGAAAAAAATGATTTTGCCAGCGGCACAAGCAGTAAAACATCAAAACTGGTGCATGGAGGCCTGCGCTATCTTGAACAAGGACATCTTAAACTGGTTTATGAAGCACTTCATGAACGCCATCATCTTTTAAAAATTGCTCCTCATTTGGTGCATCCTCTTCCCTTTCTTCTTCCCATTTATGAAAACAATTCTCCAAGTTTATGGAAAATCAAATTGGGCTTGAGTCTTTATGACAAACTTGCTGGACAAAGTAATATTCATCCCCATAAAACATTGGATATTCATCAAATTCAAAAAATATCTCAAATCAAGCAAGAAGGTCTAAAAAACATATTTCATTTTTATGATGCACAAATGAATGATGCTCGACTTTGTCTAGAGAACATCCTTTCCGCCATTGACTGTGGAGCCATATGTTTAAATTATTGCCAGGCCATTGATTTTATTCGAGAAGGAGAAAAAATTATCGGTGTACAAGCCCAAGATATTCTCTCGAATCACAAAATTGAAATTCGTGCCAAAGTCGTTGTCAATGCCACAGGGCCATGGGTCGATCAACTTCTACGACTTCAAAAGAAAGAACTACGCCCAAGACTAAGAACCACCAAAGGCGTTCACATTGTACTCCCTCGACTCAGTGATCATCATGCTCTTTTACTGACCACAGCAAGTGATGGACGTGTTTTCTTCTGTCTCCCATGGGGAGCTCATTCTCTTATCGGAACCACAGACACTGATTTTTCAAAATCGGCCGATGAAGTTTCTGTGGAATCCAAAGACATTTATTATTTATTAAAAGAAATCCAAAAAGTTTTCCCCCAAAGAAAAATTTCTTCGACAGATATTATCTCAAGTTTTGCAGGATTAAGACCTCTGGTTTCTGAAGAAGGATCAAAAGCAAGTCAAGTTTCACGTGAATATAAAATTGAAGAAAGTTTCCCAGGCTTGATCAGCATTTTAGGGGGAAAATTCACAACTTATCGTAACCTAGCTGAGAAAGTTGTTGATCAGATCTCAAAAAAACTGAGTCTTCATCAAGACCACCCTTGTCAAACAGCCTCAAGCCTTTTACCAGGAGCAAAAATTAATTTTGGTCTCGGAGCATTTAAAAAAGAATGGGGGCTCTCCCATGAAACAGCTTCTCACTTGATTAAAAATTATGGAGCAAGAGCCATAGAAATAATGAGACTCGCTAAAGAATTTAGCTTGGAAAGTCGTATCTGCCCAAATCATCACCATATTAAAGCTGAAGTTTTATACGCCTTCACACATGAATATGCGCAAACCCTCGAGGATTTCTTCACACGCAGAACCTTTATCCGTCATAACCCTTGTCGGGGGTTGCAATGCCTGGGCATTGTTTCGAATGTTTTAGAAGAGCTTTCTCTATTTACTTCTGACGAGTTAGAAGAGCAAAAAAGAAATTATAAAAATAAGATTGAGAAAGAATTAAGCATTCTTTCTTCTAATTAGTTATTTGCCTTTGATTTATTCCGGCGGGATAAGTACTTCAATACATCTTTGATCATGATAATACTTAAGGGAGCTCCATCGGCTGCCAAAACAGGAAGATGGCGAAACCCACCCATAGACATTTTATTGACAGCATAGGCAATAGGATGTTCTGCTCGAACATACTCTGGATTGGGCGTCATAATATCTTGAGCTTTTATTTTTGTAAGATCTTGATTTTTCCCAGCTACTTTCCACAAAAGATCTCTTAAACTGATAATCCCAACCAATTTCTTTTTTTTATAAATCAAAATGCAGTTTTTATTTTCTTTTTGAAAAATCCGAACAATTTTTTGAACGCTATCTTGAGTTTCTGCCACAAGCAAATCTTTGCCTGTTAAAAGTTCTGAGATTGGAGCAGTCATCATCACGCTTTGAAAAGAATCATCCTTTTTAGGCTTGGGCAAATCCCTTTGCATCAGAGAATGAAAACACTGTGAGCAGCGATCTTCCCCTTGAATATTTTCATGACTGCAATATGGACATTTGATTTTCATTGAACCTCCCAAGTGTTATCCCCATAAATCAAACTCTTAAGATCTCCTTTACCTTTAGAACGAGTCGCCTCTTTAATTTGCTGATCCATCATTTCATCATAAGTGGGACGCTCAATCGCCCTGAAAATACCGAAAGGAACTGGCATTTCTGGATAATTCATCTGTGTTAATAAATAGGAATAATGGGGCAGAGGATCTTTTTCATTATGAATCAATAAATCTTGAGGATCGGTAGAAGCCAAGTCCACAACCTCTGGCTGAAGCCCTTTCAGACGAATGGCTTGATCACGCTTCTTTCCAAAAACCAGAGGTTTCCCATGCTCTAAATAAACCATACGGTCATTTCGCGTATCCCGTCCCGTCACTGTGGTAAATGTTTTGTCATTAAAAATAATACAATTCTGATAAATTTCAATAAACGAAACCCCTTTATGTTGGGCTGCTCGTTCCAAAACATACCCCATATGCGCAGGATCTGTATCCAAAGTTCTCGCAATAAAAGTTGCTTCTGAAGCAATCGCAATACACAGCGCATTAATCGGATGCTCAATCGTCCCATAAGGAGAGGATTTTGTAATTTTCCCTGTTTCAGAAGTTGGAGAATACTGTCCTTTGGTTAAACCATAAATGCGATTATTCACCAAAAGAATATTAATATCCAAATTACGGCGCATACAATGGATTAAGTGGTTACCTCCAATGCTTAAGCCATCTCCATCTCCCGTCACTACCCAAACTGAAAGCTCTGGATTAACGCATCGTAGGCCTGTTGCAATCGTTGGAGCCCGCCCATGAATGGTATGGAAACCATACGTATTCATATAATAAGGGAAGCGGCTGGAACAACCAATGCCTGAAACAAAAACATATTTTTCTATGGGCAAAGCCGACTTTGCCAAAGTCCTTTGCATAGTCCCCAAGATTGAATAATCTCCACAACCTGGACACCATCTTACATCTTGGTTGGATTCAAAATCTTCTTTTCTATAAGGCAATGCTGTAGGTGTTGTCGTCACGGGGCTCATACTACCACCTCTTTTATTTTATTAACCATTTCTAAAACATGAAAGGGATGTCCCTGAAGCTTATTCATTCCCATGGCATTCACATGAGGGAATTGAAAACGCAAAAGCATCAAGAGATGCCCAAAATTTAATTCAGGGATTAAGATTTTCTCAAATCTTTTTAAAATTTCGCTCAAGTTTTTTGGAAAAGGATTCAAATGATTTAAATGCACATGAGAAACCTGAATTTTTTCTTCTTCAAGTTGAGTGATGGCCTGATAAATAGCACCATAGGTCCCTCCCCATCCCAGAACTAAAAGCTTTCCAGATTGTGGGCCTCGAATCGTGGCATCAGGAATATCAGATGCGATTCCTTCAATTTTCTGACGACGCAAATAAATCATTTTCTCATGATTCTCAGGATCATAACTTACATTCCCAGTCAGATCAGCCTTGGACAAACCTCCAATACGATGCTCAAGTCCAGGAGTTCCAGGAATGGCCCAGGGTCGAGCTAAAGTTTGAGGGTCGCGCGAGTAAGGAAGAAAAGGCTCTTTCGTCGCTTTAGGATGCGTTATTTCTATTTTAGGTAATTGATTAATTTCAGGAAGTTTCCACGGTTCTGCTGCCTCCGCTAAATAACCTTCTGATAGAAAAATCACAGGCGTCATGTATTTCATAGCCAATCGCACTGCTTCGATGATCATATCAAAACAATCCGAAGGTGTTTTAGGAGCCACCACAGCCACAGGAGAATCACTGTTGCGACCAAAAAGGACTTGTAAAAGATCCCCCTGCTCTGTTTTGGTAGGCATACCCGTACTCGGTCCCGCTCTTTGAACATCAATGACAACCATCGGCAACTCTGTCATGACCGCCAAATTCAAAGCCTCTGCTTTCAAACAAATACCGGGTCCACTTGAAGCTGTAACCCCCAATTCTCCTCCAAAAGCGGCACCAATCGCCGAACCAATAGCAGCAATTTCATCTTCTGCTTGAAATGTTTTTACACCAAAATTTTTATGCCGTGCCAATTCATGTAAAATAGAACTTGCAGGAGTGATGGGATAAGAGCCGTAAAATAAAGTTTTGTGAGCTAGTTGTGCGGCTGTGACAAGACCAATGGCAGTTGCTTCATTGCCAGAAATTTTTCGATAAGTTCCCGGATCTAACTTGGTCTTTTGAACTTGATATTGAACAGGAAAAGTTTCCGTAATATCCGCATAATTAAAACCTGCTTTTAACGCAGCAATATTGGCTTCCACCATTTCAGGGCGTTTGGAAAACTTCTTTCGTATCCACTCCACAGTATGCTCTGAAGTTCGGTCATAGAGCCAAAACATCATCCCTAAGGCAAAGAAATTTTTACAACGTTCGACTTCTGTTAATTTAAGAGGATGATCTTTTAAAGCATTGCGCGTGAGATCTGAAAGGGGAACTTTCACCAATTGAAAATCTTTCAGGGTCTGATCTAAAAGAGGGTTATTTTTCCAGGCTGCTTTCTTAAGATTATCTTCTGTAAAAGTGTTTTCATTGACGATAATCATTCCACTTTTTTTAATCGCTTTGATATTCACTTTCAAAGCAGCAGGATTCATCGCTACGAGAACATCCGCTAAATCTCCAGGCGTAAAAATAACATTTTCCGAAAATTGTATTTGAAAACTGCTCACCCCTGGGAGACTCCCTGCTGGGGCTCGAATTTCTGCTGGGTATTCGGGTAAGGTAGCAAAATCGTTGCCCATCACCGCCGTCGTATCAGTGAATTGATCTCCGGTCAACTGCATACCATCACCGGAGTCTCCACCAAATCTAACGGTAATAGCAGATACAACTGTTTTAGATTTTTCTAATTTTTGTGCAACACTCATAAAATCTTAACCACCTTCCTGAGTTTCCATGATCTGATCAAACTTGGGTGGCAGATTATAAATTTCAGTCGGATAAAATGCTGCGAGAAAACGAATCAAAGTTCTCACAGAAAGAACATTTACCAAATTTGCTTGTTCATCCACCAAAGGAATGTGATAAAAATTTCCATTCCCCATTAAATCAATGGCCATCCCAACAGAATCCGTAAGCTTTAAAATAACAGGATCTGGGGTCATGTATTCACTGACCGCTTTTGTCCAATCCATCTCATAATTTAAAAGTTTTATAGCAACATCTACTTCTGTAAAAATACCTGCTACTTTATTTTTTTTTGCAATAACAATATATCCCGATTTTTTTTCCTGCATGAGTCGAACAGCCTCCGCAACTGAAATTTCTGGCGGGGCCTGAACCAAACGAGGGTTCACAATTTCATAAATTTTCTTTTCTTTCAACAACACTTCTACGGGTTTTGTCTGCATAGACATCCTTTATATAACAAAGAATCGCTAGAATCAATTCAATAGAAAGTCTATTATATTTGAGGCAATAAATAGACAAAAGTTAAAATGTTTTATTTTGATATATTTTAAGACATAATATACTCTTAGACAATATGTTATACTCTTTAATTATAAGGAGCTTCGAATGAGCAAAATCATGATTATCATGGCTTCAAAAGGAGATTTAGATCACACTCAAAAAATTACAAAAGTATTAGAGGAACTCGAAGTGCCTTATTTTTTAAGAGTTGCGTCTGCACACAAAATACCTTTAAAGGTTCTTGAAATTATCAAAGAACATGAAAAAGAAAATGTTGTTTATATCACCATTGCTGGCCGTAGCAACGCCCTAAGCGCTTTTGTCGATGCCAGCACCTCTCAACCCGTGATTGCTTGTCCCCCTTATAGTGAAAAATTTGGCGGAACCGATATTTTCTCAAGTCTTCGCATGCCTTCAGGAGTTTGTCCTCTATTTATTTTGGAACCAGATCAAGCAGCTCTGGCAGCAGCAAAAATCCTCGCGCTCAGTGATAATAAACTTCGAACAAGAATTGCTGACTACCAAGAGAAAAAAAGAGATGAGCTCGCAAAAGATGACAAAGCTCTTCGAAAATCTTGGCCGTGAAACTGACTTCTGCAACACGTTCTTCTATTCAGGAAGCCGCCTCTGTTTTAAAAAAAGGAGGGCTTGTCGCTTTTCCGACAGAAACGGTTTATGGACTAGGGGGCGATGCCCTCAATCCCTTAGCTGTTGCAAAAATATTTGAAGTTAAAAACCGTCCTCAATTTGATCCATTGATTGTGCATATTCATCATTTGGATCAATTGAAACAGCTTGTCACTGAAATTCCAGATAAAGCACAAAAATTAATAAAAACATTTTGGCCTGGTCCTTTGACTCTTGTGCTTTTCAAAAAACCTATCATTCCAGATATTGTGACATCTGGACACCCTACCGTTGCCATACGTATGCCTTCTCACAGAATAGCACTAGAACTACTTGCTGCTGCCAATATTCCCATAGCAGCTCCAAGTGCTAACCCTTTCGAATATTTAAGCCCTACTACAGCAGAGCATGTAAAAGAACAATTGGGACAAAAAATTGACATGATTTTGGATGGAGGTCCTTGTTCCATTGGGCTTGAATCTACGGTAATTGATTTTACAGAAAAAGAGCCTTTGCTTTTAAGACCCGGAGGACTCACCTCAGAAGAGATAGAGTCTGTCATTGGGAAAGTTGCAATCTCAGATGCAAAGAATAAAAAATCCCCAGGACAACTTGATAAACACTATGCTCCCAGAACACCTCTTTTAATCACGGAAGAAAAGAAATTAGTCCCAGGGAAAAAAATCGGGCTTTTGTCTTTTAAAAAACCTTCCCACAAAATTGATTTTACAAAAATAGAAATTCTCTCAGAAAAGGGAGATTTGAAAGAAGCTGCTGCTCGTTTATTTTCCTGTCTTCACAATCTAGATAAATCAGGACTTGATATGATCTATGCAGAACCTGTCCCAGAAATGGGTCTCGGTAAAGCTATTATGAATCGCTTGAGAAAAGCTGCAGGCAAATAAATGGGATTGACTCTATCGATCAATTCTTCGACAATAAATAAGCATCCCATAGGAGGTTCTCATGGCTGGCATCACAGGAAATCTTAAAGAAGGTTTTGCTCTACTTAAGAAAACATCTCCTTTCATCTTTTTGAATTTAACGGTGTATGGCATTTTTGCTGGGGTTACTTTGCTCTACTTCTTACTGGTAGGAGGATTGTGTTATCTCATTCATAGCATTGCAGCCATTATCTTTTTAAGTGGCTTAGGCCTTTACGGAGTTCTTGTTTACTATGCCAGAGAATATATTCTCTATCTTATTAAAGCTGCTCACATTGCTGTTCTGACGGAACTTGTTTTGACAGGACATCTCCCCGAAGGCCGCTCTCAAGTAGAATATGGAAAAGAATTGGTCAAAGCTCGCGTTAAAGATGTTTCTATTTTATTTGGAATTGATCAATTGGTAAAAGCCATTTTGAAATCTCTTAATCGCTTGGTGCTCTCTATTACAAGCTGGCTTCCTCTTCCAGGCCTAGATAAGCTTGCACAATTTGTCATGGCGATTATCAATTTAAGCGTGAGCTATATAGATGAAGCTATTTTGAGTTATAGCCTTTCTAAAAAAGACGAAAATCCTTGGACTTCTGCAAAAGAAGGAATTGTTTTGTATGCTCAAAGCTATAAAGAAATTCTAAAAAATGCGTTGGTGATTGGAGTTTTAGGATTGATTTCTTTTTCAGTCATTGCTTTGATTCTGATGTTACCAGGAATGGGCTTACAAAGCATGTTTCCTGGAATTCGTACAGCGGTTGGATTCTCAGTAATCATCATCGCTTATCTGGTTAAACTTGCCCTCTTTAATCCTTTGGCTCTATGCACCATGATTCTCACTTATCATCGTGCAATTCAGGGACAAACACCCAATCCAGAATGGGAAGCAAAGTTGGAGAGTGTTTCATCAAAATTTAGAAAGCTGAAAGATAAAGCAGCGGAGTGGGGTAAAACTAAAACAGTACCTGTTTCTGGACAATAAGGACACTTTTTAAAAGATTAGAAATAATTTTTGAAGATCGTTGATGAGGTTTGCGGCCATGGTACCCCGATGAATATCGGGGCGAGCAAACCGAATCATCGGACGAAGTTTCCTCGGTGGGAAAACTGAGTATATCTGAAGAAATTATTTCTAATCTTTTTTTGACTGCGAATCTCCCAACCATTTTTGTGCAGCTTCAGAACCTTCTGTAATAAAGGTCTTCACGATGTCTGCCGATCGTGAAACCATTCTTTGAACTTTATCCAAATCGTCTTTTTGGAAAGAACCTAAAACATGATCTGACCAGCCTTGGGATTGATTTTCTGGAAATCCAACCCCTAATCGAAGACGGGCAATAGGCTCTTGAGAACAAAAAGCTAAAATAGATTCTAACCCTCGATGCCCCCCTGCAGTTCCTTTTAAACGAAATCGAAGATATCCCACATTCAAAAAAATATCATCGAGAATCACCAGAGTATCGGTAGGTAAAATATTAAAAGCAGTTAATAACTTTGAGAAGGCTCTCCCACTTTGATTCATATAAGTCATGGGCTTGGCTAGAAGAAAGTCTCGATCTGAAAGAGTTCCTCGGGCAATTAAGCTTTCATATTCAGAATTTTTTTGGAAGCGAAGCTCGTGTTTTTGAGCCAACTCATCTATAACCCAAAAACCAATATTATGCCGAGAATCCTGATACTTCTCTCCTGGATTGCCAAGACCGACGATGAGTTTCATTAAAAACCTTGTAATTCTGAGCCAGAGGCACATCCACCTCGGCAAAGATCTCGTAAAACTATTTCTAAAAAAATTGTCGTTCGTGTCGCTTCATGCTTCACGAACGACAAGACAAGTTTTTCCAATCTTTTATAGTTCTGTAAGGATAGTCCCCGAAGGGGATACAACTTTTATTATTTCTTCTTGTCCGTTGTTCCCTTTGCTTCTGGAGCTTTTTTCTCAGCAGCTTTGTCAGCTCCCTTTTCAGCAGGAGCTCCTTCAGCAGCCTCACCCTCAACATCTTTCTTCTTACCAATAACTTCAGGTTCAGTAATTTCAGCTTCTTTCGGAACTTCTTCTTCCATCTTAGGAGCTGCAACTGAGAAAACGCTGAGATCAGGACTGGTTAAAATGCTCACACCTTCAACGGGCTTAATGTCTCTGACAAAAAGTGTATGCCCAATTGCGAGAGCTGAAACATCAACAACAATAGACTCTGGAATACTCATAGGAAGACATTCAATTTCAATTTCACGTAAAGTACATTCCAAAATACCACCTTCTTGAGCCACACCAATGGGTTCTCCAATATGCTCGACATGTACTTTTGTTTTCAGTTTTTTCTCGAGAGAAATTTCCAGAAAATCTACATGAATGACCTTGTCTTTCAAAGGATCTACTTGAACCTGTCGAATCAAAACAGGCTTGCCTTCTTTTTTTCCTTTTTGCTCAGGAGATTTCAACTTAACGATTAAGTTTTCAATCGAATGACCCTTAAGAGCCGTCACAAAATCCTTTTCATTCACCTTCACAGAAAGACCCTCTTTCCCAGCCCCATAAACCACAGCTGGAATAAAGCCACCCTTTCTTAGATGACGCACCGCCTTACCTTTTTCTTCTCTTGATTGCACTTCAATTGAAATATCAGCCATTTTAAATCTCCTTCCTAATTTCTATTTATATTACTAAATTTATTTTTATTACATGAATAGAGAGCTTACAGACTCATTCTCATGAATACGCCTGATCGCTTCTCCCAAGAGTCCAGCAACAGTGAGTACGCGTATTTTCCCATTTTTTTGTTTATCGCCAATCGGAATACTATCGGTAACCAACAATTCTTTTAATTGAGCTTTTTGAATTCTTTCAATGGCAGGTCCCGAAAGCACTGCATGCGCTCCTGTCGCATAAATTTCACTGGCTCCATTCTCATGAACAATTTTAACAGCTTCAGCCAATGATCCTGCTGTCGCAATCATGTCGTCTACAATAATGGCCGTTTTACCTTTTACATCTCCAATCAGATGTAATACTTCTGCATTCACAGCATTCACTCGACGTTTATCTACAATTGCTAAATCAGCTCCCAATCGAGTTGCAAAGGCGCGCGCACGTTTAATACCACCTACGTCAGGGGTGACAATAACCATGTTTTTTAATTTAAGTTCTCTTAAATAATTAATAAAAACAGGAGCCGAAAACAAATGATCTAAAGGAATATCAAAAAAACCTTGAATCTGATCTGCATGCAAATCCATGGTCAAAACGCGATCTGCTCCTGCAGCAGTAATCAAATTTGCAACTAGTTTTGCAGTAATGGGAACTCTGGGTTGATCTTTACGATCTTGTCTTGCATACCCAAAATAAGGTAATACCACCGTCAAACGAGCTGCAGAAGCTCGACGAATGGCATCCATAATAATCAAAAGTTCCATCATGTTTTCATTGGGAGGAGGGCAAGTCGATTGCACAAGAAAAACATCACGCCCACGAATATCTTGTTTAATACGAACAAAGATTTCGCCTTCGCTAAATCTTGAAATGTCCAGTTCCCCAACGGGAACTTTCAAATATTCTGCTATTTTTTTAGCTAAATCTGGATTCGAACTTCCTGAAAACACAACAAATTCTTTCATTTGGATTTCTTCCCATTACCTTTATTCAAAATTTTTGCAGGAACACCAATCACTGTTGCATCTGCTGGGACATCCTTGCCTCGTGTGACAACAGCTCCAGCACCCGTAATTGCCCCTTTTCCTACAGAAACAGGAGCTACTAAAATGGTTCCACTTCCAATAAACGCTTTATCTTCAATAACTGTTTTATGTTTTTTCTGACCATCATAATTAGCTGTAATGGTCCCTGCCCCAACATTTACATTTTGACCAATCACTGCATTTCCTAAATAAGTCAAATGCTTGGCCTTCACATGCTCTTGCAACTCTGAAGCTTTTACCTCTACAAAATTTCCAATTTCGACTCTGTCCTTCAAAAGAGTCCCCCCCCGAATATGAGCAAAAGGGCCAATCTCACAATTCTTACCAATCACAACTTCGCCTTCAATGACTGTGAAAGGATGAACAACGGTATCTTGTCCGATCACGACTGTCTCATCAATAAAGGTCGTCTGAGGATCCACAATCGTCACACCCGAATCCATCAATCTATCTAAAACCCTTTGCCTTAAAATACGATTGGCTTCGGCCAATTGACGACGAGAATTAATTCCCATAACCTCTTCTGCCTTCTCCACGCAAAAAGCCCCAAAAGCCTTCTTTTGAGAAATCATGACTTCAACAACATCCGTCAAATAAAGTTCATTTTTATCCGGATGTATCTTTACTTCACTCAAACTTGAACTCAAAACAGGCCACTGAAAACAATAAGTCCCAGAATTGACTTCCCGGATTTTTCTCTCAACTTCCGTAGCCTGAGCTTCTTCTACAATCTTGATGACATGACCCAATCCATCTCGAACAATACGTCCGTAACCGGTCGAATCCTCTAATTGGCCAGTCAAAACCGTCCCATAGTAGTGACCTTCGCGATGTTTTTCAACACATTTTTTCAATGTTTCAAAAGTTAAAAGCGGGGTATCCGCGCAAAGAATTAAAACATCTCCTTCCCAATTTTCTAATAGAGGCTTGGTAGACAAGACCGCATGGGCTGTTCCAAGCTGTTTTTCTTGAAAAGCAAACTCCACTCCTAATGGAAATTGCTTCTTAATTAAGGCTTCTGTAGCAGGTCCTACCACAATAACTTTACGCTCAATCCCTAATTGGGTTAATACATCTACCGCCCTGGCAAGCATGGATCGGCCCAGCAAAGAATGAAGAACCTTGGGAAGTGAAGACTTCATTCGTGTTCCAAGACCTGCTGCAAGGACTAGCCCAATAATCGGACGAACAATATTTTTTTTACTTTCCACTTTGATCCCCTTGACTTCTCATTTATACTATTGGCACTATTTTCTCAAGCTGCTTTAACTGCCCGGTAGTGTAATGGTAACACAGCAGAATTTGGGTCTGCGTTTCCAGGTTCGAGTCCTGGCCGGGCAATGCTTTCGTCTTACACTCTAAAAACCTTCTAGCATTAATAGTTCTTTTCGCTCTTCTACGCAACCCCCAGGACTTGAAAAGAGGCCTGACTCTCTTCTAATGAGCCGATATATATCGGCTCGATCTCTTGGAAGGCCGAATGGCCGACCGTAGTCTGAGGCGTCGAGTCTCCGCCAGAGGCGGACAGGCTGGCCGGGCAATTTTACTATAGGGAATAGGGTGTAGTGTTTAGAGCATAGAGAAAATAAAGTATTCCTGTTCTCATTATCCTAAAACTTCTTACCACCTCATATTCAAGTAAAAGTCTCTCTATCATCTTTAATCTAAGCCTGGTTGTAAATTTATATTTACTAAAATGGATGAAGTCAAAGAAAGAGGTTTACTCCGCAGCAAAAAGAAACAATGAGGCAGGAATAGCCGACCAAAAATTAATGCTTTCCTTCTTCTATACTTTTTTCTTCTTCATAGGCTGCTAACACTTTCTGACGAATGATGTCTCTCATTTCAGAAGTAATCGGATGAGCTAAATCTTTATGATCCTGTTGCTCTTCTTCATCATTTCGATGATGAGGTTCAGGAAGCTTAGCCCCGCACTCAGAGCAAAATTTACTTCGAACATAAATCTTTCTCGAACATTTTGGACAAGGTTCCTTCATCTTGACGCTGGGCATCGCAATGAAAAGCCCCTTTTTACCTTCTATCACCTTAAGATCATGAACAACAAAAACATCATCAAAAGTAACGGTTACAAAAGCTTTGAGTTTACTGTCTCTGGAGTTTTTAATGTAGACTTTAACTTCGGTGATTTCCATGGTTTGTCTCCCATGTTGAAAAATCCACTCTAGAACATTATATCACAATCCCTGACAAATCGCAGTCCAACATTTTTCATCCAACTCATCTTCTACAATTTTTTTGATAGCGAGTGCTTTTGTTTCATCTGTTGTAATTCCAAAAAGCGTAGAACCACTCCCTGAAAGTAAAGATCCTAAACAACCTGCCTCTTTTAAAAGATTTTTAATTCTAATCAATTGGGGGAAATGCTCAAAAACAGGCTCTTCCAAACGATTAAAAAGATTCTCTCCCATCGCTTGAATGTCCCCTTGATTAAACGCTTCTCTTATAGAAAAAGCACTATGTCGAGGTTGATTAAAAGTTGATCTCAAACTTCGATAGACATCGGCAGTTGAAATTTTAAAACCAGGATTGACAAGAATCAGGGAAAAAGATTTTTTCTTTTTCAGAGGTTCCAGTTTTTCCCCAATCCCAGACCCCATCGCTGCACCCCCTTTCAAAAAGAAGGCAACATCAGCACCCAAACCTTTAGAGATCTCTAAACTTTTTGCCTCAGGCAAAGAAATGCCAAAAAGCTGCTCTAAGCCTTCTAATGTAGCGGCCGCATTGCTGGAACCTCCCCCCAATCCCCCTCCCACCGGAATTCGTTTCGTTAGATGGATTTGCACCCCTTTTGAAACACCGGTTTCTTTCAAAAAAGCTTCTGTAGCCCGATAGACTAAATTGGTTTTATCCGTCGGAATATCCAAAGAATCAGTTTGAATCTGTATTTCAGGTTTTTCTAAAACACTGAGGGTCAAGTCATCAGCTAAACTGATTTCCTGAAAAAGTGTTTCTAAATCATGATATCCATCTGGTCTTTTCCCAACAATTTCAAGAAAAAGATTAACCTTTGCATAAGATTTAAGAGTGATGATTTTTTTCATGATATGAGTTCGCTTGTTTTTTACGAATTTCTTCTACTTTTTTCTTGAGACTTTCATTGGCGGGGGTAAGTTCAAGAGATTTCCCCCATTCGATCAAAGCTTCAGACCATTGACCATCTTCAAAATAAGCATCTCCCAAATGAGATCGGATTAATGCATCATCAGGCATAAGTTTCACAGCTTTTTTTAAAACTTCTACAGAATCTTTGAGCATTCTAGATTTGTAGTAGACCCAACCCAAACTATCCAGATACGCACCCTCGTTGGGGTCAAGGACAAGTGCTCTTTGAATCAGTTCTGTCGCTTCTTTCAAATGAAGCCCCCGATCAGCCCAAAGATAACCTAGACAATTCAGGGCATCCGCATTTTTAGGATTTAATTGTATCGCTTTTTGAAGAAAAGTTTCCGCTTGAATCACTTGTCCCTGTTCATAAAAACAATTCCCAATATGAAAATTCAACTGATCATTTTCTCCGTATAATTGCATCCCTTGCTTATAAATCTCTACAGCCTGAGCAAAAGATTGTTTCGCTTCGTAGGCCAATCCCAGCAAAAAATAAAGTTCTACAGAACCTACTTTCTTGAGCCGAGCTTCTTCCAAAATCTGAATAGCAACGTCTGGCTTTCCTTTTTTAATAGCCAAATAGCCCAAAGCAACAAAGTTGATTGCATCCTCGGGATAAAGATCTTTTAAAAGTTGATAAATTTTTTCTGCTTTGTCTGTCTCCCCTTGTGCATGATAGAGAGTTGCCATACGACGATAAACAGGAATATTCAGCGGAGCAATTTTTAAAATCTCTTCATATTCACGAAGTGCTTGTTTTTTTTCCTCTACTGCTTCATAAAAAAGAGCAAGACTTAAGCGTGCCTCCATCCAATGCTCTTTAAGATCAACTGCCTTTTTAACAGCATCAATGGCCTCTTTAAACTTCTTTTCTTTTCCATAAATTAGTCCCAGTTTAAACCAGAGAACAGGCATATCCGGCATTTGCCCAACCCCTTTCTCTAAATAAGCTTGAGCGCTCAAAAGATCAGAGCGTTGATAATAGAGATCTGCCAGAGAAATATACGAGCCTACATGCGTAGGTTCAAGAGTGATGACCTTTTGATATTCAGAAATGGCCTGATCCCATTGTTGATTAGAATGATAAGCAACTCCTAAGAGAAAATGAATCATATAGGGAATTTCATACGAAGCACTGAGGGCTTTTTGAAATTCTAAAATCGCCTGATCTACTTTTTTGAGTTTAAGAAAAAGAGACCCACATTTAACATAAATTCCCCCCGCTTTAGGATCATATTTTAAGGCTTCTTGAAATTCTTGAAGAGCCTTTCCCCATTCTTTATCTCGTTCATAAAGAACTCCGCGACAAAAATGAGAATAAGCATCTGCTTCTAAGGGAGAAGCAACCGTTTCAGTTCCTTCTGAAAAAACAAAAGAAGTACTTAAAAAGAAACAAAAAAGAAGAACGATCGTTCGGGGATAAAATACAGAAAAAAGGAAAGAAAAAATTTTATGTTCTCTATAATCCACAATGGCCAATTCCCAATGTACTTTTCAATTAGAATGGATTAATAAAAAACCCCTGCTCTAGAAAAATTTTTCTCCAGAGTCAGGGGTTTTAAAAACTACTTCTTATGACGATCTCTTCGACTTCTCTTTTTTCTTTTATGCTTATTCATCTTTGCTTTTCTTTTCTTGCGACCACAAGGCATGATGTTAACTCCTTTCCTCAAATTCCTTTTAATGTATTCATAAAATCAGTTGTTTAACTAAGCCTTCACAATTCACTGCTTCTAGTACTACGGATCTTTTAGTATATCACTTTATTCAAGGGATATTCAATAATCCCCTCAGCACCCATCTCTTTTAACTTAGGGATGAGATTACGAATAACTTTTTCTTCTATAATGATCTCAATAGCAAACCACGGCTCCCCACCTGTTTTTTTCCACAATTCAGAAATAGTTGGTTCCCTTAAAGCAGGTAACATACTTGTGATTTCTTCCATTTTGGCAGGCGGAACATTCATTTTTACGCCTACCATTTTTTCTGCTTCCAAAGCCCCTTTCAAAAGAAGCGCCATCGTCTGAATCTTCTTTTGTTTCCAAGGATCTTCCCAAGATTTTTTATTCGAAATGAATCGAGTGGTTGATTCCAGAACTGTTTCCACAATTCTAAGATTATTGGCGCGAAGACTGGATCCTGTTTCGGTCAGCTCGACAATAGCATCGACCAATTCGGGAGCCTTAATTTCAGTTGCTCCCCATGAAAATTCTACGTCAGCTTTAACCCCATTTTTGGCCAAATATTGGCGAGTTAAATTGACTGCTTCCGTTGCAATTTTTTTCCCCTGCAAGTCTTTGACACTTTTGATAGAAGAGTCATTGGGAACAGCTAAAACCCAACGTACAGGTCGCAGCCCTTGCTTGGCATAAATGAGTTCTGTCACTTCCTTTACATCTGATTCATTTTCAACAACCCAATCTCTACCTGTCAATCCACAATCTAAAACTCCGGACTCCACATAGCGAGACATTTCTTGAGCTCGGATCAAAATGACTTCGATTTCTTCATCATTAATAGAAGGTTTATAAGATCTTTCGGCAACACGAATATCATAACCCGCTTTTTTAAACATGATCACGGTTGATTCTTGAAGACTTCCCTTGGGCAATCCTAATCTTAATTTCATACTTTTACCTTTCTCTCATAATAATCACAACAAACTCGAATACCACAATTTGAACAACAAGGTTTTTTCTGCTTACAACTCACTTTCCCATGTTTCATTAATGAATCATAAAGAGGCCTCACCAAATAACGAGGCGTCGCTTGATCAAACACTTCTTGTGTTTGAGTTAAATTTGCCTGATGCCAAATCCAACCTAATCTTTTGGCAACACGCTCTACATGAACATTGACAGGCATCACAGGTTGATTCAGTCCATAAAGGAGTACACAACTGGCGGTCTGTGATCCAATCCCCTTTAAAGACAGCAAATACTTCATGGCCTCTTTTGCATCTAACTTCTTTAAAAAATCTAAAGAAAGAGCTCCTTGATCTTTATAAATCTTTCTCAAGATTCTTTTGATCCTCAAAGCCTTGGTTCGATGAAGCCCTCCTTTTTGAATAATCACCGCAATATCTTCGGTCGGCGCAATCATCATTCTTTCCCAACCTTTGAATTTCTTCTTCAGCTGATCAAAAGCTTGATGCGCATGAGTTTCGGTTGTATTCAAAGAAAGTATATTAAGAATCAATTCATCTAATGGGCTTATTTTCCCATCATGAGACTGCTTCCCATATTTTTCATGTAAAAGATCATGAACTTTCAACATTTTCATACGAAGCGTTTTTATATCTTCGTTGGCTAATTCCAAAGTCATGACGTCCCCCGGCGTCGAATGAGCATCTTATGATTTTTAATTTCAAAATCATTTTCCGAAAGCAATTTTAAAGCTTCTGGATAAAGGCGATGCTCTACTTCTTGAATCTTTTGATGAACTTCTTCTGCTGAATGATACTCTGTAATGCTCACTGATTCTTGCAAAATAATGGGGCCAGTATCAATCCCCTCATCTACAAAATGAACGGTACATCCCGAAACTTTTGCCCTCGCCTCCCAGGCCTGACGCCAAGCTTCTAACCCAGGGAAAGCTGGTAAAAGCGAAGGGTGAATATTGATCACTCGGTTTGGAAAGGCTTCGAAAAATTTCTTCTTTAAAACCCGCATGAATCCTGCAAGTACAACCCATTCTACATCATGGTCTTTCAAACATTGAATATAATGAGCTTCAGCAGCAGGCTCCAAAAAGGTTCGGTATTTTCCTGGGGCAAGATAATAAGCAGGAATTTGAGCTTTCTTTGCCTTTTCTAAAATTAAAGCATCCGATACATCTGAAAGCACAACACCTATCTGAGCCTTCAGCTTTCCATCTTGAATAGATTTCAAAATGGCTTCAAAATTTGAACCTTTACCAGACCCCAAAACCCCAATCTTCAATCAATGCCTATTTTTTCTTCTTGTTTTCTGAACAAAACCTGTAAAAATCTAAAAGAAAACAGGTTCAAAGTCAAGAAGACAGTAGAACTCAAACTCAAAGGGCAAAAATCAAATATCAAAATGACAATGTAAAATTTAAAATGAATAACCTCCTTAGTTTTGATTTTTGAGTTTTAATTTTTGATTTATAAGGTAAAAACATGTCGCATAAAGTTTTGATTGTTGATGATGATGAAGCCATTCGCTATTCCATCAGTCGAATGTTAGAAGAAGAAGGCTATGAAACGCTGAATGCTGCCTCAGGCAAAGAAGCCATTGAGGCAACTTTGCGATCCGCTCCAGACGCAATTCTAATGGACATTCGAATGGAACATTCAAGCGGCCTTGAAGCCTTGCGCGATATTAAGCAAATGGACGAAAAATTGCCAATCATTTTAATGACCGCTTTTGGGACCACACAGACAGCTATCGAAGCAATGAAGCGAGGAGCTTTCGATTATATTTTAAAACCCTTCGAGTCTCATGAATTAAAAGAGCTTATCCGTAAAGCCATTCATGCCCGAATTTCTATGCATCAAAAGGTAGCGTTTAAACCTGATAGCATTATTAATCTAGAACAAGATCTTATTGTGGGATCCTCTCGAAAAATGCAGGAAATTTATAAAATGATTGGACAAATTGCCACAAAAGACGTCACGGTTTTAATCAGAGGAGAAAGTGGTACAGGTAAAGAATTAGTCGCACGCGCCATTTACCATCATAGTTTAAAAAAAGGAAAACCCTTTTTACCTGTCAACTGTGCCGCTATTCCAGAAGCTCTACTTGAAAGCGAACTCTTCGGTCATGAAAAAGGAGCCTTCACAGGAGCCTATACTCAGCGTGTTGGTAAATTTGAACAATGCGATGGGGGAACCATTTTCTTGGATGAAATTGGAGATCTCACCCCTGCCACTCAAGCCAAACTTTTACGCGTGATCCAAGAAAAAGAATTTCAACGCGTTGGAGGTTCTGAAACTATTCGCGTGAATGTTAGAATCATTACAGCCACCAATAAAAACCTAGAAGAAGCTCTCACGCAAGATAAATTCAGAGAAGATCTTTTTTATCGTCTGAACACCATTACGCTTCTTTTACCTCCCTTACGCGAAAGAAAAGAAGATATTCCTGATCTTTGCCATTATTTTTTAAAGAGATTTTCCTTGGAGTTTAATAAAACCTTAAGGGGTTTCGCTCCTAAAGCTTTAGAAATTCTCAAAAACTATTCTTGGCCTGGCAATGTTCGAGAGCTTGAAAACACCATTAAACGTGCAGCCATCACCGCCAAAAGCGATCTTATTTTAGCTGAAGATATTCGACTCCAAGAAGGAAACACTTCTATTCCAAAAGCGGAAAGTTCTAATCTTCAAGAAATTGCTCAAGCAATCTTTCAATGTATTTTAAAGGCCAAAGTTAAAAATCAGCAGGGCGAAATCATGAACGATGTTGAAAAAGAGCTTATCAAGCTTGCTCTGACTCAAACGCAAGGAAATCAATTAAAAGCCGCTCAACTTTTAGGAATGAACCGAGCCACACTACGAAAGAAAATAGAAAATTATAAACTGAGTAAAGGTATTATCGTCGACGAGAAAAAGTGAAAGCAACCATGGACACATTAGAAAATATTTTAAAACAAGCTGAAACAAAATTGCAAGGGGATGCTAGTACAACCGAACAAGATTGGATTACACTTTTTAAAAATTTTCTCAAAGTCGAAAATCATCGCCTTTTGATGAACCATCGCTCAGGAGCAGATGGGCCTCAACTCATTCGCGACAGAAGTAATGTGCTGGATGCTTTGATCAAACATATTTTTGATTTTGCTAAGAAAGAGCTTTCTGTAAAAAAACTAAAACCTCATTGCACGCTTATTGCATTAGGAGGATATGGACGCCAAGAACTCAATCCCTACTCAGACATTGATCTTTTGTTTCTCATTAAAAAGAAACAGGAGCCAGGGCAAGACGATTTGGTAAAAAGAGTTCTCTATCTTTTATGGGATCTTAGCCTCAAAATAGGTCATTCTGTCAGAACTATTTCAGAGACCATTGAAGAAGGAGCAAAAGATTTTAAATCTAGAACTTCCATGATGGAAGCCCGTTTTCTCATTGGAGACTTGCAAGATTTCGAAGAGTTTCAAAAAAACTTTCAGAATAAATGTTTATCTAAAGATATTTCCTCCTACATTGCTCAAAAAGTTGAAGAGATTCGTACACGACACGCCAAATTTAAAGACACTGTTTACCTTCAGGAGCCTCACATTAAGGAGGGAGTGGGAGGACTTCGAGACCTAGCCTCTATTTTATGGCTTTACCGATCCATAGACGGGAGCAAGAGTTTTGAAGAGATGTCTGAGAAAAAAATCATTTCAGAAAATGATTTGAAAATCTTACAGAGGGCTTTCTATTTTCTTCATCGGGTTCGCAATGAACTTCATTTCACAACGGAAAAGTGTTTTGATATTTTAAGTCTCCCACTTCAAGCTAAATCTGCTCAACAATTAGGATATAAGGATGAAGAGGTCCTTAAAGCATCTGAAAATTTCATGAAAGACTACTATCTTCATGCAAAAAATGTTCAACAAGTTCTAAAAGTTTTACTGTCACGCAGTGAAATTCAAACACAACTTAAAATCCGTTTCCCTCAAAAATTTGTGGCCCGTCATGGCTTTTCATTTACAGAAGAAGAGATTCTCCCAGGCAAAGATCCTTCTTTATTTTTATCTCATCCTGAAAAACTTTTTGAAATTTTTCTCTATTGCGTGCAAGGGCAATATCAATTAAGTCAAACTTTAGGCCAGCAAATCCGAGAGCATCTTTATCTCGTGGATCACAAAATTCAAGTCTCTACCGAAGTGAGAGATATTTTTATCGGTCTCATGGGACATGAAGCTCCTATCATAAATACACTACGTGCTATGCATGAGACTGGTCTTTTGGGGAAATATCTACCTGAATTTGGCAAGGCCACCTGCTTTGTGCAACACGACTTTCATCATAAATATACTTTGGATGAACATACTTTAAAAGCTGTAGGTTATTTGGACGAATTAAAAACAACCAAAGACCCACGTTTAGAAGGCTTTTCACGACTTCTTAAGGAAGTTTCTTTTAGAGACATTGCTTTTCTTTCTGTTTTTTTTCACGACATTGGAAAAGTTCAAGGCAAAGATCATTCTATTAAGGGTTTTAAAATTGCTGATGAGATTTTTAAAAGAATTCAATATTCCCCTGAAAAAGCTGAACGCGTCAAATTCCAAATCGAAAACCATCTCATTATGGCTCATTTATCTCAAAGACGTGATCTTTCAGAAGAAAAAGTCATTATGGACTTTGCTAAAAAAATGGGAGATGTGGAGAACCTCAGGATTCTTCATCTACTCACTTATTGCGACTCCAAAGCCACTGGAGAAGAGATGTGGAATGAGTGGAAAGAAGCACTCTTGTGGGAACTTTATTATAAAACCAAACGCTATTTGGAAGAAAAAGTCATTCTTCTGCCTTCTGAAGTTCAAGCCATTAAAGAGTCTTATACGGAAATTCTTTTAAAGAAAAAAATCCCTTTAGAACAAATTGAAAAACATTTGGAGTTGCTTCCGATCCCGTATTTACAAGCATATAAGCCTGAAACTATTTTTGAACATTTGGTGACGATTGAAAAACTTCCACAAAAAGATCCTCAAATTCTTTGGGATTACAATGTTAAAACCAATACTACTGAAATGACTGTTTGCACCAAAGATCATATCGGACTCTTTGCTGAAATCGCAGGAGCTATTGCAAGTCAGGAAGTAAATATTCTCAGCGCCAGTATTTTTACACGAAAAGACAGCATTGCTCTCGATAAATTTTCTTTGGAAAATCGATACGAAAAAGAAATTTTAAATTTAAGGACACGTACGAAGATTGAAGAAGCGATCATGAATGTTTTACAGAAAAAAATCACTGTACAACAACTGTTACAAAAATGCCCTTCTAAAAAACCTCTTCAAACTTATGCAAATCCCATTATTAAATTTGATAATACAGGAAGTCTAGGTGCAACCATTCTAGAAATTCAAGCAGACGATAAAATTGGGTTTTTATATGAAGTGACTCGCACTCTCTCTAAAATAGGTTTAAATGTGCTCTCTGCAAAGATTGCTACTGAAAAAGCTCAAGTGTATGATGTCTTTTATATTACAGATTGTGATGGGAAGAAAATAGATCGTCCTGATGTTCAAAAAGTAATCACAGAAGAAATTGTTCAAACCGTACAGTCCCCTCTGGGAAAAGTTTGAAATAGTCCCCTTTTACAACACATCTTTATTTCTGCTGTGTATTAGGGAAAAGATTATTTTTGAACAGATTGGTGAAAAAATCAGCAATCATCTCGTCCTTCTTCATAAATTATCCTGATCACAAGAAGATATTGGCATGATACTTGCTTATTAAAATCACAAGTATATTCTTATCTACAGATAAGCTTTATGATTTGAATATTAAAAAAACGCAAAACAAGTAGAATTTTTCCCACATCGACGTTAAAAATTGCTAGCATGTTCCGATTTTGTTAACCAGAACCAAGAGGAGGCAAAATAAGTGAAAAAGTTGGAATGTATTATTAAACCATTCAAGATTGAAGAAGTGAAAGAAGCCCTTGCCGAACTTGGTATCATGGGTATGACGGTCACTGAGGTAAAAGGTTTTGGACGTCAAAAAGGACATACAGAACTTTATCGAGGAAGCGAATATACGGTAGATTTTTTACCAAAAATAAAGTTAGAAATTGTTCTAACAGACGATCTCGTTGAAAAAGCCGTACAAATCATTACCCGTTCTGCAAAAACCGGCAATATTGGGGATGGAAAGATTTTCATCTATCCTATTGAGGAAGCAATTAGAATTAGAACAGGGGAAACAGGAGAAAAGGCCGTTTAATTCATTAGCAGCTTAAGCGTAAGGATTCTTAAAATCTCAAATTAAGGGAATATCTTTAATTCGAGGTTTTCCCCTTTCAAACAAGATACAAACGCTAGCCGCTACAAATAAGGAGGAGTTCAAGAAAGATGACAGCAAAAGAAGTATTGCAATTTGCAAAAGAGAAAAAAATAGAAGTCATTGATTTAAAATTTGTTGATTTCCCAGGGACTTGGCAACATTTCTCGATTCCAACCCGTGAATTAACCGAAGATGTTTTCGAAGAGGGATTGGGCTTTGATGGATCCAGCATTCGTGGTTGGCAAGCCATTCAAGCCAGCGATATGTTAGTCATGCCTGACCCTAAAACAGCAGTGGTTGATCCCTTTAGCCAAAAGCCAGCTCTTTCTTTGGTCTGTAATATTGTGGATCCTCTTACAAAAGAACGTTATTCCAGAGATCCTAGAAATATTTCTCAGAAAGCCGAAGCCTATTTAAAAACCACAGGTCTCGGGGATACGGCTTTTTTTGGTCCTGAACCAGAATTTTTCATTTTCGATGGCGTGCGATTTGATCAAAACAGCCACGAATCTTATTATCATGTTGAATCCCGTGAAGGTATTTGGGAAAGTGGCCGTGCTGATATCCCTAATTTAGGATATAAGCCTCGTCACAAAGAAGGATATTTCCCAGTTCCTCCAACAGATGCCCTTCAAGACATTCGTAACGAAATGGTTGCCATGATGGAAGTCATGGGTCTTTCCATCGAAAGACAGCATCATGAAGTTGCTACGGCGGGTCAAGCTGAAATTGATATTCGCTTCAGCCCATTGACCTCCATGGCCGATCAAGTCATGATTTACAAATATGTGGTTAAAAACGTTGCTGTAAAGTATGGAAAGACAGCGACTTTCATGCCTAAGCCTTTATTCGGTGATAATGGCTCTGGAATGCATGTTCATCAAAGCATTTGGAAGGCTGGCAAGCCCCTATTTGCTGGCAAAGGTTATGCAGGCTTAAGCGATATGTGTCTTTATTATATCGGTGGTATTTTAAAGCATGCGCCAGCCCTTTGTGCTTTCGTAGCTCCAACAACCAACTCTTACAAGAGATTGGTTCCAGGCTATGAAGCTCCAGTAAATTTGGCCTATTCTTCACGTAATCGCAGTGCTTCTGTCAGAATCCCGATGTACTCAGAAAGTCCAAAAGCCAAGAGAATCGAAGTTAGATTCCCTGATCCTTCTTGCAATCCTTACTTGGCTTTTGCAGCCATGTTGATGGCAGGCTTGGATGGAATTCAAAATAAGATTCATCCTGGGGAACCTCTTGATAAGAACATTTATGATCTTCCTCCAAGTGAGTTAAAGAAAGTACCCAGTGTACCTTCTTCTCTAGATCAGGCCTTAAAGGCTTTGGAAAAAGATCATGAATTCTTAATGAAAGGTGATGTCTTCACAGATGATGTGATTGAAACCTGGATTGAGTACAAGACAAAAGCAGAATATGATGCGGTTCGTTTAAGACCTCATCCTTATGAATTCTTCTTGTACTATGATGCGTGATTCCTAAAGCATCTGTTAGAACAAAAAAGCCCTCTGATCACTCAGAGGGCTTTTTTTATTCCCACATCCCTTGCTTTTTTTCTTTTGCTTTCCTGTAAGCATCACGAAATTGATGCGCATACTTCACATTGGGAGGAATCGTTAAAAGTCGGGCTAAACCAGATTGAATAAGCTCAAGATTGACAAAGCGATCTCCTACATAAACATAGGCCAAGAGTCGACCATACCGATCTTTAGGTTGCACATCAAACTCCAATTGCACTTGTTGATGTTTAACTAATTTTTCATTTAGGATTTTTGCCTCTCTAGCAAAAGGTTGAGGCTTATAAATCCATTGATCTCCTTTACGCTGACGTGTTTCAGGGGTATCAATACCAATATAACGGACGTGTTCTCCTGTTTCTAATTCAATTGTGTCTCCATCAATGACACGTTGAACTCTAAAAGAATATTTTTCTCCCGCATAAAGGAAAGAGAAAGAAAACAAAAATGAAAGGATAAAAAAATAGATTTTTTTCATATGAATTTTGGGTTTTTTATTTTAGATATTTCATATAAAGATATCTCACATTTCTTGAAAAATGCTCTAGCCTTTCAAAAAACTTCTCAGGATTTACTTCCAATCCCATCTTTTTTTGAATCTTGCGAGCCCATTCAGGGTCATGTGGGATAAAGTTCGTGGACCGATCTTGCACCAAACGCAATGTGCTTTCGATATCACGATAAAAAAGATATGCCTCGACCAAAAGCCCTACCTCTTCTTGAGGTAAAATGCCACTAGAAGCAAGGCGTTGAAGTAAAATAAGAGTGTGAGATTGTCTTAATTCTGGATGTTCTTGTCCCCACTTCAATTGCAGAAATTGCGCAAGAAATTCAATATCTAAAAGACCCCCTATGCCCGATTTCACTTCAAAACCTTCAGGTAAATCTTTACAGCGTTCCTGAAAAATCTGTTCACGTAGACTTTTAATTTCTTCAACTTGCGTTGTCATAGGAAGATTTTGAAATACAAATTGCGAAAGAAGATGGATTGCCGCATTTCCTAAAGTCTCATCTCCCACAATGAAACGAGCCTTTGTAAAAGCCATTCTTTCCCAAATCGCATTCGAAGCTTGATAATAATCCCGGCAAGCCCCTAGAGAAGGAACCAAAGGTCCTTTAGAACCATCGGGTCTTAGGCGAGTATCCACTTCATACAAAGCCTTACCTGTCATCTTCCCTGACAGAACATCCATGAAGATGTTGGCTAAACGAGAAGCCTCTTGAAGTTGTTCCTGATTTTCAGGCCCTACAAAAAGAACATCTAAATCAGAGGCATAATTGAGTTCATGCGCCCCTAATTTTCCAAGGCCTATAACCGCCAGAGAAGGACAAAGACGATGATATTTTTCTTCGAAAAAATTTTTTGAAATTTCAAAAGCACAAATCATAACTCTTTCTGCAAGAAGATTTAGCCCCTCGATCACTTGCATTGAAACATGTAATCCTAAAATATCCCTTAATCCCTCTTTCAAGATTTCTAAGTCTCGATACTCTCGAAGCATTAAAATTTTCTTTTCAAAATCATGAGTTTTCTCCAGGATATGCATACAATCATGACCTGTTTCTTCGAAATAATTTTCTTCAAACATCCCACTTGCAACAAAATCAAAAAAATGAGGATTGCGAATCAGAATATCTCCCAAGAATGGGCTTAAACCAAAAAGTAAGACCAAAAGCTCGCACAACTTTTCACTAGACTGAAGCGTTTGAAAAAACCCACTTCGTGTTTGATAAGAAGTAATAAACCTTTCTAATCCAATCAAAGACTGGTCTGGATCAAATGATTTTTCAAGGGCTTTCAAAAGAATGGGTAAAAAATTCATAAAATCACGCAAAGTCTCTGATGAAATATGCGTATAATCTTGTCCCCGAGACAAAGACAAAAAATTTCTTGCTGCGCTTTCGATATCTTTAAACCCTAAATTTTGGAATACTTTTTTTTCTTCATCTGTCAACTCTCCTGTCTCAAAAAAATGAGCTAGCGGATTTTCTGTCCTCTTTGATGCCTGTAAATCTGAAAAAACATTTTGATAAAAAGAATGTACCTTTTTCGTATAGGCTTGATGTTGTTCCAAAAATTTTTCCTTTGAAGCATATCCCAGACGACGGGCTAATAAATCTAATCTCTCCAAATCCTCAGGCAAAACATGCGTTTGTCTTTCTTGCTCCAATTGCAAAAGATGTTCCACCCTTCTTAAAAAAACGTAAGCCTCTTTTAAAAGATCTACATCTTCTTTCTTGAGCAAACCTTCTTGCTGGAGACTACGAATTGCACCCAAAGTCCCTCTTTGTCGCAAAGATTCTATTTTCCCTCCATACAACAGTTGAAGAATTTGAACACCAAATTCAATTTCACGAATCCCTCCTACCCCCAATTTAACATCACGTGCATTTTCTCCTTTTCGAGTCACTTCTTCCTCAATACGAAGCTTAATGGCTTTCATTTCTTCAATGGCTTGATAATCCATATACCGCCGATAAATGAAGGGATTAAGCGTTTTCAAAAAATGCTCTCCAAGAGCGATATCGCCTGCAACTGCCCTGGCTTTTATCAAGGCTTGTCTTTCCCAAGCTCTCCCCCACGTCGCGTAATAATGCTCAAAGCTCTCTAAAGACCTTACCAAAGGGCCTGTAGCACCCTCAGGCCTCAAACGTGTATCTACGCGATACACCGTTCCTTCCGATGTCATGGAGCTCAAGATTTGCAGCATTCTTTCAGCAAGTCGTGTAAAAAAGCGATGATTATCGATTGATTTTTCGCTTCCTCCTGAACTTTTCCCTTCTTCTAAATAAACAAACATCACATCAATATCCGAACTGTAATTGAGTTCAAGTCCTCCTAATTTTCCCATTCCAATCACCACAAAAGAAGAAAGCTGACTCACATTTGTTTCACATTGAGGCTCTCCAAATTTTACTTTTAACTCTCGATACGCCACACGCATTGCCCATTCTAAACAAACATCTGCTAAAAATGAAATGTCACGTGTTGTTTCTTCCAGATCACTTAAAGAGAGCATGTCTCTAACACCAATTCTTAACATTTGTCGGCGTTTGAAACGTCTAAGCGTATTTAATGCAGATGTAGAATATTGAGTTTGTTCAAGAACAGCATCAATTTCATTATGAAAATCTTCTTTTCCCCACGTCCTATCTAAAACAAAAGGGTCATAGAGCCAATCAAAATATTCTGGATTGCGAATCAGAGTTTGTGACAACGCAGGACTTGTACCAAAAAGACGAATTATCATTTCAAAACTACGTGGAGCTTTTTTTAAGAAAGTATAGAGACGTGAGGGACTAGAGACATTCGCGCAGAAACGTTCGAAATGATTGAGCGACAAATCACAAGAGGGAGATTTCTGAAGTAATTCTAAAAGATAGATTAAAATCTCAAAAAAATCCTGTTGTGCAACAGGATTTTCACTGAGGGTTAAAAGATTTCTAAACGCAGTTTGAGGATTTGAAAAACCAAAACTTTTTAATTTTTTCTCTAGAGAGAGAGCTAATTTTTTTGAGAGAAGCGCTTGTTTAAGCTTTTCAATAAGTAAATGAGATAGGGGGGATTGTGTATTGTGATTTTTCAAGCTGCGTCTTTTTCTTTTCCGATCCACAATGAACCATCCCTAATTCCTCGATCAAAGCAAAGCTTTGATATGCTTCTCAAATTCTTCCTTTTCAACATATCCCACATATTTCTCAATAACATTCCCATCTCTGTCAATTATAAAGGTAGTGGGAATTCCTACCACACCCCCATAGCTTTCAGCAATTTTTGAAGCATCTCCAACCAACACTTTATAGTTAATTTTATACTTTTTTGCAAAAGGCCTCACCACTTTAGCGCCCTTGCGATCTAGCGCAATCCCAATCACCTCAAGACCTTGAGCCCCATAAGTATTTTGTAATTCAATAAAATGAGGAATTTCTTCTCGACAAGGAGGGCACCAGGTTGCCCAAAAATCTAAGATAATCACCTTGCCTTTCACATCTGAAAATTTAAAAGTTTTACCATCCAAATCGCTTGAGATAAAATCTTTTGCTAGCTCTGCATGACCCAAGTTAGAAACGATTATCAAAAAGAATACGCTCAACCAAACTTTAAAATTTTTCATAAAATAACCTTTCTTAAATAAGTTAACTTACCGACTCAAAAGAGTTTATGCTACTAATCTTACACCATCTTGAGAAATTTTAAAGTTCCAAAGATATTTTTAATATTTTTTCCCCTCTTTGATGATTGAATATCTAAACTCAAAAGTTTTAAATCCGATGGACGATCAATATCATACCAAGCCGGAAGAAATCCCATACTTTTTTTTAGTCTCTTAGCCTGGATCACTGTTTCAAGAAGAACAGAACTTGTACTCCATGAAATCCCTTCAAAAAAGCGTTTATCAGGCATTTGATTAAACCCCATCAAATAATACCCTCCATCCCAAGCAGGACCTAACACCACATCTTTACTTCTTAACATTTGAAAAGCTTTTTTAATAAAAGAAGAAGGTAAATTGGGACTATCTGAACTCATGACAATCACTTTAAAAAATCCTTGCTGAAAAAGCATTTGAAAAACACGAAGTAATTTTTCTCCAAAAGAACCTGCCCCCTGGTCTATACAATCAAACCTTTTGAAATGAATTTGATTTAAAAACGAGGGGTTTCCTGAAAGAGCAATCACCTTTTTTATATGACTCAAGCGAGAAAATTGATAAAGAATATCTTTGATAAAAGAATGATAAAGAAGATTTGCTGATTTCCCTGAAAGGAATGGAGTCAATCGTGTTTTAACCTCTCTGGCAATAGGACTTTTGATCAGAATAGCTAAAACGCACTTATCGTATATCATGGTATTGTTCAGCTAGAATGTGAGGTGAGACCCCTTGCCGATATAAAGTTAATAGCCGTCGATTCATCCAAGTGGTTTTCAGAATTCCCTGTTTTGCCCATCTGCGATTAGAGACAAATATTTTTTTTGATAGAACAATGGTGCGACCTTTTAGTCGTAATCTTTGAGAAAATTCAACATCTTCAAAAAGAGGCCACGGCTTGAATCCATTCAAAGATTCAAAAACATCTTTTCTTACAAAAATACCCTGATCTCCATAAAAAATATGTCTTAATTTAGCACGCACATTTCCAGACCACTCTAAGAAACGATAAGACGCGTGATTTGCTTTAATTTTTTGTTTCAAACATCCTCCAATAAACCCCTGCTTTAAAACTTTGTCTATTTGTCTTAAAGATCCTGATTCAATCAAGCAATCTGCATGAAGAAATAAAAGGACATCCCCTTGGGCTTCTCTGGCTCCTGCATTCATTTGAAGACCTCGCCCTTTAAGTGAATACACAACTTTTGAAAAAGCTTGAGCGATTTCAACTGTTTTATCTTTACTTCCTGCATCTACTACAATGATTTCATGAGGGAATGAATCTGTAGTAAGTTGATGAAGTAAAGGTTCAAGAAAATGTTCTTCTTGAAAAGTGGGGATAATGATAGAGATCATGCGGTTGATCATCTAAAGTCATTTGGTTAAAATGAACTTTAAATCTGAAACTCATTGTGAATTATTTTTAAAATACAGCTTCTTTCTGAGCAAGAACATCTAAAACTTCTCTGACACTTTTTGCCTGAAGAAGACCTTCTCTGATTTTTTCGTCTTGAAGAGCTCTAGAAATGTGAGCGAGTGCACGGATATGCGGCCCTGTTTCTTTTGTTGAAGACAATAATAAAATAGCAATGCGCACAGGAAGCCCATCAGGAGATCCAAAATCAACCCCTGAATCTAAAATCACTAAAGCTCCTCCTAATTCTGATACACAATCCGCTTTACCATGAGGAATTGCGACTCCTTTACCCACACCTGTACTCATAAGAGCTTCTCGGTCCTGAACCGCTTTCAATATTTCTTGAGGTTGAGCAAATCTACAGGTGGTAACAGCTAAATTAACAAGTGTTCGAATAATTTCTTCCTTGTTCGCAGCCTTCATATGAATACGAATACTCTCAGGTTTTAAAAAATCTAAAAATTTCATTTTATTTCTCCGTCACTCCCACATCCTTACGTGGAATTAGTATTTTTGCTATGACTGTTTCTTTTTGTGAAGTCACAGGAACAAACCGATAAACATGTTTTCCCTTACGTACAGGAATTAAAAAAGAACGCGACCGTCCTGCAGTCACGTTGGTCACTTTCTGATAAGAAACAACATCCGACTTATACGTACGATATTGCCTGGTTTGAACCAAACGATCATCTTCAAAAACCTGAATTTGATAAGAAAACTTGCCTTTCATCCGTTGATTAAATTCTAATCGAGTTACGACTTTGATCTCGGTAGGACCGACGACTGTCAATTGAATAGGTTTTTCTGGCGTCATGCGATAATAGGTCATTTCCTTCTCTTGAAAAATCATACCTACAACTTGGGCATACTTTTCTGGGCTCATAGCAACATGTTTTTCTCCTTGAGAAAAAATCTCAGAAGCAAAACATCTCAAAAGCAAGGGTTCTTCTTCATGAGATGGAAAAAATTTTAATCGATGAACCCCTTCCGGAATTTCTAACACAATTTTACGTAGCATGCCTAATTTACGAGACGAAATATTGTCTCCCAAAATCGTTGCTAGATTTGTAGGGGCTGAGCGAAAAGAATATTCATCAAAATTGCGGCCATCTAACAAAACATTAATACGATATGCTTTCATTTCTTCGTGTTGTGTTTGGAAAACATTTCGTATATGAATCAAAATTTTACGAGGGCCTTTTAACTCAAATTCAATCGCATGAGCTTTAGTACAACTGTAAAGATCTGCTTTTTTTCCTTTCAAACTTGCTTCCACTTTTTCGTCATATTGTACTGGAGCAAATTCATCCCAAACCAGATTTTTTGCACTCGCCCCATCAATATGCACCATCATCCCTATAAAGAAAAAAAGAGCAAAACTAAAAATTTTTCTATTTTCAACAAAATTCTTATTCTGAAACATATAAGTCCATATTTTAAATTTTTGATCCTTGAGAAACTCTTTTCATAAAAAGGCGATGAAACAGATCTAATCTTACAAAAACAACAATGCATCCTACTAAAAGGACAATACATAGGCCAGCAATCATAACATGATGGCGGGTTTCAAAAAATATCTTTCCTTCTCCAATTTCAGGCAGAGGTTGAGGGGCAATGGGGAAACCATACATTCGCGCCAATGTTTGAACATTCAGCAAATGAATAATAGGAATTCCTCGTTCTGCCATATGGACGATGACGCCTTTTACCGGTAGATTTTTCAAAGCCAAATTTTTGGAAAGACCCGGTGGAATTCGTTGTCCATTAATTGCTGCCCCTAAACTCGATAACCCACCACCTATATTGATATAGGCTTTGATGGGATGAGATTTTGAATATTGATCATAGACTTCCATCCTTTTTTGAATCGACTCTTCTAAACTATTTCCTTGAATAAGCGTCAAACCTGTTCTTTGAATGGCTTTTTCGATAAGTTGCCGTCCTAAGCTACTTAATCCTCTCCCCTTGTCATGGCCTCCTCCAATAGAAGCACCTACTGAACGAAAGTGAAATATCTTTTTATCAAAAAGATATTTTTCCATATCAAGCCAGGTAAAATCAGGGTTTGTCGCACCCCAATTAGATGCACCTACAGAGGCAATAATAATAGGTTTTAACTCTAAAGCTTCTATCGCGGCCAAAGCGGCTAAATTCATCGCAGGCATGGAACCTGTAAGTCCCACCGCAAGAGTGTCGCCCTTTTTAAGGCCTGCTTGTTTAAGCATATCCACAATAGCAGCTGCAAAATTAGGGTTGGTGGTCGTCAATTTTGCCTGTAAAAGACCCTCATCGGTGGTGATATACGTGCGTTCTTCCCCAATCAATCCTGTCAAATTTGGATCGTTCACTGCATCAATAACCAAACCCTTTTCAATTGCACGGGCTTTAAGAGCATTGGCTGCAATCAAAGCCAAACGAGATGCTTTCAGCTTTTCATTATGCCAGGGCTGTTGGATGATTTGGTAAGAATTGAAAGCAAGAAAAAAGAGTAACAATGCAATCATGGCGAGTCCTACCAATGTTCGATGAGAGATTTTCTTTGCAGGCATTTAAATCTTTCCTAAGGTTAAAACAATCAAAATAAGGCGAATCAAAACCGAAACAATTAACATGGTTGAAATCGTTGCAATAATACCCTGTCGTTCCATCCAAATAGCAATAAGGCCTGGAATAATATACCCAATGGAAGCCAATTCCACATCTACATCTTTTATTTGCCATGCAAAAAAAGAGCGGGACACCCATCCAAAGGCGAATGCTATTAAAATGGTAATCACGGTGCGGCGTCTACCATAAATAAACATAAAATTAGAAAGAAAACGCACCAACGCATACGTTGCTAAGCCCACTAAAATCGTACCTGTCACTTTCTGAGGATCATGAATATTTAAAGCCAAATACCCTGGTACGACCATTCCTCCAGCGGCCAATCCAAAAATCTCAGAAAATATAAGGCTCAGAACCAGGCCTAATCCCACTGACTCCTGAATCACTTAAACCTCCACGATGTTTAAAAAAATCCACAATTTCTTGTCCCATTCCCCCAATGTTGCCAATGGCAAAAACCATTGAACGCTCTGGAGTATATTCCAAAACCTTTTCAAAAATATTCGAAACAGATGTTGTTCCAACATTTTCTATTTTTTCTTCTGGCAACCCTAAACGAACAGCTTCATCCTCAATAGCTTTCGTAAAATCTCCCGCTAGAAAATATGTATCTGCAGGTAAATCTTTTGCAATTAAAACACCCATTTGTTCACTTCTTTGAATGCGATCCGCTCTTGAATTGAGCAACACAATTTTTTTGCGATCCGCCTCTAACCCTTCTGTCAATCGATTCCATATTAAAACAGTCGAGTCAGCATCATTGGCTGCAAAGGCATTTACAAACTGAATATCTTTGTTAAAAAATCGAATATGATACATTCTTAAAACACCCGGATCTGGAATAGCCTGAATCATTCCAGCCAGAGCCGTTTCACGATCCACTCCGCAATCTTCACAAACTTTCAATGCCAGAGCAACATTTTCTCTATGCTCAATATAGCTAAAACCTTTCATCTCTGCCCAAGCAACATCATCCTCATGAGCTGTTATAAATTCTGTATTTCTCTTTTGGCAAATGTCATTTAACTGTTTTAATAACTCGGGCTTGTTCTCGGCGGTGAAAAACTTTGCGTGAAAAGGAATCGTATTAGATAAAGCATCCGTAATTTCCTCCAAGGATGTACCCATCACATCCATATGATCTGATCTAATATTGGTGATAACTCCTTTTTGAGCTCTAATGATTTTATGCTCTGTCAGCCATTGAAAAACAGGCTGAAGTGCCATACATTCAACAACAACTACTTGAGCACGACGTTCCCTGGCTTTTGAAATAAATTTTACTTGTTCGATAATATTTGCCGATCCTGGCCGATAAATTTGTGTCTCAGCACCATTTTCTAAAATCACATGCGGTGCAGTTCCTGTTGTCTTGCCTAAAGCCATTTTGCCTCCCGCACGAAGACCTGCAGTAATCAATCGTGTCACACTTGATTTCCCGCGAGTGCCATTGACATGAATGCGCAATGGGATGGCTTTAAGATTTCTAAGATGAGAAAAATATTCCCAGAAACCATATATCAGCAGAAAGACAATAAGAACTGAAACAACAACCATGAAGCCTTAAAACCCCTAAGTTTATCGGGCATTTTACCATCCCCCCCTTGAAATTCAAGTCCATATTAGGAGTGAGAGAATTTATCCTCCATATACCTTTTTTAATACCCTTTCTGCTTAAAAATCGTGTATATTTTTAGAACATGAATACACTCGTTCATTTTATTCAAAATACATCTTCTTTTGGATCGAAGATTGCTCTACAGATTAAACAAGAAAAAAATTATTTCAAAATCACCTATCAAGAACTTCATGATTCTTCTCAAAAAATAGCGATTGCCCTTAAAAATATAGGCATACGAAAAGGGGATCGTATTGGAATCATGACAGAAAACCATCCCTATTGGGGCCTCGCATTTTTTGGCATTTTGTGGGCCGGAGGGGTCGTTGTTCCTATTGATTCTAAACTTAAAGACCATTCCATTGAAAACATTATCCATCATTCAGAATGTAAAGTCGTTTTCACCTCGTCTAAATTTAAATCTATTCTTTTGACCATTGCCCCAAAAGCACCCTCTCAACCTAAACTCATTGTCCTGGATGAAGAAACGTCTGAGCTCCTTACTCTTTCAAAATTTATTTCCACAGCAAAAGAGTCTGGGACACAATCTCTTGAAAAGGTTCGAACAGAAGATCTTGCTATCATTCTCTATACTTCTGGGACCACAGGATCTCCCAAAGGGGTGATGTTAACTCATCATAATATCGCATCGAATGTCGAGTCTGTTTCTTCCATTTTTCCTTTCTCGCCTAATGACCAATTTGTTTCTTGTTTACCTCTTTGTCATACCTATGCGATCACAGCAGACTTCCTCATTCCAATCCATATGGGAATAACAGTGACTTACGTTGAAAATCTGAAAGGGCCGACTCTCGTCGAACGCATGCAGGAAAATAACGCGACCGTCTTAATCGCTGTTCCTGCTCTCATTCAATTGATGTATCACCAAATCAAAGCTAAAATTGAAGCTCTCTCAAAGGTTCAAAATATCGTTTTTAAAACACTACGGATTATTTCTAAAACTTCACAATGGCTTGGACTCCCGATTGGGCATATTCTTTTTAAACCGATCAAGAATCGGTTAAGTCCTTCTTTTAGATTTTTTATTTCAGGGGGAGCTCCTATTGACCCTAAAATCATAGAAGAATTTTTGCTTCTAGGTATCCCCATTTATCAAGGCTATGGCCTCACAGAAACAAGTCCTATTCTTACGGTTAACACTCCAACTCAAAACACCATCGGTTCCGTGGGCCGTCCCATTCCTGGTGTTCAAATTAAAATCGAGAATGGAGAGATTATCGCTAGAGGACCTAACATCATGAAAGGCTATTATCATAATCCCGAAGCAACTTCTGAGATTCTAAAAGAAGGATGGCTTCATACAGGAGATATAGGCTTTTTTGACGCCCGAGGGTTCTTACACATTTCAGGCCGCATGAAAAATGTGATTGTTACTCGAGGCGGAAAAAATGTTTACCCAGAAGAATTAGAAGAAGAACTTGGACGGCATCCCTGGATTAAAGAAGCCTGTGTGGTTGGACTTAAAAAAGAATCTAAAGATTTTAAAATGGATGAATGGGTTTATGCTCTTCTAGTTCCGAATTTAGAGGTTTTCAGAGCTTGGGGTATAGAACCGGGAGAAATTCCTCGGAACAATTCAGAAATTGAAAGCAAGTTGCAAGAAACCATTAAGGAAACTAATTTAAGAGTTGCAGACTATAAAAGAATACGTGGCTTTGAAATATGGGATGAACTTCCCAAAACAACCACACTTAAACTCAAGCGTAAAGAAATATTTGATTTACTCCAACAGAAAGGGGCTCAACCCATTGGTGGAGCATTAGATTAAAATAGCAGGACCCGCCTCTTCTTAAAAGATCATACTTTTGTATAGGATCATAAACTTCCATGGAAATTCAATCTTGGACTCCAAAACTCCCTCCCATTGAAGTCTTTTTCTCACTCAGTCAAGAATCTTATTCTTTCTTTTTCCATCATGAAAAACAAATTCTAATGGGATTCAATCCCTTTCTCATTTTCAAAAGCAAAGGATCCCACGTTGAAATCATTAAAAGAAATGGAGAAATAAAAACTTTTTCTTCCTCTGACCCTTTAAAAGAATTGTCGAAATTATATCAATCTTACGCATCTGGTTTTTCAGAAACTCCCTTTTTTCAAGGGGGGCTCATCGGATATATTGGATATGACTTTGCAAGAAAGTTAGAACGTACTCCCCACCCATCAAAGGATGATCAAAATTTTCCTGATATTGTGATGGGTTTTTACGATTGTGCTTATCTTTATAACTCTTTTGAAACAAAAGGAAATATCATTGCTATTGCTCTTCCTGGAGAAAATCAAAAAGATGTTCAATCAAAAATTTTGGAATTAAAGAAAAATCTAGAAATATCATCTGCCAAGAAAATTGATGTTGCGGGTGACACTCGACGGAGGGCCCTACCGAGCGCAACTTTTAGTGAGCACGGTGGGGCTGTCAAGTGGCAGGACCCGCTACGGTTTAACTGGAAATCGAACTTCGACAAAAAAAATTATTTGGAAACGATTCGAAAAGCAAAAGACTACATTGCTAAAGGAGATATTTACCAAGTCAACCTTTCTCAACGATTTACTTCTGAATATCATGGGGATTCTTTTAATTTATTCCAAAAATTACTCATTCAAAATCCCGCCCCTCATGCGGCATATTTTAGAACCCCTGATGCAACCCTTCTTAGCCTCTCCCCTGAACGCTTTTTGAAAATCAAAAATAAATTCATTCAAACCTCCCCCATCAAAGGAACACGCCCTCGTGGACAAACGCCTCAACAGGACAAAAATCTAAAAGAAGAACTGCTTTGTAGTTCAAAAGATGCCGCTGAACTTCTCATGATTATTGATTTAGAAAGAAATGATTTAGGTCGAGTTTGTGAATATGGATCTATCCATGTGTCTGATCTTAAGCGCATTGAAACACATCCAACTGTTTTTCATTTAGCAGGAGATATCTCAGGAACTTTAAAAGAAGGTCTTGATGTTTTTGATGTTCTCAAAGCCACCTTCCCTGGAGGTTCTATCACAGGAGCCCCGAAGATTCGCTCTATGCAAATTATAGAAGAACTTGAGCCTACACGAAGAAATATTTATACTGGAACTTTCGGGGTTATTGGATTTAATGCTATGACTGATTTGTCCATACTCATTCGGACATTAATTCATCATGAGGGAACTCTTTCTTTTCAAGTAGGAAGCGGAATTGTCTGGGATTCAGATCCTCAAGCAGAATACGAAGAAACCCTGGTAAAGGGGAAAATATTTTTGGAGTTATAAAGATTCTATATATAAAAAAAGTGCGTTCTTTTAGGAAAGAAACGGGTCCTGCCACTCGTCAGCCCCATCGTGCTCACAAAAAGTTCCGCTCGATGGGGCACCCCGTCGAGTGTCACCCGCATTTATAAAGAACGTACTTTTATATATAACATCGCTATAAAGGTGAATAAAGTAAACTCATGACAAACACTTGGGTCTATCTAAACGATCAGTTCGTTCAACAAAACGAAATTTCAGAAATTATTCTTGATCGAGGACTTTTCTTTGGAGATGGTGTTTTTGAAAGCATGCGTGTTTTCAAAGGGAAGGCGATCGGGATAAAGCATCATATTGAACGTTTATTTCAAGGTCTTGATGTACTTCAAATAGAGCATGCTTGGGCTATAGAGCAAATAGAAAAAATCACCTTAGAAGTTGCAAAGCAAACCGGCTTTGAAGATTGTTATGTACGCATCATGGTCACACGGGGGAAGTGGATGGGATCTGTCCCTCCCATGATACCTTCTAAACCTAATCTCATGATCATTTGCAAAAAATTTCTCCCCTTTAAACCAGAACTCTACGAAAAAGGATTCCGCACCCTTACTTTAAACACACGTCGCAATGAAACATCCCCCCTGTCTCAAATTAAATCTCTCAATTATCTGGATAATATTCTTGGGCGTATGCAAGCCCTTGAGAAGGGCTATGACGAAGGAATTTTCCTCAATACACGCGGTCTTTTGACGGAAGGAACTGCAAGTAACCTTTTTTTACTTCAAGACAACCTTCTTTTAACACCTCCTTTAGAAGATGGCGTTCTAGGAGGAGTCACACGTAAAATCATTCTTCAAAGTGCTGCTTCTTTAGGTTTGAAAACACAAATTCGCTCTCTCTTGCCTGAAGAAATTCTTGAGTCCGATGAAGCCTTTCTAACCAATTCCTCGATGGGAATTATTCCGTGGGTTCAATCCGACAACAAAATCATTGGTAAAGATCCTGCCAGAAAAGGGACAAGAAAAATTCGTGAGTTTTATGAACAGATAAGAATAGGGTGAGTCGATTATTCTAAAGAATTTTCCGAAATCTTTTCGGGTTTCATTTTTCTAAACTTCATTAAAACACGATAAGCAATAGATTTTAATTCTTTCACTCCCAAAAGATAGGCAAGGAAAGTGTATATCCCTGCTCCAATTGCAATCGCACCCAAAACATATAAAATTTTTATTAAGACTGCCTTAGCTAAAAACCATGCATAGTAGTGAGCAAACGGATATAAAACCAATCCCATCACCAATGCAGCAACCAACATCGGCATAATGCTTTTGACAAAGGGGATAATGGGTAACTTTCCTATTTTATGTCCTAGAAAATAAAAAAGTAAAATCCATTGAACCCAGGCAGAAATAGAGCTAGCTAAGGTTAAACCTGAAGCCCCCATGATTTTCATCAAAAGAAAACCCAAGATAGGATTAAGGGTAAAACTAATCAGAGCCACTTTTACAGGAGTTCGAACATCTCCTAGAGAATAAAAAGATTGAACGCTCACCCGAAGGCCTGCAACCGCCCATAATCCTAATGCCGAAGTCAAAAAAACTTGAGCTAATTTCCATACATCTTCAGTTGTAAAATGACCATATTGAAAAAGAAGAGAAATAATAGGGACTCGTAATACAATCAAGCCTATCATCGCTGGAACACAAATAAAGCTCACAAGTTTTAAAGAAAAAAATAGAATTTCTTTTAAGCGTTCAAAACTGGTTTCAGAAGCCTCGCGAGTCAATTGAGGTAAAGCTACAGTTGCAATAGAAATAGCAAAAATTCCTAAAGGGAATTCGAGCAAACGATCTGAATAGTACAGATAAGTGACACTTCCTTGTGGTAAAAGCGATGCTAACGCTCTAGAAACCAAAATATTCAAATGATATACTGCAACACCAAATACCGTAGGGGCCAAAAGCTTAAAGATTCTTTTTACATCCTGATGAAACAATTGAAATTTTGGAATAATTCTAAATCCCAATTGATAGGCTCTTACAATTTGCAAAACCCATTGCGCCATTCCTCCTAAAATCACACCTATAGCTAAAGCAAAAATAGGTTGCTGAAAGAAAGGACTAAAAAAAAGGATGGCCCCAATCATCATCAAATTCAAAAAAATAGGTGCTGCTGCTGGAGCAAAAAATGCATTCAAGGCATTTAAAATACCCATCACAACAGCTGAAGAGCCTGTAAAAAAAATAAAAGGAAACATCCATTGAGTCAGTCGTGTTGTTAACGCATATTGATCTGCTTCAAAACCAGGAGCAAAAACCTTCACAATCCAAGGGGAAAGAAAAATGCCAATGATTGAGACCCCTACTAAAAATATGGAAAAAGAAGTAAAAATAATTTGAAATGTTTTTTCAGATTCTTCATGTTTTTTTTGTGTAATAGATTCTGTAAAAACAGGAACAAACGCAACTGAAAGTGCTCCTTCTGCCAATAAGCGTCTTAAAAGATTAGGGATGGTAAAAGCAAACATAAAGGCATCTGTCGCCATCCCCACACCAAAAATTCGAGCGACCATACTGTCTCGAATCAGGCCCAACACACGACTCCCAAAAGTCCAGAGTCCTACTTTAGAAACTGACTTGGCCATGGCTATTTTCTGTTGAGATGCCATTAAGACATGCCTTTCATATTTTTCTCCTGTCTTCTCCACTCTTCAAAATACTCTAGCGTAACTTGCGCATCTTTACTAAAAGTTTTGGAAGAACCTAACTGCTTCGTATAGATATTCATCCCCATACGTCGAACATCTCGATCGATTTGTCTCATTTTCTTCTTTGCCTTCATTGCCCATTTTGAGTCTTCTCGTGTAACTCTCTGAAAAAGAAGAAAGGCTTCCTCATATTTTTGAAGAGCCTTAATATGATCTTCACTGGATTGATAAGAACGTCCTTCGTAGAAGAATTGCAGAGCTCGATCATAGAGGGGACAAGAGCGATTATCATTCTCAACAGCAGAACACATTAACTGAAGGTTTAAAACGAAGAAATTAAAACAAAAAAAGAGTCTCACTTGTTTTGTCTCAAGAGGTTAATTGTAATTCCTGACCCATGATTTCTTTAAGCTCCAGCTGTAACTCTCCCACTTGAGCTAAGCCTAAATGAGGATCTTCTAAAATGAAAGATTCCCCCGTCTCAGAATGCTCATAAACTAAAAAGCGCTTCTCTGCCTCCTTTAAAATACTTTCTTTAAATGAGAGTATTTTTTTTCTTTCAAGCAAAAGAATCAAAATATAAGCAAATTTTTTATCTTTTGTTTCTTCTGAAACAATATACTTTCGCATCAAAGTCTCAAAATATTCATAAGGCATAGGCTTAGGTTTAGGAGGAGGTGTTTCTAATTTTACAAAACTCGCCCAATGAGAATAAGTTTTAGGAGAATTCAACCAAATGTCCTTAACATTCTCAAAGCAAGATTTACAAAAATCGTTTCTTTGAGGAATATCCTCTTCAGACAAAACAAGAAAGCAATGAAAGGAGTCCGCCTCTCCAAATATTGTCTGACATTGACTACAGTGCTTAGACAAATCTTGAATTTGCCATTCCATTAAGAAGCACTCCCTTTTTGAGACAATTCATTTTCCTCAACGTAATTGAGCTGAAGATTCATCAGTGTTGTATTCACTAAACGTTCTTCTTCAGAACTTAAATTACCCTTGGTTTTTTGTTTTAACATTTCAATCAAATCAATCGTTGCTTTGGCTGCTTCCAAATTTTTTTCTACCTTCCCCGACATAGGATCAGCAAATTTTCCTAAATGCTGCATCACTCCTTGAGCCAACATGGAAATCAATCCCATAAATAAAGCTTCTTGTGTCATATTTCCTTCAGCATTCATATTTTCACCTTCATCTTTCTATTTATTATTTTTTTGTTCAGGACTTACAGTCAAAAAAACTGAACGACCTTCTTTAAAATATTTTTTCGCTATTTTAGCCAAGGCTTTTTCATCCCAGGCCATGATTTTCTGTCGATACTGATCAAATTCTTCAATCCCAACTCCATTCAAAACAAAATAGGCGGCTTCTCTAGCTCGAAAGGTTAATGACTCCCAATCCTGGATTTTCTCAGCAATAGCCTGATTCTGAGCTCGTAAAAGATCTTCTTTACTGATTTTGCCTTCCATGACTTCTTCTAAAGCACTTTGAATGGTTTTCTCTACCTCTGGTTCTTTCTCAAGACTTGTTCCAGCATAAATCACAAAAAAGCCCCGGTCAAGACCCAAGAAATTCTCCGCCCCCAGCTGATAAACAGAACCTGCTTGTGTTCTTAATTTTTCAGACAGGGAGGAACATAATCCAGAAAAAAGCTTTGCTAAAAGTTCCAGTCCATAACTATCTGCATCACTTGCTTTGGCTCCTAAAAAACCCATCATCACAAGAGATTGGGCTTGAGGGGAATTGAGACAAATTTTCAAAGCCTCATTTCTATCTTCAAAATTACCTTGAGTCTTCAATTCTTTTTGAGTAGATACAAAATTTGAAAATGCCTCTTCGATTAATTTAAAAACTTCTGGAGAAGCAACATCCCCAGAAATTGAAATAATCAGATGAGAAGGAATGCAATATTCTCTAAAAACCTTCACAACTTCTTCTTGCGTTAAAGCCTTTATAGAATTTTCCGACCCCCATTTCAAAAATCGGTACGGATGTTGACTCCATAAATTCTGTTTTAATTGAAAGAGAGCCCACAAAATGGGGGTTTCTTTAACTTCTTGAATATCCAATAAAAGTTGGCTTTTTTCTTTTTCTAAATCTTCCAAAGCAAGAGTGGCATTTTGAAAAATATCAGAGATCAAAAAAAGCCCCTCTTTCAAAAAATCTTTTGGAATTCTCATAGAAAATCCAAAAGCATCAAATTCTGAGAAACCTGACAAAGTTCCTCCCTGAGCTTCAACAGAACCTAAAATTTCCTCCCCTGATTTTGACTTTGTCCCACGAATAGCCGTATTGGCAATCAATTGAAAAATCCCATTATTTTGTGCAGTTTCTGCTCCTAATCCCCCTTTGCATAGAGCTTGAATGCTCACTATGGGCAAAGCATGATCTTCTCCTACAATTGCCCAGATTCCATTACTCAGTTGCTTGACAGAAGGTTTTAACCTCATTTTTTGGATAGAATCTTCTTTGATGCTTTCTTGAGCTTTTTGAGGGCGCAATACACTGATTACTTTACGATCCAATGAAAAATACTTTTGAGCAACACGCAAAATATCTTCTTGGGAAACAGCCTGTATTTTTTTGATATATTCTTCCAAACAAGTAGCGTCTCCTGTTAAAAATGCACTGACCCCAATCAACAGAGCTTGCTTCTCAATGGATTCCAACTCTTGATAAAAATCCGACAATATTCTTTTTTTAGCACGATTTAATTCTTCTATAGAAATTCTTTCTCTTTTCAATTTCTCCAAAATCTTGTCTATCTCTACTTCAATCAGGGGAATATTTTTGTCTTCGCATGTCGCCCGAATGGTTAACATCCCCGGATCCATTAAAGGAGAGGTTTCCGCTTCCACGGATTTTGCAACGCTCAACTCGTATTCTAATTTTAAACGCAAAGGAGACTGACTTCCTTTGGCTAAAAAAGTTGCAATCACATCTAAAGGAATAAAGTCAGGATCTTGAAACGAGGGGATATGAAATCCCATCATCCAATGCGTCAACTGAATGGATCCAAAACTCTCTGAACGTCTTAGTCCTATAGAGGGGGGTTCTTGAGCAACCACGGGAAATTCAAATGATTTTCTTTGGAGCGATGAAAATTTTTCGAAAATAGAAACTAATATCTCATCTTTTTCAAAATCACCCACTGCCGTTAAAGACATATTAGAAGGCACATACATCTTTTCAAAATACTGAATTAAATTGTCCGGAGTTAATGCTTTTAAAAGAGATTCTTCTCCAATGGTTTTTACCTGATAGGGATGAATATGATAAGCCGTTTTCCAAAACAGCTTGTGTAACACTCTATCTGTATCATCCAAGCCCATTTGAACTTCATGAAGAACAACTTGTTTTTCATTTTCTACAGAGGTCTGATCAAAACTGGGATGAAGCAAAGATTCTAAAAAGATATCTAAAGCAATATTGATCTGTTCACGAGGAATACGAATATAATAAAGCGTACAATCGGCCGTTGTATACGCATTGATGTCACCACCATATTGCTCAATGCGTTTTCCAATCTCAGAAGAAAATCCTTGATCCGTTCCGCGAAAAACCAAATGCTCAATCAGGTGAGAAATTCCACTTTCAAGAAAGGGACCTTCTGTACGACTTCCCGCTCCAACAGTTAACACAAAAGCAACAAACCTTGAATCTGGGACTTGCCTTAAATAAACTTTCATCCCATTGGGAAGCTCTTCAGAATAAACAGAAAAAGATGGAATTTTGTCGGAAGAACCAAAAGTGCAAAAAGAAAAGACAAAGCAAAATGATAGGAATATTGAGAGGACTTTAAACTGTAAAAGGTTTTTCAAAAGCTTCCTGAAAATCATATCCACCTTTGAAATCAGCTTTTGAATCTGTATCCCGCTTGCTCATTAAACCGAGCGACACCAAATGAAAGACAATCTCTCCGAAATCCTCACAAGACTTAATCCCCCAATTTTCTAGAACAGTCCGAGTCATGGGGCCAAAAGATTTAATGGAAAAATGTCGAATACCTTCTAAAAGCTCTGAAGCTGTCACGTGCCGAGGCGCTTTTAATTTTTTTAAAGTAAAATCCAAAGCATCTAGGACAAAAGAATAAGCTTCAACATCATAACGAGGATCATTCACCAAAACGCCTCCCAAAAGCGTTTTTAATTCTCTCACACTTTGAGCCGCCATTAGGCTTTGGACTCCGCAAGAAGCTTTTTCCCTTTTGTCTTCTTGGCTTCTTCAGGAGCCACTTCCGGAGCAGGAGCTGGACGACTGACCCATTCTAAAATAGCTGTGTAGGCACGATCCCCAGGACGACGGTCTAAGCGAATCACTCGCGTATACCCGCCTTGACGATCTTTAAAACGAGGACCTATTTCTCTGAAAAGCTTCTTCACAAGCTCTCTATCTGTCAAAAAAGCCACCGCTTGTCTCTGAGACCAAAGATCCTGCCTCTTAGCTAAAGTGATCATACGTTCCGCCCAAGTTGCAATCACTTTTGCTCTTGGTAAAGTGGTTGTGATCCGTTCATACTGGATCAAACTTTTGACCATATTAGAAATAAGCGCCTGACGATGAGCCGTGGAAAGGCTCAGTCTTTTTGATAATTTACGATGTCTCATAGAGCAGCTACTTTCTCCTGAGCGGCTTTTCTAGCAGCTAACTCTTCGGAACTCATCCCCAAAGAAAGACCCATCTCTGTGAGAATTTTCTTAATTTCATTCAATGATTTTTTGCCAAAGTTTTTATACTTAAGCATTTCAGGTTCTGACTTACAAACCAAATCTCCAATTGTCTTGATATTGGCTTTTTGAATACAATTGGAAGCTCGAACAGAAAGCTCAATTTCATCAATGCTCATATTCAAAACTTTCTCAAAACTTTCTCTATCTCTATCTTCCTTCGTTGGCTCTTGCTCAAACTCAACATAATTTTCATCATAATTGACAAAAGCCCCTAGATGATGACGCAAAATACCAGAAGCTTGTCTTAAAGCTTCTTCGGGCGTAATACGTCCATCAGTCCAGATCTCAATGACCAAGCGATCAAAATCTGTCATCTGTCCTACACGAGTATCTTCGATCGAATATTTAACCTTTCGAACAGGTGTGAAAATAGAATCTACTGGGATAACACCAATCGATTGCTCTGGTTCTTTATTTCTCTCAGAAGGTGTATAGCCTCGGCCTACGCCCACTTCTAATTCCATATGAAACTTGGTTTTTTTGGTCAAGGTTGCAATATGTGTCTGGGGACTGACCACTTCAATGGTGCTATCGGCCTTGATGTCTCCTGCAACCACTTCACCTTCTTTATCAACTTTAATCTCTACCCATTTGGATTCTTTAGAATGAGACTTGAAAAGAAGATTTTTGATGTTCAAAATGATTTCAGGCACATCTTCTTGAACGCCAGGAATGGTGCTCAACTCATGAAGCACACCATCAATCTTCATAGACTGAACGGCAGCGCCTTCAATTGAAGACAACAAGACTCTACGAAGAGAATTGCCTAAAGTTGCGCCAAAACCTTTTTCAAAAGGCTCCGCATAAAATTTTGCATAAGTCGGGGTTGCAGTTTGATCATCCCTGACCAAACGTTTGGGTAATTCAAAACGTCCTAACTTAACCATATGTCATCTCCTATTTAGAATATAATTCTACAATCAAGCGCTCATTGACAGGAGTAGTCATCTCTTCCCGCGAAGGAATCTTATTAATCTCTCCCTTAAAAACTTCTCGATTCAATAAAAGCCACTCTGGAATTTGCCTGGAGGCAAGTTTCTCTAAAGACTCTTTCACTCCTTCACGAATCTTGGCATTTTCGACAATTTCAATTTTATCCGCAACCTTTAAAGCATAAGAAGGTCGATTCACTTTTCGTCCATTGACACGAATGTGACCATGAAGCACCAATTGCCGAGCTCCAGCTCTGGAAGGAGAAAAGCCTAATCGATAGACAATATTATCTAATCTCATTTCCAAAAATTGAAGAAGGGTTACACCGGTAACGCCTTTTTTTCTAGCTGCGCTTTTAAAACTATTCTTAAACTGTTGCTCTAACATCCCCCACATACGTTTAAGCTTCTGTTTTTCACGAAGCTGAATACCATAATCTGAAAGCTTTGTCCTCGTCTGACCATGCTGGCCAGGAGGTGTGGGTCTTTTCTCAAATGTACATTTTGCTGTATCGCATTTGGTGCCTTTTAAAAAAAGCTTCATACCTTCTCTGCGACATAAGCGACATACTGGACCAAGATACCTAGACATAATCTTTACTTTCCTCCATTCATTAAACCCTGCGTCTCTTTGGCGGACGACAGCCATTATGAGGGACGGGTGTTACATCCTTAATTGCTGTAATCGTTATACCTGCAGCCTGTAAAGCTCGAATAGCTGACTCTCGACCAGCGCCAGGGCCTTTAACATAAACTTCGATTTCTCTCACACCATAATCAGATGCTTTTTTTGCACAATCTGTAGCAACCACCTGAGCTGCATAAGCCGTACTTTTCTTTGCCCCACTAAAGCCCATCACACCCGAACTTGACCATGCAATGACATTTCCTTGCAAATCCGTCATCGCAATAAATGTATTATTGAATGTAGACTTCACATGAGCGCGCGCTACAGGAACACTACGTGAAACTTTTTTCTTTTTAACAACTACTTTTTTTTCAACTTCTTTTTCCATACATATCTCCCTCTAAAATGAAAATCTAACATCGATGCAATGGTTTATACTATCCCTTTGCTGCTGGCGCAGGTGCTGCTGTACCGCTTGTTTTCTTCACGCCAACGGTTTTACGAGCACCTTTTCTGGTTCTTGCATTTGTATGGGTTCTCTGTCCCCAAACCGGAAGACCTTTTTTATGACGCATCCCACGATAACATCCGATACCCACCAAGCGTTTAATGTTTTGTGCAATTTCACGCCTGAGATCTCCTTCAACCTTATATTCTTTCTGGAGAATAGAATTGATTTTCGCTACTTCTTCTTCAGTCAAATCTTTAGCACGAACATCTGCAGAAATATTAATCTTCGCTAAAATCTCTTTTGCCAAAGTTCTTCCCACCCCATAAAGATAGGTTAGAGAAATATCTATTTTCTTTTCTTTTGGAATATCTACTCCTACAATTCTTGGCACTTTATTTTCTCCTCTATCTTAACCAACAAATTTATTTTTCTCTAAAAACAATTCTTCCCTTGGTTAAATCATAAGGAGACATCTCAAGGGTAACTTTATCTCCCGGCAAAATCTTAATAAAATTCATTCGCATTTTCCCTGAAATATGGGCCAAAATCCGATGATGATTTACTAATTCAACCCGAAACATTGTGTTAGGCAAAAGCTCCACCACAGTCCCTTCAACTCGAATCGGCTCTTCCTTCGTTTGTTCAGGCGAATTTGCCATCTAATCTCCTTAACCTAAATCTTAGTTAAAACTTCTGGTCCATTTTCAGTAATCGCTACCGTATGTTCAAAATGGGCAGATACTTTACCATCTTTAGTAACCACTGTCCAGCCATCAGATAGAATCCTGACTTCACAACCCCCTTCATTCACCATAGGTTCAATGGCTAACACCATCCCTACCTGCAACTTAGGACCTGTATGAGGTTCACCAAAATTGGGAAGAGGAGGGTCTTCATGCAATTTTCTTCCAATTCCATGCCCTACAAAATCTTTTACCACTGAAAAATGATGGCTTAAAACCCATTGCTCCACAGCATTCGAAATATCTCCTAAGCGATTACCGGGAACGCATTGCTCTATACCCTTCCATAGAGCTTCTTCCGTTACTTGAATCAATTTTCTTTTTTCATCACTGACTTGACCCACTGCAAAGGTTTTAGCCATATCTCCATAAAAACCATCTGCAACCAATCCCAAATCAAGTCCTACAATATCTTCTTCTTTCAAAGATCTTTTTCCAGGAATCCCATGAACCACTTGATCATTAATCGAAAGACAAATATGAGAAGGATAACCTAAATAACCTTTAAAAGCCGTCTTTGCCCCCTGTTTTAAAATCACTTCTCCTGCTTTTTGATCTAGTTCAATTCCTGTAATACCAGGTCGAATCATCATAGACAGCTCTTGCATAAGTGTAGCTGTCTTTCGTCCTGCAACTCTCATTTTCTCAATTTCTTGAGGAGACTTAATCAAAATCATTGTGAATTATTTCGCTACTTTCATGCCAACACTGAGCATCAATTCATTAAAAGTTTCTTCTCTTGGCAATCCCCCATCAACTTTTTTTAAAATTCCAGCCTGGTCATAATAATCCACCAATGGCTCGGACTGTTGTCGATACACTTCAAGACGACGACGTACCGTTTCTTCACGATCATCTTCTCTTTGATAAAGATCCCCATCACAAAGATCACAACGACCTTGCACCTTTGGTGGAATATTTTTTAAATGATAAGTTGCACCACATTTTCGACAAACCCATCGATAGGCTAGCCGAGACACAATCAAATCTGTATCGGCAAAAACTTCCACTGCAAAATCTATTGTTTGAGAAAGTTTTTTTAAACCTTCTTCTAAAACCTTCGCCTGATTGAGGGTTCTAGGATAACCATCTAAAATAAATCCCTCTTGAGAATCCTTGTTTTTTAAACGTTCTAAAATAATTTCCGCCATCACTTGATCAGGAACAAGCTCTCCTTTTTCCATATAAGTCTTGGCCTGCAAACCCACAGATGTTTTTGCCTTAACAGCCTCTCTTAAAATATCCCCTGTTGAAATATGAGGAATATCCAGGGCCACTGCTAGATCTTTTGCATGTGTGCCCTTTCCAGCGCCTGGAGGACCCAGCAATATAATTCTTTTTTTATCAGACTCTTCTTTTCTCTTCATACTCATCCAGTGAATTTCTTTTTAAAAAATACCCACATGCAAAATAGACACCAACTTTTAATACCGCCCTTTAATTCTTCCCTTTTGCATAAAGCCATCGTAGTGACGCATCAAAAGTTGAGATTCTAGTTGTCGCATAGAATCTAGCATCACGCCAACAACAATCAAAAGAGCAGTACCTCCAAAAAAGCTAGCCACCAAATAAGGAATGTCCATCAAACGATAAACAATATCCGGCAATATAGCAATAATCGCCAAGAAAATAGCCCCTGAGAAGGTAATATGGCTCATGACTTTTTCTAAAAACTCTGTTGTTGCTTGCCCCGGTCGAATACCTGGAACAAACGCACCACTCTTTTTCATATTTTCTGAAATATCTAAAGGATTAAACGTGATGGCCGTATAAAAATATGTAAAGAAAATAATTAAAAAAGCATAAATAATATTGTAAAGCAAACGTCCTTCTACTAAATGTTCAAACATTCTTTGCAAAGAACCACTTTGAACCAGTGTTGCAAATGTTCTAGGGAACATTAAAATAGACACAGCGAAAATAATAGGAATAACACCTGCCTGATTGACTCTCAATGGAATATAAGTGGCCTGTCCCGTAAAAACCTTCCTTCCCACCACACGCTTGGCATATTGAACAGGGATTTTACGTTGTCCCTGAGTGACAAGAATCACCGCAGCAATAACACCCACTAAAATAGCGAGCATCAAAATAGCCTGTAAAGGATTTAAAGCAGAGGTATCTTGACTGCCAGGACTTAAAAGAATATAGACTTGATGAATACCTGCAGGGATACGCGAAACAATACCTGCCGCAATAATCAAACTCATTCCATTGCCAATACCGCGCTCTGTAATCTGCTCTCCTAACCACATGATAAAAGCTGTTCCTGCTGTCAAAGTAAATATACAAAGAAGACGAAAACCCCAACCTGGATCTGGAACAATGACAAAATTACCAAATCGGGCAGGATGTTCTAACCACAAGGCAATAAAAAAAGATTGTATTAAACTCAACACCACGGTTCCATAGCGCGTGTATTGAGTTAATTTCTTGCGCCCCATTTCACCTTCTTTGGCCATGCGCTCTAACTGAGGAATAACCGTTGTCAAAAGTTGCAAAATAATGGAAGCACTGACATAGGGCATAATACCTAGCGCAAAAATGGTCAATTTGGCCATAGCGCCTCCGCTAAACATATCCATAATTCCAAAAATAGAACCTAGTCCGCCTTGAGTTTTGGCAGCCTGTTCCACAAATTGGCTCAGCGCATAACCATCGACACCAGGGGTAGGAATATACGTTCCAACACGATAAACAGCAACAAGCCCTAAAGTAAAAAGTAATTTCTTTTTTAAATCAGGAATTTTAAATATGTTGATAAAAGCTGAGAGCATAGATTCAATTCAAGGTTTTAAACTTTATTTTTGGTTGGTGTTGATTGACCGATAAGCTCAATTTTGCCACGAGCTTTTTCGACTTTTTGGCGAGCACTCTGGCTGATAGCATGAACTCTCAGGGTTAAGGGAAGATTCAGCTCTCCATCCCCAAGAATTTTAATACCATCTTTAACGTTCTTCACAAGCCCTTTTTCTTCTAAACTTTCGGGAGTCACAATGGCGCCTTCTTCAAAAATACCTAATTGGCCCACATTGATCACATTCCAAACTATTTTCCCATCATGAATAAAACCTCTTTTGGGTAAACGTCGATAAAGCGGCATTTGTCCACCTTCAAATCCCGGACGAATTCTTGCTCCATGGCCCGAACGAGCCTTTTGCCCTTTATGTCCTTTAGTACTGGTTTTGCCATGACCAGAACCAGGTCCACGTCCAATACGTTTCATTTTCTTACTTGAATCATCAACACTTAAAATTTTGGCTAAGTCCATCTTACAAATCTCCTCGAACAGCTTTTACCATTGCTAAATCACGCAAAGTCTCTAAACATCTCATGGTTGCCTTCACAACATTAATCGCATTAGAAGACCCCATCGATTTGGCCAACACATCTTTAACACCTGCTGCTTCTAAAACAGGGCGAACGCCTCCACCTGCAATAATGCCAGTTCCTGGCGTTGCTGGTTTTAAGAAAACTTTTCCACCATCAAATTTATCAAAAACTTCATGAGGTATCGTTGTACCGCGAAGACAAACAGACTTCATAGATTTTTTAGCATATTCAGTGCCTTTTCGAATCGCATCAGACACTTCATTAGCTTTTCCCAAACCATATCCTACGCGTCCTTGCCCATTCCCCACAACCACGAGCGCACTAAAACTAAATCGTCTACCACCTTTAACAACCTTTGCGCAACGGTTAATATAAACAACTTTTTCAAACAACTCTGGGCCAGAAGAAGTCTTATCTTGAAAACCTTCTTCTCTTTTTTTATTTCTATTCTTCGTAGCAAAACTGCCTGCTTTTCCCTTCTCCACATATCCTCCTTAAAAAGCCAAACCACCGCTTCTTGCAGCTTCTGCAAGAGCTTTGATTCGACCATGATATTGATAACCTGCACGATCAAATACGACATGTTGTATTCCTAAACGTTTTGCTGACTCTGCCAAATAACCGCCCAATGTTTGAGCAGCTTTGACATCACCGCCATACTTCATCTTCTCCCGAACATCTTTTAAAAGAGTCGAGACAGAAAGAACCGTATGACCTTTAAAATCATCTACCAACTGTGCATAAATATGTTTATGACTTCTGAAAACCACCAATCGGGGGCGTTCTGCTGAACCCTCAAGCCTACGGCGAATTCTCAAATGTCTATTTTTTCTTTTTACTTCCCGCTTATTTTGAACACTCATTTTAAAATCCCTTTACCACAGATCAAAAATAAAAATTTATTTTACGCGACTGTCTTTCCTGCTTTTTTCTTAACGATTTCTCCAGCGTAACGAATACCCTTACCCTTATAAGGTTCCGGAGGAAGAAAACGCCTGACGCGAGCGGCTACTTCGCCCACCAATTGCTTATCCGCACCCGAAACTTTCACCTTCACCTGATCGGCTACTTCCACCTTAATCCCTTCAGGGATGGGATAAACCACGGGGTGCGTAAATCCAAGAGTCAAAGATAAATTCTTCCCTTCAATTTTTGCGCGATACCCTACACCCTGAATTTCAAGATCTTTGGAAAAACCTTTTGTGACGCCTTCAATCATATTGGCGCACAAACTGCGCATCAAACCATGAAGAGGCTTAAGCTCCTCAGAATCCCCTACTGTAAACAAAATGGTCTCACCCTCTTTCTTAGCCAAAACACCTTTGGGTAAAACTTGTTCAAGCTGTCCCTTAGGGCCTTTTATTTTAAAAAGACTTTGAGCAAGTTCAACACTCACGCCACTTGGGATAGATACTGCTTTCTTACCTATTCTTGACATCTTAAAAACTCCTCATAAATTTTAGGGCTAATACCCTGAATATTCTTTACCAAACACTACAAATAATCTCGCCACCTAATCGAAGTTTGCTTGCTTTCTTTCCTGCCATCACACCTTTGGAGGTTGAAAGGATCGAAACGCCCAATCCTCCTTGAACTCTTGGGATCTCATCTGCACCAACATATACACGACGACCTGGAAGACTGATGCGACGAATACCTTGAAGAACTCGATCCCCTTTTTGAGTAAATTTCAAATAAACTCTGATCCAAGGATGGCCTTCTTCTTCAGCCATTTTAAAATCTTGAACAAAACCTTCGTCTTTTAAAACCTTTAAAACCTCTTTTTTAAAACTGGAGGCTGGCACATCTGCATATTCTTTTTTTGCCGTACTCGCATTTCGAATTCGGGTCAACATATCCGCAATCGGATCTGACATACTCATCTTTAATCTCTCCATTTAAAGCCGTCATGCGCTGTACGTAAAGTGTAATGCGTAAATCAAAAGTTTTAACGCAATACGCTCAACGCGCGACGCAACACTGTTTTTCTACCAACTCGCCTTGATCACACCTGGGATCAAGCCATTTGAAGCAAATTTACGAAAACAAACTCTGCAAAGACCAAACCTTTTTAAAAAGGCTCTGCGTCTGCCGCACTGCTTGCAGCGATTATAAGCTCGAGAGCTAAATTTCGCAGGTCTTTGTTGTTTCACCATCAAACATGTCTTGGCCATGCATTTACCTTTCTAAACTATTTTGAACTTCTAAAGGGCATTCCAAAAGAAGTCAGAAGCTCCCTTGCGTGATCATTTGTTTTTGCTGTTGTTACAAAAATAATATCCATTCCCTGGACCTGCTTGATTTTATCTAATTCAATTTCCGGGAAAACAACTTGCTCTTGTATTCCTAAAGAATAATTTCCTCTTCCATCAAAAGATCGAGGCGGAACTCCTTTGAAATCACGAATGCGCGGCAACACAACATTTACAAAACGATCCATAAACTCATACATTTTTTTACCACGCAGTGTCACTTTGCAACCCACAGGCTCCCCAGCTCTCAACTTGAAACCAGCAATACTTTTTTTTGCTCGCGTAATCACGGGTTTTTGACCTGTAATCAAACCTAACTCTTCGACATGAGATTCTAAAAGCGCGAAATCTTTTGCACCTTCAGCAACGCCCATGTTGATAACCACCTTCTCTAATTTAGGAACTTGCAATGGGTTCTTAAGATTCAAACTCTTCATAAGAGCTGGTGCAATTTCTTTTTGATAAGACTCCATCAAACGACTCATGGCTTAAATTTTCTCCCCACATTTACGACAAATGCGCTCTTTGTCTGCATTTTCTAAAATTTTAAATCCAACACGAACAGGTTTATCGCAATTCGAACAAAAAAGAGCTAAATTGGAAATGTTTACAGATGTCTCTTTCTGAACCAATCCTCCTTGAGGGTTGGCTTGTGTTGGTCGTACATGACGTTTCACAAAATTCAAACCTTCAATAATAGCTCGATTCTTTTCTCGAACAATTTGAAGAACTTTTCCTTTTTTGCCCTTATCTCGTCCCGATAAAGCAAAAACCACATCATTCTTTTTTAAATAAGTTTTATATCTTACTGTTTCTGTTTTCATCGAATTTTCTTCTTACTTTACATTTTATTTTTATAGAACTTCTGGAGCCAAAGAAATGATCTTCATAAAGTTTTTTTCACGTAGCTCACGTGCCACTGGTCCAAAAATTCGGGTTCCTCGTGGATTCATCTGATTATCAATAATCACAATCGCATTAGAATCGAAACGAATGTAAGAACCATCGGCTCGACTGACATGCCTTTTAGTCCTGACAACAACTCCCTTAACAACTTCTCCCTTTTTAACCATTCCTTCTGGAATAGCTTCTTTCACAGAAGCTACAATCACATCCCCGACAGAAGCATATCGATGACGTGTTCCACCCAACACTTTAAAACATGCTACTTTTTTTGCTCCGGTGTTATCTGCAACTTCAAGTCTTGTTCTTAACTGAATCATATAAGATCCTTAAATTTTTCCTAACACTTCTGCAAGGCGCCATCGTTTAAGCTTGCTAATAGGCTTGGTTTCGACAATTCGAACTCGATCGCCTGTTTGGGCTTCTTGCTTCTCATCATGAGCATAAAACTTTTTAACTTTTCGGATTACTTTTCCATAAATGGGATGAGGTTCTCTACGTTCAACTTCAACCACAATGGTCTTATCCATTTTATCGCCAATGACCACACCTACTTTTTCTTTTCGACTTGCTCTTTCTTCAACCGTTTTATTCACTCTTCAACTCCTGCTCTCTTAAAATCGTCTTCACTTGAGCGATATCTCTTTTTGTCTGGCGAACTTTCCCAGAATTTTCTAACTGCCCCGTCTTGCCTTGAGTTCTCAACTTAAAGAGATGATCTCCAAGTTCTCGAAGTTTCAAATCAAGTTCATCTTTTGTCAACTCTCTTACTTCTTTAATCTTCATTTCAAAAACTCCTCACACAAAATAAAATTGTCACCGTTAAAAATGTCGACGCACAATAAAACGTGTCTTTAAAGGAAGCTTGTAAGATCCAAGTCTCAAAGCATCCCGAGCCATATCTTCGGGGATACCTTCGATCTCAAACAAAATATTTCCAGGCTTAACAACAATAACCCATCCCGCAGTAGGTCCTTTTCCTTTTCCCATACGTGTTTCAGCTGGTTTTTTAGTAATAGGTTTATCTGGGAACATACGTAGCCAGATTTTCCCTTTTCGCTTCATATGTCGCGTCACAGCCACACGAACTGCTTCTAACTGAATATTGGTAATCCACCCTCTTTCCAAACTTTGCAAACCATATTCACCAAAACTCAAAGAAGTCACTCGCGTTGCTTTTCCCGCCCGACATCCTTTTTGAACTTTTCTAAATTTAACTCTGCTTGGCATCAACGGCATGGGATGACTCCTTTGCTGCTACTTCAACTTTTTCTGAATCAGTATTCTTATTCTCTTTCACAATATTTTCAACAGCTTGATATCCTTTAAAAACCCATGTCTTTACTCCGATCAAACCATAGGTCGTTTTTGCTTCGCTAAAACCATAATCAATAACTGCTTTTAAGGTATGAAGAGGAATACTTCCTTCTTTATAAACTTCACGTCGGGCAATTTCAGCTCCGCCCAATCGACCTGAACAACAAATTTTGATTCCTTTTGCTCCTGAAGACATTGCACTTTGAACTGCTTTTTTCATTGCCCTTCGAAAGGAAACACGTCTTTGAAGTTGCAAACTAACATTTTCAGCTACAAGTTGTGCTTCTATTTCTGGCTGTTTAATTTCTTTAATATCAATCTCTACGTCCCATTTTGTCAAATCGCCTAAATCTTGCTTTAACTTATCAATTTCAGCCCCTTTACGTCCAATAACCAATCCTGGACGAGCGGTATAGACAATGACTTGCAGCTTATTGCCTAAACGTTCAATCTCAACCTTTGCAAGCCCCGAAAAGAAAAGTTTTTCTTTAACAAAATTTCTAACTTTAATATCTTCATTCAAAAGATTTGAATAATTTTTCCTCATTGCGAACCATCGAGATCGCCAATTCTGGTTGATGCCAAGCCTTATACCAATTGGATTAACTTTTTGACCCATAACTTTCTCCAAAAAACGTATTTCTTAAAAATCCTGTTTTCTACTTTATTCACCACGCATCATACTTTTATGAACGAGGCGCTACTTTCTTTACATCATCTGATAATACGACTGTAATATGACTCAATCGCTTTCGAATTCTTGTTGCTCGGCCCATGGGACCCGGAAGAAACCTTTTCCAAAAAGGACCGCCATCTATCCAAACACGCCCTACTCTCAAAGTGTCTAAATTAATGCCCTCTCGCCCTTGTGCATTCGCAACAGCAGATTTCAAAACTTTTCCGACCACTGCTCCTGCTCTTTGGGGACAGAAATTAACAACATTCAACGCCTCTGAAACAAGCTTACCTCGAATAGAATCGGCAATGAGTCTTGCTTTGGTTGGCGCAACTCTTACAAATCTTCCTACCGCTTTAACGTCCATAACATTAATCCTTTTGCTCCTGAGGCATCAGCCTCTGGCTAAAACTTTTGAATTTTAACTTCTTATTTCTTTGCAGTTGCTTTTTCTGTATGTTGACCATGAGCTCTAAATGTACGTGTCGGAGAAAACTCACCCAATTTGTGTCCAACCATATTTTCTGTTACAAAAACAGTGATGAATTTCCTTCCGTTATAAACAGAAAAAGTATTCCCAACAAAATCCGGACTGATCATGGATCTACGAGACCATGTTTTAATCGGACGTCGTTCTCCCCCTCGATTCATACGTTCGATACGTTCCATCAACTTAACATCTACAAAGGGACCCTTCTTCAATGATCTTGACATGGACTACTTCCTTCTCTCCAAAATATATTTATTCGAATATTTTTTCTTATTGCGAGTTTTCGTACCATCGATAAGACCCCACGGCGTACAGTGCTGACGTCCACCATTGGCTTTACCTTCACCACCTCCAAGCGGATGATCAACTGGATTCATCGCGACACCGCGAACAATAGGACGACGTCCTTTCCAGCGAACTCGGCCTGCTTTACCTAAAGAAACATTCATATGGTCAGGATTGCTCAGCTGTCCTACCGTAGCTCGGCAAATCGCCCTCACCAATCGGACTTCTTTAGAAGGAAGTCTCAAATGTGCATAATCGCCTTCTTTAGCCATCAACTCAGCAGAAACTCCTGCACTTCGAACAATCTGTCCTCCCTTTCCAGGAACCAATTCAATATTATGAATAAAAGTTCCTAAAGGAATCGCTGATAAAGGTAAACAGTTTCCAACCTTGGGTTCTGCATTATTGGATGAAATAAGCTCATCACTCACCTTCAATCCATGAGGAGACAAAATATATCTTTTTTCACCATCTCGATATTGCAAAAGAGCAATACGTGCAGATCGATTAGGATCATATTCAATTCCAATCACACGCGCTGGGATGTCAATCTTATCGCGCTTGAAATCAATAATTCGATACATCTTGCGATAACCACCCCCACGATGACGCACGGTAACGCGTCCCTGAAAATTTCTGCCTCCCTTACGAGGAATACGTTCCAAAAGACTCTTTTCAGGCGTGCTCTTAGTAATCTCTTCAAAAGAATAACCTGTTGTGAACCGTCTTGTCGGTGTTATTGGACGATAAGTTTTTAATGCCATATTTGCTCCTCAGCAAGCCCTTATTTCTAAGCCTTGCATGATCTCCTATTTAATTTCATGAAAATTCGATTTTGTCGCCTTCGCGTAGTGTAACAATTGCTTTCTTCCAGCCTGAAGTCTGTCCCAGCTGTGCTCTCATTCTCTTAGGCTTTCCTTTAATTCGAACGGTATTCACTTGAACGACTTTAACGGGATAAAGTTCTTCAATCGCTTTTTGAATTTCAATTTTGTTGGCCCTGGAATCAACCCGAAAAATCATTTTATTTTCTTTTTGAGTCAGATCCGTTCCTTTTTCGCTAATCACAGGATTTAAAACAATGCTATAGGCTGCTTTCATTCTTCAACCTCATAAATGGAAAGACCCTCAAAAGCATCTTCTGAAAAAACAATTTTTGAGTGAGTCATAATGGAATAAGTATTTAAATCTGACAATCGAACGAGATCTACTTGAGGAATATTTCTAAAAGCCAGTCTCATCTTAGGATCAATTTCTTTAACAACGATTAAAACTTTTCCTTGAACCTTGAGATTATCTAAAAGCTCTTTTGCCAATTTCGTCTTTGCAGATTCAACTTTTAAATTTTTAACAACCAAAACTTTATTTTCATCAAAATAAATTTTTAAAGCCGAAGCCCTTGCTAGAGAAGCAACACGTTTATTCAGAAGATAGGTGTATTCGTGAGGCTTAGGACCAAAAACCGTTCCTCCTCCACGCCACACGGGAGATGTTCTCTCACCTGATCTAGCACGTCCTGTTCCCTTTTGTTTCCAAGGTTTCTTTCCAGAACCACTTACTTCTCCTCTTGTTTTTGTCTTTGCTGTTCCTTGTCTTTGATGAGCAAGAAAGCCTACCACTGCACTTTTAATAGCATGCGCATTCGGCCTTTTTGTAAAAGTAAGCGTATGCTCTTTTTCTCCAATTGATTTTCCTTTTGAATCTAAAAGCGTAATCTTAGACATACCATTAACCTTTATTATCCTCTCCGTGTCTTTCTAATTACTACAAAACCGCCATCAGCACCCGGAATACCACCCTTAACTAAAAGAACATTTTGATCCAAATCCACTCTAACCACCTCTAAATTTAAAAGGGTATTCTTTGCATTTCCAAAACGACCGGGGAGTTTTTTCCCGCGCTTGGTGTTTGATCCAAATGTATTTGTTCCAATAGATCCAGGACGTCTGAAATATTCATTTGCGCCATGACTTGCTCTCATTCCAGTAAACCCATGACGCTTCACGACTCCCTGAAAACCACGTCCCTTGCTATAGCCCATGACATCAACATAATCACCGGCTTTAAAAATATCCACTCGAATTTCTTGACCTAATTTATATTCTGCAACAGCTTTTTCATCTGAAATTTTAAATTCTTTGAGACGTCTTAATCCAGAAACACCTGCTTTCTTAAGATGTCCCAATATTGGCTTTTTAACATGACCTTCTTTGACAGGATCAAAACCTAATTGTACCGCTGTATAAGCATCCTTTTCAGATGTCTTAATCTGTGTAACTTTACAAGGACCTGCTTCAATCACTGTCACAGGAATAGCCTTACCTGCTTCATTGAATATTCTTGTCATACCTACTTTTTTACCCAACATACCGATCGACATTTTTAATCCCCTTAAAAAGTTCCCTAAAAAGCAAAAAAGAATAGCTTCTCTTGAGATTTAATTCAAGAGTTTTTATTTTTTTTCGATTTTTAGAGCTTAATATTGATATCAACTCCGGCTGGCAAATTCAACCTTTTCAACTCATCAATTGTTTTTGCCGTCGGATCTACAATATCCAAAAGCCGTTTATGCGTTCGAATCTCAAACTGTTCTCTAGATTTTTTATCCACATGAGGAGATCTTAAAACAGTAAATCTCTCGATCTGAGTAGGTAACGGAATGGGGCCTTTAATAGAAGCACCCGTTCTCTTTGCCGTATCTACAATCTCAGTTGTTGATTGATCTAAAACTCTTTGATCATATCCTCTAAGCTTAATTCTAATCCTTTGCATGACTTCCCTATAACTTTTAAGTTAGCAGTCTACCATTTGCTGTGAATTTTACACTGAAAATCGTAAACTTTTTTACGCAATAATATCAGTAACTCTACCTGCTCCGATGGTCTTGCCTCCCTCTCGGATTGCAAATCTTAAGCCCTTGTCCATTGCAATTGGACTGATCAACTCTACTTCTAATGCCGTGTTGTCTCCAGGCATTACCATTTCTATTCCACCTGCTAGGTTCGCCACTCCAGTCACATCCGTTGTTCTGAAGTAGAATTGAGGTCTGTATCCATTGAAGAAGGGTGTGTGCCTTCCTCCTTCTTCTTTGCTCAAGACATAGACTTCTGCTTTGAATTTGGTATGCGGCTTGATGCTTCCGGGTGCCGCTAAGACTTGTCCTCTTTCGATGTCGTCTTTTTCTGCTCCTCTAAGCAAGGCTCCTACGTTGTCTCCTGCTTGTCCCTGGTCTAGTTCTTTTCGGAACATTTCTACTCCAGTGACGACGACGTTTTTAGTGGGTTTGAGTCCTACGACTTCTAGGGTTTCTCCTACTTTTACGATGCCTCTTTCAATTCTTCCCGTTGCTACGGTTCCTCTTCCAGTGATGCTGAATACGTCTTCTACGGGCATGAGGAAGGGTTTGTCGATTTCTCTTTTGGGTTCTGGAATGTAGCTGTCCAATGCTTCTAGTAGTTTAGCAATGGATGGCTCTCCCAGTTCGCTCGTGTCTCCCTGTAGTGCTTTTAATGCGCTTCCTCTGACGATAGGAGTTTTGTCTCCGGGGAATTGATATTGTGTTAATAGTTCTCTTACTTCTAGTTCTACGAGGTCTAATAGTTCTGGATCATCTACGGTGTCACATTTGTTTAAGAATACGACGATGTTAGGTACTCCGACTTGCCTTGCCAATAAGATGTGTTCTCTTGTTTGGGGCATGGGTCCATCAGTTGCACTTACCACTAGAATGGCTCCATCCATTTGGGCTGCTCCAGTGATCATGTTTTTGACATAGTCGGCATGTCCTGGACAATCGATATGCGCATAGTGTCGATTGGTGCTTTCGTATTCTACGTGTGATACGGCAATGGTTACAATCTTTGAGTCATCTCGCACGACTCCGCCTTTGGCGATGTCGGCATAGGTGATTTCTTTGGCTTGACCCTTCTTTGACAGTACTTTGGTCAATGCTGCGGTCAATGTCGTTTTACCATGATCTACGTGTCCAATCGTTCCCACGTTTACATGTGGTTTCTTTCTCTCAAATTTTTCCTTAGCCATGGATTGTCTCCTATGATTAAAAATTTAAATCAAAATTTATTTTGCTAACACCTTTTCAGAAATATTTCTGGGAACCTTTTCAAAATGACTGGGCTCCATTGAATAACTTGCACGTCCCTTTGTCAAGGACCGTATTGCTGTCGCATATCCGAACATTTCAGACAAAGGAACATCCGCATGAACTACTTTGCTCTTCGTACGAGTTTCAATATCATTGATACGTCCACGTCTGGAGTTTAAATCTCCAATAATATCTCCCATATAATCTTCAGGCGTAAGCACATCTACTTTCATAATGGGTTCTAGAAGAATCGGGGATGCCTTTTTGACTGCATCTTTAAAAGCGTATGAACCTGCAATTTGGAATGCAATATCTGACGAATCCACTTCATGATAAGAACCATCCACCAATCTTACTTGAAGGTCTACCACTGGATATCCACCAAGAATTCCGCCTTTTGCAGCGTTGACGATACCGGTCTCAACGGAAGAAATATATTCTCGAGGAACAACGCCTCCTACAATTTTGTCAACAAATTCAAGACCCTTGCCACGCTCAAGAGGTTCAATTTCAACATAGACATGTCCATACTGTCCACGACCTCCCGTTTGTCGAATATATTTTCCTTCAGCTTCTGCAGGCTTCTCAATGGTTTCACGATAAGCGACTTGAGGAGCGCCAACATTGGCCTCAACCTTAAATTCTCTAAACATTCTGTCTCTTAAAACATCCAAATGAAGCTCTCCCATTCCACTGATAATGGTTTGACCTGTTTCTGGATTCGAAGTCACCCTAAAAGTTGGATCTTCTTCAGATAAACGTCCTAAAGCAATAGAAAGCTTGTCGCGATCCGCTTGCGTCTTTGGCTCAATGGCCATAGAAATAACAGGTTCTGGGAAATGCATCGATTCTAAAATAACCTGATTTTCTTCATCACAAATAGTCTGACCTGTCAGTGTTTCTTTAATACCCACCGCAGCTGCAATATCTCCAGAACCAACCTCATCGATGTCTTCGCGATGATTCGCATGCATTCTTAAAAGTCTTCCAATTCTTTCTTTACGACCTGTTACACTGTTATAAACATAAGAACCTTTGGAAAGAACGCCTGAATAAACTCTAAAATAAGTTAATTTTCCTACAAAGGGATCACTCATAATTTTAAAAGCCAAAGCAGAGAGAGGTTTTTCATCCCCAGTACTTCTTTCTATTTCTGCATGCGTCACAGGATCTTTCCCTATGACAGGAGGTTTATCCAAGGGACTTGGAAGATAGTCAATGACAGCATCCAACATTTGCTGAACACCTTTGTTTTTAAAAGCAGAGCCACACACTACTGGAAATAATTTTACAGCAATACAACTTTTTCGAATCGATGCTTTGATCTCTGGAATCGTTGGCTCTTTTCCTTCAATGAACTGTTCTAAAATAGCTTCGTCGTTTTCAGCCAAACCTTCAATCAACTTGTGATGCCATTCTTTAGCCTTTTCTGCATACTCTGCTGGGATTTCAACTTCTTCAAATTTTTGACCTTTTGATTCTTCATCAAAAACAATGGCCTTCATTTTAACAAGATCAATCACGCCTTTTAATTGGTCTTCGGATCCCAAGGGAATTTGAATAGGAACAGCATGCGCTCCTAATTTTTCTTTCATCTCAGCTACTGCAGTAAAAAAATCTGCACCAATACGATCCATTTTGTTAACAAAAGTAATACGTGGAACGACATAACGTTCCGCCTGACGCCAAACCGTTTCAGATTGAGGCTCTACACCTCCAACGCCACAAAAAACAATCACAGCTCCATCCAAAACACGCAAAGATCTTTCAACTTCCATCGTGAAGTCCACATGTCCTGGCGTATCAATAATATTAACACGCATTCCTCTCCAAAAGCAGGTTGTACAAGCAGCCGTAATCGTAATACCTCGTTCTTGCTCCTGAGGCATCCAATCCATGGTAGCTGCACCATCATGAACTTCTCCAATTTTATGAACTTTTCCAGTATAAAAGAGGATACGTTCTGTCGTCGTGGTTTTACCTGCATCAATATGCGCAGAAATTCCAATATTTCTTGTTTTTTCTAAAGGGTATTCTCTTGCCATAAAATCTCTTTTAAAATCCAAATTTTTATTTTCGGATTAATTTATCCTTGTCTTTGTTTGTGTCGAGAATCCGAACAAATAATATAAAGTCGTCCTTTACGACGAACAATTTTGCATTTCACACATAATCTTTTAATCGAAGCTCTTACTTTCATAACTTTTTCTGAACCTTTAAGCTTTGTTTAAATTACCATCTATAATGAGCAAAAGCCCGATTGGATTCTGCCATTTTATGCGTATCTTCTCTTTTCTTGAGAGCCGCACCTGTATTGTTGTAAGCATCTACTAACTCTTGAACCAAAGCATCTTCCATGGCCACACCTTTACGATCTTTTGCATAATCAATAATCCAACGACTGGCCAATGCAATCTGGCGCTCAGGAGTAATTTCAACGGGCACTTGATACGTAGCACCGCCCACTCTTCGCGACTTTGTTTCAATGATAGGCTTCACGTGATTCAAAGCCTTTTCAAGAACATCCATCGGAGGCTTCCCAACCTTCTCGCTTACTTTCGAGAGAGCGTTATAAAAAATACGTTCTGCCAAACTTCTTTTCCCGCATCGTAAAATCGTATTAATAAATCTTGTCACAGCTAAGCTGCCATAACGAATGTCGGGTGATGATTTTCTTTTAATCGCCTGTCTTCTTCTCATGACTCTATCCTTTTACGCTTTCTTTTCGGATTGCTTAGGAACCTTAGCTCCGTACTTGCTGCGACCTTGACCACGATTCGCAACGCCTTGAGCATCCAATGTTCCTCGTACAATATGATAACGAACACCTGGTAAATCTTTGACACGTCCTCCACGAACTAAAACAATCGAGTGTTCTTGTAAATTATGTCCGATGCCCGGAATATAGGCCGTCACTTCTTGACCATTGCTTAAACGTACACGAGCAATTTTACGAAGTGCTGAGTTTGGCTTTTTAGGTGTCATCGTTTTAACAACCAAACATACCCCTCGTCTTTGAGGAGAACCCACAAGAGCAGGACTTTTACTTCGATACACAGGCTTACGACGCCCTTTTCTTACCAATTGATTAATTGTTGGCATAAAAACTCCCTATCATCAATTTCATATTTTTCCAGACTCTTCTAATATCGCAAGCTCTTCTGACTTACCTTTAACAACTTTAATATCGCGATATGTCGTAGCGCCTGTTCCAGCCGGGATAAGATGTCCCATGATGACATTCTCTTTAAACCCGCGTAAATAATCTATTTTGCCCTCTGAAGCGGCTTCCGTCAAGACACGTGTTGTTTCTTGGAACGATGCTGCCGAAATAAAGCTCTCTGTTGTTAATGAAGCTTTGGTAATTCCCAAGAGAAGAGGAGAAGCCTCTGCAGGCGTTCCACCATTCTTAATCACGCGTTCATTTTCTTGTCGAAAACGGATTTTATCAATTTGTTCATTGAAAAGAAAATCCGTATCTCCTGGATCTGTAATTGAAACCTTTCTCAGCATCTGACGAATAATAATTTCAATATGCTTATCGTTAATTTCAACTCCCTGAAGACGATACACTTCTTGGATCTGATTGACCAGATATTCTTGCAATTCTTTTGGTCCGCACACTTGTAATATTTCTTGAGGAACAATTGGGCCTTCCGTTAATTGCTGGCCTTTCTTAACACGATCCCCTTTATAAACTGTCAAATGTTTCTTGTGAGGAATAAGATGCTCCTCTTCAATACCTGTAATTTCATCCTTCACTATTAATAAACGCTTACCTTTGAACGTTCCTCTGAATTCCACAACTCCATCAATTTTTGCAATTTCAGAGGCATCTTTAGGACGACGCGCTTCAAAAAGTTCAGCCACACGTGGAAGACCTCCAGTGATATCTTTTGTTTTTGAAACTTTTCGAGGTGTTTTTGCTAATAAACTTCCTCCCTCAACATGATCCCCTTCACTCACTACAACGTGAGCTCCAGCTGGAATAGAATAATATCCGTAAATTTCTTTTCCATCCTTATCAGTTACGATAATTTGAGGATGTAGATCTTCTTTGTGCTCCATGATGATCGTCCCGATCAATCCCGTGGATTGATCAAGATCTTTTTTCATGGTGGAACCTTCAATAATATCGTGGAATCGAATATAACCTGATTGTTCTGTCAAAATAGGAATATTGTATGGATCCCATCGAATAAAGATCTCCCCCTTCTTCACCTTACCTCCAGGAGGAATGCTAACCACAGCACCCACGACTAAAGTATGCTTCTCAAGCTCTCGTCCATCGTCACTATCAACAGACACCGTTCCTGTTTTATTTAGAACAATGTGATTGCCTTCTTTATTAACAACGACTTTGGCTTCGTTATAACGCAAAGTCCCGTCATTTTTTGCAGCAATCTGGGGTTGTTTAAAAATCTGACTGGCCGTTCCACCGATATGGAACGTTCTCATGGTCAACTGCGTTCCAGGCTCTCCAATCGATTGGGCTGCTATAATTCCCGCTGCAACTCCAAGATCCACAAGCTTTCCTGTTGAAAGATTTCGACCATAACATTTGGCACAAATTCCTCGAAGAGACTCACAAGTTAAAACAGATCGGATTCTGAGTTTTTCAAGACCCATTTTCTCAACATTCTCACAAGCTTTTTCATTTATTTCTTCATCGGCATGAACCACCGCTTCTTTGGTAATAGGATTAAATACATCATCCAAACTTACGCGTCCAAAAATTCTTTCGCGCAAAGTGACCATTTCTTCGTCACCTTCAAAAATAGGACGAGCTTCAATTCCATTCAATGTTCGGCAATCCATCTCAGTAATAATGACATCTTGTCCGACATCCACCAATCGACGCGTTAAATAGCCTGAATCGGCTGTTTTCAAGGCTGTATCGGCAAGACCTTTACGAGCTCCGTGCGTTGAAATAAAGTATTCCAACACGCTCAAGCCTTCTTTAAAGTTTGATGTAATGGGGCTTTCAATAATTTCTCCTGAAGGCTTCGCCATCAAACCACGCATTCCTGAAAGCTGACGAATCTGTTGTTTAGAACCTCTGGCGCCTGAATCCACCATGATAAAGAGAGGATTAATACCTCTATTCTCACGATTATCTTCAAGGCCTCTAAACAAGGCTTCAGAAATACCATCGGTCGCATGTGTCCAAATATCAATAATTTTATTATAACGTTCACCTTCTGTGATAGACCCTGCACGATATTGCTTTTCAACTTTTTCAACTTCTTTGTGCGCAGCTTGAATAATTCCATCTTTCTCTTTTGGAATCATCATGTCGGACACTGAAATAGAAATACCGGCCTTCGTCGCAGAATGGAAACCCAACTGTTTAAGGCGATCCAAAGTTTCAATCGTTCGTTGATGCCCTACTTTTTCATAACAACGGATGATCAACTTAGAAAGGGCTTTTTTATCAATTTCATGATTCACAAACCATAACTCTTTGGGCAAACTTTCGTTGAAAATTGCACGTCCACATGTGGTCTCAATCGATTTGCCATCAATACGGATTTTAATCAAATCATGAATTTTAATGACTTTTTCTGAATAGGCCAACATCACTTCATCCACACTTGAAAATGATTTTGTCACTTTAGAATTTGGGCGTGGACTCTTCGTTAAATAATAACAACCCAAAATAATATCCTGCGTAGGTGTTAAAACGGGTTTTCCACTTGAAGGAGAAAACACATTATTGGATGAAAGCATCAGCAAACGCGCTTCCAACTGAGCTTCAACAGAAAGAGGCACGTGAACCGCCATCTGGTCACCATCAAAGTCAGCATTAAAGGCTGTACAAACAAGAGGATGAACACGAATCGCTTCTCCCTCAACAAGGACAGGCTCAAAAGCTTGAATTCCCAAACGATGCAGCGTTGGAGCTCGATTCAAAAGAACCGGATGGTCCTTCGTCACTGTTTCCAAAATATCCCATACTTCGGGCGCACCCGACTCAATCATTTTTTTTGCACTTCGAATCGTATGAACATGCCCCAAATCTTTTAAATGACGAATGATAAAAGGCTCAAAAAGCTCTAAAGCCATTTTCTTTGGGAGTCCACATTGATGAAGCTTCAATTCAGGGCCCACCACAATAACCGCACGGCCTGAATAATCCACACGTTTACCGAGTAAGTTTTGCCTAAAACGCCCCTGTTTACCCTTCAGCATTTCTGCCAATGATTTTAAAGGACGATTTCCTGAACCCAACACAGGACGCCCATGTCTTCCATTATCAAAAAGAGCATCCACTGCTTCCTGAAGCATGCGCTTTTCATTGCGAACAATAACATCCGGCGTTTTTAATTGCAAAATGGTTTTCAGACGATTATTTCGGTTAATCACACGTCGATAGAGATCATTCAAATCAGACGTAGCAAAACGACCGCCTTCTAAAGGAACTAAAGGTCTTAAATCAGGCGGGATCACAGGAACCACATCTAAAATCATTGAATCTGGTTTATTGGCTGATCTACGAAAACCTTCGACAATCTTCAAGCGTTTGCTGATTTTTTTCTTCGCTTGCTGACTTTTTGTTTTCTTCAGCTCTGCTCTTAATTGAGTCGCAAGCTTTGAAAGATCAATTTTTTTCAAAAGTTCTTTAATAGCCTCTGCACCCATCTTAGCAGTAAAACCCTTACCATACGTTTCTTGTGCTTGACGATATTCAGATTCCGTTAAAAGTTGTTGAAGCTCTAAAGCAGTATTTCCAGGATCTGTCACAATATGATCTTCATAGTAAAGAACTCTTTCCAAAGATCGCGTAGAAATACCTAACATATTACCGATACGACTCGGCATCGCTTTAAAAAACCAAATATGCGCCACAGGAGCCGCAAGTTCAATATGCCCCATACGTTCACGTCTTACACGAGCTTGTGTGACTTCTACACCGCAACGATCGCACACCACGCCCTTGTGTTTAATTCTTTTGTATTTACCGCAACTGCATTCCCAATCTTTGGTAGGACCAAAAATTCTTTCACAGAAAAGACCACCTTTTTCAGGCTTGAAAGTACGATAATTAATGGTCTCTGGATTTTTTACTTCTCCTTTTGACCATTCTTTAATTATTTCCCCTGGGGCAAGACGAATAGAAATCTTGCTGAACAAAGGACCTTCATCGAAACCCAATATTGCTTTTTTCTCTAAATCTAGTTCTGACATTTGATTCATTCTCCTTATTAAGAAGTCGCCTGAGCTGTTAGTCTTTTTCGGCCCGAATATCCAAAGCAAGACTTTGGATTTCTTTCACCAAAACATTAAATGATTCTGGAGTTCCAGCTTCTAATACATTTTGTCCTTTGACAATGGATTCATACATCCTGGTTCGACCTGCCACATCATCAGATTTAACTGTCAAAATTTCCTGCAATGTATAAGCTGCTCCATAGGCCTCTAAAGCCCAAACTTCCATTTCTCCAAATCTCTGGCCACCAAATTGGGCTTTACCACCCAAAGGCTGTTGTGTCACCAAAGAGTAAGGACCAATGGCTCTGGCATGAATCTTATCTGCTGCCAAATGAGCCAACTTCAACATATAAATATATCCCACTACGACATCTTGATCAAAAGACTCTCCTGTTCTTCCATCATAAAGAATCATTTTGCCAGTTTCAGGATAACCTGCTTGTTTTAACAAAGCACGGATATCAGCATCTTTAATACCTCTAAACACAGGAGACACAATTTTCATTCCTAATGTTCTAGCAACAATTCCCAAATGGGTTTCCATAACCTGTCCCACGTTCATTCTGGAGGGCACACCCAAAGGATTCAACACCATATCTACGGGTGTTCCATCTGCCAAAAATGGCATATCTTCTTCAGGAATTACTTTTGCAATAACACCTTTATTTCCATGACGACCGGCCATTTTATCACCGACAGAAAGCTTTCGTTTAGTTGCAACATATGCCTTTACTTTCTTAATCACGCCGGGTTCAAGCTCGTCGCCTTTTTTCAATTTCTCAATTTCCATGCTATGAATGGTTTGAACAGCATCTAAGCTATTGCGATATTCCCAAAGAGCCATTTTCATTCTATCTCGCTCAACACATTTTTCCATCTCGATTGATTCATATTCCATCTCTTCTAATTTATCGAGCATGGCTTTACTAACTTTGTTGTTACGAGGAATTACAATTTCGCCTGTTTCAGAATTGACAATATCCACTGCCAATTTAACATCTAACAAAATATCGCGAATTTTAGTAAAAGCCGTTTTCTTCAAATCTGCACATTTCTTACGATAATCATCATTCAAGCGACGAACTTTGGATCTCTCTTCGGCCTGTTCTTCATCCCCAGCAGCTTTTTCTTTTCTGGAAAATACTTTCACATCAATAACAATGCCTTCAGTACCGCTGGGCACTCTCAAAGAAGTGTCTCTTACATCTGCCGCTTTTTCGCCGAAAATGGCTCTGAGCAAGCGCTCTTCTGGAGAAAGTTCTGTTTCACTTTTGGGTGTGATTTTTCCAACCAAAACATCCCCTGGCTTTACTTCAGCACCAATGCGAATGATGCCGTCTTCGCCAAGATTTTTTAAGGCTTCTTCACCGACATTGGGAATATCACGGGTAATTTCTTCTTTACCTAACTTAGTATCGCGAGCTCCAATTTCAAATTCCTCAATATGAATAGAGGTGTATACATCTTCTTTGACCAATCTTTGACTGATCAAAATAGCATCTTCAAAGTTATATCCTTCCCATGGCATAAAGGCGACCAACACATTTCGCCCCAAAGCCAAATGCCCACCTTTTGTCGCCATACCGTCTGCAATCACTTGTCCCGCTTTAACCTTGTCACCTTTTTTAACCAAAGGTCTCTGATTCACCGTTGTACCTGCATTAGACCTTAAGAATTTCTTAAGAGGGTGAACTTGATCTCCAATCACAATCTCAGAAGAATCTGAATAGGTAACTTCACCAGAATTACGAGCAACAACCACAACCCCCGAATCCTTCGCAGCACGATGTTCTAATCCTGTTGAAACAAGAGGAGCTTCTGTTGAAAGAAGAGGAACTCCCTGACGTTGCATGTTCGATCCCATCAAAGCTCGGTTTGCATCATCATGTTCCAAGAAAGGAATCAACCCTGCAGCCACACTCACCAACTGAAGAGGTGACACGTCCATATAATCGACTCGAGCAGGTTCTACTTTCATGAATTCACCTTTATGGCGAACCTGAACCCATTCTTCCAGAAAGCGCCCTTTTTCATCCAATTTCGCACTGGCCTGAGCGATTACATTATTTTCTTCCAAATCTGCAGTGACATGAACAATTTTATCCGTCACACAACCATCCACTACTTTTCGATAGGGCGTTTCAAGAAACCCATAATCATTGATTCTAGCGTAAGTGGACAAAGATGAAATAAGTCCAATGTTTGGACCTTCAGGTGTTTCAATAGGACAAATACGCCCATAATGACTGGTGTGAACGTCACGGACTTCAAATCCTGCACGATCTCGATTCAACCCGCCTGGTCCAAGAGCTGAAAGACGACGCTTATGCGTTAGCTCAGCCAAAGGATTGGTTTGATCTAAAAATTGAGAAAGCTGACTGCGACCAAAGAAATCACGGATCACACCGGAAAGACCTTTTGGATTCAATAATTTATGAGGCGTCAACATTTCTGCCTCTGAGTCAAAAAGATTCATTCTTTCACGAATCACTCTTTCCATTCTTGCTAAACCTACACGACATTGATTCATCAAAAGCTCGCCTACGGAACGAATACGACGATTTCCTAAATGATCAATATCATCCGTTTGGCCTTTTCCTTTTCGTAAATCAAGCAAATACCGAAGGGACTCAACCACATCTTCTTTTTCAAGAACTGTATTACGAAGACGCGCATCCGTCATGGAAAGACCCAGACGTTGATTTAATTTATATCGCCCTACGCGGCCCAAATCATAGCGCTTTGAATCAAAGAAAAGCCTTTTAATCAAAGTTCTAGCATTAGAAACAGTCGGAGGATCTCCGGGTCGCAGTCTGCGATAAATTTCTTTTAAAGCAGCATCTGTAGAATCTGTCGCATCACGCACAATCATCTTAATCATAGGATCTTCTTCTGCTGCATCTTTTAATAATGAAAGCTTCTTAAGACCTAACATATCCATTTTATCAAGCAAGGCTTTGGAAACTTTGTGACCTGCTTTTTCAATCACTGCCCCTGTACTTGTCTCAACCACAGAATCAGCAAGAATTCGATTTTTAATGGTCGAAGGATCGAGCTTCTTATCAATATTGACTTCTTCAACTTCATAGAAAAGAGACAAAATATCTTTGTCTGAGGAATACCCTAAAGCTCTCAAGAATGCTGTTGCTAAAATTTTTCGTCGTCTCTTCTGCCTATCCATATAGACATAAATGACGTCATTAATATCAAATTGGGATTCAATCCACGTTCCACGATAAGGAATAATACGAGCGACATATAAAGTCATTCCTCCAGCATGGATTTCATGCTCGAAGAAAACACCTGGAGAACGATGCAACTGACTGACAATAACACGTTCAGCACCGTTGATAATAAAAGTACCTGTATCCGTCATTAAGGGGATATTGCCCATATAAACGGTTTCTTCTTTAACAGTGTCACCTTCTTTTAACCGGAAAGTAACATTCAAAGGAGCTGAATAGGTAAGGCCTCTTCTCTGAGACTCAAGAATGTCATATTTAGGAGCCCCTAAAGAATATCCTAGATATTCCAAAGACAAGTTTTCATCGTAACTTTGAATTGGGAAAACTTCATTAAAAACAGCATGAAGTCCAACATTTTCACGCTCTTCAGGCAAAACCTCCGCCTGCAAAAAGTCATAATAAGATTTTGTTTGAATTTGAATTAAATTAGGAAGCTCTAAAATCTCTTGAATATTCTTCCCTTCAAATTCCCCTAACTCTGTCTTTGTTTTTGTGGCCATAACCTTCCTTTATAATAAAAGTCGCGAGTCGTCAGTCTTAAAGTTTTTGAGCCTACAGATTAATCATCTGACCTGGAGGGCAGCAGATTGGGGACTCGTATATTGTTTAATCAAAACAACTTAATCCAACATACGAACCACTTCTTCTTATGAATGATTCTTAATTTCTGTATTCAAAACTCGTCTTTAAAAACTCTAGATTACTTGAGTTCGATCTTTGCACCCTGAGCTTCAAGCTTTGCCTTGATCTCTTCAGCTTCTTTCTTGGCAACGCCTTCCTTCAATGGTTTTGGAGCTCCCTCAACTAAATCTTTCGCTTCTTTTAAGCCTAATCCTGTAATGGCTCTTACTTCTTTAATGACATTGATTTTCTTATCGCCAGCATTGGCAAGAATAACAGTGAACTCTGTTTTCTCTTCTACTGCAGCTGCTGCACCACCTGCTTGACCAGCGGCACCTGCGACAGCAACGCCCATGACTGGGGCTTGAGCTGTTACACCAAACTTTTGCTCCAAAGCCTTCACTAACTCTGAAAGCTCTAATACTGTCATTTTTTCGATTTGCTCGATCATTTGTTGCATGTTTTCTTCCTCCTATATTCTTTCTTTATCTTGATTGTTTTCTTTTTTATAGATTTATCTTTATGAAGCCTTATTTTGTTCGGCCTTTTGTTTTTGTTCCTTAATGGCCTCTAATGCAATGGCCAAGCCTGAAATTTGTGATTTCAAGACGTATACTAAATCTGACATGGGGCGCTTGAGAATCCCAAGCAGTTGAGCAATTAAAACCGGCTTGGATGGAATTTTTGAAAGCTCTAGTATTTGAGCCTTATCCAAAACACGATTTTTTAAGAAGCCCATTTTCAACTTGAAAGCTTCATTTTCAGATGAAAAATCTTTCAAGACTTTAGCAAGACTCACAGGATCGTCACTGTAAGCCACTCCGGTAGACCCAGAAACTTTTGTAACAGATTCCTCTCCTAAAACTTCCTTAGCTGCGAATCTAAACAAACGATTTTTAACAACAAGATAAGATCCGGAAACTTCTTTCAAACGCGCCCTGAGTTTTCCAAGCGCAATTGCAGAAACACCCGTGTAGTCTGTTAAAACGATAACAGGCTTATCTTTAGAAACACTTTTAAGGTTATCGACTATCCAAACTTTCTCAGGCCTCATCTGACTCACCACCTCTCGTACGAATGCGAACTCCCGGACTCATGGTTGACGAAATGGTACACCCTTCCATAAAACTACCTTTGCTTGTGGAAGGCTTTGATCGATAAACCGCATCTAAAACGGCAGAAGCATTTTCAACCAAAGCTTTTTCTTCAAAAGAAATTTTTCCAATCGGTAAATGTAAATTTCCACTTTTATCCATTTTAAACTCAACACGTCCGGCTTTAACTTCCTTAACAGCTTTGTCAACATCAAGGGTAACTGTTCCCGTCTTTGGGCTTGGCATCAATCCCTTAGGACCTAATACTTTTCCAAGCTTTCCTACTTCTCTCATGGTTTCTGGAGAAGCAATCACCACATCAAAGTCAAACCAACCTTTATTAATCTTTTCTACCAAATCGTCTAACCCTACATGGTCTGCTCCTGCTTCCTTTGCAAGTTTGGCTGATTCACCTTTTGCAAAAACAACCACACGTACTTTTTTCCCCGTTCCATGAGGAAGGGAAACAGTACCACGGACTTGTTGATCTGTTTGCTTAGGATCTACGCCCAATTTAATAGATAAATCTACTGTCTCATCAAACTTTGTTTTTGGAAAACTTTTCAATACAGAAACGCTTTCTGCAACAGAGTATAATTTTTCTGAATCAACCAATTTTTTTCCTGCTTCAAATCTTTTCGAATGTGTCTTCATAAAGAACCTTCTAACTTTGGGTATGTTTAACTTGCAATATCAATGCCCATACTTCGAGCCGTCCCCATGACCATTTTCATTGCAGCATCTTCACTCTTGGTATTCAAATCTTCCATTTTCTGCTTCACGATTTCTTTTACCTGAGCTAAGGTCACTTTCCCTACTTTTTCTTTGTTAGGTTTTCCAGATGCAACTGCAATCCCGACCGCTCGCTTCAGAAGCGTAGCAACAGGGGGTGATTTCATGATAAAAGTAAATGTTCTATCCTGAAAAACAGTGATCACAACAGGAATCACCAATCCTGCTTTATCTTGAGTTTTTGCATTAAACTGTTTGCAAAACTCCATAATATTAACTCCATGCTGACCCAAGGCTGGACCAATCGGAGGAGCAGGATTTGCTTGACCTGCTGAAACTTGTAATTTAATCAATGCCGTTACTTTTTTTGCCATTGTCTTATTCCTTTATAACGAACTTCAAGATGCAATATACGCTCTTTAAGATCTCTCCACCTGCCAATATTCAAGCTCAACTGGAGTTGCTCTTCCAAAAATAGAAACCATGACTTTAAGCTTGCCTCGATCTGGATCTAATTCTTCGACAGTCCCTGTAAAATTGACGAACGGACCATCATTCACTTTGACCGCTTCACCCTTTTCAAAAATAACTTTGGGTTTAACCTTTTCTTTTTTCTCTTCAATCTGATTCAAAATGCTTTGAATTTCTGATTCCATCAAAGCGACAGGAGTTCCTGCACCTACAAAACCAATCACGCCTTGAGTGTTTTTTATTAAATACCAGGTATCATCATTCATATCCATTTCAACAAGGATATATCCTGGGAAAAATTTTCTTTTTGTAATTTTTTTCTTCCCTGATCGGATTTCAGAAACATTTTCAATCGGGACCAGGACGTTTGTGATCTTTTCCTGAATGCCTTCCATCGCAATCTTTTTATCTAGTTGCTCTTTAACTCTTGCTTCCTGACCAGATAATGTATGAACTACATACCATTTAGGTGCCATAACAATGCTCTTATGCTCTCCCTTAACGAATCACAACTTCAATCACTTTTGATAAAAGAAAATCAACTGCTCCAATAAAAGCTGCTAATAAGACAATTGAAACAATGACAACAATCGTTGAATCCCTTAACTCATCTAAAGTCGGCCAAGACACTTTTTTTAATTCCTGTCGTGCATCTACAAAAAAACTAGCTAACTTTCTTACAGGATTTGCCATGCTTCAACCTTTTAAATAAAAATATTTTTAAAAACCACTCAAGCCCTCTAACCCTCTAATATCCAGGCCAGGCAGGACTTGAACCTGCAACATGCGGTTTTGGAGACCGCCGCTCTAGCCATTGGAGCTACTGGCCTTCAAAAACCGTCTCTCGTATGTTGTTATTCGTAATTCGTTTTTATGACTAAAATTATTGAACGAAACAAAATGCGAGAAACAAACGACGCTTTTACTTCGTCTCCTTGTGCAACGTATGCTTGCGGCAATGTCTACAAAACTTATTTCTTTCTAACCGATTTTGAGTCGTTTTCTTATTTTTATAAGTACAATAATTTCGGTCTTTACATTCCGTGCACGCGAGAATAATCATTTCTCTCATATAAAATCAGGAATAGTTCTAAATCCTATTCCATGCTCCCTGTATTTAATTTACGCAATAATATCAGTAACTCTACCTGCTCCGATGGTCTTGCCTCCCTCTCGGATTGCAAATCTTAAGCCCTTGTCCATTGCAATTGGACTGATCAACTCTACTTCTAATGCCGTGTTGTCTCCAGGCATTACCATTTCTATTCCACCTGCTAGGTTCGCCACTCCAGTCACATCCGTTGTTCTGAAGTAGAATTGAGGTCTGTATCCATTGAAGAAGGGTGTGTGCCTTCCTCCTTCTTCTTTGCTCAAGACATAGACTTCTGCTTTGAATTTGGTATGCGGCTTGATGCTTCCGGGTGCCGCTAAGACTTGTCCTCTTTCGATGTCGTCTTTTTCTGCTCCTCTAAGCAAGGCTCCTACGTTGTCTCCTGCTTGTCCCTGGTCTAGTTCTTTTCGGAACATTTCTACTCCAGTGACGACGACGTTTTTAGTGGGTTTGAGTCCTACGACTTCTAGGGTTTCTCCTACTTTTACGATGCCTCTTTCAATTCTTCCCGTTGCTACGGTTCCTCTTCCAGTGATGCTGAATACGTCTTCTACGGGCATGAGGAAGGGTTTGTCGATTTCTCTTTTGGGTTCTGGAATGTAGCTGTCCAATGCTTCTAGTAGTTTAGCAATGGATGGCTCTCCCAGTTCGCTCGTGTCTCCCTGTAGTGCTTTTAATGCGCTTCCTCTGACGATAGGAGTTTTGTCTCCGGGGAATTGATATTGTGTTAATAGTTCTCTTACTTCTAGTTCTACGAGGTCTAATAGTTCTGGATCATCTACGGTGTCACATTTGTTTAAGAATACGACGATGTTAGGTACTCCGACTTGCCTTGCCAATAAGATGTGTTCTCTTGTTTGGGGCATGGGTCCATCAGTTGCACTTACCACTAGAATGGCTCCATCCATTTGGGCTGCTCCAGTGATCATGTTTTTGACATAGTCGGCATGTCCTGGACAATCGATATGCGCATAGTGTCGATTGGTGCTTTCGTATTCTACGTGTGATACGGCAATGGTTACAATCTTTGAGTCATCTCGCACGACTCCGCCTTTGGCGATGTCGGCATAGGTGATTTCTTTGGCTTGACCCTTCTTTGACAGTACTTTGGTCAATGCTGCGGTCAATGTCGTTTTACCATGATCTACGTGTCCAATCGTTCCCACGTTTACATGTGGTTTCTTTCTCTCAAATTTTTCCTTAGCCATTTTGTTTTTCTCCCCTATTCAAGTTCTTCTTAATATTTCCACGTCTTAAAAAATTCAAATCCCGTTTGTTTCTAAATTTATTCTAAGCCTCATAACTTAGCCGAGAACGGGAATCGAACCCGTGGCCTCGTCCTTACCAAGGACGTGCTCTGCCGGCTGAGCTATCTCGGCAGTTAAAATCAGGGCTTATATTACCTTATACATCTCGTCTCACCTGCTCGAGTTTTTCGAGCGGGAGACGGGAATCGAACCCGCATGGCCAGCTTGGAAGGCTGGAACTCTACCATTGAGCTACTCCCGCATTAAACTCAGGACTTAGCGTATAGGGTCTAGGGTTTAGAGAAAAACGTATCTCTCAACCCTTATCCCTATGCCCTAAACCCTACTTTTATGGGCAGGGAAGGATTCGAACCTTCGTAGGCATAGCCACCAGATTTACAGTCTGGCCCAGTTGGCCGCTTTGGTACCTGCCCTGCATACCAAATTAACAAGGGAAAAACATAAAGCATTCCCTGTTCTATTATCCAACTGCCGATTGTGCTACAGATTCTACCGGAGTGCAACACCACAGGAAAACGATGCGGTTCACGCCAGAACACTGTAATTAAACCGTAAAAATAAAACAAAACCCAAACGCAGAAAGAGCGACCTGCTCTTTACGCTTAAGAGCTTTGATTAAAATTAAATCATGTAGGGGTACTATAACTTAAATCACTTATTTTTGACAAGATAATTTTTCAAAGACGTACGGTTCTTTCAAGACTCTTTTACTTCTGATAGTAAGAGAGGTTCTTTTATCTCTTCGATTGTCGCTAAAGGCAAACCTTCTGCTTTTCTTAATTCTTCAATTTTATTGAGAGGTTTTTCTAATTCTCTTTGTCGTGTACTCATCAAAGATGCAAAAGTTTCTTGAGCATCATCAATTTTTTTACCTAAGGTTTCCATCTTCTTTACGAATTCCGTCCATTGCTTTCTAAAAGCTCCAAATAAAGACAGCATTTCTTTAGATGCTTTCTCAAGAGCAAAATTATCAATGGCCTGCCGGATTACAGCAAGAATGGCATAGAGCGTTAAAGGAGAACAAAAAACAACTTTGGTTTTAAGAGCATCATCAAAAATGCTGGCATCGTTCTCTTGAATAAAAGCATAAACTTGCTCGTTAGGGATAAAAAGAAGGACGTAATCTAAAGTATTTTGCGCTGGATTAATATAATCACGCGACGTAATCTCTTTGACTCTAGCTCGAACATCTTTCAAAAATTGCGCTAAATGCTGGTCTTTTTCTATTTTAGACGGGGCTTCAAGATGCCTCAAGTAACTACTTAAGGGGAATTTAACATCCATGTTAAGTTTAAGATCTTTTGGTAAAAGAAACGTGAAATCTGGTTTTGTTCCCTCTGTTTCAATCATGCGTTGTTTTTGATAATTGACATTTTCGATAAAACCCATCAAACGCAAAACATCTTCAGCAAGCTTCTCTCCTAATTGTCCTCTGGTTTTAGTACCGGCTAAGGCTTCTTTCAAAGTTTGTGCTGTTTGAGATAATTTTGATACTTGTTCATTTTGATTTTTTAGCTGAGATTCTAATTGTCCAAATTTTTGAACACGATCATTCTCCAAGGTTTTCATCAAATCAGTAACTTTTTCCAATTCCTGATTCATGTTCGTCAGCTGTTGGTCAATTAATCCTTTTTTTGTTTCAAGATCTTTTGTGTAAGATTCTCTTTCAGACTGAAACTTAGATTGAGCAAGTTTAAGTAATTCTTCGGTAGACTTAGATAAAGCTTCAAGAGAGAGGCTGCCAAAATTCGCCTTTAGATTTTGAATGAGTTCCCCCACTTCACTCTTTCTCATCGTTTCATTCTGGCGATATAATTCTTCTGCTAATTCATAAGCTGTTCTCGTTTTGAACCAGCGTAAAAGCCCTGCCAAAGCCAATCCCAAAAAAACACCTAGAATAAGAGAGAGAAAAATAAATGTGATTTGCATGTAGATAAATCCCTTTCACATTTTACTACGGATCAGAAAAAACCAAGAGGTTATTTTATGAATGATAAAAAAACAGCTGGTGATGGGATTTGGCGCCTATGTTCACTTCGTTCACTCCGGTCGGCCACCCGCTCCGACTAGACGTCGCTGATCATGCACCGCATGATCAGCATCATAAAGGCGTCGGAGCTCCCTTCAAATCCTCCCATCAGCTCTTCAAGTCTGTGAGATTCCTTTGCAATTTCCTACTGCACAAAGAAACAGCTGGTGATGGGATTTGAACCCGCAACCGCCTGATTACAAATCAGGTGCTCTACCGTTGAGCTACACCAGCGTAAATTCTAAATTTCGACCAGAGACATTAACAAAAAAAGTTTTTAGCCTCAACACTGAAGATGCTATTCGTAAAAAATGCTAAGATCTAATTTAAATATGCAGAACTTACAAATTCTTTTCTAACGCTTTAATCGCTTTTTCAAAAACGCCTCTTTCACTTGAGTAAGTTATTTTTGTCAAAGCTTCTTCAATTGAAAACCATCTGGCTTCATCTACTTCACGATCATGGTTATCGACATCCCCCATTTTATAAAGTAGGAGAAAAAAATGAACGGTTTTAGAAATTTTCTTTTTCTCCCATTTGTCATAATATCCATACTGCACATCCCCCAAGGGAGAAACAACCTCCGCCACAAGTCCTGTTTCTTCTTTCACTTCTCTTTGGGCAGCTTGCTCAAAGGTTTCACCTTTCTCAACATGCCCCTTAGGCAGACACCACACCTTACCCCCGAGACGAGAAATTAAAACAACTTGTATAGCTCCAGCAGTTTGTGGGCGATAAACCAACCCCCCTGCCGAAACATGCTGCTCAGGTTTTTGAAATATTCTTTTTCCAAACATGTGGAACATTCTATCCGAATTTTAAATACCCTCAAACTTTTTCTTATGCATACTCACGTCATAGGGACCAGAACTGTAGAATTTGAGGACCAATGAGGAAAATCAATCGTGCGCAAAAAGTGTGTCCTTTACACTACGGGTGACACTCGGCGGAGAGGCCCCCCACCGCGCGCAATTTTTTATGAGCACGGTGGGGCTGACGAGTGGCAGGACCCGTTTCTTATATAATCCTAAAGGTGGCGAAAAGTCCGAAGACACACTTTTTATTAGGGATATCAAAAAAATTCCCACGGAAAGCAGGTTTTTGCCTACCTTCCGCGGGATTTGAACGAGGAAGCACTCATCCTATGGATAATCAAGTTTTATGCCAAAAATAAAAATAACAACAAAAATAGTCTTAACTATTTAAATCATAACAAGTTAAGAAGTGAGGAGATGGATGCTGATAAGATATTGCACTTGCATATGAATGAACAAAAATGGCGAGAAATACAAGATTGTACAAAAATGTTTACAAAGAAACAGGGACTGCTTCTTTAATTTTAGAGACTCGTCGTCTACGCTTTTCAATCACAATTTGTAATTGATCAATACGGTATTTTAAGATACGCCTCGTTGTTCCCAAGAGCTTAGCCGCTCGCGTATAAACACCATTACATTTTTGCAGGGCTTCAGAAATCAATTGTTTCTCAAAAGCAGCAACCACTTCTTCCAAAGAAGCCCCATTTTGGGAACTGCGATTAAAAAAAGTTTTTTGCAATTGATTCATACGAATGGTTTGAGGAAGATCTTCGATTTGTATCAAATATCGATCGCTCATAACAACAAGGTTTTCAATAACATTTTGTAATTCTCGAACATTTCCGGGCCAATCATAAGAGCTTAAAGCATCTAAAGCTTCTTGAGAAAATCCCTCTACCTTCGTATTTTTATTATTTGCACGATTGCGTTCAAGGAAATGATAAACAAGCAAGGGGATATCTTCTCTTCTGTCCCGCAATGGAGGTAATACGATAGGAACCACACTCAATCTATAATATAGATCTTCTCGAAAGTCATTTGATTGAATTGCCTTTTCTAAATTTTTATTGGTCGCAGCCACAAAGCGAACATCTACATGAATCGATTCTATGCCACCTACACGTCGAAATTCTTCTGTAAAGGCACCTTTTTCATGGCCAAAAAGTTCACTTTCCAAGAGTTTATCTGGAATCGCCGAAGTATGAACCACCACAAAAGGGCCTTCTTTTCTCACACCATTGTAATGGAGAGCTCGAGCTACCAATTCTTTTCCCGTGCCACTTTCTCCTGTAATTAAAACATTCGAATTCGAATTCATCACACGAGAGATGATTTCAAATAAGTCCTTCATCTTTTGACTAAATCCTACAATTCCATCAAATTGGGAAGAGCGCTTGGCTTCTACTTTTAGAAAATCAACACTCTCTTTAAATTTTCTTTGTTCAATGGCCTTTTTGACCACTCTGCGTAATTCTTCAATATCAAAAGGTTTATGAATGTAATCGAAAGCACCTAGTTTAATAGCTTCTACCGCTGTTTTTAATTTCCCCTGTCCTGTCACCATGATGACTTGAGTTTGCGGGTTAGAAACCTTTACTTTTTTTAAAATTTCAATACCACCCATACCAGGCAATAAAACATCGAGGAGAACCAAATCTGGAGATTCTTGACTTAAAACTTTAAAAGCCTCTTCACCATTTGGAGCAGTGAAGACATGATAATCTTCTTTTAAAATCATTTTTAATGATTCTTGTATTCCCTGTTCATCATCTACCACTAAAACTTTTGGCGCTTTCATAATAGCTTTATGGCTCCCCAAGACACACGTTGGACATTCGAATACTGACAGGGCCAAAATCTAGAGAAAGAAAAACTTTCAATATCCCTTTAATAGGATTTGAATGTTTTTCTCACAATGTTGGATAGGCCCGTTGGCTCCCCTCCAAGGGCGAAGCTAATACTGGATAAGAATACCAATTTAAAGAATGTAAATAAACATTAATTATAGCAAGTGTATTCTTTGTAGGAATAGTGGTTCCTACCACTTGTCAGTCCCACCGACAAGTGTCATCCGCATTACAAAGAACACCCTTTTTCTGAAAAATCTCTAAAAAGAAAAAGGGCGGGAATAATCCCGCCCTTTAAAAAATAATTTCTCAAATTTGAGAAATTAGAATCTCCAAGTAATACCGCCACCGATACGGAAAGCATTTAATTCAACATCCTCTTCATCTAATAAAGGGACGTTTAAATCGGGGCTGTTAAAGTAGAAATCCAACTCAAGCTGAGCTGAAAGAGATTCGTTGATATGGTATTCAATTCCTGCGCCAATTTGACCTGCAAAGCTGTCATCAATCTCAACACCGGCTGGAACGCCATCAAGTTCATTGAAAGCAATACCAATACCGCCGAATACATAAGGATCAACACAGTAAACGCCAGGCCATAAATTAATGCGGGCATTGAAAAGCAAAGGTACTGTGGAGACATCACCTACATCAGCAAGATCTGGGTTTGCCCAACCTGCTTCGATTTCAGCAGCAAACCATTCGTTGAACTGATATCCACCTTTACCGCCTGCATAAACTGTAGAATCCAAATCATCATTGAAAGGAATAAAAGCTTCTACAGTTGGTTCAAGATAAAAACCATGAAGCACACATGCTGAACCTTCATCAGCCTTGGCATAACCTGCTACGCCTAAGCAAAGAAGGGCAATCGCTAATAACTTCTTCATTACTGATCTCCTTGGTTTGATTTAAATAATTAACTTTGAACTACATCCTCTCATCATCCCACATGATGAGTAAGGTGCGCAAAATATACCATAACCCCCTATTTGAAGAAAAGATTTTTTTATCTCTGAAACAATGCTGCCTTTTTTAACAGAGGCATTATCTCAGTAGAAAGGTTAAAAAATCATTAAAGTAAAATTAAAATATTCTAATTGAAGTTCTTGCGATGATGTGTAGAAAAGTGTGTACTTTATATATGCGGGTGACACTCGGCGGGGGGAGCCCCGCCGCGCGCAATTTTTCATGAGCACGGTGGGGCTGACGAGTGGCAGGCTCTGCCACTTTTTTAAAAGTACACACTTTTAATTATAAAATCGTTCTCGCTTTTAGTTTAAACAATGGTTGTCCAACAACTCGCCTCATAGTAGAATCTATCGAGAAAGTAGAATTGATAAGAAAGGATTCTAATCTTGTGATTATTGGACTCACTGGAAGAAATGGCTCAGGCAAAGGAGTTATCGCAGAATTTTTAAAACAACGGGGGTTTATTTATTCCTCGCTTTCGGATGTTCTTCGAGATGAACTCAAAAATCGACGGACTCAAATCACACGCGAAAATTTAATTCAAGTTGGGAATGAACTTCGTAGTCAGTTTGGACCTTCCGTTTTAGCAGATAAGATTTCGTCTACTCTAGATGTTGATAAAAATTATGTTGTAGATTCTATCCGCAATCCTGAAGAAGCTAAATCCCTCAAGAAAAGAAAAGATTTTATTCTGCTTTTTATTGATGCTCCTCTGGAACTACGTTTTGAGCGAATCAAAGCCCGAGGAAGAGAGAATGACCCTCAGACTCTAGAAGAATTTATACGTCTGGAAAACGCAGAACGTTCATCTCAAAATCCTAACCATCAACAACTAGACCAAACACAAGCCATTTCAGATACTTCTTTAATGAATGCAGGATCTCTTGAAAAAATTTACGAACAAGTGATTGAGGTATTAAAAAAATATGGAACAAATTCTAGTCGACCTGGCTGGGATGATTATTTTATAGGAATTGCTAAAGTAGTTGCCTTACGCAGCAATTGTATCAAACGAAAAGTCGCGGCGGTTATTGTTAAAGACAAACGCATCATTGCCACGGGCTATAATGGAACGCCCCGTGGTACTAAGAATTGTATGGATGGAGGTTGTCTACGATGCAACAGCTTCTCCCAACAAGGGACTCAGCTCGATGAATGTTTATGCTCACATGCTGAAGAAAATGCGATCACACAATCGGCTTATCATGGGGTCAGCATTAAAGACTCTACAATTTACTCTACTTTTTCACCTTGTCTGATGTGTACCAAAATGATTATCAATAGTGGCATCAAAGAAGTTGTTTATAGTCATGCCTATTCTGTAGGGGATGTAAGTCTACGCTTATTAGAAGAAGCTCATGTCAAAGTAAGAAAGCTTTAATCCTTTTGAGAAATCCCTTAAACTTCGAGCTTGAGATTTAGAAAAATCTTCAAGTTTTTTTAATTGTAAAATAATTTTTCAAAAAAATTTTATCCCTACTTTCTCTCCTTCAGCGAGTTACTTCGTATTTTATAAATCACTTCTGTTTTCTTCTTGACCCTGCTTCTCGAAAATCTCAAAGTGTTTTTAAGAAAATTTTCCCGATCGTGTGTAAAAAAGTGTGTCCTTTACAATACGGGTGACACTCGGCGGGGGGAGCCCCGCCCCGCGCGCAATTTTTCATGAGCACGGTAGGGCTGACGAGTGGCAGGCCCCGTTTCTTACCTCATCCTAAAGGACGGTGAAAAGCCCGAGGACTTAAGTTTATATGTGAGATTATTTTCCTACTATTTCTAACTAAAAAACTTTGGATTTTGGAGAATGTTCATGTTACACAAACGATTTTGGATAACCGTTTTTTGTTTTGCAATTACAAATATTCTTGCCTGGGCAGCATTTCATCATGCTTATCAATTAAAAACGCTCAATGTTCTTAAAATAGAACGCTTTAACCCAGGAAACAATATTGAGACAGGAACACGGCCTGTTTTATCCTGGGAATTTAATTTAGATATGGTTTGTGAAGATGTTTCATCCAAAGTCATCATCAAGAGTTCAGGCGATGCGTCTTACCTCATCCCTGGACATTGGGAATGGGTGAACACTCGAAAGCTTACTTTTACACCCCAGAAAGACCTCCCCAAAGCAACAGCCTTTACTTTTACTTTTCCTCTTCATTCTTTAAAGTCCAAGGAAGGGTTTTTACTGAATCAGTCGTATTCTGCAACCGTCAAAACCCCAGCCTTGCAAATTTTATCTGTACGCCAAGCAGCCTTTGACGAAAAAAATCAGTTTATGATTGAAATTGAATTTAACGACAAAATGCTTCCAACTGAAGTTGCAAAATTTCTGGAGATTGAATCTCTGGTTCATCAAAAAATCCCTTTTCGCCTTTATGAAGGCGTAACCGCAAATGTGATACGCGTGATGACAGAGCCCACTCCTTTTCTCTATCAAAATATATCCTCTTATCTTCAAGTGATTGTAAGGATTCGAGAAGGACTATGTGGGATTAGTGGGCCTTTAGGATTAACCAATCTTTATGAAACGCAATTGACCCTTAACCGCCACTTAATGATTACAAAAGTAGAACCTTATTCTTCTTCAAAAGGAAAAATTAGACTGCAACTTTATTTCAATAATGATGTCGATATAGAAATTTTAAAAGAAATTCTTTCTATTGAACCTATTTTACCCTTCACACTGATTCGAGAATGGTTTGGAGTCAGTCTTGAGGCAGATTTTATCCCTGGAAACCGATATGCATTGAAAGTAAATGCACCTCGCATCAAAAATGATTCGAAAAATTATCCTCAGGAAGATCTCTTTAGTGTTTTTATCCCAGATCGTAAGGCTTCTGTGTGGTTTGAACAGGATCATGGGTTTTTGGGAGCTAAAGGGAATCGAATGATTCTAGCTCACGCTATCAATGTTCAAAACATTCAAATCACTCTCACAAAAATGTATGAGAATAATATTGTCCATTGGAGAAACACGGTTTATGAGAATCAATGGATGGGTCTTCATCATTTTAGTCAAGTAATCGCACAAAAATCTCTTAAATTAGAAATGGAGAAAAATAAAGTTCAGGATATTCATTTATCCTTGGATGAGCTCCTGCCTGAAAATCTCAAGCAAAATGGGGTTTATGAAATTCAAATCAAAGCCGAGAATGAGAATCAAGGATATGCCTGGGAGTTATCCGATACAACGGTTGTTACATTATCTGACATTGGTTTAGTGGCCAAGAGATTCCCTCATGGTCTTTTTGTTTGGACTCTGTCTTTAAGTACAGGTAAACCCATGGAGCATGTACGCATTCGCTTATTTTCCAATAAGAATCAACTTTTGGGAGAAGGAATTTCTGATGAAAATGGTATTATTAAAATCAATACCATTGAAACCTCTAACGATGAGAAACCTGTCGTAGTAGTTGCAAATTTTAACGCTGCCACAGAGCCCGCCCATTTGACATGGTTAGATTTAAGAACAAGCGAACTTTCCTATTCTCATTTTGATATTTCTGGGAGTCCTTATTCATCCAAAGCCTATGAAGCTTTTGTCTACTCTGAACGTGGAGCCTATAGACCCGGTGAAAAAGTCCATCTCTGGGCAATCATTCGAGGGCCTCATTTAAGTACCCCCGAAGAATTTCCTGTCTGGTGTCAATTTTATAGGCCCGATGGGAGAAATTGGAAAGGACACATGGCCAAGGTGGACAGTTCTGGAATGGTTTACCTTTCTGTCAAATTACCTCAAGATATTCCCACTGGAAATTGGACTGTATCCATTGGCCTTCCAAAATCAAAAGATGCTGATGCTAAAACATTTGGAACAACTTCTTTTTTTGTTGAGGAATTTATTCCCGATAGAATGAAAGTTGCTTTAAATTTAAAAAATATTCGCCATGATCGCTATACTTTATCCTCACAATCTCTTTCAGTTCATATTGCAGCAAACTATCTTTTTGGACAACCTGCTTCAGGAACAGATGCAACACTTTCAAGTCGTCTCGATCCTGCACCATTCAAACCCAAACATTGGAAAGAATGGACTTTCACAGATTCTGCCAATGCTTTTAAAACACTTGGAGGTATTCTTCCCCAAGGACAATCGATTGAGTCGCCTAAGATTAAATTAAATGAGAAAGGCAAAGGTGAATGGAAAGTAGATCTTTCTCTTCTTCTCAATCACCCCCCGAACTCTCTTATAAAAGAAACCCCCTCGTATACGGGTCCCTGGCAATTAACTGTTCTGGGAAGTGTTCAAGAAATGGGCGGTAGGGCTGTCAGTGCCACAAAAAGAGTTTTCATTGATACTGTTCCATATTATGTCGGCATACGTCCTCAACAAAATCAAAAAGCTCAGCCCGGTTCTCCGTATGTTTTTGATATTGCATGTGTTTCTGGGCATGGGCAAATAGCCAAGATTTCGAAACAAATGGAGATACAACTTTTTCGTGAGACTTGGAACAATATCATGACCTATCGCGATGGGAGCTATCATTATGACTCAACACGTATACTGGAAAAAGCATCTTCTTCTTATGCAATTTTAGAACAAGAGAAAGGACATTTTGAAATCATTCCTCCCAGTGAAGGGTCTTATGTGATTGCTATCAAAGATTCTCAAACAGGCAGCTTCACTTCACATGGATTTTATGTGAGCAGTGAAAATGGCTGGGAGGATTCAGTCTCTCGAGAGAACCCAGAGCAATTACAAATTGAAATTATTCCTATGGGCAAAGAATTAAAAAATGATTCTAAAAATGTGGGTGACGCTCGGCGGGGGGCCCCATCGAGCGCAACTTTTACTGAGCACGATGGGGCTGACGAGCGGCAGGACCCACTTCTTTTTAAAAAGACGCACTTTAATAGATATTCGTCCTCTTTGAAAGTTGGAGGTCAAGCGCAAGTCATTGTTCGCAGTCCTTTCCCAGGGCAACTTCTTTTAACGATAGAAACAGAGAATGTTCTCTTTCACAAAGTTCTGACCATGACACAATCTCATATATCTATTCCGATTGATATTTTAGAAAGCTATCGTCCCAATGCCTATGTAAGTGCGACGGTGATTCAGCCCGTCCATTCCAAGGCTCCATGGAAAATCCATCGTGCTTTTGGCGTGACTCGCCTTGCGATCAACAATAACGATCAAAAGCTGAAAATAAAGATTCAAACAAAAAAAGAAATCCTGCCCAAAAACAAAATCCGTGTTGAAGCAAAAGTTTTAACCCCTCAAAATAAACCTGCTAAAAATGCAAGGGTCACTTTGTTAATCGTAGATGAAGGGATTCTTCAACTCACGAATTTCTCACCCCCAGATCCTTTTTCATTCTTTCATCGAAATCGAGCTTTGAACGTATTTGTTTCAGATCTTTATGGAGAACTTTTCCCAGAGATTCCAAAAATAAATCCTAAAAGTTCGGTGGGAGGAGATGGAGGTTATGAGCCACGTCATTTAACTCCATTGTCTATACAACGTATGAAAAATGTTGCACTTGTTTCAAAAGTACTTCGCTGTGACGAAAATGGAAACGTAAAAGTTGATTTTCGTCTTCCAGAATTCACAGGTCAATTGCGAGTCATGGCCATTGCTCATTCTAAAAAATTTTTTGGATCAGCATCTAAGCCCATTTTTGTTAAATCTCCTCTCATGTTACAAAGTACTACTCCTCGCTTTGCTGCAAATAATGATCATTTTGAAATACCGATTGTCATTTTCAATCATACGGGAAGTGAAGGCATTGCTAACCTCTCAATAGAACTAGACAATAAAAGTCCTGTTTATTTTCCACACTCCTCCGAAAGAAAAATCAATTTTACTACAAACTCCATTCCCGATAACGCTCAAACCGTGATCACCATTCCTTTGAAAGCTAAGAATAAAATGGGAATAGCTCGTCTTAAAATCAAAGCGCAACTCAATGGACAAGAATATCAGCAAAATCTCATATTCCCTATTCGTCCTGCCTGTCCTTCAATTTCTGAAGGAGGATATGCAACCCTTAAACCCCATCAAGATTTTAAAATCAGAATTCCAGAAAAATGGATTGAGGGAACAACACAGTTGAATATTCACGTAACTCCATTTCCCACTTTAAATCTGACAAAGGCTTTGGATTATCTCAATGAATACCCCCATGGATGTGCCGAACAAACGGTTAGCACCACCTTTCCTCTCATTGGATTGCAAAAACTAGGAGAGAAGATTTTCCCAGAACCATTTAATACTCAATACATTCATCAAAGAGTTGAAACAGCTCTTAATCGTTTGATCAGTATGCAAACAGCTGAAGGGGGACTTGCTATGTGGCCTGGCTATACTGAGAGCTGGAGCTGGGCCAGTGTTTATGCAACACATTTTATCACCGAAGCAGAAAACGCCGGCTTCTCTATTCCAACTGATTTTCGCGATCGACTTTTAAATTATGTTCGAAAATTATTAAACGAAAGTTCTGATCAACCCAATATTTTAGAGATTCAGGCTTATGCCTGTTTTGTTCTTGCTAAAGCGGGATATCCCCAGAGATCCATGATGTCACGTCTGGAAGATATTTTTCAAAGACCTTCCACTCTCCCAACTTCTATCTCCTCTAGCATCCATCCTTCAACTCGCTTTTATCTTGCCCTGGCCTGGCTTTATTCTGGCAGACGAGATTTGGCCTTAAAGTTAATTCCTCAGAATCTACCTCACCCTCGCCAAAACAGAGACCTATCTGGAAACATTGGGTCCCCTATTCGAGATCAAGCTATTTTAATTCAAAGTCTGATTGAACTTGATCCACAAAATCCAGCCCTTCCCAAATTGGTTAAAGAACTTGCCCAAGCCGGCGGCGAAAAAAAATGGCAAAGTACGCAAGATCATGCTTTTGCTCTTCTTGCACTGGGGTCTTATTTAAAGGAAACAGATTTTGGAGAACCTTTTACATCAGCCGAACTTTGGGCGGGGACAGAGAAAATTTCTGAAACAGGGAATGGAGATTCTCTTCTCTGGAATTCTTCAAATAAATTTCTGAATGGGAAAGAATTTTCAGTTAAAATCTCAGGAGCTGAAAAAACAAAGGGCTATGTTGCATGGAGCATCACAGGCCTTGCCAAAGAGCCTCCTTTAAATGAAGATCATGGGATAAGTGTGAGAAAAAGATATCTTGATCAACAGGGACACGCAATCGCCCTAGATAAAATTTGTAGTGGAGACTTGATACAAGTAGAGATACATCTAGAATGTCCTTTGGGTTATGACAATATGGTCATTGAAGATTTGCTTCCCGCTGGACTTGAAATTGAAAATCCAAGGCTTGCAACTTCAGCTTCTATTCTCAAAGACCCTACTCAAACTACATTTATGGATAGTCATATCGATATTCGTGATGATCGTCTTGTGCTCTACGGAAAAATGTTAGACAAAGGGAAAGCACAATATACTTATCTAGCCAGGGCTGTGACTCCTGGAACTTTTACTGTTCCCCCTGTAAAAGCTGAATGCATGTATGATATTTCAATTAACAGCATCAGTCGTGACAATGAAACAATGAAAATTGCAACCCATTCACATTCATGACCATTAAACATTCTTTCAAAATTTTCATACTGGGAATTATTAGCGTATTCAGTTTTATTTGTATTTCGTTTTCTATTGCAGTTTACTCCTGGTCTTATCCTCCCACTCCAAAACCTCCACCCAGCCTTTGGATAGAAGATCGAGAAGGAAAGCCTTTGGGGGCTTTTGTTTCAGAAAAAAATGAATGGTATTTTCCATTAAAAGAAGAAGAAATAAGCCCTTATCTTTTTAAAGCAATTGTTGCCGTCGAAGATCATCGTTTTTATCAACACCATGGAGTGGACTGGATTGGCGTTGCTGCTGCTCTTTGGCAAGATTTTAAAGCCATGAAAATCATACGTGGCGCAAGCACTCTTACCATGCAAGTTGAACATTTACGTTATCCAAAACCACGGACTTTCTCATCCAAACTGATTGAATCTATTCGTGCTTATCAATTAGAAAGAAAAATGAGTAAGAATGAAATTTTGACAGAATATCTCAATCGATGTCCTTTGGGAGGGAATTTAATCGGGGTAGGTGCTGCAAGCTGGAGATATTTTGGAATTTCATGTCGCAATCTTTCTTTAAGCCAAGCTGCCCTTTTGGCAGGCCTTCCTCAAAGTCCCAATCGCTATCGCCCAGATCGTTTTATAGAACGTGCACTTAAGAGACGTAATCACGTTTTGTTTCGAATGTTATCAGAAAAAATGATCTCTGAGCAAGATTACGCACGCGCTATTGAAGAACCTATTCAAGCCACATGGCAAGCTCTGCCACAAGAAAAAAAATCAGGAATTCTGCCCATCTTACTGACCTTAAAGGAAAAATTTCAACAAGGAAAATTTAAAACCTCTTTAGATAAAGATATTCAAGAGCAGTTAACCCTCATAGCCAAACAAGAATTCGAAAAGTTAAAATCTTCTCAGATCAACGCTCTTTCACTTGTTCTTTTAAACACACAAACTTCTGAGTGTTTGGCCTCGATTAATTTATGTGACGATGCAAATAATTTAGATTTATCCAACCGTTACTATTCAACAGGTTCTACATTAAAACCATTTATTTACGCAGCCGCTTTTGAAGCAGGAATTTGCACCCCCACAACAATTTTAAAAGACCTTCCTTTGAGCTGGGAGGGCTACACCCCTAGCAATTTTGATCATACTTTTAGAGGCTTTATGTGTGCGGCAGAAGCACTTGCTCAAAGTCGAAATATCCCCGCCATGATTTTACTTTCTAAAATAGGCATCGCTCGCGTAGTTGGAATTTTACAAAGTTTAGGATTTAAAAGACTGGAGCAATTTCCAGATCGATATGGCCTTTCTTTAGCTATAGGAGGAGCCGAGGCTTCTCCTATAGAACTTGCAGAAGCTTTTGCAACACTGGGGCGAGGAGGAATTCATCTGCCTGTCACTTATATTCCTCTTTTAACATCTAATACTGACACTGCCACACAAAATGTAAATCCTGTAGATAAAAGTGTGTCCTTTACAGATGCGGGTGACACTCGGCGGGGGGCCCCATCGCGCGCAACTTTTAGTGAGCACGTTGGGGCTGACGAGTGGCAGGACCCGCCACTTTTTAAAGGACCGCACTTTTATTCACACCATCAAAATATATTATCTCAAAAAGCATGCTGGCAAGTACTGAATGCCTTAAGTGATCCCAAACGAACTTACGCTGTTTGTCCTGAAGCCATTCCATTTAATCCTGCCTGGAAAACAGGCACAAGCAGTGCACACAAAGATGCTTGGTGTGTAGCAGTAACACATGAATACACACTTGTAACATGGCTTGGAAACTCTCTTGGGAAAGGCTCTCATGAATTAGTTGGACAAACTTTGGCAGCACCCTTGACTTTAAAACTTCTATCTTGCTTAAAGCCGAAAAATAAACCATGGCCTCAAATCCAGGACGAAGGTTTAGCAAAATCTATTGAACTTGAAAAAGATATTTCTAAACTAACCATTTCTTCTATTTCTTCAAATCAAAAATTTTTCTTAGACGCCCCCTCTTTTCAAAAAAATCAAAAACTACCTCTTCAGTCTATAGGAGGATCGCCTCATTCCTGGCGATGGTGGTTTGTGAATGGGCTTCTCATAGGGAAAACCCGTCCAGAAAAAGCTCTTTTTTGGATTCCTCAACCTGGCCTGCATGAGATTTACGTTACAGACGAAACAGGCGCTTCAGCAAAAGTGAATATTCATGTTGAGTGATAGCATGTATAAAAGTGTGTCCTTTATAATACGGGTGACACTCGGCGGGGAGCCCCGCCGCGCGCAATTTTTTATGAGCACGGTGGGGATGACGAGTGTCAGGCCCTGCCACTTTTTTAAAAGTACACACTTTTAATTACAATATCTATTGAGCAAACATTGTTATAAATCATTGAAAAGATTCATCACAAATTCTATACTTTGTGATTATGCCTCATTACATGACCAAGAAAACGCATCAAAAACTTCATGAGCGGCTTGAGCATTTATCGCAAGTTGAAAGCATTGAGCTCTCCAAAGAAATCGCCGTGGCCAGAGAAAAAGGAGATTTGCGAGAAAATGCTGAATATGAAATGGCCAAACAAAAACAAGCCCTGGTGATGACGGAGATTGGCAATATCAAAGAAACCCTTATGTCCGTTCAATTCATTGAAGATCTACGTGTTCCTGGCGATCGTGTCAGCATCGGAACCGTTATCCATGTAAAAGACTTATCCTCAAAGGAGGAGTTTACTTATACTATTCTTGGACCTGAAGACTCTGATGCAGACAATGGCATTATTTCTTTTCAATCTCCCTTGGCCAAAGGATTAATTGGAAAACAAGCCGGCGAAGAAGCTACTGTCATTTTGCCTGGTAGTTCTAAAAAGTTTAAGCTGCTCTCTGTTAAGGCTTACAAAGCTTAATTATTCATCTACTCTATTCAGGAATAAAGGAGTTTCTCATGTACTTGAAAGCCTTTATTTTTATTCTGATCGTTACCCTTCTCATGATTCTTGCAATAAAATACATGTGGAACTTTAGCGGTTTTTAACGCATCCCCAACATGGCCTGTCTGACACATCATCTGAAAACAGTTGGAGAATGTACTCTTTGTGGGAAAAATATTTGTCCTGAATGCATTCAGGAATTTGGTTATTATTGCAGTGATCGATGTAAACAAGATGCCCAAGAGAAAATTGCCCCCATTCTAACTTCTCATCAAAAACAAAAACTCTCAATTTTAGATCGACAAGCTAATCATTTTGCCATCACTCTTGTGTGGATTATTCCTTCTCTTATTATAGGAATATTAACTTTTTGGATCATCTTAAAATCTTCGGACGTTTCAGGGAAAGTTCGCTGGGAAACGACCTTGAATGAAGCCCCCTTTTTTCTAAAATCCCAGAACCCTATTTCTTACGCTCTTTTTTCATCTAACCAAGCCAAAGCCTATCAAATAAAAGATGGAAAATTTCTTTGGGAGTTTCAATCTCCCTCTCATTTGCCCCTATTCTCATTTTTAGAAATTCAAAATAAAACAGTCATTTTTGCAGACAAAAAAAATCTATATGGCCTCGATATCCTTACGGGGAAACCTATGCTCCATTTTCAAGCCCCTGAAAGCATGCCGCAAGCCCCCTTGAAAGTTAAGTCTCATCTATGGCTTTTAAGCAAAATACCACGCTCACAGCAAAGCGAGAGTGGCATTACCATGCAGCCTGTTTCTTTTCAATTGATCAAGCTCAACATATCTTCTTTTCTTCAAGAAAAAGTGATTATGCTCAAGCTCAAAACACCGACTCAAATGGTATTTTTGGAAGAAAATTTATTCATTGTTGATTATGAAAATTCAAAAAAAATAAACATTCAGTCCATTGGAATTAAAACAGGATCAAGACTTTGGCAAAAAGCTTTCTCTCTCAATCTAAATACACCTGTACAACCCTTAATTCAGTCTCATGGCATTCTTTTTGTAGAAAAAAGAAATTTACTTTTTCTCAATCTACAAGGAGAGCTTCTGTGGAAACGTCCCTTAGAGCGTATACCTGAACAAATACAATTCACCTCAGAAGGAAATCCACTGGTTCTTTCTGGCAGTAACTTGAGTTGCTATCGAAAGTCCGATGGGAAAAAGTTGTGGAAAGTGGCTATTGGGATTACCCGAGAAAAATTGGAGATTGCACCTAAAATGATTTATGCCTTGGGAAGTTTTAAAACTAAAAAGAAATTGTCTCCCTCTTTAAAGCAGATGTTATGTCTCGTTCAGTCTCCTCTGGCAACTAACATTGAGGATATTTTTTCTGTCAATCGCCTATATGGCATTTCAAATTTAGATGGAAAAGTAAAATGGCAAAAAGATTTTTGCTCAGGGAAACCTATTTTCAAAAATAATTCTCTATATTTGTTAGAAAATAGACCGACGATGAATCTTTTAGATATGGGAACCCTTGGAGAAGCTATGCGACTTCAGTGCCTTGATAAAAAAACGGGTCAATTAAAGTGGAAATACTCTGAACCTGGAGGTTGTGAAGCTTTTGAGATATCTGATGATGGTATTTTTCTAGGCAAACAAATGACAACACTTTCCTTTGGAGATCTAATGCGAAGAAGTTCTAATCAAACCTCTGAGGCAAGACTGGTTTGCCTTTATGATTAAAACACCAGGATTATTGCGGCGCCATTAATCCAATTTAATGAAGCATGTCTTCTTTAACTTCTTACATTCATACTTCAAAACCAAACCCTTCGTTCCCGGACTAATCTGATAAAGCAATGACCCTATGATTTTATCTCCCATAGCCAAAAAACGACCTGTACTTAAAAGACTTCCAGGTCCTCCTGCTGGAGTTCCTTGATAAACTTTACCATTTGCATCTTTTAAAGAAATTTCTTCCAGTTTAAAAACGGCGGGGTGCTTTCCTTCATTGATCACTGCAATATCTATAACCAGCTGTTCTTGGCCTCCGGGCCCGGAAAATTCAGAGGAAGGTTGTGGATGACGAGAAACCGCAGTCACGGTGAAGGCGATGTCATCCATCAAAATCTTTTCTCCCACACGATGTTGACTAATTTTTTCTTTCGGAGAACCTCCACATCCCATAACATATAGAGTACATATAAGAAGAAAAGTATTTAGAAAAAAATGATTTATTTTCATGTTTTTTTCCTTCTGGTTTGTTTTAATTGTTTGAGTTCAGACGGAATAAAATTTAAAAGATCACTTGCAAGTAAACCTTCTTCTGCATACTTCTTTTTGCTTTCATCTCCACAAATGCCATGAAGATAGACACCTGCCTTGGCTGATTCTAAAGGACTCACACCTTGAGCTAAAAACCCTCCAATAATACCTGCCAAAATATCCCCCATTCCCCCTGTTGCCATTCCAGGATTGCCTGTCACATTCACAAAAATAGAATCTTCGGCAGATGCAATCACAGTCCCTGCCCCTTTTAAAACAAGAGTGATTTGATAGTCTTTTGCAAAGTCCTTTGCAATTTCCAAACGATGAGATTGAATTTCTGAAATTTTCTCCCCCATAAGACGAGCCATTTCTCCAGGATGAGGAGTTAAAATGACAGGCGCTTTCATTTTCTTTAAAATAGAAATGTCCTGTGCAAGTGCATTTAAACCATCGGCATCAATCACTACAGGAATTTCTAATTTTAAAAATAATTGATGCAGCATCTCCACTGTTTCTTTCTCTCTTCCTAGCCCTGGCCCAATAACAACCGCCGTACATCGTTCTAAAAAAGTAAGGATCGAATCTAAAGCTCTTGTGCCTATATATCCAATTGGGTTTTCTGGCAAAGGAAACGTCATGGGCTCCGTAAGTTTGATCTCTAAAATAGAGTTCAAACTTTGAGCAATCCCCACTGTAACAAGACCTGCACCCGATCTCAAAGCAGATAGAGCCGCTAGACAAGGAGCCCCTGTTAAACCAGGAGATCCCCCCAAAATAAAAAGATGTCCATAGATGCCTTTATGACTGATTCGATTTCTTTGAGGTAAAGGACTTAATGCATCTGGAGTCAAAAGAAATTCACGACTTACAAGTTCTTCTAATAAATCTTTAGGAAATCCTAAGTCTAAAACATGAATCTGTCCTGCCCACTCTAAACCATCTTGAATAAGAAGCCCTTTTTTAGGAAGACCCAAAGTTAAGGTATGGTCTGCTCTAACTGTAGGACCTTCAACCAAACCTGTATCAGGATTTAATCCACTGGGGATATCAATAGCTACAACAGATCGAAGGGGAAGTTCATTGAGAATATCAGCTGCTTCAGCAAATAAACCTTGTAAAGTGGTCCCCTTAACCCCTGTTCCAACCATTCCATCAATACCTATTGAACAATCTGAAAATTCGTGCAAGATTCGTATCAAATCTTCACGTGTTTTAATTTCTAAAACCTGATTCGTACGTGAACGCAATTTTTTTAAGTTTTCTTTAGCTTCCCCTTTAACTTGATCAAATGAAGCTAAAACCAAAGTCAAAGTTTTAACATCTTTTTCATCGAGTAATCTTGCAGCAACGAAAGCATCTCCTGCATTATTTCCTTTGCCTGAAAAAAAAACAACTTTACGAGACCAATGATTTTCTTCTAATAATTTTAAAACTAAATTTGCGACTCCAGTCCCCGCTCTTTCCATCAAGGTCAAAGCAGTGATCTCATGATTCTGAATAGCTTTTCGATCCAAATCTCTCATCTGTGCAGAAGAAACAATTTTCATCTTGAATTCCTTTATCCAAAAACAATCACTTCAGCAACAGAATAAGCATCTGAATGTGAAAGACTTAACTTTATTTCTTTAATTTTAAACTTATCTTGAAAGATCTTAGAGTTTAAATGAATTTTTGGAACACCTGAAGAATTTGATTTTATTTCAATATTTTTAAAAACTTTATTTTTTTTTGAAAGTTGCAACGCTTGAATGAGCGCATTTTTGCAAGCCCATCGGACTCCATAGTGCATATTAGAATTTCTTTTTTGCTCACAATATTTTCTCTCTGAGGGTGTAAAATTATTTTTTAAAAAAATTTCTCTTTTCTTAGAAATCTTTTGATCCCAGACTTGATGATCCAAAATTTCCAACCCCATGCCTAAAATTTTCATAATGGACTAGGGACACGAAGAAGGTTCAACATTTCTTGAACAGCATTTTGAAGTCCCATAAATACCGCTCGACTGATAATAGCATGTCCAATATTAACCTCCTCAAGATAAGGCATTTTCTTGATGGGATGAATATTCAAAAAATTGAGCCCATGCCCTGCATGAACATGTAAATTTAAGCCATGTGCTTCTTCAGCGGCCTGGCACAATAAAATCAATTCCTTTTCTTGAACTTTTAGATTTTTTGCATTTGCAAAACGACCTGTATGAAATTCAACAAAGCTCACGCCTATCTCAGAAGAAGCCTTCACCTGATCTTCATCTGGTTCGATAAAAACACCCGTTTCAATCCCTTTTTTCTGAAGTTTTTGAATCGAACTTAATAAAGAAGACCGATGTTTAATAACATTTAGCCCACCTTCTGTGGTCAATTCTTCTCGTCGTTCAGGGACCAAAGTCACTTGATCAGGTTTTACTGCAAGAGCCTCACGAAGAATTTGAGAATTATTTCCCATTTCAAGATTGAGTTTACTTTTAACGGTTTCTCTTAAAAGAACCAAATCTCGAGACTGAATATGTCTACGGTCTTCACGCAAATGAACCGTAATGTTATAAGCTCCCGCAAGTTCACAAATAGAAGCAGCCCATACAGGATCTGGTTCCACTCCCTGTCGAGCTTGTCTTAAAGTTGCAATATGATCAATATTAATGCCTAGATGAATCATACATTTGTCATGCGTGATGCGTATTTCGTCCTGCGTTTAGTTTGATAAATTCTTTCACAGTACGTCATCACGTATTACGGTTTTTCCCCTATTTCTTTTTTAATCGCAGTAATGATATTTTGTGCCAGTTCCTGAATTTGACCTTGATTTTCTCCTTCAACCATCACACGCGCAATAGGCTCTGTTCCAGAATAGCGTACAAAAGTTCTCCCACGTTTTTGCAAGATTTCATTGGCATGTGTAATAGCTTTTTGTACAGAAGCAATTTCATCAAGATTTTTCTTTTCTCTCACTTTCACATTTAGCAGAATCTGAGGAAATCTTTCGAAAGGTTGACATAATTCTGAAAGTTTTTTCCCAGTTTCAACCATAATTCTTAAAATTTGTAAGGCCGTAATAAGACCATCTCCCGTTGTTGTAAAATCTTTAAAAATAATATGACCTGACTGTTCTCCTCCAAAATAAGCATTATGCTTAAGCATTTCTTCGATGACGAAACGATCCCCCACGCGAGCACGAATCAATTGTCCTCCCAAAGATTCAATCAATTTATCCAAACCAAAATTACTCATCACCGTCGCCACAAGAAGCTTTTTGCGTGTCGAATCTTTAAAGAAATCTTTTGCACAAATGGCCATAATATCATCGCCATCCACTTCTCGACCTTTCTCATCAGAAAAAATGACACGATCTGCATCTCCATCTAAAGCAATTCCCACATCCGCATGCTCTCTGACAACTTTTTGGCAAATCTGCTCAGGATATAAAGAACCACAATTCTTATTAATATTCATTCCATCTGGCTGATTATGATCCACAGTCAGTTTTGCTCCAAGTTCTCGAAGCACCAGAGGAGCAGCTTTGTAGGCTGCTCCATTCGCACAATCTAAGGCAATTTTCAAACCATCCAACGTCATCCCCTTAGGGAATGAATTTTTGACGAATTCCACATAACGTCCCAAAGCATCCTCAATACGAAAAGCTTTACCTACATGATGTGCTGTAGGTCGAATATGCGTAATGGTTCCTTCAGAAATCAAAGATTCTATCTTTCGCTCTAATTCTTCAGGAAGTTTTAATCCTTCGTTTGAAAAAAATTTAATCCCATTGTCCTCAAAAGAATTATGACTTGCAGAAATAACAATCCCCGCATCTGCCCTTAAACTCCTTGTAATAAAAGCAACTCCGGGTGTTGGAAGAGGCCCCAGAAGTAATACATCGACGCCCATTGAGCAAAGGCCTGCTGCTAAAGCGCTTTCAAACATGTAACCAGAAAGTCTTGTATCTTTTCCGATGACAACGCTGTGTCGCCTAGATTCATTTCCAAAAACATGAGCTGCTGCTCGGCCCAATTGTAATGCAATCTCAACAGTCATGGGCTCTGTATTGGCTACACCCCGAATACCATCTGTTCCAAATAATTTTAAGATCATGAAACAGTCTCCAATGCTCCAATTACTTCCACTTCTACAACATGAGGGTCTACATTCACAACAGAAGTACCTTGAATAGGTAATATATTGACTGGAAGTTGATATTTCCCAGACTTTAAATCTGCAACATCTACATAAGCTCGAATATCGGTATCATTTATTTTCTCCAAGAAATCACCCGGACCTTCCAAAGTCACTTTCACAGTAGCAGGTTCGAAATGGACGGGTTCCCCTTTGCTCCCTTGTAATGTCATCAATCGCACATGTTCAAATGTTTTTTTAGATAACTGTGTTTGAATTTTTACATACACATCCACATACTGAACCTTTTGATGGTGAATTTCTTCTAAAAGAGGTTTCAAAGCAACAGTTTGAATAAAAGAACGTGTTCTCCCAGTCAAAAGAATAGGTTGTGTCTCAATTTCTGTTAATTTTTGTAACTTTCCTTCCGGACCCCTCACCTTTACAATCGTAGGATTCACAGAGTGTTCTCTCATTTGAAAACCCTGTCCTGGATTTCCTACAAATTGAGGTTTTACTTTTAACTCTTTATCAATCAAACGATCTAAAACTACTCTTAAATACCTAGGCGAAACATCTAAGAGTTCCACCCCTGATGGTAATGCAAAATCCTTCGAAGACAATTGAAATTGAACAGCGCCTGGTCCTTGAATTCCCTTTAAACGATGAACAATACGAATCGAGTTCTTTAATGTCTCTCTCATGACATCTCGAGGGCCTGTAAGAGTAATCTTGAGGAAGCGAACACTTTTTTCAACGACACCCATGGAAGAAGGAATTTCCAGTTGATAGTTCACTCGATGAAAAACTTTAGTCGTCCTCACTTCTCCTCGCACCATGGTCCATACCGCAATGGATAAAAGCACCGAGGAAATTTTGAGCAAAAAATTATGATGCAACCAAGATGGAATGTTCATAGCTTTTTTCTTCTCGTATAAAACCAACCCTTTTTTGATTGATCTCCAATAAGCCGAACTTTGAGAAGTTTCTTTAAAGTTTCTTGATCTAGATCTTCAACAAATTTCCCATCCAAAGCAACAGAGATTCTGCCTGTTTCTTCAGACACAACAATCACAGCCGCATCGGTTTCTTCAGAAAGTCCTAAGGCTGCACGATGCCTCGTACCTACAGACTTTTGAATATGAGGCTGTTGCGTTAAAGGGAAAAGACAAGCAGCAGCTGAAATATGCTCCCCTTCAATAATCACTCCTCCATCATGAAGGGGTGTTTTCTGAAAAAAAATCGTAATCAAAAGTTCTTGAGAAACAAGGGCGTCAATCTTTATTCCACTCTCCACATAATTTTTAAGCCCTACATCATCTTCAATGGCAATCAAGGCTCCAATTCTTTTTTTTGAGAGAATTTCACACGTTTCTGCAATCATATCCAGTACCGCTTCATTTCTTCCGAGACTTGGAATAAAGGGATTCCCCCCTAACCCTGCCAATACTTTTCTTAATTCTGGCTGAAAGAGAATAATAAGTGCAATGACTGCCACAGGAAAGACACGCCCTAAAATCCAATTAACAATACTTAAGTCTAATCGTTGCGCTACAAAGAAAATAGCCAACAAAATGACCAATCCCTTAAGCACTTGAACCGCACGTGTCCCTTGAATAAAACCAAAAAGATAGTAAAAGAAGACAGCTAAAATAGAGACTTCTATGACGGGTCGCCAAGAAGTAGCTATAAAGTGAATGATGCTTGACATAAAATCTCGCTTTGTTGTTAAAAAGATTTTACTTCATTTTGATTCGAAAGAGATAACGGAAAATTCAAAAATCTACTTTTCCGGTTGAACTTATTAAAAGTATGTTCTTTATAGATATGGGTGACGCTTGGCGGGGAAGCCCCACCGCGCGCAATTTTTCATAAGTATGGTGAGGCTGCCAAGCGTCAGGACCCGCTTCTTACTTAAAGAATATATTTTTATAGCAAAACCTATTTCTCAATTTCACAAAGGACTTTTAAAAACTCAAAAACAGGGAGCACATCATGAACACGAAGAATATTTGCTCTGTGATAAAAACAGGCCGTGACAGAAGCAAGTGTCCCCCAGAGCCTTTTTTCAGGAGTATTCTGCAAGATTTGGCCAATGAATGATTTTCGGGAAGGGCCTACAAGAAGAGGACGTTCCATCTGATGAAAGAACTCTAGATTCTTTAAGATTTCTAAATTTTGCTCGAAACTTTTTCCAAAACCAAGACCGGGATCCACAACCATTTGCTCCTCACTAATTCCATTTTCTCGAGCAACTTGTAAACGATTCTTTAAAAATTTCGAAACCTCTTCTAGTAAATCTTCATAATGTAAGTCTTTTTGCATGGTCTGGGGAGTTCCTCTCATATGCATCAGAATAAGACCTGCCCCCATGTCCCTCACAACAGAAGCCATTCTAGAATCTAGGCCTAAAGCCCCAATATCATTCACAATATGGGCACCCGCTGCTAAAGCCTGTTCAGCAACCTGCGCTCGATAGGTATCAATAGAAATAGGAATTTTAATTTGAGAACTCAAAGCTTGAATTACTTCAATCACACGCCTCAGTTCTTCTTCTACAGGGATTTCCTCTGCACCTGGACGTGTTGACATCCCTCCAATGTCCAAAATATCCGCACCTTCTTTAACCAATATCATTGCCTGCTCAATTGCTTTTCCTCTATCTAAAAATCGCCCTCCATCTGAAAAAGAGTCTGGAGTAACATTGAGAATAGCCATGATGAGAGGACGCCGAGAAAAGGTCAACGTTCGATCTTTAATTTTCCAAATAGATTTTACTTCAGGGGGCAGACTCGGTTTGGGGTTCATGAATCGCCTGTACATCTTGTTGAGACCGCTTCTTTAAAATCCGGTCATAAGGATTTGCAGAAGGTTCGATATGAGGAACTACTTTCCCAGAGATAATCGCATCAACTTCTTTGCCTTCCATCACTTCTCTTTTGATTAAAGTTTCAGCCAGGGCAATCAATTTGTCTTTATTTTCTATAATAATGCTTTTGGCTCTCTGATAGCATTCATCAATGATGCGACGTACCTCACGATCAATTTCAATGGCTGTGGATTCCGAATAATCAACAGATCTTGAAATTTCTCTACCTAAAAAAATATGTTCTTCATGCTCGCCAAAAGTCATAGGGCCTAACTTATCACTCATCCCCCATTCGCATACCATTTTTCGGGCGAGTGTTGTTGCGTTTTTGATGTCATTGGACGCACCCGAAGTAATTTCTCCAAACATAATTTCTTCAGCTACACGACCCCCCATCATACCTGTAATCTGGCCTAAGATTTCTTTTTTAGATTCTGTGTATTTATCTCTTTCTGGAAGCTGCATGGTAGCTCCCAAATAAGCGACACCTCTAGGAATAATCGTTACCTTATGTAAAGGTTCTGTTTCTGGAAGCAAATGCAGAACCAAGGCATGTCCAGATTCGTGATAGGCAGTAATCCTTTTATCTTCTTCAGAAAGATTTCGACTTTTTCGTTCACGCCCCCAACGCACCTTATCCCTGGCTTCTTCCATTTCCGGCAAGCTAATGGATTTCTTGCCATGTCGTGCAGCCAAAAGAGCCGCTTCATTCACCAAATTAGCCAAATCTGCTCCAGAAAAACCAGGCGTACCACGTGCAATGATAGAAAGATCAATATCTTGAGCCAAAACCACTCTTTTGGTATGCACCTTTAAAATGCCCAAACGTCCATGAAGATCCGGTAAATCTACAACCACTTGTCGATCGAATCTACCTGGTCTCAAAAGAGCTGGATCCAATACATCAGGTCGGTTGGTAGCCGCCATGATGATCACGCCTTCTTGTGTATCAAATCCATCCATCTCCACCAAAATAGCGTTCAACGTTTGTTCACGCTCATCATGTCCGCCACCAATACCAGCTCCACGATGGCGACCCACTGCATCAATTTCATCAATAAAAATAATACAGGGGGCATGCTTCTTCCCCTGTTCAAAAAGATCACGAACGCGAGAAGCCCCTACACCCACAAACATCTCCACAAAATCTGACCCGCTAATGGTAAAAAAAGGAACATCTGCCTCACCCGCAACCGATTTCGCAAGAAGTGTTTTCCCTGAACCTGGAGGTCCCATTAATAAAACGCCTTTGGGAATACGTCCGCCTAATTTCTGAAATTTTTTAGGGTCTTTTAAAAACTCGATGATTTCCTGTAGTTCTTCTTTCGCCTCATCTACACCTGCAACATCTTTGAAAGTAATTTTTTCCCGATCTTTGGTCAAAAGTTTGGCTCGAGATTTTCCAAAACTGAGCGCACCGCCTCCAACCCCTTTCATTTGACGATAAACAAAAAACCATAAAAACCCAATAAAGAGCACCATAGGGGCTAATGAAAAAAGAAGGCTGGCCCAAAGGTTATTTTCCGAGCGAATATTAAAATCTCGAACATTCTCTCTTAACGCAGCCAATAACGCACTGTCTTCCTTAGGAATGTTGAGTAAAAACCGTTGTCCATTTTGATATTCACCCCGAACAATATCGCCCATAAGATCAACTCCACGCACATTGCCACTTTTCACGGACTCAAAGAATTGGCTATAGGAAGGATGATCCACACCCTTTTTAGCAATATTATTAATATTAAAAAGATAGAGAAGGGCTGCGCCTAATAAAATCCAAAACATCGCTGGCTTAAAGGGCTTACCTTGCATCATTTCTTTTGGGAAACCTTTTTTCTTTTTAGCCATAGAACTCTTACTTCCTTTCCTCTACAGTAGAACAAGCATCTTTAGTAACACAGGTCTGATCCAAATGCAATGAAATCCCTTCTTTTAAAGACTTGTTCTTGCTTCCAAAGCTCTAGTCAAAGTCAATTCATCTGCATAGTCTAAGCCCATTCCCACAGGGATTCCATAAGCAATTCGAGAAATAACAATCCCTTCCGTTGACAACAACTTCCCTAAATAAAGCGCTGTTGCTTCTCCTTCTACATCCATTCCTGTCGCCAAAATAATTTCTCGTGGCTTCAGTTGTTGAACACGCTTTAAAAGTTCCATGACTTTTAATTCATCAGGACCAATTCCATCCAAAGGAGAAATTTTCCCCATTAAAACATGATAAAGTCCTTGAAATCCCCCAGATCTCTCAAGGACAAAAGCATCTTTAGCCTCCTCCACAACACAAATGATATTTCTATCTCTTTCAGAATCCTGACATACAGCACATGGATTTTTCTCAGTAAAGAGAAAACACTCTGAACAAAATCTCAAGCGCTCTCGCGCAACCTGGACCATTCTTGAAAAATCTTTGGTTTTCTGAAGAGGAGCCTTCAATAAATGAAGGGCCATGCGTTCAGCAGTTTTCGTACCAATACCCGGGAAAAGCTTAAAAGCATCTATTAAATCTTGAAAAGCATCTAGCTTATAACTCATATTACTTTTTGATTTCCGTAATTTTTCCTTCGAAAATTTCAAGTGCCTTTTGTACGATAGGGTCATCTTGAATCGCCATGTCAGATGACACAACAACACTTGGCTCTGAAACTTTGTTCGGTTGCTCTTGCATCTTTTGTATTGGGCTCTTGAAACCTAAAACAAATTCCAATGAAAATTCATTCCCAAAAGTTTTTTGAATCCCCTCGCGAATCACTTTTTGATTTTCGGGTGCTTTTAAGGAATCTAGAAAAAAGGCTTTATCTTGTGGAAAAATCAATTGAAGACGAATCCCGTCTGATTGGAACATTCCTTCTCTTAGATATGCGTGTAAAAGGGGTTTACGCCCACCGATGTCCACCAAAAATTTCCCCCAGGTTTCGGTATGCTTATGACCAGGAGCTACACTATTTGTACGAGGAGTTATACTAAAAGATTCGTTTTTTTTTAGCGTTTCCACTGGAGATTCTTGTTTATTTTTTACAGAGGGAGCGATAGAAGCAGGAAGATTCCCCAAAGTATCTATTTTTGAAATCAATGTTTCTAGTGATATCGACTGTCCAATCAAAAAAAGCCGAACTGACAAAGCTTCGAGCAAAAAGCGTTTTGATAAAGCATTTTTAAATCGATCTTCTGCTTCTAATGTTACTTCCAACATTTGCAAAAGTTGATCTCTTGAAAAGAATTGAGTTTGCCGCTTACCTTCCTCTAAATCTTCTGGGCTTAATTCAACCAAGGCTACCTGCTTTGAATCCATTTGAAGGATCAAAAGATCTCTTAAATGAGCCCCTAACTCTCTCACAAATACACTCAAGTCTTTACCTTCTTCATCCATTTTACGAATATTTTCAAAAAGATTTTCCCAGTCCCCTTCTTTTAAAGCCACAACCAGCTGAAGAACTTTTTCTCGCGGGACACAACCCAAAATATCCATGGCTTCTTCATATTTGATATGGCCTTCGGAAAACGAAATGAGCTGATCAAGCAAACTCTCTGCATCTCGAAGACTGCCGTCTCCCATTTTAGCAACTGCAAAAAGAATTTTTTCATCGGCTTTTACTTTTTCTTTCTTCACCATTTCTTTGAGATGATTCAAAATCTGGCTTGTAGAAATCTTTCTTAAATCAAATCTCTGACATCGGGAAAGAATGGTCGCAGGAACTTTATGAATTTCTGTAGTTGCAAAAACAAATTTCACATGACTTGGAGGTTCTTCCAAAGTTTTTAAAAGAGCATTAAAAGCTTCTTGAGTCAGCATGTGAACTTCATCAATGATATACACTTTAAAGCGTCCAGAGGCAGGAGCAAATTTAACATTGTCTCGAAGCTCCCGTACTTGATCAATTCCACGGTTAGAAGCACCATCAATTTCTAAAATATCCATGCTGGAGCCAGCTGCAATTTCTGTACAATTCACGCAAGTATTGCAGGGCTCTGGTGTTATTGCCTTTTTACAATTAAGTGCTTTTGCAAAAACACGAGCAGTACTGGTCTTACCCACTCCTCTGGGCCCACTTAAAAGATAGGCATGCGCAACACGATTCATCGTAATCGCATTTTTTAATGTTGTCACCACATGGGGCTGGCCCACGATTTCTTCAAAAGTTTGGGGCCTCCATTTACGCGCTAAAACAAGATAACTCACTTTGTTCTCCTTACAGAAATTTACAGGACTAACTTTAACCGATAAACCTTCATAGGATCAAGAGGTAACTCTTATTCATCGCATTCTATCTACAGACAATTGTTGCACATGGATATGAGATTTGGACACTCAACTTGTCTATTGTCCAACGGAGAGTGAAGACCACTAGAGATCAAGCGAGCAAGGACCCCGATGGACATCAGGGGAGCAAGATCTCCCTTGAGTTCATTTACCTCGCCGGGGTAAATGAACGTGCCTGAACACTCTGTTGGACAATTTACCTATATTATTTCTTCAATTGTGTTAAATATTTCTCTCGAATCTGTAAAAGCTCTTTATCATATCTCCCATCTTTAAAATCAGGGAAACACCATTCAAAAGGCCGATAATGCCCTTTCCCAAAACGGGCAATAAAATCTGCATAAATCCCATCTCTTAAATAAATCTTTTGCCCAGCACCCTTGGCAGAAGCCAAAACAATTTTGTTATGGTCTAAATATCCAATGTCCAAATTGATTTGCCTTTTATTTTCAATCTTAAGCTTTTCTTCAACTTCATTGCAAAGAATTTTGGCCCCCGCAAGAATTTCAGGTGAAACAAGCTTCTCAAAAGCAATCAATCTGCGTTTAAGATTTTTCCCCATTTCATTCTCATAATAATCAGTGATATCAAATGCATGATCTTGTCCCTCAAAATCAAAAGATCCCCATTTTTCTTGAAGCACTTTGTAAGCTTTATTCAAAACATCAGAATTAGTCCAAAGCACTGCCACGAAAAGCTTCACGGGAGTTGGAAAACTTGTCTTAGCCACAAAGCTCTCCTTGGGTCTTTAAAATATTTAAAGCTTTAGAAACAATGATGGGTGCAATTTTAAATTCTTGAGAAATTTTCTTTAAAAGTTCTGTTTCGGCTAATTCATAATGATGAGCCTCATTGGCAAAACGATTTTGTAGTCGGGTCTTTCTCAAATAAATCTGATGATTTTCTACAATCTTTGTCAAAAGAGGATATCGCATCATCTCCCAATCAAAAGATTCATCCCAAACCTTTAAAAATTCGCTTTTCTCTACAGGATTTAATTTATAGGTCATTCTCAATTTCTTTTGTCCTTTTTCAAGAGTTGCAAGATTCAAGCGGTTGTCATGCGAAGAAAGGATCATTTGATTAAAAGAAGTTTCCAAACAAAGATCTTCTTCAAAACCTACAAACACAGGTTTCAAAATAAGAAAACCTGGATCTAAAAGATGGGGTTTACCCTCTATCCAAATCAGCAAGGCACAATGCGTATTGGGCCCATAAGGCCGATCCGCCAAAATAGGCTCCGCTTGCCAACCGAGTGAACGAATCAAACATAAAAGCGTAGAAGTTAAAGAAAAACAAGTTCCACCTGTTCCGAAATCAAAGTGATCCCCTAAAACTCTCTGTGGATTTCTTCTGGCACGTTGGGGGGTCCCTTCCTCTGCTTTACAAATAATCTTTGTCAGATTCTCATAAGGAAGCTTTGAAAAAGACTTTACAACAGCCTCGAGTAACATAGTTTCATTTAAACTTGAAGAAATGTTGAAAAATTTGAGAAAATTGTTAAGAATACTTATATTCTGTAAAGAAGTCATAAAAAATCGCTTTTTATTTTCTTACCCATACAAAGATGTTATCTTGCATGAAAAACCAGGTTCATATGGCCCCTACACATACATCTGAAAACTCTGGAGCAGCAGTATATACCAAGCTTGTATTATCTCTCTATGATCTTTTTGTTTTAGGACTTTCAAATCATTTTGCATGGAAATGTTCTACAAAAAAAATTTTAGATTTTTACAACAATCATGTAACGGATCATCATTTAGAAGTGGGTGTAGGAACTGGTTACTTTTTAGATAAATGCCAATTCCCGTCACAGCATCTCTCTTTGACTCTTTTGGATCTAAATCCTCATTGTCTAGAGGTCACCACCAGACGCATTGCTCGGTATCGTCCTAAAACACTTGTTGCAAACGTTCTCAAGCCCATTCCATTGAATGAGAAAAACTTCACATCCATAGGACTTGGATATCTTCTTCATTGTCTTCCAGGAAACATGCAAGATAAAGCAAAGGTTTTTGAACACTTAAAACCTTTGATGGGTTCCCAAGGAGTTATTTTTGGAACAACTATTTTGGGAGGAGGGATTGAACACAACTTTCTAGGAAGAAAATTAATGAATCTCTATAATAAGAAGGGAATTTTTGGAAATCAGAAAGATTCTGCGACTGATTTGGAGAAAGTTCTGAGCCAAAATTTCAAAAATTATAAAATGAATATAGAAGGACGTGTGGCTTTCTTTGCCGGATGGATTTGATAAACTTCGGAGAGGGGGGGATTCGGCGCCTACGTTCGTTACACTCACTCCGGTCGGCCACCCGGCCCTCCTAACAGTCGCAAATCATGCAGTGCATGATTTGCATTATGCTATGTCAGGCCTCCCTTCGAATCCCAATAACCGACATGGACCTCTTGCTCAAGCTGCTTTCCGCTAACTTTAAAGCTACCAATAAACTTCGGAGAGGGGGGGATTCGAACCCCCGGTACTGAATTAACAGTACAACGGCTTAGCAAGCCGTCGCTTTAGGCCACTCAGCCACCTCTCCTTCAAAAATAGTATCTCGTATATCGTAATTCGAAATAAAAAACTAATTTACAACCTATGATTTTTCTCTAGCCTTCTTAAAAAATTCTTTCAAAAGAAATTGACAATCTGCTTCTAAAACTCCCTGCACTATATTTAATTGTTTCATTTCTGGTTCATAACCTGGATGAATTAAATCTCTTAATCCCCTATTTCTCACATCAAAAGCACCAAAAACAAGCCGAGGAATTCTTGAAAGCAAAATCGCACCTGTGCACATCAAACAAGGCTCTTTTGTCACATAAAGTGTACAATTTAACAATCGCCAGTTATTCAGAAAATCGGCAGCTTGAGTCATGGCAATCATCTCAGCATGAGCCGTAGAATCTCTTAAAAGCTCCACTTGATTATGAGAGCGTGCAATAATTTTCCCTTCATACACAATACAAGCTCCTACAGGTGTTTCTCCATCATCAAAAGCATACTGAGCTTCTTTCAAAGCTTCAGTCATATACTTTATATCTTTTTCATCAATAGGAGTCTCTTGTATCATACATTCACACTTCATATAAAGTTTGGGGCCCGACAGCATGCCCGTCTCCGGAGAGAGGATTTGGTGCCTTCCGGTCTTCGACCTACAAGTCGGCCACCCGGCCCTCCCTTCAAATCCTGCCGTTAATGACTCAAGTAATTATTGCACTCGTGAATTCGTGCGCCCGACAGGATTTGAACCTGTGGCCCCTTGCTTCGTAGGCAAGTGCTCTATCCAGCTGAGCTACGGGCGCGACAAAAATAGAGAGTAGAGCTTAAAATTCAGGGATAAAATACTTTCATACTTACCTCCCCTAAACCCTATGCCCTACTCCCCATCCCCTAGTTTTAAAGATATGATGTTTTTTTCTCGGGGGTCTTCTCTCTAATTTTAATACTCAATCCACCTAAAAGAGCTACAAAAAGGTTGAAAATGCCTGTTGCAATACCAATAAACAGCCCTAAAATAAGTCCTAATAACAAAGATTGAAACAAAGAAAATAATATCTTGTTATCAAAAATACTTGGAAACTTTGTTTGCAAATCAACAAAAAGCTGTCTGATATCCCCTATCCATCCAGCCAAAGTCCCCACAATTTGAAAGCCAAAAAGATCAAACAGGATAAGAAAAACTAATGAAAAAAACAATATGATTGAGAAAAAAATCTTAAATACTGAAAAAAATCCAATTCCTCTTAATTCCACCTTTCGTGTAACCATTCCTTCCATAATAACCTCCTTTAAACTAAATGTTTAGCGGACATCTTAACACAACTTGAATAACTTAGTTAATAGATCCCTCTCACCTACTTCTTAAATTAAAAGATTACATGCCTGGCACTGCCAGACAAAGTCCCCCCAGAAGCGTAGTCTGACGGAAGGGGTGGGATTCCTCCTACCCCACTCATTTCATTCGTTCCTCCGGAGCCGGGGTCCCTCGCTTCATCGTCCACAGGACGCGCTCGGGTACCCTTCGAATCCCTACCATATATTCAAAAAATTTTAGAATCGGAAGGGGTGGGATTCGAACCCACGTTCCGATTGCTCGGAAACGGATTTTCGAGACCCGCGCTTTCAACCACTCAGCCACCCTTCCTAAAAAAACCTCATCTATCGTATTCTAAAGATCAAAAAACCCGTCTAATAATTACACCCCTCTAAAGCCCATTATTCTATCAAAATGTTTCATCTCATACTAAATTTATGAGAACTGCAGCCAAATAACTTTCCTTCATGGTTCCACTTCCACGGAAATCACTGTCTTGTCCTAAAACATCCACCTGTTTTATCTTTTTCCCCAGAAATCTCAGTCTATCTTTTATCTCATTTTCAAGCATCGTAAGAGAAAATTCTGAAAAATTCGTTGCGATTAACAAATATCCTGAGGGCTTCAGAATCCTCATTGCAAATTCGATCAATCGTCCCATTTTCTCTCTTACAGAAAAGACTTTCCCATCATATCTTGCAAAAGAAGGAGGATCAATAATGACAACATCAAATACATTTTTTTTAATGATGGCTCTTTCCAAATATTCTATCGTCTCCATTTTTACAAATTCGTTTTCAGACAGAGAAAGATGATTTAATTCATAATTCTTTTTCCCTTTGTCGAGAGCTTTTTGACTGATATCTACATTCACAACTCTGAGGGCACCTCCTGCACGAGCATAAACTCCAAAAGAACAAGTATAGGCAAAACAATTAAGGACTTCTTTTCCTTTTACAATCTCTCGTATTTTTTGACGATTCGCACGCATGTCTAAAAAAAGGCCTGCATTTATGCCATCATCAAGATCAACCTCAAATTTTAGACCATTTTCAGCAACAATGGTTTTAGAACTTGCTTGCATAAATGTTAAGTCCCGATAAAAACTATTTTGATCTGATTTTTCTGAGGAGGTTTCTTTAAAGATTAAAAACTCAGGATGTTCTTCATCCAAAATAATCTTTTTTATCTCTTCCAAACGTGAGGCCCATTGATCATCATAAACCTGAACCATGTAATGAGAATGATATCGATCAATCACCAATCCCTTTAAACCATCTCCCTGTCCATTCACCAATCGGATTGCATTTGTAATATTTAACAACCGCTTTCTCTTATTGAAAGCATTTTGAAGAAGAGAGCTAAGTTTTTCTTGAGAGAATTTTTGAGGGATGGTCATAGGGAGTAATTATAAATGTTAGAAGATTAGAAAAGAACAACAATTCAAAAGATTTTTTAAACAAAAATTGATTATTAATTCTTTGAACAAGGAGAGTTCTGGGTATCACAGCTTATGTTTTTCGAAAAACGCTGATTCCAAGGCATCTTTTGTAACAACATGGCCATACCGCACCAGCCACTTGCTCCTGCAAAAACAAGCCCAGCCCCTACAAAAATTGCAATACCTTTAAATCCTGGTAATAAAGAGCCTATCAAAATCAATACTCCTGCAACAATTTGGACCTGGCGCATGAGAGGAAGAGGCCCTACTTTTTTGATCGAAAAACCTGCATTTTTCCAAGCCTGAAGCCCTCCTTCGACAAGAATGGGACTTGTAAAACCCCAAGATCTCAACTGATCAACAGCCACGCGGGAACGTGCTCCGGCTTGACACATCACATAAACAGGAGTTTCCTTGGACAACTGATTCTTCTCCAAGTTCAGCTGACTTAAAGGAATATTTTTTGTCTGAGGAATGAATTCATATCTAAACTCATCTTTTTCTCTCACATCAATAACAAGGCATGACTTGTTTTCAACCATTGCTTTTAATTCATGAACGTTCACACTCGAAACAGGATTTTTCCCCCCGATGTCATGAAAAGCTTTTTCATGACTCGGACAGGACAAAAGTCCTCCTGTCAAATTAAATACGTGATGAAATCCACTTTGCTCCAATATTCTAGCAGCTAAATATCCTCTTAATCCTACTTTACAATAAACCACTGTTTCTTTTTCCGGATTTAATTTATCCAAACATTCTCGCAATTCATCCAGGGGGATAAGAATAGCTTGAGGTATCGAGCCACTTGCAACTTCTTCGCGAGTGCGAACATCCACAATTTGAATATCTTTGTTTTTCTGAAGTTTTTCTTGAAGAGCTTGACAAGTGATTCCTTTGAACTCGGCACGTTGAATATTGGATGCAACAAAACCCGCCATAATCACTGGGTCTTTAGCTGAAGAGAATTGAGGAGCATAAGCCAAATCTAAATTTTCAACGTCGCTGACTTTCATCTTACAAAAAAGAGCTGTCGCTAATACATCAATGCGTTTATCCACTCCTTTTTCACCTATCACCTGGGCCCCTAGCAAACGCCCTGTTTCTATTTCTACAATCATCTTCATATGGAGCAGACTACTTCCAGGATAATAACCTGCATGATCCAAAGAATGGGTTTGAGACGAATAAAATTTCAATCCATTTTTTTCTGCTTCCCTTTCCGAAAGGCCTGTTTTTGCAGCTGTAATTCCCATACATTCAACAATTGCCGTTCCTACAGCTCCAGGGAAAACAAGATGTCCTCCGGCCGCATTAGCTCCAGCCACACGCCCTTGTTTATTGGCCGGACCTGCAAGAGGAATTCTTGTTTTTTCTCCTGTCACAAGATGCACAATCTCAACAGCATCTCCCGCTGCATAAATATTGGGATCCGATGTCTGTTGATATTCATTTACAGAGATCCCGCCTGAATGACCGATCATCAAACCTGCGTCCTGTGCCAATTTTAATTCTGGCCGAACACCAATCGAAAGAATGGCAAAATCCATGGGAAGTTTTCGCCCACTCTGTAATTCAACTTCATTGGCTAATGCTGCTCCCTGAAAAGACTTGATCCCATCTCCCAATACCAAATCAATCCCTGCATTGGTCATCTGATCGGCAACAAAGCGAGCCATATCCGGATCAAAAGGAGGGAGAATCTGTGGCAATGCCTCTACTAAAGTCACTTGTAAACCTAGATTTTTTAAAGCCTCTGCGGATTCAAGTCCAATAAAACCTCCTCCCACAACAACAACACGCTTTGGATGATATTTCGAGATATATTCTTTGATTTTGTCAGAATCTGGAACTGTCTTGACGGTAAAAATATTGTAGGCTTGAATTCCTGGAAGTGGGGGAATGATCGCACCTGCTCCAGTCGCAAGAATCAATTTATCATAAGAAAAATCTAAGACATGAGATGTTGCAAGATCTTTAACTTTCACTTTTTTATTGGGACGATCCACACTTAAAACTTCCTGGAGGATATACACTTTAACTCTGAAACGTTTCCAAAAACTTTCTGGAGTTTGAAGTAGAAGAGCCTCTCTCTTGGAGATTGCGCCCCCCACATAATAAGGCAAACCACAATTTGCAAAAGAGACATACCTCCCTCTTTCAAAAATAATAATCTCAGCATGTTCATCGACACGTCTGGCCTTTGCAGCAGCACTTGCTCCTCCAGCAACCCCACCCACAACAATAATTTTTTGAGGCATATTTCACTCCTTTGAGAGAAAGCTTAAAGGAAAAGACTGCCAGGCTCTATGAGATAGATCATAAAATAAATTCTGTCTTCAATATTGATTCATGTGCTGTATGTTTAAGAAAAATTCTATTGCAAAGTTATCTTTTTCTTGCTCTGCTTACTTACATTTACCGAACCCTCTACCCATCGAGTAAGCTCTAGCTCGTCTTCCATAATTTCTTCTGGCAATAACCAATAAGACATCGTGGTCTGTTTATGTTTGCCCTGAGAATAGACAAACGGATGGCTGTCAAATTTTTCGAAATTAACACGATTACTATCATCCACTTTAAAATAGAGTTCACCATCAGCGATAATTGCAAAAATAATGCCATCTTTGTAAATGCCCCAACCTCCAAACATGGCACGGCTGGTAATATCAGCAACGTTTTTCAAAACCTCATGAATAACATAATCATGAAACAACTGATCTTTTTTCATGGTTAGATGATGTGTAGGTTAAAAGAAACGTTCTAGATCAAAAAAATTTATACTTTAGATTCTTTCATCCATATAAATTTTTGATTTTTTATCTTTTGCCTGATTCCAAGTAACGACTTCAAAGGAGTCAATATCCACATTTACCATCGCTTTACTCATATAATATATTTTGTTTTTATCTCGGGCATAAGCGCTGTTGGGCAAAACTTTGAACGTTTTAATGTCTACATTCGGCAATTCTATTCCGCAGTAATAAGCCTTGTTTTTGTCTTTGGCAAAATAGAAAGGCAAATCAATATCTAACGTCTTTGCATCACTTCCTTGAATCCGTTTATTAAGGTAATAGATATTCTGGCCATCAATCAAGTATCCCTTACCTTTATAATTAAAGTTTTCAGGATCAATTCCTTTTAAAACAGCATTTTTGAAATACGCATTATTTTTGTCCTTGGCATAAGCACAATGCTCTCCACCAGCATAGTCAGTATCAAAATTATCAAAAACAACTTCAAACGTCTCTTTATCCGCCTCTTTAATTTCAAGACTATCTTTTACCAATTCTTTATCGAGAGGATAAACATTTAATCCATAGATACCTTTTTTATCTTTGAAATAATATGACGACAAAACTTCAAAAGTTTCTCCATCCAAGAAATCTGCCTTTTCCCCATAAATAAAAACGTGATGGCCTGAAATAACAAAGGCATTTTTAATCAATTTATAATTTTTGACATCAACATCTTTGAGTAGGTTACCACTGTAATATAAATAATTTTTATCTAGACAATAAACACCGTCAGTTCCAGGTAAAACCTTAAAAGTCGGACCGTGACTACCTTCTATTTTTTGATAAAAATGATAAGCAAAATTTTTATCTATATAATAATTATCCTTTAAAGGCTTAAAGCTATAGGGATCTGCATCTTTGACCACTTTTTCTACCATTCGATATTCGATAACTGCATGAGTATAAACATTTTTCCCATCTGTATAAAAATTACCACAAAGATAAAATGGTTTTTCTGAAGTTGCAGTCGCAATTTTTGAGGGTTTTTCCTCTTTTTCTATTCTTTTTAATAATGAGAGATATCTATTCCTGATGATAGGTTCAATAAACTTTTTATCTTTAAAATAATCTCCAACACTGGGATCTTTGTATTTTTTACCAAGTTGATTAAAATAATCATCTATTGAAGATGCATATGAACGGGTTATTTCTTTAATAGAAGTATCGTTTTTTATGAAATGACTTTTCTCTTTGAATATTTTTAAAATAGCAAAATTGCTGTTAAATCCATCTGCATAAGGATAATTAGAAATTACAACCATATCTTCTGTTACAATGTCTTTGTACTTTGAAATTTCTCGAAGAGCTGTCAACTCGCTTCTTACAAACACATACCAATCATGATTGATCATGCGATAATAAAAAATAGTTTGCTCCTCTTCTAAATATTTAAATATAAAGATATCTTGAAGTGGTGTATTGATAATATCGATCAAAACTCCTGCAAAATAGTCTGCATTTGTACCTTTATCCAAATCTTTCCCTTCGCTCTTTCTAATATCTTTTATCCAATCCTTGGTGATGCTCTTATCCATATCCGTCCAATCAGAATAGGCATCTCTAGATACAGACTGACTCTTGAGATATTTTTGAAAAGCATTCTTAGAAATTTTTATTTTTGCAGTAATAGAATAAGGTTCGGCCATAGATAATGTAAAAACTCCTAAAATAAAAATCGATAAAAATATACTGATTTTAAATCTCAATATTAATCCCTAGATGTAAAAAGGTTGATAAAATATACAGAAGTTGACGTTTTACTTTTTTGTGCCGACATTCCTCTTTGATTTGTCTATTCATATGGTTTTGCATTCTTAAACAATTGCTGTACAAATTTACGTAAATCCAACGCACTGTCCGCAACCATTTCCGGCTTCATAATTGATAACGTCATAAGTAACATATGTCTTTGCATGCTTGATTGGTCTTTGTATATTCTTTTTCTACCTTTCACAGGTTTAAAAGATGGTTTAGGGAGGCCTATTTGTTCCAACGTCTCCTGTTCTTTCTCATCAAGTAAGGATAATCCATTTTCTGTACCTTCAACAAATACCCAGTGTTCACCTTTATCAGACGAAAGAGCGATAGTAATCCCATTGATTATCCCAAGCAATTTTCCTTCTAATACAAAAGGAACTTCGCTTTTCAATATACTTATAAACTTACTATCTATAGAACATATTTCTTTAGGATCTTGAATTGTGATATCAAGCATTGCTGCCTTATCTAAATTCCCATCAGCTTCTGAAAAAATCTGCTTCATGCACTGTTCAAAATTTTCTTCTCCACCTAATTTTTCAAGAACTTTTGGAGCTACAAAGGGTAGCATGTTGCTTATGGATCGATCTGTAAATGCACTCAGATACTTCTTAGCCTGCAAAGATAAATGGTGTAAGGTTGTTGGATCCTCTATTTTCTTCATAAGGAAATGACAAGTTCCATTAAGTATCCGATAAGATTTGTGTCCCAAATAGAAGTAAATCTCGGAGAGGGGGGGATTCGAACCCCCGAAACCTTTCAGTTTACACGCTTTCCAGGCGTGCCGCTTCAGCCGCTCACGCACCTCTCCATTTAAAAGCAGGGAATAGGGATTAGGGTATAGATCGTAGGGTTAAATTGAAACTAGAATTAACCACCTTTACAAAAGATTCTTACTGGGATTGAAGAACGATTTGATGGAGAAACATTCTCTCTTCTTCACGCAAATTAATAAAAGCAATTCCTACTTCCCAATTTCCTACCTTACTATTCTCATCAGCCCAAATAATCATTCCATCTAAAACGGCCCCTTGCGATTCTCCAGGACCGTCAATTTTAATTCTGCAAGGAACAAGCCTTGGATAACTGCGCTTGGCCTCAACAAGGATACCACCTTCACTGATATTTTTCCCATGAACCTCTACATATGCTTCTCCACGAATAGAAGCCAGAGAAGGAACAAGTATCTTTACAGGAACGTGAAAAGAAACACGTTCTTTTTTACGTCGATTTTTTGTACTGTTCTTATTCCAGAAGAAAATCATTCGGTCTGGGGTCCCTGAATAAAACTTTGGCCTATTATAAAGCCTATTGGCATAAAAAATAAACCCTTAATTTTTACAGACTAAGACTCAGACTCTAAACTAATAATCTTATGAAATAAGTTCACTTCTAAAATCATAAGGATTGATGCAATAAAAATACATAAAAGACCCATCATAAAAATCCCTATAGTTAAAAGCTGAGGCATAAAAGATGCAAAAGCACTTAGAAAAATGAGAACCGACGTCCCTGTAAAGAAAACAATGCCCAGATAACTCAAGACAATTGCGTTTTTCACATAACGTGCTCGTTTCATAAGATGATCGACTTGAGCTACCAAGTTATGAAATCTATTTTCCTCTAGCGTTTCACGACTTGTTTTTGCAAGCAAAAGTCGTTTTTCATGGTTCAACACTCGAAAACGACTCGCCAAATTTGAGAATTTATTTTGTAGCCCTAATAGAAGTAAAGCCGTACTCGAAACCATGACGACAGGGGCTAGCACTTGCTGAATCAGCTGAATAATGCGACTCATTTCCATAAAAAGAGTTCTTTCATTTTAACTTTTAGGAAGTAATCTCATTCTATTCTACCTTGGGCAAATCTATTCTTTTCATATAATTTTTTGCTTTTTTATTTAGAATAAAAACGAGAAATAAAATAACCGCTACACAAGTAGCTAAAACTCCCTTCAAACTCATTAAAATATTAATCAACAATATCACAACCAAACCATAAAAAATTCGTTTTCTGATGAATAAAAGAGTGAGAATAGAAATGATGAGAGGGAAAATAAGAGTTCCTGTAAATTGTCCTAAGGTATAAGAGGTTGTTTCTTGCCAATTCTGACCAAAGGCTGCTTGCATCCATCCTCTTCTAAAATTCCCGAAAAAATTGCTTTGAGGAATATATACAGCAAACAACACCGTTAAGCCTAAAATAAAGCAAATCAGAAATATTTTAATCCACGTAAGAACTCTTATAAAATTAATCACAAAAGGTCTTTTCATCATTTTTCAAAATCCTGATCTGTATTATTTTATTCTAAGAAGATTTTCTAAATAATATCACTATTATCACATTGAGCTCATCAGGAAGCAACAAATGGTATATTATTATAAATACATATTTGAAGAAATTTTGAACCTTTTCGAAATGGAGTTTAAGATATGAAACCTTTTTATAAAATATTATCTCTAGACGGAGGAGGTATTCGAGGGTTGCTATCTCTAATTCTACTTGAGCGTTTAGAAAAAGAAATGCCTGGTTGGCTTGACAAGATAGATTTATTGGCTGGAACCTCCACAGGAGGGATTATTGCATTGGGACTTGCTCACGGGCTCTCTCTTTCTGAACTTCGGAGTTTATACGAGAGCAAAGGAAAAGAAATTTTTGATGATTCATGGCTAGATAATCTCAAAGATATGGGAAATATCACGGGGGCCCAATATGACAATAAAAATTTATCTAAAGAACTCAAAAGAATCTTTGGAAAAACTAAATTAGCAAATTTACAAAAACGCGTTCTAATTCCAACTTTTGATCTGGACAATGAAAATCCAGATCCCAACAAACGATCTTGGGCTCCAAAATTTTTTCATAACTTCCCTGGCTCTGACAGTGATGGAGAACAGCTCATTTATAAAATTGCGCTTTACACCAGTGCAGCTCCCACTTATTTCCCATCCGTGGACGGTTATATCGATGGAGGTGTTTGTGCCAATAGTCCCGGCATGGCTGCTTTGGCGCAAACCCAAGACCGACGAGCCATCAAAAATCCACCTTCTCCAGAAAAAATTGTTCTTCTTTCATTAGGAACAGGCCAATCTCTCATGCGCATTGAGAAAAAAGAACTTGATTGGGGACATGCCCAATGGGTTAAACCTATTATTAATATCCTTATGGAAGGCGTGAGTGGTGTAACGGATTATCAATGTCGTCAAATGCTAGGAGATAACTACCATCGCCTTGCACCTATTTTCACAAGTGGAAAAGTGATTGGGCTCGATGAAGTCAAAAAAATTCCGGATCTTGTTAAATTTGCAGAGTCTGTTGAAATTTCTGGAACTGCAAAGTGGTTAAAAAAGTTTTGGAAATAAACTCTTCTTTTGCTATTGCCAAAACAACTGGTTTATAATTCTCTTCATTTTACTGTGATATTGGATATCTCGACAACGTCCACCAGGATTTCCTATAACTCTTCTATTTTCTGGTTTAAAAGCATCTTTATGCCAAAGATGAAATATAATAATATCCTTGTCTTTTTCTGTGACCGTCACATAAAACTCATACGGATCTTCATCTCTACTTTTTAGGAGTTCTTCAACCACTTGCATTGCTTCTTGATATTTATCAGGCGTTTCAGAAGATCCGATCCACCAACCGCCCTTGGGAAGAGTTTGTGCATATTCAGATTTTCCCATAGGCTCCTCTTTCTCTTGAATTTTATTGTCATGCATGTCCGCTTGTAATGATAAAAAGGGCATATGACTCACGAATAATAATATAATTAATTTGAAAATCATTTTTCTTTGGAACATAAATATCTCCCTATCAATTTCTCCAGTCTGCTAAAGATGGCATAGCCTCCCAACTCATCAAAGCTTGCTCTGTCGCTTGTCCATTATCTCTTAACCAAGCACTCGCTTCATTGCCAGCCTTTTCACCATAAATGCGATGAGAGTAAATCACGGCACAGCCCACTCCGTCCACCATCTTCAAATGAGCAAAAACTACTTCTATAAAACGAGGTTGGGGAAATATGGCTGAAATAAAATGCTCAGCCTCTTTTTGTGCTGTTCTTGGGACAGAATCTGTCTTTAAAATCTTTGCCCCAGCGTTTTGATAATTTCCGAGCACCGCATTGGCAATAGAAGCCAACCCATCTCCATCTTTAGCATCAGAATAAACATTGATTGTGACCATGTCGGACCACTTTTCTAAATCTTCTTGCCCTTTGGGTGTAAATTCATGTTGTCCGTTTTGTGACCAACGATGAAAATATTCAGTATTTTTAAAATTTAATTTTTGATCTTTGAGATTTGAAAAAACAAAACAATTCACAGAAAATAAAAATAAGCCAAACAACAAAATTGTTCGTTTCATAGGAGCTCTTCCTTATATTAATATTATAAGTTCTACTTTGTTTTATCTTTTTCTGATGAATTTATTTGCCAAGAAGCGTCTGACACTTTCCTCGTAATATCTCGATGATGATATTTTCCATTGTAAAAGAAAAAAGAGACCGAAGGATATTCACCAAACGCTTTATCTTCTTCGGAGCCATAATTCAAGCGAATGTATTTATATTCAACCCCTTTCAACTCTCCATTCCTATCCCCATAAGTTCCAAATAAAACTGCAATATTATCCAATTTCGGATATGCAATACCTTCAAGATCTTTTTTAGGAACAGAAGAAGACCCTTGTGTAGCAATAAGCTCTAGAGATTTCAAGGAAGTACGATCCATCGAAAGCTTCACTTTATCCCCGGCTTCAAATTGAAGCTCGGCATGGATTACTTTTGTAAACCTCTCTCGATATGCAAACGATGGAAATGTTGAACCTAAAAATACCAGTAAAAGAATAAGAGTTTTCATGATCTTCCTTTCTATTATTGTATTGCTTTTTCGCGTGCCAACAACTTTTGTTTACGATCGTGATGCCAACGATATCCCCCTATTCCACCCGATTTAGGCACAATACGATGGCAAGGAATCACAAGCGCAACTGGATTTGTAGCACAGGCACGCGCAACTGCTCGTGCAGCAGTAGGTTGTCCTATTGCCTTTGCCAATTCAGAATAGTGATAAGTTTTTCCAGAAGGAATCGCTCGTAAGGTTTCCCACACGCGTCTTTGAAAAGCAGTTGCTTGAACATCGTAGGGCAAAATAGGCCATGGTTTACGCCCCGACAAATAATTAATCAGAATTTGAGTCCATTTTTTTAAATATTTATCATTCTCAATTAACTGTGCTGATCGAAATTCTTTTTGAAATTCCTGCTCTAATTCTCTTTTATCATTGCCTAATTTAACCGAGCATATGCCTTTTTCTGTCGCAGCCAGAAGCAAATAATCTAAAGGAGAATTCACAATTGTGTAGCTAATAACCATTCCTTGGCCTTTTCTTTGATACGTTTTTGGGGTCATGCCTAAATACTGATGGGCAAATTCATATAGGCGACTATTCGCTCCAAATCCAGCATCATAGAGTGAATGATTAATATCATGGCCTTGTTGCAATCCTTCACGCAAACGATCGAAGCGAATGGCATCTGCATAATGACGAGGAGAAATACTTAAGGCTTTTGTGAAAGCTTTCTGAAAATAGGTAGGGCTTAAATTGACAGGCTGAGCGACATTCGATAAACTTGGCAAATTCTCTTTCTCTTCAATATATCGACAAGCTTTCACCATCTTTTCTTGAATAAGTAGTCCCTCTCTATTTTTCATAGAACCTATTGTAACTGACCATTTATCGAGTTCTATCCGATTCTTGTCTTACTTCGATTCCAAATAATTCTTAAGAGAAGTCCCAATGATATAAGTCCATCCTTCAGCAAAGCTTTCCTTTGCAAAATCAGGATTGTCTGTTTGAAAAGTTTCAAGTCCCTCATGGGTAAGTTTTAATTTTGTTTTATTCCCATCAGGAAATAACTCAAACGTTACATGCGATTTCCCTTCATAGACTTCATAATACCAATCATAGGCAAGTTTCTTTTGAGGAATTACATCTGTTATTTTGCAAAGATGGAGATATTGTTTGTTATCTTTCCCAGCTAAAAATTGAAATTTAAATCCCACTTCCGGCTTGAACTCAGCCAGTTCAAAATACCATTGTTTCATTTGATCTTTGTCAGTAATGGCTTTCCAAACGGCTTCTACAGGAGCATCAAAGATTCTTTCTATCACAAACGGCATAGCATTTATTCCCCTTCTCTATCTGAATATCTATGGATTCAAAAGTTCAAAATACCATATTCGTCAAATCAAGAAGCTTTTAAAATTGCTCAGCCTTCAACGATACTCTTAAATCCACCCCAGAACATGCGCATCCCGTCAAAAGGCATCTTTTTCGAATCACACATGTTTGCAATTCTCGGATCTTTCATGACCTTACTATTGACACGGTCACGATGAGCGCGCGACTTAAATACAACGTACGCGAAAATCACAATCTCGCCAGGTTTTAGCTTTACGCTTTGCGGGAAAGACGTGGACTTGCCTGACTTCACATCATCAGCCATACATTCAACGTATTCAAGAGCCCCGTGCTCTCGCCAAACTTTTCTAGCCATTTGTGCCATTTGTATATAGGCTTTCAAATTTTTCTTAGGTACGGGTAAAACATATCCATCAACGTAGCGCATAAAATCTCCTTTAATTATTTTTGATCATCTCTACACTTTGTTCGCTTTTCTTCTGATTCTGATTTGTTGTAACCATTTTTAATCTTAGCTTTTAAATTTTACATAAAAAAGCACTTTTCGCATTCATAAATGGAATGAGATAAAGTGACACAGAATTTTTTGCTCTAGATTTACTTTTTCTCCCACCGTGGGGCAAATCGAATACAAAATGTGAAAAATTTTGCCACGAACTTATTCAGGCCTTTTTCAAGCATGCTCTCATGGCATACTTTTTGAAACTCTTTGAGATCATTGCCCTTGTAACAGAGCTCTCCGTTATTAAAGCAAAAACTGCAATATTTATCAGATTCTCTTTTCCCTGGGTCTTTAGAAAAAGGCATTAAGCAACTTTCGCAACTATTTTTCATGCTCATCTTTTTTATCCTTTTACTTATTTAGTCTCTAATTTCATCTGCAATAAATCTAATTCTTTAGGTGTAGCAATCGTTACGTCCAGATCTTTCATCAATCCATCCGCAATATCATAAATCCAACCATGGATTGAAATTTTTTGTCCTCGTCCCCATGCATCCTGAATGATAGTCGTATTGCCGACATTGATAACTTGTTCAATTACATTCCATTCACACAATTTGGCTATTTTTCCAGATTCGTTTGATCCTTTTACCAATTTGGCTTGATGCCGATGATAAATATCCCGCACATGTCCTAACCAATTATCTACCAAGCCATGCGGGTTATTGTCAATCGCAGCCTTGATCCCTCCACATCCATAATGACCACAGACAATCACATGTTTGATTTTGAGAATATCGACTGCATATTGAAGAACAGAAAGACAATTTAAATCCGTGTGAATGACAAGATTAGCCACATTGCGATGGACAAATAATTCTCCAGGAAGAAGTCCCACAATTTCATTTGCAGGAACTCGACTATCTGAACAGCCAATCCACAAATATTCAGGCGCCTGTTGTGCTGTCAGTTTAGAAAAGAAATCCGGTGTCGATTTAACAATTTCTGAAGCCCATTTCTTATTATTCTCAAAAAGATGTCGTAACACTTTCATTCTTTTCTGCCCCCCTTTTACTCCAAATCCTTTTTATCGATTCCATCTAATGAAGCAGGTAAACCTAATAAATTCGTACTTCTTATTAAATATTTTTACTTAAATATAATCTGTACCAGAAACATAAAATTCTTCTATAAAACCCTGCATTAAAAAATACAAATGAGAAATACTTATTTTTTCTCGTGAATGATAATTTTATCGGCCGTAACTTTCGAGTTTGGGACAATAATTCTTTGTTTGTCATCTGCCGTCATAAGAACCGTATTAAATATTTGGATTTCCCGAACTATTCCACTCACTCCAGCAGCTTCAATAAAATCACCGACTTTAAACGGTTTGAAAAGGACAATCAAAACTCCTGCAGAAAAATTGGAGAGAGAACCTTGAAGAGCAAGCCCAATCGCCAAACCTGAAGCCCCAAGTACTGCAACAAAAGAGGCTGTCTGAATGCCTAACTGGCTCAAAGCCGCAATCACAACAAAAATCATAAAACTTACATTCACAATATGTTTCGTAAAAATAATGAGAGTGTGATCTACCTTTGCTTTGATCATTAATTTCTCAACAAGCTGAGAAATCATGCGTGCAATCCATCTTCCAATAATAAAAATCGCAAGTGCAGCCAGAATTTTTATTCCATAATAAACAACATATTCCATAATTTTATTTAATCTTTCTTGCATAGCGACATTCTCCTTTAGAAAAAAAGCTTCTACCCAACTTCATTATATCTAAAGCAAGTTATCCAATGATCATTAACCATGCCGACCGCTTGCATGAAAGCATAGCAAATAGTAGAACCAACAAACTTAAACCCACGCTTCAGCAAATCTTTGCTCATAGCATCCGATTCTTTCGTCATTGGTAAAATATCTTTCATGGATCGGATTTTATTCTTGATGGGTTTATTCTCAACAAATTGCCAAATATACGCATCAAAAGAACCAAATTCTTTTTGAATTTCTAAAAATCTCTTAGCATTTTTGATGGTTGCAACAATCTTGAGTCGGTTTCGGATAATGCCGGAGTTGGCAAGAAGGCGTGCTACATCTTTTGCCCCAAAACCTGAGATCTTGCGCACATCAAAGTTATGCAACGCATTACGATAATTTTCTCGCTTATTTAAGACCGTCTGCCACGAGAGTCCTGCTTGTGCCCCTTCAAGAATAAGAAACTCAAAAAGTTTTTGATCATTATGAACAGGAACTCCCCATTCTTTATCATGATACTCGATCATCAGTGAGTTATTACCTGGCCAAGTACAGCGTTTTCGAATTTTTTCTCTTTGTGGCATAAATTATCTCCACAATACTTTACTTAAAATTTCTAAAATTTAAGATAATTCATTTTTACGACTCTGAGGAATAACACATAGCTCATAACATATTTTATTCAAGGAACGTCCTTATCCTAACGCATGTCAGTGTCTGTTTGGATTAAACTCCACCATCCATTCAATGCCAAATTTATCTCTAAACATTCCAAAGTATGAACCCCAAGGACTGTCGGTAATAGGCATTTCAACCTTACCACCTGCCGAAAGTCCGTTGAACAATTTATCTGCTTCTTCTTTACTGTCTGCACTAATTGAAATTTTTGATCTATTTTCATTTTCGTTTACCCGTCCCATACTTTCTGGAACATCATTGGCAATTAAAATATTTTTGCCAACAGGTAAAGCAATATACATAATCTTGTTTGCATCTTTTTCTGCTACGGGGAATTCAGGGCTTGATAGGTCTTTGAGACGCATAATTTTTGCGAACTCTCCGCCAAATACTGATTTATAAAATAGAAATGCTTCTTCTGCATTTCCGTTGAAGTTAATCCATGGATTGATTGTTGTCATATATGTTTGCTAGTTACTTATAATTAATTTTCTTCCAAATTCTTTTCTAAATCAGCCGTTCTAATCCGACCATATTATCCCTCAACTGTCTTTCCCATTCGGCAATCATGGGGCTCTTGAAATTTCCCCGAAAAACGGCTGGAGAGCCAATGACTTCATTTCCGAATTGGCGGAGAGGGAGGGATTCGAACCCCCGGTACCCTTACGGGCACAACGGTTTTCAAGACCGCCGCCTTAAACCACTCAGCCACCTCTCCATAAAATCGTCGCGTGTTGCTGGTATACGTTATTCAGTCTTTATTTTTTAAAGAACAGCCACTATTTTTACTTATTCTAAGGGTCCTTCAAAAATTCTTTTATCAACTTCACGATTTGAAGAAACACCCTTTAACAGAAATTCTATATATTCTTGTTCAGACATTCCACTGGCTTCAATAACTTTTGCCATGGCCTCATTGGCCAAGTTAAAACTTTTTGATAATGCCAATTTCCAAGATCCACTTTCATTGACAAAGAAGAATACAGGAATACTTGGAGCAGTGGCCAGATAAGCTTGAGCTTCATTTCCATTCATAGTAATTTTTTCTAACTTTATTCTCTGAGCACTGGCCTTACTAATCATTCCTTTTTGAATGGCATAGATAAAAAGTTCTTCCCCATTCATTTCTTGTAATTGTTTTTTCTTTAATTCTAACCGAAGTCTGAGCACTGTTATTTTCGATATAAAATCTACGGAATTTAATTCTGTCTGGGATAAAGTTAAACTTTGATCTGCGTATTTTTCATAAATCTTTCGCGTCTGAAAATCAATAACATCCCAAGCCTTTTCTCCATCCTCAGCTAATAAAGCCAATCGATAATTTTCAAAAGTTGCTCGAATATCTTCTTCTGGCCCTGCATAAGTCAAAGAATAGACCAAAAGAAATACCCCACTTAAAAGACGTATTTTCATCTTAATCTAGCACTTTCTATTATTTAGAATATTGTTTAAAACAGTTGAAAATCTAGGAAAGAATTTCTCATAATGCAGAGGTAAATGCAATCATTCGCTTCAGGACTTCGTATTGTTAAAAAACTAGGCCAGCTATTGAATGATCGTCTGTCCATCCATATAAGGAATCAACGCGGGGGGAATGCGAACACTTCCATCTTTTTGCTGATAATTCTCTAAGATCGCAACAAAGGTCCTGGCCAAAGCAATCCCTGAACCGTTGAGGGTGTGTACATGTTGTTGTTTTCCCTGTTTGGTTTTGTATTTAATATTTCCTCGACGGGCTTGAAAACTTTCAAAATTGCTGCAGGAAGAAACTTCCAAATATTTATTTTGTGCGGGAGCCCAAACTTCAATGTCATAACATTTCGCGGCTGCAAAACTCATATCCCCTGAACAAAGCAAGCGAACACGATAATGAAGTCCTAATGCTTTCAATACATCTTCTGCATGCCCCACCAACTTTTCTAATTCATCATAAGAACTTTCGGGGGTTGTAAAACGTACCATTTCTACTTTATCAAATTGATGAACCCGAATAATACCCCGCGTATCTTTTCCATAAGATCCCGCTTCTCTTCGAAAGCAAGGCGTATAAGCCACTAAAGCCATAGGAAAATCCTTTTCTTCCAAAACCTCATCCATGTAAAGATTGGTCACAGGAACTTCTGCTGTGGGAATAAGAAAAAGATCATCTTCTTCAATCCGGTACATGTCCTTTTCAAGTTTGGGAAGTTGTCCTGTTCCCGTCATACTCTTGCGATTAACCACAAAGGGAGGGAAAACTTCTTCATAGCCATGTTGTTTGACATGAAGATCAATCATAAAACTGATCAAAGCACGTTCAAGCTTGGCCCCTGATTTACGATAAACGACGAAACCAGCTCCGGTAATTTTGGAACCTCTTTTTAAATCTAAAATTCCTAACTTTTCCCCAATGTCCCAATGTGGAATAGGCTGAAAATCAAAAACAGGTTTTTCTCCCCATTGACGTACTTCTACGTTTTGCTCTTCTGAAACTCCTAAAGGGACTGTATTATGAGGTATATTTGGGATATATAGATATTTTTTTGACAAATTATCGTCTATTTCACCCACTTCTTTTTCAAAATTAGCTATTTTTTGGGACAGAACCTTCTGATTCTGCATTTTATCTTCAACGGATTGGCCTTTAGACTTAAGCAATCCAATTTCTTTAGCGGATTGATTCATTTGCTGGCGCAAAGTTTCCAACTCTTTTAGCAAAGTCCGCCGCTTTTCATCGAGAGAAAGAATTTCGTCTAAGTCAAATTGAACGCCCTTGCTCTTAACCCCTTCTTTGACCTGAGCTGTATTTTCACGAATAAACTTAAGATCCAGCATCTGCTCCTTCTCCTTCTACCACGACGGCCTCATCATCGTCTGCTACTTTAGATACAGCTACCACTTTATCTTTGGCTGCTAAATTAATCAGTCGAACTCCTTGTGTGTTACGGCCAATGACGGAAATACCATGAACTCCCATGCGAATCATTTTACCTGTGGCGGTAATCATCATCACCTCGTCTTGATCTGTAACGGATAAAGCTCCAACCACCGGCCCATTGCGATCTTTCGTTTTGATGGCAATAATTCCTTTGCCCGCTCTTCCCTGTAGACGATATTCATCAAATTGAGTGCGCTTCCCATACCCATTTTCTGTCACCATAAGAAGTGTCGCTTCTTTTTGAACAATTTCCATGGCCACCACATAATCTCCCTTGTCCAAAGTAATCCCACGTACACCTTGAGTCGCACGCCCCATGTCTCTTAATTTTTTCGCATGAAATCGAATGGATTGCCCTAAATGGGTTGCAATCAAAATATCATCATCATCTCCCACTAATCTTGCACTAACCAAACGATCCTTACCCTCCACCTTCATGGCAATGATTCCACCCTTCCTGGGATGACTGAAGGCTTCTAGGGGTGTTTTCTTAATGGTGCCATCTTTTGTAACCATCACCACACTCAACGCTTGAGTAAAATCGCGCACACAAATAGATGTGGCGAGTTTCTCCCCAGGTTCCATTTCAACCAAATTGACAATGGCCTTGCCTTTGGCTTGTCGACTGGCCTGAGGGATTTCATAGACCTTTAACCAATAGAGATGTCCATTTTCTGTAATGAATAAAAGATAATCATGGGTGGATGCCGTGAAAAGATCTTCAACAAAATCTTCATCACGCGTTTCCATTCCCACCATTCCCTTGCCTCCTCTTTTTTGCTGGCGATAAAGGCTTGGAGAGGTACGTTTCACATATCCTGAATGGGTCACGGTGATAATCGCTGTTTCATCCACAATCAAATCTTCTAACTTAAATTCTTTTTCATCACTGGCAAAACCCGTTCTTCTTTCATCGCCATATTTTTCTTTAAGATCGTCTAATTCTTTTTTGATCAAGTCCAAAACTTTTTTCTCGCTGGCCAAAAGACCTTTCAAATAAGCAATGCGTTTAATAACTTCTAAATACTCTTCCTCGATTTTATTTCTCTCAAGGCCTGTGAGTTGATAAAGGCGCATGTCCAAAATAGCCGTAGCCTGTCGATCACTTAAGTCAAATTTTTTCATCAACTTTTCAAAAGCGTCTTTGCGGTCTTTGGCTTCACGAATCGTTTTCACGATTTGATCAATATGATCCAGAGCAATTTTAAAACCTTCCAAAATATGAGCTCTGTCTTCAGCATTTCGAAGTTCAAATTTAGTTCTTCGAATAATGATGACTTTTCGATGATCCACATGTCTCTGTAAGATGCTCTTTAAATTTAAAACTTTGGGCATGCCTTGATCCAAAGAAAGAAGAATCACACCAAAGGTTTCTTGCATTTGCGTGTGTTTGTAAAGTTGATTCAAAACAACTTGTTCGGGCTCACCTCGTTTAAGTTCGAAAACAATTCTCATTCCGTCTTTGTCTGATTCATCTCTCAAATCACTGATGCCTGTAATCTTTTTATCTTGAATCAACTGAACCACTTTTTCTAAGAGCGAAGATTTATTCACCATGAATGGAATTTCAGTCACAATGATATTCATCTTGCCACCTTTGACTTCCTCAACACCGGCTTTTGCACGGACTCGAATCAAGCCCCGTCCCGTGGTGTAAGCATCTCGAATTCCTTGTAAACCACAAATGATACCGCCTGTTGGGAAATCAGGGCCCGGTATTTTTTTCATTATTTCTTCGACCGTTGCTTGTGGATGATCAATCAAATGTTTCAAAGCTTCGCAAACTTCATTGAGATTATGAGGAGGAATATTTGTCGCCATGCCAACTGCAATACCACTCGAACCATTTAAAAGTAAATTGGGGATTTTAGAAGGAAGAAGGACAGGTTCTTCCAAAGATTCATCAAAGTTAGGGCGAAAATCGACTGTTTCTTTATCAATATCTTCTAGCATTTCTTCGGCTAAAGCGGTTAAACGTACTTCTGTATAACGCATGGCCGCTGCATTGTCCCCATCCACAGAGCCAAAATTTCCTTGCCCGTCAATCAAGGGATAGCGCATTGAAAAATCTTGAACCATACGAACCATCGTGTCATAGACGGCCACATCACCATGAGGGTGATATTTTCCTAAAACTTCTCCCACAATACGAGCTGACTTTTTATATTCACGGTTGTGAACCAATCCTAAATCGCGCATGGCATAAAGGACACGTCGATGAACAGGCTTCAAACCATCACGAACATCGGGAAGTGCACGCCCGACAATCACGCTCATGGAATAGTCTAAATACGAATTTCGCACTTCCTCTTCGATCGAAATCGGAAGTACTTTTTCATTTCGAGTAAAAAGATTATTGTCTTGATTGTCTTTATCTTGAGCCATATTTTCTCCTAAAATAGTTGTGCGTCATGCGAGATGCGCGTCGTGAGTCATGTAAAAATCTTTCACCTTATACACGCAACACGCACAACGTGCGACGCATAACGATTTAAACATCCAAATTTCTAACATGCAGAGCGTGTTTCTCAATGAATTGACGACGAGGTTCTACTTGATCTCCCATCAATACTGTAAAAATTTCATCCGCTGCAACGGCATCTTCCATCGATACTTTCATCAGGGTTCGTTTTTCTGGATTCATTGTAGTTTCCCACAATTGAGTTGGATTCATTTCTCCTAACCCTTTATAACGTTGAATGGAAAGACCTTTACGCCCCTGTTCTTTGATATTTTGCAAAAGCTCTTGAAGAGAAAATATCTCTGTTTCTTTTTCTTGTTCTTTTAAAATAAGAATGGGTTTAAGTGCTTTATTTTGATAATAGGCAATGTCAAATCCTTTGCTTTCTAACTTTACCAAAAGTTTTGTTATTTCTCTGGTTTCGAAAAGCTCAAAAACTTCAACAGCATGTTTGGCATCTGCTTTTTTGCCCTCTTCCGTCACCACTTCGACAGCTTCTTTACTTTTCTTTTCTTCTTCATTTACAAATTTTGCAAGTTCCGTATCGTCAAAAAGAAAATGTTCCTCACCCTTTGTTCGAACAAGATAACTGGGAAGTTCTTGTGTTTTAGGCTTTCTCAGAGCAATGAGGGCATCAACATGAACACCTTTTTTTCGAATGAGATCTGACCAATGTTCAATTTCCAACAAAGAGGCAGTCACATCCGAAATTTGCTTTTCATTAAATTCTTTTTTATCTGAAGGTCTTGTAAGCGTCAAACCTTCACATCCCAAATCCAAAAGAATCTTACTCATCTCTTGTTCGCTTTCGATGTAGCGCTCTGTCTTCTTACGACGAATTTTATAAAGGGGAGGCTGAGCAATATAAATATGACCTTGTTCCATCAATTGTGTCATTTGGCGATAAAAGAAAGTCAAAAGCAGGGTACGAATATGTGCCCCATCCACATCCGCATCGGTCATGATAATGACTTTGTGATAACGCAATTTCGTAAGATCAAAATCATTTGCCCCAATACCTGCTCCTAAGGCTGTAATAATCATACGAATTTCGTTATTGCTTAAAACTTTATCGAGTCTAGATTTTTCAACGTTGATCAGTTTCCCACGCAAAGGAAGAATGGCTTGAAATCTTCTATCGCGACCTTGCTTCGCAGAACCACCGGCCGAATCACCCTCAACAATATAAATTTCACAAAGGGCCGGATCACGCTCAGAACAATCTGCAAGCTTACCTGGAAGAGAAGCGCTATCCAAAGCTCCTTTACGTCGGGTTAAATCACGCGCTTTTCGAGCGGCTTCACGTGCACGAGCAGCAGTGATAATTTTATCGATAATCTTTTTAGCGACTCCTGGATTTTCTTCTAAAAAAGATCCCAGTCCTTCATTGACAATTTGCTCGACCACTCCCTGCACTTCACTATTACCAAGCTTGGTTTTTGTTTGCCCTTCAAATTGAGGATCACGCACTTTTACACTGATCACCGCTGTAAGTCCTTCACGTGCGTCATCACCTGTCAAATCCAACTCTTCACCTTTAAACAAAACATTATTCTTTTTGATGTATTGATTGATGGTTCGAGTCAGCGCAGATTTGAATCCAGAAAGATGTGTTCCTCCCTCAATCGTATTCACATTATTGGCATAAGAAAAAAGATTTTCGGAATAGCTATCGTTGTATTGCATAGCAACTTCGGCTTGAATACCTTCTTTTTCCTTGTCCATGTAAATGACTTTTCCATGAACAGTGGATTTATTTTTATTCAGATGCTCAACAAAGCTTTTAATACCCCCTTCATACTTAAAAACCCTCTCCAGATCTTCTTTTCGTTCATCTTTTATAATAATTTCAATGCCGCTGTTTAAAAAAGCTAATTCACGTAAGCGATTGGTCAATGTTTCAACATTAAATTCTGTTTTAGAAAAAATGGTATTATCCGGTTTGAATGTAACTTTAGTTCCCGTAGTCTTAGAATTACCAATGACGGTTAACTTGGAAGCGGTTTTTCCTTTTTCATAGCGCTGATGATGAATTTTTCCATTGCGACGCACTTCTACTTCTAACCATTCGCTTAAAAAAGTCACGACTGAAACACCCACGCCATGCAACCCTGCTGAAACTTTGTAAGTATCATGATCAAATTTTCCGCCCGCATGAAGCATGGTCAAAGCTACTTCGACTGCAGGTTTTTTTTCCGTCTTATGCATATCGACAGGAATACCACGTCCATCATCAATCACGGAAACGCTATCATCTGCATGGATAATCACTTCGATTTTTTTACAGAAGCCGGCTAAAGCCTCATCAATACTGTTATCAACAACTTCATACACCAGATGATGAAGTCCCCGAATAGCTGTATCCCCAATATACATACCGGGCCTTGCCCGAACATGGTCTACCCCTTCTAATACCGTAATAGACGATGCATCATATTTTTCTGCGCTTGCTTGTTTGCTCAAAGTTAAACCTCCCCAACTTGATAACGGATTTCACGAACGGCATCTTTACCCGCCCATGCTTGAACTTTTGCCAAAATTTCTTTATCAAAACATGAAAGTATTGCGTAATGCCAATCTGAAGAATCTACAACAACTTTTAATTTTTTTCCCCGCACTTGCCAAGGACGTGTATGAGAAGCAACAGGTTCTCCAACAATTTCAGCCCAATGAACAAAGATTTTACCACATTGTTGAAGATCTGACGCTTCTAAAGCCCCCAAAACATCTTTAAGGATAACCCCCACATGAATTAATTTCCTGTCACGGGGTGAATTCACTGTAATGTCCTTTTTCTACTGAAAACCATTTTCCTTCACGAATCAAGTCTCGATGAAACTCTATCGAGGTGATCGATAAAAAAGATTGATAGGAATCTAAAAACCGCATCAACCCCCTTCTTCTAGCCCCATCCAACTGTGTTAAAACGTCATCTAGAATAAAAATAGGCTCTTTATCTTCTTTTTCTTTTAAAAAAATACCCAAAGCTAATTTTAATGCAATCACCAAGGACCGCTTTTGCCCTTCTGAACCAAAAGACTTTGCATCTTGTCCATTTAGTCGAAATAAAATATCTTCTCGATGCGGGCCTATACTTGTAAAACCAATGGCTAAATCTTTATTTTCACTTTCTAAAAGACATTCGCAAAATTGATTTGCAATCTGGGAAATATCTTCTCCCTCTAAACTTGTACTGTAAGAAACTTCTGCTTTTTCTTTATCTCCCTTTTCTGTTAGCTCAGGATAAATATTTCCCAATCTTTCATTCAATGCTTGAACCACTTTTTTTCTACGCCAAATAACAAAACTTCCATTTTCTTCTAAAATTTTGTTCCAAACTCTTATTTTTTCTCTCCCTAAAGAATTAATATCCTGAAGTGCTTTATTTCTTTGACGAAGCGCTTGGGTATATTTAACCAAATGCTGATAATACCGCCTATCCCATTGAGAAATGGCAATATCTAAAAATCTTCTTCTTCGAGAAGGTTCTCCTTCCAAAAGAAGTACATCATGGGGAAGAATATCAATAATTTGAACAAGTCCTAAAAGTTCTGATAGTCTTGATTTTTCAAGACCATTGACACGAATAATTTTTCTTTCCCCAGAAAAATCAACTTCGATATGAATATCTCTTAATCCCTCTTTGAAGAAACCTTTTAATTTTGGAAAACCACCTTCTAAAGGACAAACATCTTCAAGATGAGAAGTTCTAAAACTTCGCCCTGTAGCTAAAAGATAAATCACTTCTAGGAGATTCGTTTTCCCTTGAGCATTTTCTCCAACAAAAACATTATGAAAGGGGGAAAATTCGAATTGAGCTCCTTTAACATTTCTATAATCAGCAATCTCTAATTGACTAAGAATACAAATAACCCCTTTAAATCAGTCATAAGTCGACTGTTTTTCTTCAGACAACTCTCATCGGCATAATCACATAAAGAAAACTATTTCCTGAACGAATGATTCCAGGACTCAAAGTGTCATTGAATTCAAAAGTAATTTCTTCTTCATCTAAATTTCGAAGTGCATCGGCTACATAAGCAGGATTAAATGCAATCAGAACTTCCGCTCCCTCATAAGCCAACTGAATTTCTTCTTTTGCTTCACCCACATCAGGAGTATTTGCTGTTAAGGTGAGTAAATTTTTAGTAAAAGAAAGTTTAACCATACTTGATTTCTCATTGGTCACAACTGAAACTCTTCTAATGGCAGCAAAAAATTCTTCTCTGTTTAGAACAACCCTTTCCTTCACCTTTTCTGGAATCACTTGTTTATAATTAGGAAAGTTTCCTTCTACCAATCTAGAAATAAGAACACATTCTTCTAATTCTTCCCCATTTTTAAAAACAAAAGCGACTTGATTTTCAAAAGAAATAAGCTCAACCGTTCCATCATCTTTCAAAAGTTTTAATATTTCCTGAACTGTTTTAGAGGGGAGAATAAATTCTTTCTCTGCTTGCGAAAATTTTGCAGAAGCAGATGCATAAGCCAAGCGTCTACCATCCGTAGCAACTGTCGTTACCGTGTCTTTTTGAAAAGAAAAATAAAGACCACTCAAAACATATCGTGCTTCATCTTTGGAAACAGCATATGCCGTCTTTCGGATAAGCTCTTTTAACACATTTTGTTCAAGTAAATATCCTTTTTTTCTTTCAAAAGAAGGCAATTTTGGAAAGTCTGATTCTGAAAAACCTACAATTTTAAAAAAAGAGGTTCCAGAAGAAATACTGGCCATATGATTAGGTTCTACTGAAATTTCAAGATCTGAATTTGAAAGTTCTCGAATAAGATTAAATACTTTTCGAGCTGGAAGCGTTGTAATTCCTTCTTTTTCCACTTTAGAGGGAACTTTAATTTGCATTCCTACTTCTAAATCAGTAGCTGTTAATGTGACAGATTCTTTTTTAGCATCTAAGAGGACATTTCCTAAAATTGGAAGGGTCGTTCTAGAATTAGCAATATTTTGAACTTGCTGAAAACCGTTGAGCAAGTCATCTCTTTTACATTTCAGTTTCATACGAAACCCCCAATCTTAATAATAGTAATTATATATATAATTATAATAGTCGTAATAAAGGCTGTGAATATGTGTATTTGAAGTGAGTCTCTTGTTTACTCGCTTCTGAATAACTTGTTAAGAACTTGTGGACCACAAAACTTATACAAAAAAAACCATGAGAAATCCACATAAAATGCACAATCCTTCCACATGTAAAAAGGGGATATAATAAATTGTGAAAAGGAGAAAGGAAAAGAAAATTTTTAGATAAGTTTTTTAAAAAATACACGATTAACTATCCACGAATTATAGTTTTACTCTTGAGACTTTTGTTTTAGGAAGGAAATCGTCTTTTTTGTTTTGAAATCTTTGTCTTGAAGGGCTTCTATGGTTCTATGTGCATGAAGGACTGTTGTGTGATCTCTTCCACCAAAAGCTTCTCCGATTTCCTGGAGAGAATGATTGGTTAATTCTCGAGACAAATACATTGCAATTTGACGAGGTAAAGCAATGGTTTGAGGCCTTTTTTTGCTCACAAGATCGGAAATTCTAAGATCGTAATGCTCAGCAATCTTCTTTTGAATGTTTTCAATGGTTACAATTTTATCTTCTCCCAAAATATCATGAATCAATTCTTCAGCCAAACTAGGCGTGGCTTCTATTTTGTTGAGAGCGGCAAATGAAATGACCTTAATAAGTGCTCCCTCTAATTTTCGAATATTTGTCTTAACTCGACTTGCCAGAAAAAAGGCTAAATCATCTGAAAGCGAAATATTACATAAAGAAGCTTTTTTTCTTAATATGGCGATTCGTGTTTCTGTATCAGGAGCTTGAAGATCTGTGACCAAGCCCCACTCAAATCTTGAAACCAATCGTTCTTCTAAATTTGAAATTTCTTTGGGAGGACGATCACTGGAAAGAACGACTTGTTTATGCGCATCATAAAGAGAGTTAAAAGTATGGAAAAACTCTTCTTGGGTTTGTTCTTTTCCGCTAAGAAAGTGAATATCATCAATTAAAAGTAAATCCACGCTTCTATATTTGTTTCTGAATCGGACGGTCATGTTGTTTTGAATCGAATCAATAAAATGATTGGTAAATTCTTCGCTCGAAATATAAAGGATGCGCATTTTGGGGGCATTTTCAGCCACAAAATGACCGATGGCATGCATCAAATGCGTTTTTCCAAGCCCTACTCCGCCATAAATAAAAAGAGGGTTATAGGCCTTTGCTGGAGATTGTGCGACAGCAATAGAAGCTGCATGCGCGAAACGATTGGAAGGTCCCACCACAAAATGATCAAATGTGTAATTAGGATTTAAATTTTTTTCTTTTTGAGGGGCAATGGTTCTTCTAAGATGAATTTTGGGAGATTCAGGTGCTGTTGTGGGGATCGCAACTGGAGAATTATTTATTTTTATGTCTAAACGAACAGGTCCACCATCCAAATGATTTAAAATTTCTTCCATTTGCTTCTGATAATTTTTTAAAAGCCAATCTCTAAAAAAATTATTAGGGACTTCAATTTCTAAAATGTTGTTGTTAAAAGATAGGGGACGAATAGGCGCAAACCAACTGTCATAGGTTTGTATAGAAACAGAACCTCGAACCCTATCCATGAATTTGGGCCAAAGCTCAGAAAGATGTAATGCGGTTTTTTCGCTCATAGTTATTCACATGTTTTCCACAATTTCGATCCCCCATACCTCGAAATATTGGGGTGAACGAGCGATTTCATCAACTAAAATCAACTTCTTTTATGGACAGCTTGTTCACAATTAATTCACAGGTTATCCACACACCATTTTACTGCTTAGAACGAAGCCTTGGGATTCTAACATGCCTTCAAAGATAGACAAGAAAAAAGTGAAATAAAAACGATATTTTTTTGATTAATGGAAAAATATGTAGGTAACGATGAGAAAGATAGGGATGAGAAAAATAAGAGAGTAGCGGAAAATATATCCAAAGAAAGAAGGCATTTTAATATTTGCTTCTTCCGCAATTGATTTCACCATGAAGTTAGGTGCATTTCCAATATAAGAGTTTGCGCCCATAAATACAGCACCTATGGAAATGGCCTGGAGAAAAGCAGAATTTTCATGAATCAGTTTTAAAATCGCTGTTTGTTCCTCAATACCAGGATAAAGCTTACCTAAAGCTGTGGATAAAAATGTGAGATAAGTAGGGGCATTGTCTAAAAAAGAAGAGAGTATTCCTGTCATCCAGAAAAAATCAGAGGGGGTTTTAACTAAATCAACAATAGAATGGAGCGCTCCATTCTCGCCCGCTTTTAGAATTTCTAATGCTGGAATCATGGCGATAAAAATACCTACAAAGAGAATAACAACTTCACGAATAGGCTCCCATGAAAAATGATTTTCCTCTCGAATTTTGGATTCTGTGCTGAACCAGGATCCCGCAAGCATCATTAAAAGGAAACCATCCCGCAAGAGATTTTCGATGCTTTGGGAAATTCCTAAGAAGCGTATTTCTCCCAAGTGAAATTTTCCAGAGAGAACAATGGCCAGAAGGGCGCCTATCAGAAAAAAAAGATTTTTAAGTCCGTCGATTCTTAAAGGGATGTTAACAGGGGTAGTCATTTTTTTTATTTCGACATTTTCTTTTTCCCAATGAAAACAATCTAGAAAAAAGTAAGTGATGAGAAGAAGTCCAGCTACAAAAAACATTTCTTTCCATAAGTTGAGCGTCCAAAAGAAAGGAACTCCATGAAGAAAGCCTAAGAAAAGCGGAGGATCTCCTAAAGGGGTAAGGCATCCACCAATATTTGCGACTAAGAAAATAAAAAAAACAATGGTATGTGTTTTATAAGAACGGGCGTGATTTGCACGAATTAAAGGACGAATAAGAAGCATTGAAGCCCCAGTGGTTCCGACGAATGAAGCCAAGAGTGTTCCTATTCCTAAAAAAAGTGTATTTACCTTGGGAGATCCATGAAAAGATCCGTGAATGTAAATACCCCCTCCAATTGTGAAAAGGGTTGCTAAAAGAATGATGAAAGGAATGTAATCTAAAACGAGCATGTGTAAAAGTGCCTGAAAAGCTTCTTGACCGTAACTATGGAGAAAAGGGATTATAAAAAGAAAGGACCAGCCTGCTATAATTTTTGGATAATGGTGATGCCAAAGCTTGGGCGCTAAGAGAGGAATAAGTGCAATGGAAAGAAGCATCCCTATAAAGGGAGTGATGCTCCAAGCAGGTAAAACTTCTCCTAGATGATAGGCAGAAGGGATCTCTTTAGCCCAAGTTAAAGTGGGAGCAAAAAAAAGTACGAAGAAAAAAATTTTTTGAAAGAGAAAATACATCTTGCCTCTTATTGGGAACAGGCGCCTGCTCCTCTTGGATCTCCACAATTTCCCCCTCCACAAGATGTTGTGCGAAAATCTTTAATAGAAGGGGTTCCTGCCCTTGTTGAAAAACTAGAAAAAACTTTCTTTACGTTTTTAGATTTACAAGATGGACAAAGGATTGTTTCTTGGCCCCGAATGAATTTCTCGAAAGGAGAGTCACATTTCTTGCAAATAAATTCAAAAATAGGCATTGTTCTTCCTCTTTCTACATGCTCAAGAACTAAGAGCCCAACTTGGTCATGATTTGAGCCAGTTCAGGATCTTTCATGATGGATGCAAATTTAGGATGTGTAGCAATTTTAGCCATATTCCCTGAACGAGCTAGCTTTTGAAAAAGTGGATCTTTCATCATGGCCTGAATTTTAGGATGATTCATGACATTTTTCATCGTCGTGTCTTCTTCTGAAGATCCAGACATAAAAGATGTTTCTTTCATAAGCTTAGCTAATTGAGGGTCCTTCATGATACTGGCGAATTTAGGATGTGACACAATTTTGGTCATGTCTTGTGTTTTTGCCAGTTTCTGAAATTCTGAATCTTTCAAAAGTTCTTGAAATTTGGGATGGCTCATGAGGGCTTTAAATTTATCATCCTTCATGAGTCGGCGCATTTCTTGCATCTGACTCCACTTTTCCTTAATCTTTCCAAACATATTTTCCTCCTATAAATTTTGTGTAAATTATTACCCTAAAATTGGAAACCTCACAAGGGATTTAGAATAAAAGATTCTGATCAATATCTTCCAATGAAGGAAGCTTTCTATCTTTTTCTGATAATGAACATTCAATATCTAGTTTTGGCCATGCAATGTTGATTTGAGTATCGTTCCAGAGAATTCCTCGTTCATGCTCGAAAGAATAAAAGTCAGAACATTTATAAAGAAATTCTGTGTTATCCCTCATCACTAGAAAACCATGAGCAAATCCTTCTGGGACATAGAGCATTTTTTTATTTTCTTCACTTAAAACAGCACCGACATATTGTCCAAAGGTTTTGGACTTTTGGCGAACGTCTACAGCAACATCAAAAACTTCTCCTCGCGTGACTCGCACGAGCTTTGCTTGGGCTTTGGGAGGGATTTGATAATGGAGTCCTCGCAAAACTCCCTTATTGGATTTACTGTGATTATCTTGAACAAATCGTACATCAACTCCGTTACTTCTAAAGATGTCTTCTCGATAAGATTCGTAAAAGAATCCCCTCGCATCTTCATGTACTTGAGGTTCAATTAGAATCACATCAGGAATTTCAAGTCTTGTAAATTTGATCTTTGACATAGTGAATTAATAATAAATGGAAAGTGAAATTATGCAAATGGTAAATAAGGGTGACCAACGAATCCTAATGATGAGCGATCGCACTTGAGTGCAAGCAACGAAAGAAAAGGCACACCTCATTGAAGTTCCTCCCTTGCTTTAGCAAACGAAAGCTAAATCAACTCCTCACGGTCGCTGGAATGCGTACGAGAGAAGATCGCCAGTCTGTTATTCGTTGGGCAGACCCCTTCTCCTGACAATAATCTATGGATACTACAAAATTTGATATAATCCTAGGATTATGAACACATCTATTGAAATTCAAAAAGCAAAGAATCGTTTTTCTACTCAAACAGATTGGCTCAGTTCTTTTCATTCTTTCAGTTTTGCCGAGCATTTTGATCCAGACAATACCCACCATGGACTATTGCGTGTCAATAATGATGACATCGTTAGGCCAGGGACAGGTTTCCCTATGCATCATCATCGAGATATGGAAATCATCACTTGGGTTTTAAGCGGAGAATTAGAACACAAAGATTCTCAGGGTAATCACGGCATTATTTATCCTGGGCTTGCCCAGCGCATGAGTGCTGGAAGGGGCATCATGCATTCAGAAGTAAATCCCAGTTCAATGCAAGACGTTCGATTGATTCAAATGTGGGTGTTCCCAGATCAATCCAATGTCCCTCCCGGCTATCAGCAAATGGATATTCGAAAAGAGCTTGAGGATGGAGGTCTTGTTCTTTTAGCTTCGGGACAGAAAAAAGATGCAGCTCTTTCTATTCATCAAAAAGATGCGAGTTTATGGGTGGGGCGGTTAAAAGCCAATGAGCGTGTTCAAATTCCACAAGCTCCTTTTGTTCATGTTTTTATCGCAACAGGCGAAGCAAAGTTAAAGACGGGTGAATCTCTTGAAATGGGAGATGCCTTAAGACTTAGAAATGTAGAGGATTTGGATCTCTTCATTCAAAAACCTCAGACTGAAATCCTAATTTGGGAAATGAACGCTGAAAAAATAGGGAGGTCATAAAAATGGAAAACCCTTTTATTGCAGATAAAAAACCAGCAGTACTGGAATTAAATCCTGGAAATTATTTTTGGTGTCGATGCGGAAAATCTGGGAAGCAACCTTTTTGTGATGGATCTCACAAAGGAACAGGATTTAGTCCTTTAGAACTGAAGATTACAGAGAAAAAAAGAGTGGCGCTTTGTCAATGCAAGCAGACTAAAAATGCTCCTTTTTGTGATGGGACACATTCGAAGATTTAGTCTCCAGTCACCGGTCTCGGGTCACCAGTTGCAGGATGGAAATTTATATTGTTGTGGAGCGAAGATTTATCCCTATTTTACAATCATCGCTTCTTTTAGGCTCTGAGCTTTTTCTTTCCCTACCAGCTGCTCCACCAGCTTCAGAGAAAATTCTAGGGCAGAGCCTGGGCCGCGGCTGGTAATGATATTTTCATCCATCACCACACGATTTTCTGAGAATTTGATTTCTTTTAGAAAATCTTTTTCAAATCCTGGATAGCAAGTTGCTGTTCGACCGTTTAAAATTCCTGTCGGTGCGACAGCTAAGGCAGGCGCTGCGCAAATCGCTCCAACAATTCTTTTCTGTGCATGAACTTTTTTGATAAGTTCAGCAACTCTAGGGCTTTTAGCAAGGTTTTGGGCGCCTGGCATTCCTCCTGGCAAAATAAGAGCATCTGGAGTTTCATGATATTGATCGATTAAAACATCTGCTTCGATGGAAATTCCATGGGCCCCTTTGACATTTTTGCCTGTCACTCCAGCAATTGTTACTTCGAGGCCTGCCCTTCTCAAAACATCCATGGGGGTCACTGCTTCAATTTCTTCAAATCCCTCAGCTAAGAGAATCAAAACTTTTTTGCTCATATTCCCTCCTAAGGGGTGTTAGCCCATTCTTGCATAGCTAGGTTCTTTTCCTGTCTTCCATTTCACATTGCAGCCCATGCTGGGCTTTTGATTGGAAGAAATAGCCTGTCCTGAAAGCAAGGCTTCAATAGCCGCACGAAGGTCCTTACCTGTTACAGGCTTTCCATTGTCTGGACGACTGTCGTCTAATTGGCCACGGTAAACCAACTTAAAATCTTTGTCGAACAGAAAAAAATCAGGGGTGCAGGCAGCAGAATAAGCTTTGGCAATTTCTTGATATTCGTCGTAGCAACAAGGAAAATTAAAATCTAATTCAATGGCCATTTCTTTGATTTTTTCGGGCGAATCATCTGGATATTTCACAATATCATTAGAACTAATAGCTACGATCCCCAACCCTTTTGCGCTATAACTTTTTCCTAACTTCGCTAATTCTTTTTTGACATGTTGAACATAAGGACAATGCCGACTGATGAACATGACTAAAAGTCCTTTGTTGTCAGAAAAATCTTTCAACAAAATTGTTTTGCCCGAAATAACATCTGGTAAAGAAAAATTGGGAGCCTTAGTTCCCAAGGGAATCATTGTCGAAGGTGTAAGTGCCATAAGTTCTTTCCTTTTATTTAATTTTGATCATTCACTAAACATTAAATCGAAACAGCATCACATCCCCATCCGCAGTTGTATATTCTTTACCTTCGATTCTTAAAAGGCCTTTTTCTTTCACTGCAGCTGTAGAGCCCAATCGGACTAAATCTGCGTAGTTCATCACTTCGGCACGAATAAAGCCTCTTTCAAAATCAGAATGGATTTGTCCTGCAGCTTCGGGAGCTTTGGCGCCTTTTCGAACGGTCCAAGCACGAACTTCCTTTTCGCCTGCAGTAAAAAAAGTAATGAGCCCTAACAGTTGATAGCCTGCTCGAATCAAAGCATAAAGACCAGGTTCGCTAAGTCCTAAAGAATTTAAAAATTCTTTTTGCTCATTTTCTGAAAGATCAATCAATTCAGATTCTACTTGTCCGCAAATGACAACAGATTCCGCCCCTTCTTTTTTAGCAAACTCCTTAACCTTTTGAGCCAGAGGTCCCCCTTCTGGCAAATCTGATTCTGCTACATTGGCACAATAAAGAACGGGTTTGATCGTAAGAAAATGTAAATCACGAAGCAAAAATTTTTCGTCATCAGACAGTCCCAGACGGCGTAGCGTTTTACCTTCTTCCAAAGTTTTTTTTACTTTTTCATAAACAGGCATTTTCTCTTTGGATTCTTTGTCATTAGAACGTGCGAGTTTTTCTGTTTTTTCGTAACGATTAGAAATGGTTTCTAAGTCTTTCAAGCAAAGTTCGGTATCAATCACCTCAATGTCTCGTAAAGGATCGACTTGTCCTGATACGTGAACAATATTCTCATCTTGAAAACAGCGAACCACATGAAGAATGGCCTCTACTTCCCCGATATGAGATAAAAATTGATTCCCAAGCCCCTCTCCTTGTGCCGCCCCTTTTACCAATCCTGCAATGTCATAAAATTCAATGGTGGTAGGTGTGACTTGTTTCGGCTGATAAAGCTTGGCCAGGGCATCGAGGCGAGGATCCGGAACAGAGACGATACCGACATTGGGATCAATGGTGCAAAATGGATAATTTGAAGCAGGTGCTTTTGCTTTAGCCAATGCATTAAAAAGTGTAGATTTACCCACATTTGGAAGTCCTACAATCCCACAACGAAAACCCATAAATTTAATTCCTTACATTATTTTCACTAATAATTGCGATTTTTCGTTCATCAAAATGTAAGAACCATTGGAACTCGAGTTCGCAGGGTCCCCCAATGAACATTGGGGGAACGAGAGTTCCTTTGAGTTGATTTGGCTCGCGGGGCCAAATCAACGTGTTCGAATATTTTGATGAACGACCTACTCCGAACAATGTGTAATGATAGCCCTTTTATTTACTTTTCTTTTTGAAGCACAGGTTCACGAAGTTCAATAGGAGCCGTTTTTCGAGTACGAATTTTTAAATTTAACATTTCTACGAATACTGAAAATGCCATTGAAAAATAAATATAACCTTTGGGGATATGTTGATGAAAGCCATCAGCAATTAAAGTCACTCCAATTAAAAGCAAGAAACTTAAAGCCAACATTTTAATTGTAGGATGATCATGGACAAAACGACTGATCGATCCAGAAAACACCATCATAAAAACAACAGCGATAATAACAGCTAAAACCATGATTATAATTTGATTAGACATTCCGACAGCAGTGATGACAGAATCCAGAGAAAATACAATATCCAAAAGAGTGATTTGGGTGATGATTCCTGTCATTGAACTTTTTCGTCCTTTAGATTGATGGGATTCTTCTTCACCTTCGAGTTTCTGATGAATTTCATGAGTGCTTTTGGCCAAGAGGAAAAGGCCTCCCATTAAAAGAATTAAATCTCGACCAGAAAAAGCGTGTCCAAAAAGACTAAAAATGGGATGAGTTAATTTCATGACAGTTGTAATCGAAAAAAGAAGAGCAATACGCATGAGCATGGCAAGAATAAGACCGATCAATCGTGCTTTGGCTTGTTCTTCTTTGGGAAGTCGACCGGCAAGAATAGATATGAAAATAATGTTGTCAATCCCCAACACAATCTCTAAAGAGGTTAGTGTGAGCAGAGCCAACCAGATTTGTGGATCTAAAAATATGTGCATGATGAAATCAAACTAACAGAGAAGATCTATGAGGTCAAAACGTTTCTTGAGAAGTTTCTGTATGTTCAAGAGTATTTTTGAGAGGACTTTTCTTCTTAAGCAAGAAACGGGCTTCTTGATATGAAAGAAATCGAGTCTCTCCACATTTAAGATCTCCTAAAGGAAGACTCCCAATTGCAATGCGGCGTAATTTTACAACATCAGACCCAATCGCTTTGATCATGCGTCGAATCTGACGATTTTTCCCTTCCCATAATGTTATTTCTAGCCATTGGGTTCCCTCATTCATTTTGAGTGTCTTACACTGACATGATTGTGTCATTTCTCCATTTTCAAGCCTGATGCCTTTGCGCAATTGCTCCAGTTTTTCTTCGCTTAAATTACGGCGAATCTTGACTTCATAAACTTTTGGAATTTTTGAATGCTCTCCTGCAATTTGGTCGGCCCAGGCGGTATCATTGGTAAAAAGAAGTAGTCCCAATGTGCCTGCATCCAAGCGCCCGACTGGAAACACCCATGAATCAAGGGCAGGAAGACAACTATATACGGTGGGTCTACCCTGAGGATCTCTAAAAGTGGTGATAACATCGGGAGGTTTATTCAATGCCAGATAAATTTTTTTCTTTTGAAAGACAGGTTTCCCATTAATCTCTATTTTATCTTCTTCGATAAAAGTACGGTATTCTGGATTTCGAATGATTTCCCCATTGACCTGTACAGCTCCTGATTTAACAAGGTCAAAGGCATCTTTTCTGGACATAATGCCTAGTTTAGAAAGGACTCGAGCAAGACCATGGCCAGAATCTACATGTTTAGATGGAGCAAATTGTTTTTGTCTTTTTTGAGAAAAATGTTTGTTCATAAATCATTTTTAATGTTTGAATTTATTTTATTGTACAATGAAATCTATGACGAAGCAATTTGATGCATCACAAATATCAAAAAAGACGAGCTGGGATAAAGTTGCCCAGTGGTATGACCAATTGGTTGGAGATGTTGGCTCTGAATATCATCGAGAAGTTATTTTCCCCAATCTTCTCAGAATTTTAAATATTCAAAAAAATGATCATGTTCTGGATTTAGCCTGTGGACAAGGGGTTTTTTGCCGCATCTTAGAGAAACTAGAAGCGATTCCAACCGGAGTTGATATCTCTGAGAAATTGATTCGTGCTGCACGTGAAAGATCCAAACCTTCTATTCGATATGAAATTAGACCTGCCCACGCTTTAGCGGGATTTGCAGATGAAAGTTTTGATGTTGTGATTTCTGTTCTTGCGATTCAGAATATGGATCCTTTAGAAAAAGTTTTTCAAGAAATCACACGTGTGACCAAAAAAATGGGGAGAGTATTTTTTGTGTTGAACCATCCTTGTTTCAGAATCCCTCGTCAATCTCATTGGGGTTTTGATGGAAAAGAAAAAATTCAATATCGCAGGGTGGATCAATATTTAACCCCTCTTAAAATTCCCATTCAAATGCATCCAGGAGACGATCCGGAACTTATTACTTGGTCTTTTCATCGTCCCCTCTCCTTTTATGTTCAGCTTTTGCGTGAATCGGGTTGGGTTTTGACTCATTTCGAAGAATGGGTTTCGCATAAGAAAAGTGAGCCGGGGCCCAAGGCAAAAGCGGAAGATAGGGCTCGAGATGAAATTCCTTTGTTTCTGGCTTTAGGTGCGGTTAAAACGAAGTGAAGAAATTATTAGAGATAATTAAATTTTGTAACAACTTCAACATCAGGATGAAGGCTTTTGTGAACGGGGCAACTTAAGGCTGCAGCTTCTAATGCTTTTTTCCTGCTTTCATCAGGGTTAAGAGGAATATTCATTTCGATAACTAATTGCCCTACCCTTCTAGGATTTTCCTTCATATGTTTTTCAATACGAACGGTGGTCCCTTTTAAAATGAGCCCATGTTTTTCTCCATAAATAGCCATGATGGTCATCATGCAAGTTCCCAAAGCTGTGGCTAGAAGATCCGTTGGAGAGAAACTTTCTCCTCTACCTTGATTATCGACCGGGGCATCGGTAGAAATTTGAGAATGGCTTGGACCATGTGTCGCGTTACAATGAAGTTGTCCTTCATATAGAATTTTAATTTCTACCATGCGGATATTATAGGAAAGAGGAATTTCTTTGTCATGAATTCTTTTTAGAATCTTCTGCGAAAGACCCCACCAGATATTCAATAAAGTGGATGATAAATATGTTTTTTATGTAATAAATATTATATAAGTGGATTGTTTGTAATAAAAAAGCGTAGAGCATCTCGCGTGTGTGGGGGAGACACTTGAATGTCAAGACACCCTACGCTTCAAATGGTGAATCAAAAACAATTCATAAAGAGTATTTAATTCTATAATATACTCGTAATCAAATAGTAATAGAAATAATGTATTACTTCCTGAATACAATCTCTTTTTAAAAAAACCTCTTAAAAGGATATACCATACGAATAGCCTTTTGTCAAATTAGTGTTTATTCTTTAACTTATTGCATTAAAATATATTACAAATATAATTAAAACTAATATTTTGCTTGACCTCTTACTTGAAACTGGATTATGATAATAGCTGATCAAAGTAACGTTTATTGATGCAATGACCTCTTTTTGACAATTGAATATATAAGCATCTGTAAAAGGTAAACTATCCGTAAGGATAGGGCGCAAAGTTATGGACCCCGAATTTTTGGGGTCGCCAGACTGCCGGATAAAGCAAAAAGCTTTAGAGTTTTGGTATGCGCCTATTCTTCGGAAATTGAAGAATAGGCATTTTTTTTGACATGAGGTTTCATGAAAAAAAGATTTTTAGAAATAGGGTTTATTTTTGGAATGAGTTTAATGCTGTCGGTTTTTGTATATGCCCAAAGAGATCCGGCGAAAGAAATTTTAATTAAATTTAAACTAGAGGTTTCAAGATCGAACATTGATCAGTTGATGAAGGAAAAAAAATTGGAATTGGTAAGAGAATATCCAGGCATTCAAAATCTTTTTTTATGTCGTGTGTTGGGGGAAAATGTAGAAAAGGTCATGGGGGCCTTGCAGAAAGATAAGCAGATTGAATATATAGAGCATAATCAGGAGGTTCAAGCGCTTTAAAGTCTTTGAGGTAAAAGGAGATTTAAGAATGAGAAAGGCCGCCCATTCAATCTTTTTAGGAGTTTTTGTTGCTGCTTTTATTTTCTTAGGACAATCCTCTTTAATGTCAGCTGAAGAATCCTTGCCATATGCTAAAGATGAAATTTTGGTTCGTTATCAACCTGGAACGTCCAGCTCCGAGATTCGTCAACTTCGTCGATCCATCAATGCCGAACAGATAGAGAAATTTAATATTAATAATGTCCATCAATATAAACTTCCTGAAGGGATGTCTGTTGAAGAAGCTTTAACTCTTCTCAAAAAATCATCCAAAGTCCGTTATGTAGAGCCCAACTTTATCGTTCAAATCAGTCAAACGCCTAATGATCCTTCGTTTTCAAGTCTTTATGGATTGAATAATACTGGGCAAACAGGAGGCACATCAGACGCTGATATAGATGCTCCTGAAGCATGGAATGTTCAAACCGGTGATCCAAATTTTGTCATTGCAGTGATTGACACAGGAGTAGACTACACGCATCCAGATTTGGCGGCCAATATGTGGACCAATCCAGGTGAAATTGCTGGCAATGGCATGGATGATGATGGAAATGGGTACATCGATGACATTCATGGATGGGATTTTGCCAATGATGACAACGATCCTATGGATGATCATTATCATGGAACACATTGTGCAGGAACCATTGCAGGTGTGGGCAACAATGGGATTGGAGTTTCGGGTGTGGTTTGGAGAGCCAAAATTATGGCGCTAAAATTTTTGAGTTCTAGCGGTTCCGGATACATTTCAGATGCGATTTCTTGCTTGAACTATGCAACTCAAATGGGTGCTAAAATTTCCAGTAATAGCTGGGGCGGCGGCGGATTTTCTCAAGCGATGTATGATGCCATGGTGGTCAATCGAAATGCAGGTGCTCTTTTTATTGCAGCTGCGGGTAACAGTGCAGCCGATGCAGATGTGAGTCCCATGTATCCCGCAGCTTATGATGTGGCGAATGTGATTTCAGTGGCTGCGACAGATGCGAATGATCAATTGGCTTCTTTTTCTAATTATGGAGCGACCACTGTCGATTTAGGCGCACCTGGCGTGAATATTTACAGCACCAAACCTGGCAATCAGTATGGTTCGTTAAGCGGAACTTCCATGGCTTGTCCTCATGTGTCAGGTGCTGCCGCTTTAATGTGGTCTCAATTGCCTAATTCAACTTACACTCAAATCAGAGATAGAATTCTTTCCACAGTAGATCCTGCTTCTGCTTTGTCGGGGAAAACAGTGACAGGTGGAAGGCTTAATATTTATAATTTTATGGATAATGATTCAACAGCTCCAGGGGCTATAAGTACTGTTGCTGTTCAAAGCAGTTCTTTTTTTAGTGTAGTTTTATCTTGGACAGCGACGGGAGACGATGGAACAACAGGCACAGCCAGTTCCTATGATTTAAGATATGCGACCAGTGCTATTACAGAATCTACATGGAGTTCTGCAACACAAGTGACAGGACTTTCGGCTCCTAAAGCTTCAGGCCAAACAGAGACGGTTAAGGTAAAAGGATTAGCTGCCAATACAACTTATTATTTTGCTTTGAAAGTGCGAGACAATGTGGGAAATGCGTCAGCTCTTTCAAATGTTGTATCGAGCAAGACAACACAGGGCACAGCTATTTTTAGCGAAAATTTTGAAAATGGACAAAGCATGTGGTCATTATCGGGAACAGATGGGGGTGGAGGAAATACCCTTTGGCATTTGTCTTCAAAGCGCTCGCTGAGTGCGACCCAATCCTTCTACTATGGGAGTGAAACGACAAGCAATTACGATACAGGTTATGAAAATAATGGTTCACTGATTTCTTCCCCAATTTTCTTAACGAATGCAACTTCTTCAACCCTGATTTTTAATCATTATCTTACAACAGAAAACTATGCTCCTTATGATGAAGCTTCTGTGCAAGTTTCACAAAATGGAGGAAGTACTTGGACAACTGTGTATAAATCTTATTCTACCAATGCAAAATGGGAAAAAGTAACAATTGATCTTTCAGACTATGATGGGGAGACCGTTTTAATAAGGTTCTATTTCGATACGTTAGATGACTATTATAATACTTTTGAAGGATGGTTTGTCGATGATATTCAAATTTTAGCAGAAGGTTCTGCCGATGTTACACCTCCTTCAGATATTATTAATTTAGCAGCGAGTACCACAGGGCTTTCATCGGTGACATTAACTTGGACTGCACCGGGAGACGATGAGGCTGTGGGTAAGGCCGCAATTTATGATTTAAGATATTCTACAAGTACCATCACCGCTTCTAATTTTTCTTCAGCGACACAGGTTTCAGGGCTCTTGGCCCCAACCACTTCAGGGAGTGCAGAAACTTTTGAAGTGACAGGCCTTTCCACAGGCGTTACGTACTATTTTGCAATGAAAGCAAAAGATGATCTTTATAATGTTTCCGGTCTTTCAAATGTGATCAGTGCAAAAACAAAAGTCGGCCCAAAAATGAATGTAACTCCTTCAAGTCTTTCCAAGGTTGCCTTAGATGTTGGGGCCACAACATCTCAAACACTCACGATTCAGAATACCGGGGATTCCGATCTTTCTTTTGAAATTTCTGAAGGTGCTTCTGTTAGCTCCAGTTCTACTGGTGCTCCAGACCCCGCTAAAATTAATACATCCACCAAAGTGGCTCCTTATTTACCTGGCCAAATTCTTGTGAAATTTAAAGAAGGTGTCAGTGCTGGGGCGCTTCGAGATTTGGCGCAAGGACTAGATGCTCGTGTGGTGAAGACCCATGCTGAAATAGGTGTTCACCTGATTGAGACGGCTTCCAATATGGATGCAGCGCGTCTTGCAAAATCTTATGTTGCCAGTGGTTTGGTGGAATATGCAGAACCCAATTATATTGTGAGTGTTAATGCGACTCCCAACGATCCCAGTTTCTCTTCACTTTATGGGTTGCACAATACAGGCCAAACCGGAGGAACATCCGATGCGGATATTGATGCGCCTGAAGCTTGGGATATAACTAAGGGAAGCAGTAATATTGTAGTGGCGGTTATTGATACGGGAGTGGATTACAATCATCCTGATTTAGCTGCCAATATGTGGACCAATTCTGGAGAAATCGCCAACAATGGCATTGATGATGATGGAAATGGTTATGTCGATGATATTCGTGGTTGGGATTTTGTGAATGAAGATAAAGATCCCTATGATGATAACAAACATGGAACCCATTGTGCAGGCACGATTGGTGCAGTTGGGAACAATGGAGTGGGTGTTGCAGGTGTGAGCTGGACAGTGAAAATCATGCCTCTTAAATTTTTAAGTGCAAGTGGTTCTGGATCTACTTCAGATGCAGTTTCTGCGGTGCTTTATGCTGCTAATAAAGGGGCTAAAATTTTGAGCAATAGTTGGGGAGGAGGAGGTTATTCGCAAGCTCTTTATGATTCAATTGTCGTAGCCAATTCCAAAGGAGCTTTATTTGTCGCGGCCGCAGGAAACAATGGAACGAATAATGATCAAACCCCTCACTATCCATCAAATTATCAAGTTGCAAATGTCATTTCTGTAGCAGCTACGGACAATAAAGATTTATTGGCTTCTTTCTCTTGTTTTGGTGCCACGACTGTTCATTTGGGCGCACCAGGTGTAAATATTTACAGTACGCTTCCTTCCAACACATATGGGTCTTTGAGTGGAACATCGATGGCAACACCACATGTAGCGGGGGCTTGTGCGCTTATATGGGCTGCCAATCCTTCTTGGACTTACGCAAAAGTCAAAAGTCAAATTTTAAGTGGAACGGATAAAGTTTCGAGTTTATCTGGCAAAACAATTTCAGGTGGTAGACTCAATGTACACAAGGCGATGCAGAATGCTGAGACGACGCCTCCTTCTGCGGTCAGCACTTTAACATCAGAAACCCTTTCTTTCTCAACCGTGAAACTTAAATGGACAGCTACGGGAGATGATGGAAATACAGGTACGGCGACATCTTATGAGATTCGCTATTCAACCAGTGCAATTAATTCATCCAATTTTAGCTCGGCGACCTTGGTATCCAGTGTTCCAGCTCCTAAGTCATCTGGTAGCGCAGAATCTTTGACCATTACGGGATTGACTCAAAAAACAGTTTATTATTTTGCAATGAAAGTGACGGATGATGTTGGAAATGTTTCTGGCCTTTCCAATGTTGCTTCGGCTACTACAGGTGAGGCGGTGGCACTTTATAACAATGATTGTGAAAATGCTTCTGGTTGGACCGCAACGGGCTTATGGCATTCTTCAACACGTCGCTATTCAAGTGCAACGCATGCTTTCTATTATGGAAGTGAATCCACGGGAAATTATGAGACAGGAGCCATTAATAAAGGGACATTGACTTCTCCAGAAATTGATTTAACTTCAGGGACAACGCCTCAGCTGTCTTTCAAATTTTGGAGAACGGTGGAGTATTACCCTTCTGTTCCAGGAGACAAAACTTATCTGGAGATTTCAAGCAATGCAGGTTCTTCTTGGGCATTGCTTTGGTATAAGGATGGAGCCAATGTTTCTGAATCTGCTTGGACTTCTTCCGGCTCTTTAGATTTGACAGCTTATAAAGGTAAGAAAGTTATTTTACGTTTTACTTTTGATACAGTAGATGCATATCTCAATGCTTATGAAGGTTTTTATATTGATGATATTCAGGTTCTAGATAACAAAACAGATTTTGCCTGGTTTTCTGTGCAACCTGTTACTGGCACTGTAGTGGCGTCTTCATCTGCAAATATCAGTGTGCAATATACAGGCGTGAATATTTCATCAGGTTCTTATAAAGCAACTCTGAATATCAAAAGCAATGATGGAGCCAACCCCAGTGTTCAAATTCCTGTCGAGTTAGTGGTAACTCAAGATGCAACAGCTCCTGCAACCATCTCTGATTTAAGAATGACCAGTCTTTCTTCATCTTCAATAACACTTGCTTGGACGGCACCCGGAGATGATGGTTCAATAGGAACAGCGAGTTCTTATAATATGCGTTATTCCGCTTCTCCCATTACATCTTCCAATTTTTCATCGGCAACTGTTATCAGCAATTCTCCTCAGCCGAAGGCCGCTGGAGGATCAGAATCCTTGAGCATATCTGGGTTAAATTTTTCATCGACTGAATATTATTTTGCAATTAAAACAACAGATAATATGGGAAATGTCTCTCTTATATCGAATGTGATTTCTTCATATTCATTAGATTCGGATGGAGATGGTCTCAGTGATGGGAGTGAATTAAAATCAGGAACCAACCCAAATGTTACGGATAGCGATGGAGATGGCATGAATGATTTATATGAAAGCATTGCAGGCACCAATCCTTTAAATGCAAGTTCTGTCAGTGCTTATTTATTTAAAGATGATTTTAATGATGGAAACACGAACGGTTGGAGTGCCAGTGGAGCGACGAACAATATAGTATGGTCTGCGACAACAAATGCACTTGTTTCGCGTGCTGTCGGAAGTGGAGGATATGGTTTCATAACAACATCTTTAAATCTGGCTTCTGTAAATAACTTTGTAATAAGTTACGATGTAACCTTTAGTTCAGACAGTGATGGTTGGGGAGGTGTAGTTATCAATAAACATCTGGATGTCAATGCCTATCGCAGTGGATGGAGAGATGGCCCTTATGAAGGTCTTTCGGGGACTTACAAATGGTATGCAGGTATGAGTAAGGGGGTTAAACATCGTGTCTTGATCTTTATAAAGAAAGGATCTCCTTATTATACAAGTGATTTGTACATTGATAGCAAACCTATTTTTCTCAATGAATCGATAGAAGTGGCCAATTTGACCCCAAACACAATAGGATTTGCCTCCAATTATTCTCAGAATGGAACAGTGACATGCGACAATTTTACTGTTTATTCTATTTCTACATCGTTACTCTTACCCTTCAGTGACAACTTTAATTCAAGTGATTATGGTTTGTGGATTTCAGGTGGAAATAGCAAAGTGATCTGGGATTTTGCTTCTGGATCATTGAGGTCCACTATACAAGCCCAAGACAGTGGAATAGGTATTGGAAGTTTCAAACACGCATTATTGGATGTGAGTGGAAAAGATGTGATTGTTGAATTTGATATCACTCCTCAAAGTTCGGGGGCATTTATTTATCGCGGGGTTTCTTTAGAGCTTAATACAACAGCCATTGGCTGGAAAGATAGTAGTTATCAGCCTTTCAGCGGAATGAGTTCTGGAGCTTCACATCATGTGATATTGATGATAGAAAAAACAAATTCTTATGATTTATCTAAACTGTATGTAGACAATACACTGATTTTTCAAAATGAACCCATACAAATAGCAAGTTATTCAGATAAAACAGTTGGATTTACATCCAATCTTTATACAGGAAATGTTTTGTGGGACAATACAAGTGTAACAGCTGTGAGTGTAGGAACCAATTTGGCTCCTTTGATGAATAGTATTGGTGACAAAAGTGTTAAAGTGGGGCAACCCCTTTCATTTCAAGTACGAGCGATTGATTTAAACGGAGATAATTTAGTTTACACTGCAACAGGTCTTCCCGTTGGTGCCACGCTCAATCCAAGTACAGGGGCTTTCAATTGGGCTACAAAAGAGACAGATGCTGGCACATATAATGTGACTGTTCAAGTTAGCGATGGAAGTCTTACAGATAGCGAAACCATTGTTATTTCTGCGACGCAAACGGCAAGTACCCCCGGCGCTGTTTTTCAAGAAAATTTTGATACGGCGTCATTGAGTGGATGGGTGGAAACTGGAGTTACTGGTAATGTAGATTGGACAGTGAATGGGGGCTCTTTACAATGTAAAGTAATTGGCTCAGGAGGATATTCTTTCTTAGATAATACAAGTGTGAACTTGTCGAGTTTGGATAGTTTTTCTATAGAATATGATGTTATATTCAACAATACAGATGGCTGGGGAGGCTTTAGAGTTGGAAGTTCTGGAAAAATGGTTGGCCTGGATATTAATCCTAACCGATGTGGATGGAGAGATGGGTCTTATGAAGGTTATTCTGGGAGTTATAAATGGTTCACAGGAATTAGTAAAAATGTTTTGCATCATGTCATAATTTCTATTCGTAAAGCAAGTCCCTACTATTTAAGTGATCTTCATGTGGATGGGAAAGCTGTTTTTATCAATGAACCCATTGAAGCATCAGGCCTTTCTGTTAGTAACTTTGGATTTTTGTCTCATTATTATCTCGGGAACTCTTATAGCATTGATGGTATTCTTGCGAAAGATACGACACAACCGGCTACTCCTGGTACGGTACTGGCCAGTTATGATTTTAGCTCCAACCTCAATAATTGGACCACAAGCGGAGCCGTGAACAATGTGAATTGGTCTATTGCTTCGGGAGCATTAACTGCAACAGTGATAGGAAGTGGAGGTTACTGTTTTATACAGTCGGCCGGGTTAAATATTGCAGGAAAAACAATCACGGTCGATTATGATGTCACATTCAGCAGCAATTCGGATGGTTGGGGGCAATTTCTTTATCGAGGAATTGGAATTGACATTTGTCCGAATCGATATGGAGCAAGAGATGGCGTATATGAAGGTTTTTCTGGGACGTATAAATGGTATCCCAGCACACTTACTAAAGGAAGTAGTCATCATGTTAAAATCAAATTTAAACCCGCTTCCCCTTATGTTCTCATGGACTTGACCATTAATGGGAATGCTATTTTTGAAAATGAAGTTGTTGAATGTGGCACATTCCCGAGCAATTTCATAGGTTTTGGAAGTGGATATTATTCAGGTTCTGTTTCTGTAGATAATGTTGTAGTAACAGAATAGAAGCATCGTAAGAGATAGTCTTTTATTATTTGTATATAAGGAGTCGATATTAGAAGGAAAGGCAAGTTTGGGGGCAGAAGGGTAGGAACGAACATGAATTTTGTAAGAGGCCTTTTAAAATGGCAGGCCCCCTTCCTCGTCATACTTTTTCTTATAATGTTCAGCGCCTGTTCTGAAGCCGCCTTCTATTATGTTAGTCCTTCAGGGAGCGATAATTCTTCTGGTACTATTTCTAATCCCTGGCAAACCATCCAGTTCGCTCTCGACAGAATTCAAAGTGGAGATACCGTTTATGCAAGAGTAGGAACCTATCAAGAAAATGTTCAATTTAAATGTTCAGGCGTTACGTTGTCGGGCTATCAAAATGAGCAGGTTATTTTAAACGGGGCGTTTGCAGGAAGTACAGGATATGGAATCAGCTTTGACGGAGAAACAGATATGGGTTCTTTTGACAACATCACTGTCCAAAATCTGACGATACAAAACTTCGAGACCTACGCGATTGTGGGCTGGATTAATAATGACAATATAACGCTAAGTAATTTGATTGTCGTTGGCGGTGGAGAGGTGATTAAATTTCAAGCGAATGAACCACGTCCTTCTGATGGGCCTTCGGGTATTGTCTTGATGCCCACAAACCCTTCTCTCATCGCCAGTAATATTTTAATTCAAAATGTGACCGCAACGGGTTACAGTCAGGCAGGGATTGATTTAGGAGACGGTGCTGTTGAAGATGTCACGATTCGAGACGTTATTTTAAGCATGACCGAGACTGGCAATGACACGGCTGCAGATGGGATTGCTGTTGAAAGAGGCAATCGTATTACGATACAGCGTGTTCAGATTATGGGAAGTCAAGGAGACGGGATAGATTTAAAAGCTAACAATGTTCTTGTTCAAAGAGCTCAGGTGAGAAATGTCTGTGGAGATGGCGTTAAACTTTGGGGTGTTAATGCAGTTTTGGAATACAGCTTCATCACTTATAATGGATTGACAAACCTCGTTTTAGAAGGGGCGGGTCCTTACACCATTGCAAATAATAATATCGGAGATTCACAGGTTTATGGGTATACCGCTACCTTGGGTCCCTATGGAAGTTCTTCCTTCAGTCGCATCATTTTACAGAATAATTTTTTCTTCAATCGAGTTTCAAATAATGGCGGAACATTGCTTTATTTCTCCCCGGGATGTGATGTTACGGCCACGGGCAATACTTTTTATCAGCCTTATAGAACAGATGCAGTCATTGATGCAAGTTATTCTTCCAAGGCATCTATTCAACAGGGATATGGAAAAGTTTTTGGCGATGGTGATTTTTCAGCGAACAACTGGCCGACAGGCTTTAGTAATAATATCTATGCCGAGGCGCCGGGAGGAGTTCAGCCTTGGCCGGCAGGAAGCGGTATAAATATTGGTTCGAATCTTCCTTCAGGGTACGAGCCGAGCGATGCAGTTTGGCATACGCGTCTTCAAAAACTTTTTATTGTCAGTGATGAAGGGCAAGTGAGTCAAATGAATGCGGATGGCTCTCAAATAATTACTTGGAGCCCGGGCGGGGATCTTGAGGGAATTACAATTGCAAACGCAAATTCTAACTATATTTATCTCGGTGTGGAACATCCAGATTCCATTCGTGAGTTTGATATTTCGACAGGAACGCTCACCGGACGTTCTTGGTCACTAACCCCTTGGATGACGGGGCCTGATAATTCAGGACTAGAAGCGTTAACATTTGTTCCCAACAGTTATCACCCTTACCCTAACAGCAGTTCGGGGGGCCTCTTCTATACAGGATTACAGGCTGATGGGAAGATCTACATTTTCGATGTGAACCTCTCACAAAATGGCCAAATATCCTATGTGGATACCCTTACGATTGTTCCGGGCATAACGGATATTGCGGGACTTTATTTTGATGCCCAGACAGAAAAACTCTATGCAATTTTCGATTCAGCCAATCGGCTATTGGAAATGTATCCTGACGGTACAGTTCTCAAAGAATACATTTTGCCTGGAACGGAGCAGGAGGGAATTGCAGTTGTTGCGGCCTATCCTTCTACAACAGCTTCGATTTATATTCTGGATGACTCCACCAAACAAGTAATGAAGTACAATAGCTATCCTGTAACTTATCTCACAGGTTCTCTTACAACGCTCACACGGGGGCCTTTTCTTCAAATGGGGAAAACAACCGAAGTCTCTATTATTTGGCAAACAGATATTTTTGGGGACAGTACTGTTGAATACGGTCCTACTACAGATTTGGGCCTCATCGCCACAGGTTCCAGCGGTACAACGCATCAAGTCAATATCACAGGGCTAACTGCAGGAACTTTATATTATTATCGAATTAAAACAAATAATCAGATTCTAAAAGTAAATCCCTCGGATACTGTTTATCAATTTAAAACGCATGTTGCTCCTGACACTGCGCAAAATTTCTCGTTTGCAGTGATTGGAGACTGGGGATCAGGAACCTCTAATGAAACGGCTGTTAAAAACCAAATTAAAACAGCCCTTGTAAATTTTGTGCTCACCGTGGGCGATAATGCGTATTCCAGTGGGACAGCCCAACAAATTCAAAGCTATGTTTTTGACGTATATAAAGATGTATTTCATTCAGTTTTTTATTATCCAACTTTTGGAAATCATGATCACGATACATACAATGGCCAACCCTCCAAAGATGCTTATTACATTTATCCAAATGGAATGGGTGCCAGTGCGGAAGAACTTTTTTATTCATTTGATTATGGGGACATTCATTTTGTTGCCCTCGATGCTAATAAAAGTTACATAGGCACATCCTTATGGAATACGCAAAAAACTTGGCTTGAACAAGACTTGGCTGCGACGAGTCAACCTTTCAAGATTGTTTATCTGCATGAACCTGCCTATTCTTCAACGACTTCATCGCATGGATACGATCCCGATGTCAGAGCAGAACTTGTCCCTATCTTCGAAAGCTATCATGTAGATGCTGTTTTTCAAGGCCATAATCACCATTATGAACAATTTTATCCAATCCTCAAAGGAGCTCAAAATAATGCATCCGGAGTTAAATATTATGTGACCGGCAATGGAGGCGCAAGTTTATATACATTTTCGGGAGCCGCAGCTACCTTTTCAATGGAACGTAATAACACAGCTTGGGGATATTTAAAATGCACTTTCAATGGAACAACAAAAACACTTAGTATTGAACCACGAGATGTAAATGGAAATCTCATGGGCACGACCTGGTCAAGAACAAAGGTAGATACGGATAGTGACGGTTTGTGGGATTATTGGGAAGCCTATTATTTTTGGAATTTAAATCAAACTGTTGGTGGAGATGCTGATGGTGACGAACTTTCAAACTTGCAGGAATATCAAAATAATACTAATCCTATTGTTTCCGATACAGATTCAGATGGAATGCCCGATGGATATGAATTGACAAATAATCACGATCCCCTAACAAACGATGCATTACAAGATGCCGACAGCGATGGACTTTCTAATATCATGGAAATGAATTATGGAACAGACTCCAATAATACAGATACTGATAATGATGGTATGAATGATTTATATGAAGTCATAGCGGGAACCAATCCTTTAAGCTCGAGTTCTGTCAGTTCTTATTTATTCAGCGATAATTTTAATGATGGAAATTACAATGGATGGAGTGTGAGCGGTGCTACAAGTAATATAACCTGGTCTGCTACTAATAATGCACTTGTATCAAAGGGCATAGGGACAGGAGGCTATAGCTTTATTATTCCAGACTCGCTTAACATTAGTACTATGAGTACTCTGGCAGTAAGCTACGATGTTACATTTAGCTCTACAAATGATGGTTGGGGAGGAATCTGGTTTAGAGGAATACACTTGGACGTAAATACGAATCGATGTGGAGTCAGAGATGGAAACTATGAAAGTCTTCCTGGAACCTATCAATGGTATGCAGGAGTGAGTAAAGGGGTAAAACATCATATTTTGATGTTAGTTAAAAAAGTTGCACTCAGCAGTTCCAATCCCTATCCATACAGAACAGATCTTTACATTGATGGTAAACCGATATTCATCAATGAGCCTATAGAAACGAATACATTTTCCAGTAACACAGTAGGCTTTATATCCAATTACAGTACAGGTACAGTCACGTGGGATAACTTTATGATTTATCCTAACCCAGCTCCGCTATTGCTTCCCTTCAGTGATAACTTTAATGCAAGTGACTATGGCGCCTGGATTGCAAGTGGAAACATTAACATCGCTTGGGATTTTGTTGCAGGAGCGTTAAGAAGCAATATCAGCAGTGCAGTTTCAGCAACAGGATATGGCTACCTCAAGCATGCCTTACTCGATCTCTCAGGGCAAGATATCACGATCGTTCTTGATATGACCCCTCAGAATTGGGGTGGAATATTTTATCGAGGCGTGGGACTAGATATTAACACCTCAAGAATCGGATGGAGAGATGGATCTTACGAAGGGCATCCTGGAAATTATCAATGGTATAGCGGAGTTAGTGCAGGAACAAGTCATCATATTATTTTAAATATTCAAAGAAGTAGCCCTTATGATTTATCGAGACTGTCTATTGATGGGAGTTTAATTTTTAACAATGAACCCATACAGATTACAACATATCCTGATAAGACAATCGGATTTATCTCAAACTACTTCACGGGAGCAAATTTATATGACAATTTGAATGTAACTTCAGGAAGTGCAGGGATCAACTTAGCCCCAACTTTAGATGGCATAGGAGCTCAAAGAGTCGTTGCAGGATCAACTTTAACCTTTCAAGCTCAAGGCTCCGATCCCAATGGAGACACGATCACCTACACGGCCACAGGGCTCCCTGCAGGTGCAAGCATTAATCCAACCACAGGCGTGTTTACCTGGGTTCCCTCTAGCACAGATGTGGGAGCCTACAGCATTACTGTACAAGCCAGTGATGGAAGTCTTACTGCTACTGAAACCTTAAGTATTACAGTCGTAACTCCTCCAGCTCCAGGAACTAACCCGGGTCTGCTCTATCAAGAAAACTTTGATGCAAGCAGTCTTCCATCAGGATGGGGCGCAACAGGAGCCACATCGAATGTAACTTGGAGTATCGTAGGTAATGCCCTTCGATCTCAAGTTGTGGGAACAGGTGGATATGCTTATTTAGATAACACAAACCTTAACATCTCAAGTAACAGCAGTATTGCTCTAGAGTATGATGTCTTATTCAATAATACAGATGGCTGGGGTGGAGTAAGATTCAGAGGCATTAACCTTGATCTGAATCCTAATCGAATTGGATGGAGAGATGGAAACCACGAAAGTCTTCCTGGCTCCTATCGATGGTTTTCAGGTCTTACAAAAAATGTTACTCATCATGTGATTCTCTTTGTAAGATCAGCAAGTCCTTATTATAGAAGTGATTTATATGTGGATGGTAAGCCTATTTTCATTGATGAGCCTATAGAAGCTACAAGCTTTCCTAACAATACGATTGGATTTTTATCTCATTATAATGTTAGCGGATCTTACAACGTCGATAGTATTATTCTCAAAGACATGACTCAGCTCATACCTGCAGGATTTGTATCGGCCAGTTATGATTTTAGCACGAATTTAAATTCATGGATTGGCTCCGGAAACACCAATGATATTAACTGGACTTTAATGTCGGGGGCATTGGTCTTCACAGTTGTTGGAACAGGAGGTTATAGTTTCTTCTCACCTTATGATCTTTATATTTCAGAGAGAAACGTCACGGTCAGTTACGATGTTACTTTCTCTAACTCTAGTGATGGCTGGGGTGGATTTGTTTATCGAGGGATCGCCTTGGACGTAAATCCTAATCGATGTGGTTGGAGAGATGGGATCTATGAGGGCTTTACAGGGACTTATCAATGGTATCCAGGTGTGGGAGCACGAGGTGCACCTCATCATGTGAGAATTGCTATTCGTCCAAACTCTCCCTATGTTCTCACAGATCTGTTTATTGATGACACTGCCATCTTTACGAATGAACCTATACAAACCAATTCTTTCACAACTAATTCTGTAGGTTTCTTGAGTAACTATAATTTGGGATCAGTCTCTATAGATAATGTTACGGTGATGGAATAGAAAAAAATTTTTTTTCATCTTTCAAAAAAGGAGAAAAAGTTTTCAAAATTCACTTCTTATGTTCGTTTTTTTAAAGATGCTTTTCTGATACACCTCTCTTTTAGAGATTCCTCTTAATTCGGCTACGAGTTTGATCGCCTCTTTACGAGACAGATTCATTTTTTTTATTACTTGTTCAATGTGATCAAGAATTGGTAAATCTTCGAAGTTTTCACAATCTGTTTTTCCCGAAAGAACAATGACAAACTCTCCTTTAAGCGTGATAGATTGATTGATGAGTTCTTGGATAGTTCCTCGATAAACAGTTTCAAACTTTTTTGTGAGTTCACGTGCAATCGCAGTTTTTCTATTTCCCATGATCTCCAAAATGTCTTTCAGAGTTTGATCGAGTCGAAGTCCCGACTCAAAAAAAATTAAAGTTCTCTGTTCTCGTTCAAGTTCTGCGAGTAATTTTTTTCGTGCTAATTTTTTTTCAGGTAAAAATCCCTCAAAGGCGAAGCGATGCGTGGGTAGTCCTGATAAAATCAGTGCATTTAAAATAGATGAAGGGCCTGGAATAACAGTCAGAGGAATTCGGGCTTCAATGGCTAGGGTAATAATTTGAAATCCTGGATCACAAATACCGGGCATGCCTGCATCACTCACCAGAGCTACATCTTGCCCCTCTTGGATTTTTTGAATCAGTTGAGGCGCTTGGCCACGTTCGTTAAAATCGTGATAACTGATGAGAGGTTTTTGAATTTGATAATGATTCAGAAGTTTCTGTGTTTGACGTGTATCCTCGCAGGCGACAAGAGACACTTCTTTTAAAATTCTTAGAGCGCGCAGAGAAATATCTTCAAGATTTCCAATAGGTGTTGCAATGATATAAAGACAGCTAGGCATAAATCCTCGCAAAGTTAGAAATAAGATGCATGAAACAAGAGACAAGAAGTTTTGTGACTCATTTTACCTTGTTCACAAACGGTTGTTATAGATGAATAAGTGTATGGAGACTTGAACCCCAACTTCCCCCAATCAATCGGGGTCCGTGCTCACTCGATTTCCAATGGTCTTCACACTTTGTTGGAAGATTCACTAGTGAGATATGTCTGTGGGTTTCTCATGTTTTATTCAGATATTGTTCAGCCAATCGAATTCTTTTTGAAATACTTGGATGATCATAAAGAAAAAATTCAACCCATCGGGGTGGATTCATCTCTGAAAGATTTTGCTCAGCCAGTTTTTTCATAGCAGAAATAAAGCTTTGCGGGTTTTGAGTCTCTTCGAGTGCAAACACATCTGCCTGTTTTTCAAGCTTCCTAGAATAACCATTCTGTAACGGCGTCAAAAATAATAAAAACACAAAAAGAATTAAAAGAAAACTAGGTAGGCCTGCAATATGATGCAATTCTGAAATACTAGAAAAACTTAAAATAGCTAAAAGTGTTTTATGAATAAGAAAAAATCCGACCAAACTCATTGCCAATCCCCCGATCATGAGTTGCCAAAGATGACGATAGCGATAATGCCCTAATTCATGTGCAAGGATAACTTTTATTTCATCTGTTGAAAATTGATTGAGTAAAGTATCTCCTAGAATGATGCGTTTAGAACTCCCCAATCCTGTAAACATGGCATTGGCTTTTTTAGTTTTGCGGCTCATATCCATTTGATAAATTCCTAATAATTGAACATGTGCTTTTTGTGCCAGTGATTTTAGAGACTCAAGCAATTCGAACTGTTCAACAGGTTTGATTTTGTAAAAAAGAGGCAGAATATAAGTGGGGGTAATTTTCCCAAGAAAGATTGAAAATGAAAAATAAAAAAGAGTAGCCCAAAGCCACCATGTATTAGGAAAATGTTTAAGAAAAACATAAACAACATCCACAATAATTACGGAAAAAAGAAGATTGAGTAAAAGACTTTTGATTTCATCCCATAACCAACTTTGAAATGTCTGGCTGGAAAGATTAAAACGATGTTCGAGATGAAATTGACTATAATAACTCAGAGGCAAGAAGATAATATGAAATAATAATAAAAAAACAACCACATACACGCTATTTATTATATAAAAATTGGGATGATATGTGCAAATTTTATTATAAATAGTACAAGATAACCCACTAAATTGAAATATAAGTAAAAAAATGAAGCTAAAGAATATATCTACGAAGAAAATCGATCTTTTCTTATGTGCGTAATCACTTGATTCAGAGGTAAAAAAAGATTTTAGTCTATATAAATTCATATTTTTATGGAGGTGGGTGGTTATCTTTTTCCTTCAGGAGCTAATATTTGAATTAATCTTTCTAAATCGTCCAATGAATAATATTCTAGTTCGATCTTTCCTTTTTTGGCGCCCTGCTTAATCGCAACTTTAGTACTTAAAGATTTTCCAAGCCTTTCTTCAACTTCTCGAATCATAGGATCTCGTCTTAAAATTCGAATACGCGTGAGAGGCGGAAGTTTTCTTTCTTGAACCTTCTCTTCTACTTCGCGAACAGAAAGTCCTTTTGAAATAATTTCTTTGGCTAATTTAATTTGTTCAGACGGGCTTTCTAAGCCCAGAATTCCTTTTGCGTGACCTGAAGTCAGCAAGCCTTTCTCAATCATTTCTTGAAGCTCTTCAGCAAGGCCTAATAATCGAAGACAATTGGCAACAGTCGCCCTGCTTTTTCCCACTTTTTCTGAAATCTTATCTTGGGTCAATTCATAATCTCTCATGAGTCTCATATAACCACGAGCTTCTTCGATTGGATTTAAGTCTTTGCGTTGTAAGTTTTCGACCAAGGCCATTTCAAGAGAAGCTTGATCCGTGATTTCTTTGATAAAAACAGGAATTTCACTAAGGCCTAATTCTTTGCATGCCCTTAAACGTCTTTCTCCAGCAACCAATTCATAACGAGCATCTCTTTTACGAACCAAGAGCGGTTGGAGAATTCCGTTGGCTTTGATAGATGCTTTTAATTCATCTAGGGCATTAGGTTCAAAATCTTTACGAGGTTGTTGAGGGTTTAAATCAATCAAACTAACTTTAACTAGTTCTATTCGTTCACTTTTAGTTTCTGTTTTGGGAGGATTTTGAATTAAGGCTCCGAGCCCTTTTCCTAAAGCTTGCTTAGCCATGGTATTCTCCTTGTCATATCTTATTTATAGCAAACGAGTTATGTTATTTTAAATTTCCTGATGTTTGAGGGACTCCAAGCATTCTCTCGCTAAACTCTTTTGAAAATTGAAGATAGCTTTCTGCGCCGACGCAATATTCATCATAATGCAAAATAGGTTTTCCAAAACTAGGAGCTTCGCTGAGTCGAATGCTTCTGGGGATGATGGTTTTAAAAACTTTGTCTGGAAAGAATTTTTTTACCTCTTCAATTACTTGACGGGTTAGATTAGTTCTAACATCGGCCATGGTTAAAAGAATACCTGCAATTTCTAGACTAGGGTTAATATTGCCTTTAACTAAATCGATAGTTTTTAAAAGTTGGCTTAAGCCTTCAAGGGCGTAATATTCGCATTGAATCGGCATAAGAACTGCATCAGATGATGATAAAGCATTGATAGTCAATATGTTAAGAGAAGGAGGACAATCAATGATAATGCAAGAGTATTTTTCTTTAAGAGGAGCTGTTAATTGAGAGAGAATTTGATTGCGATTGTCAATTTCCAATAGTTCAATTTCTGCTCCTGTAAGATCTTGAATAGACGGAATAATCTCGAGTCCATCAAAATCAGTTTTTATAACAACTTCTGAGAGAGGGCTTTTGTGAACTAAAAAATCATAAATGCTTTTTCTGAAATCTTTAACACCTAATCCGCTGGTGGCATTGGCTTGGGGATCCATGTCAATTAAAAGCGTTTTGAGTTTAAGACGAGATAAACAGGCCGCAAGATTAAGAGCAGTGGTTGTTTTTCCGACACCACCCTTTTGATTCGTGACAGAAATGATTTTTCCCATAAGCCTAGTTATTCAATGGAGAGTGGACATAAAATAGTGTTTATCTAATTTAGAATAATTCATGATGGACAGAAGTGTCAATCAAAAAGCAAAAAGTTTTAATATTTTTTCTATACTCACTCAAGGATAGGCACTATTATCTGGCGTCAATGTTCCACGTGGAACATTGACTGCGGAGTATAAAAAGGCTAAATCTAAAATTTATTTCTGAATAACTATGGAAGGTATTGTCGATTTTTGAGAGTCTTTTCCGATTTGACGTAAATAAATCATCAAAGTGGTAATATCTGCAGGAGAAACGCCAGAGATTCGGGAAGCTTGTCCTAAGGATTGAGGTTGAATGGTATTAAGCTTTTCTTGTGCTTCTGTTCTCAGTCCTTTGATTTTTTTGAAGTCAATATGAGAAGGAATTTGTTTTTCATCTAATTTTTTGAGCCTGTGAATGAGTTCTTGTTCCCGGAGAATATATCCTTCATATTTGATCTCAATTTCTACCTGTTGAAAAACATCTATAGGTAAAGTGGGCGTTTCTTTATTTTCAATTTTTAAAATGTTTGAATATTTGACATGAGGACGTTTTAAGATTTGATAGAGGCTATCTTGGCCATGGCGTGTTTTTTTGAGCCGTTCAATCTCTTCTCGAATCATTTCTTTTTTCTTTAAGAACTCTTGATAATGATTTTCTGAAATAAGTCCGATCTTATAGCCATATTCCATGAGTCTTAAGTCGGCATTATCTTGTCTTAATAAAAGACGATATTCAGCTCTGGAGGTAAACATACGATAAGGTTCTTTGGTTCCTTTGGTGACTAAATCATCGATTAATACTCCAATATAAGCTTCAGAACGTTTGAGAATCAGAGGTTCTTTTCCGAGTAGTTTAAGAGCGGCATTAATACCCGCCATCAAGCCTTGAGCTGCGGCTTCTTCATAGCCACTCGTACCATTGATTTGTCCAGCAAAATAAAGCCCCGATATTTTTTTTGTTTCTAAGGTTGGATAAAGCTGTGTAGGTGGAGCAAAGTCATATTCTACGGCGTATCCATAGCGGATAATCTCTGCATTTTCTAATCCTGTTATAGATCTAACTATTTGTTCCTGAACATCTTCTGGTAAGCTTGTTGAAACGCCGTTAATATAGACTTCATCTGTTTCAAGTCCTTCAGGTTCAAGAAAAATCTGATGAGTTGGTTTATCAGGAAATCTCATGATTTTATCTTCGATAGAGGGGCAATAGCGAGGTCCAACGCCTACAATTTTCCCGCAATAAAGAGGTGATCTGTGAATATTTTCTCGAATAATCTCAGCGGTTTTATCTGTGGTTGCTGTGATGTAGCATGCAACTTGCTTGAGTCTTTGTTCAACCGGGAAATGAGAAAACTGATATGGGATGGGGTCTCCATCCTGAACTTGAACTTTTGTATAGTCAATAGATCTAGCATGAATGCGAGGAGGTGTTCCTGTTTTAAGGCGAAGCAATTCAAATCCTAAATTTTTAAGAGAATCTGACAATCCATAAGAAGGAAATTCTCCTGCACGTCCTGCCGCAAAAGAAGAATCTCCCACGTGGCAAAGTCCTTTCAAAAAGGTACCCGTGGTAATAATCACCACTTTAGACTGATAAATGGTTCCAGAATTAGTCTTAACTCCTTTAATACAAGAATCTTGCGATAATATTTCTTCAATCATCCCTTGACGAAGATCCAGGTTTTCCTGGCGCTCAACCACATGGCGCATTTCAATCGAATATTGTTTTTTGTCAGCTTGTGCACGGGGCGCCCAAACGGCAGGACCTTTACCAATATTGAGCATTTTAAACTGAATACTCGTTTTGTCGGTGGTTTTAGCCATTTCTCCACCCAATGCATCAATTTCTCGAACCAAATGTCCTTTGGCAATGCCTCCAATGGCAGGATTGCAGGGCATTTTCCCAACGGTGTCGAGATTGATGGTAAAGAGGCAAGTCTGTAAGCCCATTCGAGCACTCGCCAAGGCAGCTTCACAGCCAGCGTGTCCTGCTCCAACAACGATTACATCATAAGTTTTTGGATAAGTATAAGTCATAGTTTTAAGAGCTTTATATGGGCAGAGTATAGCTTAGAGAGCTGATTTATCCAAGTCCTATCATGTGCGGGTGACACTCGGCGGGGGAGCCCCGCTGCGCGCAGCTTTTAGCGAGCACGGTGGGGCTGACGAGTGGCAGGATCCGCTACTTTTCAAAAAGACACACTTGTATTGCCACATATTCGATAGTCTTACAGAAAGAGGAAGAAGGGTTATTTCCCAATGCAGAATTTTGCAAAAATGGCATGAATCATTTCTTCATTCACGGATCTGCCTAAAATTTCGTCCATTTTCTGAATGGCGGTTCTTAAATCGCTTGCGATAAAGTCATCTCCCAAATTTTCCTCAAATGCCTTTTGAGCGCTTGTTAAAAGCTCTGAAACATTTTGAAGAATTTTTTCTTGCCTTTGATTGAGTAAATATTGAGTTTCAAGATGATCAGAATGTCGAATCACCCAAGTTTCAATGGCTTTTTTGAGCTCTTGAATGCCATTTCCATCGATTGCAGAAGTTTTTAATATGGGTGATTTTGATGTTATTTTTATATTTTTTATGTTAAAAGTGGGTGATATATCAATTTTATTAGCTATAATTATACATTCTTTCCCATTATTTATAAAATTATTAAATTTTTGAAAATCAGAGTTTTTGGACGAAACATCTAAAATCCATAAAATAAGATCTGCTTCTTCATATTTCTTTTGAGTAATTTTAATTCCTTTTTCTTCCACAATATTTTCAGGATCTCTTAAGCCTGCAGTATCTATAAAATGAACGGGGATACCTGCAAATTCAGTTTCATGATGTATTGCATCACGCGTGGTACCAGGAAGTTCCGTTACAATCGCTAATTCTTTCTCAGCCAATGCATTCAGAAGACTTGATTTCCCAACATTGGGTTCTCCCATCAAAACAATTTTAAATCCCTCTTGAACTGTTTTTCGAATTTGTGCTCCTTGAAGCATATTTTGAACTTTTGCATGGGTTTCTTGAACCATATGAGCATAGGTTTGAGGTTGAACTCCTTCTGGCACATAATCAGGAAAATCAATATTCGCTTCAGCTTCAACCATGACATTAAAAAGTATTTCGCGAATTTGGGACAAAGCTTTTGAAAAATCTCCCTGAAGTTGACGAAGGGCATATTTTCTTTGTAATTCAGATTTGGCTTGAACCAGGTCAATCACAGCTTCAGCTTGTGAGAGATCCATACGTCCATTGAGAAAGGCACGTTTTGTAAATTCACCAGGTTCGGCAAGACGAGCCCCTTTTGCAATGCAAAGGGATAAAATCTTTTTTAAAACAAAAGGGCTTCCATGGCCATAAATTTCAAAGCTATTTTCACCGGTGTAGCTTTGAGGGGCTTTCATAACGAGGGCTGTGGCCTCATCGATTAATTCATTTTCATCCCACACTTCACCAAAATACAGATGATGAGACTGAAAAGATGAGGGAAGAACATGTTTTTTAGTTCTAAAAATTTGATCAGCAATGGCAAGGGTTTCAGGCCCACTGATGCGAATAATTCCAAGTGCACCTTCTCCTGGTGCTGAGGCAATAGCAGCTATCGTATCTTCTAAAGAGTGATTCATGAGTAGGAATATACGATGAGCCTCGCATCAAATCAAGGGAAAGAGACAAAGTTCAGAAGTTGAGAATAAAATAAAAAATCGTAATGATTTAAAAAAGAGTTTCAGCTATACCTTTGCTTAGGAGTTATTCTGGCTTCAAAATCTTTGATGGTTCTTGAGCGGCTGTTTGGGATGAAATATTCATTTCGTATTTACCACCTCGCATCACGGATTTTCTTTGTCCATTCATCCATGTCTGAACGTCTGAGGCTCCCTTGACTTCAAGGTAAAGGGTTTGGGGTTTATCGAAGGCTTGTTCAAATTTAATAATAGCTCCATCATTATTAGAAGAATTTCCCCACAATCTTTCACGGTCTTCATTGTAAATCTCTAGATGAACACGTTTACTTTCTTCGGGAATAATTTTAATGGATACTGTTCCAGCAGAAGGAAGAGAAAGCTTATATCGATCAATATCTTCTACCATTAAGAAGTTGTTAGCATAATTTTTTGTTTCAATAGGAAGTGCCTCTGCAAAGGAGCTAGGCGCATCCTTTCCAGAGTCAACATCGGTAAGATCTGTAACAATGGCTTCAAAACCTACGTTAAAGCCTGCTGGAGCTGTTTTATAGCGAGCCATGGTTGAAAAGGATAGGCAATAGGTTTGATCTGTAGTGCTATCCATCCAAAAGTCCATCGAATAAGGTTTATAGGCACTGACTTTGTAAATTTCTCTAAAGTCATAATGTAAAGTTTGATCTGTTTGTCCCCAGAATTGTACGGCAAGATCGAGCAAGGCGTTTGGATCATCAAGTGTTTCTGGGCCTACGACCCCTGTGATTACAGCTTTGACCATTAAATTTTGTCCTGCTTTCAGAGGAATGGCCACACAATGTTTTACCTCTCCTAATTTTTCATTAGGAGAATTAGCTAAATTTTTCATGATATATTTTCCTGCTGCAATGGAGGGTGCGCTTGAACAATTTGTAGCTGGGACGATTTCTTTTCCATCAAATTCATATCCCCATTGTGTTTTTGCCCCTGTCATCGTCTGCAACTGCTGTTGAACTTGTTTCATGCTATCTTTTAAGGCATCCGCATTTTTTGCGTCGTAATATCGGCCACCTGTTTCTTTGGCAATGCATTCCAGTTGAGCACGGGTTTCAGCATCCACTGCAAATCCAACGGTATTAATAACGACATTGATCCCGCGGGCTTTGAGTTCTTTGACAAGAGCACAAGGATCTCCACCACAACTTTCTTTTCCATCGCTGACTAAAATAATGGATTTGTTCCCTCCTTCAATGGGCATCAAATCTAGGTTATAGGCTTGTTGTAATGTGAAGGCGATGGGGGTGTATCCTTTGGCGACAATGTTCTCTACTGCAGTCGCAATTTGTTCACGATTGTTTTCTCCAAAGCCCACAGCGAGGGTACTGTCCTGACAGGCTTTTTCTTTGGTTCCTAATGCATCAAAGTGATCGCCATAGGTTCTTAAGGCCATTTGAATAGAAGGATCTAGAGAAGAGGTTAAAGAGATAATGACTTGTTTTGCAGTTTCAATTTTGGCGACCCCTTCCACTTGTTCATTCATGGAATTAGAAGCATCTAAAATAACTTCCGCATAAATTTTTCCAACTTCAGGTGTGCTTTCTGCATGACTTTGTAAGCTGGAAAGAAAGAAAAAGACAGCTAAAAGAATTAAAAAATTTCTTTTCATGTTGGGGATCTCCTTTTTAAGGCTTTTTTTGAACTTGATATTGTTGTAAGACGGTGATCAAAGTAGTGGCCAACCAATACAGAATAAGACCAGAAGGAAGCCCATAAAAGAAAACGGTCAGCATGATGGGCATGATAAATTTGAGACTTTTTTGACTAGGATCGGTGGGGGTGAGTTTTTGTTGCCAAAACATGGCGAGTCCATTAAGAACAGGAAGGATATTAATGGGGAAAGTTCCTATTCTAAAAAGGTTATCTGCATGGGCTAAATCTTTAATCCAAAGGAAATGAGCTCCTCGTAGTTCAATAGAGTTCATGAGAATTTGATAAAAGGCAATGAAAATGGGGATTTGCACAAGCATGGGAAGACAACCTGCCAGAGGTTTTACATTGTGTTCCCGATAAAGCCCCATGGTTTCTTGCTGAATTTTTTTGGGATTATCTTTGTATTTTTTTCGAATCACATCTAACTGAGGTTTCAGTGCTTGCATTTCTTTCATGGATTTCATACTGATAGCGCTCAGAGGATAGAAAAGCAATTTTAATAAAATGGTGAGAACAATGATGGCTAATCCATAATTATGGAGGAAACCATTTAGCCATCGAAGAGCGAAAGCAAGTCCATAAGAGAGTTTTCCCCATATTCCGCCAAAATCCATAAGATTTTCAAAATGAAATCCAAAAGACTTTAAGAGATCAAAATCTTTTGGCCCAGCATAGAGTAAAAATTTTGTTTCACTTGTTTTCCCAGATTGAATGGGAGGGATATCCATGCGCAAACTTGTGGAATAATAAGGTTTAAAATTTTCTTCAATGTGTTCAGAGATGAGAGCGGAAGCTTGAGATTCAATAGGTTTGGCAATCAATGCAAAATATTTACTTTTGAGTGCAGTCCAGGATAACTCTAGAGATTCTACATTTCGTTCTTTAATTTTTCCAATCGATCTTTTAACATAAGATCCTTCTCCTCCCGCTAGAAAATAGGCAATTTCAAGAGGCTTGAGAGATTCGTCCGGATTGTTGGCTTGCAAGGAGCCAAGGCAAACATCTAATCCCCGATACAGAAGAATTTCTTTATCATCTTCGTTAAGAATTTTTACATCAAGTTCAATCACATAGGGTTTAGTCAGAGTAAATTTCTTCTGGATTTTTATTTTCTGATATTGTGCTTGGAAAGTAATAAAATCAGTTCCCTGTTCTAGAACTTGATAAGCCCGTAAGGCACTCTCCGGTATATCTCCAAATCTAGAAATAGCTCCCAGTTGAACATTAGGGTTCTGAGATTGAATGAGGTTAACAGGCTCTCCTCGAACCAACTTACTTTGTTTAAGGAGCAAAGACTTAATGGCTCCTCTCCAGGTTGAAAAAGTAATTTTTTCAAACTCGGATTCAAGCACAATTTCTTGTTCTGGAGGAAGTATTTCCAGTTCTTCAGACTTTTGTATGACTTTCTCTTTTTCTTCTGTGATGGGAGTCTGAAAAGTGGAACTTGATGAGGGTGTCTTTGTGTCTACAACGTTCGATGCTTGCTGCGGTGGATTTTTTTTAGCATAAAAATGCATGTATCCAAAGAAAATCAGGAAAGAAAGCCCGAAAGCCAAAGCCATTCTTTTCCCTGTTCCAGGATCTTGATTGCCTAACTGAGGTTGATTTTCATATTGTCCTTGTGGCATGAGAACTCCAAAATGATTAAAAAGTTTTTAATTTAAAATTGTTTTACTTAACAGGGTCATATCCCCCAGCATGAAAAGGATGACAGCGAAAAATTCTCTTCAATCCTAAATAAATGCCTTTGACGATTCCCTTTTTTTGAATACCTTCACAACAATACTCAGAGCAAGAAGGTACAAAACGGCATGCAGGTCCTAAAATAGGAGAAAGGAGGGCTTGATAACATCTAATTAAAAAAAGAACACAACGTCTCATTGAATTTGATTAAAAAATCTCCTCATTTCCTCGTCTATTTTTGAAAACTCCCACTTTTCAACTCCTGCTTTTGCTGAAAAAACAAACCAACAGCCTTCTTTTTTCAAAAATGGCTTCTGAAGTCTGTAAGCTTCTCTCATCAATCTTTTGATGCGATTTCGAACAACTGCTGCGCCGATTTTTTTACTTACTACAAAAGCAGCTTTTGAAGAGGCATCAGGCGAAGTCTTTGTATAGAAAATGATAAAATCCCCTACCCATTTTCGGCCTGTTTGAAACACCTCGCGAATGTCGCTGGAACGTTTCAAATGCTCATTTTTAGAAAATGAGTAGACTCCCATGAACTTGCGCTCCGAATCTTAACTTACCGCAATGCGGGCACGTCCTTTTCGGCGACGGGCCTTAAGAACAGCTCGGCCACCTTTGCTTGCTGATCTGGCTCGAAATCCATGTTTTCTAAGTTTTTTGATACGTGATGGCTGATACGTTCTTTTCATAATGAATATAATCCTTAGCTTTTTTATTCCTTTGAGACGTTTTTTCTCACAATAAGTCCCCCATTCTATAGAGAGAGCCTGGGGGTGTCAAGGATTCGTGGAAGGTCGTATTACGTTAGGTGTTATGCGTGTTGTGTAAAAACTTGAAGAAAAATTTTTTCTTTGGGGTTGTGCGCATGAGGGCTTAGGATATTCCCTGCATCAATTTGATTAATGGCAAGAACATGGCAATGACGATGAATCCAACAATAAAGGCCAAGGTAATGATCATCAAAGGTTCCAAGACAGCGGTGAGTCCTTGAACTGCGACATCGACTTCTTCATCATAAGTGTCTGCAACTTTGGTTAGCATTTCAGCTAAATTTCCGGTTTGCTCTCCGACATCTACCATACCCACAACCATGGGGGGAAAAACTCCACTTTCGCGCATAGGCCCCACAATGGATTCCCCTTCTCGGATGCTGTCATGAATAAGGGTTATGGCGTTTACAACCACTTGATTACTAATCGTATCTCTGACAATGGCCAATGCTTTTAGAATGGGAACGCCGCTTGCAATCAAAGTCCCAAGTGTTCTTGAAAAGCTAGCAATGCTTACTTTTCGAATGAGATCACCAAAGATAGGAAGTTTAAGTTTGGCAGTATCCAGTTTAAGTTTTCCTTTGGGTGTTTTGTTGATGGTACGATAAGCGGTGACGATGAGAGTAAACATAAGAATGAAAACATACCATCGGCGTTTCGTGAAATTACTGATTCCAATCAGGGTTGCAGTCAATCCAGGAAGATCAATGTCCATTTCAAGAAATATTTCTGCAAACTTGGGGACAATGACTGTCACTAGAAAGGTGACAATGCCCATCGCAAACACTAGAACGAGGGTAGGATAAACCATGGCTGCTTTGATGCGAGCTTTCAAGCGCTGAGCTTTTTCCATGAATTCGGACAAACGATTCAGAACTTCATCAAGCACGCCTCCCATTTCACCGGCTCGAACCATGCTCACATAAAGCTTGTCGAAAATTTTTGGGAATCGTCCCAATGATTCAGAAAAAGTGCTTCCTGATTCTACTATATCTCCCAAAGATTGAATCGTTTCTTTTAAAAGCTTGTTTTTCTCTTGGTCTTTTAAAACGTGAAGACTTTTTAAAATGGGCAAACCCGCATCGATCAATACTGCTAATTGGCGGGTAAAGACTGTTAATACCTTGGGTTTGATGGTTTTCGGTTTGAGAAGATTCGTAAGAAAGTTGAGTTTTTTCTTTTCTCCTTGAGAAATAGAAAGCATTCCCTGGCCAGCAGATTTTTGAGCTGAGGAGGATTCAGTCACACTGGTTGGAAAAAGACCACGGCCTCTTAAAATATTAATCGCCGTCACGGTGTTTTCAGCATCAACAACACCCCGTGTCTCTTTGCCTTTTGCATCCGTTGCAATGTAATCAAATTTCATAAGTCTCGCTATGCGTTATGCGTCGTGCGTAATGCGAATATTGTTCGTTTTTGTTTTTGACGCAGGCCGCGTCCCACATTCCGCATGACGGCCTTTTAGGTTTCTTTCAACACTTCTTCAAAAGTAGTAAGACCTTCATAAAGTTTGAGAAAAGCATCCGCTCGAAGCGTTCTCATTCCGACTTCTTTTGCTTTTTGAGCAATGACAGCAGTGGGCGCTTTTTCTAAAATAAGTTCACGAATAGGTTCTGTTACTACCAGAAATTCAAAAACAGCGGTTCTTCCTTTATAGCCTGTTTTATTACATTTTCCACATCCCTTGCCGCGATAGAATTGTACTCCTTTTACATCATCTAAGGAAAGCCCTGCTTCTTCAAGTAATTCTGTTGTGGGATCAAATGGCTCTTTGCAATTTACACAAATGGTTCGAACCAATCGCTGAGCAACCGATGCGACTAAAGTGGATGTAATTAAAAAAGGTTCTACCCCCATGTCAATCAAGCGAGTGATAGCTCCTGCTGCATCATTGGTGTGAAGCGTTGATAGAACCAAATGTCCTGTCAAAGAGGATTGAATTGCAATTTGTGCTGTTTCAACGTCTCGAATTTCTCCAACCATGATGCTATCAGGATCTTGTCTTAAAATGCTTCGTAAGCATCTGGCAAAAGTTAAGCCAATATCAGGGCGAACAGCAATTTGCATAATGCCGTCAATTTCATATTCGATGGGGTCTTCAGTGGTGATGATTTTAGAATCGATGCTATTAATTCTTTTTAGACAAGAGTAAAGTGTGGTTGTTTTCCCCGAGCCTGTGGGGCCTGTCAAAACAAAAATTCCATTGGGTCTTTCAATGACTTCTTCAATGATTTTAAGTTGATCGGCTCCCAGTCCAATTTGAGTAAGATCCAAGGAAACGACCGTTTTGTCTAAAATACGCATCACAATGCTCTCGCCAAATTGTGTAGGCAAACACGACACACGCAAATCCACATTTCGTCCCAAGACGTTCAGTTGAATGCGCCCGTCTTGAGGTCTTCTTCTTTCTGCAATATCCATTTCAGCCATGACTTTAATACGTGTGGTGATGGCCAAGGCCAAATGCTTCGGGGGTGGAACCATTTCATAGAGAGCTCCATCAATACGGTAGCGGATTTTAAATTCTTTTTCGAAAGGCTCAAAATGAACATCGCTGGCTCTATCCTTAATAGCTTGAATTAAAATGAGATTGAGCAATTTGACGACAGGAGCTTCACGTGCTAGTTCTTGAAGCCCAGAAACATCTACATTTGGAGACTCTTCCATGTCGGCTGCGGAGAAATCCACAGCAATCTCTCCAAGCAAGGCTTCGACAGATTCATCGCTTTGGCCATAATATTTTTCAATGGTTTCGAAAATATCTTTCTCTCGACAGATGGCTCCTTTGACTTCGCATCCCAATAAGAATCGAAGGTCATCAATCACATCGGGGTTTAAGGGATCAGCTATTGCGACGGTCATGATACCGTCTTTGACTTTAAAGGGCATGATGCCATAAAGTTTGGCTGTGGATGGAGTAACGGCTTTGATCACATCAGGAGAAATTTCGGATTCTTTTAGATTGATGACTTCCATATCCAAATGACGGGCGAGCACTTTTAGTATTTGTTCTTCTTGTATAAAGCCAAAGTCAACCAGGACATGCCCCAGTGCTTTTCCTGTACGCAAGTGCTCTTCTATGGTTTCATCCCATTGCTGCCTGGTAATTAATTTCTCCTCCAACATGAGAGATCCCAAATAATCAATATGAGGAGCTACTTTACCCATATAATATCTCCAACATTATCTTCTTCATTATTTCTTTTTCTCTCTTCCAATATTCTGATCAGGAAATTTTTCCCGAATTTGATCTAGGTCATAAGCCTTAGACACCATCATGTCGTAGCTGATCTGGCCTTTTTTGTAAAGCTCAGCTAAATGCGCATCCATAGTGACCATGCCATGTTTGGTGCCCGTTTGAATGTCGGAAGTGATACGATAAGTTTTACATTCTCGAATCAAATTTTGAATAGAAGGAGTCACAACCATAATTTCAAAAGCAGCCACACGTCCTCTCTCATTTGTTTTGGGGAGTAAAAGTTGAGAGATAACGGCTAGAAGCGAAGTTGCAAGCTGAGCTCGAATTTGTTCTTGTTGGCTGACAGGAAAAGCGTCGATGATGCGGTCGACGGTACGAGCAGCTCCTGTGGTGTGAAGGGTTGCAAAAACCAAATGTCCTGTTTCAGCTGCTGTAATCGCGGCTTCCATCGTCGCCAAATCTCTCATTTCTCCCACAAGAATCACGTCCGGGTCCATACGTAAACCACGAATAACGGCTTCTGCAAAACTAGGAACATCCACGCCAAGTTCTCTTTGCGTGACCATGCTTTTTTTATGAGTATGATAATACTCGATGGGATCTTCAACCGTGAGAATATGAACATCGCGTTCTGTGTTGATGATGTCCAGCATAGAGGCTAATGTGGTTGTTTTGCCTGATCCGGTAGGGCCTGTGACTAAAATAAGTCCGCGAGGTTTGTATAGTAATTCTTTGATCATAGGATTAAAGCCAATATCTTCAAGAGAGAGAATTTTCGAAGGAATTAAGCGTAGGCACATCCCAAAACAACCTTTTTGCTTGAAAATACTCACACGAAAACGGGCCCTATCTCCAAATGCAAATCCAAAATCAGTTCCTCCCATTTTCCTTAGTTTTTCGAAATGTTCGTCAGATGCAATACCACGAATGAGTTTTTCAGTGTCTGCAGGCTGAAGAGGATCCATTTGAAGAGGGACTAAACTCCCGTTTCTTCGAATATGGGGAGGTGCACCTACATTCAAATGAAGATCAGATGCATTTTCATCCACTACGATCTCTAAAAGCTCGCTAATATCCATAAAGTCCTCCACTTTAATGTAGGGGTTAGGGTGAAGGGATAAGAGTATAAGGTAAAAATAATTAATAAAAATTCCACAACCCTTAACCCTATGCTCTATTCCCTATGCCCTGCTTTTAATCCGCATCTTCGACAGTAATACGATAAACTTCTTCTAAAGTTGTGATCCCATTCATGGCTTTTCGTATGCCATCTTCTCTGAGGGTTGTCATTCCAATTTCACGGGCTCTTTTTCGAATCATCGTGCTAGAGCTTTTTTGATAAATCAGTTTACGAATGCTCTCATCTACGACTAGAAATTCCATAATGCCCAAACGGCCGTGATATCCTGTTTTACTGCAATTATCACATCCCTTGCCTTTGTAAAAAGTCAGATTTTTCAGTTTATCTTCAGGTAATTTAAGGAGTTTTAGCTCAGCATCTAAAGGGTGATAGGGTTCTTTACATTTTGAACAAAGTGTTCGAACCAAGCGTTGGGCCAGAATTCCAATAATACTGGAAGCCACCAAGAAAGGTTTGACACCTTGGTCGATGAGACGCGTAATGGCTCCAGAGGCATCATTGGTATGAAGTGTGCTAAACACCAAATGGCCAGTTAATGCTGCATGAACAGCAATTTCTGCGGTCTCATGATCACGAATTTCTCCGATCATGATGATGTTGGGAGCTTGCCTTAAAATAGATCGAAGCACATTGGCAAAACTTAAGCCTATGGTTTCATTGACTTGCACTTGATTGATGCCTGCTAAAACATATTCTACAGGGTCTTCTACAGTAATAATTTTTCGATCCGGACGATTTAAATAATTCAAACATCCATAAAGAGTTGTAGTTTTCCCACTCCCCGTAGGTCCTGTGATCAGAAGAATACCATTAGGTTTACGAATAAGAGATTCAAATCTTTTTTGATCTTCTGAGAGAAATCCCAGTTGCCCTAAACCCAAAAGGAGATTAGTTTTGTCTAAAAGTCTCATCACGATGCTTTCCCCGTGACTGCTAGGAATGGAAGAAACACGTAAATCGATATCTTTATTGATAAGAGTTATTTTAATACGACCATCCTGAGGCAATCTTTTTTCGGCAATGCTCATATTCGCCATGATTTTAATACGAGAAATAACCGAAGGTTGAAGTCGTTTGGGTGGACCCTGTACTTCTTGAAGAACGCCATCAATGCGGTAACGGACGCGAAATCTTTTTTCCAAAGGTTCCAGATGAATATCGCTAGCTCTATTTTTAAAAGCTTCTAAAATGAGCAAACTGACAAGTTTGATAATAGGAGCTTCTGGATCTTCGTTCCCATCTTCTCCCGGTGCTAATTCTTTTTCAAAAAAGGCCACATCGGAATCGGTCATTTGTTGAAGCATTTCATCCACCGTTTCTTCAGCAACGCCATAATATTTAGTAAGAGCTTTTTCTAGATCTTCAGCGTCTGCAAGGAAAGGGACAATGGGTTTTTTTAAGAAATATTGAAGATTGTCGAGTCCTTCAATGTCAAAGGGATCAGCGACTGCAATTTTGATATAGGAATTTTCTTCAAGAGGAAGTGCTCTATACCTTCTTGCAGTTGCAAAATCAAGCAGTCCAACAACTTCCTTGGAGATGGGTAAAGTGCCTTCTTGCAAATCGATGGTTTCAATTTCAAAATCTCTGGCAATGAGTTCAAGGATTTTTTTTCTATCGATGGCCTTTAGCTCGCAAAGTGCATCAAGAAGAGGTTTTTTCGTCACTTTGGAGAGCTCTTCGCCCTTTTGGACGACGTCTTCGCTGAGTAAACCTTCTTTTGAAAGAAGGTTCAAAACATGGGAATCGTTTTTAAACATGTTTTAGCCTTAAAACCTCAATTTTCCCCAAAAATGAGTCCAAAGCATTGCAAACGACTAAGTTAACTATAACACATAATGAATATGATCCGGTAGCCTATTTTAAGAAAGCAGATTTTTAACTTCTTCTTTTTCTAAACATAAACTAGCATAAATCTATCCTTGAAAATTGAGTGATTGAAACTCATATTTCGAGGATAAAATCAGTAAGAAGAAAAGCAATCATGAAAATGACTGCAATGGCAGTCATCCTCGAGTGTTTCAACGAAGTAGTCCCCTCTGGGATTGTCGGGGATACAAGTTTATTTAAAATGGATTCCCGACCACGAAAGTGGCTACTTTGTTGTAACTACCTCCGGAAATGACAATAACAATAATAAATATCATTTTTTCAGATTTTCTTAGAAGTTTCAGAATAAAATAGATAAAATTATACGTAAATATTTGCAATAGAAAATATTACAAAATAATACTGCATAATTTGACAAGTGACGGTTCATGTGGTATCTAAATAGATGTCTAACAATGTCTTCGGGTTGAAGGTGTTAAAAATTTGGTAGACAGGTTAAGATTGAACAAAGTATAATCTCACTTGAGCATGGGCTCACCTGAGGGGCATTTCCGAACGGTTGGTTGACGGATTTTAATATGACGCAGCCTTTGAAGCAAAGGTCTCATACAGGTTTTGGCTTTTTTACGCGAGTAGTGTCTTGGTGTACCCTTTTTACTTTCTTTTTTACCAGTTTGGGCCTTCCTCAAGCGCAAGATATAAAAGCAACCCCTGCAAGTTCTGAATCTGTTCAAATTTCTTCTCCTCTCATTAAAGAACCGACTTTTGAAGAGGTTACACAAATTGCAATCCCCAAGAATTATGGAGATGTGCGAGATACTTTCAAGGGCTCACAAGGTAAATTCCTCATTTTGATTCAAGATTCTCATACCAATTTTGAAGCCCAAAATAATTATGCAAAAGTTCTGGAAATTTTGCTTAAAGCAGCTCCCATTCGGCTGATTGGTGTGGAAGGAGGACAGGGACAATTAAGTACAGTTGTTTTTAACTCCATTCCGGATGAAGCTGTTAAAAAGAGAGTTGCAGATTATCTCTTGAAAAGCGGATATATCAGCGGTGCAGAATATTTTGGTATTTTTTCCAAAAAAGAAGTCGAGCTTTACGGCATCGAAACCAAAGATCTTTATCTGGCCAATTTTGACGCTTTCAAAAAAGCTCAAGCCATTAAAGAGCCTCAGAAAAAAGCGATTGAAGAATTAAAAAGCCTTCTGGAAATAGAAAAAAATAAACTTTTCTCGCAAGACACCAAAATCTTTTTAGATTTATGCCGCTGTTATAAAAAGTTAGAAATCCAATTTCAAGAATATGTCAAAAACCTTCAGGACTATGCTATTAAAACAGGCGTAAATTTCAAAAAATATGGAAACTTTTCAAAATCACTCGAGGCTTTTGAAATTGCAAAAACAGTGAATATGTCTGCTTTGGATCCAGAGTTATCCTCTCTGATTCAAACTCTTTCAGGAAAATTGGTGAAAGAAGAAGCAGCAGAAGTGATCAAGAAAAATTTCGATTGTCGGCTGGGGCGTATTGCCAAAAAAGATTTCTTTCTCTATTTAAAAGGTCAAATTCAAAAGACTCAAATGGATTTGTCCACTTTCCCCAATGTCCGAAAATACATCGACATGGTCGGAATTCAGGCGGTTCTTGATGCAAAGCAATTGAAAGTGGAGTGTCGTCAATTAGAATCGGATATTAAAGACGAACTCATTTCGGATGCAAAGGCAAAAAAACTGGATCTTTTGCTCACACATCTTTCTCTTTATGAAGATTTTATTGAACTAAAATTGACTCGAGAGACTTTAAAGTATTATCGAGAACATCGAAATGAATTCACTTCTGAATTTTTCCTCTCGTTTCTTAAAGACACTGGCCATTCTTTTTCCAAAAATTTGCTTGATATGGATGCGCATTTGAAGGATTTGGAAGGCTTCTATAATGCGGCGATCTTAAGAGACGAGGCTTTGATTGAAAATACCCTAGGGCGTATGGATGAAATGGGGATTGAAACAGCGGTGTTGGTGACAGGGGGTTTTCATACCCAAGGTTTGGTCGAGAAATTATCGCAAAAAAATATTTCTTATATGGTCATTAATCCTCGCATGACAGATCTCAAGGCTTTGACTCCTTATATCGATATTATGATGGAAGAGGAATCTCCTCTGGATAAAATTTTGACTGAAAAAGGAAATCGTTTGGCCCCTGTGGTGAGGCTAACAACAGATGAACCCATCATGAATGGAGAATTAAGTGAAGGAATCAGACAGCTCACTCTTTTATTAGGTCTGGGGTATCGGGCAGCCATGGAGCAATTGAAGGCCAAGGCAGGAGAAAAGACAGCGAGGGGTAAGCAACTTAGAGGAGAAGAACTTCGAAAGCTTATGTTGGGTGTAATGACTCAATATATGAAGGATCAAGAAGCGAGCCTTTCAGAAGCTGCGAAAAAGGGTTTAACCCTGGCTCAAAAATCGATGAGTTTTATGACGCAGTTAGCTTCGGCAAAATATTTTATGGAAATGTTGGACGATGGAACCTTGGTCATTCGCTTTACAGTTCAAAATAAAGCAAATGGAAAAGAAGAAGTTTGTATTCTTGAAGTAAAAAATTTAGGAACAGAAGAATCAGTAGATGCTTTAGCTAAACAAGTGACTCTTGCCAATGGAAGAATGGATGTTTTACCAGCCCCTGAAGGATCCGAAGGAAAAATTACTTTTTCATTTATGTCTTTGGATCAATATGTAAACAGAGTTTTTAATGCGTTGGAAGATGCTTTATCGTCGGGGGATAATCAAGATGTGTTAAGAACCCTTCGGTCTGTAGAAGCGAATGTATTGCGTTTACAAAATATGTATTCTGGCGAACAAAAATCTTTAGCTGATGCTGCTTTGGGTCAGCGCTGGGTCAATATCAAAGCAAAAGTTGCCCAAAGACAATCGCAAGCAAGAGTAGAAGAAATTGAAACACTTGCTACAAAAATTGGAACACTTTTAGGTCCGTATGCTCAAGTAAAAACACATGTGGCTGAAGCACCGCAACCCCAAGTAAATATTCCTCAGGCTCAGGTTGTGCCACCTGTTGCAACAACATCTGAAGTTAAAACGTCCGAGGTTAAAGTAACGGAAGATCCCTTGGCTGCAATGCGAGAGAGAATCAAAACGATGGTTGAAGAAGGAAAGACCTTAGAGGTGATTGCAGAAATGCTTCGTAAACAGCCAAAGAATATTGTTTCGCGAGCAGATAAAGATCTTTTGTTGGCTGAAGCCGAGAGATTGACTCAAGAAAAAACTGCGGCAGAAGCAGCAGCTCGGCAAGCTACTGAAGCAAGAGCAAAAGCAGAAAAAATACAAGCTTTGGTGGTAGACATTAAAAAAAGTTTGGAAGTAGGGACGCAAGTTTCTTTAAATCAAGCGCTTATTCTTGCTCAAGATCTTCAGCAATATGATTCCACTTTAGCGGATGATTTTATTCAACAAATCAAAACTGCTTTAACACGATTTGCTCCTCCTTCAGCGAATGCTTTAGCCGGTTTTGCAGCAGAAGTTGCGAGAAATCCTAATCCAAGTGTTGCTTCTGTAGGTGGACCTGCTTTAGCTACTGCAGTACTAGCTCAAGCTCTTAGACATCCTGGCCCGCGCAATGAAAAGACAATGGCTAGTTTTACACCGGAAGAGCTTAAAGCTTCCGTTCAAAAATATAGGCCATGGTATCAAAGATTATTTAGTCGGTTTTGGACTGCTGATATTGGTAATGGTCGTCAGGCAGAAATTCTGTCTTTGCCTAACGAAGCCATGAAAGGTTTGCCCGCTCATAATTTTGAAGTCGATGGGAAGCTTTATATTGCCATTAATCAAAATCTTCCGAAAGAATTTCATGAAGAAGCGATTTTTCATGAGAAAAGGGAAGTTTATTGGATGGGAGTGGTTAATCGGAATACGATAACCACAGATCATCCTGAGGGGAGCACTTTTACTCAAGTTGAAGCTCATATTATTGCTGCTGCTGAGCAAGGGGTGAAATACGGAAAAATATTTGAACAGGAATTTAAAGCGACTCCATTTCATCAGGCTGCTCTTGAGAATATGTCTTTGGAAGAATTACGCGCCATTATTGAAGAGTATGAAAAAGGAAGAGAGCTTCATAAGAAAACCGTCCAAGTTGCTGTTCAGGCTGGAGCAGAATTTTCCTCTCAACAAGTAGAGGCTTATGAAAAGGGATTTAGATTTGCTGCAGAAAGGATGATTGAAAAAAAGCTCAAAACAGAGTTTTCTAAAACGGCAGTTCGCTTAGGAATTAAAGAATCTTTTACGCAAAGCGAGTTATCTGTTTGTGTGAATATTTCTAATCTTCCAGAGTGGAAAGATAGTTCATCAGAAGAAATTGTTGAAGCAGCTTTAAGCATTCTTGTTTATGAGAAGAATCTTCAATCTAATCTTTCTTTGGATCAAGTTCTGTCAAGCCTATCTTTCAAGCGATCCGTGGCTCTTTATCGTCTTATGAGTGTTTTTAAGTCAGGTTTTCCGAAAACAGTTGCTTTGATAGAAGAAAAAATAGTGTTGGGGAAAGCTACAGAGTTTAATCCAAGTACTTTTGCAGATCAGGATTTGGTGATTTCTCTGGCAGGAGTTGTTGAATTAAGAGTTCGTTATATGATAGGAGCGTCAGGCGAACAATTTTATTATATAGAAATACCTGGCCAAAAAATAATGCGGTTAGCTCCTGGTGAGTCCATAGAATTAGGAAGAGATCATTTCCCAGGTCAGCCGAATGTGATTTCACAAAAACACATTAAGCTTGAGATGCGAGGGTCTTCGCTTATTGTTTCCCCTTTAGGTAAAAATCCCATTTTTTATCGATTCTCAGAAAAAGAGTTAGGCTTAACACTGTCTGAAATTCAATCCCAATTTGAAGCTATCACTGGTGTTGAAGATGTACAAGAACGCGCAACAATTCTTAGAGTTGTTGAAACTTTTGTAAATGCCAAAACTTCAGGGAAGAGACGCGTAAAAGCTATTTTAGGTAGTGGAAAACAAGGACTTGTTTTATTGATGGAAGACATAGACTCTTCCAACCTTCCTCGAGAATATGTTTTAAAGGTGATGTCGCTAGTGCCTCGCCGAGAGTCTTTCCATGGAAGATTTCAAGACGTTTTAAGACCTTTTTATGAGGATGAATCTTGCCCTGAAATATTTACCAGAGTTCGAGAATCTGCACTTCTCTCCTCATTAAATGCGGAATATCAAATTCAAGATTATGAAGGGGATTTAACTCCAATCGTTCCTATCAAGAAAATGGTTAAAGATAAAGGAAGGCTTATTAATTCAGGGGAATCTTTTAAAGAATTTGCACTTCGACTGTGGGAGATGAACCCCGTGCAACAATTAGATGTTCTTTCTCAAATTGTAGGCGGCCTCCTTTATATGGAAAGAAAAGGTATAGGCCATGGGGATATTCATTGGGAGAATATTGTTTTAACACCTGAAGGAAAGGTTCGATTTATTGATATGCCGGGTCGTTCATATGGACTTGACCCAAAAGAAATTACTGTGTGGGAGGGTGAAAAAATAGTTAAAGTGATGGTTCCTTCTGGAAAAGCTATTGTCTATGATGCATTTGGTAGGCCGATGAAAGATAAGGGTGAGATCATGCTTCAGGATGTAGCTGATAACCAGAAACAACCTGAAAGTGATGTGCTAAATAGCATTCCCATTTTAGCAATGGTTTTGACAGGGACTATTGTGTCGGATAATTTGGATATGACTATTTCTGATTTGGCTCGAGCTATTCAATCTCATTGGGAAGAGAATGAAGCATCGCCTGCTGATGCTGAAGCTTCGGCGAAAGAAATAGCAGAAGCTATTTTCGATCTTAAAAAAGGAACTCTTTCCCTGACTCAGTTTAAAGCAATCATGGATAACGCTAAAAATGCAATTGCACTGCCCTATGGAAAAATTATTGATTCTGGCAAAATCGACAAAAGTTTATTCAAGGGGCAGCTTCCGCATGAATTAGCAGACGCTGAAGGAGTAAGAATTGGAGGAAATAATCGTAAAGCTAGAGTAATTACCCCGACCGAAGGGACTTCCTATGTTGTTCTTTCTGCTATAGATGTGGGTAAACCCAACGTCATGGATGAGCTTTTTGGAAGAATGCTTTTGGAGGAACTGGGTCTTAGTGGTTTTAGTTCATCTCCTCTTTTTGGATATGAACATAATTCAGAGTACTATCTTGTTACAGAAAAACTAGATGCGCAACCTATAGCAATACCTCAGAAAGGGGTGTTGAGGCAACTTTCATTGGAAGAAAGAACGAATTTGGCTTTCTTTTATATGTTGTTGGGGAAAATAGATCAAAATGCAGGAGGCATTCTTGCGAGTGATCGTCCTGAAAGTCCTCTTTATTTAATTGATCTTGGAACGACTCAACTTCAAGAAGAAGACGTGAGAATCTTGACTCTTCTATATTCTCAGCAATATCCTATGTCTTTGAGTGAAAAGTCTGCTGAAGAAAACAGCCTTATCCTCCAGGGTGTATTAGAAAAAATTCGGGATGGTTCATTAAAAAGACGATTACTCCGAGAGTTGCCTGTAAAAATGAAAAAAGCAGGATTTGCTCCAGATGAAGTTGCGAAGTATCGAAAGCGTTTGGCTGATAATTTTAATCCTCAGTTAGTGGAGAAAATTTTGTATCAACGCATTCGTGTTGCCAATTGTATGTTGGCAAATTTTGAAGCCAATCGATTGATTCAAGAATTGAACGCTCAAAATGTTGAAGCAACTCAAAGACAAATGGAAGAAGTTCTTTCAAAAATTGACGAAAGTATTCTGCCAGGAACAATTGAAGGAATAAGAGAAAAACTTGCAGAGGCGATGAGAGGAGTTACTGCTGATTCTACATCAGCCCAATCTTTAAGAACACCGAGTGTTAGAGATGCTGATAAAGAAGTTTCATTTACTCAAAATGAGTTGGATGCTTTTGCGACTTCTTCTTTTGTTTCAGATGCTTCAGATAATGCTAAGATTTCTCAGACGCTTCAAGATGATCGTGTTTCTGCGGCATTGAAAGATTTTCAAAGGACGAATCCAGGAATGCCTATTCGGTTTGCTTTTGCATCCAATGCGGCAATGAAAGGACTTCCAGCTCATCAGTTTATTCAAAAAGTAGATGGAAAAGACTCGCTCATTATTGTTATTAACACAGATATTCAAAGTAATTTACTTGTTTCAAAAGAAGCTGTTGTTCATGAATTAAAAGAAGCTTTTCGGCTTCAGCAAATTAAGGCTGGCAAAATTGATATTAGCGGAATAACTATCAATGGAAAGCCGGTTACTCCTGAACATGCGGCCCATATCATTGCTTCAGCTGAGCAAACCAGGGAAGACACAGAGGGAGGTTTTGCCCCTCGAGGGGGTGTGACAGCCTATCATGAATTAGCGCTTCGAAATATGGATCAGAAAGGCCTTCTCAACGAACTTCAAAGTTTGCTTGAAGAAACGCAAAAGGATCGTGCTGGACATTATGAAGTTTTAAAAAGAGCAGGCATAGATGTTGAGGCAGCGAGAAATTATGAAGCAAGTTTCAAGAGATGGGTTGTCGGTAAGGTTCTTTCCGACAGCAATCAAAAGAAACTTTTAGAAAATCCCGCCCAGGCTATTGCTGTTGCAAATGCCATTATAGATTTTGATGAAAATGATACACGCGCGACTGGGTTGAGAGATCAAGCTATTGTGCTTCAAGACCGTCAAAATGCGATTGCTCGCTTAGCGGCCAGAGTGACAGTTTCTGAATTAGATGTGATGAGGGGACAAGTTGCGCAACCAAGTGCTAGCATAACTGTGCTACCAAGCTATGTTCAAAAGGCTTTAAAGGATGCAGGAGCGACTACTCCTAATCAGAGAGCTGCAAGTCTTGAAAAAGCAAGAGCAAGAGCAGAACTTCTTAGACAACTCAGAGAGCGAACTGGAATGGCTACAGTTCCTGTTCGAGAAGCTGCAATGGGCGCAGAAATTTCTACGGCAAAAATTTTTCATGCAGATAGTGGAACTTTTGAATTTTTAAGAACTGAACTCACGAAAGATCAAGAAGCAGAGCATGCTCCAAATGCTGAAGCAATTCGCAAAGCGTGGCCGGGAGTGATTGCAAGGCTGAAACAGTATGGTGCTCCTATTATTGATGTAGAAAGTTTAGGGGATATTACATTTGATGCTTTAGGAACTAAACTTGGATTCACTCGAGAGGGTCGAATTAGTGTTCATGAGCATGTTTTGAAGGAGAAAGAACTTGCCGAAAACGAAGACTTTTTGGCTTATCTTGTTTTTCATGAAGCCATACATCAACAGTACCAGCTTTATGATGACGCTTGGGGAGAAATTATTGCTTCTATTTTAGAATTAGAGTTCTTCTTGAGACTTTCTCCTGATGCGCAATCGAAAGTGAAACAAGGGTTCGAATTGTTTGGATCAAGTTTCGTTCATCAAAATGTTGTGAGCGCTCCAGCAATTGCTGCTTTAGTTGCAGAGTCTGCAGGAACGCGAGCTCTTCTGCTAGAAAAAATATCGCAAGGCCAGCATTTACGTCGCTCTCTTGCTGAAAAAGTTGTAACGCATCTTTCTGCTGAAGGTAGTACCTATGCGAGTAAAATTCAGTCTATTCAAGCTGCGAATGCGCAAGCACTCACGCCCGAAAACATCGAAAAAGTTTTGAATGCGTTGTTAGGCGGAGCTTCGAATGAAGAAATTCAACGTATGATTGGAGCTCCTGCAGCGGGTACAGGAACAAAAATGGCTGTGCGTCCAGGGGAAACAGCTCATCCGATTAATACAGGCATGGTCGAAAAGACTGTACAAGCATTAGATAACCCTAACAATGTAGGCAAGGTCATAGGAAGACAATCGCCTTCTGGAGAGAAACGACAGCGTATTGAAACTGAAGCAGATGCTTTTTTAAGAGATTTTGATTTGGCTGGTCAAGATCAAAGCGGATTAGAGGATATTGTCACCTTTGCATCTGTAAATGAGATTTATTATGCTGATCCGGATGGAATACCCGCTACGCTTACTTTATCAACAGATGCACCTTTTTTAACAGTTACAGAAGAAGTGGCCTTAGATAAGAAGAATGTTAGAGAGGTAATTGCTTTCAGAACTTTAAAAAATAATAGGGCTGTCGTCTATATGCCGCAAGCTTTTTATGATAAGGCGAGTGAAGAAGCTTGCATACAAGTTGCTATTCATGAGATTACGGAGATCTATGCTCAGGGTCGAATCGAGCTTGTTTTACAAAAAATTGCGCAAAGAGCGTCTTTGAAAGAAGCGCTTGTTGCATTTTTTGATGCAAATGGAATTACAGTAACATTTGATGCTGCCAACAGAGCAACCGTTCAAATAAAAGATCCATCTGTTGATCCTGCTTCAGATTCGGTTCATATTTTAGCCGAATTTTTGGAACGAGTGCATACACTCGGGCAAGCCAAGGTTACAGCTCAAAATATTCTCACCGTCACAAGTACTTTGGATCAAGAAGTAGCTCGATTGAGTGAAGCTTTTCTTGAAGAAAAATCAAAGGGACTTCATCGTTTAGGCGAAGAATTAGAACAAGCGAAAATTAAAGCTCATGAGTTGGCAGATAAAATTGCTCGTGAGGCTGTTCAACAGCCTCGTTCCATGGAGCGAGTAAGAAGGCATATTCAAGAATTAAAAGGCTTATCGCTTCCTATTGTTATTACCAATACTAATTTTTTAACGCAGGGATTACTTCTGCATTGGGAGACTTGTCGTAGCATTGAAAAATATTTTAACGTCATCGTCCAAAATATTGTCAATGCAGCTCTTTTTCAGGCGAATAATGAACAAGGCCTTTCCTTGGAAGATAAGGCAATTCTTGGTGATTTAAGAAAGATGGTAGAAGGTTTGGATATTACTCCAGACTTAAAAGCTCTTTTATTGCTTCATCTGGATGCGAGGGCAAAAAACGTAGCGATTATGGTCGATGTACCATTAAATTCGATTAGTAATTTTCAAAATGCCATTCGATATTTGCCTGAATCGATGGCTAGACAGTATCGCACATTTTTGGTGATGGACATTACAGGGGAAGATGTTAAGCGTGCGAAGGCTGTTGGCCTTGCTAGGAGTGATAAAACCCTTTCAGGTTGGGGGATTGATTTTAGTGAGTTTACGGACAACACCGCTCTTCACGAAATTGCTCATAAATTAGCTACGGGATCAGATTCAAATCGTCAACCTATTGTATCCATTTCAGAATGGAAGAAAATTGCGGTGGCCGCAGGCTTTAAATATTACTTATATAATGACGGAACTTTAATTGATTTAAGTACAGATGCACTTGATAAAAAATTAGAAAGTTTGGTTGAAAATAATGGACGTAAAAATTCACTCGATGCTTTTAGGAATTTACAGAATCGTGGCCGCTGGGTTCGTGAAGATGAACCTGGGATTTTGCATGTTCAGATTCTCGACAGTGATATGGATGATTTTGCTTTGTTTAAGCAGGATGAAAACAAAAATACAATAGATGATTTGGAAAAAAGAATTGATATCTTAAATAAAAATCTTAGTTCTCTAGCAGATAAAAATTCTCCCGAAGCGGGAGCTTTGAAAAAAGAGATTAGAACATTTGAAGATCGTAGAAGTAACAGGCTTGCTTATGATGTTCTCAAACTTACAAATGGGAAAGTAGGGATCAAGCCCACTTCTGCAGAGGATGATCGCTATTGGATGTTAAATCCTCATGAGACGGTGGCTGTTTTTACTGCCAATTATATGTTAGGAGGAGCCATTGTTGATCGTAATCCTGCTCAACAAGCAGTTCTTGACCGAGCCTTTCATGGTGTTATTTCTATCCTTCAGGAAACTATTTTTCATACTACAGCCCCTAATGGAGATTTAGGTTATTACACCTTTGGTCTTGTAGCAACAACGGGAGAGCATGTGTCTGAATTTATTGTTAAAGAACCAGCAGATGCTCTGATGAATCAATTTCAAATGGCTAGTACTAAAGAACAAGTTGAAGTTGCATTGACTGCTTTGGCATTGAGGCAAGTCAGGATTCTTGATGGAGTGACAAGAACTCTTTTAGTGACAGACGCTTTAAATGCTTTGGAAAGAAATTTCGCAAATTCAAAGCAAGAATCAGAAATTGTTTGGGTTCTTTCAAAACTTGAACTGCTCAAAGTGCAATTTAAAGATAGTAGAGTGGAACTTTCTATTGATCAAGCTATCGAGAAATTCCAAAAAATTCTAGAACCTTTTGTGATTCAAAAATTAATGGTTCTTGGAGAAAGGGTGTTGGCTCCTGCAATTGAAGCAATGACGCTTCTTAAGAAAGGTAGTGAATATAAATTTAGCCAATGGGAAAGAGGACTTGCAGTGCCCCAAGTTACACCTCTTCTCGAAAATGTTGCAGAAGAAGAAAGGGTTGCTGTACTCGAGGAAGCTTTGAAGCGAGTGAGAGCTATTGCGAGTGAACCACAGCCAGCGATTTTGAAAATCATACAAGAAGGAAAGTTAATAGCGATAGATAGAGATGGAGAAAAAATCGAGTTTCAAGTTAAAGAAATAACTGGGAATGAGAATGGACAAAGAGAAATTATCATTTTATCTAAGCAGCTTGGTATGCAGGTGACGCTTTTATTTAATTCAGAAAATAAATCTTTATATGTCGGTTTTATAGACATGAAAGAAAATGCGAAACAAGGCCTTGTCAGTGATGTTATGAGGCAAATTCTTCCTGGTATAAATAAGTTTGAAACAGATGTGATGAATGGAGATACAAATTATGCATTGGCCAAACGACTTCTGTTTAAGGACATAGAGGGACATCAAGCTTTTATTACGGATCTTTCTCCCGATGTAAAAAATGCCTATCTTACCTCTAACACTTGGGAGCATTTTTTAGAAAAAATGGGTAATCTTTCAGAAGCTTCTACAGATGTTAAAGAGCAAACTCGTATTTCTGACTTGCGAAATATTTTTATAAATAGAGTTCTAAGAGCTTTGAAAACAGTTCAATTTACACCAGGAGAATTATCGAGAACTCTTTTTGGAAATATTCAAAAAGGATTTAGTCCAAAGATCTCTATTTCTGCATCTTCAAAATGGCCTGAATGGGTGGCTACCCGTGTTCCTGTGCCTGATCTTCAAAAAGCAAAAGCTGAGTTAGATAGAGTCACCGCAAGCTTAGATGGTCTTTCTACGCAGGATGCGATTAAAGTGTTGAATCAATTTGATATGGATTATCCTGTTCTTTACGATGGAAATGCCGCCAATAAAAATATCTCAGATTTGTTAGTAGAACAAGTTACTCAAGCTTGGCAAAGATTGGAAGAACGTCTTATTCAGGCAGAACGCGCCCCACCCGCCGCTGAGGAACCTGTAATTCTTCAGCTTATCAGGCAAGGTAGTTTTACCTTGCAGTATGAAAATGGGGAAATAGTTAATGACGAAAATGGAGATCCTCTAAAATTTCAGATTAGAGCACCTCCTATTCAATCTGGAGAGAATGAAATCTTTATTTCAATTTTTATTGAAACAGCAACAGATGTTCAAATTTCTTTAGGGATTAATAGATCTACTAATACTCTTTTTGTTCACAATGTAGATTTTGGAAGTCTGAGTGGAAAAGGTCTTTACTCTTTATTGATGTCAAAGGTTTTGCCGGGGGTTCAGTCTGTCGAGCTTGAGATAGCAAATGGTGCTGTAAATTATGATTTAACGAAACGCTTGCGCTTCAAAGATCCTCAGAAGTATAAAGCTTTTGTCGCATCTTTATCTCCGAGAGTTAGAAATGCTTATTTGAAAGCTTCTAGATGGAATGAATTTTTAAATATTCTAAATCTTTCTGAAGAGCAAGCCCGGGTAGGAGTGGAAGGTCCAAATACAGGAGTCCGAATACTCTTTAATCGTGAAGTTGTAAAGACTCTTCGCGCTGGAATCCAGTTTACTTCTGGAGAATTATCGAGAACTTTATTTGGAAAATCTCAAAAGGGGTTTCGTCCTACACTTTCGGTTTCAAATGCGGAGAACAGTTTCCCTTATTGGACGAGCACACGTGCTCCGATCCCTGATCTTCAAGAAGCAAAAATTAAATTGGATAGAGTTATTGCAAGTTTGGATAGTCTTTCCACACAAGATGCTATTGCTGCTCTCAATCAATTCGATGCTGATTTCCCTGTTCTTTATGATGGAAATGCAGCTAATAAAAACCTTTCAGATTCGTTAGTGGAACAAGTCACACTAGGCTGGAAAAGATTGGAGGAACGTTTAAATCAAGAAGAACGTGCTCCTCCGATTGCTCCTGTGATTTCCCTTCTTACTCCAGAACGGGTTGTCGCTCGTTTAGTGGCAGCGGTGTCGATTGCGAATTTAGATTCGATGATCAGCCGACTTTCTAAACCAGGTGCTACGGTTGAAGCAGTATTATCTTCGGATATTCGAAGTCTTTTAACCAATGTGCGAGTGACAGGAAAAAACCAAGTTTTAGCCAAATTGAAAGAGGTAAAAGCAAGAGCTGTTGAAATTCAAAAGTTAAGGAGAGCAGTAGGACTAACAGCTCAGCCTGTGCAAGCTGCTGCAATTGGAATGGCGTCAGAGGCAGTTGTTTTTGATGCAGAAAAAGGAAGTTTTACTTTGAATGGTATAACTTTGGAAGGGACTGCAGATACAAATCCTCAAGGAACCGTTTTGAAATCAATTTGGCCTGAAGTAATGGTAAAGCTCCAGCAATATGGTTCTTCCCTGATTGATCCAGATAAAATAGGGCCCATCGGGTTTTCTCTTTTTATGGATCGTATGGCTCAAACTTCAAACGGGAGAATTAGTCTTCATCATCTTATTTTACATGATGAACGTCTGGCAAAAAATTCTAGTTTTATTGCTTATCTTCTTTTTCATGAAGCAATTCATCAACAGTACGAACTCTATGATGTTGCAGGTAAAGCCACGGCAGAACTCATTACAGCTGCATTAGAACTAGAGTTTTTCTTAAGACTTCCTTCAGAAGTTCAAGAAGAAATTAGAACAGGAATGGATACGTTAGGTGTAGATTTTACAGGGGCTTTTGCTCCTGCACATGCAGGCAGGGCTGCTATGACAGGAATGAGATTTGTAAAATATGCTTTATTTCTTCGAGCGCTTTCAAAAGAGTCTCCAATCTCGAATCGGAGAGGCATTCTTATTAAAATCTTGAATAAATTACGTGAAGCAGATAGCCCCTATGCTGCTGCTCTTGCTTCTGTGAATCCCGATGATGCAGCAACGATTGATGGACTTGAAACAGTGTTAAATGCTATTGATGGCTCAGCTTCAGTTGATGATATTCGGGCTGCAATTTCAAAATTAGAAACTCCAGCTCCCACTACTCGAAAAGCAGCGGGGACACATGTAGGTGCTGAAAAATTAGAGAGATCTGTAAATACAGCGGTTGGATTTTTTGGGGAGGACAGCATGGATGAGAAAGAGCGTGCGAATTTGGTGGCTGCTGTAGAAAGGTTCTACGAAGAAGTTCGTACACGACAAGATCTTGATCCTAGAATCGCTTTTTTCTATCAATGGGTCGCTGCTATTTTAAAAGGCGGGTCTGTAACCCTTAGGAATGGTCGGCAAGTACAACTCAATATTCAAGTAGTGAAGACTACAGACGTTGGGTTTAGAACTGATGAAAGCAAACGTCCTGTGATGGCATATACGAAACCTGATGGAGTTAGAAATGGCATTGAGCAACATACGGTGTATGTGACGCGAGGGGGTTTAGATTTTTTGGCAAGTGCAGTCCAGAATCAAGCAGCTCAGTTGGCGTTATTTGGGCATGAAATTGGAGAAACCTTTTTAGGGCTTGAACATTTGCAGGCTGTGCAATGGGAAGCTCTTTTAAATGAAGATCCTGCTTCTAGAACCCAAGCACAAGTCTGGATTTCAGATGTTTCTGGGAATGCAGAACCTATCATGAGCGAGTTGTCTTTAATCAGTTTTAGAAATGCAGCAGAGGAAGGTGACAGAGATTATTTTGCTACATTAATGCAACGATATGAGTTGAGCCCAGAAAATGAAGCTTTGTTGGCCAGTGGCCAATTGAGTGAAGGCGATGTTCAAAGAGCTAGAAATTTGTCAGTTAAAGTAGCACATGCTGCATTGATTAGTCTTCATGATCGCTTAATCAAGGATTTAACTCCGTATTTAGGTGAGAGAGGAGTAAGAACAATTATAGATTTCTTGATGGGGCTTGATCCTGACAACCAAGTTTTTGCCCATCCAGAAAATAATCTCTTTGTTTTTTTAAGTCTTTTACCAGGACATTTTTTCCCAAATTATGAATCTATTTTAAAACTCGCTTATGTTTTAGTGGGTTATTATGCTGGGGCATTCCCTAATGAAGGAGCTTTGGGAAACGCATTAATCAATTTGTCTAAAGAACAGAGATTTGCCTTACAGCAAATACTTCAAATGCCTGCTTTTAAAATGATAGGAAGATTGAAAAATTTGGAAGAAGTTGTAACAAACATGGTAGTAGAAGAAACCCTTATCACTTTACCTGGCTTATTAGAACTTGACATTGCGGGGGAAGTGAGAAGGAAAGATACGATTCGTGGTCAAGGAACAGGCTATGCTTCCAATGAAGCTCTTCAGAACGAGTTAGTTGGGGGAATTATGGATCTTCAACGTGATCAGCTCAGACGTAAACTTAGAGGAGAGGCTTATGATTTTGATGTGATTACGAAAGTGTTAGGTTCTGGGCAAAAAGGTATTGCGATAGTTGTTCAAAAGATGGTTAACGGAACGCCTATCAATTTTGTGCTTAAAGTAGAACTACAAAATCCAAATTCCTTTGTAGATTCTTATCATGCTTATTTAGAGGATTTCTTTAAATCTGCACCTGAAAGTGCTGTGAAAGTTTTAAAATCAGAAAAAATGGTTTCACAAAGAGGTGCTCGACTTGAATATCAAATTCAAGAATTTCGTCGAGAACTTACGGAAAGTGGTTCTACTAAGAAAATGATCGATATTCGCAATCAGAATGCGAGTATTAAATTTGACTCTCCAGAAATTTATGATTTATCTCCACATGAACAAATCTCTCTTGTGGGACAAATAGGAAATTTTATAGGTGCTCTTGCACAAAAAGGGATACGCCATGGAGATCTTCATTATGGAAATTTAGAAGTGGATCTTCAATCAAGCTCTGAACCGTCTATTGCAGTAATAGACTGGGGAATGGCTTCTCAAATATCCTCAGAAGGTGAAAATATTTACACTTTTAATCGACAAGGATTTTTGGCCGGTGTTTATGTTCGACCAGGGTTTAAGGTAAATTGGGATTCTGAAGGTTATCCCATAACAGATATAGCTGGTAACATTACAGTAGTTCCCCTTGGTCCCAATGAAATTCAACCTAATCTAGATGTTTTAAGGGCTTGTTACAGCATGGTGACTTACCTTACAGGTGAATTAGTTGTAACAGGATTCCCTGATAATGCCAAATTATTGGCTTCTAGAATTGAAAATCATTGGAAGAGAAAATTGGGAAAAGCATTTTCCAGAAACCATTCTTTGATAGCTCAGGATTTAGCAGCAGCCATTGTGGATCTCTATTATGGAAGAGCGAGTATTTCCAATTTTCAAATTCAATTAAGTGGTATTCAGGAAAGATTTCGATTAATAGAAGCTTATCGTATGCTAGCCACTTCCTTATCTAAAATTTCTATCAATATTCTTGAAGTGGCAAGAGCAACTTTGGCTGCAGGGGAAAGATTGTCAGGTTCTGTTTTGATGATTTTGAGAAATGCAAATGTTTCTGAAGAGCAATGGGCGCAAGTGATTGATTTGGCGATTCGAAACCACGAAGAAATTAGAACTTTGCGTGAGAGAGCAGGACTTGTTCCGACAGCTACGAATGCTTATCGTTCAGCTGCTTTCGGTGGTACTACACTTCCAGAACTTGTTTTGAGAGTTGCTGGCCCCCAAGGTGACATTTTAATCTCGGAACCATCTTCTGCTATGGCGTTTGTCGATGAGTCTTCTCGCCCCCAACCGCAAGCTTTTATCGACGCATGGCCCAGTTTACTTCGCTTATTCAAGAGACATGCAGGATCAAGAATCAATATTGATCGTATCGAAAAAATTCATTTTACCCAGGTTCCCAGGGTTTTCAGTATTGAGAATGGGGAGATTTATTTGGATCAAACCTTATTAAAATATCCTCATTTAGCCTTGCTTGTTCTTTTTGATGCGAATTTGCGTTTAGAACATGGACTTACAGGTAATATGGGAGATTCTTTAGCTAGAATTTTTGAGACAGAATTTTTCCTTAATCTGCCTTCGAATATTCAGAAAAATATTTTGGGCGAATTAAAAACTTTTGGTTCTGATTTTGGCAACAGAATGGTCTGGGTATTAGGCGGGCATTCTACTGTCGATTTTCAAATGTGGGAGAGATATTTTGAGGAACGATTAGCGCGATTAGGAAGTCTCTCTGCTGATGAAAGGTTGGACCAGCTGATCAATGAAAATTTGACAGGCCAAGCTACAGATCAACAACTTATTCAAATGGCACGCGTGATTTCAGGTGAGTGGGCTTCAGCGGTATGGCGTGAGGCGCTTCAGCCAAGCGTAGCTGGGGCTTTGCCATCTCAAGCTGCTCTAGCCCTTAAAGACGTCGGCTTGAGAAATGAAGGTAAAGGGGTCGAATTCGATGATGCAGAGCTTCAGGCGTTTGTAAATCGATATGAGGCACAAGCCAAAGACGAAAAAGAAGAAATTGAGCTTAATGATGCGAATAAAACAAAAATGAGAATTTGGTATGCGCCTGCCTCCGAGATGAAAGGTTTAACCGCGCATCATTTTGAATTTCCTAAAGGATCGGGTAGGTTTTATATGGCGGTGAATCGCCAGATCGATCCAGTCTTGCAGAGAGAGGCAATAGATTATGAATCTGAGGTTCAGGCTATTCAAGACGAAGCAGTAGATCATGAGTCGAGGGAAGCGGTTCGACTTACACAATTTAATCCTGGAACGAGTAAAAATTTTGATGAAGCTGAAGCTCATGCTTTGGCTTGGGCGGATGCAATTGTAGAAAATAATAGAACTTCCTACAGCGAATCTCCTTTCTTAAGAATGCAGTTAAGAAAAATGAAAAACTGGTCGGTTGATAAACTTGTAAGATTTATCCAAGAAGATCGGCTTTCACATCATGAGCTTATAGGGCAAGTTTTAGGTCCAGATCAATTAAAACAAGTACAGATCTTTGAAGCAAGTTTCAGGCAAGCTGCTACTCAAGTGCTTCAGGAAAATATACAGAATAGTTTAGGTGCAGTTTTAGCTCCTCTTTCCTTAACTCCTGACGGAATTGTTTATTTAAGTGGTTTTATGGCGATGTATGCTCAGGGAGTCTATCCTTACAATACGGTAGAAACCTATTTGAAGAGTTTATTTTCCCAAGGGGCTTTGTCTCTTGAACAAATTTCTGCTCTTTATTTTTGGGTGGATCGTATGAGCGGGATGGAAGCATCGCAGAAGCAAGAATTGGCTTCCATTTTACAAGAGATTTATGGTGGAGGTTTTCCTGTTGTGAATGTTTTTTCAGCAAAGACATTAGAGCCGTCTGGAGTAAAAGCCTTGCCTCTCTCACATGGTGTTAGAATTGGCATTGTCACTCCACGATCTAGAGTTTACGTAGAATACAACGAGTCGGGCAGCATTGTTGCCAGAGACGGAAGAAAAAATTATCCACTCACAAAAAGCCAAGGGATGATTTTAGAAAATGCAGGAATGTTGCATCTCAATGAAGAAGGAGAAATAATCATTAATCGAGGAAATCAAGACGAGATAACCTATGTTATGACCACATCGCCTCTACCCATTGTATTAAGTGATGAAGTTTTAAGGGACATAGAGTATGTATTATCCATATGGATCGCTAAAGGAGGAGGCAAAGAACCGAATTTAGGGGTACAGAACGTTCTGCCCTGTTCAGGATTTTTGGCTTTGTTGGGTGTCAAAGATATCTCTAAAGAAGTGCTTCAACGGGCTTTGGATCGTCTTCACGCACGAGCTGATTATCAAGATATGAAACGCCGAGAGGCTCGGGCAAAATCTGTGATGACAGATGAAGAGTTTAGGGAGATTGAACAAGGTCTTAGCGGTTTAGAAGCAGATCTACGAAGTAAGGTTTTAATAGGAATTGATGTTAATGCAGCCAAGAATTTTATCGGGAAACAGAATCCTTCTCTTTCTGATATTCGAGATGCGAGGGCTCGCTTAGCGTCTCTTCCAGGTTATCAAGAATTTCAGGGCCGACAAAGAGCTGAGGTAGATAGGATGATAAGAGGGGGTAGGGGACTTCAACCCTCTGAAGAGATGATTGTCTCTGAAGATATAGGGCAAAAAGTTCAAGCTTTTGAAGTTCAGATTCAACAAGCTTCTTCTCTTGAAAAACTTGCAGAACTTGTATCGAGTCCAGATCTAGGGAAACTGAGGGTTAGCAGTGAATTTCAAAAGGTATCTTCTCGTATCGATAAAGCATTTCGAGCACGAGCTTCTGCGATTGTGGATTCTCTGATTGAAAGCCGAGAACATCTTAATATTGGATTCAAAACAATTTGTACAGAATGGGATGAGGTTTTTGGGGTTTTTTACAATAATTTGGCAGGAAGATCAGTTTTTGATGAACAGCATGTTGTTATCAAAAATAAATTGATTCCTTTGGCTGAGGTAGAGATTCAAAAAGCTTTAAGTGCATTAAATCCTTCAGAATTTATGAGAGTTTATTCTCTTGTTTCATGGATTGAGACAGAAGAATCTGTAAAAGGCCGTGAATGGATGCAAAAGCTTGCTACAGGTGCAGATGCTTCTATTAATAGTTGGGTTTCCAGGGAAGGTATCAGTTTAGAAGAAAGGGTAGTATTGGCAAATGTATGTTTAGCAATGATTGAATTTTATGGTGATAAATCTGACAATGCACAAAAATATATTCGAGTTCTTGGTTCTCTTTGGAAGAATGTGGCTCAGGAATTAGAAAGAATGGTGTTAGGGACTATACAAGCAGAAAGATGGCCTGATTTTTCCAAAGGGCTGGTTGGTTTTGCGAAAATGAATTTTAAAGTCGCAACTTACACCAAAGAATCTCCTCTAGAATTTATTGAAAAAAGTATTCTTCCTAAAATGGTAAGACAGTTGGAAGCTTTTGTTGAAAGAGCGCAGTTAGCAGATGTTTCAACTTTGGAAGTGGTTTTTAAAAGTTTAAAGGACATTGATACAGTACGAAATGCTATTCAAAAGGCTCAAAGCCGCTTAAATGTTCGAAAGGTTTTGCTACAACAAGTACGAAGAGATTATAGAGGAGGAACTGCTGCAACAAGTCTAAAAGGGGTTGTGGCTTCGGGAGCTCCGGTTCATATTTATAATGCAAATATGACACTTGCCGAACTTGATGGGCTTGGATTAGAGCCACGTTATCAGATTGCTTATCCTGGTGTGAGTGCCCCAGATGCAGTTTATTATTTTTCGGATCCATATCGTGATTCCGAAGGGAGGCCCGTCTGTATTCTTTATCTTCATCATAAAGGTGAAGTTTATGTTCGTTCTTGTTATTTAAGTAACTCTCAGGATGTTTGGCGGACTGCTTCTCATGAATCAGGAGGATGGATTGGAAAGGGTTTTAAGAGTGAAAAGTCAACATCTTTGCCTATTGAAATCCAGGCAGAGTTAGCCTGGATTCATCAAAATATAGAAAAAAGTAATGAGAGAGACTTTCCAAAGTATGGCAATCTTTTTTATGAATTGCTTGAGAAAGGAATGCGAGGTCCGTTAGCTCCTAAAGATTTTGAAGTTTCTTTGGTGCTGGGACAAACATTGTTTCAACAAGTTGGACCTTTATTGGACATGGCGCCTCAGTCTGCAGGCCAGAAACGTACGATTGCTCGTCAGACAAATAAGGATGATCTTTCTTCAATTCAATTTGAACAGGGATATGCTCCTAACTTTAGTCGCCTGGTGCAAAAATTTACAAGCAAGGGGGCACTTTATGGAGAGATTCAAAATCATATTTTCGAATCTCAAAATGGAGAAATTTATTTTCACTTTAAAAGTACTCGAGATGAAAAAGGAAATCCCATTGTTTGGCTAGCAGATATACAACCCAAAAGTCTAACAGTTACTCGTTTTGGCGTTAAAACAAATACCCTGCTCTTAGATTTTCCAAAAGCTCTTCTTATCCCGGGTTATGAATATAGTGATCAGATTCCTAAGAATGGAGGAGGAGATAATCATCCACAATTTTCTGAATATTCTTCAGCGATGCCATTTTTAAGTCGTATCCCTGTGATTGAAGCATTTATGAAGAATCTTTCGGTCTTTGACGCTATGAGCGGATGGTTTGAATCACCACAAGTACGAGTCATGAATGCCCTAAAGCAAGGGTTGTCTCAACAAACTCGAAATAAAGTAGTTGCTCAGCAACTGGCGAGAGACTTTTCAAAAAAGTCAACGGTGTTGGAAATAGCGCGTGATATTGGTTTAGGCCGAATTCCATTTGATGCTGCTTTGCACGGAGTACTGTTAGGTCCTATTGCTCAGGCGTTAGCGGAGGTGTCTCTAGGAGATCGTACTAAAGTTCTTCAAGATGCTTTGAACATTATTAATAGCGCAGGAACAACACGTGGAGGAGATACCATGGGAGGGACCGCCACAAAACCTGTCGAAGGTTCACATCCGATCTCTGAGACGAGAGTGGGAGAAGTTTTGAAGGCGTTAGAAAATACTGACAATGCAAGTAAAGTGGTCGGACGAGTGTCTCATACTCGTTCTGAAGCTAAACTTGATGAGATTGAAAAAACAGCAGATGAATTTTTAGGGCGTTATGGATTGGCGGGCTCAGAGGGTAAAGGTTTGGAAGAGATTGTGACGTTTGAATCTATAAGTGCGATTACATTTAAAAGTGGCGACACACAAGTCACTGTAAGTTTGGACAAAGGCGCTCCCTTTTTTACAGTGATCGAGCAAAAAAGAGGAGGAAAGCCTGTTACAAAACAAGTGGTTGCTTTCCGAGGACCCGGTGGAAAGGTTTATACCACACAAACTTTTTATGAAAATGCTGATAACAATGCTCTCGTTCAATTGGCTATTCATGAACTTAGTGAATTTTACTTAGGTCTTGATTCAAATCCAAAGCAAAAATTAAAACAAGTTTTAGCTTCGTTCTCGACGAGCTCGAACAATATCAGAGAAGCACTCATAGCATTTTTCGAAGTGCAAGGCATAGATGTCGCCTTTGATGCTTCTGGTAATGTTCAGTTGACACTTCGAAATCCATCAGCAGACCCTGCTCACATCCTCGCTGAGTTTTTTGAGAGAGTGCATACTCTGGAAGTCAGAAAAATTTCTCCTACAGTAGAAAATATTTCAATGATGAGCACTGTAGACGAGGAGGTTATGAGCTTAACATATCCTCAATTAGGAAGAATTTTATCAACACAAGGCGTGTTAAACATCCTCAATGGGATGAACGCTCATTTAAAGAATCCCCATTGGGATGCAAATAAAAACGTGGGCCAATTGATCAAAGAATTTTTGGATTCTCTTTCTGATGAAGAAAGATCAGCGGTCGTCTTATTACAAAATGAGAGCAAAATTAGGGAAGTTCGAGAGGCTGTGAGTCGAAAAGCAAACGGAAACTATCAAAATAGTGCTCAAGTACTAGATCTTGTCCGGAAAACTCTCAATGAAATGGGAATAAATTTTAAGACGGGCGTACGTGCTGATTTGAGAATGCTTTTAACCATGACTCTTTTCCCTGATGATGTTCCTGTTTATAGAAGTGTTCCAAGAAAGTTTGCTGGTTTACTAGGAGATACCAAGCTAGGGGGCTCGGATTGGGGCGTTGGCCTTGACGGTATAGAAACAGCTGAAACGTATAAAGCAAGCGACAGTAATGAAGGAAGAATTATCGTTACTTCTACAATGGGAGCGTTAAGAGGGCGACCTATTTTTTGGGATGTGGTGGCCCGAGTAGGGAATTCTATTACGGTGATGCACAAAGACTCAACAGATAAGGTGCCTTGTAAAGAATTTACAACACGCGATTATGAAGAGTTAAAAGAACGAGAACGACAGAAATTTTTAAGAGAAGAAGAAAAAGTTTTTAATGAATTGAATGAAATTCCCTTATCGGATCTCTTTCGTGCTGTCGAACAAGTCTTCTTGCGGGAATATACATCTGGCAACGGTCAAGAGGAAGCTGTTTTGGAAAGGCTTTGTAAAATTTTAGAGGTTCCAACGGTTTATTCGCTTAAGGGAAAGATCTATAAGTTTAAAGGAGCTTTCAATAAGATTTTGAAAAAACTACCTTCGGATCAACGCGAACAACTAAGAACAAGAAGTGTCTCCTCTTCGGGTTATTTGGAAGATGTTAATTCCGTAGTAGAAATGATTCAGGGCCTTTTTTTACAAGATGAAGTCTTGGCTTTGAATCATACCGAGGGGATTAATAATCTTTTCGAAAAATTGGTGATTGGGAAAATTGATGAGATAGATAGGGCGTCAAATGGAATATTCGATAGGATCACTAGAGAGAGACGTCGAAGTGGTTTTCGTGATGAAGCAATCATTCGAACAGACCTTATCAGTCAACGTGTACTGGAGAGTATGTTAAAACAAGTTCCAGAAAATATTCGAAATAGGTCAGATGTTCAAGCTGCTATCAGCAAGGCTAAAGAAAAAGTAAATAGAGTGTTACGCGAAGAAACGGGGCTTTGGAAGGCATTTGAAGAAGCTCAAAAGAAACTATCAGAACTTTCTTCTAATACTTTTAAGAGTATTAATAGCTCCCATGTTTCAAATATTCGTCAGCTGGCAGCTCAATCGGCCACTTCATTTAGCCCGCAAGCCTTCATAAAAGCCTTAAAGGATGCAAACCCATTCCTTAAAGAACAATTAGAAGCAGGCGCGGACCTTGTAGAGGGTTACACCATTGAACAACACACAGAGATGGTTTTACGTCAGTTTGAACATTATTTTGGCAATAGAGATATTCCTGGTGTGGATAAAGTTTTTTTTAGAATGATTCTTGCGATTCATGATATCGGAAAAAATTTAGCGATTATGCAAGGAGACAAAAGAGATCAGCATATACACACGGTTCGTATTGTAGGACTTCTTCTAAGACAGCTTGATTGTTCTGAAAATGAAATCAAACTTGCTCAAGCACTTCTCAGTGGAGATCCGGTGGGGGAATATATGAAAGAGCTCATAACTGCAGAAGAAGCAAGTGTTGTGATTCAAAAAATGGCAGGTGAATCAGGAAAATCGATGCAAGAGTTTTTTGAAATTTTAAAAGTTTTTTATATGTCTGATGCGGCAAGTTATACAGCTGATGCTCCAGGTGGTCAGAAAAGTTTAGATTTTCTTTTTGACTTCGATCCGAATGTTGATCGTGCCAATCGAAAGGAGTTAAAATTTTCAGAACCTGTGAAGGGATGGTTTGAGGGGTTGGAGAAGCGGATTACTATGATTGCTACTCGTCGAGCGGTTTTGACTGATTCTGGTAGGGCTCCTGTACCAGCAGAAGTACCAGCTCTAGCATTCGTCGAACCCCCTGATGCAGTCTTAAGCGTTGCAGCGGCGGGAACTCCCATCACCGCACGAGCACCCAATGAGTTTCATTTGGAGCGTGATGAAGAAGCGAGAGTACTTACCCGAATTCGAGCTATTGTACAGAAGCAAGGTAGAAACAAAGTCCCTATGACGGGGAAAGATTTTAATGAGACAGGCGTTAGTGATCTCTTAGAAGGAGCAGGAGATATTCCAGGCTATCAAGGACACAGTGAACGGGTTGCAGATGCTTTGTTGGGCGTGAAATCCGGGAAAAAAGGTCAAAGAAAGGCATCTAAGATCCAGCTTGCAAAAGCTAAAGAGATCAATGGCGTTCAATATCAAGAAGCTTTCATTCGTGTTCAGCCTGTAGATTTAGGCCCAGACGTGACAGGATTTGAAAGAGAAGGTTATGGGCTTCAACCTATTCCTGCGATTTCAGAGTCCCAAGTCGATGACAAAGGGAATTTAATTTATACCATTTATATTCCTACAGCTCTTCTTAATAGAGGACATGGATTTTCAAAGGCAAATGAACTTGAAGCTTTGTTGAAGCGCAGAGGGCCGAATATTGCAGCGGGCGCGCTTGCTCATGAGGTTTCGGAAATTATTGGATATCAACCTGTCAGGAAAGATGAAAAGCCTCGTTCAATCACCCATTCTGAGGCCGTTCAAATCACCTCTCTTTATAATGAAGATATTCGTTCTCGTGAAGATGCACAAGCGGGGAAGGCTGTTTTAAGTGATCTCTTGAGATTAGTGATGGTGCGAGCGGCTGTACAGGCAGAACCTTTAGATATCACCTATCTTGAAGGGCTTGGGAAGCCTTATAACGCTATTGAGAAATATTTGAATTTAGCTGATCGTCCCCAGCTTCATCATGAGGTTAGTCAAAGGGCTGTTGAATTGTCCGAAGAAGTAACCAATTATGCAACAACCCACTTGGCTTATGGTTATTTGGTGACGAATGATCGAAATCCAACAAAAGCTTTGAATGTTTTGAGTGAAAGAGTTGACACTGTTTTCTCTCGAGGGCATCCAGTTCTTAAGCGTTCAGGACCGGCCAATGAGGTACTTCAAAAAGAATATGACGCATTAAAAAGCGAGATGAAAGCTGTTTATGAAAAGTTGGTTTCTGAAGTAAAATTAGCAGAGTTACTTTCTTTGCTTCGTGATGTAAACATTCTGATGCTCATTTCTTCTAGGACGTATTTAGATACTGCAGAATGGGATTTAGATCATAAACATTTAAAACGATTGTCAGCAAAGATTGAGGCTGAACATCCCTCTGATGCAGAAAGCCCTCATCCTATAAGAACTCTTTTGACTCAAGTTATATCTTGGCACGACAAAATTCATCCTCATCGCAGAATCGAGAAAATTATTGTAAGAGATGCTGTGGGCGCTCGAGCTCCGCCTATTAGCGATGAAAAAGATATTACAGCAGAACAAGAGGAATTGGCTCTTTTTGCAACTAATATACCTGAAGAAGGACGCATCTATAAATTTTTCCTCAATTTTCTTTTGCATCATGCTAAAGACAAAGATGACCAAGATCGTCCCTTGGCATTTGCTATTTTGGGGAAAGGCACAGTACGTATTTCTGCACTGAACACTTATGATTATGTGTTGGGAGATTTGGCCAAGCGCCTTCATTTAGAGTTGGCTCGAAAATATGCCAGGCAGTATGCCAGGTATGTTTTCCCTGTTGGGGCTCGAGTGGCAGTGATTATGCCCGAAGAAATTCAAAAGAGAATTCAGAAAGAATTTCAAGAGCAGTTTATTGTTCTAGCCAAAGAAGAAATAGAAAAGATTAAAAGAGCAACTGACTCAAATAATAAGGATGAAATAACCAGATGCAACAATGCTCTGACGTATTTAAACAATTTAAAAGTTGAGACGAGTTCTGGAGAGCAGCCCGTCGATCCTATTTATCAAGAGCTTTATGAGGATGTAAGAGCTGAAAACCAAACGGCCTATCAAGCACGTCTTGAAGGAGGGATGCAAGCAACATTATCTGATCAAGTAAAAGATTTAAAAGTTGGAGAAACATTTGCCAGAATTGAAGATTTGGTCGAACGCATCACACAGCTTAATAAGAAGCTGGAAGAGAGAAAAAAAGTTGTTGGAGAAATGTATGCTTCTGACAAGGATGTGATCGCTTGCAAGGCAAAGCTATGGAAACTGGCTCTTTTAAAAGAACGTTATTACACTTTGAAACGTTTACAGGATGTCCCTAAGATTTTATCCAGAAGCAAAATTTTATATGTTTTTTTTGAGAGAAAAGGAATTCAATCGACTTCAAGCAGACCTCCCGCTCCGCAACCAGATACTCCTGTATCTTTTTCTTCGAGAGATCAGATGACGGTTTTTGCGGCCTTGAAAGAAGAAATCATGGCATTGGGAAAAGAACAGAATTTAGCCGAGTCTATTGCGGAGGCCTGGTTAAGGCATTTAAATACTCCAGGGAACAAAATCTCAGGATTAAAGGATTTGAAGGTAGAAGCATTAAAAAGACTTGAAGTTCCTCTTTCACAAGAAGCGTGGGGACATATTTGTGAAAATCTAGAGCCTTTGATGGGCAGACTCATTATTTTGGCTGAGCGCAAGCAGCCCCCCTCTTTCATTGAGTCCTATGTGAGAGAAGCAGAAAAAGGTGTGGTCGTTGGATTCGTTCAAAGAACACAGGATATTGAAGAATTTAGAGCCCAGCAGGGAGCAGAAGCCGAACTTTTAGTAGAAGCCTATGGATTGGCAGGTCTTCCTCCCTATATTTTTCAAAGTGATAATCCTCGTGAAATTGGAGCTATTCCAGATCCTGATAATTTGATAGGTCGTGCTCAGCAAGGTCTTGAGTTTTTAGGATATCATCTGGCTGCCGTGAGAGAGGGGCATGCCGCGAGGGCTTCTGCTCAGGAAGGAGAGTTAGATCAATATCGTGAAAACACTTTAAGATATTTTTATCAAGAACATACAGAATTATCTCAAAGAAGAAGTGATGAGAAAGAAGAGCTCCAGAGGCAAGACAAGCGAGGGGCTGTTGAAATTTTATTTAGAGGTTTTGAAGCGTGGCTTCGTGCTCCTGAATCGACCCGGCGTACTTTTGGAGAATTTATTGTTCCTTGGGTAGGAGACGAACGGGAGAATTTTTCAGCATCTGCTTATCGTCATGGAATATCTAATGAAGATAAAGTAAAAAAGCTGGCAGCTTATGAAGCAGCAGCATCAGATTTTGATCTCATTAATGATGTCTCAAGATTTACAAAAGAGAATTTAGAAAATTTAAATGAGGTGAGGAGAAATTATTTAAAGGCCAAAGAAGTCGTTCTCAAAAAAGTCTATCATGATCCTCGCCACAGTGATTTTATACGGGATGATTTTTTCCCATTCTTTGTTCAACAAACTTTTTTTGAAGGAGGGGCTTTTGTAGATAACCCTCCCAAAATCCGTTATTACGATTCTGAAAAGGGAGTAATGGTTGAAAAAGTTCCTGGTATTTCGACAAAGAAGGGGGATGAGCATTGGACCGTTTATCGCGGGAAAGATGGGAAAGTTTATATGATTCATGTCGATATGGACTTTTATCAGGCGCTGGATTTATTGCAAAGGCGATTGGGGATATTGCCTGACAATGATGCCACCATCTATAAAACACATGAATCGATTAGAACGATTATTGCGCAAGGTGTTGAGAAAGGGCTTTCACCCCAAGAAGTGGCTTTGAGTGTGATTCGCCATATGACAAACAATGTGGATGTAAATTTGAATCCACAGAATCTTCAAGGGGAAGCTTTAAAGCGGCATAATGAAAAAATAAAAGAGTATTTAGATCAATATATTACCCCCGAACATCTTTTAGCAACAGGAGTTGTGACGAGCGAAGAAATGGATGCGATTGGCATTTCGACAGAGCAAAGACAAGGAAAGAATCAAGGTGAGCTTGCTGAAATGATGGTTGTTAAGATTCGTGACAGAGCTCTTGAAGATTATAAGATTCGTATGTCTGTGATGGTGGTGGATGAACAAATGAAAGTCCTTGATTCTGGAAAGAGAGTTTTTACGGGAAGAAAAACAAAGGTAGGAGCTACCGTTGGCTTTGGAGAAGTAAAACAGAAGTCTATCAAAGAAATTAAGAAGGTTTTTTCGGATACATCGAATGGAGTTGAAGATGCAAAGTTTGCTCGCGTGGATGATGATGGAAGAACAAGATCTCTGAAGGGAACTGTGGTGAATGTGGGAAGTGGAAACGCAATAGCTCCAAATGGAAAAGTTTTCGAGAATGTTCAAGCTAAAAAATCGGACACAAAGGACAGAGAAAGAGCGCAAATTGGACAAATTATAAAATGGTTAGGGGAACTTCTTAAATGGAGTCCTTATCAACGTCTGAATGAATTTCAGATGAAGGAAATTGCTCAGATTTTGTACATGGCCAGCGAAGACAGGAATGCAAGACTGCCTGCAAGCGTTGCCATGGAGACGATTCGTACCAATTTCCCTCATTTTACAAAAGTGCATGAGGGGAAACTCTGGCAGATTTTAGCAGCCCGCTGGTATGTCGGAATTGCAAATATCCCTCAGAGAAAGGGACAAAGTTCTCCTCCAGAAACAATTGGCGAAGTCTTAAAGTTGATGGGGAAGGAAAAGAATCTAGAAGACGATTATCGAAGTGATTTGCCTCCCAATTCAGATTGGCCTGTTGTTGTGAAGAGGGCACGGGAAGCAGGAATGCTTCCTGCAATAGTTCAATTGTTTTTTAGAAGTCTCTTTTTTCGCCTCTTTGTTGGCGCAATAAGTGGTGCCACTCTTTTCTTGGCTTATACTCCTCTTTCCATGCTTTGGAAAGTGGCTAGTGCTCAACAGTTGCCAGGCGCCGAGAATCTTGTCCAAAATGTAACACAGACAGTGCCGAATATTGCTCAACCGAGGTCTTTGGCTTCTATTTTAGTAAGTCCGGGGACTGCGATAATCCTTTTTGCCATTTCGTTTGTCTGTTTTGGTTTTGTTGCGTTGGTTCAAAAATATCCTAATCTTTGGGATCGTCTTATTCCCTTCCTAAAGCCAGCAGCGATGGTTGTTTCTGTTATAACCGTATCTGTTATTGCAGTGACTCTTATTTTGACAAGCTCCGTGGGTGTATGGTTTTCACTAGGCTTAATTTTTGGTGGCTTTTCTGTGTTCAGTTATTTGGCTCCTCAACAGTTTGATCGCACTCTGGATGCAATTGGCTTAGGAGAATATGCGTTTCTTTCTTCTTTAGAAAATGCGCGTATTTTCTCGAAAAAGGCAAATCATCGAGCGGCCATGCAATCTTATCAAGATGCTTTAATTAATGATCCATTTTCAGATGAAGCAAGAAAGGGGTTTTTCGAACATTTTTACGCAGCAGAAGCTGAAATAGATCCTTCTAATCTTTCTGCGTTTGAGAAAGGGGCTCAGACATTGTTTTTAAGAAAAGAAATGGAAGATTTTCTAAGAGAGGTTCATCAATTTCCTCCTTTGGCACAGGCCTTTTTCTGGCAGGATTTTAGAGTGCTTCTTCGTGGTTCTATCATTGCACAAAATGTATTTTTTAATTACGCACAAAGAGCTTTTGAAAGCGTTAAAGCAATTCAGGATCCTTTGGAAAGAGAACATGCTTATCAAGCTCTTTTATCTTCTTTGACGCGATATATTGTTCTTCCCCAAGATCTTCTTCTGGCTTTTGGCATGCCTTTCTCTGCAAAATGGCAAATCCTTTTGGCACAGATTCAAGCGGCTAGAGAAAACGAAGAGAATTTATCTTCTCATGTCAATTTACAGTTTTTGGAAACAGAAGAGACACAGGCTTTGCTGTTCTCGTCCCTTGAAAAGCTGATGGGTTCAGCAGGAAATGCTTCTTCAGCGACTGCTCAATATTTAAAATATTCAAGATTGAAAGCTCAAGTGGAGGCCATGATTCCCTCCATTATTTCGCACCGAGCCAAGTTAGATCCCCGGGGAACTATTTTGACAAAATTAAATCTTGTTCTTGCTCGTGTTCAAAGACCTCTGGATGAAATGACACAACCCAGTCGGGAGGATTTGGATGAGGCCAATCAATTGACTCAAGAAGCTACTCAAACCACAGCAGATGAGCAACTGCAAACTTACACGAAGGCGATTGAAAATCTAGAAGCGGCAGCTTTAACCCCGCACTTCCCTGAGAGGACTTTTGCGGAAGGCATGGCAACATTGACGTCTATTTTTAATCAAATAAAGGTGGTCAATGCGAGAGGGGATTCTGAACAAGCAGGTCGGCTTCAAAAATTAGCTGAACGCCTGCATCGTAGTTTGACGCTTGGCATTGCGAAAAAAGATTTAAGAACGGGTGAGGCTGTTTTAATTGCTCCTTGGACTTCTGAAAATCAGAGAGAAACCATCACCCATTTTTATAATGATCAAACTGCTTTAGAATCGCAAGACATTCAGGTGTTGAGAAAGGCCTTTATCGCTCTTTTAGATAGTTCGGAATTTGCTCAAGGCAATCCTGACACGGTGCGTCGTGTAGAAATATTTTTAAATCGTTTATTGGAAAGAACTGCCTCTGCTGAAGAAAACTGGAGTCTTTATGATTGGGGAATTCATGATTTGATGGGTCAGCTTGTGGCACGGTTAAGTTATTTACCTGAGTTTATTCGACGTAGTCCAGTGTTTAATAACTTATGGGCCAGACTCATGACCCCAAGAACCCAGGTCTTACAGAAATTAAGATCTCTCGGGATATCTTCAGATGCCGATTCGATGCAAATGCTATTAGATGATTTCGTAGAGCGAGTTAAAAAAACACAAGATGTGGAAAGTAGAAATTCTCTTATCTATATCAGTTCCATTCTTTTGAACAGACTGCTTGTGCTTCATCCTGAACTAATCAGAGTTCCCAGATGGCGTGCGTATAGAGAAAAAACAGATGAGGAAATGTCGAAAGAAGTTTATTCTTCTCATCAGAATAATAGAAATAGAGCGCCTGATTCAGATCTTTTTGTGAGATTGATGACTCTATCAAAATCTCGTACGCCCAACAAAGAAGTAAACGCCTCTGATATTTTAGCTGTATGTTTACAAATTCTAGCTTCTCGTCCAACACATCCAGATGTTGTCCTTCTGTTTTCTCAGACGATTACGGCGCTTGAGGTGATGGCTCCAGAGATAGGTAATCAAAATCCATATCTGGCTATACGTCCGTATGCAGCAGCTGTGATTGCACTTCAAAATTTTGAAAAAACCACTGGTAAAGTTCATCCTGCAAAAGCTCGCATTCAATCCGAGCTAACCGCAGAAAAGAAGAAAATTGGAAGGGCTCTTGGAGAAATAGGTGTTTTGATCGATCAAGCAGATTCCCTTACCAAATCAGATGTTGCAGAGGCTTTGGAAGTTTATGAACAAGCAGATGCACTTCTTTCTCCTTTAAGAAGTATAGCCGAAATCGAAGCTGTTCGTACACTGATGCCAAAAATTACTGAACAGATTGAACAATATTCTGGCAAGTTGATTGGTTGCTGGAGAAATTTACAACCCGATGTGCTCTTGGAAGGAAAAAGAAAACAATTGGAAGAAATTGCGGTACGCATCAATGTCCCTATAGTTTTAGCCCCAAAAACCGTTCAAGAAATACATCGCCAGGCCATTAATGAAATTATCGAAACCATGCATGTCTATGAATGGATTTTGACTGCGCGTCCTGATTCTATTCAGGCAGCAAACCTTCTGTATCAAACCATGACACTTGTTACTGAGCTAGTGCAGGCCCAGATGAATAGTCTGATTTGGGTCAGTCCCGAGGAGCGAAAGCAAGCAAAGCATGTTCTAGAAATAACTTTCGCACAAATAGATGCCATGCTCTCTTATCTTGAAAGAATGTCTAAAATTCAGAATTTGCCAAAAGATGTAGCTAAAGATTTGCAAAGAGTAACCTCTACACTTGAAAGGTTCTATATTGTCAATGCTCAAGATATTGCTTTACCTACAAATGTAAAACTTGAAGATATTTTCTTTATGAGTGCTGAGAGCTTACGGCTTAGAAATGTTCTCTTAAAAGATCAGGCGGGGCATGTCTATACCATTGAATCTGTCATTGCCCACAGCGGGATGTCAATTGTTTATCGTGCACTTGATTCAAAAGGGAAAAAGGTCGCAATTAAAGTAGATCTCGAAAGATTTTATGATGATTTTATTGGAGCAGAAGCGGCTACTTTTGAAAAAATATCTCCTGAATACCGTGCTCGATTTATTGATTATAAAGGTCATGGCTCTTGGGGGCCTTTATCCTTCCTCATTACTGAATATGCTGAAGATTCTGAAAATCTAGAGGATTATATCTCAACACATTCGATTTCTTTTTCTGAACAGCTGCGCATTTCAAGAGAATGTGCAGAAGGAATGGAAGGCCTTCATCAGCAGAATATTTTTGATGGTGATTTTAAACCTAGCAACGTTTTAGTTTTGCCAGATGGATCTACTCGAAGAATTGATTTGGGCTTTTGTAGAAAAGTGGAAGATTTAAACGTGTCTAATCCTGCACAGAGAGCGCGTAATTCGATTCTTGGATCTCTTTACTATATGTCTCCAGAAAGACATAGCATGAGTCGCATATTCAATGAAGAAGATAGATCTGATTTGGCTGGATTTGAGGAAAAGATAAAAGATATTCAAGTAGACTTCTCGTCAGATATTTTCTCTTTGGCGCTTTCTTTCTGTGAACTTTATGGCCTGGGGTTTCCATTTGTAGAAGATGAAATTTTGAAAATTCAAGCATACAGAGGCCAAGTTCAAAGTGAACTAAATGCTCTCGTAGGGGCTCAAATCAATCTTATCTCATTGAGGGTTGATCAATCCGCTATTGATCGAGTGGCTGCAGACATCGCCAGAAAACGGCAAGAGATAAATGGTTTAATTAAGAAAGAACAAAGAGCTCGTGGGGATGCCATTATCAAAGGTGAGTTAAAAGAAGATATTATTCAAGAAAGAAGCCCTCCTGGCCGAGATCCAATACCATCCACATTATTTAAAATTCTTAAAATTTCTCTCTCTTCTGATTTCAAAGATCGTATTTTTGATATTCATGATTGGGTGGATTTCTTAAAGTTGGAAGAGATAATCTTGGGAGGTATCGGTACGCCAGATGCAAGTTTTGATGCTGCAATGCTTTTAGCTAAAATTTCTAACCGCGTTAAAGCACGATTAAAATCTGAAAATTTGGATTCACTTGAAAGAGTCGCTACACTTGAAGAAATTATTAAAGCTTATGAAAATATTTTAGGCATATCGACGGAAACAATAGAAGACCTTCTTGCTGCGGATGAGGATGAAGCTGTCCTAGATATGGGTGAAGCGGCTATGGTAGAGGATCCAGATGCACCCTTAGGGAGGGGGTCTCAACTATCGGGAGGATATACGCTTGTCGAAGAAATTGGAAGAGGAGGCTATGGTTCTGTTTGGACAGCTACTAATTCTGCAGGAGAAACAGTTGTTATTAAACTTCCTTTAAACAAAGAGGCATTTGATTCTTTTCAAGCAGAACTAAACGTATTTGAGTTCCTAGAAATGCAACCAGAATATTGTGAAAATATTGTGCGCTATCGAGACAAAGGCACGATAGAAATAAAAGGGGAAACATTACCCTTTATTGTTTTTGAATATATTGAAAATTCAAAAACCTTAGATGTTTTTATGCGTGAAGCTATAGAGTCAAAAACTCCCCAAGAAGTTGAAGCACTTCGCCTGTCTTTAGCTGTTCAATTAAGTCAGGCTGTTGCTGCTGTAGATGCGGATGGAAAAGGCTTTCTCATTCGAGATATTAAACCTTTAAATATTTTGATTACGTCACAAGGCAAACTTAAACTCATCGATTTTGGAGCCGCAATCTCCATGGATACTTTAAGATCCCAAAGTGGTAGAGAAGGAGACAGTGTTTCAGGAACTTTGAGTTTCATGGCTCCCGAAAGATTAATGAATATGTCTGTGAATGAAGCTCTTAACAATCCAAACATTACGGCGAATACACGCTCTGACCTTACATCTCAGCTCAGTACAATTGATCGAAGCGATGTTTTCTCTTTAGCCCTTACTATGTATCACAGTGTGTATGGTGCAGCATTTCCTTACCATATTCGCTTCTATGGATATGGTGCTGATATTAATGCGCTTGTGAGGGAAGTTGAAACTCTTTTTGCTCAAAGACATGCTAAATTTAAAGATTTAAGAGAGGCTGAATTAGCTCGTCCCGACGATCCTTCTACCCTGGCTCTTCGCGCTGAATACAATGACATTGACCAAGCGTTTTCGGATAAAAGTGGAGAAATTAGAGACGCAAAGTTTAAAGCTCTTCTCATGGGTGAATTAAATTCTGATTTTGAAGATAATGCGAGAAAAGCCCGTGTCCCAGAAGGTTTAATTCCCGTCCTAAAAATTTCTTTGGCAAAAGATCCTAAGAACAGAATTTTTACAGCGCAAGATTTAGCCGATTTTATTGAAATGGAGCATTTGCTTTCTCAACAAAAACCAGAAGAAGCAGATATTTCTTATCAACGTCTTTTAAAAAGAAAAACGAGTCAAGATCTTCAATCTGCTGAACTTCAGAAAATTCTCCTGTCTTATAAAAATAGAATTAATGAGGCCTTAGCTTTGATGAAGGCCTATACACCGCGTCCAGATCTGGCTGCAGGAGCAAAAAGCTTAAATGACTTAGGCTTAAGTCCGGAAGATTTAATTCAAAAAGGCGGAGTTCGTATCCGAGACAATAATGGGGAGTACTACACGATTGTTAGAAAATTGGGCCAAGGCGGAATGGGCACGGTTTACCTTGCATTAACAGATTCAGGTCAGCAGGTCGCGATCAAATTCCCTCACTTTAATCAAATAAAAGGTTTTCAAGAGGAGCTGAAAGCATTTAACGCTTTAGGAACAAGAAAAGATCATCCCAAAAATTTTGAAAAAATTGTAGGTTTTGATGGGGAAGGCAAAGTAGGTCTTTACCCTTTTGCTGTCATGGAATATCTTCCAAATGCAACAGAGCTTTATGACTTGACGCTCGATCCTTCTCAAGTTTCTATGGCTGGACGTTTAGAGCTGGGTGAAAGTTTAGCTCAAGCTATTGCAACTTTACATGCTTTACCAGAAGAGCTGGCTTATCGGGATCTTAATCCTAACAATGTGGTTATGACAAATGGCCATATGAAATTAATTGATATGGGAGCAGCCTTGTCTGTAAAAAATATGGAGCGAAATGCAAAAGGTCTCAGAGAATCCAATATTATGGGAGTCGCTTCATTTATGGCTCCAGACCGACTTCAAAATTTGTACATCATTGACGATATACACGGTTTGGATCGAGACTTGGGTGTGTTGAAAAGACAGTTGGACAAACTTGCAGAGAATGATCCAGAGAGAAATAAGGTCAATGCTTCTATATTAGAGCTTCAAGAAAGAAGGAGAGAATTTATTGCAGCTTATCTTCCTTTTTCTATTTCTTCGGACGTCTATGCCTATGCGTTGGTTGCATGCGAATTTATGTTGGGCGTTGGTTTTCCTTTTTCAGAGAGAAAAAGGTTTGAACAGACCATCGATGAACTTGTTGAAATTCAGCGTGCTTCAAGAAAACTTTCTTCAGAAATTTCTCGTCTTGAAACGATTCGCCCAGATGATCCTAGTATTAGCGATAAAAAAGCTCTTTTAGCAAAAATGAAAAATCAAACAAATCGTTTGGTTGAGCGAAAAGCAGAAGCTATTTTAACAAGTTCTGTAAGAAACGATTTTGATACTCAAGCAGCTCATCTTACTCCTCAATTAAGAGCAGTTCTCAAAACCTCTCTTTCTTTAAAGCCACAAGATCGCATTTATACCATGTCCCATTTACGAGATTTTATGAGATTAGAAAAGATATTAGCTACAGAAAATGCCTCAAAAGAAGATTTGGAAAACAGTTTAGCTGCTCTTGTAGAAATTGAAAAATCTTTACAGACACGAGCTGTTGCCTCCTCACTTTATGAAAGTGTAATTGCTGGATATCGACAACCTTTGCAAGATCGATATGATGCGATTGCAGGAGTAACCCCGCTGACAGGTACTTTAGTGGGAGAAGCTCCTGAAACCCAAACAACAGCGCGGCATCAAATTGATTTATCTACTCCGGAATCCCTCAATCAATTTAAGGCAGATCGCCCAGCAGATTGGCAACCCAATACGCCTGCTGATATAGGTCTTTCTAAAGGCGCTTTTGAAAATGTAGAATTTATTGTTGCAGGAGCTGATGGACGAAAATACACCATTACAGATTTTGTAGGAGAAGGTGCGCAAGGGATGGTTTTCAGAGCTTCTGATGAGGATGGTCTAGAATTTGCCATTAAATTTCCTAAAGATATAAAAGATGCACGAGGTAAAGATTCTCCTGCATTAACTGTTTTTCAAACGGAATTAGACGCTTTCCAAGAACTTGCTAAAAATAAAGATTCTTCTTTTCAAAACATTGTTAGTTATGAAAATCATGGCGTCGTGGGATCTATCCCTTTTGTTGTTATGGAAATGGTTGAAACGCCTTATAACTTAAAAGAATATATTCAACAGAAAAATCCTGATCCCAAAACAACTTTTTCCATTGCTCGTCAATTAGCTGCAGCGCTAAACCAACTTCATGTCCAGGGATGGATTTATAGAGATTTAAAACCAGAGAATATTCTCATTATTGAAGTGAATGGAGTGCCTGTAGTTAAATTAATAGATTTGGGCGCCATTATTTCTGAAGCACAACTCCAAAAATCTAAGGGGATTGAACTTGTGTATGTGGGGACGCCTAATTGGATGTCTCGCGAAAGATATCTAGGACAGAATCTTGCTTTGTTAACTAATAGGGTTTCTTCTTCTAAGACTCTTTCTGAACCAGAATTAAAAGATATTGCAAACCAGTTGAATGTTTTGCTTGGTCAGCCTCTGTTAGAAGCTTCAGATCCAGTCCCAAATCAAAAAGAGTTAACAAAAAGAATTTATAAAGCTTTTGAACCTACTAATTTATCCAGTGATGTTTCTGCTTATGCTTTGATCGTGCATCAACTTATTTTAAGGGAGGGATATCCCTTTGGTGAACAAGCGGAAAGATTGGATGTTTTACTTGCTTCTCGAGATATAGATATGGCACGTAAGAGAGTCTTATCAAAGACTATGTCTGATTTAAAAACTCGAAATGCTTTAGAAGACGAAATTCGTCCCATACATGAAGAGTTACAAGAAATTCAACAAAGATTAAATGAAGGGCAAGCTCTTCGAAGAGAAGGTTTACTTAGGGGAAATTTCCGTCAGAGTTTACGGGATGACGTTCCTTCAGAACTAGGTACGAAGGCAGGAATTTCAAAAAGACTTCAGCAAGTCTTGAAAATTGCTTTGACGCGTGAGTCTCAAGAACGCTTCTTTAGCATGCAAGATATGATGGCCTTTATGGCGGCTGAGGAATTTCTAGCTAACGATTCTTTTAATGAAAATCAGGCCAGATCGGTTATTGAATCTTTTGAACAGACCCTAAAAAACTTTTTAACTTTAGCTCAAGAAAGGCAAGAAAAGGGACTCGATTTAAGTTCCGCTATTCATACACTCAATACTTATCGAAATTTACTCGTGGCTCATCTGAGAAAATCTCAAGCGATATGGGTTAAGTCATTGGAAGCAAAAATTGCTTATTTACCTATAGGTGTTCCTTTAGATGCCATGGGAAAACTACACGTTCTAGATTTAAACTCAATTGATTTGACCACGGTTACTACACTTGAAGAGTTAGGTTTGAGTGAAGAAAGTTTAAGAGAACAAAATGTCATTCTTCATGGGGCACAAGAAGTTTATACAATTTATAAGGTTTTGGGACAAGGTGGATTAGGTAGAGTCTTTTTAGCCTACAATGAACGTTTTGAAACTGTCGTTGTTAAGTTGCCTTTAGATACTACTGGCCCTGGACGCGTTGCTTTAAATTTTGAATTAACGGCTTTTCAAGCACTTGGTTCTTTTCCTGACAATCCAGATGTTTATCAAAATATTGTTGGTTTTAGAGCTGGCGGTCAAATCGGGCAATTCCCCTTTCTTGTGATTGATCACATTGCTGATTACCAATATTTGGATGATTATGGAAATTCTGTTACTTATTCTTTGGAAGACGATTCCATAAAGTTACAAAGAAGATTGAGTGTCAGTAGCCAATGGGCAAATGGTTTAATGGAATTTCATCGCAGAAATATCCTTTATCGAGATTGTCAGCCTACTAATGCATTGGTTAGCGGTGAATCTGGCCAAGAAATAGTTAAAGTTATTGATCCTGGCGCAGCCATCTCTATGTCTGAAATACATGAAAGAGGAGAAACATCAGATAATTTTATGGGCATTCTAAATTATCTATCACCAGAACGGATAAGAAATTATTTAGATATTCTGGCTGGTCGGCCTCAAGGGGAAGAAATTGACCTTTCAAGTGATGTTTTTTCTTTTGCTCTAAATGTTTACGAAGGTATTTTTGGAAAAAATTTACCTTTTCAGCTTGTAGATGGAAGGGATATTGCACCCGTTGATTTAGCTAATATAGAGCAAGCATATTCTAGCGTGAATGAAGATTTAAGAAGAGAGTATGTAGCCAAAGTAAAGGCAATACTTGAGGGCCGTTTAGTTCCGGACTTAGAGAATGAAACTATTCCCGAAGCCTTAATACCTCGGACGTTACAAAAAATTCTTAAGATTAGTTTGTCTAAAAATCCTCGCAATCGCTTATTAAGCATGCAAGATATGGCAGCACTTCTAAGAGCAGAAAGATTTTTGGCGGGTGCGGTACAGGATGAAAATCAAGTTCAAGCCATCGTTCAAGATTTTGTGAAAGTAGTCAATCGTTTTCAAGCCCAGCTTCAAACAAGAGAAGATGCAGGCATTGACGTGACATTGGCGCGAGAAGCTATTCAAGCCTATGGTTTTTCCTTAATGGCAAAACTGAAAACTGTATCTGCTCCATCGTCAGAACGCTTGCAATTACAAATAAGATTCTCGTCGAAAAAAGTTAGAGATTTGCGAAGCGAAGACTTATCAAAGGTGAAAAATTTAGATGATTTAGAATTGACGAAAGAAAGTCTTGCTTCTCAAAATGTTGTTCTCTCAAGTCCTCGTGGTACTTATACGATTTATAACGTTCTCGGAGAAGGTGGATTAGGTCGTGTCTTTTTGGCTTACACAGACAAGGATGAAATAGTTGTTATTAAAATGCCTTTAAATCTTAGTAGTGCTGCCTTGCAAAGTTTTCAAATAGAAGAAGATGCCTTTGTTACGTTTGGATATGAGGATGATAATCCGGCATTTTATGAAAACATCGTAGGGTTTAAAGATTACGGTAAAGTAGACTCTTTCCCATTTTTAGTCCTTGAAAATATCGAAAATCCTAAAGATATGCATCAATTTTCTCAGACGATCGCAGAAGGGTCAGAAGTAACAGGTGAAGAAAAGAGAACAAAACTTTACCGAAGATTAGATGGTTTGGGTCAATGGGCACAAGGTTTAGCCGATTTACATGATTATAACTGGGTTCATCGCGATTTAAAACCAGGTAATCTCCTTATAGGGCAAAAAGCTAAAGTAATTGATATGGGAGGAGCGATTCGTCTTTCAACGCTTCAGAATGAAGGAGAGAAAATACCTTTGTTAACTCCTAGTTACATGTCTAGAGAACGTATAGATAGTTTGATTCAATTAATACGCACTTTAGATCAAAATGGACTTAGAAAAGATATTGGGCTCGAAAGTGATGTGTTTGCTTTTGCAATCATGATTTACGAAACGGTGTTTAGAAAGGGTTCTCCTTTTAAAACTTCCGATCAAAATGTCATCACGAGTGAAGATATTAGAAAGATAGAAGTAGCCTTTGGAAGAAAATTTTCTGAAGAAGAAGTCCAAAGAATGCAAGATGTATTAGCTGGGAATCTAGTTGATGCATTAGAACAAGAAAGAGTAGAGGATATTCCTAAAACATTACAGGCCGTTCTTAAAATTTCTCTTTCTAAAGAACCAAAAGAGCGTGTATTGACTATGCGCGATATTTCAGATTTTTTAAGTTTAGAAAAACTTTTAGCAGAAGAAAATCCAAATCAAGTTCAATTAAAAGAATTAGGCCAACTTTATTTTGAAATTGCAGGTCGTTTAGATGCGCGCGCAGTAAACCTAGGAGATCGCAAGGCAACTGTGGGAGCTATCTTAAGTGCCTATGAAGCCAGAGCGATGCAATTAAAAGGGTTTAGTGATTATTCTAAATCGATGCAAGCCAGAGGAAATATCTTAGCAGATTTGGATAGAGCTATTTCTAGGGCTAGAAACACACATCAAAAGATATTGAGTGGAGAATTAAAAGATTTAGAAAATCGTGTTCAAAACTTGCCTGTGGCCATTTCAAATGCTTTAGATTTAGATGTTTTGGCTGAAGTTGTTAAATTAACAGAAGAAGAACCTACTGATAGAAGGGCTCTTGGGAAATTGGAAGCTGCAGTGGATGTATTTTTTGCTCTTATTCATGACAGAGAAAGAATGAGCACTTTATTGCCAGATTGGGCGTATTTGGGAGTTTTAGATAGTTTTCTTAAAAGCATCAAGAAAATTGAAGTTTCTTTAGGCCAATTAAAAGCCATTCCTAACCTTTCAAAAGAGGTACATGATCACTTAATTATTCGTTGGCAACAATTACAAAGCCTAGAAAAAGCAGTTCAATCTGAACTAAATCGCGTTCCTCGCGAAGCAATAAAACCACAGCCCCCCCTAGATTTAAGAAAAGATGTTATATCTCTTTCAGATATAAGAGTTGGCTTGTCTCCTGAAGAATTAGCAAAACGTAATATCATCATACAAGGAGAAAAGGAAGCTTATACAATTTATCGTTGGTTAGATGAAGGAGGAATGGCTGGAGTTTATCTAGCACTAAACGAACGTTTAGAAACTGTAGTTATTAAAGTTCCTTTTAATACAGACGATGCGGAAAAAAGTTTTGATTTAGAAGTTTCTGCTCTTGAAAAAATCGGTCATCATCCCAATATTGCTATATTACAAGATCACCAAAAAAGTACAGAGACAGGATCCGTCTCATTTTTAGTGATAGAATATGTTCCTCAGGCATTAAAATTAGGAAAATTTTCGACCACAGTTACTGAATCAACTGAATCTCCTCAGCTTAAATTAAGAACCAGACTTCACGTGGCCAGCCAATATGCGAATGGTTTGGCTCAAGTTCATGGAGCAGGACTTCTTCATCGAGATATCAACTCAGATAATGTAATGGTTTCGGGAACAGTAGCAGATTCTAATGCCATCAACGTGAAAGTGATTGATTTTGGATCTGCCGCTCCTGTTAAACAAATTGAAAAGGAAGGGGAAAAAGATTTCTTTGGAAGACTTGAATGTGCAGCTCCTGAGAGAGTCAAACAAGTCCTTGGAAGTTCTACAGAAACGATTAGTTTTCCTAGTGATGTTTGGTCTTTTGCTCTTGAAATTTGTGAACTCTTCACGATAGGTTTTCCTTTTGAATTAAATATTGATGGAGGATTAACTCCACTAGAAATAGAAAAATTAAAAACATCTTGTCATAATGAAGATGGAACTATAAATGCTAAGCAATTTAAGCAAGTCCAAGCCATCTTTACCCATCGCTTTGTTTCAGCTTTAGAAAATGAAAATCCAAACATTCCCAATACACTTCGTGAAATTATCAAAATATCTTTATCCTATAGTCCTAAAGATCGATTTTTGACAATGAGAGATTTAGTGGATCTTTTACATGTCGAGTATCTTTTGGCTCAAGAGACATTGGATGAAGTTCAAAAAAGAGAAATAATGAATCATTATTTAGACGTTCGAGAACGTCTTGCAGCTAGATTAGATCAACTTGGGTCTGAGCAAAGAAAAAATGCAAATGTAGTTATAGAAGCTTACGGAGCAAGAATCAGATCGATTTCTGGAATGAACGAGGTTTTGGTAAGTGTACAAAGAGAAAGAAAAATAAGAAATATTGAAAATTCTTTAATTCAGGCACGGGAATTGATGAGTAGAGCAGAAAACCTACCTCCACGTTTTCAGGCAAATGCTCGTCGCCAAGCAGCTACATTGACTTTAGAAGCGTTAAGGGGATATTCAGAAATGCTTCGAAGTAATGCACAAGATGTGGATGTCTTGGCAGGGACAAAAACTTCGTTAGATCTTTTAAGAGAAATATTAAGGTTGAATGAAACGACCGCTGGGAAAACCTTTATAGAATTAGGATTATGGGCTGATGTCTTGAGAGATCTTTCTTCTGTTCAAACAAATGTTTCTAATTTAGACGACGCTATTGTGAATTTAAGAGGGGAACTTTCCCAAGGACTTCAAGCCAATGAAACGGCAACCACGGCTCGTGCAGCTGTGGTGGGTGTCATGAGTATTTTTATTCCTCACCAAGGACCAAAACAACCTGTCCTTAGTGTTTTTGCATCCAAATTCCCGACAGTTTGGGGACTACTTTCTCGATTCTTGCCTTTCTTATCTGTTGTTTTAATTATTGCGGCTATCCCAAGTTTACCTGCATTAGTGGGTGCTGCGCCTGCTGTTGGAGCAGCTATGGGTGTTAACTGGGTGCCTATTTTTATAAAAATTTTGGGAGCTGTTGCAGTTTCGGTTCTTGGATGGTTACGGTTAGGAGATGTTTGGAAATCTATTTTTGAAAGAATAAATTTTTCTACTAAACAATCATCAGTAATAGATAGAGCTTCTGTGGGAGCTTTAAAAGATCCGGGGCCAAATCACAGCACTGCTAGAACTTTAAAAGATAAACAAATTCAGCAATTAATGGCAGCAGCTCAAGCAGAGGGAATAGAAAAAACTCAAGAGGCTTGTGCGATAGAAGGTATCAATATTCGCTATCAGTTAATTTATTTTGATGAAAATGATCCTGCTCCTAAGGATAAGAACAAGCCATCGATTGGAAACTTAGCGAAAGAGCTTAAACTCACGAATGCATTTCATTTGCCATTGCCTGATGGAACACATTATGTGTTTGTATCACGAAATGCAAGTAATCGAGCCCTCTATAAACAGCATGAACTCTCAGAAATATTTGCAGAAACCAAATGGGGAAAAGAAATCCGAGAAATGGAAACTCAGAAAAAATTACCCAAAGGCTATAATGCCGAAAGAATCTTCCATATTTTAGCCTGGGCTAATGACATTCGAATGGCACAGAATTCAGAACTTTTTACGCCCGTTCTTAACACATCTGGCTTTAGAGCTGGGCATGTTGAAACAAAAGCTCAAAAATTAGCTGATTTAGAAGTTTTCATTCGAAGTAAATTTAAAGATCTTTCATTTGAAGATGCCTTGGATGAACTGACAGCCGATAGAAGTGAACAAGACCAATGGGTTACTCGTTTCTTCCTAAATGAGGTTGTCCAAGTTCAAGAATTTAATCAAAGCATACAAGGAGTGATTGGAGAAAGATTAGCTCAACATTATAGAGAAGGAACACAAGTAGGATGGAGTTTACGAAAGCAAACTAAAGAAGATAATCAAAAAGCTCAGCTAGCAAAAATTCAAGAAAAAGCGTTTGCATCTGCAAAAGCTATTAATAAATCAGAAATCACTTCATTAGAGAGAATATATCCACAAGCTGTGAAACAAGGCTATGCAATTTTTGGTCAGATCGAAAAGCCTGATGCAAATGGTACACGACGCTATGAAGCGATTAAACTTGAAACAGGTGCCGTTATAGAGTTGGTTATCACAAGTGACTTAACATGGACAGAAAAGCCTCTTTTTGAAAAATACATAGAACCTTTACCTGTTCAACCTCAAGAAGTGAAACCTTTGGTTGGTATGCCAGTAATTGTAAGGACGCCTCCAAAAGTGACTATCAGGAAAGAAGTTGTATTTGCAGACTGGTGGAATTCGCTTCCTGATGATAAAGGAGCAAGATTAAAAGGCGTTGCGAGTTTTCTTTATAATGTATTAAAAGAAATAGATGAAAATCCCGACCGGACTTTTAGTAAAGATTTTGATCCATTAAGAGATATTGCCATCGATAATGATGGAAAAATTACTATTAGAAATTTTTCAGGCCAACCTGGTAATTACCATCTTCAAGGAGGGCATCAGAAATTTGCTAACGAGATGGATAATATTACCGAGGATCTTCTTTACTGGGCTTTGTATGGGAAACGCAAAGAAGATCTAGGTTCTTCTACAAAATCTAGTTCTTTAAGGAGCGATAGAGAAAAAAGAATTAAAGAAATTTTTGGTGAAAGTGGAAAACCATTGAATGTTCTTTTAGAGGTAGCTTCATGGAAAAATACACGTTATCAATCTCCACCTGGTAAGTATTTAAATGCTGAGGATGCAGAGCCAGTTATGCTTAGGAAGATCTTGGACGATTCAGGAAGATGGATTCTCACAGATGTAGGTCCGGGGGCTCAACGAAGAGAAGAAAATGAAAAACGTTTTGCTAAATCATGTATGGGAATTACTGAGAGACTGTATAAGGAGTTATCCTTACCTGAAACTGTAGTAAGAAATGCAGTCGGTGCTTTGAAAGACCCAGGGCCAAATCATAGTACAGCAAGAAGTTTAACAGATAAACAAATTCAGCAATTGATGGCAGTTGCTCAAGCAGAAGGGGTAGAGAAAATTCAAGAGGCTTGTGCAATTGAAGGTATCAATATTCGCTATCAATTAATTTATTTTGATGAAAATGATCCTGCGCCTAAGGATAAGAACAAACCATCGATTGGGAACTTAGCAAAAGAGCTTAAACTCACGAATGGATTTCATTTGCCATTGCCTGATGGAACACATTATGTGTTTGTATCACGAAATGCAAGTAATCGAGCCCTCTATAAACAGCATGAACTCTCAGAAATATTTGCAGAAACCAAATGGGGAAAAGAAATCCGAGAAATGGAAGCTCAGAAAAGATTGCCCAAAGGCTATACAGCTGAAAGAATCTTCCATGTTTTGGCCTGGGCTAATGACATTCGAATGGCACAGAATTCAGAATTATTTACTCCTGTTCTTGATACAGGCGGCCTTCGCACCCAGTATGTTCAAACCATCGCACAGAAATTGCCGGCATTGGAAGAATTCATTCAAAGTAAATTTAAAGATCTTTCATTTGAAGATGCATTAGATGAATTAACAGCAGATAGAAGTGAACAAGACAAATGGGTTGTTCGTTTCTTTCCAAATGAAGCTCCCCAAGTTCAAGAATTTAACCAAGCTGTACAAGGAATTCTTGGAGAAAGATTAGCTCGACATTATAAAGAAGGGACAAAGCCAAAAATAGGATTAAGCTCCAAGGTGAGTGCATTATTGAAAACAAGTATAGAGGATAATCAAAAAGCCCAACTTGCGAGAATTCAGGAAAGAGCATTTGCCTCTGCAAAAAATATTGATAAAGCAGAAATAGCAGCGCTTGAGAAAATATATCCAGAGGCTGTAAAACAAGGCTATGCAATTTTTGGTCAGATCGAAGCAGTAGATGCAAATGGAACAAGGCGTTATAAGGCCGTTAAGATGGAAACAGGAGCTGTGATAGAGCTGGTTGTGACCAGTGACTTAAAATGGACAGAAAAGCCTCTCTTTTCAAGACAGCAAGCTTTAGCTGATATAGAAGCTGAATTAAGAAAATTAGAGGTGATGGCAGATGCTGATAGAGAAGCTAGATTAAGACAATCACAGGTGATGGCAGATAAAGAATTTGCATTACTTGAGCAGGGTCTGGAGTATCTGTTCTCTGTCTTAAATACCGAAAGATTTGGGATAGAAGCCTCTAATAGCGTGTTTAGACTAGAATGGATTACCATGAAAGCATGGGAGCGAGATGCATTAATAGTTAAAGCTAAACAATATGTAGCGAAAGGAGATAACCCAAGTCTTGACGACGTTTTAGCTGCACAAGCCCGCCTACAAAGAGACTCAAACTTTATTGCTTTTAAGGCCCGTCAAAAATCAGGTGGAGCTCGTAAAATGGTTAGTGTGGTAGATGTATCAACTACTGATACTGAAAACATTTTAACAGAAGCAGAAGAGAATGGCTTAAGAAGCTATATAGATAAATTACCTCCCGAAGCTAAAACGACTGGGACAACACCAGATACAGCGGGGAATATTTCTTATCAACTCGTTGAGTTTGAAGCGAATGATGTAGCAGCCCAACTTTTTGCCTCGCGCAATATTGGAGGAGCCTATCATCTTAAATCTCGAGATGGACAAACGACTTATATTCTTGTTCAAAAAGGACTCTCTGATTTTAATACAGCTCTTCAGCATGAACAGTTTGAAATTTATATTGAAAAAGAATACAAGGTTAGGATAGCAGAGGTACTTGCTTCTGGAAAGTATCCAGGGTTTACACTATCGCGTGTCATTCACATTCTTGCCTGGGCAATGCAAATTCAAGAAAATATTAAAGCAAAAAGATGGACAAATGTTGTCGAAGTCCTATTCCTCTTAGAACAAATTTCTGCTGAAAATAGAACTCTAGATCAATTAATAGCTCTTTATAAAGAACACAATGATAGAAAATCTCAGCATTATGAGATGGTTCAGGAGTTCTTAGGTAAAGATGCTAGAGAAAAAGTAGTCACTTTCGAAGATTCTGTTCAAAATCATATTCTAGAACAAATTGTAATAAAGATGGTTGAAGAAAATCCTGAAGAAACTATTCATGATCTAGTCTCTAAATTAGAATCTAGGCCTGAACCTCAAAGAGTTGCTCGGCTTGATTTCTTTAAAGCTTGGGCTAGATTAATTGTGGGAGGGAGAATTGAGCCAGTGGGTGGAAGAACGGAATTTAGAGAGTCACGCCCCCCTGGCATTATTACTTATCTTAAGACTCCAGGTGTTGGATTAGGAGGAACTGTTTTCAGGGATTCAGAAATTACGATGGAAAATCGTGTCATTGCCCCATCAGAAATTATTCCAACGCAAGGTTCTATCTTTAGTGATGTGGTTGTTTATCGGTTGGAAGAGCTGAGAAGGGAATTTGATAAACCTGTGAATCAAAGAACTCCTGTGGTTGTGTATGAATTAACGGATGATCAAGGACGTAAACGCTATTTTATGCGTTTTGGTCATAACCGTGCTTATGCTGCCTATCTGGTTGGGGAAAAAGTTAATGCAACGATTATAAGGATTAGAGGAGGAAATTTTTCTGAACCGTATAGCCGTAATCCTTCTGAAAAAATCTATGTAAAAGAAGAAGAAGGTTTGCAGCGTTATCGTACAGTTGGCAATATGTTAGAAGGGATGAAGGCAGATGAAAGATCAGATGCTCCAACTCCTCATTATCGTCTTTCAGCAAAAGCTCGCAAAGCAAAAATGCAGCGTTTATTGACAAGACTTCTGACTCAAGCATCTGGAGTGGATCAACGTTCAGAGCAAGAACTTATTTTTAGAAATGGTTTATTCGACACCATTTTTGCTCAAAATAATTTGAAAGAAAAATTAGCCAACCTTCCAGCAGAAGGTTTATCAGAGTTGAGCGTTTCAGAGATGCAAGCTTGGATTAGTGATGCTCCAGAGGTCGTTTTTGCCATGTTAGTTTCGGCTGGAGTGATCACAAAAAAGACAGAAGGAATTTCTAAAGAATTAGCAGATTTAATTCCAGGAATTCGTGACGAGGAACGCAGAATAGAAGCTTTAGAGAGATTAAACGATCTTGTGACCCAGCTTCCTGGTTTCTTGAACGCTCTCGCAGAAAGCAAAGTGTCAGAGTATCGAACGGAAGCCCATTTTGAAGCTACACGCAGAGCTGTTTTAGCTCGAGATCCCTTTGCAAAAGAAATGAGTAATCCGACATCAGATTTGTCGAAATCTGTTTTTGATAAGGATATAGTCACAGTCATCGATATGGCGATGATGAGAGATACCGGTACGGGTAAACTTTCAAGTGTTGGTTTAAGAACAATTGTACAAGCTTATCGTGCGAGAGGTAAGAAACTTCCTGTTATTGCAACGGAAGGTGAAAAAATCGCTAGAAGCCTTTTAAAAGCAGAGGGTTTAACAGATCAAGAGTTAGAATCAGTTGCTCTTATTGTTCCATCTACGGCAAAAGGACAAGATGTGACAACAGACGTTCTTGCTCAACTGAGAACTCGTATTCCTGGGGCTCAAGAATTACCAGCTACTTCTTTTAGATTTATCCTTTGTAAGGATAATTTTGATGGGGTTTGGGGTAAAGGTGAAGCCTTGAAAGCAGCACGTGTTCCTTATGTTCAAGCAGAGCGTGGGGCTGTGCTGACTCAACTTTTTGCAGTTATTAATTTAATCAATGAATCTCCAGTGACAGCGGCTCAACTGAATCAAGAATTGGAAAAATCAGGCTTATTTAAAGCAAATGAACTTGCAGAGATTGCTAAAACACTTTCAGATTATGATGATTCCAAACCCTTACCCCCAATGCAACCTGTTGCCATGAGAAATGTTACAGAGGCCTTCCAACAAGCTGCTGCCCAGCGCAAAATCGAAGCTGCTGCGTAATTGACATTACCCCTTATGTGAAGTACACTACAGTTATCAAGCATTTTAGAATTGTTGGTTGGTGATGGATGTAAAGGATATAATCCATGAGTGAACATAACTATACTGTTATTATAGAGCGTGAAGAGGATGGGGGATATCATGCCTTTTGCCCGGCTCTTAGAGGTTGCCACTCTCAGGGTGATACTTACGAAGAAATAATTAAGAATATTACAGAGGCAATTCAACTGTATATAGAAAGTCTTAAGTCTCATTCACAACCTATTCCCTGCGAAGATGTTATTATTAAGCCTATCCATATTGCTGCATGAGTCCGTTCCTCCTCAGGTTAAAGCAAAAGATTTGGTTCGTGTCGCGAAGCAACTTGGATTTGAATTAGATCGCCAAAAAGGTAGTCACGCCATTTTTTATCGAAATTCTGATCAAGCACGTGTTGTTATTCCTATGCATGCAGGGCACGATATCAAGCCAAAAACTTTACATGGTATTATCAACGACTTGCAAATCACTCCTGAAAAATTCAAAGAGCTTTTGTAAGCTGAAGATTTTTCCAACAAGCTGCTGTCAACCGTAAGATCGAAGCTGCTACGTAAATTTGGTTCTCCAAAAGACGAATGGCGAGGACAGCGTATAAAATTTAATCTTGAACTTTTGTGCATATACTTGTACAATAAGATGTACAAATACTAAAAGAGGTACTTATGGACGAAACAATCTCTATTTCTAAAGCAAGGTCCACCCTGTTGGACCTTCCAAAGGCTTTTTCCAGAAAGAAGGATTCTGGGGCGGTTACTGTGACCCGTCGAGGAAAACCCATTCTGGCAATTATGCCGTGGGATTTCTATGAAAGTATTGTGGAGACTTTAGAAGTGATGGCAGATCCAGATTTAAGGAATTCGCTTTCTAAAAGTATCAAGGAAATGACTCAAGGGCGTTTGCTTTCTTGGGAGAAAGTGAAAAAGGATTTGAAGTTGTGAGTTGGAAAATATTCCTTACCCACGAAGCAAGAAAAATGCTAGCTTCCATTCAAGATCGCCGGATCATGGAAAAGATTCGAGATCGTATTGATGATTTAGCAAACGATCCAGAAAAACAGGGCAAGCTTTTAGTAGGAGAGTTAACGGGTTATCGAAGTCTTAGAGCAGTTGGTCAACGCTATCGTATTATTTATAAGGTAGATAGAGGGAAAGTGATTGTTATTGTAGTGGCTGTAGGAATTCGTAAGGAGCAAGACAAAAAAGATATATACGCTTTAGCTAAGAAATTAATTAAATTAGAATTTTTTGATCTTCCCTAATCCTCAATTTTGGATTTACTTCTAGCACTTCTCCCTGAAGACCGGCATTGTATGTGGCCCAGCCGAGGCTTGCAATCATGGCAGCATTGTCGGTACACATGGCTTTGGAAGGGAGAAATACTTCAAATCCTTTTTCTTGAGCGAATTCTTTCAAATGTTCTCTAAGTCTAGAATTGGCAGCAACACCACCTCCTATCGCTAATCGGGAAGCTCCGGTATGATTTAACGCTCTTAAACATTTTTCTGTCAAAACATCAACGACGGATGCTTGAAAAGATGCAGCTAAATTTTTCAAAGCTTTATCTTCTAGGTGAACGGGCGTATTTTTGTTTCTACCATATCCTTTGACAGAATATAAAACCGCTGTTTTGAGTCCACTAAAACTAAAGTCCATGGAAGTTTTAGAGAGATAAGGTTTGGGAAGTTTTACAGCTTTGGGATCTCCCTCTCTGGCCAGCTGGTCAATGATGGGTCCTCCTGGATAACCTAGTCCTAAAAGTTTAGCGACTTTATCATAAGCTTCACCTGCTGCATCATCAAAGGTAGAGCCTAAAATCTCGTATTGTCCAATCGCTTTTACCCAAACTAAAAGAGTATGGCCTCCTGAAACAATGAGACTAACCCAGGGGAATTCAAGGTCAAGATTTTCAAGCATGGGGGCATAGAGATGTCCTTCCAAATGATTGATTCCCATGCAAGGCTTATGAAGTGCATGAGCCAATGTTTTTGCAAAAGTAGCTCCAATCAAAAGGGATCCTACCAAGCCAGGTCCGACGGTTACAGCAATTAAATCAATTTGAGAAAGATCAATTTTCGCCTTTTTTATGCTTTCTCGAACAACAATATCAATGACTTCCACATGGCGCCGGGATGCCATTTCTGGAACCACCCCTCCATAGGCGTGATGAAGTTCCATTTGACTAGAAATGACATTAGAAAGGATTTCACGAGGTCCTTTTAAAATACTAGCTGCTGTTTCATCACAAGATGTTTCAATCCCGAGAACGATCATTTTGAAAACCTTAAATTCTTAAAAGTGGATCCCCGACAAAGACCTTTGGGGATGACAAACTATTGAGAGTTATTTCGATGTTCTATGTTCTCAGCTAAAGGCTGATGCGCTTCTGGTGCAGAGGTACGGGGTTCAACTTTATAAAACTCCGATAAAAGAACAAATTTAATCCCTGCATCCTTAAAACTTTCCTGCATATTGAAAATGGCTTGGAATGTATTGGCTTTAAAATGACCAATGCCAATGGCTTCTCCTTTTTGCAGTGCTATTTTTCTAAGATCTTTAAGCTGGTTCTCAATATAGGAAATAGAATTTTGATTATCTAAAAAAATATCTCTAGAATGAATGATATCTCCTTTTGCTTTTCCTAATTCAGGAGCGACAGATTTAGCAGTAAGGCTATCTAGAAAAATTTTGTCATGTTTTTTTAACTCGTCCAAAGTGATTTCCATGACTCGTGAGTCTTGTGTAGCCTTGGATCCCATATGATTATTGGCTCCTATGGCTTGGGGGACACTACTTAAATTCTCTGTAATAGTTTTACGAATCTCTTCTTCCGTCATCTGTGTGGTGATAACTCCAGGCCCGGGATCAAGATTAGAAGTATTTTCCATCGGCAAATGCAATAAGATTTCATACCCACGTTCATGGAGCTCCTTAGATAAGCTCTCAGAGAAAGTCAGATGGGGAAGAATGGCGAGAGTCATGGGGCAATCGATCTGATAAAGAAGGGGAAGTAATTTTCGATTATGACCCAAATCATCAATGACAAGGGCAATTTTGCCTCTCACTTTTTGTTTGATCTCGAAATTATAAATGAGATTTTTCCTTTGAATCTTTAATTCTATTTTTTGAGGAAGAGAACTCTTTAAAACTTTTTCTTCTATGACTTCAAAATCTTGGTTTTTAAGCCATGCTTTAAAATGAGCAATTTCTTTTTTAAAAGAAGTTCTATGAAAAAGAAGGTGAAAGGTTTGATCATTTTGAAGTTTTTTAGAAACAAGATCAGCGTGCCATTTCCCAAAGTTGAGAGGTGCAGTCGAAATCTCCATTTTTGGAGAGGGAGTGGCTTTGGGGGAGAAGAAAGAACATCCGGTCAAAAACAAAGAAAGAAAAAGAAAAAAAACAAATGTACAATTTTGAAACCGTTTCATTTTTCCTGACCCTTGCTTTCAGGTAAGGTAGGTGTTGTGATTTCGTGAAAAATACGTACCCCTTTTAAAAGATCAATGGCTGTTTGAAGCTGACGATCTCGCATAATCGGTCTTTCTTCTCCTTCGAGTAATTTTTTTCTGGCAGCCTTTCTCAATTTAAGAGCTTCTTTAGCGGGAAGTTTGACACTGATGTCAGGTTGAATGCCAGAGCCTTGAATCGATCGTCCTAAGGGTGTAAAATATCTTGCGGTAGTTAATTTTAAAGCGGACCCATCTTTTAATGGGATAACACTTTGAACCGAACCCTTCCCAAATGTTTTCTGCCCTATCACAATCCCTCGTTTTAAATCTTGAACGACACCCGTAACAATTTCAGAGGCGCTTGCGCTTCCTTCATTAACCAAAACCACGATAGGGACATTGGTGATCGGATCCCTCTTAGAGTTGAAGCTTAGATTTTGTGAGGGTTTGCGGCCTTTCGTATAAACGACAAGGCTCCCCTTAGGAATGAATTTTTCTGACACATCGACTGCAGCTTGTAAAAGACCTCCAGGATTGTTTCTAAGATCAAGGATTAAGGCTTGCATTCCTTCTTGTTTAAATTTTTCAAGAAGTGTGCCGAAATCAATCCCTGTTCTCTCCTGAAACTCGCTGATACGAATATAGGCAATATGATCTTCCAAAATTTTTGCTGCGGCGATGCTTTTAATTTTAATTAAGGCTCTTTCTATGACAAAATCTAAAATCTTTTTCTTTTTACTTCTTAAAATAGTCAGTTTGATTTTTGTGGTAGGCTGACCTCTCAAAAGCTTTACAGCTTCTTGTAGGGACATATCTTTGGTGGATTTCCCATCAATTTTAACAATACGATCTTTGGGCAAAATTCCTGCAGCAGCAGCGGGGGTTCCTTCTATGGCAGAAACAACAGTTAAAAAATCATCTTGAACAGTAATTTCAATGCCCAATCCACCAAATTTCCCCTCGGTCTCAACCTCGATTTCTCGATAGGCCTGGGCATCTAAAAATTGACTGTGAGGATCTAAAGATCGGAGCATGCCTTTTAAAGCACCATAAATCAATTTTTGTGGCTCCACCGGATCTACATAATCTCTTTGAAGCATGGCTACGGTATTTGCAAAAAGATCCAAATTGTCATAAATGTCAGGAGAGGGGTTTTTATTCGAAGAATCGGCAAAAAGATAGAAAGCTGAGAAGATCAAAAGTAGGCTTAGAATATATTTTATTTTTTTCATTCTTTAATCCTTAAACCTTTTGTACCCGAGGTGCCTTCGCCTTTGACTGAGATCCTTTTTCTGCTCCCAACTCTTTTCTGAAATATTCAACTGTTTTTGAAATACCTTCTTCCAATCCCACTTTTGGCTCCCATCCTAAATGCTTCTTTGCCTTTGTAATGTCAGGTTGTCGTACTTGAGGATCATTGACGGGAAGAGGTTCAAAAACAATTTTACTTTTGCTTTTGACCGCGGATTTAATAAATTCAGCAAATTGTAAAACGGTCATTTCATTGGGATTTCCAATATTTACAGGTTCATTCAATTTGGACATAGCCAGAAGATAAATCCCACGAACTAAATCTGAGACATAGCAAAAACTTCTCGTTTGTTTTCCATCTCCATAAATGGTCATGGGTTCACCTTGAAGGGCTTGAGGAATAAAATTGGGAACGACACGGCCATCTCGTAAACGCATGCGAGGTCCATAAGTATTAAAAATTCTTACAATTTTGACATCGACTCCATGGGTGCGATGATAAGCCATCGCCAAGGCCTCACCAAATCGTTTGGCTTCATCATAGACACCACGAGGGCCGACGGGATTTACATTGCCCCAATAGTCTTCTGTTTGTGGATGTACCAGAGGATCTCCATAAACTTCAGATGTAGAAGCAAGAAGGTATTTGGCTTTTTTAGCTTTTGCGAGACCTAAAGTTTTATGGGTGCCTAAAGCTCCGACTTTGAGTGTCTGAATAGGATATTCCAAATAATCTCGAGGACTTGCGGGAGAAGCAAAATGAAAAATAAAATCAATGGGTTCTTCTATGAAAAGATATTCCGTTACATCGTATTTATAAAATTTGAATCTTTCATGACCTAAAAGATGAGAAATGTTTTTGATATTCCCTGTCAAAAAATTGTCTAAACAAATCACGCGATGTCCTTGCTCTAGCAAGTAATCACAAAGATGTGAACCTAGAAATCCTGCACCACCTGTTACTAAACATGTTTTCATAAATAACCTTTCCCGTTTGTTGGATAAGGGTTTTTATACGTGTTACCCCGACGTCACGTCCGGGGTGCCTTGCATCTCGCCCCTTCTTCAGCAAACTATATCAATGAGTCAAAAAGTCTTTAACCTAAGTAAGTAATATTCGGGTATTATAATGCATAATACGATGACTGAAAAAGGAATTGTTCAAGATATTAGAGATGGAAAGATTCAACTGAAACTTGAATCTCCACAGACTCAAGGTCAGACCTTTATTCCTTTTGAATTTAAATGTGATGAAAAGCTGGTAAAGGGAGAAAGCGTCACCGTTCTTTTGAGTCCACCTCATTCCATTCGGGCAAAGCCTTGGGAATTGTTTGTCGCTATGGGGCTCTTTTTTATGGGATGGGGATGTGGGTATAAGTTGATAGGATTTTTATTAGCAATCGGCTTTTTACTATCTTTATTTTTTACAGTGAAGCCAAGCATTTCCAATTTTGAAGTTTGTATTCAAAAACCTTTTAAAGTTTAAACGCGAAACTTGGAGTTATGAAAAAACCAACGATTGATTTTGTTATTAAAATGGCGAGAGAAGTGGGTGCGATGTTTTTAAAAGAACAGCCCAAACTTAAAAAACATCATATTCATTTTAAAGATCAAAATGATTATGTGACAGAAGTAGATCAAAGATCTGAAAAAATGATTGTTGAAAAAATTTTACATCATTTCCCGGATCATCAGATATTAGCTGAGGAATCTGCTCAATATCAATTTGATGCTAAAAAACCTCTTTGGATTATTGATCCTTTGGATGGGACCACTAATTTTATTCATCAACTGCCTATTTTTGCAGTGTCTATTGGCTTTTTTAATCAGGGCCGCCCTGAGTTAGGCGTTGTCTTTGATCCACATCGAGATGAGCTTTTTAGTGCTGTACGGGGGAAAGGGGCTTATCTCAATGGTAAAAAAATTCATGTCTCAAAATCTAAGCAATTGAAAGACACCCTCTTGGCAACAGGTTTCCCTTTTAAGGTAAGTGATATTTTAGAAGACTATATTAAAATTTTTCGTAAACTTTGTATGAATTCTCGGGGTATACGCCGCGGGGGCTCTTCAGCAATCGATTTATCTTATGTGGCCTGCGGTCGTTTTGATGGTTTCTGGGAATTTGGTCTTCAACCTTGGGATGTGGCTGCAGGTCGTCTGCTGGTGCAAGAAGCAGGAGGACGTGTTACGCATTTTTCTGGAAAAGAACTCGAATTGAAACCTCAAAATGTTTTGGCAGGAAATCCGGAAATTTGGAAAGAACTTAAGAAAACAATTCGTTTATTCATGCGGTAATCTTATTTTAAGGGTTGCACCTTTTTATTATTCTTTTTTAAGAGGACCGGCACTGCTTTGCTTGTCATCCCGGAAGGTAGTAATCCGGGATCCATTTATTAAAAAAACTAGATTCCGGCTTTCGCCGGAATGACCATTTCTGAATGATACAATTTCCCCTGATGCGTATTTCTTCTCTTAAATTCTGCTTCTATCGTTTGAATGATTTTTGCTTTATCAAGAGTCCACAAAGGGGCGAGTAATTTTTCACGAGTAGAACTTCCCGCCAAACGCTGAACAATCATTGTAGATGGGACCAGTTCTAAAAAATCTACGACTTGGCGCGCATAATCTTCTAGTTCTAGAAGAGGAATCAATCCTTTTTTCCAGGAATTTTCCATCGGAGCTCCACGCAAAATATGAAGATGATGAAGTTTGACGGCATCCACTTTTAATTCAGATAAAAGGTTTGCTCCTTCTAACATATGGGCTTCATCATCTCCTGGAAGTCCAAAAATCATATGACTGCAAATGCGAAGCCCTCGTTTTTGGGCCCGTTTTGTAGCATCAATAAAAGACTCTACATCATGGCCTCGATTCACCCGTTTTAAAACTTCGTTATTGGTTGTTTGAAGCCCCATTTCAAGCCAAAAATAAGTTTTTTGATGGTATTCCTGAAGCAGGTCAAGAATGTCTTCAGGAAGGCAATCTGGGCGTGTTGCTACGTCAATTCCTACAATATCTTCGACACTTAAGGCTTCGTCTAGAAGGGCTTTAAGCTTGTCAGGGGTGGTGTAAGTGGAGGTATAAGCTTGAAAATAGGCAATGAATTTTTGCGCTCCAAAACGTTTGCGCATGAATTTTTTGCCTTCCTCAAGCTGTTGGTGTACAGAGAGTTTCGCTCTTTCTTGGCCTGGACCTGATCCATCTTCATCGCAATAGGTACAACCTCCGAAGGCAATGCGTCCATCTCGATTCGGGCAAGTAAAGCCAACATCAAGCGTGATTTTATAAACAGAGCATCCAAAACGCTCTTTGAGTATCTGTGAAATGGGCAAATAATATGGGTTCATGGCCAGTTAATGTAGCATATTCTAAGAATGGAGTTAAGAATTAAGGACCATAAGATAAAGACCTCTCTTTACTTAAAACTTAACTCTTAGTCCTTAACTCTTTTAAGAGTATATGGTATTCTTTCGTCTCATTTTAGAAGGAATAAACAAGGAGATAATGTATGTACAATCGTATTCATAATTTCAGTGCAGGACCTGCTGTTTTACCTGAAAGTGTTTTAGAAAAAGCCCGTGACCAGATGCTCAATTTTGAAGGTTCTGGCATGTCGGTGATGGAAATGAGCCATCGTTCTAAACCTTTCGAAAAAATTCTTGCTCAAGCTGAGCAAGGCGTAAGAAAAATTCTCAATGTCCCTGAAAATTATGAAATTCTTTTTCTTCAGGGAGGTGCCAGTTTTCAATTTGCCATGGTCCCGATTAATCTCTATATCTCTGGTCAACCTGTAGATGTATTACACACGGGTGTTTGGACCAAAAAGGCCATTGATGAATTAAAGAAACTTACAGAATTTAAAATCGTAGCTACTTCCGAAAAAGAAAATTTTACATATATTCCGAAGCTTTCAGAAATTCAATTTAACCCAAAAGCTTCTTATGTCCATATGTGTTCTAATAATACGATTTATGGGACACAGTGGAAAGCTTTTCCTAAAACAGGAAATGTTCCTTTGGTGGCTGACATGTCTTCGGATATTTTATCCAGACCTTTGGATATCAATCAATTTGGTCTTATTTTTGCAGGGGCTCAGAAAAATATTGGCCCTTCAGGCGTTACGCTGGTCATTATTCGAAAAGATTTGGCGGAACGTTGCAATCCTAATTTAGCAACGATGCTTCAATACCGTACGCATATCAAAGAAAAATCGATGTACAATACGCCTCCCACTTTTGCCATTTACATTGCAGCTTTGGTTATGGAATGGATTGAAAAAGAAGGGGGATTGGCGGCGATTGAAAAACGTAATGAAGCAAAGGCAAAACTTCTTTATGATGTGATTGACGCAAGTTCTTTTTACCAGGCACATGCTCAGGCAGACTCTCGGTCTTGCATGAATGTGGTTTTTAGAATTCAAAACAAGAACGAAGCTTTGGAAGAAAAATTTGCTTCAGATGCAAATAAGGCAAGCTTGAGCGGTTTGAAAGGACATCGTTCAGCGGGAGGATTAAGAGCGTCGATTTACAATGCAATGCCTGTCGAAGGGGTAAAGGCTCTCGCTCAATTCATGAAAGAATTTGAGAAGAAGAATGGATAGTGTTTTACAAGCACCTGATATTTCTTCATTATCTGATGAGATGGGTCAAGCGCTTCAGAGGCTTGATTTCAAAAAGCTTTCAGATGAATATGGATTGCAAGATGAAGTGCTTTTTATTGAGCATTTTTTACCTCCCAAAACACTTCAGCCTTTACTTGATGAAGTAGAACAGTTAACTCCTTTGCTCAATCGTAATTATATTCCAGGCCATAAAAAAGGAGGTAGTGTTAGTCACTTTATCATTGCTGAAAAAGCACCAAATTTGTTGGCTTTTTATCATTCCCAGGCTTTGCGTGCTTTCTTGAGTCGTTTGGCAGGCGAGGATCTTAAGTTATGCCCCAAGAATGACCCTCATGCCTGTGCCCTCTATTTCTATACAGAAGAAGGAGATCATATGGGATATCATTATGATACTTCTTATTATGAGGGGAAGCGGTACACGGTTCTTTTTGGGCTTGTACAGAAATCTTCAAGTCGACTTTTATGCCGACTGAACACGCGTCGGCCTGAAGTAGAGCAAAAAGAAATGGCTTTGGAAACGGTTCCAGGATCAATGGTGATTTTTAATGGAGACAAGCTGTATCATGCGGTGAGCCCCAATAAGGCGGGTGAAACAAGAGTGATCTTCACGATGGAATTTGTAACCAATACGAGGATTAAGGGAACAAAAAGAATTTTCTCAAATTTGAAAGATGCTTTCGCCTATTTTGGCGTGAAAAGCTTTTGGCAAGCCTTAAAGACAGGCAATCGTGGTTAGTGGTTAGAGAATAGAAAAGGTATATATCTTAATAAGATTTTATTCTCGATACACTATTCACTATTTTTGTTGCCACCTTAGCTTAGGGAGAGCATCCCGAAGTTGTAATAGGGAAGGTTGGATAGTTAGGTATGGAAAAATTTTTAGTGTGTTGCCACCTTAGCTCAGGGGTAGAGCAGCTGTTTCGTAAACAGCAGGTCGTCAGTTCAAATCTGACAGGTGGCTTTGTTTTTAATTTGGTTTTTCTTCTTTTTCCTTCTTCAAGTAAATCGTGATGACTTCCTCGTAAGTTTTATCACCTGCATGACAGCTTGTAAAAAATCCATTTGTATTGTCTTTTCCATTACAAGCGATGCTAGTTTGATTAGAAGTTTTTTTGTCAGCAGGGCCACAAGATCCCATTGAGAAGAATTCACATTTGGTGAGATTGTTGGGGCCTGGTACTTCTGAACATACACGAAGCTGGAGATATTCACTCGAAGTTTTTTCATGACTGCCTGCGCAAACATATTTATCATTCATATTTTGAAAAAGGTTTCCATAAAAGGCCGCTTCTTCTACAGGAAATTCTTCTTGTTCTTCTTTTGAGATTTCATTGATTGCGGGGTGAGGCCCTCTCACGGAAATGGGGACTTTGACGCCAAAGGCATTCACATGGGCCAATAAACATGCGCTCACCCAGCGTTGTCCTATTTCTGAGAGGGGAGCATTAAGCCATTCCGGAGCCAATCCTAAATTCCCTTTGAAAGTATAGGTAACCCCGGAGACCGTGGTTGAAATTTCTTTGCCTAAAGGTAAGGCACAAGATGCAATGTATTTTAAAAGTTCGCGACCTTCATCTGTTTCTTCAATGCCTGAAGTTGCTTCAGGATTGAGTTTTAATTCTCCTTTTTCAATCTCATGTGTTGAAAGAGCATTTATGGCGAGTTGATTCAAGGTAAGAGCATTTGTAGAAAGAGAATTTTTATTGAGGTGGGGGTGTTTTTGTGCGGAATTATTTTCAGAAAAATATGGGAAAACAAATGCTGAAATAAGGCCAAACATGCTTAAAAGTAAAACAAATGCTTTTATTCTCGGCATGCATTCTCCATGGAAATAAATCTTAGATATTTTTACATGAAAGACTTCAAAAAACAAGATCCTGTAGAAATTGGGAGCCTTGCCAATGTTATTAGAATTAAATTATTTTTTATTCTTGAATAATAGCCAAAGGATGCATGGCCAAATTTTTATAAATCGATTGTGCTGCTGAATGACATGTGGCTTCTGGGGCTCCGTTTCTTTGATATCCGTTCTGGTGAAGCCCATTTCTCTGGAAACCATTTTTGGTTAATCCATTAGATGTCCATCCTTTCAGTGCATGTTGGCTTTTAAGAGTTTCCATGAAGGCGAAAGATTTAAGAGATAATCCATTCCCTACGCGCACTACTTTAGAAGACTTTGAAGCCACTTTAAGAAAAAAACTATTCAAGGAAAGACCATTGAGAGGAGAGTTAGTTTCTTGTTTGAGTTTTCGAGGTTTAATAGAATCTTTTGTGCTTTCACGCGCAGAAGGAACAGAACTGACAAGGAGAGAAAGGATAATAAAGCTTGCTACCAAAAAGGGTACTTTAAGAGCATTCATCTTGGAACCTCCTTTACGGTTCCCCCCTTCTTGTTAAGATTAATTCTAAAATATGCTTCATCCATAATCAAGGGGAAAGACATTTTTTTTATTAAAATATGTATCTTGTTTAAGCAGAGATAGTTAAACATGTTAATTTTATTCTTTTTTATGACAACCAAGGACGCTAGATTCGGGCTAGCGTCCTTGGTTTCTTTGCAAAAAAACCCTTATTCATGTTTAACTGTTAAAGGATGAGCAGCTAAGGTCTGGTAAATGGATTGAGCCGTTCGACCACAAGAAGATTCTGGAACTCCATTTCTTTGATATCCATTTTTCTGAAGTCCATTTTTCTGAATCCCATTGTGTTGAAGGCCATTTCTCTGAAAACCGTTTTTTGTCAATCCATTGGCTCTTAACTTATTGACGCTTTTCCCATTCTTGGAAAAACCATTGAAAGATAAGCCATTGGTTGAAACCAGCTTTCTTGGCTTAATGTTTTCTGAGAGGTTCAAGCTGCTCAATCCATTCATGCTTGCTTTGCGAGGCTTGATATTCTCCTGCGAAAGCACTTTGGTAGAAAGCCCGTTCATGGGGCTTTGCCTTAGACCATTTCTCGTAACGAATGCGAATGAACTTGAATGAATCAGCATTCCTAGAACCAAAAAAGTTCCTAGGGAAATCATTTTTAAGGTTTTCATTTTATCCTCCTTTTGATTTCCCCCCTTAGCTTATAAAGCAGCATAAAGAATGCCTAAAAGATTAAATGTAGCATTACTATTTGCAAGACAATTAGTTAAGTTTTGAATAAAAACAGGGATTCAATCGGGAAGTTTGATTCAAAATGAAACATTCAAGATAAAGATAGAGCAAAAACTAAAAATGCTTTTTCCTTAAATTAGAAGATAAAATTTTTAGCTCTTTTCTGTATTTGGTAATGGTTCGCCGGGCGACATCAATCCCTTTGGTTTTGAGCTGCTCGACCATGTCCTGATCACTCAAGGGATGTAAGGAATCTTCTTTAGAAATGATTTCATGAATCATTTCCTTGATGTTGGTGGTGGACATAGATTGCCCCGCTTGAGTTTGCATTCCAGGTGTGAAGAAATATTTCATTTGGAAAAGGCCGCGCGGGGTTGACATGTGTTTATTTGCGATGGCTCGAGATACTGTCGATTCATGCATACCAATAGCTGTTGCGACGGTTTGCATGATGAGAGGTTTTAAAGAAGAAACCCCATTTTCAAAAAATTCTTGTTGTTCTTTCACAATGGTCGAAGCAATTTGATAAAGGGTTTGTTGTCGAAGTTGAATATTTTTGACCAGCCATTTTCCTGCTTGAACTTTATTGCGAATATAATCTTTGGTTTCTCCCTCCAGATTTTTATCCTTCATTAAGTTGCGATAAAGATTGCTGATTCGAACATGGGGGATACGATCATCGTTTAAAATCACAACATACTCGTCTCCCACTTTTTCCACCACAATATCAGGAGTAGCATAATGAATATTCTGAGAATCAAAAATGCGACCAGGTTTGGGTTCCAGAGTAGAAATGAATTCTGCAGCTCTATGAATCTGGGACACATCAACGTCTAAAATTTTTGCAAGACCTGGAAAATTGTGTTTCGCTAGTTCTCCAAGATATTCTTTAACGATTTTTGATTCTAAACTGTTTTCTTTTCCCAGACGAGTGAGCTGAATCCAAAGACATTCGCTTAAACTTCTTGCTGCGACTCCTACAGGATGAAAGGTTTGAATGATTTTCAAAATTCTATCTAAATCCAAAAGAGAATGACTGGACGTTTGTGCAACCTCTTCTAGAGAGGTTGTGAGATATCCATTTTCATCAAGAGCTCCGATCAAAAGTTCTCCAATAGTTTTATCTTTTTCTTCAGAAATGTTTAAAGATAATTGATTCAAGAGATGTTCTTGCAAGGTTTCTTGGATGGTAACGGATTCTTCAAAAAATCGTCTTCTTTTTTCTTCATCTTGGCTCATTTTGGTATAACTACCGGCTTGGCGGAAATATTCTTTCCATTCATCGTCCAATTCTGAGAGGCGACCAAACTCATCATCAAAATCGACTTCAGAGTCTTTGGTGTTTTCTTCTTTTTCGACGGAAGGGGCTTCTATATTCGGGACTTCTTCAAGGACGGGATTAGCTGCCATTTCTTGCTGAATCAGTGCGGAAAGTTCCATCAAAGGGAGTTGCAGAAATTGAATCCCCTGTTGCATTTGGGGACTCATGATCATTTTTTGGCTTTGTTTTTGAACTTGTTCTAAACGCATTGAATGAACTCCTAATGCTCACGAGTTTGAACCATGTTCAGAACTTCTTGAAGAAAAAATCCCTTCTCATTTAAAAAGGCAATGGCTTCACGTCCTCTTTGGATAAGATCCTGAACCATTTTTTGAGATTTTTCGACGCCAAATAAACCGGGGTAAGTGGCTTTGAGAAGCTCGGCATCTTTGCCCACAGCCTTACCCATTTTTTTTGCATTTCCCAAAACATCTAGAAGATCATCGGTAATTTGGAAAGCTAATCCTAAACATTGTCCATATTGACCCATTTTTTGAACGATTTCATCAGAGGCCCCACTCACAAGTGCTCCTGCTTTTACTGAGGCTTCAATCAATCGAGCGGTTTTATTCATATGAATGTATTCTAGTTTTTCGGCATCTACTGATTTCCCCTGAAAATAAAGATCTACGACTTGACCCCCTACCATGCCTTGTGTTCCAGAGCCTTGAGCAATGGTCTGAATGATTTGTACTTTTTGATGGGGGGCAACATGATTTCCTTGCGTCATCCATTCAAAAGAAAGCGTGAGCAAAGCGTCGCCTGCCAATACCGCCATGGCTTCTCCAAAAACTTTGTGATTGGTAGGGCGGCCTCTTCTAAAATCATCATTGTCCATGCAAGGCAAATCATCATGAACCAGAGAATAGGTGTGAATCAGCTCTAAGCTGCATGCATAGGGAATGGCATCATCTTCTTTTCCTCCCGTAGCCTCGCAGCTTGCCAGACAAAGAACAGGTCGCAAACGCTTGCCCCCCGCTAACACAGAGTATCGCATGGCTTCATGAATGATTTTGGGCTCTGTATTTTGTGACGGCAGTAAAGCGTCTAGAGCTTTTTCAATTTTTTGCTGTTTTGCTTTAAAAAGTGACTCAAAATCTTTTTTCATAAGTTTTTTAGAGGTTTTGTCCTAGATTTTAGATCAGACTTAAGTATACCAAATTTCTTACTAAGGCTGAGGGTTTAATATGATCTCGAGGAGCCTTAGATGTTGTAAGTCAAAATGTCTTCTTTACAGATGCGGGTGGCACTCGGCGGGGAGGCCCCGACGCGAGCAACTAATACTTGAGCACGGTGGGGCTGACGAGTGACAGGACCCGCTACCTGTCCAAAAAACATATATTGATTTACTAGAATCAAGCCTTAAGAGAATTTAATTTTCGTAATTTTGCCACGAAAAAACCTTCCATTTCACCTGTTGGAAGAATACGTTTGGCTTTATAAACGGAAGGATCAAATTTCTTGTCTTCCCATTGCATAAGACCTGGGGTCTGATTTTGAAGAGACAGTTGAATATTTTCAATTTGAAAGACATTGGGGAATCTCTTAAGAGCCCAATCCAAAACTTCTTCATTTTCTTCAGGTGCAAAAGTACAAGTGGAATAGACAAGAATTCCTCCCACGCGTAAAGCATGGAGAGCCGAAGACATTAGTTTTTTTTGCTTTTGGGCCATCTCGTGAGTTTTCCCAGGTTTCCAATAAGAATAGGAACTGGGTTCATGAGCACTGAAGCGTCCTTCACTGCTGCAAGGAGCATCTAAAAGGACACGGTCAAACATTTCAGGATATTCTCGCCCGAATGTTTCTCCATATTTAAGGGTAGCTTCTACATTTGTACAACCTTGAAGTTCGAGATTGGCTTTTAATTTAAAAAAGCGGATTTTGTTATTGTCGTTGGCGATGATTTTCCCTTGCCCTTTCATCATCATCGCGATTTGAGTTGTTTTACTCCCTGGAGCTGCTGCAAGATCAAGAATATTTTCAGAACCTTCCGGTGCGAGCACTAAGGGAGGAAGCATACTCGAAAGATTCTGAACGTAGATTCTGCCTTCTTGATAGGCCTTGGTTTCTTGAAGTTCTCTTAAGCGACCTTTACGCACAATAAATGCTTCAGGGTACCAGGGAACCGCATCTATTCTAAATTCTTGAGAAGAGAGTTCTTGTTGTATTTGAATAGGAGTCGTTTTTAATGTATTTACACGAAAGGTAGTAGGTTTATCTTCGGCAAAGGTGTTCGCAGTGGAATCAAATTTTTGAAGACCCACAATCTTTTTCAATCTTTCTAAAAAAAGAGATGGCAGCTTTTTAAGTTCGCTTTTCATTTTCTCTTATCCTTAAACTGTTGTGGAAGGGGGTACTTTTTCAATCCTCGAAATGAATATAACGCAAATGACGACAAGCAGACCTCCCAAAATGGAAAAAATATTTGGGATTTCATTCCAAAAAATAGCTCCGCAAAAAATCGAAAATAAAACGATGCTGGAAGAATAAGCGCTCGTTGTTGCTGTGTTTCCAAGCCGATAAGCTTTGGTCATGAAAATTTGAGCGATGGTTGCGAAAAGGCCCGTTCCAAAAAGATAGGCCAGTTCAGATAGATGAGGTGTTTTGAAAGATTTCCATGCAATGGGAATAGACAATAAACATGACACCCAGAAAAAATAGAAAACGATGGTTAAAGATGAATCGTCTTTTCGAACAGCACCAATAGAAAGATAGGCAAAAGCAGCAAAGATGCCAGAAATGAGGCCAATGATAGCCCCCCATAAATCCATGTTGTGATCAGGATGAACAATAAGAATGACGCCGATTAATCCTAATAAGATTAAAATAAAAATCTTTTTATCAAAAGGTTCCTTTAAAAGAAAAGGGGCAAGACAGGCTACAAAAAGAGGAGATGTGTAGTTGAGCATGACCGCTGTAGCCAAAGGGATTTTGCTGATAGACCAAAAATAAAAACTCAAAGCAAGGAATCCAGAAATCCCTCTTGCCAAAAGAATCCACGGTCTTTTCCCGACAAAAGGGCTTTTTTTGACAATCATCATAGGAACAAGAATAAAAAAACCAATGAGACTTCGAAAAAGAACAATTTCTGAAACGGGCAGTGTAAGACTTGCCATGCGAACACAGACTCCCATCAGTGCGAATAGAAAAGATGAAATGATCATATAAATAGCGCTGGTAGTCATTTTATTATCGGTGTTGACTTACTCCATGTTTGGCACAATAAGAAGCAATTTTACAAAGACTGCAAAAAGGAGAGATAGGTCGACAGAGATTTTGTCCGTACGGGACGAGAAGGTCATTAAAAATTTTCCAGTAGGTTTTGGGAAGTACTTTTCTGAGTGCAAATTCTGTTTCGTTCGCTGTTTTAGTTTTGACCAATTTCCAACGATTGGAAATACGATGAACATGCGTATCCACACAAATACCATCTTTGTCAAATCCAAGTGTTAGAACAAGATTGGCTGTTTTTCTCCCTACTCCTTTCAATGTGAGTAGTTCATCTAGGGTATTCGGAACCTGCCCTTGAAAGCGATGCATAATGTCCCAGCAAATTTCTAAAATTCTTTGAGCTTTGACACGATAAAAACAAACGGGGTAAATCAATTTTTGAATGGTTTGTATATCTAGCTTTAACATAGTTTGGGGTGTCGACGCTTTCTCAAAAAGTTTTTGGGAAGCCATATCTGTCACTTCGTCTTTTGTGCGAAGGCTTAAAAGACATGAAATCAAAACTTGAAAAGGATCTTTAGATTCTTCAGCGATAACACCCACCGCTGGGGTTTTCCACTGTCGAATTTCCTTTTTCAGAATATCAATGACGGTATGAATGTTTTTCATAAATTTGATGACGTTCCCAATATAACGTTAATTTGGATATTGTAATTAAAAGTGTGTCCTTTTGAAAAGTAGCGGGGCCTGCCACTCGTCAGCCCCACTGTGCTCATAAAAAATTGCGCGCGGTGGGGCTCCCCGCCAAGTGTCACCCGCATTTGTAAAGGACACACTTTTAGATACGAGATCTTAATTTGAAGTATGTTATCAGGAACTCCTATTTTTAGTGTAGGAATGTTATCATTGCAGGGAGATCTTTCTTTTGACCTTGAAACTTTGATCTTTAAACGTTAAACATTTTGTTCATTATGCTCAAAATTAATGAAATCTATAAAAGTATTCAAGGGGAATCAAGCTATTCTGGACTCCCCTGTGCCTTTATTCGACTTACAGGATGCCATTTGCGTTGTACTTGGTGTGATACGGCTTATGCCTTTTATGACGGAGAGGAAATGAGTATTGATCAAGTTATTGATCGAGTACAAAAATTAGGAGTACAATTGGTTGAGCTTACGGGAGGAGAACCTCTCTTACAAGAAGATGTAATTGTCTTGGTAAAGCGTTTGATCGATTTAAATTTTCAAGTGCTGATTGAAACCAGTGGGGCTGTGTCGCTTGAGGGATTGGATACTCGATCCATCAAAGTTGTAGATATTAAATGTCCTGGAAGCGGGATGCTTGATAAAATGATGTGGGAAAATCTAGAATATTTGTCTGTACGAGATGAAGTAAAGTTTGTGATTCTGGATCGTCAAGATTTTGATTGGGCCTGCCAAATGGTTCGACAACATGATTTGCTTAAAAAATGTTCCGTTTTGTTTTCTCCTGTTTTTGGGAAACTAGATCCTCAACAATTGACTCAATGGATTTTGAAAACTCAATTGCCTGTTCGACTTCAACTGCAGATTCATAAATATATTTGGAATCCTCAGATGAGAGGTGTTTGATAAAAAGAGGAGGTTTTTATGAAAAATTTTAAACTCATTTCACTTTTAACAATTTGTATTCTATTCGTGATTTTTGTTTTTCAAAACTCTGCAATTATTCGTACGCGATTTTTAATTTTTGAATGGAATATGCCAAAAGCGCTTCTGATTTCATTGTCTGTTTTAATTGGTGTTGTCCTGGGGATACTTGCAACAATTAGAAATAAATAGGATTTTTATGAACGAGATTTTTCGAAAAACTAAAATTATTTGTACGTTAGGTCCTGTCTCAAACTCATTTGAAATGATCGAGAAATTAGCAAGAACAGGAATGGATGTAGCGCGTCTCAATTTTTCTTATGGGACTTATCCTGAATATTCAAAAATCATTCGAGATATACGAAGGGTTGAAAAAAAATTAAAAAGACCCATTGCCATTTTGCAAGATTTACAAGGTCCACGCATTCGTTTAGGGTTTTTTTCTGCTCCTCTTCAAGTTAAAAAAGGAGAAAAAATTATATTTGGATCTTCAAGTTTAGGGCGTGGGATGATCCCAATCGATTATCCTTTCCTCAATCAGGATGTTGATATAGGTCATCGTATTTTGATTGGGGATCAAGGGATTGCCTTCTATGTCGAGAAAAAGAAATCAGACACATTGGTTGCAAAAGCGCTTTCTTCAGGAGTCATCAGACCTCATCAAGGAATTCATTTCCCAGATTCTAGATTGCACATTCCTTCTCCGACTCCTAAAGATTTCAGAGATTTTCAATTTGGTCTTTCTGAAAATATAGATTTTGTTGCTCTTTCTTTTGTTCGTTCATCAAAAGATTTGGAAAAGCTTCGCCGTAAAATGCGTGGCAAAGATCATTTCCCTCATTTAATCTCTAAAATTGAACAGCCGGAGGCGATTCAAAATCTAGATGATATTTTGATGGCCAGTGATGGAGTGCTTGTCGCAAGAGGAGATTTAGGTCTTGAAATGGGGCTAGAGGAAATCCCGTTTTTGCAGAAAAAAATTATTCAGCGAGCTGCTCATTTTGGAAAATATGTCATTACAGCGACTCAAATGTTGGAATCTATGATCGAAAAAGAAAATCCAACAAGGGCAGAAGTTTCGGATGTGGCCAATGCTGTTATCGATGGAACAGATGCGGTTCTTTTGTCTGGAGAGACCGCCTCAGGAAATTTTCCTCTTCAGTCAGTTCAAGTGATGTCAAAAATTTTGAAGGAAGTAGAAACAGGATTTGAAAGTCACCCCGTCGGAATTGGGGAAGGGGATGTTCAAAAAAAGAGTGCTTTTGCTTTGTCTGAAGCCGCTCGCAATATTGCAGAAAAAATGAAAATGGATCGTATTGTTTCTTTTACTTATTCGGGATCCAGTGCTTTACGTATATCAAAATTTCGGCCCAAGGCGTTGATTGTAGGTGTCACTGTGAATCAAGCGGTATGGAGAAAAATGGCCCTTTTCTGGGGAGTCTATCCTCTTCTCACACGTATGGTGAAAAATACAGATCAACTCATTCAAACGGCAGAGCGTGAATTAAAGAGTCATCAATTAATGGGCCAGTCTAAATCGATTGTCATTATCACAGGTATCCCTCTCAAAAAATCAGGGATCACCAATCTCCTCAAAGTGCAGGAGATTTAAGGTGTTGTGGATAATCTCACTCATACATTATTAGGCATTGTTGTTGCTCGTTCTGGATTAAGGCAAAAGCTAGGAAAGGGGACGACTACAGTTCTGGCCTTAGCTTCAAATCTTCCTGATTTAGACGTTTTTACATTTTTTTTGAAGGGAGGAGATTATTTTCTTTTTCGCAGAACGTTCACACATTCTTTTTTAGGCGTATTTTTAATGGGACTTGTTTTTTCGTTTGTTTTTAAGAGATGGTTTAAAAATCTTTCATGGAAGGTTTGTTTAGGATTATGTTTGTTAGGTATGGGGCTTCATATTTCGCTAGATCTATTGAATGCTTATGGTGTAGTTTTGCTCTACCCTTGGAGTTTTCATCGTTTTGAATTGGCTTGGGTGTTTGTTATTAATTTTCTATGGTGGGTTATTTTGATATCTCCTTTTGTTTTAACGAGATTTTCTTTTTTAAAGCCCTTGCAAGTAGGGGTTTATCGTATTTCAGTTTTGATTTCGCTTGTTTATATTGCTTTTTGTGGTGCGGGACATTGTCTAAGTGAGAAATTATTAAATGAAAAGATCAAAGAACAAAAAATAATTCCGAGCCTCACCTATGTTTTTCCAGAACCTCTAGGATTTATTCGCTTTCAAGGTTTGATCAAAGAGAAAGATCATTATCAGATTTTTTTGATCTCTCCTTTAACCTCAAAACTTGTTTTAGAAAAACTGGTGCATACAGAAGAAAATGATTCTAAAATTCAGAAGTTAAAGAAATTACCTAAAGTTCAAAAATTAGAATGGTTTTTCAAAGCCCCTGTTTGGGAAAAGATCAATAATAGTGAAGCTTCAAAGGATGCTTCTTTGAAAAGTTTTAAGTTTTATGATTTAAGATTTGAGACTTCGATTTTTTCGTCGAAAAGAACTCCGTTTTCTTTTCAATTTGATGTTCAAGATAAAAAGAATCATTAAAACAATGAAATTAAATCCTTATCTTGAAGAAGAAAGCCTGTTCTTGTAAAGTTTAGCGGTTATTTTTATGGATCAAACAATCATTTCGAAGGGTTATTGAATAGGAGATTTTATATGACAAAAATTGTTTTGATAAGACATGGAGAAAGCACTTGGAATAAAGAAAATCGATTTACGGGTTGGACCGATGTAGATTTATCAGAAAAAGGTAGGGAAGAAGCAAAAAAGGCAGGACAACTTTTAAAGAAAGAGGGTTTTGTTTTTGATATAGCATTTACTTCTCTTTTAAAACGGGCGATTCGCACACTTTGGATGACTTTAGATGAAATGGATTTGATGTGGATTCCTATTCATCATTCTTGGCGACTTAATGAGCGTCATTACGGATCTCTACAAGGATTAAATAAATCTGAGACGGCCGCAAAATTTGGAGAAGAACAGGTTTTGATTTGGAGAAGAAGTTACGATATTCCTCCTACACCACTTTCTAAAGAAGATGAGCGTTATCCCGGTAAAGATGCACGTTATAAAAATCTGAAAGAATCTGAACTTCCTTTGACAGAATGCTTGAAAGATACGGTTGCTCGCGTTTTAATTCATTGGAATGAGACTGTTGTTCCTCAAATTAAAGCAGGAAAGCGTGTGATTATTGCTGCGCATGGAAATTCTTTACGTGCTTTGGTCAAGTATTTAGACAATATCTCGGACGAAGACATTGTTCATTCAAACATTCCAACAGGAATGCCTCTGGTTTATGAGCTGGATCAAAATTTGAAAGCAGTTAAGCATTATTATTTAGGAGATCCTGCAGAGGTTGAAAAGGCAATGGCCGCTGTAGCCAGCCAAGGAAAAGCGAAAAAGTAATAGTGAAATACTCAAAACTTAATCTGGGTTTGCTTGGACTTGTTGGAGCTGTCTTAATTTGGTCCATTCTTACTCCTCATGATTACTTTACTTGGCTTCTTGAAGCTTTGCCGGTACTGATCGTGATTCCGGTGCTTATTCTGACTTACTCTGGATTTCAGTTTACTGCGTGGGTATATATCTTTTTAGCAATTCATGCTGTGATTTTACTGATAGGGGCTCATTACACCTATGCCGAGGTTCCTTTTTTTAATTGGCTTAAAGAGATCTTTCATTTAAAGCGAAATTATTATGATCGTGTAGGTCATTTCTTTCAAGGTTTTGTCCCTGCAATGGTGATGCGAGAGATTTTGATTCGAAAATCACCTGTGAAACAGGGGGGTTGGCTTAATTTTTTTGTCGTGAGCTTTTGCCTTGCTATAAGTGCTTGCTACGAATTTTTCGAATGGGCTGTTGCGTGTTTTACGGGTTCTGCTGCAGAATCTTTTTTAGGTACTCAGGGAGACATTTGGGATACACAGTGGGATATGATGATGGCCTTAATAGGAAGTTTGTCAGTATTAGTCTTTTACAAGTTTGTTTTGAACTCTAATCAAAAGAGGCCTTAGGGATCTAAGAGGATATGATTCAATTGTCGAAAATTTTTCATTTCGTTTTCTCTAAAAAATATCCTTTCCAATCTCCATCTCGTTTTTCATCTTTTAAAATCCAGCCTTTTTGCTTTTGAAGCCAAGGATGAAACCATTCAAGTTGTGAAGCTTCAATGCCTGCGAGCAGAAGTTGTCCTTGGGGTCCGACCAGTGAAGCGATGTCTTGCCAATGAGTCTGAATATCACGTGCAGTCAAATTTGCGAACACGGCATCAAAGTACTGTTTCTTTTTTGAAAGGGTTTGAATATCTTTTTTAAAAGAAATTTTCTCCCTTACTTGATTAAGGTCGGTATTCTTTCGGGCTGCTTTGAGAGCTTCAAGGTCAATATCGATGGCGATGGCTTTTGGGACTCCTAATTTTACGGCAGCAATAGCAAGGATCCCTGAACCACATCCTACATCGCAAATTTTTTCCCAAGTAGTCGCATTTTTTGAAATCCATTCCAGACACATGAACGTTGTAGGGTGATGCCCTGTGCCAAAAGCCATCTCAGGATCAATTTGAATAATGGTTTCTCCTCTACGTTTGCGATGCTTTAACCAGCTGGGACTAATGACCAGATTTTTCGAGATCTTTAATATTTTAAGACCTTTTTTCCAGCGATGAGCCCATTGGGAAAAAGGCAAAACAGTGACTTGAAAATGAGAAAGGTTAGAATTAAAGATTTGTTGAAGTTGTTTTTTGATTTGTAGCGCTTGCGATTTATTTTTAAGATAAATTTTGAGTTGAGGGGCTTGATGAAGTTTTTCTTCGATTGTTGAACATGACTGAAGTCCGATAGGAAGTTCTTCTAGGCTAAAAGAAGGAGTATGAATTTCACAAGAAAGTTGAATAGAAAATTTTTCAATCATGAACGCAGCTTACGATAGTTGTCTTAGAATAGGCAAGTCAAAATCAAGGTTTACTAAACAGAAATGATAGATTAAAGTAAGGAAAAAGGTTTTACTATGAGAAACAAAGTATCTTACAGGGGCTATCAAAACTTAAAATATTTTGTTTCTCATAGTACTGGCCTACATAAATCTATTTATACAACCCCTAAGGGGCTATACCAACATGTGAATGGCCCAGTAAGATGACAGATGTTAGGAAAATTTTATGGATTTTTTGTGCAGCCCTGACCCTTGTTTATGGGGGGTATAATCTGACTCGCTCCATGTTGGGGCCAAAACAAGGGGAAGATTTTGCCCAATATTATGTAGCAAGTCGTCTCTTATGCGAACATGAAGCCATGACCATGTATGACACGGGAGCGCTTTATCAAGAAAAAGCAAAAAGTTATGGGGTTCATCCTATTTCTTATAATAAGTCCACTGATCAAGTTATGACTTATGCTTATCCTCCTTTTGTGGCTTTTTTGATGATGCCTTTTACTGCTTTTTCATATGATTTTTCTCGGTGTATTTTTTTCTTATTAAGTTTGATGTGTTCTTGGGGTGCAGTTCTTCTTTTTTTTAGTGATCGGTCGTTGGATAAGCGTAAAGATATCACATCATTGGGAATGATGGCGGCGCTTCTTTTTTTTCCAAATTATTATTCTTTTTATATGGGTCAAATTAATTCGCTTGTTTTTTTCGCTTGTGCCTTTGCTCTTTTTCTTATTCGTAAAAAGGCTCAAATCAGCGCAGGATTTTTTATTGCATTGGCCATTAGTATTAAGATTTTTCCTCTTATTCTTATTCCTCTTTTTCTTATTAAGAAACAATATCGCTTACTTCTTTCGACACTTGCTTTCTTAATTCTTTTCATAGGAATCTCTTTGACTCAATGTGATTGGAATCTTTACGTTACTTTTTTTACTCAAGTTTTGCCGGATCAGTTTTCGGGAGGCCCATGGATTCGTAATCAAGGGTTTATTGGATTTTTCTCTCGATTGTTAACATCCAATGAATATGTAAAATTTTTGGGGGATTATCCTCATTGGGCTTATGGATTTTCTCTTGGGTGTAGCCTTTTGGTTTTAGGAGCGACATTTTTTTATACGTGGAAGAATCAAGCTTCTTATGAAATTCAATACGGAGTTTACTTTGTTGCAGCATTACTGGTTCTTGCAAAATCTTGGGAACATTATGGGATGTTTTTATTGTTTTCTTATCTTTACCTTGTGGAATATTTAATTTATGAACATTTTTCAAAAAGAGTTTTGTTTTTGATTCTGGTCTCATTTTGTATTTGGGCTTTTATTCAAACCTCAGGAAATGAATGTTATCAGCTTCCCAAAAATGTTTTTGTTACTTTAATGTGTTCTTTGAAATTTTTCGCAACTTTATTGCTTTGGTTTTGTCATCTTTCGGTTTTGAAAAAGATGTTGAATCAACCTGTAACTTTCCAGAAAGGAGATCCTCATGAGTGAAGATCCTTTTTTCTTTGAAGTTTTGGATGATTTAGAGATGTCTGAAGTAGGCCAACGTTTGATTGTGCAAGGTAATGAACTTTTAGATGATACAGATCTTACGGAGCAGGAACGTAAAAAAACAGAAAAAATCTTAAGTGATTGTTGGACAGCTCTTCAGTCCATGAAAACAGCCAGAGATTCTTTTTCAAAAATTGCTGCAGATTATCGTCAGGGGAAAGATGTTAATCCTAGCCAAGGTGTTCGTTTAAAGGATTTTTTTATTGTTTTTATAGAGCAGTCAGCGGTTGTTTTGCATGAGCTTGCCAAAATTATGGGTGTGATGACGCATCATGATATTGTGGTTAGAAATTCAGTCCGTCAATATGAGCGCTTTCCGGAAACTCTTCGTCATTTGTCAGGTCATTCCAAAAAATATTTAGAAGAGTTGGCTCAAGTTTTAGAAAAGGCACAAGCAAGTTGGCTTGGAAGGTTAAGCATTCTATGGGATGAAATTCAAAAGGATAAAACTTTGGAAGGTTATTTTCGATTTAAGCGAGGGGTTGTTCTAGATCATGGAAAAATTTCCATGGATATTACTTTATTAAGTGGAATAGAAGTAGAACCCTTGCTTCTTCAAATTTGGAAAGAACTCTTAGATTTTTGTGAAGATTTAATGGGTTATGCCATTCAATTGCGTTTTCTAGAATTTATACAAGGACTTGAATTCATCCCCAAGGATCAAAGAGATCTTGTTTTTCCTCGTCGTTTTAAAGTTATTATTCGAAAAGACGTTTCCTGAATCGATGAAAGATAAGTGTCGCTTGAAATGCTCGTGCATGAGACATGATAACGAGGTAAGCAGTGACATGATGAGGTAAAGCTGGAATAATTTTTGCAAAAGAGCAACCTGCAAGAACAGCATTGATTAAAATAAAAATCATAGCTGGGCCACAAGCGGCGAAGAGTTTTTTCTTAATAAGTTTTGCTTCTTCAAGAACCTCAGGGGCCATTTTACTGAAGCGATCTTCTTCAATGAGTCGATCACGAGTCCCTAAAAAGTAAGAAGTAGACATTTGCGTTACAAGGACTCCGATAAAAGTGGAACCTAGCCCTAAAGTCATATGAATGGGAGTCCAATGAGGAGAATGAAGCTGTAAATAGCCTAAGATAAGGTTGATGATAAACCCCAGAAGCGATAGACTAAATAGAAATTGAATGATGATTTGCATAAGGCCAAAATTATATCATAATGAGCCATGAAACCTACTGAATTGATCATAGCTGATTCCGAAAAAGATTCTAACCTTTATTATGCAACAGGGTTTCTAGCTCCCGATTCTTTCGTTTTTATCTCAGTGGCAAATAAAAAATATTTACTCATGAGCGATTTGGAAGTCGATAGAGCCAGAATACAGTCAAAAGCAGATGAAGTTCTGTCTATTTCTCAAATGATGAATCAACTTTCCTCGAAAATTTCAGGTAAGGCTTCTCTCCTGGATGTGATTGAACATTTTCTAAAAGAAAAAGGGATTAAAGCTTTTGTGGTTCCTGCTAATTTCCCTATTGAGTATGCGGACCCCTTAAGAAACAGAGGTTTTGAAATTTCGTTTAGACCTGATCCTTTTTTTGCGGAGCGTATGGTTAAAAGTGAAAAAGAGATTTTGGCGATTACAGAAGCTCAGAGAGCGACAGAGAGAGCCGTTCAAGAAGCTATTCGTGTTATTGAGAAAAGTGAAATTCGAGGAGACGTACTCTATTTTAAGAATGAAGTTTTAACTTCTGAGAAAATTAGAAAGATTTTGCATGTTCGAATGATGGAAGAAGATTGTATCGGTCAGCACACCATTGTGGCTTGTGGAACCGATGGGGTTGATCCTCACAATGAAGGTTCGGGACCTTTGAAAGCACATCAATCTATTATATTAGATGTTTTTCCTCGTTCTTCTAAAACACGTTATTTTGCAGATATGACGAGAACCGTCGTGAAAGGTAAAGCCAATCCTAAACTCAAAAAAATGTATCAGGCTGTGTTGGAAGGACAGGAAATGGGGATTGAAATGATTCAAGAAGGAGTGGATGGACGTGAAGTTCATCAAGCTATTCTAAATCATTTTGAAAAATTAGGATTTCACTCAGGGATGATGGATGGACGCTATCAAGGTTTTTTCCATGGGACAGGACATGGCGTTGGGTTGGATATTCATGAACCTCCTCGTGTAAGCCAAGCCTCGAATATTTTAAAGACAAATCAAGTGGTAACGGTTGAGCCAGGGCTTTATTATATGGATGCAGGAGGGGTTCGTTTGGAAGATATGGTTGTGGTGAAAGAAAAAGGATGTCAAAATTTGACTCAATTCCCAAAAATCTTGGAGCTTTGATAGAATTGGATTCAACACTTTTAAATAAAAAATCTATGGCACACTCTTTGATCTTAAGTCCTGAACCCATTGTCCGTTTAGAAAATAGTTTTCAGGACCCTTATAACAATTTTGTAGCTACGGCAAGAACTTGTTATTCCTCCCGAGTGATTACAGCGGGTGATGTAGCTAAGGATGACGAGACAAAGGCTCGTCGTGATGCGATAGCTGAAAGTATTTACAAGGCAGGGCATCATACGACGCTACAGCATGCGACCTTCCAATTTGTTCTGGATAAGATTTCAAGACAATTCATCTGGTCTTTTCTACATAGCCATCCTTTTTATAATTCTGAACAAGTGAGTCAGCGTTATGTTGAAGTCAAAGCAGGACGATATACCATTCCACCCATGGAAGAATCTGCTAAGGCTCTCTATCTTGAAACGATTGAAATGCAAATGCAGGCTTATCATCATTTGATGGAGTTGGTACGTGGGACGATTGCGAATGAATTTAAAAGAATTTTTCCTGCTCGGAAATTAGAAGAAAAAAGATGGCAATCTGTATTAAAGAAAAAAGAGCAAGAAGTCGCACGATATGTTTTGCCTGTAGCGACGCATGCACATCTTTACCACACCATCAGTGCGATTACACTTCTGCGTTATCATCGTCTTTGCGAGCAGTATGATACGCCCTTAGAAACACGTTTTGTGGTTGGAAAAATGATTGAAGAAGTTCTTAAACTAGATCCAGAGTTTTTAAAAATTATGGAAGATCCGCTTCCTCTGGAGAAAACGCCAGAATATGAAGTTTTTACAAATTTTCATATCCGGCAAAAAGGGAGTCATAAAAATTTTATTCGAGAATTTGATGAAGATTTGGGGTCTTTAAAGTCGAAGCTTGTTGATTACAAAATTAGAGGAGAGGCTGTTTTAGCACAATCGGTTCGTACGGTTTTGGGTGTCAGCAAACAAATTTTATCAGATGAGGAAGCGATTCGCTGCGTCATTGATCCAGCTCGAAACCCTTTATTAGGGGAAGCCTTAAATTTAACTAGTTTAAGTAAATTGTCTCGCACCATGGTGCATCCTCATTTTACATTTCGTAAAAAACTTAGCCATACGGCAGACTCTCAAGATCAGCGACATCGCATGATTCCGGGTTCTCGACCTATTTTAGCCACTCATTTTGTGACGGAAAAACCAGACTTTATTGCTCCGATTGTCATTGAAAAAACACCTCAGGCTTTTGAATATTTTCAATCTGTGATGGAAAAGACTTGGAAAACGATTGGACAACTTTTGAATTCTGGAGTGTCAGAAGAATTTGCACTTTATCTTTTGCCAAATGCTTTCCCCATTCGGTTCGAAGAATCAGGAGATCTTTTGAGTTTTCATCATAAATGGACCAGTCGTCTTTGTTACAATGCTCAAGAAGAAATTTGGGTCAGTTGTAAAGATGAAGTGGCTCAAGTGAGAGCAATTTATCCGACCATAGGAGAATATCTCGGTCCACCATGCAGTCTTCGAAGTCGTGCAGGGACCAAGCCCATATGTCCAGAAGGAGACCGTTTTTGCGGTATTCCTGTCTGGCGCCTATCTTTAGAAGAATATACACGCGTTCTTTAACTCTGAAACCAGTTTGGTTTCGGAGTTAAGCCTTAGGACAATCTTAATTCGATTCTGAAGAAACTTTCTTTTCTCCATTTGGCTTCCAATCAAAGTCAGGATGGGCTTTTTCAGGATCGGTCTGTGGTTTTTTAGTCTTTGGCTTCCAGTCAAAATCAGGATGTTTTTTATCAGTAGCTGTTTTAGGCTTTTTAGTTTTTGGTTTCCAATCAAAATCTGGGTGGGCTTTTTCAGGAGGAGTTTTGGTTTTGGGCTTCCAATCAAAGTCAGGATGAGCTTTGTCCGAAGGAGTATTGGGTTTCCAATCTTCTCCAGGGAATGCCTGTGTTTTCGTTTTTGAGTTTAAATTTTTGCCACTATTTGGGGTACTTGTTGAGTTCTCTCCAGGATGAAAATCCTCTCCGGGGTAATTTACATTGGAAGATTTTTGAGAGGAATTATTTTGATTGGCATAAATTTTTATTTCTCCTGAAACAGTAAACATGAAGACAAAAATAATGAAATATGAATACTTTCTCATAGCAGATCTCCTTTAGCATAAGGTTTATGAAGCTCTAGGATGACTTCTCAATTATCTCTAAAAAAAGGCTCTTTTACAATTTGTTTTGATGACGGATTTTGGGCTTCTTCTATACAAATGCAATGATTTTGATATAATGCTTGGGACATGCTTAATCTTGTCCAACTAGTTTGATATAACTCTTTGGGTAAGAACGGGGAACCCAGTTTTTGAGTCTTAGTGATTCTGGGGCGAAAGTTTCATCATCTTCCTTAACAAGATCTGTAGATGATGGTACAAGGGAAAAATAGCCCAAGCCCGACAGCTAACCTCGTCAGCTTATAGAAAAGAGCTAGAAACCAAAGACATATGCTCTTTGGTTTTTTTATGACAGGATTTCTTAAGTGACCGAAAAAAAATCGCTTGCGAATAGAGTTAAAAATTTGGTGATTGGAAAGGCTCGTGATCCTCTGGATCGAGGGGTTTTTCATCATCTTGCCCTGATTGCATTTTTTGCTTGGGTGGGGCTTGGAGCGGATGGTCTTTCTTCGTCTTGTTATGGTCCAGAAGAAGCTTTCTTGGCATTAGGATCACATACTTCCTTAAGTATTTTTGTAGCTTTAGCTTCTGCGTTGACTGTTTTTTTAATCAGTGCGAGTTATTCTCAAATCATCGAACTTTTTCCAACAGGAGGCGGAGGCTATCTTGTTGCAAGTAAACTATTGTCTAAAAATGCTGGTCTGGTTTCGGGTTGTGCACTTCTTATTGACTACGTTTTAACGATTACCATTTCAGTGGCTGCGGGTGCAGATGCCATTTTCAGTTTTTTACCTCCTTCCTGGCATTCCTATAAATTGGTATTTGCTGCTTTTGGGGTTCTGATTCTGCTTTTGCTAAATATTAGAGGTATTAAAGAGTCTGTCATCCCCTTGGTTCCGGTGTTTTTAGTCTTTATTGTTACGCATGTGGTCAGCATTCTTTATATCATTGTTTCTCATATTCAACAGTTACCTGAAGTTGCACAACACGTCTGGACAGATGTTCAGCAAACACAATCACAAATGGGCTTCTGGGGTATGATCTTTTTAATTTTGAGAGCTTATAGCATGGGAGCCGGTACCTTTACGGGAATAGAAGCCGTCAGTAATGGACTTTCCATTTTAAGAGAACCCAAAGTGATTACAGCAAGAAAGACCATGAGATACATGGCTATTTCTCTTGCTTTGATGGTGTTAGGTCTTATCTTAGCCTATCTCTTATTAGATTTGAGGCCTCAGTCCGGAAAGACATTGAATGCCGTCCTTTTTACCACATTGACTGAAAATTGGGGATATTCTGGCCATTTGTTTGCGTGGGTGACATTGCTTTCCGAGGCATGTTTACTTTTTATTGCAGCTCAAGCGGGTTTCCTGGATGGTCCAAGAGTTCTGGCCAGTATGTCTTTAGACCGGTGGTTCCCTGCAAGATTTTCTCTGCTGAGCGATCGTCTTGTAACTCGAAATGGAATTTTACTCATGGGTGGTGCTGCTTTGATTACCATGCTTTTAACAGCAGGGTCCGTCAAATTTTTGGTGGTTCTTTATTCGATCAATGTTTTTATTACTTTTTGCTTTTCTCAATTGGGAATGGTACGACATTGGTGGTTAGTGCGTAAAAAAATGTCGACCTGGTTTAGAAAATTTCTTTTAAATGGAACAGGCTTTGTTTTAACCACCTTCATTCTTATTTCTGTGATCATTTTGAAATTTCACGAGGGAGGATGGATTACGATTCTTATCACCAGTTGTTTAATGATTGTGTCCATCTTAATCAAACGACATTATTTGGCGACTTTTAAATTACTTCGTCGACTGAATGATTTGGTTCGCGCAGTAGCAGCTTCTCCTACAGAACTACCATCTGAAAATCCTTCTTTAGATCCAGATGCAAAAACGGCGGTATTACTTGTAAATGGCTATAATGGTATTGGTCTTCACACTTTGTTCGGGGTTTTGCGTCATTTTGGGAAAGAGTTTAAAAATTTTATTTTTGTTCAAATCGGTGTTATTGATGCAGGTAATTTCAAGGGATCTGAAGAGATTGAAAATTTAAAAACTGAAACAGAGAATGGTCTTCAGCAGTATGTAGCTTATATGAATAGCCAAGGTTTTTATGCAGAAGGGCTTTATTCTCTTGGAATTGATATCATTGGGGAAGCAGAGAAAATTATTCCTTCTATTCTAGAACGGTTTCCCAATGTTGTTTTTTTTGGAGGCCAACTTGTTTTCCCAAAAGAATCATTTATGACACGTTGGCTTCATAATTACACGGTATTCGCCATTCAAAGACGCTTTTATCGCAGAGGACTGCCATTTGTCATTCTTCCCATACGGGTTTAAAACGGCTTGTATTCTTTAATGTCCTATAGTAGAATCCCTCTATTGTACTTTCGACTATCGAAAGTTGTAAGACCTCCATTTTGAGAGACAGATGAAACGTAACTCCTTGCGCATGAGGCGCTCAGATATAGCAAGAAATATTGGAATTCCCATTTCAAAGCTGAAGTTCTATACCCAAGAAGGGCTTTTGAAAATAGCCGATACCACCGAAGGTGGTATGACCCTCTATGATTTGAATGAAGTAGAGAAACGCGTTTCAAAGATAGAGCGTTTCAAAAAAGAAGGGAAATCGCTCGCACAGATTCGAGCTCTCATTTCTTAAATTTGGGAAAGCATCATGACGGGGTTTCATACTCGGAAAGGAAACCAGTGATGTGGCTTTGTGAGGATTCAAATGCTTGCCCCCTAGCGGGGACTGTCCCGAAAGGGATTATAAAATCTGTTAAAGTATGCAACACAGAGAAAGAACTCTCTTTTTCTGTTCATTCCGAACTATCTGCTATAGATATCATGGAGGTTCCCTTCTAATGGAAATTCTCGATTATAAAAATTTTAAAATTTTGATTGTAGATGATGAAAAAGAAAATTTAGAGGCATTTAAAATAGAATTTGGAGAGTATTTTGATATTTCAGTAGCTTCTGGAGGCAGAGAAGCCCTGAAGTTTTTGGAAGGTAGTGGTGAAGTCGCGGTTGTCATTGTGGATCAGCGTATGCCAGAGATGAGAGGTGTAACTCTCTTGAGAGAAATTGTGAAATACTATCCTGACACCATTCGATTTTTGATCACGGCTTATTCAGATACGGATGCAATTGTGGAAGCCATTAATACAGGACAAGTCTATAAATATGTGTCTAAGCCTTGGGAACATGAGGATGTAAAGGTTTCTCTCATGAGAGCCATTGAGAGTTATTATCTTGCAAAGGAAAAAGAACGTCTCACCGAAGAAAAGATTGCGACTGTCAAAAAGGCCGCAGAAGCTCATCGATTAGGCTCTTTGGGGATGTTGGCTGCTGGAATTGCTCATGAAATTAATAATCCTCTGGTTTCAATCAGTACCTTTTTTAAATTGATTCCTCAAAAAATAAAAGATCTTTCTGCAAAAAATAAAGAAGATTTGGATATGTCTTTTTGGAATGACTTTTTTCAAGTTGCGGAAGGTGAATTAAAACGGGTGCAAGATTTAGTAAAGGAGCTTTTGAATTTGGCAAAGCCACCCAAATATGATTTTGAGGAGACCAATCTGGCAGAATTACTTCAGGCCGAGTCTGGAATTTTTGAAAGTGCAGCTAAGACCAAAGGGGTTGAATTTGTCATGGATATGGATGAAAAGAAAATTCCTTTGATCCATTGTGATCGAAGCCGTATCAAACAATTACTTTTGAATCTTGTCATTAATGCGGTTCAAGCTACAAAAAAAGGTGGGAAAGTAACTGTTCAATTTCAAGGAACAAAGGGTAGAGGGATGAATCGTCAGCTTGAAATTGCTGTCATTGATACAGGACAAGGAATTTCGGAAGAAAAATTAGATAAAATTTTCCAACCTTTTTTTACAACCAAACAATGGGGGACAGGACTAGGTCTTGTGATTTGTGATTTTATTGCAAAATACCATGGAGGAGATATTTCTGTTGAAAGTCGTGTAGGTAAAGGCACCACTTTTATTGTATCCTTGCCTGTTCAAGCTCAAACTCCAAAAGTTCAAGAAGTTCTTTTGTAATAAGCTCCAATCTATTCTAGAAATCATGTCGCAGTAGGATTCCCTTCCTAGAAATGATAATGTAGGTTTTCATTTAGACAATTAAGGATTTTTATGAAATCAGTTTTAAGATTAGGTGATCGGTATAGAATGTCTGTAGAAGGTTTTGCAGATTACGGAGAGACGTTTGGTGAAATTTTAGGTGTAAAAGTTTATCTTCCTCTTGCTATTCCTGGTGAGCATGTTGAGGTTCAGATTACAGAAATAAAAACAAATTTTGCCAGGGCAAAACTTCTTCGGGTTTTGACGGCCGCAAAGGCAAGAGTAAAAGCACCCTGTTCCTATTTCGATACTTGTGGAGGATGCCAATGGCAGCATATCGATTATACACAGCAGTTATTGATCAAGAGAAAGATGGTTAAAGATGTTTTGAATCAAGAATTGGGCTCTCATAGTATTTGCATTAAGGATGTTCTTCCTTCTCCCCATGTCTATTATTATCGAAACAAAGCTTTGCAACCTGTCGTAATAAGCAAAGGAGAACCTATCACGGGTTTTTACTTGCCAGGGACACATCGCGTTCTTTCCATTGAGGAATGCAGGATACAGCCTGATCAAGTCAATCATGTTATTCAATGCGTCATGAGTTTGCTTTCTGAATTTGAATTAATGCCTTACGACGAAAAACGTCATGAAGGATTTTTAAGACATATTCTTGTAAGAATGGGATTTAATACAAATCAACTCATGCTTGTTTTGGTGACCCGTCAAAAGGATTTTTCAGAGGGGAAAGAGTTTGCCCGTATTTTGATGCGAGAAATTCCAGAACTTATTTCTGTGATTCAAAATGTAAATTCTGAAAAAACAAATGCTGTTTTAGGATCTGAAAATCATGTGTTGGGAGGACAACTTTTTATTGAAGAAAAGATTGGTCATTTAAGGTTTAAGATTTCTCCAACAAGCTTTTTCCAGATTAATACCGACCAAGCCCTTAAGATTTGTGGAACTGTTTTAGCACAGAGTGGTATTTGTGAAGAAGATGAGGTGGTGGATCTTTATTGTGGGGTTGGACTTATTGGTTTATTTTTAGCATCAAAGGCAAAGAAGGTCTATGGCATTGAGAATGTTGTAAATTCTATTGAAAATGCAAAAGAAAATGCAGATTTGAATGAGATTAAAAATGTGGAATGGATTTGTGCGCAGGCGCATGAAGGTTTAAATGCTTTAAAAGAAAAGAGTGTTCACCCTAAATTGATTGTACTAGATCCTCCCCGACAAGGTTGTACGAAGGAAGTTATTCAAGGCATTGTAGACCTTCATCCATCAAAAATTATTTATGTTTCTTGTGAAATTAAAACTTTGGCAAGAGATTTAAAAATATTTTCTTCTTTAGGCTATCAGACTAAAGAAATTCAACCCTTGGATCTTTTCCCTCATACTTATCATGTTGAATGTGTTGTGACACTTGAGCGCAGCGAAGGCAATACCATCGATTAAGTTTGAACCTCATGACAGTAAAAATGGGGGAGGCCTTGGCCATGACTTACTCGAGTGATCCTCGGAAGATTTCTTCAAGTGTCACAGCCTCGGCCTCGGGGAGAAGTAGGTTATAGAATGATTTTTTTGGAGCTTCTTGGTTCTCCTTAGTTCTCTTATCTAGACATCGGTCAATCTATGTTATAAATATAAACTAAAATAATTAATTTCATTATAAAAGTAAAGAGTTTAATTCATAAAATTTAATCTAAAGTAAATACTTTCTTTTTTTGTTCAAAGGTATGAATAAATCTTCTATAATGCTTTGAAATATCCTCGGGAGGACATGTGACACAGTTTGGAACTTATCTTACTCAACTCAGGGAATCACATGGATTTCGAAAATCTCTTTTTTCAAAAAGTTTGGGATTCTCGCATACCTACATTAACCTTGTAGAAGCTGGAATCAGTCCTCCCTTTAAAATGGATATTTGTGAAAAAATTATACGACTTCTGAATCTAAATGAATCTGAGGCAAGAAAGTTAATTGAATTAGCAGCCTTGGATCGAGTGGATGAGGATATTGCTCCTTACTTGAAATTAAACAAAGTACGAGAAACACGTACGGAGTATAAACCTCAGCAGGGAGTAAAAATTGTTCCTCTGGTTCAGACGCTTCCACAAAAAGGAACTTTGGGTTCTGGAGTGAATGGAAAGCCTGCCCTCTATGTGGATACTTCATGGTTAGGTGAGTGGGAGTGTTTTGCTTGGAAGGTAAGCAGTGATGATCTTTTTAATCGTGGGATTCAAAAAAATGACATTGTGATTGTGGCCTATGATGCTCCTTTAAAAAATGGGGATATTGCCGCCATCAAGGGGAAAAAGGGGCAGGAGTCATTGGTATTTAGAATCTTTTGCCAAGAAGGGGAACAAATCATTCTATTCTCTGCAGATAAAGATCAAACTTCTTTTCCATCTCTTCTTTCATCTGTCCCTCAAAATGAACAGGAAATTGTTGGAAAAGTCATTTTGACCATGAAGGATTTTCGGTAACTTTGAGAATTATTTCTCTCTTTTTTGAGATATTTCTGCGGGTTGAATCGTGTCTTTTGAAAAAACGAAATCTTGTTCAATTTGTTTTGCTTGCAAATCATTCATGGGTAGAAATTTTCCAAATCCTTTCATATAAATCTCTTCATTTTCATCCTGAATTATTGCTTCGGTTAAAATAAGTTTTGAGCGTTTTTGAGTAACCCAGCCTTTAATTTGAAGTTTTGCTCCTGTAAGAACAGGTTTTAGAAATCGGCCTGTTAGTTCAGCAGCAACACAAATTTTCCCAGATTCAAGAATCGCAGCCCAGGTCATGACTTCATCCAGAAGGGTTATGCCAATTCCCCCATGCATGATATTTCGATAACCCGTGTTTGAGGTTTGGCAGGTATGTTCTAGAATGACCTGATGATTCTGAACATGTGCTTTGAGTTTTAAGCCATGAGGGTTTTGCTCTCCACAAACAAAGCAAAATTTGCTCCATGGAAGTTTTTGAGAATCAGATTTTGAAATCAATGAGTATGATCTCATTGATGTTGCTCCTTCTTATTCAATGCAGCTTTAATTTTATAGAGAAGGGCTATAAATAAATGGTGTTCTCTACGTTCCAAACTGCTTTTAAGAAAGAAATTTTTGAGTTGTCTTTGTACTGTAGGCAAGAGATCCTTATTCATAGAAAGATCATATTTCAAAAGATAAAAAACTTCAGAAAAATTATTCATCAGAGTTTTAAGCTCTTGTCTGTTTGCAAAAAAACGTGCACGATTTTTGAAGAGTTTTTTGGATTCAAAAACATTTGAAAAAATTTGTGCCAGCGTAATGGCTACCGCATGAGAAAGATTTAGAGAGGGATAGATGGGATTTGCGGGAAGGGTTGCCAAGATATGGCAAGAATTCAATTCTTCATTTGAAAGCCCATTTTTTTCATTTCCAAAAATCAAATGAACTTTTTGAGTTTTCATTGTTTCTAAAATTTGGGGAAGGATTTGAGAAAAGGGGACAGGGATGTTGCGTTTATTCCTTGCTCTTGTAGTAAAGCCAATACAGAGTTCACATCCTTTTAATGCTTTGGGTAAGTTTTTGAAAATCGTGGCCGAGTCTAGAATTTTTTTGGCTTTCCACCCGACAGTATAAGCTTCCGGAGTTTGATGAGCTGCACAGTTAACCAAACTCAGGTTAGAGCACCCAAAATTTTTCATTGAACGCGCAGCCTGTCCAATATTGATTGGATTCTCAGCTCGGACAAGGACAATTTGAATGTTTTTCAATGACGACATATGATTGTGTTTCTAAAAGTGGGTCCTCGGGCTTTTCGCCGTCCTTTAGGATTGAAAAAGTGGCGGGTCCTGCCGCTTGTCAGCCCCATCGTGCTCATTAAAAATTGCGCTCGATGGGGCGCCCCGCCAAGCGTCACCCGCATTCATAAAGGACGCACTTTTAGAGAGTCTAAAGACAAATTTTGTTTTTTAGGAAATAATTTTTTCTTTTTCTAAAAGCTGAAGGATTTTTTTTGAATTTTTGATTGTTGAATCTTTTTCGTTTAAGTTGAGATCTGTAATGCTATCTCTAAACTGATTTTCTCCTACATTGATCACAAAAATAGAAGCTCGGTCTGTCACTTCTTGAAAAAGTTTTAACTCATCATCCCTCATGTTGCTGGCTGTAGCTAGGACAATCAGTCCTGCATCTAAAAGCAAGTGCGCGACTTCTGCCATACGACGAATGTGTTCATGCCGGGCTGATTTATTCTTTTCAAGATCGGCATCAAGTCCACGCAGGAGGTTTCCCATTCCTAAAAAATAGGTTTTAATTCCTTTGTCAAATAAAGTTTTTTCGACTTCTTTTGCAATGGTCTTTTTGTCTACACCTACTTTACCCGTGAGAAGAATAAGTTTCGGGGGATGCCCGTAGGAGGTTTCACGTTCTTTAGGATCGATAATGCTAAAATCCCAATTCATTTCTCTTTGTTGAACTTGCTCGCGTACTTCTGATTGTTCATCTTTGACGAGACTTGAAATAATTCCTCCGCCCGCAATATCATATTTATCGACAATGACAAATCGTCCCGTGGCTTCGACGGTGTGTGCTAAATCAAATGCAATGGGTTGAGTACATTCAAAAATACATTGAGCCACTTCATGACGATCAATTTGTTTCTTGTGTTCAGCTTTTTTGAGTTGGGAAGCATCGATAACTTTTTTAATTTCTTTAATGCGAATGGTTGTTTTAGCGGTTCCAATTTTTAATTTATATTCTTTATCAAGTGTCATGGGATCTCGTCCCATCCAGAAAATTTCGGCTTGGAACAGGGGACTTACCAAAGGATGTTCTTCTTCCAGTTTGCACAAAATGTCGCCACGATTGACGTAGATTTGCTCTTTTAAAGTGAATCCTACAGAATAGCCAGCGACTGCTTTTTTTCGAATAGGGGTGTTAAATTCTTCAATCGTTTTGATTTCAGAGCGCTTGTTGGAAGGAAGGAAGATGACTTTATCTCCTACCATGATGGATCCTGATTCAATTCTGCCTGAGACAATGCGTCTATCATCACCTGCTTCTGTAAACTTATAAACAGCTTGAACAGGCATACGGAAAGGCTTGTCTTCAAGATTGGGAGCTTTTTCGAAAGTGTCTAACATTTCTAAAATCGAAGGGCCTTTATACCAAGAAAGATTTTGAGAGGATTCAACGATATTATCTCCGAGCATGGCTGCAATGGGGATAAATGCCTTGGGCTCAAGACCAATGGGTTTTAAAAAGGCTTTATATTCTTTTTCAATTTCTTTAAAGGTTTTTTCGCTGTAATTGACTAAATCCATTTTGTTGATACAGACGGCAACCTGACGAATTCCTAAAAGTGAAAGCAAATATCCATGTCGCTTAGAATTTTCTTGTACGCCTTCCTTGGCGTCAATTACAAGGAGCGCTGCTTCAGCACGAGCGGCGCCACTGATCATATTTTTTAAAAACTCAATATGTCCAGGGGCGTCGATGATAATGTATTCTCTTTTTTTACTTTTGAAAAAACAGCGGGCGGTGTCGATGGTGATTCCCTGTGCTTGTTCGTCTTTTAAAGCGTCCAGTAAGAAAGCATACTCAAAGGGTTTGGAGTTACGTTTACAATCCAATTTGACTTGTTCAAGCTTTCCTTCAGGCAAAGAATGGGTGTCAGCTAAAAGTCTTCCAATCACAGTGCTTTTGCCATGATCGACATGTCCAACAATGACAATATTCATTTTGATGGCTTGAGCGTGGGTTTTGTTCATGGCTTACATGTACCCTTCTCGACGCAAAGTTTCAAGCCCACCGCCATCTTCTTTATCTTGTGCACGCCCCGCGCGCTCGGCAATGTTAGAAAATTTTCCTGTTCTTAATTCTTCAATAATTTCTTTTATATTTTTTGCTTTTGATTGGACTGGAAATGTACAAGGATAACAGCCTAAAGATCGATAGCGTTCTCCTTTGCCTTGATCAAAATAGAGGGGGACGACAGGGATATTTTCTCTGTCGATATATTCCCAAATGTTGAGTTCTGTCCAATCTAAAAGAGGATGAACGCGAATATGAGTCCCAGGAGCAAAATCTGTTTTGAATTGATTCCAAAGTTCTGGAGGTTGATCTCCAATATTCCAGTCATTATGTTTATCTCGTGGAGAAAAATATCTTTCCTTGGATCGACTTCCTTCTTCATCAGCACGTACGCCTACAATGACTCCAGTGTAAGGCTCTTTGTTTTCATCTAAGACATATTTTTTTTTCTCATGATCCATGCGAAAGCGGGGCCAGGCTCCAGAAAGCGTATTTCTAAGGGCTTCCGTTTTGAGGGTTTTGCAGCAGGAAATACGATCCAAAGCCCCGTCTGGGAAAGTTTGTTTGTTTTTAAGTGCTTCCTGATTTTGGCCATAGACCATATTGAGATGCCATTCCAAAGCCAAACGATCTCGATATTGAATCATTTCAGGGATTTTATAAGCGGTATCAATATGAACGAGTGGGAAGGGAACATGGCCGAAAAAGGCCTTGCGAGCCAACCATAAAAGAACGGTGCTATCTTTTCCAATAGACCAAAGCATGGCCAAATTCTTAAATTGGCTATAGGCTTCTCTTAAAATGTATACCGATTGACTTTCTAATTTTTCTAAATGATCCATAAGTCTTTCCTTCAAAAAGGGCACTTATTATATCACATTTTGCTTTTTGAGAAAGAGGGAGCCTCAAAAAAATGATTCTGTATATAAAAGGGAGAGCTTTTTAAAAGGAAACGAGTTCTGCCACTCGTCAGCCCCACCGTCCTCGCTTTAAAGCTGCGGGCGGCGGGGTTCCCCGCCGAGTGTCACCCGGATTTATAAAAGCTACACTTTTGATTTTAAGATGGGAGATAGATGCCTATTTTTTTATTCTTTGAATAATTATTCATTAGAAAAATCCTTTGTTTCTCATTAGTATATTCATTGCTGGATAAGGAATTTTTTACTTTTAAAGTTGATTCGGAGATTGTCGTGAAAGATATTCATTTAGATATGATGCGTGTAACAGAGGCTGCAGCCATTGCTGCGTCTGCATGGATTGGAAGTGGAGACAAAAAAGCCGCAGATCAGGCTGCAACGGATGCGATGAGAAAGCGACTGAATAGGATTGAAATCACAGGTCATATTGTGATTGGTGAGGGGATTAAAGACGAGAGCGCAGGTCTTTTTAATGGTGAAAAAGTGGGCACAGGAGGTATGGCTGGAGGGAAGGTTTATGACTTGGCGGTGGATCCTATTGAAGGGACGCGTCCGACTGTAAATTCTGGACCTGAAGCCTTAAGCGTTTTAGCTGTTGCTGAAAAGGGCAGCCTTTTTTCAACCTCTTCCTTTTATGTCAATAAACTTGCTTATGGCCCTCAAGTTGCGCGCAAGATTCGGCTTTCTATCACAGATCCTTTATCTAGAACAATTGAGCTTATTTCTGTTGCAACCGGAAAGGAAAAATCACATATCGTTGTCTGCGTTTTGGACCGTCCTCGTCATCAGGAATTAATCACGAATCTAAGAAAAATAGGGGTAAGAATTAAATTGATTCAGGACTGCGATGTTTCGGCCTCCATCGCATCATGTCTTGAAGACAGCGGGATAGATCTTTTATATGGCATTGGAGGAGCTCCCGAGGCGGTCATTACAGCATGTGCAATCAAGTGTTTGAGAGGGGATTTTCAGATTCAGATCGTAGATGCTCAAGGGAAGATAGACTCAAGAGTTTATTCTCTTGAAGATTTGGTTAAGGGAGAGTGCATTTTTGCTGCGACCGGAATTACCAATGGAAGCCTTTTGCGAGGTGTGAGGTTTACTTCTCAAGGGCCTGTGACAAATAGTGTTTTTATGCGATCAACCAGCGGGACTGTACGTTGGATTACTTCCTATCACGGGAATTGAAAGGTCTCTCCCGAAGTTAAGATATATTGTTTATCAGATTTTCGGACACGTCGTTTGGCCCTGCGAGCCAAACGATCTCAAGGAGCTCTCGCTCATCCCGATAAAACATCGGGATTCCTATCCCCGATATATCGGGGTCCAATGGTCTTCATCTTCTGATAAACAATATCGATTTAGTTTTTAAAGAAAGGATCGTGTGCAAAAAAGTGTGTCCTTTACAATACGGGTGACACTCGGCGGGGAGCCCCCCGCCGCCCGCAGCTTTGAAGCGAGGACGGTGGGGCTGACGAGTGGCAGGACCCGCTACTTTTGAAAAGGAGATATTTTTAAAAAAGCTTGATTTCATCAAAAATCCATGGTAACTTTTAAATCAAGTAAATGAAGGTATTAAAATGACTTTTTGTTCAAAAACACATCGTTGGATTATGAAGCCTATGAGAACAGAGGCTAAGGTAGCTCTCTTTTCTCTGTACGGGTTGCGTCCAGTCATGGGTTTTAAAGGACAAAAGGTGAATATTTCCTGAAGTAACTTAAAACAATTTTTAAAAAACCCATGACTGGACTATCAGTCATGGGTTTTTTTTTTGGAGAAAAACCAATGAAAAAATTAAAGAAAAAGGAGGGGTGTATGAAAGATGAATTAGAAACCATTGTTTCTTCAATTAAAGGAGGGGCTGTTAAGAATCATCCTGTGAAGCTAACAGCACTTCTTTATTTAAAAGAAGCCTTGTTAGAGGAGCGTTTTGAGGATTGCAAAGAATTGATCTCAATCGCAAAAGAATTTGGTGCGAAAAGTTTTGAGATTGAGAATCTGATTGAAGATCCCAGGCGTGAAGTGACTTAAAGACCGTGTTTTGTCGAGCGTTGTGCGTGATGCGTAAAGCAAAAATCGCACGACGCAGTGCGCATTACATACAACGGTTTTTAAAGAAGGCAAGACGCAGAAACAACTAAATAAACTCTTCTTTCCTGATGAGGACTTTGGGGATTCCAGGGTTCTTTCAGGGAAGAGGGTTTGATCATAACTCCACCTTCTCCTCCATAGATGAGAATGGCCTGAGCGTCTCCCGAGTCTGTGATGGGTTGAGCAAATGCGGGAGTTTTTTGAGGCTCCGGTTCATTTTGCCAACCCGTGATATCACACAGAACCTCTTGCCCCTTCCATGGAAAAGTAATTTGCTTAATTTCTTGAGCAGGTCCTAACTCTTGAAAAGCAGCTGAAATTTCTTCGTCATCAGTTTTAGCATAAAGTGAAATCATATAAAAACTGTACCTCGTGATGCGTGACGCGTCGTGCGATTTTTGCTTTACGCATCACGCACAACGTTAAACGCAATATGGTTTTTAAGCTACTTCTCCCAAATTAACAAAGGCTTGATCTTGCATGATGATAAAAGGTCTATTCTCGATTGACAAGTTTAAATCCTCAGACAAACGAACAATTTGTAATAAACCCATGCCATATCCCATAGGGCCGCGAGAATAATAATGGGCTTGAAGTTGATAAGGGAAAGCTTTCGGATTTTCTACAGTGAAACATTCAGGGCCGTATCCTTGTGTGATGTCTGCATAAAGCTCGCCACCGGAACTTAGGATTTTGCCTTGATAATAAGCGTGGTTCTTGTCTTTGTCATAAATATGAAAGTCCACATCATTGGCATCGGTTTCCCAAGTTAAGAGGAATCGCAGTTGAGATTTCATTTTTGTGTTGATGTTGTATTTTCTTGCAATTTCTTGAACAGATTCATCTTTAAGTAAATGCTGCCCCTGCTTGGAGGATAAGATTAAACCAATTATTTCTTTCATGATTCGATCTACTTGAGGATATCGATCTGGATATTGACGACTTAAACCTGCTACAAGAATGTTAATCGCAGAATCTAAATGTCCCGTGATCATCTCTGCTGTGGCAAGCAATACGTATCCTGAAGGATGATCTTTTCTTTGTTCATTGGCTTTGATCAGAGAGTCTTTAGCCAAGACATGACCTTCGGTAATTTCCAAAAGACGTTCGGCGGCCCAACGTCGAATATCAGCTCGAGAAGGGAAAAGATCTATCAGTGAACCATAAGCACGGGCAGCAGCGCTACCATTGCCCATTTTAGCTTCTACTTCTCCAAGGGCAATGAGTGCCAATGCATCGGCAGGATTTTTGGCTCTCCACTGTAAAATAAATTCCTTGGTGGATTTAAGATCTGAATCTTTCATCATTTTCTTGGCTTGGGCATAATCTCCAATCCAGGGCTCTTTCCCATTTGTTTCAATGTTGCTTGCTCCACTCACTTGTTCAGAGACGATGGAGGGGACTGGATTTGAAGGAGGTGTAATTATCCTTCTTTGTTGCGCTAGTTCTGACGTATCCTCTGTTTCGGATCTTTTTGCCACTTGATTTAGAGTTGAAGAAGTCCCTGTTTGTACAGCTTGTTCTACTTCTCGTGCGGGCGTTGCAGCGTCTAAAGAACCGCCCTCTTTAGCTTTAAAATCAGCTTCCTCAAATTCCATTCTTTCTTCTGCTAATGCAGGAGCAGCTCCATTTCGAGCTAAATCTCCTTCGCCTGGTGTAGCTTCTTGTTTGCGAAGAGCAAGACCTTGGACACGAGTGTTTTGTTTTGAAGCAACAGGCTGAACAACAGGGATGTCTTCTGCCTTTCGATTGATGAGTGTGAGTCCATCTGATCCAATGGTCAAAATATCCGCCAAAGCATTTCGATCAATTTTATATCTTTGATAATCCCATTCTGTTTCCAAAACTAAAAGAGAGGTATAGGGGGACAAAACACGTTCTTTTTCTGAAAGTCGGATGATTTCATTATGCATTGCACTTTTCATGTCTTTATCTTGAGAAGTTGCTTCGTTTTCTAGAAGTTTTTGAATCCGGGCCTTGACCCATTCCCGTTTGAGAAGTTCTTTTTCTGTTAACTCTGGTTGTAAAGTGATGATTTCTTTTTTAAAGGAATCTTTAATCTGAAAAGGTTTGTCTTTGGCAATTTCTGCGAACACCACGATTTCATCTCCTGGTTGAAGACCTTCAAGCTTTTGAGGCCAAAACCATTCGGCTCCTGGGACGTCGATGGAGATCTCTTTCCATGTTGGAGTATTTAATTTTTTAATCATTGCTTCTTGTCCTATTTCCCCATTGAGAACAACACCTGCTTGATCGCTTGCTCGAGACAGTGCTGTTAGAAAATCTTCATTGCGATAAGTAGACAAGGCTAAGCAATCAGTTCTTTCAATAGATGTAATTTTAGAGAGTATCTCAGATAACTTTATTTTATTTGTTTCAAAGGCTGTGGGTGCGCCATCAGAGATAATAAGCAAGCGACGCTCTTGAGAGTCAGTTAATTTAGATAACTCTGTAAAAGCTAATTCAAAATTCGAAGCCCCTAATGCTTGGCGTTCTTTTAAAGAAGAAAGAACAGTATTAATTTCGTTACTTTTAGTGATTTCTCCAATTTTTTTAACTTCCTGATCAAAGGCAATGATTAAAGCTGAACTCGCTGCTTTGCTATCAAACAGTTCTTGGAGAATTTTCCCAAATTGACCCAAATTTTTCTCATAATCTAGTGCTTGGGATGCAGACGTATCATAGAGAATGACCCAGTCATTTAAGATTTTACTTTTCCATTTTAAATCTATTGGCAAAGGTTGAAATTTCACGGCAGCCATATTGTCCACACGCAGTGCATAAATATCTTTTTGTGCAGAAGGAAAGCTCAAAGAAAAATCCTGATCAGGTTGATAATCTTTCTTTTCAACACTCATGACTTGCCAATTCTTCACTTGTCCTCCCAGAGATGAGACAACTCCAGAATCTTTTCCTGTTGGGACAGATTTATCCTTATAAAAAACCTTGATGGACATGTTTTTGAGTTGGGGGAGTCCTTTGAGAGGGAAAACGTAAGTTGCATGATTGTTTACCAATAATTCAGAATAGGACACAATCAACTTTTTTTCAGCATTGGCAGGAATAGGGAAAATACGGGCTCTAAACATATTTCCATTATCCTGTTCCAATAAAGCAGGATCTTGCTTGCGATGAAGAAAATCTTCATAGGCTTGGCGCGCTTTTCGAGTCTCAACAACTTCACCTTCTTGCCAACGGTCATTGATCCTCATGGCAAATCGACTCATGGTAGCTTTAGGAGGAAGCAAAATGGAAAAATGGCCTTCTCTTTGACGATTTTCTGGATTATAGAAAGTTAATTCCATTTCTGTGAAAGCAGTCATCCCATCGACAACAGCTTTTACTTTCATATCTCTTAATTCAAGTCCTGTCCCATCCGGAGCGGTGAGGGAAATGTATCCATTTGTAGGCGTATCTGCTTTTAAAGAGAGCAGAGTTAGAAATATAAGCGGTATTACTAAAACTAATTTTAAGATTTTCATACATGTCTCCTTGTCTTTGTCCGTCATGCGTTATGTTTTTTACGTAGTACACACAACGCATGACGCAATACGATTTTTATTAACACCAATCAATTTGAACGCGATATTGAATTTTGACTTCTCCATTTTTGGGGACAACGATTTTGAATGTGAATGTATGGGCATCGATCTTTTCATAAGGATGGGAAGAGGAAAGAATTTTCCAGTCGCCATGAATAGGTTCTACAACTTCCACTGCAGCATCTTGATCTTTGTGATTTTTTAGTGTTACTTCCCAAGTGGATTCAGAGCCACAAAGCGCTTGCGCTTTCCATTCCATTTGTTTACGTTGGCCTACCACGTCAAAGGCTTCTCCCATTTTAATTCGGACTTTTTCGTCTTTGGGAGTGTGATCAATGGAATCTTCACCAATGAATTGAAGAGATCCCTCTGCATCGGCTTTATAAACACGCACATTGCCTTTAGGAAGAGGCATGCCCATGCCGTTTTCTTTTTTATTTTCAATGTCGAGATAAACGCCGACTTTTTGATTGGACATGACTTGGCCGTAAGAACCTCGATAATAATAAGGTTGGCCATAAAAAATGAGCTTCTTCTCAAGTTTAATATTAGGGGCTTCCAGAAGAGAAACTTGTTTTTGCTCATTATTGAGAAGTGTGGTGGGTCTTTGAAGCGTATAAAGATGATATTCAAAAAAAGATTCTTCTTTGAAGCCAGCAGGCGCTTTTGCCATTCTTGGTGCTGCGACTGATTCTGCTTGTAAATAATCATATTCCACTGGCTTAGGGATACGATGAACATCTCCTGCTACCAGCTTTAAAGTTGCATTCTCGTAAATCGTCCCACTGGTATTGTTGAGTGTAACCCACCCATTGAAATCTCCACCATTTTCATCTTTATTCACGGTTAAAACATAATCTGATTTCCAGGTCATGCCTTCTGTTAAATAAGACACTTCTAATTCTTGTTCAGGGAGTTCATTTTCCAAAAGCCAGACAAGCGTAGGTTTGGAAATAAGATTTTTAGGGACTTCAGGGAAAGAGAAGCGTGCAGGAAAACCATAAGTAATTTCATCTCCTATTTTGAGAATGGTGCCATTATTGTTTGAAAGAACTTCAGCTTCATATTCTTGATCTTTGCCGGTCACATCATTCCAGCGATAAACTTTGATTTTTTTACCAATGTATTTTTCAAGTAATTTTTCAGGGCTAAGTAAATCGTATTGGTAATTTTGTTCAAGAATGGAAAGACTAGCAGGATCGGATAAAGATTTGATGTGAACGGTTTCTGTTTGAATTTTGGACGCTACATCCATAAAAGCCAAATTCAAAAGTCCTTTTTCAAGTTTGAGGGACCGTGTTTCTTTTACCAACCCTAAATCCGAATTATAAATCGTGATATTCACACTTTTTCGATCGGAGAGTGTGGATTGCTGAGATTTCAGCTCTGCCATTCCTAGATGAGCGCTTGATAAATAAAGAAAAGCGAAGAAAGTGAGAAATGAATTTAAGACATTTTTTGTTTTTGCGAGATTTAGTTTCATTTTGTTTCTCCTTATGATCTTATAGTTAACTCTTTTTATTTAGATTTTTTTCGAAAAAACTCATCGAAATAATTTGTTTCAATGTTTTTAATGACTTCTACAGATGTTTGCTGAAAAGTTCCCATGGTACAGCCTCCCATACATACAGGAATGTTAGGATTCTCTTTTTTTACTTTCCCGACCCTAGAAAGATATTCTTCTTTGTTCGAATACCAAAGTCCTGTTAAGGAATAAAGTTTTGCAACAGCAGATCCTTTTTCATAAAGTGAAATCAACTGTTCTGTAGAATGAGGAGATGCGAGAATATTTTTCATTGCATCAACTTGTTTAAGTGGAGTAAACGCAATGCCTGCTCCAGTAAGGCTAAAAGTTTTATCATTTAGGAGTAAATTGTAAGCTTCTTGTTCTGAAGGAAAAGTTTTTGGAATATCGTCTGCTTTACAGAAAGAAAATATTGCAAGAAAAAATAGAGGTAGAATAAATTGTGTAACCCTTATTTTGTTCATTTCATTTTCCTCCTGTTAGATTTGCATAAATAGTATCAAATACATAAGTTTGATTTCTACTTACTTAGACGCAAGGCTTATGAAAAAGTTCCCTAAAAACAGATCGTGTGTAAAAAGCAGGTCCTTTACAATACGGGTGCTACTCGGCGGGGAGCCCCCCGCCGCCCGCAGCTTTGAAGCGAGGACGGTGGGGCTGACGAGTGGCAGGACCCGTTTCTTACCTAATCCTACAAGGATGGCGAAAAGCCCAAAGATACACTTTTAGATACGGGATCAAAAAACAGTAAATTGTTACCTAACCCATTATTTTTAGTAAAATGCTTGGAACTTTTGCTGATAAAAGGCGTCTAAATAAATGGATGAGGCTCGAATACAAGATCTGCTTCAAGAAAAAACTTGGGTAGAGGCTGCCAAAAGAGGAGATTTGGAAGCTTTTAATCAACTTGTGTTGAAATATCAGGACCACATCGTGTCTGTTGTATTTCAGATTTTGAGAGATTTTGAAGAAGCCCAAGACATGGCGCAAGAGGCTTTTGTGAAGGCTTTTAGAAGTTTAGAAAGTTTTAGAGGAGATGCAAAATTTTCAACATGGCTTTATCGCATTGCCATCAATTTGGCCAAGAGCAAGCTTCGATGGAAGAAATTGCGGTCCTGGGTTTCTTTTTCAAAATATTCGGATGAAGAGGGGGAGTTTGAAATAGATCCTGTCGATGAAGCTCCTTTGTCCAGAGAGCAGGCTATTTCTAAAGAGATGTTGGAAGCCATTGATGAGGGTTTGAAAAAATTGGATGCCGAGTTTCGAGAAGTGATTGTTTTAAGAGATATGCAGGAGCTCTCTTATGAAGAAATTGCAAAAGTTTTATCTTTGAATGTGGGAACAGTGAAATCTAGGCTTTCACGAGCAAGAAAGAGTTTGAGAGAATTGCTCAAGGAGCATTTATGATCTCTTGTAAGGATATTGTTCAAAAAATAGATGCCTATTTAGATCAAGAGCTTTTAGGGGAAGAAAGAAAAGCTTTTGAAGAACATTTGAACCAGTGTGAAACCTGTCGAATCCTTCTTGAAAAATCTCAAAAGCTTTTAAAGGGAGTTAAAACCCTTTCGCAAGTACATGCTTCTACTGGTTTTGCTCAGACTGTTCAGAAGCGTTTGAAAGGAGAAGAAAAAGTTAAAAACATTTTTCTTTCTCGACGGCTTATGATTCCTATTCAGTTAGCGGCTCTTTTAATCGTTGGATTTTTTATATTTCACGAAATGCTTCCGCGCCATCCTGTCCCCAAGGGGCCTGTGATTATAAAAGAATTTGTGGGGACTGGGGCATCTTCAGAAAAAGAAGAAGATTTTGATTTGCTGGAAAAGAAAGAATTATCTCCTGTCTCTGTTGTTGAAAATACTTCTATTGCTCCTCAAAAGTCTTTGTCTCTCCCACGAGAAAGATCATCTGAGAATCAAGTGTCTCTTGCTCAAGAGATGGAAACTTCAAAAGATCAAATGAAAAGGAGCGAGAGTTTGGCTTCCCAGGAAGATTTAGAAGCAAAACCTGCTTCATCATTCCCAGGAGGACTGGTTGAAACTCAAAAATCTGAAAGCTCAGTTGTTAGTCCTATAACTCCCTTGCAATCCAGAGCTTTTCCGGAAAAAGAAAAAACAATTTCTTTTGACTCTATAAACGATTCACAAAAAGAAATACAAAAATGGATTTGGATTGTTTTAGATGAAGATTTAGCTGTCAATGGACTAACACAGTTTTTAGAAGAAAAAGGGGGGAGTCTGATTAAACAAGAAAATGATCTTCGTATTATCCTTAAGAATAGAGATGAAATCACCGCTTTGATCAAGTGGTTAGAATATCAAGGATCATTGCAACCTTTTGATGAAAATCAGATCTCAACTTTAGATTCAAAACGGACCTTTATCATTCATGCTGAAATAAAAGAAATCCCTTTTAATGATTCATAAATTCAATAGGTTTTAAGAGAGTTCAACAAAAATCTCTTCTCCTTCGATTTTGAGATTGTATTTATTGACAGAGGCACTCGGAATGGAAGGACATTCTCCTGTTGTGACGTCATATTGCCAACCATGCCATGGACACATCACCTCGTGACCTTCTAAACTTCCTTCACCTAAAGGTCCTCCTCGATGCTTACAAGTGTTGGAAATTGCATAAAAGTTTCCATCTACATTAAATAGGGCGATAGGAGTTCCTTCAACTTCTATCGCTTTTCCAGATCCAGCTGAGATTTCTTTTACATTGGATAATTTCACATAGTGGCTCATATCTTACGTCCTCCTTCAAATATTGAAGGATTATAAATCTTTTGATTAAAAAGGGGATTTAAAATTTTTTTGAAGCAGTTTTATCTGAAAAAGTGCTTCAAAATGGAGAAGAGAAGGAAAGAAGGTAGAGTTGCTATGTCTTTATGTAAAGTTGTAACTATCTCTATTACAAATAGTTAAAATGTAATTAAATGCCTTTTTAGAATTTTGGCATGCTTTCTGCTTCTTAAAGTAGATGAAACTCGAACTTGAAAGGAGAGTTAAAAATATGAAAAAAACAATTGCTTTGTTAATAGCTATCGTAGGACTTCTTTTTTCCGAAGGAATGATTTCCTCAGCCAATGCAGATCATTATCGTAGATCTTGCTATCGTCCTTGGGGAGGATATCATCGGACTTATTATGGTCCAGCCAGAGGTTATTACAGTTATCCTCGATACTACTATGATTATGGCTATTATTCAGCCCCTGTAGTTTACTACGATTACGGCTGCTAAACACAGTTGTTCGTAGTACCGGCGCCTAGGTTGCCCCCATACCTAGGCGCTTTTTTTTGCCATAATGCATAGTAATAGATCCTGATTTACAAGTGTGTTCTCGGCCTTTTCGCCGTTCTTTAGGATGAGGTAAGAAACGGGGCCTGCCACTCGTCAGCCCCACTGTGCTCATGAAAAATTGCGCGCGGCGGGGGCTCCCCGCCGAGTGTCACCCGCTTGTAAAGGACACACTTCTTTATACAATATGTAGTAATGCAATAACGGATTCTAGCGTTGACTATGATTTAGATTATAGATAAAGTGTTGCCTATCATATTATAGAAGGGGTGTTCTGTGGGAGTTCCAATTCGACAAATTGCAAAAGTAGGTGGATATGTTTTAAAACAGCGCTTGCAGAAAAGGAAGCGCTATCCTTTGGTTTTGATGTTGGAACCTCTTTTTCGATGTAATTTGGCCTGTCCTGGTTGTGGAAAGATTCAATATCCAGCCGATATTTTAAGAAAAAATTTAACACCCGAACAATGTTTTCATGCGGTCGAAGAGTGCGGCGTTCCTATTGTTTCAGTTGCTGGTGGAGAACCTCTTTTACATCCTCAAATTGAAGAAATTATTCAGGGTTTGATCGAACGTAAAAAATTTATTTATCTTTGCACCAATGCCATTCTTCTTGAAAAACACATTCACAAATTTAAACCTTCTGTTTATTTGACCTTTAGCGTTCATATGGATGGTCTGGAAAATCTTCATGACAAAGCGGTTGATCGCAAAGGTGTTTTTAAACAAGCAGTCAATGCGATACAGGTTGCAAAAAGCAAAGGTTTTCGCGTGACGACCAACACAACCGTTTTTGACGGAACCGATCCTCAGGAAATCATTAATCTTTTTGATAAACTCACTGAACTTGAAGTAGATGGGATGATGGTTTCTCCAGGTTATGCTTATGAAAAGGCGCCGGATCAAGAACATTTTCTTAAAAGAGGACAAACTCAAAAACTTTTTTCGAACATTCTCAATGCCAATGGATCTTCTTTAAGAAAACGTTGGAAATTTAATCATTCTCCTTTTTATTTAGAATTCTTAATGGGCAAACAAGATTATGAATGTACGCCTTGGGGGAATCCTAATTACAGTGTTTTAGGTTGGCAGAAGCCATGCTACTTAATGGCAGAGGCAGGCTATGCAGAAACCTTCCAAGAACTCTTGGAGGCCACAGAATGGTCGAAGTACGGCCATAAAAGTGGTAATCCAAAATGTGAGAATTGCATGGTTCACTCGGGATATGAGCCTACAGCGGTCAATGACTCTGTGACTAGTTTTCGAAAATCTGTTCGATCTCTAGCGAGTGCTTTGGGTTGGGTCAAATCATAAAAAATAAATTGAACATTTCTTAATTTTGAGTTTCCTCCTCTGTAGTTTGCGCTTTGCGATTTAAGTTTATTTAAATTATCCTCTTGCATCTTCTTCATTAAAACGTCAGAATTTTCTTAAATTTATTTTTATTTTAAAGTTTTAAAAAATTTAGGGGGGGATTCATGAAAATTCTTGTTCGTCTTTCCATTATTTTCGTTATTTTATTGGCGGGTCTTTTTTTTGTCGCACAGTTCATGGTGAATCGTCCCTTTGTTCGAGAAAAAGTAACAACGATTTTAAGTGAAAAATTAGGCCGAAAAATTTCTCTGTCAGGTTTAAGTGTGAGTGTTGTTCCTTCTATTGGTCTTAATCTTAAAGACTTAATGATTTATGAAGAAAATTCTGAAAATGTTTTTGCAAGTTTGGCAGGCCTTCAAGTTCGTGCAAAACTTTTCCCTCTCTTAAGCAAAAAAGTAATTATTCAAGCAATTATTTTAAATCATCCTAAATTAAACGTGATTGAGAAAAGCGAGGGGACTTATAATTTTTCAAGTTTAATGAAGGTTTCTTCTCCTGGAGCTACTTCTGAACAAAAAGAAGAAGAGCAAGTGCCTGAAGAAACTCAAACTTCCAAACCAGATGTTTCAATCGATTTGATTCAGATTAAGAATGCCGAATTGACTTCTGAGAAAAAACAAGCTTCGGGAGAAGCAATTGTTTTTCGCCTCCATGATGTCAATTTGAATATTCGTGATTTCTCATTAGTTAAAGGGTGTTCTATCGATTTGTCAGGAAAAATTGGAGAAAAATCTGAGTTTTCTTTCAAAGGTAAAGTTGGATCTTTAGGGAATCTCGCTACACTGGAAGCTGAACTGGACACTTCTTTGGAACATTTTAGTGCAAAAGATTTGAACGGCATTGTTGCGGCAGATACCTGGCAGAATGGAAGTTTTGAAGAATTGAATTTTGATGGACATGTTCAAGGTAAGACAGATGTTTTAACTGCGAAAGGGAAATTGACCTTTCAACTAATGCCTTCTGGTAAGAATTTAAGTTTGAAGGGGGAACTCAATTGGAAAAAGCCTAGTCAATTTATTTTGAATGAGTTGAATCTTCAGTTGGGGAATTCAGATCTTCTTCTTACGGGAGAGTTCTCAAATGGTGAAGCTCCTCAATTTAAATTTAATTTGGCTTCGGAAAAATTAGATTTAGATGATTTTATGCTGGTTTCATCCCAAACTTCTGAAAAAGTTTCTAAAACTCCGGTGAAAGCGGAGTCATCTACATCGACTTCTTCTTCAGGCGCACGTTCTTCTGCTTCTGAAAATCCTCTGGCAAACAATCAGTCATTTCAGAAAGCTCAAGGCACTTTCGAAGCGAATTTAAAAAATGTTACTGCGAAGAAAAATGTTTTGACGGATGTAACACTCAAGGCTTTACTAGAAAAGGGAGTTTTGTCTTTCGAAAAATTCTCTCTTAATACATCTGATGGAAGTATGGAAGGTTCAGGACGTGTCAATCTTCAAAATCCAAAATTGCAATATGATTTTGATTCACGTCTTCAAGGATTGAAATTAGAGAAGCTTTCAGTTGCAAATTTAGGAGAAGAAAAGATACGAGGGGTTCTGACAGGACAAGCGCAAATTCAAGGCGCAGGTTTTGAGCGCAGAGATCTTGAAAAAGCTTTAAGTGGGAAAGCTAATTTGGAGGTAAAAGAAGGGGAATTGGTAGGCAAAAATCTCAAGAGCGAGGTTTTGTTGAAACTCAATAATCCTTTGCTTGCAAGTGTTCTACCAGGACTGGCTCAAATGCAAGAGGAAGCGAAAACTCAAGAAAATGTCACTCCTTTTAAGGATTTTGTGGTTGATCTTTCCATCGGGAGAGGACGTATTAATTTGGAAAAGGTAAATTTAACATCTGAAGATTTTCAGTTTCGCGGGAAAGGATCTGTTGATTTTGCTCTTCAGTCCAATATTCAAACACAAGTCGTTTTTTCAAAAGAGTTCACTGAAAAGATGTTACAAGGTAAGAAATCTTCAGTTTTACCGATGGAAGACGAAGGTTTGCTCATTCCAGTTCAAATCACCGGACCTTTGGATAAGCCTGTGGTATTGCCTGATATCGCAGCGCTTGTTTCTTCTTTGGCTAAGGGGCAATTGGGGGATAAGTTAGGGAGTCTTTTAGGACAAAAGAAGGAAGGGGGTCAAGAAGGAGAAGAGAGATCTAATCCTCTTAGTCAGCTTTTAGGAGGAGGAAAATCTTCTTCAACAGAATCTTCCAATGCAGAACCAGCAGGGACAAGTTCTCAAAATAATCCCTTAAAGGGACTTTTTGGCGGTGAAAGCAAAAGTAATGCAGGTGATGGGGAAAGCAAAAAATCACCCTTTAATCTTTTTTAAAGCGAGGAATACTACTATGAAAAAAACGATGAGTTTTTTATTACTTTTGATTTGTTTTTTTGTGCTGCCTGTTTCGGTAAAAGCGCAAGTCCAGAAAGAAACAGTGGATACGTATGTTGTTAAAAAAGGTGATACTTTATATGGCATTGCCCGACGTTATGGTGTTTCAGTAGGAGAACTTGCTGAAATGAATCATATTCAGAATAAAAATCGTTTACGTATAGGACAGATTCTGGTTGTTTCTAAGCCCTCTGTTGTACCTGTGTCTAAACCTAAATATATTCCTCCTCCTGCTCCTGTGGGAGCTGCTCCTCAAGTAGATGAAGATTTAGAAGAGGCCGAGCCTATTTTAATGGAGGAAGAAGCAATATCTTCTCCTTCATCAGAGATGGTTGTTTCTACTCCTGTTCCTGTGGACAATTCTGAAAATGAAAAAAGAAGAAAGTTTATAGGTGTGGGTTTAGCTTGGTGGTTTGCGTTTTTAGAAGCAGATGCTCGAATTTCTGTGCCAGGGATTCTTGGAACAGAGATTGATCTGGTTAATGATGTGGGGGTTGATGATATGGTTGGTATTCCTGTTGTTTCTGTTTGGATTCAACCTTTATCTTGGTTGAAATTTCAGGGAGAATATATGACAGCCGGAGTTGAAGGTAGTCATGTGATAGATGAAATCATTGTTTTTGATGGTTATGTTTTTGATATTTTAGATACGGTTAGAGGTGAATTAGATGTGGATCGCTTCAGTGGTTGGGTTGAGATTAATCCTTTTAATGGAGATTGGGGATATTTGGGCGTAGCTATAGGGGGTGAATACATTCATCTGGATGGTCAGCTCTCTGATGATTTGGTTGGTGAGGTGAGTGCTACTTTAGATGCGGGAACTGCTACTTTAGGTGTTCAGGCAGGATTTAACCTCACAGAAAATTTAGAAGCTCACGCTCGAATACGAGGCATGAGTTTTGAAATCAGTGATGTAGAGGCAGATGTTTTTGATATTCAAGCTGGTATTTCTTATACCTTTTGGGATGTTTTAGAATTGTCTGCTGACTATCGATATCTCTTTTTAAAAGTGGAAGAGGGGGATAATTCTGGAGAGGTTAAGCTTCAAGGTCCCATGTTAGGAGGTAGATTAAAGTTTTAAAAAGAGTTAAGGGCTAAGAGTTAAAAAGATAAAAACCAAAGACGATTATTTTTCTAGCTCTTACCACTTAGCCCTTAGCTCTGTTTTAACGTTTGACAAAGTTCTAGTTAAAAAAGTAGGATTAAACGAGGCAGGAGTGGATTTCGGACTTTAAAAAGAACGGAGGAATCATGGAAGGCTATTGCGTAAAGTGTAAGGCAAAGAAAGAAATGACAGATGTTAAAGAAGTAGTTATGAAAAATGGTAAGAAGGCGGCCCAAGGCAAATGCCCAAGTTGTGGTACGGGTATGTTTAAGATTCTTCCTAAGAAGTAATTTAAGACGTAAGGGCTAAGCGTTAAGGGGTTCAGCAGAAAAATTTCCCTTTTCCTTAGCCCTATTTTTTTCTAAAAAATCGGTTTGAATACCCGTTGAGTATTCTTTTCCTATTTGCTACAATCCACCCCCGATAAACTTCAATTTAGTATTAATGAGCATTAAGAAATAATGTTTCAAAATCGAAGGAGTGAAATCATGGCAAAAGAACTCGCATATGTTTTAATTACCCCCTATACCATTCTTAAATCTAGAACAGGCGGAGTAGTTGCAAGATTATTAGGTCGTACAGATCAGGAATTGGTCGGAGTTCGCCTATTTTCTCCAAGTCAAGCCTTGGTGCGTGATTTTGTAGATGAGATTCGAAAGCAAGATACTCAGGATGATTTAGATATTCGAGCTGATAATAAAGAAGGTAAAGCTTTAATCAGAGATCTTATTGCTAATTATGTTTTAGAAAATTTTTCACCTGATAGTGAAACAGGTCAGAGACGGCGTGTTCTCATGCTTCTTTTTCAAGGGGAAAATGCAGTTCAAAAAATCAGAGATGAAGTGGTCGGGCATATTACATCGATGACCATCAGTGGCGAAACCATTCGAGATACATATGGGGATTGCGTTTTAGATAAAAAAGGAATGGTTCGCTATTTTGAACCCGCTGTTTTGGTCATCCCCAATGGGAAGGTTTCCCAGAAAAGCTTAGCACTTTGGGCGAAGTATTCAGATGAAGATGGGGGAATTTTAGAAAAAGTTGTGAAGCATGGAGAAGGTGTGCAACCTGAGAAAGTTTTAGTTTTGATTAAACCAGAAAATTTTCAAAGACCTACCAGTCGTGTGGGCAATATCATTGATATGTTTTCCAAAACAGGACTTTATATCATTGGGGCACGTTTGGTACAGATGAGCATTGATCAGGCATTAGAGTTTTATGGCCCTGTGCAAAAAGTTCTTCAGGAAAAAATGACACCTCGCGTAAAAGAACAAGTCAGTGCAGCTTTATCGGCAAGATTTGATTTTGTGGTCCCAGATTCTTTTATTGAAAAAGCAGGTGCAGAGTTATCCCCTGTATATGCTCAAAATGAATTTAATAAAATTGTTCAATTTATGACGGGGTATAATCCTTCAGAAGTGAAGGATCCTGCCATTAGAAAGGCTCCCGGCCAACAAAAGTGTCTCGCTTTGGTTTATCAGGGGAAAGATGCTGTTTCAAAAATACGTGGAGTGTTGGGGCTAACAGATCCCAATAAAGCGGCTCCTGCGACAGTACGTCGAGAATATGGCCAAAATATTTTGGTCAATGCTGCTCATGCTTCTGATTCTGTTGCCAATGCAGAGAGAGAAATTAAAATTTTGAATATTGCAGATAATGATATTCGACCATTAATTGAGAATTTTTACGGGGCTACGGTTCAGTAAGATTTCATAAGGAGTTGATCCATGAAAGGTTTGACAGGTTTATCAAAACGTGTGATGGGAATCAGTGAATCTGAGACCTTGGCGATTAATGCAAGATCCGCAGAATTCAAGGCCCAGGGAATCGATGTTGTTAATTTTGCAGCAGGGGAACCCGATTTTGATACGCCTCAACATATTAAAGATGCTGCCAAGAAAGCCATTGATGAAGGTTTTACCAAATATACGCCGACACCGGGAACTGCTGAGTTAAAAAAAGCGATTTGCGAAAAATTAAAAAAAGACCAAAGCCTGGATTATGGTCCTGAACATGTGATTGTATCTTGCGGAGCTAAACATTCTTTATTCAATGCTATTTTAGCTTTATGTGATAAAGATGAAGAAGTGATCATCCCGTCTCCTTATTGGGTGACGTATCCTGAACTTGTAAAATTAGCCAATGCCACCCCTGTTTATTTGCGTACACGAGAAGAAAATGGATTTAAAATAGATCCCAATGATCTTAAGAAAGTGGTAAGTCGTAAAACCAAAGTGATTATCATGAACAGCCCATCGAATCCAACCGGTGCTGCCTATCATGAAAATGAATTGAAGGAAATTGCAAAAATTGCTTTTTCGGATGGTATTTATGTTGTTTCAGATGAGATTTATGAGAAGGTTCTTTATGATGGGTTGAAACATTCTACCTTGGCTTCTTTTGATAAAGAACAAACATTGATTATCAATGGTGTTTCCAAATCTTATTCCATGACAGGTTGGCGCATTGGTTATGCAGCAGGACCAGCACATGTGGTGAGTGCGATGAATCGTTTACAAAGTCATAGCACCTCCAATCCAACATCGATTTCTCAAAAGGCTGCAGTTGCCGCACTTCGAGGTGGAGATGACTGTATTAAGCCAATGGTGAAAGCTTTTCAAGAAAGACGAGATTATATTGTTGATCGGCTCAATGCCATTCCTAAAGTAAGTGTGAGAAAACCAGAAGGCGCTTTTTATGTATTCCCAAATATTTCAAGATTGGGTATCCCTTCTGCCAAACTCTCTCAAATGCTTTTAGAAGAAGCCCATGTGGCTTTGGTTCCTGGGGCTCCATTTGGAAGCGATGATCATATTCGTCTTTCTTATGCAACTTCGATGGAGAATATTAAGAAGGGGTTGGATCGAATAGAAGCTTTTTTGAAGAAACTTTAAAAATAAACAAAATACGGATTTGATATGACACGACAGGATATTTTGAAAAAAGGAAATAAAATTACAAAAGAGGGAGCTTTTCTAAAAGTTCCTGATAGGCCCATTATTCCTTATATTGAAGGAGATGGTGTGGGTCCTGATATTTGGGCGTCTGCACAACCTGTGTTTGATGCTGCAGTGAAAAAGGCTTATGGGGGAAGTAGGGAAATTCAATGGTTAGAAGTTTTGGCTGGGGAAAAAGCACATACGAAAACAGGACAATGGCTTCCTCAGGAAACTTTGCAGGACTTGAAAGACTTTAGAGTGGGGATTAAAGGCCCTTTAACAACTCCCGTCGGAGGAGGCATTCGCAGTCTTAATGTGACACTTCGTCAAGAATTAGACCTTTTTGCTTGTGTACGGCCTGTGCGTTATTTTGAAGGGGTTCCAAGTCCCGTCAAGAGGCCACAAGATGTGAATATGGTTATTTTTCGTGAGAATACGGAAGATGTGTATGCAGGCATTGAATGGAAACAAGGATCTAAAGAAGTTGAAAAAGTCATTCGCTTTCTCAATGAAGAAATGGGCTGCAAAGTTCGTTCTGATTCTGGTTTGGGAGTTAAGCCTATCAGTGTTTTTGGGACCAAGAGATTAGTACGTATGGCCATTCGATATGCGATTCAGCATAAACGTCATTCCATGACGATTGTTCACAAAGGCAACATCATGAAGTTCACAGAAGGGGCTTTTCGTGAATGGGGATATGAAGTAGCCAAACAAGAATTTGCTAATGAAATCATTGTATGGGAAGAGGTGGAAAAGAATTTTGCAGGGAAAGCACCTGAAACCAAAGTTTTAGTGAATGATGTTATTGCAGACGCTATGTTTCAGCAAGTTCTTTTAAGACCATTGGAGTACAGTGTTTTGGCTTTACCCAATTTAAATGGGGATTACATGTCGGATGCCCTTTTGGCTCAAGTTGGGGGATTGGGACTTGGACCGGGTGCCAATATTGGAGATGATGTTGCCGTATTCGAAGCCACACATGGAACTGCGCCTAAATATGCGGGACAAGATCGTATTAATCCCAGCTCTTTGATTTTGTCGGGAGTCATGCTTCTAGAACATTTGAATTGGATTGAAGCTTCAGAATTGATTGTTCAAGCCCTTCAGAAAACTTTTTTGCAGAAGCGTGTGACGTATGATTTAGAGCGTCAAATGCAAGGTGCAAAACTTTTAAAATGTTCTGAATTTGGTCAGGCTATTATTGAAAATATGGCGGAAGTTTGTATTGCGCATTGACTTTTTCAGTGAAGGTGAGTAGATTTTAGCCTCATCAAATGATGTTTTAAGTAAAAATTTTGATTTTGTAAGTTGGGGGTGTAGCTCAATTGGTTAGAGCGCTGCCCTGTCACGGCAGAGGTTGCGGGTTCGAGCCCCGTCACTCCCGGATTTTCTCAAGATTAAAGGAGGAATAAATATGATTCAGATTAATCAGAAAGTTCAAGATTTTGAAGTTGATGCTTATCATAACGAGGAAATAAAAAAAGTTCGTTTTGCAGATTATCGGAGCAAATGGATGGTGCTTATTTTTTATCCAGCAGATTTTACTTTTATTTGTCCGACAGAACTTGAAGATGCTGCCAAACATTACGAAGAGTTTAAAAAATTAGGGGTAGAGATTTTTTCTGTGAGTACAGATACGGTTTATACACATAAAGCTTGGCATGATACTTCTGCTGCAATTAAGAAGGTTCAATATCCTATGATTGCAGATCCTACAGGGAAATTGTGTCGTGAATTTGGAACATATATTGAAGAAGCTGGGCTTTCTTTGAGAGGGACGTTTATTATTGATCCAGATGGAGTATTGAAAGCTATTGAGATTCAGGATAATAGCATGGGCCGTAATGCTAAAGAGCTTTTAAGAAAGCTACAGGCTGCAAAGTTTGTGCGTGAAAATAAAGGTGAAGTTTGTCCTGCCAGTTGGGAACCTGGACAGAAGACTCTTAAGCCTGGTTTGAATTTAGTTGGTAAGATTTAATCGTCTGATGAAAAAGCCCAATCTGCTTCGTTACACGCTTCGCTTCTTTGTGCGACGTATAACGAAACATACGTCTCCGCAGTCGCTCGCGTATGCCTTGCATCTTGGGACTTTTTGATCAGACTTAAAGTAATTTTTTATTTAAATGCCGGGATAGCTCAGTCGGTAGAGCAGAGGACTGAAAATCCTTGTGTCGGCGGTTCAATTCCGTCTCCCGGCATGTTTTAATTTCCTCCATCTTTCCTCAATATGTTGTTCAAAAGAAAGTTTCTGCATTCCCCCAAGGGGTTGAAGCATCGGAATTTCTAATTTTCTTGCAAAATCCCTGATCAGATTTTTCCTCCTATCAGTTGCAGAAAAACCAAGGGCTTGAAAATGTCCCTTTTCTTTTTTTAAGCTTTTATGAAGCTGATTTAAATTAGAAAAAGGTTTTACAAAAATCACACGGTTCAGACAAGATGCATGGAATGATGGATCTTTTTCATAAATCACTGTCCAGTTTGTTATGGGATGACTTGAAATACAGAATTTATCTGAAGAAATAGCCGCTTGCCCTCGAATTTGATGAATTTGGGATGCTTCGCTCAAAGAAATTTCCCCAGCGGGAAGCTTTTTAAGTATTCCCTGCATTGCATCTGCCAATTTTTTTGCCCAATCACAAGCTGAAATGTCCCCTTCTCTTTGAATATAGATCACATGGGGAGACATGCAACCTTGCTGATCATAGAGAGAAACATCGTAAGCAACTTTTTGAGTGAGTGAGTCTACAAATCGTTTCGTCATATGTTCTTTTAAAATAATGCTAAAACTTAATTTATGTCCAAAGGACAAAAAAGTTTTCGAAGAAGGAATTTTTTTTGAAATTTCCCCAATCGTCTCATCATTGCCATAAGCATGAATAAGATCTGATTTTTCAAATAAAGCTGTTTCAAGATCAGATTTCCCTCCAGGCCAATGAAAAGCTGCAATACATTCACCGAGATCTGGATTCATTTTTTGAATTGACCGTACTACCAGAATAGGAAAGAGAGGAGCGCGTGAAGGACATTTTATGAAAACGGAAGATTTTAAAAGAAGTGCGAGAAATATATCGAAAAGCATAGGGGTAGGAATAATTCCTGCAAAAATGAAAGTAGATACTTTTGGACGAGGAAATTCTTTCAGTTGTCTAAGAGAGTTTTCTAAATTCTTTCGAGTTACTTCCTGAAAAGCTAAATCAAGTCCTTCAGAAATGATTTTTTTAGAGCATACTGTTGTTAATGAGAGCAGTTTTACCGCTTCTTTTCGAATGGGGGATGCAGGTTTTAACCAAAGTTGGACAACTTTATTAAGGGAAAGAATTATTTCTTCCGTTTTTAAGGGAATCAAATATTTTTTGTGATGAATTTGAAGAGTTTTTAGGGCTTTTTTGAGATAAGGTAAGGAAGGAGGAGGCTTTAGGAGGTTTTTAAAATTAATATTCATTTTAATATGTTCTATATAAATAAGTTATAAAAAATAATCAAAACTTGAAATTATGCTAAAAATGAGCTATAATTATAATATTGCTTGTCTTTCCAAAAAGGAGCTATATCCAAAGCATGGCTTTTCGAAAAGGTTTTTCTTTAATCCTAGCTGTTTCTTTAATCTTTCATTCTGGAGAGCTAACGCCCTCTTTTTCTGCTCCTGCTTCAAATGCTATCCCGGTAATAAATGAAGCTTTTTTAAATTCAGGAGTATCTCCATTTGCTCATGTGGGAGAGTTCTCCAAAAGCAATCATCAAAATAGTCCTTTTGTTATTCATATTCAAGATCTTCATTGTAACTCTGAAGCACAAATGAATGTATCGAAGATTTTAGAGGTTGTGACTTCTACTATTCACAATTCACTCTCTCCCGCTCAAAAGCTTTTGATTCTTGTGGAAGGAGCTAAGGGAGAAATAGATACCAGCCTTTTTGGTTCATTCCCTGATGAAAAATTAAAAGAAGAGGTAGCGCTCACTTTTTTGAAAGAAGGGAGATTGAGTGCAGCAGAATTTTTTGCCATCACACAATATTCAAAAATTCCTGTTCGCATTGTAGGGCTGGAAGATGAAAAATTATATCAGAAAAATTTAAAGGCTTTTCAAGAGGTCATGAATCAAAAAAGTCTTATCGATTCATTTTTGAATAAAATCGATGGAGATTTTTTCGTGTTTGCACAAAAAATATTTTTGAAAGAACTTTTAGGAATTTTTGAAAAGGAGAAGTCTTATAAAGATGGGAAAATAAAATTTAATGAATATATTCAATATCTTTTCAAATTCAGTCGCCAGTTGCGGGTCGCCGGTCTTCAGAAAAAACAAAATCTTAATTCTTATATTCATATTTTAAACCTTCAAAAATCTTTATCGATGGAAAAAGTGAAAAAAGAAGCACAGGCACTTTTGGGAGATTTAATTCATCGTTTATCTAAAAATGATTTAGGCCTTCTTGTGAGAAAAAGTTTGGAATATCGCTTTGAGAAAATCCCTAGCTTGGAATATTTTCACTTTTTGTTGGAGAAAGCAGGGGTTTTAAAAGAGAGAGCTTCTGAGTTAACAAAGTATGTTGATCTCCTTGAACAAGAATCATCTCTTGACCATGAAGCTATGATTCATGAATTGGAACAGTGGGTGGATTCTCTGAAAGCATTTCTAGCAAATACTACTGAAGCTAAAAATCTTTTAGAGAGGAGACAGCGAGAAGTTCTTTTAGGAAAAATCCTTTGTCTGGAAGCATCAAGAGAGGAGTGGGATAGGTTTGATAAAGATATAAATATAAATGGATCCCCGATGAATGCTTTCGGGGATGACAAAATAAAATCGCTTTTTTCTTCAGCACAGCATTTTTATGAAATTGCTTCTAAAAGAGATGAAGTTATGTTCTCAAAAGCTATGGAAATGGTGAATAGGCGCTATGGAATAGACGGACGCAATACGCAGGACGCATCACGAACAACAACGGTTCTAATCACAGGCGGTTTTCATACCTCATCTATCATAAAACGACTGAAAGAAAAAGACTTAGGCTATGCTATTTTAACTCCTAAGACTTCTACAGGATTAGATGGGAAAATTTATCAACAATTAATGATGGAAGGATCAAAAAACCGTTACGCGTTAAACGGCTTGCGCCATGCGAACATGGACGATACACAACGCCCCCCGCATGACAATCATTTAGCTCTTTCCTATCTTTTCGATGAACTTGCGCGAGAAATCCGACCTGAAGTTCAGGAGAGAGATCTTAAAAGATTTGCTCAAATCCTGTCTCGTTCTGGGGTTTCAAAGTATGGGAAAGAGTTTGTGAAGACATGGCTAACAAGATGGCAGAAGGATCATGAAGCAAGTGCGAGTGATTTTTTAAAGAAAGTAGTTGAAGAAGCTCTTAAAGATTTAGATTCTGCTAAAGCAAAGTCCTCAGGAGCTCTTCTTTCCAAAAAAGATATTGTGCAATTGATTCGTAAAGATCCCGAACTTGGGAAAATAGTAGTGCGTATTTTAAAAACTCTGAATGATCCTTTATCTGATTTTGCTGAAAAGAAACTCGCAGCTTCTTCAAATCAATCAGGTCCTTTAGATGGGAAAACTATTTTCCGTATTTTTCAAGACACAATAGATCCTGTTGGTGGTTCTCAAACTCATTTGGATGCTTTGAATCGAGGGCTTCTTGAACGAAATCGTATGACCATTGTTCAAATGTATTTGACAACAAATCCTAATGAAAAAGAAAAAAGAATAAAAGTGGGAAAGGGAGAACTTATTTTAGTCCCCATTTTGAGAAAGGATTTTTCTAATTTACGATCTTGGAGTAAGGCAGAAAATAGATTATATGGTGAAGCTGTTAAATGGTTAAATCGATCAGGGATCAAGGGTTCTCTGCGTACTTGGCTTCTGACGACGCCATTCTCTCCAGTTTTGTCTAATCTACCAGCCTTTAGAAGATTCTATGGGACAGGGGCAGAAATAGAAAGTCTTCTGGAGATTATTAGAAAATATTCTGTTGATTTAGTCATGATTCATTCTTTAGGGGCTGTGAATGGAGTAGAACTTGTTCAAAGGGTGAAAGCACAAGGAATTCCCTGTTTAGCTCAGCATCATGGGGGCAATTCTTCTATAGAGCGACATTATCCACGAAAGATGCTTGATTCAGTAGATAGTGTTACAGGCGTTTCTTCAGTAAATGTTCCTCTGCATATTCGTTCTCGTTTTGTGAATCTTTCAAACGGAGTAGATATGGATTTTTGGAATCCTCTTGATGCTCATCCGGAAAGGATTTCTATTCCGGAAAATCTTCCTGTGATTTTTTTACCCGCACGAATTTATTCTGAAAAGGGACAACTGGAGTTTTTGAAAGTTGCTCAGCGACTGAAAGAAGAAGGATTCAGATTCAAACTTATATTTGCTGGAGGGGTTTTCTCTCCAGGTATGGATGAAAAAATAAAGATTTTGGCAAGGTCTTATGGCTTAGAAGACGATGTTATTTTAACGGGGCATCTTTCTCGGGAGGAAATGAGAAATTATTATGCAAGAAGCACAGTGGTTGTATGCCCTACTCAAGAAGATGAAGGGTTACCACGCGTACTTTTGGAAGCTCAGGCGATGCAAAAACCTGTAGTAGCCTATAACAAAGGAGGTGTTCCTGAAGCTATAGAAAATGGAAAGACAGGGTATCTTGTGAATCCAGGGGATATAGATGAATTTGTAAATAAAGTTGCATTGTTGCTTGAAAATTCAGTCAAAAGGACTGAAATGGGAAGAGCAGGGAGAAGATTTATTCGGAAGAAATTTTCTTTGAGTCATATGGTCGGGCGACATGAAAAATTTTATCGTCAATTTTTAGATAGACCTGATGGGTTTACAAAAGAGAAGAGAACTATTAAACTCAGAACACAGTTCGTCGAAATAACTGCTTAAATTAATTCTTTATCCAATCATCCATCCCAATCGAACAACCACGTGGTTCCGCTTGGGGGACACGACCTAAAAGCTCAAAACCATTTTTAAATTTGATTCCAAGATCTTCAGTAAGAAGCGCCATGACACTGGAACGATTGGTTAAATCAAAGTGTTGAAGTAACCCCGTTCCACCTTTTTTTACTTCTTTAAGCGTAAAAGGATTCAAAATACGTGTTTTCACCCAAGGAGGAATGATTTTAAATTTTTTTGAGGGATGATCATAAAATTGAGATCCCATTTCGGTCATACCATATTCATTGATAATATGGGCTTGGGAAATCCCTAAAGTTATTTCTAACATTTTATATAGTTCTTGTTTGGGAAGTTCGCGAGATTTGCCTTTATAACCTCCTGTTTCCATGATTCTCGAATCTAAAGGGAGAGTAATCTTCCATTTTTTTTTGGAAGTGTGATCTAAAAAATGAACGAATGAGAAAGCTGTTCCAAGAATGAGAAGAGGTTCATTTTTTTTGCATAACTGTTCAAGAGTTTTTTTTAAGTCATTAATCAGGAATTTCCCCTTTTGGATGAAATAATGACTTTCTTTTGTTCCTATTTCTTTTTTGAGAACCTGCATCATATGGACTAAGGATGAGTGAGGCATTTCAGTGGGAGATGGAGTTAAAATTAAAATGGGATAACGGCTATTCTCAATAGAGAATGTGTGTTTGAAATTCGTTAAAAGCGATGCTTCATAAAGATTTAAATTTTCAAGATAATGACGTCCTTTTTTCTGTTGAGTTGTCCCACTGGTGTAAAAAACTTTTTTAGATTTTTTGATAGGGAAGCACGTAAGAGAGGCTTCTTTAAAAGCGGAAACTGGAATGGCAGGAATTTCTTTCCAATGAAAGACTTTTTGGGGAAATTGTCCAATAGATTTGCAGTATTGTTGATAAGGGATATTATTGATGAATTGATATTCAAAAATTTCTAAAGCAATTTTATTAAAAACTCGATCACTACAAGGTTGATTCATTCCTTTTTGGATGAGAGAAAGAATTTTTTGATCTAGTTTTTGAGATGAGATAGGCATTGATCAATCACTTTAAGAGAATGTGTAAATTGCTGTTCTGAGATGATAAGGGGAGGGGTGAGCATAAGAATATTTTTTTCAACACCATCTGCCAGAAGAATAATACCTTGTTTGAGAGCTTGAAAAACGACTTCTTGAGCTATTTTAGGATTAGGGGAATGTTTCTCTCTTTTTGAAATAATTTCAATTCCAAGCATCAGTCCTTGCCCTCGAATTTCTCCTATACAGGGATGTTTTTCTTTCAAGGCGAGTAATTGAGACTTAAAAAGAGCACCTAACCGAGCAGCTCTTTCCAAAAGTTTTTGAGATTGAATTTCTTGAACAGAAGCTAAGGCCATAGCACACCCAAGAGGGTTTCCTAAAAATGTGCTGGTGTGAAGAGCTTCGCCATGTGAGCGAGGCCACGCAGCCATTACTTTTTTTCTCCCAATACAAGCTGAAATAGGAAACCCATTTGCCATTCCTTTTCCAACTGTTACCAAGTCAGGAACAATTTTAGAATGTTGAAAAGCAAACCATTTTCCTGTTCGTCCAAATCCTGAGTAAATCTCATCTACGATGAGAAGTGTTTTTGTTTGATTACATATTTTTCTTAAAGAGCGCAGAAAGGAATGTGGGGTGACGCGAACGCCTCCACGGCCTTGAATGGGTTCAATCAAGATGGCTCCAACTTTATTTTTACTCCTAAGAATTTTTTTTATTTGAGTAAGAATTTTCTCTTCTGGAAAGCAGGAAGGATGGGGAAGACGAAAAACATTTTGTAGTTTTAGATTAATAAAGGGTTTACCAAAGTCCAACATAGAAGTAGCTCGTAAAGCACCATAGGTTAAGCCATGATAGGCTCCTTCAAATACGATAAGACCAGATTTACCTGTGGCTAAATGAGCTGTTTTCATGGCGATTTCGACAGCTTCTGCTCCTGAAGATCCAAAAAAAACTTGTGCCCCTTTTTCTGGAAAAAGATCTGACAAAACTTTTGCAAGCTGCACTTTTTCAGGACTTGGATAAACATCTCCCATGGCGTGGGGAAGGAGATGAGCTTGACGGGTTAAAGCGTTAACAACTTTAGGATGGGCATGTCCCACGCTCGCAACTCCAAAAGCAGCGACCATATCAATGTAACGATTTCCATCTACATCCCACACATTGGCTCCTAATGCCTTTCCCCAGAAGATAGGAGTGTCTTTGGAAGTGAAAGTGAGATTAGGACATTCATATTTCTGAAGGTCTTGTGCCAAGCGCTTGGATTCTGGGCCAGGGATTGCTGTTTTTATTTTTGGGAGTTGATCTTTAAAAATATTCTTCATAATAATTTAATCTATGTATTTGTGAGATTTTATTTTTACTCAAGATGCATGACCCATCACTCATGACGGCTTTTTATCTCATTTATTCTTACAAGTTAATATTGTGGTCATTCCCCCTTGTTGTGCAACATTGACAATGTCTTGTCCAGAGGCGCGACCCAAAATTCCAAGGCCATAAGGAGAATAGATGAATCCACACACAACGTTAAGACTTTTTTCTATCAATTTTCCTTTGGGTATGAGCCACGGGAATTTTTTCTTTGGGATTGTACATTTCTCCTGAAGAATAAATGTTCCAGGGTTCTGAAGTGCTTTCTGAATGGCTTTCTCCCAGTTTTGAGAGTTGGCGGAATCCCCAAAAATAATTCCATCCCCTCCATAGCCTCGATTCGGTTTAAAAACAAGATGCTTTTGATGACGAATGGCGTAAGAAATGAGATCCACTGAAACCCCTTTAGGATTTGTCGTTTTTACTTCCCGAATGATACGTGTCCAAGGAATATGATGTTGAAAGCACTTTTGCTCTTTGAGTGTAAAAAGGTGATTGAACTTAGGATTGCTAAAGATTTCAAAAGCACTTTTATGATCGAGTTCACCTCCTAAATGAGAGATTACTCTGTTTTTCTCAAAAGCTTTTTGAATGGCGAGAAGCCCATGGCCTTCATTCTTCATTTCTATAAATTCTTCAAGTGTGGTATCACGATAGAGAATATCAATTGGGAGGTCTTTGGCCATGATTTCATCTTTTTTGATGCGTAGATCACGGGGGTCTACAATTTTTGATTTTATTCCTTGCTTCTTAAAAAATTTTTGAAGATAAAAAAAATCAAGAGGACCTCCTTTAGAACGAGTATCCTGAAGGAGTCCAATATGGCAGCGTTTTTGACCTAGAATTTTTAAATGATGCTGAATCTCAAGAAATAATGATTGTCGAATATCTTCATTAGCATCAATTTTAAGATGACGATCTTGTTCTTGGAGTTTTTTGATCACGGTGTCTAAAATAATACCCTCAGCTGTAGGTGTATAATGAAGTCCTCCGACTCCTACCGCATTCACTTCTAAAAAATGGAAGCTGGCTTTCCATTGTTTTCCACTAAAATTAGTATTGGCATCCCAGCGAGAAAGAATGGCTCTAGGAGTTTTGATTGACCTGGGAAGATAGGTGAGCATCCATTCTTTCTCTTCTGGAGTAAAAGGGAACAATTCTTGAACTTCAAGAATCTCTAAATAAAATTTACCTAATCTTGAAAAAGCTTGATTCATAATCTGGCATGTTTTTGAAAAATATTTTTTTTGAGCATCACTGATCAAGCGAGGGCGAAGCATGAGATGAATTGGGCGCTTATCACCATTTTCTTCTTCATAAAGCATTCCACGTTTATGACCTTCGGATTCTATATCATGAAAAAGTTGGATGACAGAGGAGGGTTTTAATTTCATCAGAAGACGATGAATTGAATTAGAAAGAGAATAATCAGGCCAGATCGTCATATCTGAAGGTAGTCGTTAGTTATGAGTTTTAAATTTTTTTATCTTTTGTTATTGCCTTATACCCGAGAACTCATTCCCGATATTGTGTATAAGACTTTTTGATGTAGAGTCGATAAAAAATGGCTAAGGTATCCTGCCAGGTCTTTAAAAGATCTTTGATTCTGACTCTTCCCATACGATGAGGTCTGTTAAAATCTAATACAACAGGCGCATCCGATATCTTATAGCCCATGTGATGTGCCACCATCAAAAGTTCAACATCAAATGCAAAGCGTTTGACAAAAATTCTGTGAAAGATGTCATCCAAGACTTGTCTCTTGAAAAGTTTAAGGCCTGTTTGAGTATCTCTTAAATGAGAAGTAAAAAGAATGCGTACAAAAAGATTATAAAAATAGCTAATGATCCTTCGACGTTTTGGATATTTTTTAAGAATGGAAGCTGAATGACGTTTTGAGCCAATGGCAATATCAGCATCATTTTCTTTCAAGACATCATACAAGAGGCGGATTTGTCGAGGATGAAGATCTAAATCTGCATCTAGAAAGACAATATAATCTCCGGTTGCAAATTGAAAACCATGCTTCAGGGCGTTTCCTTTCCCTTGATTTTCAGACATCTTTTTAATGATGATTCCGTTCTTTGCAGCTCGTGAGGCTTCTTCGTAAGTCCTGTCCTTGCTTCCATCATCAATCACAATGATTTCATATTGGACGCCAACTTCTTGAAGAGATTTTTCTGTTTCAAGAATGTTTTCATAGATGCGACCTTCTTCATTGAAGGCGGGCATTAGAATAGAAAATTTTTCTTTTGCTTGATTCATGCGGATCTCCTCAAGGACAAATCAGGTGAAATAGATATCTTTGAGTTTCTGAGGACGACAAATGCCAGAACAATGAAAAGAGACCATTGACAAAAGTTGAGGATCATTAGAATTGACCTTAAGTGAGCATGAAAAAATAGAATGAGAGTGCCTTCTAAAATCACCATACCCAGTAGCATATAGGTAAATTTGAATTTTCGCAAGGCAAGCTCGTGTTGAATTAAAACACTTGAAAGAGCTAAGGGGAGCATGGCCGTTGAATAGAAGGGCAAAAGCTCTTTGGCATAAGGATATTGAGAACCAAATAACATATGAATTAAAAAATCTGGAAACATGATAAAAGTTGCTAAGCCTACACTTGAGAGAATTAAAGTCATGAAGAGACATCTTTTTAAAATGGGGAAAGTGTTTCTTTTGAGAATAGAAAATTCTGTAATCATGGGATACATAGTCATTGCCAAAGCCCCTGGAAAATAAAAAATGGATCTCCCCAAAATAGCAGCTGCAGCATATTGACCAGCTAGGTCAGGCAAGAAATGTTTAACCAAAATGAGGTCTAAATGAACAAAGCAAGTGGTTCCTATAAATACGAGAGTGACAGGGATAGAAAAGGTGAGAATTTCTCGAGTATGTTTTTCAATGGTTTGAGTTTTTTTAACAGATAGAATTTTCTTCAAAGGAGAGTAAAGAAGTAAAATACCTCCGGCAAACGAAACGATATTAGCCACAAGTGCTCCTTCAATTCCCCAGTGTAAATAAACGAGGATAATGCCTGTGATCAGACGAATCAATCCCGTTGAAATGAGAAATGCCCCAAACCTGTAAAAAAGTTGTAATCCTTGCAATAAACTTATTCCAATGGGGGAGACAAAAGCAGTCAAGGTCATGATCGCTAAAATCAGAATCAATTTCGAATTCTCCAAATGGAAAAAATTTTGAATTGCTTGTTGGACGATGAGGAGTAAGAATCCAAGAAGAGCTCCAAAGAAAAAAAGATTTCTAAATGAGTTAATGATAAATAGTTTCAGCTTGGAGGGCTGATTTTGAGTTTGAAATTGAGAGATATATCGCGTGACTACAAGTCCAATAACGCCTGTAGGGACCGTGACTAAGGCAAATAAAGAGAGCAGGCTATTGAGTGTTCCAAAATCATTTTCGTTCATCAGACGAGACATCGCAAATTGGTAAAAATATGCAGTCAAATTGGAGATAAGAGAGGCTACAAAAAGAAGAGTGCTTGATAATAAAAATTTTTCTTTTTTGACTTTTGAATGAACCCATGAAAATATCTTCATCAAGAGGGTTTCCCCGATCGAATCATTTTAAGAAAGCGGTCTAAAACATGGCCCCACTCAAAGTGATTTAGAACATAGTTTCTGCCTTGAATTCCCATCTTTTTTCGAGCCTCTTCTTGTGTGAGAAAAAAATCAAGACAGGATTCAAATTCAAAGAAATTCTTAAACCAGAGTCCTGCTTGAGAAGATTGAGTATGAAATTGGGTTACGGCACATTTTGTATTTACCAGGACGGGTGTTTGAGCTAGCCAAGATTCCATGAGCACAATCGAAAAACTTTCATTTAAAGAGGGCTGACAAGTGAGAAGAGCTTCTTGATACGCTTCCTGTTTTTCTTCAGAACTGATGAAGCCACAATCCACAATATCTGAAGACAGTTTTTCATCTATTTTCCCGGATCCAATTAAAACAAGTTTAAGGGGGCTTGGATGATGTTTTTTATAGGTTTGAAAATAGTTGATCAGGAGGGGAGTGTTTTTTCCTTTTTCACGCCGCCCTGCATAAAGTAAAAAAGGATCAGACCCAAGATTGAATTTTTTTCTAAAGTTGTTTTCTTTAGATAAAGCGAAGGGTTCAAAACCCATCCCAACAATAGAACATTTTTCTTCAGGAACAGAAAAAATCTTTCGAGCTAATTCTTTTTCAGGTAAAGAATTAAAAAGGATGCCTTGTGCTTTTTGAAACATGGATTGAAAAATATGAAGATAGGCATAAGGTTCATTATGAAGACAAGGAATGAGAAATGATTTATAAGAAGCGATTTGCATTCCTTGATAAGTCAGTCCAAAAAGATAGGGAGCAAAGATTAAAGTATCCCACTGGGTTTGATGCATGTCTAGAAAAGTGTAAAGTTCTTTGCTGTGAACGCTCCCTTTGATCCACTGATTTTCTTCTTTCAGATTAAGAGGCCATCCTCGATCAATCCTTTGTTCTAATAGAATAAAACGAGAGAAATTTACACGTTCATCCACAGTAAAGCGATGTACATTAACTCCATGAATAGTTTCTTTTCCAGACTTTAAATCATTTCCCCAACGGGTATGATCTTGGCTACAAGTGGTTAAAACATCAATTTTATGTCCTGCTTTTACGAGTTTTTCTGCCAAATTCTGTACAAGAACTTCTGCTCCTCCGGCCTGGGGTATATGATAACGGGGAATGATAAAAGCGATTTTCAATGGATCCATATGTAGTTAAATAATTAGAAGAACGAAACAGGAAACATGAGGCAAGAAGTTTAAATGATTTTTTAGTCTTATCTTGCTTCTTTCTTCATGCTTCTATCTTCATTTGATTGTTTTGATATGTAATGTTCAAATGCTTCCTCAAATCGATCTATGACTTTTTCCCAAGAATAATTTTCTCGAACGTATTGATGACCTAAGATTCCCATTTTTCTACGTAGTTCTTCATGGTCTAGAAAAAAATGAAGTGCTTCTTCAAATTCAAAATAATCTTTAAAATAAAGGCCTCCCCCGCTTTGAATCGCATGGTATCGAGTGACGGCACAATTTTCATGAACCAAGACAGGTGTTTTAAGGCCCCAAGCTTCCATGATGACGATGGACAGGCTTTCATTTACAGAGGGTTGACAAAGTGCAATAGCTCCAGCAATGGCACCCAATTTGTCCTCCAAGGGAATAAAACCAAGGGCAAGAATGTCTTCTTCAAATGCTTTTGGAATTTGAATGTCTCCAGATCCTAGTAGGATCAATTTCACATTTCTCTTTGAATGAATCAGAAATTTTTTGAAATATTCAATCAGTAAATCTACATTTTTCCCTTTTTCCCACCGGCCCACAAAAATGAAATAGGGTTGATTCTCTAATCCATATTTTTTTCTAAAATTAGATACGTCTGCTGGAGGGGGGTCATCAAATCCAAGGGCTACAAGATTCGATTGAGAAGCATCGATGTTGTAAAGACGACAAGCAAGTTCTCTTTCAGGCTCTGTATTGAAAAAGATATGCTGTGCTCTTTGAAATAGATCATTTGTAATTTTTAATTTGGCATAAGGTTCATCATGTAAACAAGGAATCAATATGAATTTGTCTTTTGTATATTTACTTCCTTCATAAGTCATCCCAAAGAGGTAGGGCATAAAAATGACACCATCAAAATCCTTCAAACGCTCACTAAGAGTTTTATAGAGAGCTTGACTATGGACGCTATTTTTTAACCAGGCTGCTTCTTCTGTTGAAGACAGAGACATTCCCAAATGCATTTTTCTTTGTAGATGTAAGAAAAGCCATACATCTTCTCGTGAATCTGTTGGGAAACGATGCACTTTAATGCCGTCGATCATCTTTTCTCCTGGAGCAACCGTATTCCCCCATAGGTGATGATCTTCAGAGCATGTCGTAAAAACTTCTATGGTGTGTCCTCGACTTGTAAGATGTCGAGCCAATTGAGCTGCATGAATCTCTGCTCCTCCCGCTTTCCCAATGTCAAAGCGTGGAATAACAAAAGCAATTTTATAAGACATAGTCGTTCTCTTTTAATTCATGGATGAAGTCACTAAAGGATGCAGAAGCATTTTAAATTCACTGGCCCATCGGTTGAGATCAAAATTTTTTAATCTTTCTTTTTGTTTTTGAATGACTGCAGAGCGAAAGGCCTGATTTTCGTAGAGCATTCTGACCATTTCTGCTATGGCGATAGGATCTTTTTTCTGAATAAGAATACCAGCCCCATTAAGTGTGCCAGGCACCCCTGCTGCGGCATAAGCCATGACAGGGATATTAAAATACATTGCTTCCAAAAGTGGAATGCAAAATCCTTCATGTTCACTCATACATAGAAAAACATCGGCTACCTGATAGTAGGACACCAAATCTTGCTGAGGCACATGCCCTGTAAAGAAAATATCTTGTAAGTCTAATTTGATGGCAAGCCCCTTTAAATAAGATAAATAACGGTTCATGTTGACAAAATTTCCGACGATGATGAGTCGCGCTTTGGGTTCAACATATTTTTTAACATAGAAATAAGCCAGAATAACATTTTCTATCTTTTTATTGGGTGCAATACGACCAATAAATAAAATGTTTAAAGCAGGTTTCCTGAATTGCTGTAATATTTTTTTTCTAGGGGGTGTATTTAAATCTTCAAGATTTAAAATAAGAGGAAAAATTTGTGGTTGATGAAAACCCGCTTCCACGAGTTCTTGCTGATTATAAGCTGAAACAGCCAGTGACAAATCTGGAATTCTTGCCAGCTCTTTTAATTGTTCTCGGCCTTGTTTTAAAACAGATACCGTTATTTCAGAAATGGATTTAAAATATTTTGGAGGAGTAATATTATGATAAATCAAAACCTTTTTCTCTGGCAGACTTTTAAAGTAATTTGTCATTTCAGAGCCTACTGAAAAATGATAAATGGCAATATTTTTGGGATGACTCACATAGGATTTCATATCTAAACAGCGATTAGGGACAGATGAACGAATATGCTCAGATATCCCATAGATATAGGAAGGGTATCCCCACGCACGAATCATTTTTTGCAATTCAATCGCATAATTGCTGATGGCATCCCCATCAAGGAATCCTGATACAAATTGTGAAATTTCCATATTAATTCCCATGAATGATGGGGTTGAGAAGTTCTTTGAACTGCTTTTCTAAAGCTGCCGGACTAAAATCTTGAAGTCGTTTTCTCTGTTTTTCAACAATAGAGGATCGTAAAGATGAATTCTCCATGACCGTCTTGACCATTTCTGCTATTTGGATAGGGTCTTTTTCTGAAAATAAAATCCCAGCTCCTCCTAATGTTTCAGGTACTGCGGTTGCATGGTAAGCAAGTACAGGAATATCAAAGTACATGGCTTCTAAAAGAGGGACACAGAAGCCTTCATGTTCACTCATACATAAGAAGATATCAGATTGACGGTAATAGGAAATTAGCTGATCATGCGAGACATGCCCTGTGAAGAAAATATCGGATAAATCGAGTTCCATGGTTAAAACTCTTAAGTGAGATAGATAACGATCCATCCCTGAAAAGGATCCAACGATGAAAAGTTTTGCCAAAGGATCTATTATTTTCTTGATATAAAAGAAGGCCAAAATAATATCGTCAATTTTTTTGTTGGGAGCCAAACGTCCTACAAATAAGATATGCATTCCTCTTTTCTTGTTTTGCCCTCGTTTTTTATTTTGTTTTAAAATTTCTTTTGGGGTGCGCGCGCTAAGGCTATTCATATTGAGTATGAGGGGGAAAACTTTAGGTTGATCAAATCCGACTTCTAGAAGTTCTTCAACATTATAGGAAGAATCTCCGAGTGACAAATCAGGAGTCTTTGCCAGACTTTTTAATTGCTCGCGGCCCTGTCTTAAAGCGGAAGTTGCAATTTCAGAAATAGATTGGAAATATTTTGCAGGGGTGATGTTGTGATAAATGAGTATTTTTTTTTCGGGAAGGCTTTTGAAAAAAGCAGTCATCTCAGAGCCTACTGAAAAATGATAAATAGCAATATTTTTAGGATCGCTACGGTAATCTTTGACGTCTTGACATCGATTAGGGATTAAAGAATGAATGTGTCGTCCAATGCCATAGATTTTAGAAGAATACCCCCAGCTTTGAATGATTTTCTGCAGTTCAATAGCATTATTACTAATGGCATCTCCATCCAGAAATCCTGATACAAATTGTGAAATTTCCATGAAATCAGTCGTTGGTCATTGGTCTTGAGTCGTTTGTTTTTTTAGTTAAGTAATCTAATCTTTCATGAATTTCTTTGAATCTTATATCCATACATTTTCGTAAACTCAAGAAGGCATTGGTCACTTGACAGTTGAATTCTTTCTGCTGAGTAAAAAGTCGATAGGTATAAAATTTGAGTAGTTTCCATATTATTTTTTTGACAAAAACTTCAATATGGCCTAGAAAACCGCCTTCATTCATGATGGGGAAGTCTGCAATATTAATATCACAAGTACGTTGTAAGATGTCGGTGTAATAGGTTAAAAATTCTTCTTCAGTCGCGATATTTTCAAACTCTATTTTTGAAATGCCAGACAAATCATATTGGTCATACACGCCTTTCTTTTTCTTTTCTTCAATGCGTGTTTGAATCTCTTGCATGATTTTTTCTACATCAATATGTTCAGCACCAATTTTAAAGATGGGTTCTTTCATGAGTACTCCTTTCAGTCGACCATTGTGTGGGCATTTCTATGAAACCAATTTCTTCTCTCTCAGATTCTATCCAAATGACATAAGCATTTTCCTGGCGGTGAAAATCAACGGTATGATCTTCGTTATGTATCGAAAATGAGAAAAAATATTTTCCTCGAAGCAGAGGGATGGGGTCTATACATACGGTAATATGTCCTTCTCCCTCAATGAACGGGATGCGGTGCCCTGAAAGTTGTGTATTGCTTCCAAAACAAACACGGCCGTCGTAATCTGCGATTGAAAAACCAAAAACAGGATAATCTATTCTTTTAGTGGTTTGATAATGAATTTCCATTGTTAATTTTTCTCTGTTTCTAAAGCGTTCTTGGGGTTTATTGTTTGTATCCAGGAAAACGACGTTTTTGATTTCAGCTTCAAGTGTTCCCCAATCTTTTTTTAAGAGAGGTTCTCGAAATTTGCGAATGCCTAAACGTAGATAATCATCAATGACAGTTTGAGGTTTCCCTAGTTCGATTAATTTCCCTTGATCCAAAAGAAGAATGCGATCACTGATTTGTTTCACGATATCTAAATCATGAGAAACAATCAGCATGGTTTTGCCAGCTGTTTTGAAATCGTGAATTTTTTGAAGACATTTTTTACGAAAAGTTTCATCTCCTACAGCCAGAACTTCATCAATGAGTAAGACATCGGGATCTACCTCTACAGCGACAGCAAAACCTAACCGAACATACATCCCTGAAGAGTAATGTTTTACTGGGACATCCATAAAGGGGGCAAGTTCAGCAAATTGTACAATTCGATCGTAACGTTCTTCAATTTGGCGTTTAGAAAGTCCTAAAATGGATCCGTTGAGAAAAACATTTTCTTTCCCATTCAATTCCGGATGAAATCCAGCACCTAGTTCTAGAAGTCCTGAAACTCGACCTTCAACTTTAACCGTTCCTTCTGTGGGGCGAATGGTTTGTGCTGCAAGCCCTAAAAAAGTACTTTTACCAGCTCCATTGGCCCCAATAATTCCCAAAGTTTCTCCAGAGTTGACTTCAAATGAAATATTACGAAGAGCCCAAAAATCTTCTTGGAGCGTCTGCCGCTTAAAAACATTTAACAGCGTAGACTTAAACGATCTTTCTTTCTCGTGTTTAAGTCGAAAACGTTTTCCTACATTTTTTACTTCAATGGTGCTCATAGAAAGGGGATATCTCCTGAAAATTACAATTCATCTGCAAAAAGAGGTTCCAGTTTAACAAAAACCCAAAATCCAAAAATAAAGACAACGCCGCATAAAAATAAAGATAAAACTGTAAATGAATTCCAAATCATGGGCGTAGCCAAAAGACAGCTTCGAAACCCAATCAGAATAGTGCACATGGGATTAAGAAGATAAAGTGAGAGCCATTTTTCTGGAACAAGGGTAATGGGGTAAATGACAGGACTCATAAAGAACCAGGCCATGAGGCCGATGCTGACCAAATGTTGTGTGTCTCTAAAATAAACCATAAGACTTGAGAAAAGAAGGGCTAATCCTTGGCAAAGCAAAAATTGAAAAAAAATAAAAAAAGGAAGAATGATAATATTTTGAAAACGAAAGCTAACCCCAAACAAAAGCAAGAAAAGCAAGAGCACTCCTAAGGAAAGAAAAAAATTGATCGTGTTTGCAATAGCTGTGGATAGGGGAAGAATCAGTCTAGGGAAATAAACCTTTTTTACGAGACTGGTATTCCCCAGCACTGCATGAAAAGAATCTCCAACACAAAGACTTAAAAACTGCCAAATGAAAACTCCCGTAAGAAGATAAGAAAGATCTACTTGAAAACGTGTGAGTTTGGCAAAAAGCAAATAGACCAACATCATTAAGATAGGGTCCATTAACGACCACAAGAATCCTAAAGCAGAACCTTTATATCGAATTTTAAGATTTCGTACGACAAGGCTTTTCATCAGTTCTCGTCGGTTCCAAATCTCTTGAAGGGTTGTAAAAGCTGTCATGATTTATGTTCTCTTCCTTCTATTTCTCTTCTTTTCCCAGTCTTCTTTCCATTCTTTGAGAATGACATAATTGCCCCAAGTCTTCAGCTTGAAAAAAACAGGATTGTCGTCGGCATAAGTAATCGCAGTGCGTTTTATGATAAAAGGATTATGATTAGAATAATTTCGACCCGGCGTTAAGGCACATGCCCCTCGATAACCACTTTCTTGAACTAATCTTTCTAACGTTGGCATGAAGCCTCCTTGAGGATAGCTAAAATAGGGGATGATGATTTCTAATTCTTTTTGTAACCCTATTTTTGAAGAAGAAATTTCATTGTAGGCATCTGCTCCATTGATTGAATTTAAATTTTTCCCTGACATACCATTTGAGCCAAAAGTAATTCTCTCATTTTCTTCTGCAAGTTTTATAATTTGATCTTTCGTCATAAATCCAGGTTTGCCCATATTCCCGGATTGTAAAAAAACAGTGACTGGAAATTTATATTTTGCAAGAGCAGGGACCGCATATTCGTTAAAATCGCTATAACCTCCATCAAAAGTAATGGCGATCGTATGAGTTGGGACTTCGCCTTTTTCTTTATAAATTTGAACAACATCATCTAGTGTAATCACTTTAAATTCTTCATCCGCAAGATATTTCATTTGATCAGAAAAAGCTCTTGGATGAATATAATCCTCTTGGCGACTTTCGGACTCACCAATATGCTGATATTGAAGAATAGGCAAGACAGAGACGGGTCCATAGTCAATATAAGCCAAGAGACCACTGATCAGAAGAACGATAAAAATTGCTAATGAAATAAGAATTCGTGTCATACAGGGGCTCCTACGCTAGCAGATGTGGGCTTTGACATGAATGTTTTTTGATAAACTTCAACGACTTGATCTGCCATTTTTGAAAGGCTGAAGTGGAATTGAATACGCTTTTTGCCTGCTTGGCCCATTTCTTGAGCTAAAGAAGGATTAAGCAAAAGGGTTTGGAGCGCATTTTTTAAAGCGATACTATCCTTGGGAGGGACAAGAAGCCCTGTTTTCTCATGTACAACCACTTCGGAAATTCCTCCCACATCAGATGCAACAACAGGAATCCCCATTGCTTGTGCTTCTAAAATTGAAAGACTTAATCCTTCTTGAAGAGAAGGAAGGACGAAAATATTGAGTAAGCCTAGTGCTTCTACGGGATCATTAAGCCAAGGCAGCCAGCGTAGAGTCCCATTTAGCCCAAGTTTTTTCTTTTCTTCCAGAAATTCTTGTTGAGAAGGTCCATCCCCAACAACCAAGCATTGAAGACGGGGAAATTCTTTTTTAAGCTCAGCGATGGCAGGGAGAAGATAATGATGTCCTTTGACAGGGGAAAGCCGGGCAATAATACCTATGAGAGGAGTATTGAAATTTAAATTCCATTGTTGAAGAAGTTCTTTCTTTCGTGTTTCAGAAAGAGGTTTTTCATAACGTGAAAGATCAGTTCCATTGTAAATGAGATGGATTTTGGAGGAGGGTAAATGAAAATCTTTTTTAAGATGTGCTAGAACATGGCTACTGATAGCAATGGTGTTGTCCCCCCAGCATGGGAAAAGACGGCGGCCTAAATGAGGGCGATAAAAACCATGTGCGGTTGTAACAATAGGAATACGAGATCCACGTGTAGCTAAAAAGCTTGTTACAGCGGCTACGCGTGTTTGGGCGTGAATAAGATCAATTCCTTTTTCTTGAATAAATTTTTTAAGTTTAAATGCACCTAAAAAAGTTTTAAGTCCTATTTCATTTTTTGTATGAATGCCAATATTCACGTGAGATAGCGCAAGTCCTTTTTCAAAAGTTCCTCCCCCTGAAGCTAAAAAAACTTCGCAACCTCTTTCTTTCAAAGCAGTTGCAAGAGAAATAGTATAGGAAGTGATTCCTCCCGCATTCAAATGAGAAGTTACTAGAAGGACTTTCAAAAGGATATACTCCTTCGCATTAAATTAATTAATAGAGACCGAAACCATATCAAATTTTTAGGTTAAATTCAAATGGTTAGAGAGAATGAGGAGTCACTCAAGGTGAACAAACAATATAGAAGTTGACGAATGCCATTAACCTGCCTAGAATAAACAGATACTTTTAATCTGAAGTGAACAAATATGGCCCAAGTTAAACTTGAAAAGCTTTGTAAAGTCTATTCTGGCGGTATTCTTGCCGTGAAGGATGTGAATCTTGAAATTGGAGACAAGGAATTTGTTGTCTTAGTAGGTCCTTCCGGGTGTGGAAAATCTTCTACTTTAAGAATGGTTGCGGGTCTTGAAGACATCAGTTCTGGCGTTATTACCATTGATGATAAAAAGATCAATGATATTCCTGCCAAGGATCGCGATATTGCCATGGTTTTTCAGAATTATGCTCTTTATCCTCATATGACTGTTTACAAGAACATGGCTTTTGGCCTCATGCTTCGTAAATTTCCAAAACCTGAAATTGAAAAACGAGTCAAAGATGCAGCTGAAATTCTAGGAATACAAACACTTCTAGATCGCAAGCCCGCGGCTTTATCAGGAGGTCAACGCCAAAGAGTTGCGGTAGGTAGAGCGATTGTTCGTAAGCCCAAAGCCTTTCTTTTTGATGAACCTCTCTCAAATTTGGATGCCAAACTTCGGGTTCAAATGAGAACAGAGATTAGCAAACTTCATATCCGTCTTCAATCCACGATGATTTATGTCACTCATGATCAAGTGGAAGCCATGACCATGGGGGATAGAATTGTGGTGATGAAAGATGGACAGATTCAGCAAGTTGCGGATCCCATGACGATTTATCATCATCCTTCTAACAAGTTTGTAGCTGGTTTTATAGGTAGTCCGCCGATGAATTTTATTGAAGGAACGATTGTTAAATGGGAGAACGCCTTGTATTTCAAAGAGGATCAATTCCAAGTGAAGTTGGGCGAGCCCATATCTTCTCAACTTGTTTCCTACATCGATAAAAGAGTTATTTTGGGGATTCGGCCAGAGGATATTTATGACAAGCTTTTTTTAGGTGATGTTTCTTCTGATAATACCATTAAAGCGACTGTTGAAGTCGTCGAGCCCATGGGAGCAGAGATTTATCTTTATTTAAAAAAGGGAAGACTTTCCTTTGTAGCTCGTGTGGATGCGCATCAAAAGGCCGAGGTGAATCAAGATCTTGAAATTGTTTTAGACATGTCCAAGGCGCACTTCTTCGATCTTGCAACCGAAAAAACCATTGTTTAAAGCCGATCTTGAGTCCTCTTCTCCTCAATAATCAAGATTGAGAGGTGGAGATGAAGGTTCAGAGCATCAGCTGGAAATGCTTAGCTGTCTTTTTTCTTGTGATGATGGTGGGACTTCAGTTCGTCATCACAAGCTCTTCTTACAGAATTGACCCTGCGCTTGTTCAGTTTTCTTGTCTTATTTACATCCCTTGGATTTTGTTTGTAACGCTTGTTTTTGGTTTTGTTGGAACTTATATTTCCTTAGGTTTGAGTCTTCTCCTTAGTCCTATTATTTATTTTCGTTCTCATTTACCTTATCCCTTCCTTCATGCATTGGGTTATATGGCTCTTTCTGGAGCGATTTATTTTTTCATCAATCAGAATCGTAAAGTGTATGTGCAGGAAGGGATCCGACTCAATCATTTGGAGTCAGAAGAAAATAATCTCTCCAATGCGCATTCTAAACTTTTAAATAAGACACACGCTTATCAAGCAAAAATTATCAGATATTCAAAATTGAGAGAATTGGGAGAGAAATTGGTGTTAACCCTTTCTTTGTCTGAAACAGCTGGTAAGGTTTTAGAGCTGATGGCTGGGTTGATTGGTAAAGCCGATAAAGCTTATGTTTTTCTTTTAGATGATCACTTTAAGGCCTTTATATTAACAGATAGCTTAGACATTACTCCTCAAGGCAAGCGGGTATCTTTATCTTCTCAAGATCCTTTTAACCATTGGCTTTTGAAAAACCATCAAAATCTTTTGATTGAAGATATAAAAACAGATATTCGATTTCAACGAATTGCTCATCAATCAAATGTTTGTTCTTTAATTGAAACCCCGCTCATAACAGAGAATAAATTGATAGGGGCCATTCGTATGGAAAGTTATTGCTCTGGAACGTTTGCTTTGGAAGACTTACGACTTCTAGATGCTTTAACAAGTGTTACGTCCACTTCATTAAAAAATGCACGTCTTTATAGCGAAGCGCTTGCTCTTTCATTGAGAGATGGACTTACCAATCTTTTTGTCCCTACTTATTTCCACGGGGAATTGCAAAAGGCTTTTATTCAAGCTAAAGAAAACCATCAAAGCCTTTATGTCATGATGGCCGATATTGATAATTTTAAAGAAGTGAATGATCGTTTTGGTCATTCGGTGGGAGATGCGACGCTTAAAAATGTTTCTGAAATTTTTACTAAAATCGTTGACTCAAAATTTATTCCGACTCGGTATGGAGGAGAAGAATTTTCAGCTTTTTTCCCGGAGTTAACATTGAAAGAAGTGAGTAAAATTGTAGAAGACTTTAGAAAACAGGTTGAAGAAAACATCCTTCCTGTTCGTCGAGAGAATGTAAGTATTACTTTAAGCATTGGGATCAGTAATATTCATATTGAAGATCAAGGGAAAGATGATTTGATTCATCGTTCAGATTTGGCTTTGTATCAAGCCAAGCATGATGGAAAGAATAGGATTTGTTTTAAATAGGAACCTCTGAAAAAGGCCATCTGCTACGTTGCTTACTGCGCTCCCTTGTGCGGCGTACCATCAGGCGTACGCCTCCTCGGTCGCTTGCAAGCGCCTTGCATCTGAGCCCTTTTTGAGAGGTTCCTAAAATAAGTGTTTTTCAGATATTTCAAATAGAAAGTAGAAGAACAGGAGCTTAAACGATGTTATTCGAATTAATATTAGCCATGGGCGTTCTTGTTGTAAGCTCTACCCTTCAGCTTTGGGGACGAAAGAAATCCGCCTGCATCGGAGGGAGTGTGTTCATACTTTTATGGGTTATATTTTATAAGAATTCTCACTTCTTTTATTACAAAATATCGATATTGGGTTGCACTTGGTTGGTTTGTATGACTTTATCCAGAATTATTTATAAAACATATACCCGAGCTCTTGGCGGTGTTCAGCTCGACATCAAAGACCATCAACAAAAGATTCAGTCCTTGAAAATAACGAATCGTTCTTTAGAGGAAGAAAACCAAACTCTTGAGCAAGCTCTTCTTCAGAAAGAAGCAGTTTATGAATCTTTAAAAGAATTAAATAAAACGTTGGAGTTTTCGAAGACGATAGAAGTTTTTTCTGATTTGCTTTCTAAACTAACACATTTCCAAAAAGGCTGGCTTTTAATGTTGGACTCTTCTCCATCATCAAAACAGCACCCTTTGTATTATCAGCTTTCTCCCCACCAATTGCCATCTCCTGTAGATCATCCTGTTAATGCTTTAGAGGCTTTTTTAACTGAAGACGAGAGAAGAATTTTTGATAAGGCTCTGCAATTTGAACCCGAAAATTCTATTAACTCCATAGGAGCAATGATGGGTTTGGGGCTTTTTCACGAAGGAGTTCCTGTTGGAGTTTTGATTCTTCAAGGATGTGAAGAGAATGAACGTGAGATTCTTCAGATTTTAGGCCTTCAGTTAAGCATGGAAATTAAAAAAGCATTGCTTTATGAAGAGATGCACAGTTTTTCTATTATGGATGGCTTAACTTCAATTTATCAACGTCGTCACTTGATGATTTTATTAGAGAGTGAATTAATGCGTCTAACTGCTCAGGAAGAAAAATGTTCTATTGTGATGATGGATATTGATTACTTTAAAAAATTTAATGATCAGTTTGGGCATCTTGTGGGGGATATTCTCTTAAGAAATTTGTCTCAAGCTTTACAAGAAAATTTGAGACCTATGGATTTGATGGGCCGTTATGGAGGTGAGGAATTTCTGATTGCTTTGCCTCAAACAACACTTGAAGAGGCTTTACAAATTTGTGAACGTCTCAGAGAGGATATTGAGCGAAAAGATTTTATGGTTTATGAAAAACATTTTAAACTCACGCTTAGTATGGGAATCTCTCATTTCCCTGATGATTCAGAAGATTTATTTTCCCTTGTTCAAATGGCAGATCAAGCTCTTTATGAGGCAAAGCAAGCAGGTCGTAATCAGATAAAGTTCTATCAAAAAGAAAATATCAAATCATTTTAATTTTCTTCATTAGAAACTAATATATAACATATATTTCTTTAAGAACTCATTAGAGCAAAACTCAAACTTTAGAGATTTACATCTAAGGGCTATTTGCATAAAGAGATGTTTATATTGACAAAAAAAATTTTTCTAATAGAATATACTCTCGAGTCGGCATAGGATGCATGCAAGTAAATTTTAGATGGAACCGTGGGCCTGCTATTAGACTCACGGCATTTTTTTTACTTTGTTTGGGACATCGCTTTGACTCAGAAAGGATTTACAAATGGCTAAAGGAACAGTCAAATGGTTTAACGACCAAAAAGGTTACGGGTTTATTACACCTGAGAATGGTAAGGATGTGTTTGTACATTATTCTTCTATTTCAGGCGATGGCTTCAAAACTTTACGAGAAGGTGAAGCAGTAGAGTTTGAAGTAACACGTGGCCCAAAAGGTGAACAAGCCGTTAACGTCACCAAGGCGTAATTGTCCTATCGTTGGATAGGTATACAAGATCCCTTCCCGATTTATCGGGGAGGGATTTTTGTTTTTAGAGGGTTTTGATAGGGGGTATAAAAGTGTGTCCTTTATCGATAGATAAGAAACGGGGCCTGCCACTCGACAGCCCCACCGTGCTCACTAAAAGTTGCGCGCGGTGGGGCTCCCCGCCGAGTGTCACCCGCATCTATAAAGGACGCACTTTTATGTGTATGATCAAGGTTTTCATAATGGTTTTAATTCTTTTTTTAGAGTAAAATAAACAAGCAAGGGCTCTTTTAAAATGGGCTCTGAGTTAAAAATGGAGCTTTCATGCCATTTCAAAAATACCGTTTAAAACTTTCCTTTAAGTTCGTTTTCTTAACAACTCTTTTGATTGTTTTAACTTCCCTTATTTTAGCTCTTTTCCTTTTAAGAAGTAGAGAAAGAGACTATCTAGAATTCTTGAAATCAAGGGGAATTGCCCTGACGCGTATTTTAGCTTTTAACAGTGAGTACGGGGAGATTACTCATAATACGGAGGTTTTGGCTAAATTAGTTCAGGGTGTACTCCAGGAAACAGATGTCATTTATGGGGTGATTCATGATGCTCAAGGAAATGTTCTTGTAGAGTCCTATCGGAGAGAAGTTCAGCAGATGAAGCTTCCCTCAGAGTTGATTGAAAAAGCTTTAGCTCTGGATTTAAGTTCAAAGAAAGATGGAGCTGAAGAAATTTTTGTTCAGTCTTTTTCAAATGTTTCAGGAGAAACCATAGGCTTTGATATTTCGGGCCTTGTAAAAACAAGACGTTTAGCACGGTCTCATACGCGAGATGAGCTTTTACCTGGTTATCTTGGAATTTTAGATCAACTTAAGAATATTCTTAAAATAGATGGACAGATTGTGGAAGAAAAAATAGGGACCGTTCGTGTCGGCATTTCTTTAGTAAATCTTCAGAAATCAATTACCAAAATGAAGCGAACGATTAGTTTTATCACCGTTCTTGTTGTCTTTTTTGGAATGCTCATTACCACAATTTTAGTGCAGCTTATTGTTCGTCCCATCCGTCGATTGGTACATGGAACGCGTCAAATTGCACAGGGGAATTTAAATTATGAAGTCCAGGTTTCATCAAAAGATGAAATAGGAGAGCTTGCCGCTTCTTTTAATCAAATGACTCTTTTTTTAAAGCGTTCTCATGAGGAAGTGGAAGAATACAGACGTATGTTAGAAAAAATGGTTGAAGAAAGGACTCGGAAATTAAGAGAGACAGAGGCTGAGCTGATTCGTTCTGAAAAATTTGTAGCCATTGGAGAGCTGATTACAGGCATCACACATGAGCTTAATAATAAATTGACGCCTATTTTAGGATATGCGCAAATTTTTAAAACGATGGATTTAGATTCCAAAGTAGCAAAGTATATGGATATCATTGAAGAATCTGCTGTGAATGCAAAAAAAATTGTTGAATCCTTGTTGAAATTTGCAAGGACAGCCCCCCCTCAGAAAATCTATGTAGATTTAAATCAAACCATGAGAGAAACATTAGATTTGGTTGAACCTCATATTCGAAAACATCGTATTGAGCTCCATCTGAATTTAGATCTAGGGCTTCCAATGACCATGGCGGACCCAGGGCTTGTGAGTCAGGCCTTCTTAAATATGTTGAATAATGCTTGGCAAGCCATGGAAGAAAAAGGGGGAATTTTGAGTGTTCAGTCTTATCAACGTGATCATAAAATTTCTTTTCTTATTCGGGATACTGGAATGGGAATTCCTCCTGAGAACTTAGCGAGAATTTTCGATCCATTTTTCTCAACCAAAGAAGTAGGAAAGGGAACAGGTTTGGGCCTTTCTATTTCCTACGGTATTATTCAGAGTCATGAAGGGGTGATTCATGTCCAGAGTCGTCATGGAGAAGGATCCACATTTACCATTGAACTTCCTATTCGCAAACCTCGAGAGTCTCTTGAGTCTAAAGAAGTCTCTTCTGAAAATAAAAAAACAGTCTCAAAGCAAGGAAAAATTCTTGTAGTTGAGGATGAATTGTCCGTAAGAACATTGCTTCAAGATATGTTGAGCCCTCACCATCAAGTCAAAGTTGTTTCAGATGGATATCAGGCTAAGGATGTCATCATTCATGAAAAATTTGATGTTTACTTGGTGGATCTTCGAATGCCTGTGATGGATGGTCGTGCGCTTTATCAGTGGATGACCGAAGCTGTTCCTTCAGAAATAGAGAAGATTATCTTTATTACAGGGGATACTTATGACAAAACAACACAAGCTTTTCTCATGAGTGTGCCGCGCCCTCAGTTGATGAAACCATTTCAAATAGATGCTTTACAGAATGCCATTATGCAAGTTCTAGAAAGATCTCTTTCTCAGGGGTAAAGGCCTATGAAGATGTGTTTTCATCAGAGCTATCAGTTTCAGTTTTATTCTCTTTTTCATCCTTTAGGGGACTAGAAAAGCGATACCTTTCAGAAAGCCAGCCTTGTAAGTCCACAAGTTTACATCTTTCAGAACAAAAAGGGAAAAAGGCGTGATTTTTAAAATCCTTAAGAGAGCTCTCTAAAGTTTTTTTACAAATAGGGCAAAGAGATTTTAACATCTTGGTTTAGGATTTTTTCTTTGAAGGTGTTGATGAGGAATCTTTAGTGCTGGTGCTTGGAGATTCCTTTTTTGCAGAAGATTTATAGCTATCAGTTCGATAGTCTGTGGAATAAAAACCTGAACCTTTGAAGATAAGACCCGCCCCTTTTCCAATGAGTCTTTTGACACGTCCTTTGCATGTGGGACATGTCTTCAGGGGTTTTTCGCTCATGCTTTGAAATTTTTCAAATGTTTTGCCACATTTTTGGCATTCGTATTCATATGTCGGCATTGTAAGAACTCCTTAAAATAGAGTAGTAGAATTTATAGTAACATTCTTAAGGTTTGTCAACAACAGGGGGATGAGTTAGAAACTTAAGAATATCCTGAACGATTTTTGAGATCGGAGATTCCTCCTCTAAAAAAAACCAGTGAACACGGGGGTCTTTTTTAAACCATGTCAACTGTCGTTTTGCAAGATGGCGACTGTTTTGCTTAATCAGAACAATAGCTTCTTCAATATTAGATAACCCCTTAAAATGAGTCATGAGTTCTTTGTATCCGATTGCTTGCATAACAGTAGCATTTTCTCGAAGGCCTTTTAAAAATAGTTTTTGTGCTTCTTGAACAAGCCCTTGCTGAATCATTTCGTCCACACGATGGTTAATTCTTTCATAAAGGTCTTTACGATCTCGGTTCAGTCCAATGATGCAGACATTGGCTTGAGGATTTGTCCATTGATTTTGAAATTGTCCGATCGGTTTCCCTGTTGTTTCATAGATTTCTAAAGCTCGGATGATGCGTCTTTGATGATGGGGAGGTATTTGTGCTGCTCGCTGGGGATCTAGTTCACTCAAGCGATCATAAAGGGATTCTAAACCTTTTGAGAGAGCTTCTTCTTCAAGACGTTTTCTGATTTCTAGATTTTTCCCAGGACCTGAAAAAAGTCCATCCATCATGGCTTTGATATAAAGACCTGTTCCCCCTACAATCAGGGGCGTTTTCCCTCTGGTCTGAATTTCTTTTAAAATTTTAGAAGAAATTTTTACAAATTTTGAGACATCAAAATCTTCAGATGGATCAACAATATCTAAAAGATGATGGGGAATTTTTTCTCTTTCTTCGGGAGAAGGTTTTGCTGTTCCAATATCGAGCCCTCGATAGACTTGCATTGAATCAGCAACGATAATTTCTGCATTGAGTTGGGTTGCAAGTTCAAGAGCGACTGCGGATTTTCCTACACCTGTCGGACCGACTAAATAAATGGGTTTGCATGATTCTTGTAAGATTACCCTGTTCTTCATTTTCTCTTAAACATTTTGTCTAAATCAGAAGCAGTAAATTTAATCAGTGTAGGGCGGCCATGAGGGCAAGTATAGGCAAGTTCAGAACTGAAAAGCTCTTCAATTAATCTTTCGATTTCTTCTAATTTCATGACATCATGTGCTTTTACAGCACTTTTGCATGCTCGTAAAATGATTTTTTCTTCAAGTTCTGTTTCAGAGTAACTCAGCGTTTTTCGAAGAGTTTTTAAATCATCTAAAATATCTACAATCATTTCCTTGAGTTGATGTGTTTGACAATAGGTTGGAACCTGAGAGATTAAAATAGAAGAGGGTCCAAACTCTTCAATGATAAACCCAAGATCTTTTAAAGTGGAAATATGCTCTTGAATCAAAGCCATATCTTCTTTGGATAAATCCAAATTGATGGGGAGGAGAAGAGATTGAATTTCGACTCTTTTTTCTCTCCAAGCACGCAGATATTTTTCGTACAGCACTCGTTCATGAGCTGCGTGCTGATCCATGAGAGCAAGCCCATCTTTCAGTTGAATAGCCCAATACAGGTTGTCAAAGCATCCGAGCGCTTTAAAGTAGAAGCGGTCTTTCCCCGAAGGGATAGGGTTGTTTTTTGAAAGAGAGGATGCAATAGAAGAAAGAGATTCTCCTTTGAAAAGGGGTTGTGATGGAGTTGAGTCTCGATAAATGCGATTGGAAGGAAAAGTCGAATTTTCTTTGTCTTCAGATTTAAAATAACTTTGAATGGATTCCTTTACTTTGAAGGCTCTCTGGGAAATTTCGGGATAAGCTTTGGATGTATTTTCGCAGTTTGGAAGAGCTTGAGTGTTGGAAGAATAATGTTGAGACAAGGCTTGGCGAATGGCTTCTCTTACTTGATCTTGAACCCATTGGGTTTTATGAAAACGAATTTCCTTTTTTGCTGGATGAACATTGATATCCATGGTTTCGGGATTCATTTCAATCATGACAAAGGCGATAGGGTGACGGCCTTCAGGGACGAGAGAATGAAAAGCAGCTTCTAAACCATAGCTTAAAGCTGGGGCTTTCACAGGACGTCCATTGACAAAGAAAAACTGAAAAGCTCGATTCGCCCGTGACATTTTAGGATGTCCGATATACCCTGTGATTTTTATATCATCCCAACTTGCTTGAATAGGAATCCACTCTGACCCCAATCCTTGATAGAGATTCTGAACACGTTTTAGTAAATCAGAGGACCCCTCTACATCAAGCCATGTTTTATCACCTTCCTTAAAACGAAAAGCAACTTCAGGATGAACCAAAGCATATAAGGCAAGGGTTTCAAAAATATGACTGACTTCTGTATTGGGGCTTTTAAGGAACTTTAAACGAGCAGGTGTATTCCAAAAAAGATCCCGAACTTGAATTTGAGTTCCTGTCGGGGCTCCTACTTCAGTTATGTCTAGGATTTCACCACCTTCTGAACGTAGCCGAGTACCTACAGAATTTTGCGGCGTTCGACTGGTTATCTCAAGTTTGGAAACAGCTGCAATGCTGTAAAGAGCTTCTCCTCGAAATCCTAAAGTACGAATACAATCAATGTCTTCTACGTTCATGATTTTGCTGGTGGTGTGTCTTTGAATGGAGAGTTTTAAATCTTCTTCATCCATTCCAACCCCATCATCTGTCATTTGAATCAGCAGTCTTCCAGCCCCTTTAATCTCAAGATTGATATGTTTGGCTTTTGCATCTAACGCATTTTCAACCAATTCTTTGACGACAGAGGCAGGGCGTTCAATGACTTCGCCTGCAGCGATTCTCTTTACAATTTCTGGATTCAAACGATGAATGTTCATGGTAGAAATTTTTCTTTCAATTCTTTTAATTGAAGTAAGGCTTGTACCGGGGTTAAATCATCAATATGAATTTCTTTAAGCAACTCCGTAAAATCTTTTTCACGTGGACTGAAGAGAGAAAGCTGTTTGTGATTTGACATTTCTTCTTGGGAAGTGCCTGATGCGATGGTAGGATAACGAGGTAATTCTTCAGGTTGTACAGCCCCTTCTTCAAGACAGGAGAGAATGTCTTTGGCTCTATCAATGACACGTTTTGGAAGGCCTGCTAAACGTGCCACATGAATGCCATAGCTTTTATCAGCGCCTCCACGAACAATCTTTCTCACAAAAACAATTTGGTCATTCCATTCACGAACCATCACATTATAATTTTTAACTCCGGGTAATGTGAGTTCCAAATCTGTCAGTTCATGATAATGAGTTGCAAAAAGAGTGCGTGCTTTCACTTCAGGGGTGTGGTGTAAATATTCAGCAACAGACCAAGCAATTGAAATACCATCAAAGGTGCTTGTTCCACGACCGATTTCGTCTAGAATCACAAGGCTTCGATCGGTTGCATGATTTAAAATATTGGCGGTTTCATTCATTTCAACCATGAAAGTGCTTTGACCGCGTGATAATTCATCGGTAGCGCCGATTCTTGTGAAAATTTGATCAACAAGTCCTAGGGTGGCTTTTTTAGCGGGGACAAAGCTTCCGATTTGAGACATGAGAACAATTAAGGCCACTTGCCGAAGATAGGTGGATTTCCCAGCCATATTCGGGCCTGTGATGATGAGGATTTGATTTTCATGCACATTGAGCAAAGTATCATTAGGAACAAAACGATCAGATTGACCCATTTGTTCTACGACAGGATGACGACCTTCTTCAATTTCAATCAAATCCGAATCATTCACCTGAGGTCGAATATAATCATTTTTAAGTGCGACAAGAGCAAGGGAAATAAGAACATCAAGACGCGCAATGGCTTGGGCTATTTGTTGAATGGTTTGCGTGTCTTTTTTTACATCATCTCGAATTTTCAGAAAAAGGTCATACTCTAAATCTTGAATTTTGCTCTGAGCCCCAAGAATTTTTTCTTCATAATGCTTTAATTCTTCTGTGATGAAACGTTCTGCATTGGATAGAGTCTGCTTTCGAATATATTCCTGAGGGACTTGGGGAAGATTGGGATTACTGATTTCTATAAAATAACCGAACACGCGATTGTATCCGACTTTCAAAGACTTAATCCCTGTTCGTTCAACTTCTTTTTTCTGAAGTTGTGTGATCCAGTCTTTGCCATGATAAGCAATTTGACGAAGTTCATCGAGCTCACCGTGATATCCGGACTGAATTAAACCTCCTTCTTTAACAGTGAGGGGAGGATCTTCCACAATGGCTTTCTTAATAAGATCAATAAGGGCATGAAGTTCTATTAAATCTTCTTTGATTTCTTGAAGAATTGGGGACTCAAATGCTTGAAGATGCGTTCTCAAGGAAGGAAGAGCTTCTAAAGAAAGCCTTAACGCAACCAGATCTCTTGCATTAGCAATACCACAATGAATACGACTGATGAGTCGTTCAAGATCTCTTACTTCATTGAGAGATTCTCTAAGCTGAGTCATTTCAATGCCAAGTCGAGTAAGTTCTTCAATCCCTTCTTGTCTTTTTCGAATAGCCTCGATATCGATGAGGGGATGTGTGATCCATCGTTGTAACAGGCGACTTCCCATGGAAGTACGTGTTTGATCTAAAACCCAAAAAAGAGTCCCCTTATGTCCTTCCATAGGGTGAAGACATTCCAAAAGTTCTAAATTGCGTTGAGTGTTTTTATCGAGCAAAAGAGAATCACTCCTTTGATACGAAAATAAACGCGTGATATGGTCAATGGGGTTACCTAAAGTTTCTTTGACATAGTTAAGAGCAATGCCTGCGGCAATGACTCCAGGCTTCATCTCTCGGCAACCAAATCCATCCAAAGATTGGGTGTGAAAATGTTCACGTAAAATATTTTGGCAGGTTTCAAAATCATATTTCCAATCTTCGATGGTTGTCATCATCATTTGAGGGAATTCTCGTAAAATGCCTCTGGTGAAATCTCCCATTTCATTCAAGCTTTGGGGGATAAGGCATTCTCTGGCTTGAATACGATGGAGCTCTCGAATTAATTCTTCAGCAGAAGAAAGTTCTGTCACGCGAAATTCGCCCGTCGTGATATCAATCATACTGATGCCATAGCGTTCTTCGCCTTGAGCGATAGAAACCAAAAAATTATTTTTTTTATCTGCAATGACACCCGCCTCTACAACGGTGCCTGGCGTAATGGTTCGAATGACTTGGCGTCGGACAAGGCCTTTGGCCATTTTGGGATCTTCGACTTGTTCACAAATAGAGACTTTCAGCCCTGCAGAAAGAAGTTTTGCAATGTAAGATTCAGCGGCATGAAATGGAATGCCACACATCGGAACTTTGGGTCCAGGCCCAGCTTCTCGGGCTGTGAGGGCAATATTGAGAATGCCGGAAGCTTTCTGAGCATCTTCAAAAAACATTTCATAAAAATCTCCAAGTCGAAAAAAGAGAATCGATCCTGGATGCTCTTGTTTCATCTTGAGATATTGTTGCATCATGGGTGTTAAAGTAGATGTTGCAGTGGTCATTCTTTGGTCAAATGTCCTTTGATGTTTGATTTTGTATCAAGTTCAAAAAGTGCCTTTCGTGCTTGCATTTCTTTTTCAAAGGGTCCTACTTTTATTCGAGAACTTTTTTGAGATGATTTTTTGACTTCGTCAATTTGATAAGGATACCTCAAATTCTTTAACTTTTGTAAAAGTCTTTGAATGTTTTTAGGCTCTCGAAAAACTCCCACTTGAATAAAGTAAGAAGAAGGAGATTTTCGAACAAGATCTGCTTCATAGCTATCTGGGAAGTCTTTTGCAATTTTTTGAAAGAAAAAGCGACTCTTTTCTTGATTTCCTCTGGTTTTCCAAAGTGTTGCTAGCTGATAGAGAATAGTGGGCTTAGATGCGCAAGCCCCTTGATCTAATAGTTTTTCATATTCCGTAAAAGCTGCTTCCAATTCTCCTACATAAAAAAGGCTATCTGCAATTCCTAGTCGAGCTTCATTTCTCAAAACGATATCTTGCGTGTGTTTCTCTACCTGAGCAAACGACGCTTGTGCTTCTGAAAATTTTTCTAGGGCTAAAAAAGATCTGCCCTTCCAATAAAGAATCCAGGCCCGTTTGTCTTCTGTTAGATTGTTTTTTAGGCGCTTATCGTAATACTGTAAAGCTTTTGAAAAGTCTTGTAGAAGATAAGCTTTTTCCGCAATCTCTAATGTTTGATCAATCAATTCTTGAGCAAAAGAATTTTTTACTATAGAAAAAACAGTAAAAAAAATAATTAAAGAGAATTTTTTAAATGTGTTTTGAGGAAAATATTTATTCAAATACTCTCCATTGAGAAAATTTGTTTTGTCGGTTGAGCCTTAGAGTAGGTGTTTTTGCCATAAAGCGCATATGCAGTTGCTCTTTCAATTTCGACATCCATGATTTTACCGATCAGTTCATTTTCTCCTTCAAAGTAAATCATTTGATTTTTTCGAGATCTCCCATAGAGAAGATTTCTCCCTTTTCGATCGTGGCCTTCTACTAAAACTTCCAAGGCTTTCCCCACACATTGATTGTTTTTATGTGCGGAAATTTTATCTTGAAGCTTAAATATAATGTTGTGACGTTCTTCCTTGATCTTTTCTGGAACTTGATCGGGGAGGGTAGCAGCTGGAGTCCCGGATCGCACAGAATATTTAAATAGAAAAGCCCCATCAAATTGTGCATCTTCCAGCACTTTACATGTTTCTTGAAAATCTTCATCGGTCTCGCCTGGAAATCCAACAATAATATCTGTTGAAAGTGCAATTTTGGGGATTCTACTTCTCACTTTCTCAACTTTTTCTAAATATTGTTCTCTTGTGTAACCCCGTTTCATAGCAGAAAGAATACGATTAGATCCGGATTGAATGGGAAAATGTAAAAATTCGCAAACTTTTCCCAGACGACTCATGGTTGTTATGAGTTCGTCTCGAATATCTACAGGGTGAGAAGTTGTAAATCGTATTCTATCTAAACCATGAATCTCATTCAATTTGTCTAAAAGTTTTGAAAAATTGGATCCATTTCTTAAATCTCTTCCATAAGAGTTAATGTTTTGTCCAAGCAGAGTTACTTCTTTATATCCGTCTTGAACGAGAGCGTGTACTTCTTTAAGAAGATCTTCTACAGGACGGCTCACTTCACGTCCTCGCACGGTGGGGACAATACAAAAAGTACAATTATGATTACAACCTCTCATGACTGAAATCCATGCTGAAATGCTTGTTTTTCTACGCTTGGGAATATCGGCTGTCATCACCCAATTAGGATTCTCAACTTGCAACAATTGGCGTTTCCCTTCAAGGGCTTGACGAATGAGTTTGGGAAGACTTAAAAGGTCATTAGGGCCACATACCAGATCAAGGGTAGGGATTTTCTTAAAAAGGGTTTCTTTCATATTCTGAGCCATGCAACCGCAAATACCGAGTACCAAGTCAGGATTGGTTCGCTTTAGTTTCCCTAAAATACCTGTTTTCCCAATGGCCTTTTGCTCAGCTAAATCTCTTACGCTGCAAGTATTTAGGAGAATAATATCAGCTTCTGGTTCAGATGCTGCAGGTGAAAAACCATGATCCATGAGAAGTCCTTCCATAGCTTCTGAATCATAGACATTCATTTGACATCCATAAGTTTTGATATAGAAGGATTTTGTATTCATCGGAATTGCATATTTATGTCATAGATTCATGAGCTTGCCAAGGTTTTTTAAATAGGTGTTTTTTACAAGAAATTCAAAGTTCAAAAGAGTATAATGGAACTTGTTAGTTCTCAACATAAAGGAGAATGTTATGAAAAAGCTTTATTTAATCATTTTTTTTCTTATTAGCTCTCTTTTTATAGCTCCTTTCACTTATGCTTATCGATGCGACAGACATCCCCATCATGATCGACATCATCACTATCGGGGAGGTCATATTTTTTGTCGCGTTTGCCATTTATATCACTATCCAAGTCACCATCATTTCGATCGTATCGTCATTGAACCGACAATTGTTGAGCATGGTCGGACTGTAGAGCATCAAGTTGTTACCGAGACAAATGAAGTTGTAGAATAAAAATGGCCTCTCTATACAAAAGGAGGGAATAGTATGAAAAATGTACTTTTAGCATTTATTTTATCTGCTGGTTTTTGGGTAACAACTCTTCAAGCAGATGAAATAAGATGTGAGCGCTACTACGATCCGTATCAGCAGGTTTATTATGATTACTCCCCTTATTCCAATTATGGGATGTATCGTTCAGGGTATTATTATACTTCACCAAGCGTACATGTATCGTATCAAGATAGAAAGCCCTGGAGGCGTCATCATGACTCCCGTGGGTATGGTCGTAGAGGGCATCGAGGTCACTACGATTGATTAAAAATCAATATCCTGTCGCTCGTTTGGCGAGCGACAGAAAAAGATTTAAGCGGTTGTTGAAACAGATTGTCCAGTGGACTGAGATGCCTTCTTAAGCTTGAGAGCCTTCTTTTGTCTTTTAAGTCTTGCTTCGGTTCTTTGTCTTTTTTCTCTTCGATTAAATTGCTGACCCATAACATTCTCCTTTCTTTCTAAGAAGGTTGAAAGACTAGCAACTTTCTGTTTTTAAGTCGATGTTTTTGTTTTAAACGATCTTTTATCTTTTGAAGGTAATTTTTATAACTATTTGTTTCTGAACAAGTTAAATTGCTCTATTTGACAAAAGGGGTTTTGCATGGTATATCCCTATTATCAAAGGGAGGAGTTAATAAATATGAAGACTTCATTCAAATTGTTTGTTTTGACCAGTTTTTTGTTCTTATCAAAATTAAGTCCTGTTTTGGCCCTCGATTTTAATCTTTCAAATTCGGATGTAAAAATTGATGGAATAGAACGAGTGAGTGGTATTTCAGCCGGAATGAGTATTGCAAGCTTGGGAGATGTGAATGGAGATGGTATTCCAGACTTTGCCATCTCAAGTGGTGGAATTACTGGCACATCTCAGCGTTTCTATTCTTATCGCCGGGTGGGTATCTTTTTTGGAAAATCAAGGACGATGCCATGGCCTTCTTCTCTAACAATTGGCAATGCAGATGTTAGTTTTACAGGATCATTTTATTTTTTGGGTCGAACGGATCCTCCTGCTATAAATATCGATGATCAATTTGGATCTTATATTACCGCTGGAGATGTGAATGGAGATGGAATCAATGATGTTCTTATCGGAGCACCAGGAACGCGGCAGGCTTTTCTTTTTTTAGGACGTAGAAGTTGGTCAGTGGGATCTACATCGGATGCAGATGCAAGTTTTACTGGTTTTTCAGGTGTTGCAAGCATAGGAAATTTCAATGGAGATATTTCAAGCTCTGGGAATCCACTTAAAGATATTGTTATTGGAGATCCTGAATATCGCAATACGGCGGGTTTGATCATTGGACGAACTTATTTATTTTTAGGAAGAGAAAGCGGTTGGCATATGGGGACAACTTCCTCGGAAGCCCATGCTTTTTGGAACCATTTAAGTGATCGTTCAGGCTACGCGAGTTTCTTTGTGGGGCATCTCAATGAAAATCCTCGAAGTGATTCCGCTTTATACGAAGATTTAATCATTCCTTCTCATCAAGCTCTTTGTAGTCCTCGATGTAGTTATTTAAATGGATCTATCAATCTTTTTACAGGAAATCCGGGAGGATCTTTAACACGAACAACTTCTTGGCATCATCGCTTATCAGATACTAATAATTCTCCATGGTATGGAATGCAGGCCGCTTCTGTGGGAGATGTAAATGGAGATGGGTACCAGGATTTTGTAGCAGGAGATTCTCGCAATGTAGATCTTGTTTTAGGTCAGGCGGGGGATCTTTCAAGTTTGAGGCCATCAACCACATTGTCTTATTCTACAGAGGTGAGCTATGAAGGGGGCCAATACTTACATCTTTCTTCACTCAAAGGAATTGGAGATGTCGACAACGATGGTTTTTCAGATTTATTGCTAGGAGGAATTCATAATGACGGAGTTGCTTATGTTGTTTTAGGAAGAAGATTTGGTTTCGGCCCAGATTTTAGTCCTTTTGCACGTTCTGATGTAAGATTTATTGGAGAAGAATCAGAAGACAATCTTAATTACATTACCATTAGCATGGTTGGAGATGTAAACTCAGGAGGAAAAGCAGATGTTTTAATAGGAGTTCCTCCCCATGCTGCTGAAATGGGAAATGGAAGAGTTTATCTTATTTTTGGTGAAACACTTTTCTCTCCAATAGACGTAATTTATTTCCCATACGATATCATTTATACTCGGCCTCTTATTTTTCCAGATGACATTGATCCAAGGCCTTGGCCAGAAGAGAAGGTGTTCTTAAATCCAATTCCACAACCTGATCCAGTTCCGGATGTCATAAAAATCTCTGACGATGTTCAAATTGTAAAAAAGTTAGAGCAGGATGTTGTTCTAGATCAAAAAGAAAACCAAGTAAAATAAGTTATCAGGAAGAAGCTATTAAACAAACCCTCTTTCCCATTATTGGGGAAGGGGGTTTGTCATTTTTAACTTCGCCCAATATCCTCCTCCATGAGTTAATGAAGGGAAAATTGTTTTTTCTTCAATTTTCGTTAACTTAGGAATTTTCTCTAATACAGATTCAATAACTTTTTCATTTTCTATAGGATCAATGCTGCAAGTGCTGTAGATCAAAATCCCTTCGGGTTTGAGAAGGGGGAGGGCAGATTCAAGGATCTCACGTTGCAATGTAGATAATCGGTGAAGGTCTTTAAGAGAAAATCTCCACCGAGCTTCAGGACGTTTGTTTAAAACACCTGTGTTGGAGCAAGGGGCATCAATTAAAATACGATCAAATGTTGTTTTTAGTGTAGAACTCATTTTTCTTGCATCACTGACCAGTGGTTGAACACAGTGAATATTCAATCTTTTTAAATTCTCGAATATCTTTTTAAGACGTTTGTAATTTTGATCCACCGCAATAATGAGTCCCTTGTCTTGCATGCGTTCTGCGATGGCAGTTGCTTTTGTTCCAGGGGCACTACATAAATCTAAAACTTTCATTTGTGTTTTTAATTCCATAGCATCTATGACTTGAAGCATGCTCTCATCTTGAATTTGAAAAAAACCTTTTTGAAAGGATTTTGTTTCAAACAGATGAGCTCCTTTAATGATATGAATGGATGAAGCATGTAAGGCAGAGGCTTTACATTCGATTCCTTCTTCTTGTAGTTTTTGAATGAGTTCTTCGCGAGGGATGAGAAGTGTGTTGACACGAAGGCTTAAAGAAAGAGGAGTATTTTCAATTTCACAAAGATTTTCTGCTTTTTCAAGGCCATAGAGTTCTCCCCAGCGTTTGACCAGTTCAAGAGGATAAGAAGCTTGGAGTGAAAGGTTTTTGATGGGGTCATTTTGTGGCCATTGAACTTTTTTATTTTTTCTTAAGAAGTTTCTTAAAAGTGCGTTGACGAAAGAGCTAGACGAAGGAGCAAATTTTTTAGCTAGATTGACAGATTCATTGACAGCTGCGTGTTCCGGAACTTTAGATAGATAAAGCAATTGATAAAGTCCAAGCCGAAGAATATTCATTGTCGATGTTAAGGTTTTTTGTAAGGACTTCTGGGCATATTGACGAATAACTTCATCTAAGGTTAGTTTTCGTCGCATGACTCCAAAGCAAAGTTCTTTGGCAAGAGCTCTTTCAGCTTCAATCATTTCCCCGCTGAGTAATTCGTCTAGAGTATCTTGAAGAGGCCGCTCTTTCATTCCCCATGCTTGTAAAGCTTGAAAAGCGATTTGGCGGGCCGACATCGTAGAGAGCTTTGTGTTTTGCGGGTTGGGAGAGATTCTTTGTGATTTTGTTCTTTTTGGATTAACCATTTACGATTCTAAAGATCCTAATTTCATGCCTACGGAAAGGGGATGTCCTCTTAGGAAATCTTGCGCATTCATTCTGCGAGATCCTTCAAGTTGTAACTCTTGAATGGTTAAACTTCCTTTGCCTGTTCCAACCCAAATCCCTTCAGAATCAATTTTAAAAATCTCTCCTGGAGAAGACATGTTCTCATGTGAATAGGCTTTGAAAATTTTAAGTTCGAGTCGTCGTCCTTTCCATTCTATGAATGTGTAAGCCATGGGCCAAGGAATCAAGCCACGGATATAGTTACAAATTTTAGAAGCAGGTTCTTGCCAATGGATTAAACCTTTCTCTTTCTTGAGACGAGGAGCAAAAGTAGCTTGATCAGAGTTTTGTTTAATTCGAGGGGCTTTGCCTTGAATGACTTGATCAATCGTTTCTTCAAGAAGATGTATTCCAGGTAAAGACATTCTTTCAAATAAGGTTGAGGCATCTTCATTGGGATTAATATTTATTTTTTTTTGGAGGATCATGTCTCCAGAATCTAATCCTTCATCAATGTAAAAAGTGGTCCAACCTGTTTCTGTTTCTCCATTCATGAGTGCCCATTGTACAGGTGTGGCTCCACGGTATTTGGGCAAAAGAGAAGAGTGTAAGTTGATACATCCAAGACGAGGGATAGCAATAATATCTTTACGTAACAATGCTCCATAGGCCACAACAACAATAAGGTCAGGAGAAATCTCTTTCATCCGATCTACAAATTTCAAATCTTTTGTTTTCTCAGGTTGCAGGATTTCAATTTTTTGTGCTTGAGCCAGCTTTTTGACGGGAGAAGGGGTTAAAACAAGGCCTCGACCTTGAGGGCGATCTGGTTGAGTAACTGCTGCTTCAAAAGAATATTTTTTGAGAAGTTGTTCTAAGGTTTGAGCTGCAAAAGGAGGAGTCCCCATGAAAACAAGTTTCACTTTACCGCCTCCTGATTATGAAATAATGACTTCTTCGTTTTGAGATTGAAGACATGCTCTTAGTGCTCCAATCGTGTAAATCAGATAAATAGCCATAAATATAAAAGGCAAGAAAGGAAAATAGATATTCAAAAGTTGAAAAATAAAAGCAAGCGTCAAAGCAGGTGTCATGGAAACAGTTGTAATAGAAAGACAGATTTTAAAAGGAATATTTTTTCTCAAGATTTTTATTCCCAAAAAACAAAGCGTTCCCAAAAGTAAAACTTCAAACCCATTTAAGACCGTTAAGTTAATAAAGGTTCTTAAAAATAAATAAATAGGGGAGAGCCATCCTAAAATGTCTCTCCATTGCATCAAAGTAAAATCAGAGATCGTGACAGAGAGGTCTTTAGGGAATGAAATAACTTTGAGTATGGTTTGATCTTTAATTAGAATTTTATGTTTTTTGAATAAAATACCATTTGGATCTTTTGTGTTGGCTTCTTCCTGAGTAGGATCGATGAGAAGGTAAAGATTTTTTCCAAAGACAGGAGAAAGCTCTTCTAGGCTAATCATTTGATTTGAAGCTCCCTTAAGAGGCTCCATTTGCCCATGCTCAATACGCATGGCAGGTAGCTTTCTGACAGCCCAATCGGTCAATTCTGTTAGGGTTAGAATAAAAGCAGGAAGTTGAATCAAGATGCTTAAAGCAGATAATAGGCTGATAAGGGTCAGAAAGTAAAAGAAAGCTTTCTTAAAAGGAAGAGTTAAAAAAACGGTATAGGACTTAAAACTTGTGAAGGATTTTCTAAAGATGGAAAAGAAGGAAGACAGCATTAGAGTAGACTTTCAGCATTTTCTCGCAGAGGTTGTGCTACTTTTTTCCCTGCAGCAAAATCTTTTTCTAGACGTTTAAGTTTTCCAGACACAAGGGCTCTTCTAACAGGACTGAGTCGATCTACGAAAAAAATTCCATCCAAATGGTCTACTTCATGCTGAAGGGCGCGTGCTAAAAGACCTTCAGCGTCCAATTGAATTAACTCTCCCTTAGGATTAAATCCTTTGAGCTGGACACGATTTAACCGTGTCACTACGCCAGAAATCCCAGGAATGGAAAGACATCCTTCTTCTCCTGATTCAGGCTCACCACTGATTTGTAAGGTTGGATTGATAATGGCCCAACGCCCTTGAGGTCCTTTCTGAAGGTCCAGGACAAGCACACGCTGAGAAACCCCAATTTGAGGGGCTGCAAGCCCAATACCACCTGCTTCTTTCATTGTCTCAACCATATCTTGGACAAGTGATTGCAGCTTGGCATCAAAGGTTTTGACCTCTTCAGCCTTGAGTCTTAATACAGGATCTGGATAAGTTTTGATTTCTCGTATCATATAGTAATAACCATATTATACCAAACTTTACCCTTTAACTGACAGGGAAAAAGGGAAGAATTGCTTTTCTAGGACACGTAAATTTTCACCACCGATGAAAATTTACTCGATGATTCGGCTTGTTCGTGTCGACGTTATGTCGGCACGCCATGGTCACAAGCCTCATCAACGGTCTGCGAAAAGCAATTCTTCCTTTTTTTGTATGTTGAACTATTTTTTTTATTAAGAGTGCGATATACTAAAGCAAACATTTTTGTTTTACTGTCATTTTACTGGCTTAGTAAAAAGAAAAAATATGTCTGATGAAGTAGAAAAAAATAAAAACGCTCAGAATTTCTATCAAAAAGCAAAAGAGGCTTTTGATAGAAGCAATTTTGATTATGCACAGGCCCTTCTCAAAAATCTTTTAATTTCCTATCCTGATTTTCAAAAGGCGAGAAGCCTTTTGAGAGTAACTCAGATCAAAAGAATGGATGCGAAGAAAGATTCAAAACTAAAGGAATATTTAAATGAGATGCTCCTCATTCCTTTACGTCTTAGAATTATTCTTTTAATCTCCCGAGATCAGTGGATTTCAGCTGTGGATGCTTTAGAAAAAATGTTTCAGGTGAATCCTTCCTCTGTTTTTGCTCTTAAGAAATTTTCAGAATGTGCTGCAGCTTTAAATTGGAATCAAGCTGCGATTGATGCTTTAGAGATTTTGAAAAAAACAATCACTTCCGATGTTAAAGTGATTAACTTACTTGCCCATTTATATGCCAAGGTCAAAAATTTAGAGAAAGCACGCAAACTCTTCGAAGAAGCCTTACGTTTATCTTCTTCAGATCCAGTGGCTTTAAGGGGATTGAAGGATTTAGCTGCCATGAAGACGATTGAGCAAGGCGGATGGACAGATACAACAAATTATCGCCAAAAAATTCGAGATGAGTCTGGAGCGGAAATTTTAGAAAAAGGAGCTAAACGAGTCAAAACAGAAGAAGATCTCGCTCTATTGATAGAAGATATTCATAAAAAACTTGAGACAGAACCTGAAAATATTACTCTCTTAAAAGAATTAGCAAAACTTCTTGAACAAAATCAATCATGGGACGATGCTATCGTAATCAATCGAAAGCTTTCTGCACTTGTATCTTTTGATGAAAGTATTCAAAAGAAAATATCGGATTTGAGTACTCAAAAAATAAATGCTCAGATGATGACGGTAAAAAATGCTCTTTCCAGGGATTCAAATAATGCGCAACTCTTAAGCGAATTTGAAGATCTTCAGAAAAAGAAAAAAGAAATTATTTTAATAGATTGTAAAAAACGGGTTGAACATTATCCTAACAATCTTCTCTATCGATATGAACTAGGGTATCTTTATTTTGAGTTGGGACAATGGAATGATGCGATTCAAGAGTTTCAGCAGGCAGTAAAAGATCCGCAAAAGCGCACGCGCTCTTTGTATTACTTGGGACTTTGCTTTAAGGAAAGCAAATTTTATGATTTGGCCGAAAAGCAATTCTTAAAAGTTTTAGATGAATTAATCGACATGGATCAATTTAAAAAAGATGTGATTTATAATTTAGGCCTTGTGTATGAAGCAACAAAACAAACAGCAAAAGCCACTGCAGAATATAAAAAGATTTTCGAAGTAGACATTGCTTTTAAGGATGTAGCCCAGAAAATTCAAAAGACATATGAATAACGCAACACGCATCCCTATACGTCAGATCAATGACACCGGATCCACATCGAGTGAAATTCTCACGCTTTTTTCTTCTTTGAAATTTTCTAAGATTTTTCTAGCGCTTTCATGAATGTTTTTCCCTCGTGGATAAAAGAGAATAACCTGCCATCGAAATTTCCCCTTCAATTTTGAAAGAGGGGCTGCTTGAGGACCTAGAATACGTGAATGAGAGGGAAGAAGAGTTTTAAATTTCTCACTTATTTTTTTTGATATTTCAATGACCTTTGTATTGGAAGATCCATCAACCAAAAAACACATGATGCGATAGAAGGGGGGATAACCCAATTGTTTCCTAAATCCCATTTCAGTTTCGTAAAATTTTTCATAATCATGCTGAACGGCGGCACGAATAATGGGATGCATGGGCGTAAAAGTTTGCACTAAAACTTCTCCAGGTTTATCTCCTCTTCCTGCTCTTCCTGCAACCTGTGTGAGTAATTGAAAAGTATGTTCCCCCATTCTAAAATCAGGAAGATTCATCGCAATATCAGCACTTAAGACTCCGACCAGAGTGACATTAGGAAAATCCAAGCCTTTTGCAATCATCTGTGTTCCCACTAAAATTTCAATCTCTCCTTTATGAAATTGATCTAAGATTTTCCCATGTGCATCTTTTGTTTTTGTGGAGTCCGTATCCATTCTTTGAATCCGAGTTCTAGGAAAAATTTTTTCTAAATGGGTCTCGATTCTTTGCGTGCCAGCCCCCAAGTGATGAAGTTTCGTTTTGCCACAATGGGGACAATTTTTAGGAACGTCTTTTTGTGAATCACATAAATGGCATATCAATTTTTCTTTTGTCTGGTGATACGTCATAGACTGGTCACATTGATGGCAATTAAGAATTTCACCACAATGAGGACAGATCACGACAGGGGCGTATCCCCGACGATTGAGAAAGAGAATCGATTGCTCTTTTTGCTCTAATCTTTTTTCAAGTGCTTTTTGTAAACTTTTAGAAAAACTGAAAACTCTTCCCAATACTTCAACTTCTCTTCTCATATCGATAATATGTACGGGAGGAAGAGGTCGGTTCTCAATTCTTTTTTTGAGCGTGAGCAACTGATAGCGTCCTTCTTGAGCATTGAAATAGGATTCTAGAGAAGGTGTTGCGCTTCCCAGTAAAACAGGGATATTCTCCAATTTCCCTCTCATAATGGCTACATCGCGGGCATGATAACGGGGTAGTTCTTCTTGTTTGTATGATTTTTCATGTTCTTCATCCACAATGATAAGTCCTAATTGTTTGACGGGAGCAAATAATGCAGAACGAGGACCCACTATAATCTGGGCATCTCCTTCACGAATTCTTTCCCATTCTGTCGATCGGTCGCCCTCTGACATACGGCTATGAAGAAGGGCTACAATTTTCCCGAAACGATTTTTTACGCGTTGTGCAGTTTGAGGAGTTAAAGAAATTTCAGGGACAAGGACAATGGCACTTTTCCCTTGGGCAAGAACATGAGCAATGGCCAGAAGATATAATTCTGTTTTTCCGCTACCCGTAATGCCATGAATGAGAGTGGTAGAAAAAATATTTTGATCAATCGATTTAGAAATGTTTTCCCATGCTATTTTTTGTTCTTCATTTAAAACATGAGGTTTTTCTAATGCAGGTTCAATGGATTTTGTTTCTAAGAGGACTTGAGTCTTCGAACGAAATTTGCGAATAGGGGCGGGCAAAATACTTTTAAGAACCAGTCCTAAGGGGCATAAATAGTAATCCGAAATCCAGTGTGCAAGTTCAAGAAGTTTAGGACTCAAGATGGGAGTTACATCCAGAACATCAAAGATTTCTTTAACCTCTTTGACGCTAGGTTGATGAATCTTTTGAATGACATATCCGGTTTTTTGAGATTTTCCGAATGGAGCAAGAACGCGCATACCAGGAAATGTTTTATCAAGGAGATGATCTGGAATTTTATAATCAAAACCATGATCAAGAGGAATTTCAAAAAAGATGTGAGCGTACATAAAAACACCGTATTTGGTAAAAACAAACTTCGAATTACTATTTTAGTTTTTCCATGATCATTTGTAAATCTCTCCACACCTCTCGTTTAAACTCTGGATTTCTTAATAGATAAGCAGGATGGAAGGTGGGCATGATTTGTATGCCATTTATCTCATGAAACATGCCGCGTAGTCTACTAATGGTTTGGCTTGTTTGAAGTAAAGTTTGTGCAGCCACATTGCCAAGAGCACAAATGATTTTGGGTTTAATTTTTTCTAGTTGTTTGACTAAATAGGGGAAGCAACTTTGTATTTCATCTGGCTGAGGCGTTCGATTTTGAGGAGGTCGACATTTAACAATGTTAGCAATGTAGACATCTTCTCTTTTCAAGTTCATGGCTTCAATCATTTTAGTTAAAAGCTGTCCTGCTTTTCCAACAAAAGGTCTTCCTTGTGTATCTTCGTCAAAACCAGGGCCTTCTCCCACAAAAACAAGAGTAGCGCTTTCATTGCCTTCGCCAAAAACCACTTGGGTGCGTTCTTTACAAAGACTGCATTGAGTGCATTCGAGGACTTTCTCTCGAAATGAATCCCATGATTCTTCTTTAGTAGAAAGTGTTTGTTGTGAAGGAATGCTTACTTTAGGAGAGTAAAGAACTCTTTTTTTTCCAAGCGAATGTTGTATGTCTAAATAGTCACGTATTTCAGAAAAGAGATTGTCAGGCATGAGAGATTTTCTTTTTTTGCCAATTTTCTACAAACCAAACAACCGTTTTTTCAAGCCCTTGTTGTAAGGTGTGAGTGGGGTTAAACTCAAAAGCTTCTTTGGCTTTTTGAATAGAGGCCAACGAATCTCTAATATCTCCCGAACGTGCAGGTTCAAAAGAGGGTTGAATGGTAATACCTAAGATTTTCTGAATTTCGCCTAAAAGCTGAAGTAATGAATAGGATTTCCCCCCTGCAATGTTGAATGCTTTTCCCAATGTATTTGAAGGAGCTTCGGACGCTTTCAAATTAGCCTGGATCACATCTTCTATAAACGTAAAGTCTCGGGTTTGTTTACCGTCGCCATAAATAATAGGGGAACTTTTACTTAGAAGTTTAGTGACAAAGCGTGGAATAACAGCTGAATAAAGAGAATTGGGATCTTGTCTAGGGCCAAACACGTTAAAATAGCGCAGTGAAATTGTAGGGACTCCGTAGATAGAGTGAAAAATAGAGCAATAATATTCTCCTGAGAGTTTAGACAGTGCATAAGGACTTAAAGGATCTGGTGTCATCTCTTCTTTTTTGGGGAGTTCGGGTTGATCTCCATAAATAGAAGAACTAGAAGAGTAAACAAGGCGTTTTGCCTTTGCTTCTCGTGCTGCCAGTAAAAGATGTAATGTCCCTTGTACATTAGCTTGATGAACCAGTAAGGGATCTTCCACAGAACGTGCAACCGAGGGCATAGCTCCCATATGGAAAATAAAATCAATTTCTTTAACCGATTGTTGAACGGTTTTTTGGTTAGCAAGATCGCCTTCTAAAATTTCAATTGACTCTCGAACAGGAGCTAAATTTTCGTGTTTACCAGTTGAAAAATTATCCAAAACACGTACCCGATGTCCCTTTTTTAAAAGAGCTTGAACCATATGTGAACCAATGAAACCGGCTCCGCCGGTGACCAAAGATCGAATCATAAAAGAAGGATACTGAAATTAGGACGGAAAGTACAACTATGAAAAACAAGATCAAATTTTAGTAATTAACAAGTGGCGGAGTAATTAAAGCTTAACAATTTTTACTTTACTAGTTTTTATACCTTTCATTGCATTTCGTGTGTCAACAATAAGGCGAGCATGTTTTGCAATATCAGGATAGTTTAAGATTTTGTGATGGGTTACGATGACCACGCAATCTGCCTTTTTGAGATCTTGAGCAGTGAGTGGGGTAGATTTGTGCTGAGACAATCCTTCAATGGATATTTGAGGGACATAGGGATCGTGATAACTCACTTGTGCTTTTTGTTCAGATAATAGCTTCCAAATATCTAAAGCAGGTGATTCTCGAACATCATTGACATCACTTTTATAAGCTATGCCCAAAAGCAATATTCTAGCATTATTGAGCGCTTTTCCTGCTTCGTTCAAGGCTTTTGAAATAATTTCAACCACATGATGGGGCATATGGGCATTCACTTGAGCTGCCAAATCAATGAAACGGGCCTCAAAATTTAAAAGTCGCGCTTTCCAGGAAAGATAGATGGGATCGATAGGAAGGCAATGTCCTCCAAGCCCTGGCCCTGGATAAAAAGGCATAAACCCAAATGGTTTTGTGGCGGCTCCTTCAATGACTTCCCATACATCAATATTTAAGTGATTACACATAATCGCCAGTTCATTAACAAGCCCAATATTGACCGCTCGGAACGTATTTTCTAGAAGTTTAATCATTTCTGCGGCTTGGGTAGAAGAAACAGGAATAACTTTTTGAATGATGCTTCCATAGAGCGCCATTGCCATTTCAGTGCATTGAGGGGTGATGCCTCCGATGATTTTAGGGATATTGCTCGTCTGATAATGGGCATTACCTGGATCAATTCTTTCTGGTGAAAAGGCAAGATAGAAGTCTTTCCCAACTTTTCGTCCCTTTTGCTCTAAAATAGGGCGAACCACTTCTTCGGTTGTTCCTGGATAAGTGGTGCTCTCCAGTACAACCAATTGACCTTTTTTGAAATTCTTACTTACTGCTTCGACGCTTGCCACAATATAAGAAATATCAGGGTCTTTTGTTTTGCGAAGGGGAGTTGGAACACAAATGCTCAGAGCGTCTATATTTTTAAGGAGAGAAAAATCAGACGAGGCTTTGAGCCGTCCTTGATGGACTAGAGATCGAAGCTCATCAGCAGGAATGTCAGGAATATAGGATTTGCCTTGGTTAATGGCTTTGATCTTTTCTTCTACGAGATCCAAACCAAGAACATGAAAGCCTGCTTTGGCAAATTCGACAGCTAAAGGAAGCCCTACATAACCCAAACCAATAACTGCGACCCGGGCTTTACGGGTTTTGATTTTATCTTTTAAATTCATTTGCTATTTCTTAATGAACGTTTCTTTAATTTAAGAAACGTTCGCTGTTTTATTGCTTGCGTAAATTTCGCCATACATTCTAAAAGAAACAATCAGCATCCAAAAAATAACAAAAGGTGTTAAAAGTCCCACCAAAGGAAAACTCATGGCTGTTCTTGTGAAAATTCTTGAAATCATCATAGTTTCATAAAGATTGAGTCCCAATGAAGTCCGTATGACATACATGATTCCGATTAAAATTAATGAAACCGTAATGTATTCAGAAGCTTTTGATTTAAGTTCGTTTAAAATTTCAAGCACTTTAAAAGAGGACATAATTTGGCCAGATTGAGCCATTTTACAAAGAGCTACAGCAATAAAAGGTCCAGCCAAGAGACTTAAAAGGCCAATGACAATTTGTAATAATGAGAAGATAGAACCAATGACTGGAATTCGTATGGAAAGAACGCTGACAATCCAGCTTAAAACCCACACAACTACTCCATAAGCAAGGCAAACGGCAAAAACCATTACGCCATCTTTAACAAGAGCGGGCCAATCTTTCCATTCAGGAAGACTAGGAGCCTGTGCATTTTGAGCTCCTTTAAGAATATTGTAGGCATAACCTAGAGGGGCAAGAAAGGCCACCAACAGAAGAAGGAAAAGTAAATAGGTAAGCACTTTGATAAAACCATTTTCTCCGATCAAAAAACCGCAAGCTAGAGGCAAAAGACTGACAAGAGAAAGAACCCCTCCAATCAAAAATTTTGTAACCCAGTTTGAATCTTTAAATGGAAAGCTCAAAGTAGATTGAATATTCACAAAACCTCCTTTTCGTAAGTTGGCCTATATTCAATATTGTAAAGGGCTGTTTGGGCTACGTCAATCGAAACCTGCCCCTGAGACATGGTTGATTCCGTATATAAAAGTGTGTCCTCGGGCTTTTCGCCGTCCTTTAGGATTATGTAAGAAACGGGTCCTGCCACTCGTCAACCCCACCGTGCTCATGAAAAATTGCGCGCGGCGGGGGGCTCCCCGCCGAGTGTCACCCGTATTGTAAAGGACATACTTTAATCTCCGAGATCAAACAAAGTATATTTGATAAAAAATCTATACATAATTTATTTCTCATGAGTATAATGTGGCCTCATTTTGATTTTGTTTTTCAGAAATTTTTTATCAACTTCAATATATAGAAAGAGGGCATTTGTGAATAAAATTTTGATTGTGCATGGACGTGAAATTATAGATTCCAGAGGAAATCCAACTTTAGAAGTAGATGTCGTTTTAGAAAATGGCCAAATGGGGCGTGCTTCTGTTCCTTCAGGGGCTTCTACCGGAGAGCATGAAGCCATTGAGCTTCGAGATGGAGATAAATCTCGTTTCCGCGGCAAGGGAGTGAGCAAGGCTGTTGCCCATGTGAATGAAATTATTGCCCCTAAAGTTCTTGGAATGGATGTCACAGATCAAATTGGTATTGATGAGACCATGTTGGATTTAGATGGAACAGAAAATAAATCTAAGCTAGGAGCCAATGCTATTTTGGGCGTGAGTTTAGCGTGTGCGAAGGCGGCAAGTTATACGTTGGAATTACCTCTTTTTCAATATATTGGTGGCATCAATGCAAGACTTTTACCTGTTCCCTTCATGAATATTATCAATGGAGGTATGCATGCCGACAATAATTTGGATCTTCAAGAGTTTATGATTGTCCCACGAGGAGCATCTTCCTTCTCAGAAGCGCTGCGATGGGGAGTTGAAACTTTTCATAATTTAAAAGACATTCTTCATGGTCGGGGTTTGGCAACTTCTGTGGGAGATGAAGGAGGTTTTGCTCCAAATCTTGCATCGAATGAAGAAGCCATACAATTGATTTTGGAAGCCATTGAAAAAAGTGGTTATGCTCCTGGACGAGATATTGCAATTGCATTAGATGCAGCCTCGAGTTCTTTCTTTCAATTCAGAACAAGAAAATATAGTTTGAAAGGACAAAAAGCCGAATGGGGTGTAGATGAAATGATCGATTTTTACAGCCGTTTGGTGGATCAATATCCTATTGTTTCTATTGAAGATGGTTTAGCTGAGGATGATTGGGAAGGTTGGAAAAAATTAACAGAAGCTTTGGGAGATCGGGTGCAATTGGTGGGGGATGATCTTTTTGTAACGAATACCCAGCGTTTAGATAAAGGTATTGGATTAGGAGTAGCCAACTCTATTTTGATCAAATTGAATCAGATTGGTACATTGACAGAAACGATGAACGCGATTGAGATGGCTAAAGAAGCAGGTTATACAGCCATGATCAGTCATCGCTCTGGAGAAACAGAAGATGCAACGATTGCAGATTTGGCTGTCGCAACCAACTCAGGACAGATCAAAACAGGTTCTGTCTCCAGAACGGATCGTGTGGCTAAATACAATCAGCTTTTAAGAATTGAAGAAACACTTTCTGGTCGTGCTCTTTTTGGTGGGAAGATATAAAATTAGTTTGCCGGTTAGCCAGTTTACCGGTTACCGGATAATAGGTGAACCGTTTAGGGTTTTTCATGAAGAAAGATGGTTGGAAAAACATTGTTTTTGGCGCGGTGATTTTTGCGCTTTTGATTTATGTTTTTTCTCCGAACTTCTTAAGATTAACTAGAGTTTATCAGCAGATTCAAGTTTTGGAAGATGAGATTGAAAGTTTGCAAACTCAAAATCAAAATCTTCAGGAAGAAATCGGACGACTCAAATCAGATCCTCTGTATATTGAAAAAGTCGCTCGCGAAGAATTAGGAATGGCTAAGCCTAAAGAGATTATTTATAAATTTGAAGATCTTGATAGGGAGAGAAGTTAAATTTTTGTGCTGACCTGTTTCCCGGCGTTTTGAAGAAAAGAAGGCCCCGCCTGTTTTATTGCAGAAGTATTCATATGTTGATTTTTTAATTCTCTTTTTACTCCTACAATTAAAGCTTCTACGACTTCTTGAACCACGAGGTCTGGGACTCCATCTGGATGAATAGACTTGATTCTCATGTCGCAGGGTTCATTCACGTAGTCGACCACGATAAATTTATTGTCTGCATCAATGGCAATTTCTGAAGAAAAGAAATTAAGCTGTGCGACTTCAGAAATTGTTTTCATGATGGTTTTGAATTTTGAAAGGCGATAAAAATTATTTTCTTCAGGCGTTATCACATCATAAAGATGTGTTTGATCATCCCACCAACATGAAATGACTTTCCCGCATACATAATAAGATCGAAACCAAGCTCTGCGCGGTCCCAAATTTCGGGGAATGATTTTACGTTGAAGCAAATATTTATCCTGACGATATTCTTTACGAGCTTCAATAATATCTAAGAGATTTTCTGCCCCCATCACTACTCCCAAACCACCCGCGCCGCATGCGGGTTTGATGATGAAAGGTCGTCCCAGATTTTCAAGTTCGCTAAAACGAAGTTCAGGGTCTTTATCATAAGAAGAGAGGATGACGGTGAAAGGGACTTCAAGTCCTTTGGTTAGAAATTCTAGATGCATTGTCGCTTTATCACGGGATCTTTCGACGTCACTTGCATGATTGATAATCCAAGTTCCCTTAGCGCGTAGTTTTTCTACAACAGGATTGAAATATTCTAAGGTGTCTCCGGCTCGATCTAAGAAAGTTCGAAATGAAAGAGAGCCTTCATCAACACGCTTTTTGATTGTTTCAAAATTTTTGGGATGTAGGGTGAGATAAGAGAGAGAATGTTTTTCGCATGCGAGTGTCAGGTTTTTGATGAAATCCTGATCATACTCCCATTCCCAAGCGATGCCAAAATCGATTGTTTCTAAAAATGGACGTTCATTCATAAAGCGAACCATTATACGATTTCAAGAATGATTGTAGAGAAAAATTTAATCAAACTTATCTCAATGCGCTTTTGAGCTTAGGTTTGGAAGATTTAGTATTGGAAGAGGGTTTGAGGGCCTCAACACTGAGAGGAAGGGTGAGTTGAACAGGGAGGTGATGATCTATTTTGGTCTTTTTCTTTTGAATCCCAACTTCAAGGGGGTCATGATATTCAAAAATCTTATTTTCATAATTTCTTAAAATGGTTTTATCCCGTACTTTTGAAATGAGATAATTAGGTGCAACAGGAATTTTCCCACCGCCTCCAGGCGCATCTACCACAAAGGTGGGAATCGCATAACCTGTCGTATGTCCCCTCATTTTTTCAATGATTTTGACGCCCACATCGACACTGGTTCGGAAATGCTCGGTTCCGAAAATAGGATCGCATTGATAAAGATAATAGGGTTTGACGCGGACTTTCAAAAGTTCATGGCAAAGTTTGGTGACAATCTCGGGTTGGTCATTGACTCCCTTTAAAAGAACGGTTTGACTTCCTAAAGGAATGCCACCGTCCACAAGCATTTGAAGGGCTTTGCTGGACTCTTCTGAAATTTCTTTGGGATGATTGATGTGAATGCTCATCATAAATGGATGATATTTCTTTAAAACTGAAACTAAATCGGATGTAACACGTTGCGGAATAAAAATGGGAGCCCTTGTTCCAATGCGCAAAATTTCAAGATGTTTGATCTTTCTCAGTCGACCTAGAAGTTGATCAATTCTCTCATCAGACTGAATCAGAGGATCTCCGCCTGAAATCAGAACGTCACGCACTTGAGGTGTTTTTTCTAAATATTCACAAATTTTGTTGAGTTTCTCGGTGGAAAGTCCGACTTCACCTGTTCCTACAATTCTTTTTCTGGTGCAGTAGCGACAATAAGAAAGACAGCGGTCTGTGGCAATTAAAAGAACACGATCGGGATAGCGATGAACCAGATTGGGGACAGGGGTGTGAGAATCTTCACCACAAGGATCTTGCATATCAAAAACAGCATCATAAGATTCTTCTACGCGACAGATGACTTGACGGCGAATAGGACAATTGGGGTCATTGGGATCCATCAGTGAGACAAAATAGGGAGGAATGGCAAGTGGAAGATTTTTTTGATCAGAAGCCCATGCAATCCCTTTTTCCTCTTCCTTAGAAAGATGAATAAAGTTTTTGAGCTCTTTGGCGGTTGTAAAACGAGAACGCATTTGCCAATGCCAATCCGACCATTGTTCCTGCGTGGCATCAAGCGATTTAAGGATTTTATCCTTCAATCAATTCCCCCTTTTTCTTTATTCTACCGTTAATTGATTATTCTCTCAACGAAAAATGTTTAATTCTTAGCTTCTTTTTCTCGTGCCGAGATTCTTTTCCCAAAAACAACTAAATCATCACCTGCATTGTAGTAATCTTGAATGGTTGAAATAATTTTGTAGTCTTGCTGGGTGTAAAATCGGCGCGTGGATGTATATTCTATGCGAGAGGATGTTTCAGCGAGTATCCAACGAGCATTTAATTTTTGAAGTTGTTCTTCAAGTGCTTTCATAAGAAGGCTAGCGATGCCTTTTTTTTGATGAAGAGGATCTGTGGCAACCCAATAAAGATCATAGGTCCCATGCGTTAAAGAGGCTTCTCCGTAGCAAAGAAATCCAGTGATTTTTCCTGCTGCATCTTCGGCACAGAGGAAAATGTACTCTTCTGGCTTAGCGCCAACTTTAATATAAATATCGAACAAAGAAATAGCGCATTCCACTTCTGTGGAGTTAAAAACACCCACCGATTCTAAAATGGATTGAATTTTTTGTCGGTCAGAAAGAATGGCGTCTCGAACTTTGCAGGGCAGAACTTCTTGCAAGCCCGAGATGAGCGATTTTTCGGATAAGGTTTGCATAATTTATTTTATTTTGTTTTGCTGCGAGCACCATGCCTGATCCGTCAGAGATACAGGGATTGGGATTAATATCAATCACATAAGGGACTTCGCTTTTCCCAAAGCGAAAATCAATTCTTGCGTAATCCCTCATATTAAAGATTCTGAAACATTCTTGAGCTAAGCACAAGATTTTATTTTCAATAGATTTAGAAAGTTGTTTTACGGAAGTTGAAAGAGTTGCTTGATAGTCCAAACTAGATTGCTTCCATTTAGATTTAAAACTGAGTATTTTAACATCAGAAGAAGGGGAAAATTCAATTTCTCTCATTTGCACAAAATCAAAAGAATTATTCCCTAAAATAGAAACATTAAATTCACGACCATCAATATATTCTTCAATGATAGCGGGTTGATGAAAAACTTTATGAATCATGATAGTTTTATTTTTTAGCTCTTGCATATTTGAAACAACAGAATCATCTTCAATTCCAAAACTTCCATCTTCATGAATAGGTTTTACGATCAATGGAAAGCCCAATCCATTTTTTGAAATTTTATCACCAGGTTTTATGACAAGATATTGAGGGGTGGGAATGTGATGAGTATTTAAGATGGCTTTGGTCAAAGCTTTGTTATGGCAGAGCGCCAATGCAAGAGGGCCTGATCCTGTAAAAGGGATATTAAAGAGTTCTAAAACAGAGGCCACATGAATTTCTGAAGAGCTGTTTTCTCCTAACCCCTCACATAAATTAAAAACAAGATCTGGTTTGAAATCGATCAAATATTGAATTTTTTCCATCAGTGGAAAACGAAGCCCTAGGATTTCTGTTTTGAATCCATCCTTATTCAGAATCCCTTGAATGCTTTGTACGTCTTTAAGAATGTCCAATGCCGCCTTGATTTCTGTGTCTTGTTGAGAATCAGGAGTAGCATCATAGATGATTACAATTTTTCTCGATGTATTTTTCTCACGCATGGATCGTTCTTTCAGAGTCGAGATGATAACGTTGAAGGGCGGACTCAAGAACTTTGAAAATCATTTGTGTGTAGCTGAGTCCTGCGGCTCGAGCTGCTTTTGGGAAACATGAATTCTGTTTTGGATCTGGCAAAATACCGGGCAGGGGATTCAGTTCTAAAACGTGAGGTTCCCCCTTAGCGTCTAGTCGAATATCTATGCGGCACCAGTCTCTACACGAAAGAGCTTTAAAAGCGTCTTTTGCTATTTTTTCAATTTGTAATTTTAATGGGTTGTCAATCAAAGCAGGGCACTGAAAAATTTCTAAGGGTTTTTCTGGGATATCCCAAATCCATTTGGCTTCGTAGGAGTAAATCGGACGAGCTTGGGTTGGAAGAACATCAAGTCTGACTTCAACAATAGGAAGCACGGTCAGATTTTCTTCATTGCCTAAAAGTGCAACGGTAAATTCTCTTCCGGTTACAGCTTGTTCAATGATAGCAGGTTGATGATAGTTCTCAGTTACACGATTTACTTGAGTATCAAGTTCTTTTTTGTTTTCAACCCAGGAAGCATTGTGAATACCAATGCTAGAGCCTTCCCATAAGGGTTTTACAAGAGCAGGAAAAGAATTAAATCCATTCAACTGCGAAACTTCTTGAACCACTTGAAAAGGGGGAGTAGGAATATTGCTAAACTTAAGAACTTTTTTTGTCATGGCTTTATCTAGGCAAATACTTAAAGTTAGAGGATCTGAACCTGTGTAAGGGATCCCTAAAAATTCTAGCATGGCCGGAATATGGGCTTCGCGATTGGGCCCGAGCTTTCCTTCTGCGATGTTAAAAACAATATCAGGCCGTTCTTTCTTGAGTTTAGGAAAAGCCTCTTCATCCGCTAAAATGGGAATAACCACATGTTCTGTTGATAAGGCCTGAACAATGGCGTTGATGGTTTCAGGAGAGTCCCATTCTGCCCCTTGTTCGTCTGCCGGGTTTGCATGAGGATCTTTGAGATTGAAAGTTAACCCGACGCGCATGTGTATGAGATTAAAATCTCTTCCCCCTGTTTTGTGAGTGATTTAAATTAGTCTTAGAATATCAGAGAGAACAAGCTTTTGAAAATGGAAAGTTGAGATTTGAGTGTTCTTAAGAAAGATAAACAATATTTTTTACGCTGCTTCTTGAAGCTTTCTCCAGCTATCTTGTGTAATTATTAATTCTTCGGCAGCTTGTTCAGCAGGAAAATGTATGAGCGCATGAATGACTTCAGGTTTTGTTTTGGAAATTTTTGTAATTAATTCGTTAGCCAATTTAGAATCTCCAGATGAAAGATGATCTAAAACCATCATTAAAAACTCTATAGGAACATCTAAATCAACCAAATGTTCAAGAAGTTGTTGTAAGTGAGGAGAAAATTTTCTAGATGCAAATTTATTTATAGCATTCGCGATGTTATTAGCTGTAATGGCAGATATATCAAGGGGACTAAGATCAGGAATTTGCCGAGGATCAAAATATGCAGGATTTCTTAAAAATGGAAGACTTTCTGGTCCATTCGGAGTAAACCCCTGTTCAGGGTCTAAAATTGCTCTTCCTGATTGGTTTTCATCCCTCTCGATTACTTCCAAAGAAATTCCCAGAAGGTCTTTCCAAAGATGTCGATTTTGTAAATAATGTGCTGCACAATAAATTTTGACCCCTCGCTCCCACCCTCTATCTGTATCATCTGCCCCCATACCATACAGTCCTGAAATCAAGACCATATCTAAAAATGATGAAATCAAATTTCCTAGACTTTCTTTGCCACGCGTTTGACTACGGTTGCGAGCATGAGCAGCTAAGGAATCAGATGATGCTCCTTGAGGAAGATGTTGTGCTACAAAAGCACGTTGGGCTTCATAACCCACATATTCTGCATGAATTTGCATGGCTAAAAGAGTTCGACTCATTTCTAAAAGTTCTGGAGTAAGACTAGAGATCTTTTCCCCATCTTCAAGAGCTTGTCTTAGCCTTTCATATTCGGTATGAATTCTTTCTCGAATAGGAAGTTGAAGAGGTATTTCATCTTCCATAAATTGCCATGTACGAGCTTCTTTATAAAGAGCTGCTTTTAAAAATAATTTATCAAGATGATTTAAATCTTTAAGATCCATAGAACAAAGGGGCCACTTTTCTTTATTTATTAAGAAAGAAATTTTATCTTGGATATAAGATATTGCTAGAAGCCCAGAGGCTACGTTTAAAGAACCATAAGGAGATTCATCAAAGACATTAATAGATTCTCTCATTTTACGAAGATAAGTAAGCAACGGGTCCTTTTTAGGCGTGAGTTCCTGAATGAGTTCATCAAGCAAGGTAAGAGTTCGACTGATTCCGATAGGCATTTCTTGCATTACAAGAGAGTCGTCAGAAGGTTCTACAGAAGTATCTTCAATCAAGACAGCGCGTCCATTATCTGTTCTTTCTAAAATCATTTGTAATACAGCTAATTTGACATCGGTTAATAATCCTTTTTTAGTCGAAGGATTGTAATAGGCTAGATCGTTATCATGCCTATAATCTGGATCATTCAAATGTTTTAAATCATGTTCAATGATTCTTTCGAGAAGAGCAGTGTCGTTATTAAGCAGCCATTTGAGGAAATTTTCTGTAAGCCAAATACGGCGCTGGGCGTCACGGAATATTCCTCCAGCTTTTGTAATGCCTGCATGCGTGTAGGCTATTTCTTCAGAGCCTTGCGCATGATAGATCACATTTTCATCTCTTAAAATGCCGAGTTGGAAGTTTCGATCTATAACTTTGCTCCAAACTTTTTTGAGATTGTCCATTTCAGTTTCTGTGAAGGAAACACCTTCATTGGCTGCAAGGGAAGGGAGGCTTTCAGAAGAAATCCCATGACCAGATCCCATTTTTGGAAAAGCCTTTTGGGTTACGATTGAACCATCGAATGTTAACCCTACAATTTTCGTAGGACCAACTTCGATAGCCTTGCTTAATACCTCATCAACTTTCTTATCTACTGCATTGCCGATATTTTGTATAGCATTAGGAATTCCTTTGTATCCACGAACCCCTTCAGGTAAAACAGGATCACTGGTTTTAGCTAAATCAATCCCTCGAACTTCATTCCCTTCAATATCTACATAACCTCTTCGTCCTTTGTCTTGATACATTGCAGCACTTTGACCAATGTCTGTTCGGATCACTTTAATTTCTCCAATGCGAATGTTGCGATTATTTTGATTAGGAACATGAGCGACGACTTGTAAATCAAAAGCAGGGGAGCTATCAAGAGCTCTGTTCCAAAGAGCCGAGAGCAGGAAGGGAGAGCGAGGTATTTGTTCCTCCCCAGGTGGTGGGTTTTTTATTCTGAAATATTCATCTATTAATATTTCATTCAAGCGTTCAGCATTATATGCTGCTGCTGTTTTTCCGTCGGAGGCAGGAAGTATTCCTGTTTTGCCCTTAAGTCCCGCATGGGTGAAGAGAACATTATTATGTTCGTATGCTGCTTGAATATTTCCATTTTCAATATCTGTAAGAAGATTGCGATAAAGATGCCACCATTTGAGAAGTTCTGGGTCTTCAGGAGGAGTATCGGATTTAATTAAATCAGGGAAGTTGTTGTAACCGACTTTTTGAAAAGCGGTATTAAAAGCAGGATTGTATAGATAAGCCATAGAGGTTGTCCAAGCAAGCCACCAATCGTTATATTGCTTCTTATCTCCTAGCATCCCTCTTAAAAACATATCTTCATGATTCCCTAAAAGCCGGATGACATTTCCACCAGCCTTTCGGGCTTGTTGTTGGAGCTTACGAAGATAAACATCTACTTCGTAGGAATGCGGTCCACGGTCAATGATGTCGCCCAATTGAACCACGATAGCATTACCGCCAATCCAATCATCATTTTCATCAACTAATCCTGCATCTCTCAAGTTTTGCTGAACGGCGAATTGTTCTCCATGCACGTCTCCAATAGCCACATGTCTCCTCTCAAATGGCTTTTTAAGTGTTGTAAGAACATGATCATTTTTTCTTCCTACCCATTCTTCAGATTTATTTTTCTCTCGAGCTTTTTGGACTTTTTCTTCGATATCAGCCTCAGGTTCATTTGGGGTAATTCTCTCTTCCACTTTTTTCGTCGCAGCCCACGCGGTGATGATGGTTTCATAATCATGAATGCGCGAAATAACGGGATGTACTACAAAGCCTTCTTGTCCGATGAGTTCTTGATCTATAGATCTAGCTTGCGAAAAATCATCCGTATCCTCATCCCCTCCCCCAATAAAAAGGGTGACGCGAGGAATTTTAGAGGCCAGACGAATGCTATCCGCATTTGTCACAGTATAATTATAGGGGTGAGTTCCAATATTGGAAATAACAGCTGTTTCTCCATCATGCGATGATAATACTTTAAGAATTGCGTCAGGATTCTTGAGGTCGTGCATATGTAATAAGAAATGTTTTTCTGGGACGAAACCATTGAGCTCTAAAAGTGCTTTGGCTCTCTCGAGTTCCTCTATGCTGTGATCAATTAAATCTACAAAAGTTGCTCCTAGTTTTAATGCAACAAGTGAAAGAATTCCATTGCCTGCTCCTGCATCCACAACTCGTTTCCCTGAAAAATCATTATTTAACATCATGGTAATCACAGCTCGCGTATAATTACCATACATGAGAGGGGCAATATCTCCTTTAACACTTGTTAAACGAATGACATTGTCTCCTAAATCTTTTCTTAGATCCGAAGATAGTCCCTGATAAATATCTTCTTCGATAAAAAATAGAGGGCCGATTCGGATAAATTTAATAAGTCCCGTGATGTCATCATCTTCAAGCGTAAAATGCCCTCCGCCCACAGGTTTGTATGTGACTTTTTCACAATCAATCTTAGGATAAATTGTTCTACCTAAATTCGTTTCTTGAAAAATTCTTTCAGTGAGGGCTTCGCAAATGGCTTCGTCTTTGTCTCGGATGTTCGTGGGTGAGGCAGATACTTGAACGGTCGCCGGGGTAACTTTTAATAAATAAGGTTTTGTTCGTGATAAAATTTCTACAGCTTTCAATAAAAGGTAACCGTATTCAACATATGCGAGATAACGTTTTCCTATTTCCCTTGGTTGATCAAGAAGATCTGGGGTCATTAAATGGTGAACGCAATTCATAAAAACTTGATGGAAGTCATTATCAGCGACAGTTTCTCTTCTAAGAAATTCTTCGATGGGCCCTGTAATGTTATTGATCAAATTACTTGCTAGAAATTTATTAATCTTTTCTAGAATTCTTTCATCGGGCATTGCATTGATTCTGTCAAAAATTCTTTTGACAGTTGACCGATTAAAAACCAAGAACTTTTTAACGATTCTGGCATCTTTGATGGCTCGAGTTAGGTTTTTTCGCCGTTTAAGAATATGTTGAATGAAAGGATTATTTATTAATACTAAAAGATTTGGTTCGCTTTCGAGCCGCATTTCATCGTCAATGTCATCTTTTTCTGCTTTTACAATTTCTAATAAGTTATTGTCATGAATTTGAGTCAAATACTGTTCCAAAAGTGAAGAAATGGGTTCTCCGAGTTTGACCAGTTCTCTGGTCTGTTCTTCTGTGATTCCCTGGGTAGGCAGCTCAGTGATAGGCGCATCCCAAACTTGGGAGAGTGCTGTGATGAGGGCTTGATCAGGGGCTGATGGTATATTGGGTTTCGGCCAACGCGCAATAATAGCTTCACGGGCAATATTATTTCTACGAGCCCAGGCAACAAAGTGCCCCATGATATTTTTTCGCAGTTTTTCAGCTGCTTCATGATTCAAAAGATCAAAAAGAGGATTTAAAATAGAAGCTAAAGGGATTGTATGAAAATTATTTGATTCAAGCGTCTGATCCATCATGCGCTTTAAATACAGTTCATCTGAAATAGTTCCACTCATTTGTGGTGTGACAGAACAAAAACTAAAATGTTTTTCTTTTAATTTTTGAAGAAGGGGAGATGTGTGAAATCCGCCTGTTATAACGATCAGCGCTTTAGGTTTTTCTTTTTTGATAAGAGATTCAATATTTTTAAATAATATTTCGTCTCTTTCTTCGGCATGATAATAAAATTCTTGAGCTTGTTTAGAAAGAGTTAAAAGTAAATAATGATTTTTAAGAAAGTTTTCTTTTTCAGTTGATGAGAGATTTGATTTTTCAAACCAGGAAAGTTGAGAGATTTCTTTAGTTAAGAAGAATGGATTCCCGATAGAAACCTTCGGGAATGACAAACGAGAAGTCCTGTCATCCCGGAGTGTTTGAATCCGGGGCCGGAATGACGTAGATATGCTGCCAGGCCTTTTAAACTCCTCCCACTCTTTTCTAGAAGCTTTCAATTGGAAGACATGCTGAGCCAAGCGCAAGGATTTTTCGAAATCCCACAAAGAGCGCTCTTCTTCTGTTTTAATGAGATGATTTTGAATATGAGATTCGACGTCATTTAAAAGCGTTTCTAGCGCTTTATCCCATTCTATTTCGCTTAACTTTTGTTGTAACTGAATGGTTTTCTGAAGATGTGGAAAATCTTTTAAAGATAGTTCATTTTTGTCTAATGCATTTGCGAGCTCTTCATAATAGGAAGTCGAATCTATTTTCCCTAAGCGAAATCGTAATTGTAATTCAATGAATTTTTTTAAATCTTCCTTGGAACTTTTCTTTGAAATTTTTTCTGAAAGCTCCATAAATTCTTTTTTGATGGCAGATTCATCCATTCCTGAAATTTGTTGAAGAGTTTGAAGTAAAGTCCGAGCTTGCTCATTTTGAGGATGAAACTTTTCTTGATTTAAAAATGAAATCCAATCTTTAAAACTTAAATTTCCATCTTTGAAATGAAAAAACTGTGTACTCCATCTAAGAAGCGTAGGAGAATCAACATTTTCCCTTGTCTGATCAAGCATCTGGGTTAGTTCATTCCATTGAGATTCTTTTTGATGCCAAGCAGCTTGAGCCTTTCGAAAACTCCAAAAATTTTTGAGATAGGCCTGAGATTCCTCAATACCAAAAATGCGAAGACGATATTCAGGATGTGAAATAGCTAAAGCTTCGGCTCCTGTGAGCCATCCTTCATCGATCAGAGTTTGAGTGATTTCTTCTCTCCCTTTGGCATAAGGAAAATTTCCAAGAAAGGAAGTAGGGATAGGTCCTACAGCCCCTTCAACAGCAATGGATAAAGATTCTTTTGAGAGTCCTTGATTCTGAAACCACTGAATAATTTCAGCAATTTTTTTCTGAGCCTGAGGAACAGAGTGCGCTTCTTGAATATGTAAGATAAATGGGCCACGACTGCCTTGAGATTGTTCCACAATAGTTCCAAGATGAGCGGCCCAGGTGAAGGGTTTAATAGAAATAGGATTTTGACTGACAGAAGTGAGGAATGCATCGCTTGTCAGGGTTTGAAAGGCGAAGGCAATAAGCACAAAAATACGCCAAAATTTATGACTAAAAATGGAGGTCATGTGACTTGGTTATCGCTCATTATTGTTATGATCAATTTGGGTTAAACCGCAACCCAAAATATATCATATTTTTTGGGTTTTTCAAAGAACGAAGAGATGACGAGTTTATAACTTGTTTATTAGGAAGATATTATAAAAATTAAAAAATAACAGAAGGAAGTAGTTTTTAAGATTTAAAATTTATAATTAAGCTTGTAAGAGGTAGTTATGATTAGCAATTAATCAAACCTGATTATAGAGGGCATTCGAGAGCATTTCGACCAATTTATTGGCTCTTTCTTGTTCTGTTTGGATGAGTTTAAGCACCTCTTTTTCTTTCGTAGTAAGAAGTAAATCGCCTGAAACTCCTCGATGTTTCCCAGAAGGGATTTTTGAAAATGTTTCTACCATATCCTTGACGTTTCCCTGAATTTCTTTAATCGCACTCATGATGTCTTTGAGGTCTTTTAAATCTGTTTTAGGGGGCATGAGGAACTCCTTTGCATGAAGTTTAGAAAAATTTTACATTTCTCGCAGGAGACATGTCAAACATTTCTTCATGATTTATGAATCCCTACAAAAGATCTGGACGGACAGATGCTTGTCTTCTAAAATATAGTCTTTATTTTCATAATTTAAAAAAGAAAAAAGTTATGTTAAAAGTTTTACATGTGATTGGTGGAATTGGGGCTGTTAGAACAGGTCCTCAATTTAGTTGTATGACTACGGTTAAGTATTTAAATAAGTCAGATGTTTTGGCTACGATTTATGCAGCAGATGCAGATGATCAATTTCAGCCTATGGGTGTTCCCCTCCATAAAGTTATAAACTATAAAGGAGTTCCTGTTCGCTTTTTTAAAATAAGTAAATTAAATAAGTTGCTTCCTTATTGGTGGTCTTGGGGTTTTTTAAAGGGATTGATATTACAAATCAGACATTATGATTTTATTCATATCCATGTGGGATTCTATTTTGGAAGTTTGATCACTTCTATTTTATGTCGATTTTATAAAATTCCTTATTTAATTCAGCCTCATGGTTCCTATATGAAAGAAACTTTTATTTCTCCTCGACGAATAATGAAATCTATATATTTTCGAATTCTTGAAAAATGGGAAATTCGTCATGCAGCTATGATTCTCTATGGGAGTGAAATGGAAAAAGAACACTCGATGTCCTTGACAGGAAATACGAATTCAAGCGTAATTCCCAATGCAATAGATACAGAGAACTTTTGTTCTGTTTCTGGCTTATCTAAAAAGGTTAGAGAAGATAAGGTGACCTTTACATTTCTTGGTAGAATTGCACCTGAAAAGGGATTGGGATTCTTAATCGAGGCTTTTAGAAAAGCGATTCATTTTTGCCACAAAACACAGATATATCTTGTCATTGCAGGGGCAGATAAAAACGGGTATTCTCTTTGCCTCAAGAGTCGTGTCCATGAATATCAAATGGACTCTCGAGTGAGTTTTAGAGGTTTTATTGAGGGGGAACAAAAGGAGTTGCTTTTAAAGCATGATACGGATGTTTTTGTTCAACCGTCATTGTATGATAGTTTTGGTATTGCGGCTGCTGAAGCTATGTATTGTGGTTTGCCATTAATTGTGTCTGATGGTGTTGGCATCCATACAGAAGTCACTAATAAAAATGCAGGTTTGGTTGTAAATGCCATGGATACAGAAGCATTAGTTGAAGCCATTGTACTTTTGGCAACAAATACAGATTTAAGAATGAAAATGGGGAAGAACAGTAAAGAATTAGCAGAAAGTCACTTCACAGGCTATAAAGTTGCTCAAAAAATGAAAGAGACATACTCAAAGCTTTGTGAGAAATTACTATTTTGATTCTCTTTTTAACTTGAAAGAAAGTTTTTTTATATGCAAGCATCTCAATCAACTCCTTTGGTTTCTATCATTGTTCCCACCTTTAATTCTCAGAGATTGTTGGAAAAGTGTCTCAATAGCATTCGTGAACAAACTTATCCCTTTATCGAGTTAATTGTTGTAGATAATTATTCTACGGATAAGACTTTAGAAATTGCTAGGAAATATACAAAAAAAATCTATCGGATAGGATCTGAAAGAAGTGCACAAGTTAATTTTGGAGTGAATAAAGCAAAAGGAAAATATATTTATAAAGTAGATTCAGATTTCGCTTTGGATAAGAATATTGTAAAGGAGTGTGTCCTGAAAATTCAAGAAGAATTCGACGCAATCATTGTTCATAATTCTCCAGAGCCGACTATCTCATGGATAGCCAAAATACGAAAATTTGAAGTAGATATGTACAAATACGATCCAGTTCATTCTTCCGCAAGATTTGTCAAGAAACAGATTTTCAAAAAAGTGAATGGTTTTAATGAAAACATGATTGCTGGAGAGGATTATGATTTTCAGAACAGGCTTAATCGTGCTGGATATAAGACAGGTTATATAGAAGCAGAAGCATTGCACCTGGGAGAGGCACGAGGAATTTGGGAACATATGATGAAATGTTATCATTATGGTAAAGATTTAGTTCATTTTAGAAAAGAAAATAAAGTTGAATCTAAAAAGCAATTAAGTTTTTTTAGAGGTGTATATTTTAGACATTGGAAAACCTTTTTGATGCATCCTTTCGTTGGAATTGGTTTTATTCTCTATCACTTTTTAAAGTTTGCTATGGGTGGTTTTGGATATTTTATTGGGAGTCTGGATCTTCAAGAAAATACATTCTTTCTGATGAAGAATAAATACACAGTAAAACATCCTTCTTCCACTCAAACTCAGCTTAGAATAGTCACGCATCGCTAGAAAATTTATTAATTAAGATGTCTTCCTTCTAAATCTTCATTTATGAAAATACTTATTTTAAATTGGCGAGATATCCGTAATCCTTTTGGAGGAGGTGCGGAAATTTATATTTATGAAATCGCCAAAAGATGGGTTCAAAAAGGACATGAAGTAACTTTCTTCTGTTCCTCTTTCCCAGGAGCTCTTGCAGAAGAAGATATTGATGGAATCAAAATTATTCGTAGAGGTAATCGCCTTACCGTGGTTTGGAAGGCTTACCGTTATTATCGAAAAAGGGGACATGCCTACTATGATTGTGTGATTGATAGCATCAATACGATCCCCTTTTTTACCCCTTTTTATGTTCGCGGAAAGAGAATCACGCTTTTTTTTCAGCTTGCGAGAGAAGTATGGTTTTATGAAACTCCATTTTTAATCGCATTTGTTGGATATATGTCAGAGCTTCTTTATCTTCGCTTTTATCGTAAAGAACATTGTGTGACCATCTCTGAGAGTTCAAAAAAGGATTTAATGCGATTAGGGGTTAAGAGAGAAATTCCTGTGTTTTCTCCTGGTGTTTTTGCTGCTGCACAGGACAGTCTACCCACTAAAGAAATTTCTCCTACGTTTATTTATCTAGGTCGATTGAAAAAATCAAAACGTATCCATCATATATTAAAAGCACTTTCTCTCGTCCAGCGAAAAGAACCAAACGCAAAGTTGTGGATTGTAGGTACTGGAGATGAGGCGTACGAATCATTTCTAAAAAAATATATTCGAAAAAAAGAAATTCAGGGAGTAACTTTTTGGGGGTATTTAGATGAAGAAAAAAAAGTAGAATTGATGAAACGTGCGCATTTGATTTTAGTGACGTCGGTACGAGAGGGATGGGGAATGATTATTATGGAGGCTGCTGCTCAAGGAACTCCAGCGGTCGTCTATAATGTGCCCGGACTGGTTGATTCTGTGCAGCATAATGTCACGGGACGGGTTACTTCTCAAAATAATCCTAGTGCTTTGGCTGAAGAAATTCTTTCTCTTCTTGAATCACAGAAAGATTGGACAATGCTTGCGAATCAGGCCATGAATTTATCCAAAACCCATCAGTGGGCATCCATCAGTGATGCTTTTCTCTCAAAACTTCTGCGATGATTTTCAATCCATATTCTCATACTTCTTTTTGATTGCAAGATCAGAAGGGACTTCGCAAGCAATTCTGAAAAGAAGCCAAACAATGGTGAGAATATAAATCGCCATTCCGATAAAAGTAAAGGCATGAACAAGGGTTATCGAACTCCATTGAATTTGTTTGTAAAAGAAAGATCCAACCTTTTTCCCGATGATTAAATTAAAAATAATATATTGAGTTAAGATCATATAGAAAATTATCTTTTGTAAGCCAGGTCTTTTTATGGAAGAGATCTCAAAAAAAGAAAATGCTAGGGCCATGGGAATTAAAAAAAAGTAACCAAAGGTGAAAAGTTCGAACGATTTAGGTAGTGTTAAAATAAGGCACGGCAAAAAAGAAAGCAAAATAAATTTTTTGTAGGTGAGAAAGCGTTTTATACATGCAGCAATAAAAATTATAAAAATTAAAGGAGAAATAGCCATCCACAAGCTTAAGTTTTTTGGAAACATTCCATGGGACTGAATAACAGGAATGAATATTGCGATAAGTCTCATTAAAAAGGAGGGTCTTGGAAGATTCCAGTCAGAAACGATAGTTGCATAAGGCCCTTTTATCCAAGGGAAAGAAAGCTGATGATGATAATAGAGCAAGAAGAGCAACCATGGAGTAATGATCAGCAAGAAACCCCCAATGTTCAAAAATAACCATCTCCATGAACGAAATTTGAGCAAGGCGTAGATGTATAAAGAAGAGAGGTAAACGAGGCCAATGCCAGGATGGATTAAGTAAGCAGTGCCTGCAACCAAGGCGCATAAAATAAAAACTTTTTTATTTTGTAAGTTATTTTGTTCAATTAAAAGCAAAAATAAAAATACAGGGAAAAGTGCAAAATACTTGTAATACATTTCAAAGCTAAATGAAAAAAGAAAGAAAAAAAAGTTAATGAGAAGCGTGTAGAGGGTTAGCTGAGCGGTACGTTTATTAAAATCTTTTTTTAAAACAAGATAAAGAGGTAGGAGAAAAAGTCCAGCCAGGATGGTTAAAAGTCTCTGATAAATAAAATGGCTTTCTCCAAAAAAACTCAAGAAAGGAACACTCAAGATAGGGAGCAAGGGAGTACGGTGAAAGACGCTGAATTGGGAATCGCCCAAATACTCTTTCATATAAGGGGACGTTAGATCTAAATGATGAAGAAAAGCTTTTGAAATCCTCCATTGCACAAAGTTGTCGGCATGATAACCGTAGTAAGGTAAGGGAGGAATCGTGAGTGTATCCAAATGACTTTCAATGTAAGGCAATGAAAAAACAAGATCTCTATGATATTGATAAAGAGTGCTAAAAAACAAAAATAAAATTAGTATCATCCATAAATTTTTATCTAAACCCCTTATTTCTTTTAATCCTCCTTTACAGATAAAAATAAGAATTGCAGCAATAGAAATGGGAAGAATCAAATAATAAATCCAGTTCTGCCCTGTCAGCAAACCAAATATGCTAAGTGCAGAATATATAAAAAAACTAAAGAAAAAAGAAAATACGAACATACTTTCTTTATCAAGATTTTTTTTAAAAACGTATTTAGTGAAGCAGTATCCTGGAAAAAACAAAAAGCAGAGAAATATCAAAATATAGAAGAAGCAAGCGGGTAAAGACTTACAATGTAATTTTAAAAAAGATGTCAGGCCTGTCCACAACGGTACTTTTTCTGCCTCATACAAGCCGATCTCAGCGATATAGATATGTTCGTCTAAAAACGGTTTTGAAAAAATAAAACGTATTTGTTTAGCTTCAATGGCAGTAATATGATGGGCAGCCCATGGCCCTCGATGATGTTTATTTTCAATGATTCTAACCCATTTGTCTCTATATAAAAAATCGATCTTATATTCGGTCGCATGATAGGACATTGCTCGGTGTAGGTCTCCCCAGAAAAAGATGCTAACCTTGCTAATGGATCGAGGTCGACCAAAATCAAAAACAAGATCAGCTGTCCCTGTAGGCGGTAGAACTTTTAAACCTTTAATGGTAAGAGGGTTCTCATCTGAAAAATTTTTTAAATCATTGTGATCTTGCGATAAGATGATTTGGCTTTGTGAAGCGATGTTGTGATAACGATAGCAAAATCTTTTTTGAAGAGATTGAAACAAATAAGGGTTAAATATACAAACAAGGACAACGATAAAAAATATTAGACCAAGAGTTTTTAGAATTAAATGCTTCATAAGAAAAACTTAGCACTATTTTAGTATGCGCGTTCTTTAATTTAAAAAATATTTTTCCTATCTGTTAGGCTATGGATATAATAACAAAGTATGCTTTTAGTAGAGAAAAAACCTTTTTGCCTTATTTGCAATTATTCAATGCATTTCCTTTTGAAGGGAAAGGACTTCCTTTACTACACAACAGATAAGCTTTTTGACGTGTATCGTTGCCCGCATTGTCGATTAGAAATGATTTATCCTTTGCCTTCTGTGGAAGAAATATTTTCTTTCTATCCGAAACATTACTATTCGTATTCTATCTCTGAGGAGAAAAGTTTTTTTCACCGTTTGCGTCAAAAAGTAGTTGATCGGGCGTATAATAAAAATACTTCAAGGGATTTTTATTTTTTCGTAGCACTTTTAGCTAAAAATATTTTTGAAGGATTACCCTTAAAAAAAATAGGTGCTTGTCGTTTTCTCGATGTAGGTTGTGGGGATGGTTATAATTTAAGGCTTATTGAAAAATATGGTTGGCATACTTCGGGATTTGAATTTGGTCCCGTAGATCGAAAAGGTAACATTTATTATGATCAAGATATTACATCTGTCAGGTTTGATGGGGACCGATTCGATTACATTCGGGTATGGCATGTTTTAGAACATGTTCGCTCTCCGGATCTATTAATAACTACCTTGAATACTCTTTTAAGCTCTCAAGGAATATTAGTGATTGGGATTCCTAACACGGGGAGTCTTTACGCGCGCATTTTTAGACGATACTGGTACAATCGGGATATTCCTCGCCATATTTTTAATTATAATCTCCAGAATCTTCGGCAATTATTAGAAAAATATGGGTTACGGGTGATGCGAGTTAAATATATGAGTGCTGGAGGATGTCTAGGGAGTCTTCAACATTTTATAAATAGCAAATTGGGGAAAAAATATAATCTTATTAATAAGACATTTTTTTTCTTGTTATTTTATCCTTTGGATATTATTTCTAACTTGCTTAAACTAGGGGATTGCGTTTCTGTTACTGTTCAAAAAAACTAATTGCTCATTTAAAAATGAAAAGATATATGAATCCAAACTTATTTAAACTTCCCCTTGTTTCAATTATCATTTCTAACTTGAATGGGGAAGAATGGTTGAAAAATTGTCTTAGCTCACTCAAGGAACAAGATTATCCTCATATAGAACTTATTCTTATAGACAATGGCTCAGAAGATAAGAGTATTGATTTTATCAAGTGTTCCTATCCCACAGTTAAAATTATCGAAAATGATCATAATTTAGGCTACGCTATGGCTGGGAATCAAGGTGCAGAACAAGCTTCTGGAGAATTGTTGCTTTTTTTGAATAATGACACAGAAGTTAAGAAAGATTTTCTTTCTATTTTAGTTCAAAAAATATTAGAAAGCCCTCAAATCGCAGCTTGTCAACCTAAAATCAGATTCTTACAGGAGAAAGAAAAAATTGATTCGGTAGGTTCTTTCCCAACTCTTTCTGGCTTTTTGTACCATCTCGGGCACCTTGAAAAGGATCAAGGGCAGTATGATCGTCTAGGAGATATTTTCTCTCCAAAGGGAGCATGTGTTTTAATAAGAAAGAATGTATTTGAAAAAATGGGAGGATTTGATTCAGATTTTTTTTGCTATTTCGAAGAGACAGATCTTGCTTGGAGGATTTGGTTGGGTGGGTATCGAATTACTCTTGCCTCACAGGCAGTGATTTATCATAAAATGGGGGCAACTTGTGAAAAAATGAATTTCGAATTTCTTCAGTACCATGCGCATAAAAACAAAATCTGTTCCTTTCTTAAAAATTTGGAAGTACTCCAATTGATATGGTTTTTACCTTTACATTTAGTATTTTATTTTTTACCCACCCCTATTTTTTTGGTTACTTTTAAGTTTAAAAAAATTTTTACTTTATTGAACGCCTTGTGGTGGAATATTTCGCATTTAAAAGAAACGCTTCGAAAACGTAGAATAGTTCAAGAAAAAATTCGCATGCTTTCGGATAAAGATCTTTTTAAAAATAAAATTGTTCCTATTCCGTGGAGGATTTTGTTTTGGAATTTTTTATGGCTTGTTCGGTCTCGATAGGCTTCAAAAAGACTTCTCGAAGTCTTGATGCATATTATCTGGATGGACACTAATTTTGTAATTTTGGAGAGATATGCTTTCTGAAAAAGTTATTGTGATAACAGGCGCTTCAAGTGGAATTGGCAGAGCATGTACAGTTTCTCTTTTAGAGGAGGGAGCGGATGTTGCTGTTTTCGCACGCAATCAGAAACAGTTGGAATTTCTTCAAAAAAATTGTCAGGAAAGAGGGCTTAAAAGTGTTTTGGTTTATTCTGGAGATGTTACTCAATCTCAAGATTGTTCTTCTCTGATTTCTGAAGTCTTAAAACGCTATGAACGTATTGATGTTTTGATCAACAACGCAGGGATTGGTCTTTTTCGAAAAAGTTGGGATACTTCTATTGAAGAATATCAGCATCTGATGAATGTAAATTTTTTTGGAGCAGTGCGATTAATACAGGAAGTTTTACCTGTTTTTATGAAGCAAGAAAGTGGACATATTGTGAATGTGATTTCTGTCGCAGGTCGAAGGGCGTTTCCAGATGTTTCGGCCTACTGTGCCTCTAAATTTGCTTTAAGAGGTTTTGGAGAAGGACTTCGCCAGGACTTGAAGGAAGCTTGTCCTGCTGTGAAGGTTTCTCAAATCTGTCCTGTAGCAACACGGACCCCTTTTTTTGAAAAAGCAGGCAGTCCTGATTATGAAAAGCGTCATCAATATACCCAAGTGATGGATCCAGAAACAGTAGCAAAAGAAATCCTTAAAGTGATTGAGAGAGGAAAAGGAGAAGATTTAATCTTAACTCGTAGAGCACAAATCATAGATAAGATTCATGGTGTGTTTCCCTCTTTTATAGAATGGCTCAATGCGAAAGCTCTTCAAAAAAGTCAAAAATAGTTATGGAATAATTCTCTCATGAAATTTTCAATTATTATCCCAGTTAAAGCAATAAATGATTATATTCATGAATCCATGTCGTATCTTCTCAATTTAGATATGCAAGATTTTGAAGTTCTTATTATTACGGATTATCCAGAGATGGGCTCTTTTCCAAAAACAAGAATTATTTCATCAGGTCCTGTAGGGCCTTCTTATAAAAGAGACATGTCGATTGAACATGCTCAGGGAGAAATCTTAGCTTTTTTGGACGATGATGCGTATCCAAAGAAAGATTGGTTAACGAAGGCGTTAAAACAGTTTAACTCTAGTCAAGTAGCGGCTGTATGTGGCCCCGCTGTAACACCTTCTTCAGATCCCTTTTGGGCGAAGTTATCAGGGGCTTTTTATACTTCGTACATGGGATCTGGAACCGAGCGTTTTCGATATTGGCCATCAGGGAAAATAAAGGAAGTGGGGGATTATCCTTCAGTTAATCTGTTTATCCGTAAATCAGTTTTTGAAGAAATGGGAGGTTTTGATACGCATTACTGGCCAGGAGAAGACACAAAATTATGTCTAGAAGTTATTAAAAAGGGTTACAAGATTATTTATGATCCTGAGATTTTTGTTTGGCATCATCGTAGAAACTCTCTCAAAAAACATTTGATACAAATTTTTAAGTATTCTGTTCATCGAGGCTTTTTTGCCAAAAAATATCCTCAAACTTCTCTCAAACCTATTTATTTAATTCCTAGCGTTTTTCTTTTATATTGTCTTTCGATTCTATTGCTGTCTTTTGGAATTGATCCTATCTTGGGAGGATGGTATACTACTCTTTTATGGATATATCTTGTTTTGCTTGTGATTTTTTCGCTGATCGAGGCCATGAATCTTAGGAATATCAAAATATTCTTTATGTTGCCTCTTTTGTTTTTTTTGAGCCATGTCACTTACGGCGCGGGTTTTCTCATAGGTCTGTTTAAGAAGGAGCTGGTGCAATAATGAAAATTTGTATTGGATATCCCCCCGTTGAAACAGGTAAGGGAGCTGCACTTATTTCTCAGAATCGGCAATTTCAGTTTTTCAACAGTCCCACTTATATCTATCCTGTGGTTCCTGCTTATGCAGCTAGTTTGCTTAAAGTAAACGGCTACGATGTGCGTTGGATGGATGGAGTTGCGGAGCAACAAACAACAGATCAATATTTGGAGATCTTGGAGAGAGAAAACCCTGATATTTTAGCTATTGAAACCAAGACTCCAACAGTTAAGTCGTTTTGGAAATTTATTAGACGTTTAAAATCTGAAAAGTCTCTGCAAAAAATAAAAGTTGTTCTCATGGGAGACCATATCACTGCTCTTCCAGAAGAGTCTTTTGAAAACTCCCCTGTAGACTATTGCATTACGGGTGGTGATTTTGACTTTATGCTTCTTAATTTTTGTAATCATTTTTCAAAGGGAGAGAAACTTAAGCCAGGTTTCTATTTCAGAAATGAAAAAGGGGAGGTTGTTAACACTGGGAAATTTGAAGCCAATGGTGATTTGAAAAAACTTCCAGTGATTGACCGTGAACTTACTAAGTATGAGCTTTATGCCTATAACAATGGCAACTTTAAGTATACTCCTGGAACTTATACAATGATTGGCCGGGACTGCTGGTGGCGAAAAGATGGAGGATGTACTTTTTGCTCTTGGACGAACACTTTCCCTACCTTTAGAGTGGGTACTGTTCAGCAAATGTTGGCTGAAGTTGAGAATTGTATTCGTTTGGGTATTCGAGAAATTTTTGATGATACCGGTACTTTCATGATAGGAAAATGGCTGAAGGAGTTTTGCGAGGAACTCATTAAAAGAGGGTGGCATAAGAAAGTTACAATGGGCTGCAATATGAGGCCAGGCGCTTTAACCCAAGAAGAATATAATCTTATGGGGAAAGCTAATTTCAGATTTATTTTATACGGACTAGAATCGGCCAATTTCAGTACCTTAGAAAGAATTAACAAAGGGCAAAAAGAAAATGCGATGTGGGAGTCGGCTCGTATGGCCAAACAAGCTGGACTTGAACCTCATGTGACATGTATGGTGGGTTACCCATGGGAGACCAAAGAAGAAGCCGAAAATACGATTCGGTTAACGCATGAACTTTTTAGTCGTGGGTGGATTGATACATTGCAAGCAACCATTGTTATTCCTTATCCTGGGACAGAACTTTTTAAACAATGCGAGCAAAATGGATGGCTTAAAACCCGTGACTGGGATCACTATGATATGAGGACCCCCGTTATGAAAACTTCTGTGCCTGAACAAGAAATTTTAGCATTAACCCAAGGGATTTATAAATCTTTCATGAGCCCGAAATTTATCATGAGAAAAATCTTCAGTGTTCGAGATCTCGATGATGTCAAATTTCTTCTCAGAGGGGGTAAACAGTTGGTGGGGCATCTACTGGATTTTAGAAAAAAGAACGTTGTTGAGCGAGTTGCTTCCTTGTAAATTAACTCTATGCTTCCTTCTATTTCAATTGTGATCCCTGTTCTTAATAGCGAGCGTGTTCTCCAAGGCTGTTTAGAATCTATTCGTAGTCAAGATTATCCTGCTCATCTTGTAGAAGTGATCATTGCTGATGGTGGGTCCAAAGATCGCTCGCTTGACATCGCTCGCGAATATAACGCCAAAATATTTCAAAATCCATTAAAAACAGGAGAAGCAGGAAAAGCAGTGGGTCTTAAAAAAGCTCAAGGAGATTTGGTTGCTTTTATTGACTCTGATAATCTCCTCCCTCAAAAAGACTGGCTTCTGAAAATGACCCAACCTTTTGAAGATAAGGATGTTTTAGGAGCTGAACCCTGGGAATTTACTTATCGATCTGAAGATGGTTTTATTGATCGCTATTGCGCTTTATTGGGAGTGAATGACCCCATATGTTTCTTCTTTGGAAATTATGATAAACGCAATCTACTCTCAGGAGTATGGACAGAGCTTCCTATTCAACAGGATGATCAGGGTAATTGGATTAAGGTGACGCTTTCATCTCATCCGATACCAACGATTGGAGCAAATGGGACAATATTTCGACGTCAAATCATGCAAGGCGAATTAGCTGGAGACTATTTTTTTGACATTGATATTCTGGCATGTTTTATGGAGAAGCATCCCATTCACTTTGCAAAAGTAAAAATAGGTATTATTCATCTCTTTTGTGGGAACAGTGTCCGTCAATTTATGCGCAAGCAGAAGAGAAGGATTAGAGATTATCTTTATTACAATGAATTAGGTGTTCGAAAATACCCTTGGAAAAGCCAAAAGAAGGGGTTGTTCAAGTTCTTGCTTTCCTGCTTTTTGGTCTTTCCTTTGATTGTTCAGTCTTTTAGAGGATATTTTAAAAAGAAAGATAATGCTTGGTTCTTTCACCCGTTAGCTTGTTGGTTAACTTTCATCGAGTATGGTTCTGGAACAATCTTAAATTTTTTTGGAATAAAAGGTCTCACAAGAAATAAATGGAAACAATAAAATAGTTTTAAATTTATTAAGACTATTCTTTTTGAAGTTTAGTTTTTCAATTTTTCGTATCCCCTCAAAGCCTTATAAATCCTTGACCTGATGGCCCTTTTAAAATATAATTAGAGCGTAGAAGTTCTTTGAGAAGTCTCGAATCGTTTTAATGAATATGCGATAAGGGCAAACCATTCGAAAGAATGGGACCTCAACTTGTTGAGAGGCACTAAGTTAGAATTCACGTGCCTGCAAAGATACGGGGCTACAAAACCTGAAAGATGTAAGATCCTTTAGGTTTTATGCTCGCCGATCCACCGAAAATATTCGGCGATTTTTGCGTTTTAGCAAAAATTATAAAAACCCGTCCTTTATCGAAAGACGGGTTTTTATTTTTAGAGGCTAATTATGTTTAATCTTAAGGATGCAAAAAATTTAAAAAATAGCTTTTTAAAGCATGTTGCTCTAGGACTGCTTGTTCTGTTTTTTTTTAGTTCTAAAACTTCCTTTTCAGACGATGAGCTTGCAAATATTCATTGGGTTGTCATGACTCAAAGCGATTGGTTCTATGATCAATCCTCTTTTCAAAATTTAAAAAACATAGGAGTGCAAGCTGTTATTGATGCTATTCCTTGGAGATTAGTTGAAACATCAAATGGTTCTTTTAATTTTGCAGCAGCTCGCTTATGTATGAATAGAGCTAGAGCTGCAGGTCTAACTTGGATTCCTCATATTGCGATTCATTATCCTCCCAATTGGTTGATAAACTCAGATTCGAATTATCATTGGATTAAAAAGAATGGTTCTTATTCTGTTTTTGACAATGATGCTAATCCTCCCAATATTTTTCATCCACAAACTTTGTTTTACGTGAATCGTTTGATTAATGCTTTCTATAATGAATTTTCAGGAGAAAGTTTTCCCGTGATTTATCTTTCTACAGGAAGTTTGGGAGAAACCTATTATCCTGATGGAGCCAATTATTGTGCATTTGACGCTAATACCATTGCAGCTTGGCGAGCTTACACAGGCAATCCAAGCGCAATGCCTTATTCAGGTCCCAATAGCGGTGATGGGTCAGGAGCTAGTTACAACGTTTTCATCAGTTGGTGGTACGGAAAAATGTACGATTATATGAGAGCCATTTATACTTTGGCAAACACGAGAAGACCTGATATTCCATTGGGATTGAAAATTTCTCATAATCCTGGGATTGGACAAATTATGGAAGAACAAGTCCAAGCAGTTTTATCTCGAAATCTTAAAGTGATTAGTTTTGGAGGCCCTCTGGCTCAGCCTTCTGATGGAAGTCAGAAAGTAGCTCAAGTTGCTCATCAAAATGGAATTTATGGTTGGGTTGAGTCAGCTTTGAACACGTTTAATGGGATTGATCAAACGCCTTCCTGGACAAGAGACAAGATTATCTCCTATGGCTTAGATGGGTATATGTATTCGATTATGATTAATTTGATTACAGATTTTTTAGCAACTCCTCCTTTTCAACTTCGTCCAGAGTATTACAGATATCGTGATTTAATTGCTATGTTTGATGGTATTCCACCTGCTGCTGTTTCAAATCTATCAATCTCGTCTTCAGGTGTAAGTTCTATGACGCTTCGCTGGACAGCTCCAGGCGATGATGCTACTTCTGGAACAGCTTCTTCTTATGATTTAAGATATTCCACCTCCGCCATTACCGCAGGGAATTTTTCTTCAGCGACAAGAATCATAGGAATGACTTCTCCTTTATCTGGAGGTTCTACAGAAAATTTCACAGTTAATGCTTTGAGTCAGGGGACGACTTATTATTTTGCAGTTAAGACAATAGATGAAAAAGGTAATACGGCACTTATATCAAATATTATTTCAGGAGCAACAGCTGCAGATTCAGATGGGGATGGCCTTTCAAATACGCAAGAGACCACTTATGGAACGAATGTAAATAATACAGATACGGATAGTGATGGGATGAACGATTTATATGAAATTGTTGCAGGGACTAATCCCTCCAATGCCGCTTCTTATAGCAGTTCTCTTTTTAGTGATAATTTTAATGATGGAAATTATACGGGATGGAGCGCGAGTGGGGCAGCTACGGTAAATTGGTCAGCAAACAGCAATGCTCTGGTTTCGACACCTGCAGGAGCAGGATATTCTTTTATTTCTCCCGGTAGTTTGAATCTAAGCAATATAAATTCTTTGGCTATTGCGTATGATGTCACTTTTAGTAATAACAGTGATGGGTGGGGAGGGTTGTTGTTTCGAGGCGTGCAACTGGATATAAATGCGAATCGGAGTGGTTGGCGGGATGGAAATTTTGAGGGTTTCACAGGCAGTTATCGCTGGTTTAGTGGAGTGACCAAAGGCGTTCAACATCACGTTTTAGTTCTTTTACGTATGGCCAGTCCCTATTGGTTAAGTGATCTTTATATTGATGGTAAACCTATTTTTACAAATGAACCCATCCAGATCGGAAATTTCTTAAATAATACAGTTGGACTTGTATCAAATTATTCTACAGGAACTGTTACCTACGATAATTTTGTAATTTGGCCTAAACCTAATCCCATGCTTCTTCCTTTAACAGAAAATTTTAATGCTGGAGATTTTGGAGCCTGGATAGCAAGTGGAAATGCCAATATTGCATGGGCAGTAAGTTCAGGGGCTCTAACATCAACTGTGGTAAGCGGTGTATCAGGGACAGGCTACGGCTATTTAAAACATGCTCTTTTGGATGTGAGTGGAAAAGATGTGTTATTGGAATATGATGTCACGCCTCAAAATTGGGGAGGGTTGTTGTTTCGAGGAGTAGGGCTTGATCTCAATACAACCAGAATAGGATTTAGGGATGGAAGTTTTGAAGGACATCCTGGAACTTATCGATGGTTTACAGGTCTTAGTGCAGGAAGCCATCGTGTGATGATATTGATTCAAAGAAATAGTCCTTATGATCTTGCAAATCTTTATGTCGACGGAACGGCTATTTTTACCGGTGAAGCGATTGAAGTTAACAGTTATCCTGATACAACTGTTGGATTCATTTCAAATTATTTCACAGGGAGCACAACCAATGATAGTTTAAATATTACTACAGCTACTGCTGGAGCTAATTTTGCTCCTGTTTTAGACGCCATTGGCAATCAAAGAGTCACGGCTGGACGAACCTTGACTTTTCAGGCTAAAGCTATTGATATGAATGCTGGTACGATTACTTATAGTGCTACAGGCCTACCTACAGGAGCAAGTATTAATACGAATACTGGAGTGTTTACTTGGACAACAATAGAATCAGATGCAGGAACCTATACAGTAACTATTAGAGCGAGTGATGGGAGTCTTACGGATACAGAAACAATTACTATTGCAGTTGTTGTTCCGAGTTCTAATCCAGGATTGATTTATCAAGAGAGCTTTGATGGTGCTTCTCTTCCTTCGGGATGGGTTGAGAGCGGTGCAGTGAGTAATATAGATTGGACGATTGCATCCAACAAGCTTCAAGCGTCAGTTGTAGGAACGGGGGGCTATTCTATGCTTGATAATACGGGATTAAATTTAGCGAGCTTCAGTGAACTTGCTATAGAATATGATGTTGTTTTTAATAATTCAGATGGGTGGGGTGGCGTACGCTTTCGTGGAATTTCACTGGATCTCAATCCTAATCGAATTGGATGGCGAGATGGAATCTACGAAGGATATCCAGGAACTTATCGTTGGTTCAGTGGGGTCTCTCGCGGTGCAACGCATCATGTGATTTTACTTATTCGACAGGCAAGCCCTTATTATCTGAGTGATTTATATGTAGATGGCAAACCTATTTTTACAAATGAACCTATACAAGTGGGAAGTTTTGCAAGTACAGGGATGGGTTTCCTTTCTCCTCACAGTGGAGTTGGGAACAATTATCAAATAGATAATATTATGATTAAAGATATAACTCAGTTACAGCCGGTAGGGACAATCACTTCAAGTTTTGATTTTAGTAGCATCAGCAATTGGATTATCAGCGGTTCTTTAACAAATATCAATTGGGCTCTTAGTTCGGGAGCTTTAATAGGTTCAGTTGTGGGATCTGGTGGATATAGCTTTATTTGGCCCTATGACGTAGATGTGAGTGGGCGCAATATCACGATTGACTATGATGTGACGTTTAGTAATACAAGTGATGGTTGGGGAGGATTGGTATATCGGGGCATTCATGTTGATATTTGCCCAAATCGCTATGGAATAAGGGATGGCCCTTATGAAGGTTATGCAGGCAGTTACCGCTGGTATACAAGTACGATGACCAAAGGAGTTAGCCATCACGTGAGAGTAACTATTACAAATGCGAGTCCCTATGCGACGATGACACTCGTAATGGATGGAGCAACCATTTTTTCTAATGAGTCTGTCGAAGTCTCCAGTTTCCCTAAAAAGTCAGTGGGCTTTGCAAGCGGATATTCCGCAGGTAGCATAACTCATGACAACCTTGTGATTACAGAATAAAACTCCCCCCCATTCTCTAAAAAGTGTAAATAAAAAGAGAAAAAAGATAGAATACACCCAATTTTATGACCCCAACTAAAAAACCTCAGATCCTTATCAAATTAATTTTCTTTCTTTTCTTTATTCTCGCAGGTCTATTTTTTCCCATTTTGTATAAAGATGTAGGATGTGAATTTATGTATGGGGGAGGAGATTGGAGACCTGAACATTCTAAAATACTCTTTCAAGGATTTGAAGAGAAGAAAGTGGATCAAACTGCATTGGCACTTGTTAATCGAGGTTGGAAAACGCTAGGAGATAAGTTTTCACCAGGAAAAGCTGAAGAGACAGAAATAATTTATGGGTATGAGCTTCCCAAAGGATTTAAGACAGGGAAATTACATGTTTTCACAAAGAGATGTGGGAACAATGGGTATGTAAAGGTGTCTGTTTCTTCAGATCAAAAGTGTTGGAAGACATTGGTAGAGGAGGGTATAGATTGGAGATTAGAGAAAGATGAAGAAGAAAAGAAAGAGGAATGGTTTGAAGGAAAGCATGATCTTCCGATTCCGGGTAAATATTTAAAGGACAAGCTATATATAAGATTCTCAGGAGCTTGCCGGACCGAGGATAATGGGATATTGGTTGAACAATGGGGAATAAAGGTATGGAAGAAGCAGTCTTTGGTGGGGATGCTGTGGGAAGGGATTCAGAGAACGAGAGAAAATACTTGGAAAGAGGGATCGAAGGGGAGATGGATTAATAATCGATTGAGGTATCGATATCATAATATTGCAAATGAAGCTAAGGTGGTATGTGAAAGTGCCAAGAAGGCAAAGAATATTATAGATGGAAGTCCTTTGACGATGAGGCCAGTGGCCATTCCAGATAATCCTCTGCATGAAGCGGTAATAGTGTTTGATTTTGAGAAACCAAGGCCGATTGGGAAAGTGGGAATATTTTTTTGGGGAGATTTGCATCGTGCGACATCGTATCATGCGACAGAGTACAGAATAGAGATATTATGTAATGGAGAGTGGATAAGCATAGGAGAAGGGAAGGATAATCGAGAACCGCTAGTAACGCATTACATCAATCCGAAATATCAACCAACACAGGTCAAGATTGAATTTACAAAGGCCTTTTTAGATCACATGGTCCAAGTGGGAGAAGTCTATTTATATGAGAGAGAGAAAGTATCACTTTTAAAGGGGATGGTACACTATCTCAAACAATACAACAAATCATTACCAGCATCATTTCTATACACCTTTCTTTTTTTAATCATGCTCTTTTTCCCCGGATATTGCATTGCACAAGCCTTTTCAGAGAGGATATTGGATGAAGAAGATAAGTTTGTATTTAGCTTTTTCTTTAGCATCATTTTGTATGTGATTATGAGTTTAGGAGGGTTAATCAGTAAAATACTAGGCATCTATAATCTTATCTTGCTGATGAGCATCGTAGGTTTTTTAGTCTTTTTGTACAAAGGGTGGTGGAAGAAGGTCATACAACAAGACCGTGCATTATTAATCGTTTTTCCTTTATTTTTAGTTTTTAGCATTTTGTATCAACATCATCGAGATTTGATGTTTTCATTGCCTTATATTGAAAGTTACTTAGACACTGTAACCATTCCTCCGATGCCTTATTATGGGTATCACGCTGATAATTTATTCCCTTGGCGAATTGCCAAAGTATTTCTGCATCATTTAGATCCTGCCTCCACGTATATGCAAGAATTTCTAGGAGATCGTTTTGCCGTTTTCAGAAGAACGCCACTACTCCCGTTGTTGACAGTTCCCTTTCTTCATGTTTTTGGAGAGAGTCATTTTATATATCAAAAATTGCTAACCCTCCTAGGGGGGCTTTTTCTTTTGCCCATCTACACTGTCATCAAAAGAATTTTTAATAAGCTCACTGCCCAACTAACCATTTATACTATTCTGCTCAACTTTTTCTTTTTTTTTCTTCCCTTAAGTTTTGAAGTTTATTACAAATACTGTGCTCTCTTTCCTATATTCTTAATACTTCTTCTTATTGAGAAGAGAGGGATACAGAATCTAAAAACTAATTTTCTATTAGGTTTTATTGCGGCAATTAGTTTTTTAATTCATCCCGCAGTGGCCGTTGTCTACTTGATATCTTTGTTCATTTACATTGCGCTAAAATTTCGATCTTTAAAATGGATGTTTGTTAGTTTCGGAGTTTTCTTCTGTGTCAGTATTCCTTGGCTACTCTTTTGGCTTTATTATCATTATAAATTTTCACTCCCTCTAGTAGAAAGTTCTTACGCTGGTCTTATCCTAGATCACACTGTTTCCAAAACTCATCTCTTCCTGAGGTTAATTGGGATATTCCTCCCAGTTCTTCCTTCAATTTTGCTTAAGAATAATCTTGGATTATTCTTAACTCTTTCTCCCTTGTTATTTATCATATTTTTCTTGGGAGTAATGAGTTCTTTTAACAAGCATAAAGTCTTATTTCTATTGGCCTTCTTTCCATGCATTATTCTTGCATTACCAAACACACAATATTCTGAACTTGTTATGTTTGGTTATTACCTTTTAATCCCCATAACATTAGCGTTCTGCATCTCCTACATTGCATCGATAAAAAGGATTCCTCTTCGAAGAATAATGTTATTCTTAACCCTTGCCCAATATGTAGTTTTTAATCTTATAATGGGTAAAAATTTAGGAATATTTTTTGCTCCACAAATTCAATTAATCTATTTGAAGTCAGATCATATCGTTACTTATTTTGGGATGTTGATTTATGTATTTTTAGTCTCATTCTTAATAGCGCGATGTGCTTTCTCTCAAAATCTTCAAAATGAGAATTTAAGACGTGTTTTTTAGAAAAGAAGTGAAGGATGAAATCAGGGTTATCAAAAATACTTATAATACAATAATGTAACGGTTATGGAATAAAACGGTTTCCCCTCATTTTTGTCTCCCCTCTTTGTCCCCTTCTCTAAAAAGACTGTAAATAAAAAAAGAAAAAGGCTAAAATACGCCAAATTATTATGACTTTATCTAAAACAGCATACCCTCTTATCAAATTAATCTTCTTTATTTTTCTCATTCTCGCAGGTTTATTTCTTCCCATTTTGTATAAAGACGTAGGATGTGAATTTATGTATGGGGGAGGGGACTGGAATCCGTTACAGTCAAAGATACTCTTTCAAGGATTTGAAGAGAAGAAAGTGGATCAAACTGCATTGGCACTTGTTAATCGAGGTTGGAAAACGCTAGGAGATAAGTTTTCACCAGGAAAAGCTGAAGAGACAGAAATAATTTATGGGTATGAGCTTCCCAAAGGATTTAAGACAGGGAAATTACATGTTTTCACAAAGAGATGTGGGAACAATGGGTATGTAAAGGTGTCTGTTTCTTCAGATCAAAAGTGTTGGAAGACATTGGTAGAGGAGGGTATAGATTGGAGATTAGAGAAAGATGAAGAAGAAAAGAAAGAGGAATGGTTTGAAGGAAAGCATGATCTTCCGATTCCGGGTAAATATTTAAAGGACAAGCTATATATAAGATTCTCAGGAGCTTGCCGGACCGAGGATAATGGGATATTGGTTGAACAATGGGGAATAAAGGTATGGAAGAAGCAGTCTTTGGTGGGGATGCTGTGGGAAGGGATTCAGAGAACGAGAGAAAATACTTGGAAAGAGGGATCGAAGGGGAGATGGATTAATAATCGATTGAGGTATCGATATCATAATATTGCAAATGAAGCTAAGGTGGTATGTGAAAGTGCCAAGAAGGCAAAGAATATTATAGATGGAAGTCCTTTGACGATGAGGCCAGTGGCCATTCCAGATAATCCTCTGCATGAAGCGGTAATAGTGTTTGATTTTGAGAAACCAAGGCCGATTGGGAAAGTGGGAATATTTTTTTGGGGAGATTTGCATCGTGCGACATCGTATCATGCGACAGAGTACAGAATAGAGATATTATGTAATGGAGAGTGGATAAGCATAGGAGAAGGGAAGGATAATCGAGAACCGCTAGTAACGCATTACATCAATCCGAAATATCAACCAACACAGGTCAAGATTGAATTTACAAAGGCCTTTTTAGATCACATGGTCCAAGTGGGAGAAGTCTATTTATATGAGAGAGAGAAAGTATCACTTTTAAAGGGGATGGTACACTATCTCAAACAATACAACAAATCATTACCAGCATCATTTCTATACACCTTTCTTTTTTTAATCATGCTCTTTTTCCCCGGATATTGCATTGCACAAGCCTTTTCAGAGAGGATATTGGATGAAGAAGATAAGTTTGTATTTAGCTTTTTCTTTAGCATCATTTTGTATGTGATTATGAGTTTAGGAGGGTTAATCAGTAAAATACTAGGCATCTATAATCTTATCTTGCTGATGAGCATCGTAGGTTTTTTAGTCTTTTTGTACAAAGGGTGGTGGAAGAAGGTCATACAACAAGACCGTGCATTATTAATCGTTTTTCCTTTATTTTTAGTTTTTAGCATTTTGTATCAACATCATCGAGATTTGATGTTTTCATTGCCTTATATTGAAAGTTACTTAGACACTGTAACCATTCCTCCGATGCCTTATTATGGGTATCACGCTGATAATTTATTCCCTTGGCGAATTGCCAAAGTATTTCTGCATCATTTAGATCCTGCCTCCACGTATATGCAAGAATTTCTAGGAGATCGTTTTGCCGTTTTCAGAAGAACGCCACTACTCCCGTTGTTGACAGTTCCCTTTCTTCATGTTTTTGGAGAGAGTCATTTTATATATCAAAAATTGCTAACCCTCCTAGGGGGGCTTTTTCTTTTGCCCATCTACACTGTCATCAAAAGAATTTTTAATAAGCTCACTGCCCAACTAACCATTTATACTATTCTGCTCAACTTTTTCTTTTTTTTTCTTCCCTTAAGTTTTGAAGTTTATTACAAATACTGTGCTCTCTTTCCTATATTCTTAATACTTCTTCTTATTGAGAAGAGAGGGATACAGAATCTAAAAACTAATTTTCTATTAGGTTTTATTGCGGCAATTAGTTTTTTAATTCATCCCGCAGTGGCCGTTGTCTACTTGATATCTTTGTTCATTTACATTGCGCTAAAATTTCGATCTTTAAAATGGATGTTTGTTAGTTTCGGAGTTTTCTTCTGTGTCAGTATTCCTTGGCTACTCTTTTGGCTTTATTATCATTATAAATTTTCACTCCCTCTAGTAGAAAGTTCTTACGCTGGTCTTATCCTAGATCACACTGTTTCCAAAACTCATCTCTTCCTGAGGTTAATTGGGATATTCCTCCCAGTTCTTCCTTCAATTTTGCTTAAGAATAATCTTGGATTATTCTTAACTCTTTCTCCCTTGTTATTTATCATATTTTTCTTGGGAGTAATGAGTTCTTTTAACAAGCATAAAGTCTTATTTCTATTGGCCTTCTTTCCATGCATTATTCTTGCATTACCAAACACACAATATTCTGAACTTGTTATGTTTGGTTATTACCTTTTAATCCCCATAACATTAGCGTTCTGCATCTCCTACATTGCATCGATAAAAAGGATTCCTCTTCGAAGAATAATGTTATTCTTAACCCTTGCCCAATATGTAGTTTTTAATCTTATAATGGGTAAAAATTTAGGAATATTTTTTGCTCAACAAATTCAATTTAATCACTTAAAATCGAGCCATATAATTACTTATTTAGGGATGTTAACTTACATTTTTTTAGTTTCATTTTTAATATTGAAATGTGCTTTCTCTCAAATTTCTCGCAATGATCATTAGACGTTTAAATTTAACAATGGAGTGAAGAGTGAAATCAGGTTTGCCAAAGATACTTATCATGTGTGGAGGCAGAGGGCGACGTTTGGGTAAGGTAGGTGAAGGGCTCCCGAAGCCTCTTCTGAAAGTGAACGGCAAGACGATTTTGAAGAGAAAACTTGAGAATTATATTCAACAAGGATTTGATCGTTTTGTTTTATGTACTGGCTATAAGGGGGAAATGATTCAAAAATCTGCGAAACGTTTTAATAGGAATGCTCGGATTGAGTTTTCTGATGCAGGCGAAAATGTTGGAATCTTAAAGCGTATTCATCATGCAAGAGACCTTTTTAGTTCAGAAGTGATTATGACTTACGGTGATACCTATGCAGATCTTAATCTAAAAAAACTTCTAAATGTTCATCATAAAAGTAAAAACGAAGTTACGATTGTTGTGGCACCTATTGAGAGTCCTTTTGGTCTTGTTGAATTTGACCACGAGTATAAAGTTACATTTTTTAAGGAAAAGCCTATTCTTAATTATTACATGGGGTATGCTGTGATTAGTCATACAGCTTTAGATTATGTGTCATCCAAAGTGATTGATTTGCCTGATGGAGAAGGACTCATAACCTTTTATAAAATTTTGATGGGCATGGAGAAGCTGGGGGCATTTTATTATTCGGGTCTTCAAGTAACCTTCAATACTCAAGATGAATTAAAGCAGGCGGAGAGAAGACTAAAATTTTATACTGCTATGGAGGAGAAGTGAAAAGAAGATTTTTAGTAACAGGAGGTGCAGGTTTTATCGGGTCTCATTTGGTAAAACACCTTATTTCTGAGGGTGCGGATGTCTCCGTAGTCGTACGCTATAAGAGCATTAATGATAATATTCGCTTAAGCTCGGTATGGGATCAAATCACTCCGATAGAGGCAGATTTAAAAAATATTGATTCTCTTCGTCAATTCAATGGACAAAGCTATGATGTGATCTTTCATCTGGCGGCTTATAATCATGTTGGGGATAGTTTTCTACATGTTAATGAAGCATTAATGTCAAATACAGTAGCCACGGCAAATCTTCTAGAGTTTGCTCCAGATTATGGGCGTTTTGTTTATATCTCATCTTCCGAAGTTTATGGATATCAGGAAGAAGTTCCTTTTAAAGAAGATTTTCTTCCAGCTCCGATTTCGCCGTATGCGATTGGAAAATATGCTGGAGAACTTTATTCAAGAATGAAACGCACACAAAGCGGAAAAGAAATTGTATGTGTACGAGCTTTTAATGCTTTTGGCCCTTATCAAAGTGAAAAAGCGGTTATCCCTGAAATTATCATTAAATGTCTTAAAGGTGTGCCTGTTGAGACAACGGAAGGGAAGCAAACGCGCGAGTTTAATTATGTAGAAAATCTTGTAGAAGGATTCATAGCTGCTGCTGAAGCTAAACCTGCACATGGAGGTGTTATCAATTTATGCTCTGGGGAGGAAATTGCGATTTGTGATTTGGTTAGGAAGATTCATCAACTTTCAAATTCTTCTTCTAAATTAAAGATAGGAGCTTTGCCCAATCGACCTACTGAAATTTGGAGGATGTCTGGATCTTCCTATCAGGCACAGAAAAATTTAAACTGGAAATCAAAAATTTCTTTTGAAGAAGGCATTGTTAAGACGATCGAATGGTTTAAACGTTATTACGAGCTTTTTTATAAGAAAGGCTCTCAACTTAATCAGCTTTAGTCTTGATCATTATGAAAATTGCAATTACGGGGTCTTCGGGTGCACTAGGTTCTTGTGTTTTGAGTTATCTATTAGAGAAACAGCATGAGGTCTTTTCATTAGATTCTTATTTAAGAGATTCTAGCGAAGAAAAAAAAACAGAAACACGGTTGCCTGAAAAGTTAGATTGGATTTTGCATTTTGCTGCAAAAACATCGATTGAAAAAAGCCAAAAAGATCCGCTTCTTTTTTATCAAAATAACATTGGAGTGACGCTAAAGGCATTAGAAATTGCTCAAAAGTCCAAAGCTGCATTTCTATTTATGAGTTCGTATGCTTATGGAGTCCCACAATACCTTCCTATTGATGAACTTCACCCTGTGCATGCGGCCAATCCCTATATGGGAAGCAAGATAATCTGTGAGGATCTTTGTAGACAAATCGCTTCTTTTACAAATATGCCTTTAGTCATCCTAAGAGGGTTTCATGTTTATGGCTTGCATTCTATACCTGGTCGACTTATCTCGGATTTGTTAGAATTGGCCCGAAAAAGACTTTCTTTGATGATCAACGATCCTGAGCCCAAAAGGGATTACCTTTATGGTAAAGACTTTTGTTCTTTAATCGAAAAAATTCTCCTTACAAACCCTGTGAAAACAGGAATTTACAATGTGGGATATGGGAAAAGTTATTCGAATTTAGAAGTAGCCCATATGGTTCGTGATTTAGTTGGGGAAAAAAGACCTGTTCAAGTGATGTCTCAGCGCAGAAAGGCAGATATTCTTGATTGCACCGTTAATACAGATCTCGTTAAGAAGACATTTAATTGGAAACCAAAGTATTCTTTAGATAAGGGCTTAAAAGAAATGATTTCTAATATGAAGATAGGAAAATTATTTTAACCTCTATGATTTCCCTTATTTCTCCTATTTATAATGAGGCAGAAAATTTGCTTGAGCTATATGAGAGAGTTGTAAAAACTCTTTCATATATGGAGGATAGTTTTGAATTGATTCTTATAGATAATGGGAGTACGGATAACTCTCTTTTGACTATTAAAGAATTAAGAAAGAAAGATGGCCGTATAAAATTTTTAAGCCTTTCAAGAAATTTTGGTCATCAAGGGGCGCTTCTTGCTGGCCTTGCCTATGCTTCTGGAGATGCAGTCATTTCTTTGGATGGGGATTTACAGCATCCTCCTGAGCTTATTCCTCAGATGATTAGACTTTGGAAGAAGGGTCATGAAATTGTTTATACCGTCAAAGCTTCAGGGGAACATCAAAGATATTCTTCTTTCTCAAAAATATTTTACCGTTTGATGAGTTTCATGTCCGAATTAGATCTTTCAAGAGGACAATCTGATTTCAGATTGTTAGATCGTAAAGTGGTGGATACGCTTAATCGTATTCCTGAAAGGCATAAATTCTTAAGAGGATTAGTGGATTGGGTAGGCTTTCAAAAAATAGCTTTAGAATATAAAGTTGAGGCTCGAAAAAGAGGGGAATCAAAATTCTCTCTTAAAAATTATTTAGGTTTTGCTCTGGATGGCATTTTCTCTTTTTCGACGATTCCCCTTAGAGTTTTTTTATGGACAGGACTACTCATTGCTTTTTTATGTGTTATGTATGCAGTATTCATGATAATGCTAGTTGTTATGGGTTTTTTTTCTTCTGCTAAAATCTTATTTCCGCCTGGTTGGGCAACATTGACTGTAAGTATTTTATTCTTAGGATCTGTTCAATTAATTGGGATAGGAATTTTGGGAGAGTACATAGGGCGTACTTATGCGCAAACCAAACAAAGACCCGATTTTATTGTAAAAGAAGAATCATTGAACGAGAGTTAGTTTTGAAAAGGGAATATTGTGAACAGTTTTGAAGGAATTTCCTGTCGGCTTTGTAGAAATATACAAATTGATCTCTATTGTGAAAAAGATGGGTTTAAGATTTATCGATGTAATTCTTGTGGTAATGGATTTCTAGATCAATCTAATCTTCCGATGAATCTCGTTAATCTTTATGAGGAAGATTATCATAAACGTACAGATAAAAATAAAATTTTAACAGGATATGACGACTACTATGCTTCTAAAGATGCATTTGAAAAGACTTTTCATAAACGTTTAAAAAAAATTCTTAATTGTTTAGAATCCAAGGAATATCTTAAAGAAAGAAATTTACTTGATATTGGTTGTGGCCCAGGATTCTTTCTGAAACTTGCTCAAGATTACTTTAAAGTGACGGGTATTGAGATTTCTCGGCAATCAGTAGACTATGCAAAAAATACTTTAGGTTTAAATGTATTTCAAGGGGAGTTTCGGCCAGGTATTTTTGAGTCAGGATCTTTTGACGTGATTACAATGTTCGATACGATCGAGCATCTTATAGATCCTGTTAGCATTGTCAAAGAAACCTATCGTCTCCTTAGATCTAGCGGGATGTTAATTCTAACAACAGGAGATATTTCAAGTCTTTGTGCACGGTTTTGTGGTAAAAAATGGCATTTAATGACATTGCCAGACCATTTATATTTTTTTTCTAAAGAGGGTCTTATTGATCTGCTTCAGAAAGAAGGATTTAGTGTTGTATCTGTTTCTTACCCATCTGCTCATTTTACGATTGATTATCTCTTGGAAAGATTAATTAAATCTTTTAATTTAGGACAAATTTATCTTAAATGGTCAAGTTTAAGGAAATCATTAAGCAAGATAGTCCTTCCCATGAATCTTTGGGATATTATGTTTATCATCGTTCAAAAAAGATAGTTAATAAGAACTATTTTATAGTAAGGAAGTGCATGAAAAAATTCTTTGATAAAGAGATGTTTTACGAAAAATTTGCTAATGATTTTGATGTTAAAATGAATAAATATGACCTTCATACTCGATTGAAAATCGTGTTTGAGGAACTTTTGCCTGCCAATATTCGTGGTTTAAAATGTGGTACGGGGCATTTTTCTAGATGGGCTTATGAAAGAGGGGCAAACGTAATATCAATAGATTTAGGCCCTCAATTATTAAAAAAAGTATCTAAGAAATGTAAGAGTGAATTAGTTGTAGCTTCTGCTCTGGATATTCCCTTTAAAGAAAATACATTTGATTTGATTGTTTGTTCAGAAGTAATTGAGCATACCCCTGATCCTTTTAAAGCGATTGAAGAACTATATCGGATATTGAAGCCTGGTGGGACATTAGCCCTGACTGTACCAAATCGCTTCTGGAAATGGTCGTGTCATCTCGCAAATTTTCTAAAGCTGAGACCCTACAATGGATTGGAAAATTGGATGGGTTATAGAACATTGTACAGAAAGTTGGGCGCAATAAGCTTTTCTGTTCAAAAGTATTTTGGTTTTCATCTCTTTCCATTTCAACTCTCTTTTACTCATTCAATGCTTAGACGTCTTGATCAATATGGAGAGAGAGCAGGACAGTTCTATATTAATATTGGGACACGCTGTATAAAGTGAACAAACTCGACAAATTTTTTACGATAAGATGTTGAATGGTTAAAAGACGATTGGTTGCTTTCATAAATTCCTATTCTCAAGGCATGAGCGGTGGAGATGCTTGTTTTATCGAGATTGCCAAAAGAATCAAAGATTTTCAAAAGATTGTTGTTACGTCTCAAATGGGGCAAGAGATTTGTCGGGCAAGAGGACTTGAAGCAGATTTTAGAACTACGACGAAAGAAACTATTTTTAAAAATGTTGCTTGGATTTATCTGAAAAGGATTTTGAAAGTTTTTGGGTTAGGCTTGAAAGTAGGAAAAGAGGATGTTGTCTATTCAACTTCTGATTTTTTGCCAGATGTCCTGCCTGCATTTTTATTCAAAATAAGACTTAAAAAAAAGGTGCTTTGGGTTCAACGAATTTTTCATTTAATTCCTAAAGCTCGAAAAGTCTCCTGTTTTGCACAGAAGTTCAGTTTTTTTTTAATAAAGAAATTAGCAGATCTTATTATTGTGGATAATCAATTGTTAAAGGAAGAACTTATAAGTTTGGGCTTCAAAAAAGAAAAAATCGAAGTAAATTATCCAGGAATTGATCTAGCTCATTTTCAAAATATTGATTGTACCCCTGGTTTAAAATACGATGCAGTTTCTTTAAGTAGGCTTCATCCTTCTAAGGGAATCTTTGAATTAGTTGAAATATGGAAGTTGGTTTGTAAGGACAGGCCAGGATATAAACTTGCAATGATTGGAGGAGGATCAGAGAAAGTAAAACAAGATTTAAAAAATCATATTCAAAAGTTAGGTTTACAGAACTGTATTGATGTTTTAGGATACTTGGATGATTCTGAAGTCCATAAAATTCTAAAATCAAGTAAGATTTTTGTTTTAGCCAGTAGAGAAGAAGGATTTGGAATAGTCATTTTAGAGGCAATGGCATGTGGCCTTCCTGCTGTAGCTTGGGATTTGCCAGTTTTTAGAGAAGTTTTCCCAAAAGGGATGTTGAGAGTTCTTATGGGGGATCAAGAAAATTTTTCTGGTGCTATCTTAAGTTTGTTGAACGATTCTTCTTTACACGAAAAAATTGCTAAAGAAACGAGCAATATTTCAAAAAAATATGATTGGGATGAAATTGCCGAGCGGGAATTTAATTTGATAAGCAGCGCTTTTCAAAAAAAAGAGATTTTTGTATGAATGATCCAAAACTAAGCATTTTAATTCCGACTTATAATGGAGCTTCATTGATTGGTCCAACGATTACAAGTGTTTTAGCTCAGAGTTTCAAGGATTATGAAATTATTGTGGGAGATGATTGTTCGACAGATGATACCGCAGAAGTTGTGAAAATGCTTCCATCTTCATCCATACGATATTTTAGAAATTCTAAGAACTTGGGGTATGGTAATAATTTGAATGCATGCTTTGAAAAAGCTAGAGGAGAATTTATTTTTCTTTTAGGGCATGACGATATTCTTTTAAAAGATACTTTGGATAAGACAGTAAAAGCTTTTGATTTAGGAAATGATATTGGTGTTGTTACCAGACCCTATTATTGGTTTTATGACGGTGTAGAAAATCCTGTGAGGGTTGTACGCCCTTTCAACTCGAAAAAAGACAGTATTCTTTCTGTTTTTGAAGGACAAAAAGTAATTAATTCTATTTTTGAATCAGCAGGACAGCTTTCTGGACTTGCGTATCGTAAGAGCTGTATAGATATTCCCTTTCATGAAGAGATATTTCCAGCTCATATCTATCCCTTTGCCTCTATTCTCAAGAAATATAAAATTGTTTATTTGAAGGATTATACAGTGGCTGTTCGTATTGAAAGTAGTATGACGCGGCATAGACCTCAAATTTATGATATTTCTCCGACTATGAGTTGGATAAAAATGTTTAATACTGTGTATGCAGGGGATGAATGTGAAAGTCTTCGTAGACAATGTATTCGATATATTACAACAAATAATCTTGTGGGGCTTGCACAACTTAAGAATTACGCTTCTTATAGAATTCTATTGAGAGAAATTTATGTGCTTTTAAAATATCGCTGGCAGAATCTTTTTAATTTTCGATTTTGGATTTACAGCATGGGGAGTATGCTTGTTCCTCGGACTCTTTTAATAAGAGGGATTGATTTTTTTAAGAGAAACATCATGTTTAAAAAACTAAAAAAAGAGGCAGATTTAGTTTTGTCCCATTTAGTGTTATAGAAACCGGTGATGGCTCATTTTTTGCCAGAAGCTTTTAAGAGGATAAGTACATACGATGAAAGTTGTTATTCTTGCTGGGGGATTGGGAACGCGATTAAGTGAAGAAACCTTGTTAAAACCAAAGCCTATGGTTGAGATTGGGGATCGTCCAGTGCTTTGGCATATTATGAAAATTTATTCTTATTATGGATTTAAAGATTTTGTTGTTTGTTTAGGGTATAAGGGAGAGACAATAAAAAGTTATTTCTATAATTATGAAATTTTAAACAATAATTTTACGATAGAATTAGGAGATCATAAAACTCTTGAAATTCATCATAGTCACAATGAGGTGGGTTGGCGAATAACACTTGTAGATACAGGGAAACAGGCTTTAAAAGGGGCAAGAATAAAGAAAGTACAGAAATATCTTGATGATGATTTGTTTATGGTGACATATGGAGATGGTGTTGCAGATATTAATTTAAAGGATCTTCTGAAATTTCATAGGGAACATGGTCGAATTGGGACAGTGGCAGGAATGCGCCCCCCTTCTCGCTTTGGTGAATTGGTAGTCAAAGGTCATCAAGTTCTTTCTTTTACAGAGAAACCTCAGCTGTCTGAAGGATTGATTAATGGTGGATTTTTTGTTTTTGATCATAGGATTTTTAATTATTTGTCTGAAGATGACACTTGCGATTTTGAGATTGGTCCTTTAGAACAGGTAGCTAGAGACGGGCAGCTTATGGTGTACGACTTTAAAGGACAATGGGCCTGTATGGATACTTTGAGAGATGTAAATTATTTAGAAAAATTATGGAAGGAGAATAAGGCTTTTTGGAAGGTTTGGAATGATTAAGAAGGAAACTTTGGTCAAAAAAGTCTTAGTGACGGGAGCGAATGGTTTTATTGGATCTCATCTCATTCGTAAATTAATAGAAGAACACTATGAGGTTGGGATTCTTAAGAGAGGAAAATCGGATCTTAGAAGAATTGAAGATGTATTAAAGAAACTGATTGTTTTTGAAGCAGATTTACAGGATACAAAAGAAGTTTTTGATGCTTTTAATGATTTCAAACCTGAAGCTGTTTGCCATTTGGCAACCTATTATGCTGTAGATCATCAACCGCATGAAGTTTCCGAAATAATTAAAACAAATGTACTTGGAACGATTAATTTGTTAGAGGCTTCAAGGGCAATTCAGACGAAAGCTTTTATCAATACCAGCACTCTTTTTGTTTATAAGGAAAGTAAACAGAAATTAAAAGAAACGAATGATTTGGAGCCTTTTAATCTGTATGCCCTCAGTAAATGCAGTGCTGAGGAGGCTTGCAGTTTTTATGCTCAGAAGTATGGGTTGAATATCATGACGTTTCGCCTTTTCCCTCCTTATGGACCTGAGGATCATAAGAGACGACTGATTCCATATGTTATTCAGTCTTTTTTAGATGAAAAAGCACCCAAAATGACATTAGGCACTCAAGAATGGGATTTTGTTTATGTTGGAGATATTGTTAATGCTTATATGAAAGCTTTATCTTTGTCTCCTATATTAAATGGTCATGAGATTTTTAACATAGGCACAGGACAGGTGGTTACTATTAGAAAAGTAGTGGAGAGAATAAAAGAAATTTTGGATAGTAAATTGAATCCTTTGTGGGGTGCTATTTCCAGTAGAAAGAATGAAGTTGGTTTTGCTTGTGCAGATATCAGTAAAACCAAAAAGGTTTTAGGATGGGAACCAGAAGTTAAAATTCTAGAAAATGGATTGAATCTTACCATTACATGGTTCAAAGAATATTTAGCAAAGGCAGGAGGGAAATGTGAACAATAGCATTGAAGGGGTTGTGGTAAAACCTTTGAGAAAAATTCCGGATGAGAGGGGCAGTATCTATCATATGCTCAGATGCGATGATTCTCTCTTTGAGAAATTTGGAGAGATTTATTTCTCAGTGGCTTATCCTGAAGTGATCAAAGGATGGCATTTGCATCAGAAAATGACTCTCAATTATGCAGTGGTTCAAGGAATGATAAAATTAGCGCTCTACGATGATAGAAAGGATTCTAAGACTCAAGGAAATCTTATAGAACTTTTTATTGGTGAGGAGAATTATAGCCTGGTTAAAATCCCTCCTGGAATTTGGAATGGTTTTAAAAATATTGGAGTAAATCCAGCTATTGTTGCTAATTGTTCGACTATTCCGCATGATCCTCATGAAATTACAAGGAAGGATCCTTTCACCAAAGAGATTCCGTATGATTGGAGTTTAAAACATGGGTGAGTCCTTGGGGTCTATTTATAAGAATAAGAAAGTTTTAGTTACTGGACATACGGGTTTTAAGGGAAGTTGGCTTTCCTTATGGTTGAGTGAATTAGGGGCACAAGTTTTAGGATATGCTTTGGGGCCATCAACAGATCCAAATTTATTTCAGGCGATTGATCTTAAGAACAGGATACGCCACGAAGAAGCTGATATTCGAGACGAAGAACGATTGATAAAAATCTTTAATGAATTTCAGCCAGAATTTGTTTTTCATTTAGCTGCCCAATCTTTGGTTCGTTTTTCCTATGATCATCCTAAAATGACCTATGAAACAAATGTGATGGGAACAGTCAATGTTTTAGAAGCCGTTAGGAAAACGCCTTGTGTGAAAGTTTGTTGTATTGTAACAAGTGACAAATGTTATGAAAATAAAGAATGGCTTCAAGGATATAAAGAGACAGACCCCATGGGAGGGTATGATCCTTACAGTTCTAGTAAGGGATGTGCAGAAATTGTAACAAGTGCTTATCGCAGCTCTTTTTTTAATCCGGAAGATTATCGTAAGAAGCACGACGTTGTCTTAGCTTCTGTTCGTTCGGGCAATATTATTGGAGGAGGGGACTGGAGTAAAGATAGAATTATCCCTGATTGTGTGAGAGCCTTGTCAAAGAACGAAACCCTTGTGATTCGCCATCCTTCAGCCATTCGTCCTTGGCAATATGTCATGGACCCTTTGGGAGGATATCTCTTGTTGGGTTCTTTGATGTATCAAGATGGCCTTCAATATGGGGATGCATGGAACTTTGGTCCAAATGATGGAAGTCAGAGTCATGCCTCAGTGGAGGAATTAGTGAAATTAGCCATTCAAACTTGGGGGAGTGGAAAGTATAAAATAGATGGAGTTAAACATCCCCACGAAGCGCATTTATTAAAACTTGATACAACGAAGTCTCAAAAAGTTCTTCATTGGAAATCTCAGTATAATTTTACAGATTCAATTAAAAAAACGATTTCCTGGTATAAAGCTTTTTATGAAGGGGCAAATTCTGCAGATTTATCTCAACTTCTTATCCATGATTTTAAAAAATATGGTCTAAAAAATAATGAGCAAGAATCTTGTTTCAAAAAATAAAGAGAAAACTGTGAGTTCATTTATCGATCTTCAAATAGGAGATGTTGTAGCCTATTCTTTTCCTTCTTCAATCGACCTTAAGATGAACAGATTAGGAATGGTCTATGAGGTGGATGAAGACGCTCTTCAAATTTTAAGAATAGACTCATATCAATCCTCTGAACAAGAAGGAATTAAGATAAAGAAAGAAGATTTATCTGAAGGAAATCTTTTAGATGAATGTCTTATCGTAAAAGATAAAATCGATATTTTACACTCAGACCTTCCTCTTCAAAGACGAGGTCGATTGGATATTCCTAAGATAGATGAAATCCTAAGAAAAATGGCTTTTCGTATTGTTGAGAAACATCATGCTATTGTTCATCACAAGAGCAAAGAAATTGTTCTGGGGAAAACAGTTTTGCCTTGTTCTGGGCGTGTGTATGATGCAGAAGAAATGAAAAGGCTTGTAGATACAGCGTTTGACTTTTGGTTAACGACCGGGCGGTTTGCCAAAGAATTTGAAAAAACATTTGCTAAATTCTTAGGAATTCGCCACTGTCTTTTAACCAATTCTGGATCATCAGCAAATCTTTTGGCCTTGTCAGCTTTAACATCTCCCAAGCTAGGAGAAAGAAGGCTGAAGCCTGGGGATGAAGTGATTGCAGTTGCGTGTGCTTTTCCTGCAACAGTGAGTCCCATTCTTCAAAATAGTCTTGTGCCTGTTTTTCTAGACGTAAATCTGGGAACTTACAATATACAAGCAGACAAAATTGAAAAAGCCTTGTCTGGAAAAACGAAAGCCATTTTTTTAGCACATACATTAGGGAATCCATTTAATTTAGACCAAATAATGTCTATTGCTCAAAAGTATAAGCTATGGGTGATCGAAGATAATTGTGATGCTTTAGGTTCCCAATATAATGGAAAATATACTGGGACTTTTGGGGATATTGCTACGTTCAGTTTTTACCCTGCGCATCATATTACGATGGGAGAAGGTGGAGCTGTTATCACCAACGACACGCGTTTAAAGCAATTAATAGAATCATTTCGAGATTGGGGACGTGATTGCTGGTGTGAACCGGGACATGCGAATACTTGTAATAATCGCTTTGGTTGGAAATTAGGAGAGCTTCCGAAGGGGTATGATCACAAATATATTTATTCTCATATAGGTTATAATCTGAAAGCGACAGATATGCAGGCAGCTGTCGGACTTGAACAACTTAAAAAACTGCCTTCTTTTATTAATTCACGAAAAAGAAATTTTAAGCTTTTATATGATGGATTAAGAAAATATGAAAAGTATTTTATTTTGCCCCAAATAGAATTAGGAGCTGATCCAAGTTGGTTTGGATTTTTGTTAACAGTGCGTCAAGAGGCAGGCTTTACAAAAAATGAAATTGTTCAATATTTAGAAAATAATAAGATCTCAACAAGAATGCTTTTTGCAGGTAATCTTATTAAACAGCCTTGCTTTGATAATGTAAACTATCGCATTTATGGAAATCTTGAGAATACTGATTTTGTTATGAATAATACTTTTTGGGTAGGGGTTTATCCTGGTCTCTCCGAAAATGAGATTTCTTACATTTTAGAATGTTTTCATAAATTTTTTGAAAAAAGTTGACATGTAAAAATGCCTTACGATGTAACTGTTATTATTCCTGTTTATAACTCCGAAAAAACATTGCGGAAAACGCTGAGTAATCTTGAGAAACAAAACTATCCCATTTCTCAAGTTTTTTTGGTAGATAATCAATCAAAAGATTCTTCTCATTCTATCATGGAAGAATATAAACAAAACTCTCGCCATTCTGTGGTTAATATTTATCATGAAAAAGATTTGGGTCTTTCTTTTTCGTACAATGAATGTATTCGATTGGCTCAAACAGATCTTATTATTACGCTCCATTCTGACATTGTTATTTGTGATGAAGATGGCATTGAAAAGCTTGTTAAGCCATTCAAAGAGTCTAAAGATGTTGTAGGCACGTACTCTCATGTGAAATGGTGTTTGACAGAGAATGAATCATATAGTTTTTGGGAAAAAAGTTTTTTATCTCGCCATTTAAATAAATTGTGTCCAGGCCGTAATGGAATGTTTAATTGTTTTAAAAGATTGGCATTGCTTAATATTGGCTTATTTGATGAGAAGACTTTTCGTACAGCAGGAGAAGACGGAGACTTATATATTCGATTACAAAAGGAGGGCTCCATTGTTAGCGTCAATACGATCGTAGAACATCTTTTGTACAGTGGGAAGAATTTTGGAGTTAAAAGATACATTTATAAAGAAAGTCAATATGCTGAAGCAGGGGGTGCTTGTCTAAGAAAGAATTTTAAAGAGGTTCCTCTTAAAGACTTGATTTTTATAAATGCACGATTTGTTCTTGTATTAGGATTGCTGATTCGCTCTCTAAGGCTTTTTTTTGTTCCTCTTGTTCTTATTTATTCTATTTTTATCACAAAAAATATGTTTATTTTGGATCGAAAAAATCCAAGAGTTTTAATTCTCCCTTTTGTTAATATCTATATTCTATTTAGGTATTCATTTTTTTACTTGAAGGGTTTCTTAACAGGTAAGCAGCGTCTCTAATCTAACTAGGACAAAATAGTATTTATGAAACTGAGAGAAGCTCCTGTTCTTGTTTTGTTTCTTATATTCTCTGCTTTTTTCTGCCGTAGAATTCTTGTCTCTTCTGGTGTTGTTCTGGGAGGGGATTGGCTATTCCCTATTACAATAAAGCAAACAGAGGTTTGGGCTGAAAATGGCTTATACCTTTGGACAAATGTTGGTAGCTTGTTAGGGGTTGCTCAATCTTACATCATGCTTCCAATTCATCTCTTTTTTGGTTTTCTTGCAAAGTTACATATTGAGGGAGAGATTGTTACAAAGTTTTTATTGTTATTTGTCCCTACTTTTTCTGGATTTGCAGTTTATTTTTGGTGCAGATTTCTTCAGATAAGGATTTTCCCCTCTTTGCTGGGTGGTTTCTACTTCATTACAACACCACTTTTTTTTAATTATACAATCATGGGATGGGCTTTTGTTCTTCTGTCGGGAGCTTTGTTGCCTTTTGCTTTAATATTATTTTCAAAGGCGATCAGAGAAGACAGAAAAAGCTATGCAGTGCTTGCAGGGATCATATATTTTTTTGGATTTTGTTTGGCTTCACAAGCTGTTGTTTGGTATGCAATTGTTTTTTTCTTATTATCTCTTTTTATAGTTAGTTCTTTGAAAGAATTTGTAGCGGCTATAAAGGCGTTTATTATTGTATTTTCTATTTTTTTTCTTATGAATGGATCATGGATTGCTCCTCTATTAGCTCACTCAAGTGGCATGATCAGTCAGACAGCTTCTGGTACGGATGTACCGTTAGGGCAGAGATTAAGTTTTCTGAATATTTTGAGATTGTGGGGGAGTCTTTTTAATTTTCAATATGAAACAACTTTTCCTCCTTCGTTACTTTTTTTAACGTTCATACCAGCTTTCCTTTCCTATCTGAGTTTATTACTGAAAAAAAAGAATAAGATCATATTGTTTCTTGTTGTTCTTACGTTTATTCCGTATGGATTTTATTCTCTCCAGAAGATTTACTATCTTATCCCTTTTACTATTGTTATACGAGATCCAAGCCGGTTTATAATTATTTCTTCTTTAGGGTATTCGGTCCTTATTGCTTATGCAATAGAAAGTCTTGTTCATAGACGAAAAGGAGGAGTAATTTCTAAACCTAATTACACAAGTAAATTTTTGGGATGTATGTTAGCTCTTCTCGTGGGTTGTAATTCTTATCCTTTTTGGAAAGGGGAGCTTTATGCAACTCCCAAAGAAGGCATGGATATTAGGCTTAGAACCCACAAATTTCCAGGAGAATATCTATATGTTGAGAAAATGTTGAAGGGTTCAGAAATGTTTAAGGCGCTTTATCTTCCTGCCGGGGGATTTGTGGGGCTACTAAACGGGAAGAAGTTTTGTGGGGCTTTTCATGAATTTGCTGATACTTTTTCAGGGTTTTCGCTTGTTCCTGGGACTGTTGGTAATAAAGCAGATCGAAGGAATCTAGGTTCTCTGAAAGTTTTTGATGAACTTCTAGAACAAGAAATGAATCTAACTGTAGAAGGAAGACCTCCTTCTTTATTCAATTTGGCAAATATTAAATACATTATTGCTCGCTTAAATATGTATTCAAGTAATGTTTTCCCTTCTGTAAAAAGAATTGTGCATGGACTAAAGAGCGTCCCATATCTCACTAAGCTCTATGGGGGGAAGCATATCGTTTTTTTTAAAAATCAGCATGTTCTTCCAAAAATTTATGCTGCTTCTGGTGCAAGTATCATTTCAGGTGAGATGAGAAGCCTGTTACCTTTGGCTGAAGCTTCTTATCTTGGGAATCAACCAGCATTCATTTTTATGGAACAAAATAAACATAGAATTGAGGAACTATTGGCTAATTCTGCAGACCTTGATTTAAAACAAAGTCCGATCTTATTAGTAAATAAAAATTTGGAAAATTTTGTTTTGGATTATTTAAAGAATGGAGCTGTGGATCTTTTTGTCCAGAAGAAAACTAAAGATTTTAAAATTCACCGAAAGGACGATGTCTTTTTAATTAAGCTTAAGAGAGGCATGAAGACAGAGTTTGATATAAAAATATCTTGCGAGTATGAAATATGGAATCTTCAAAAATATAATAAGGTTCCTATTCAAATCGATGGGCTTGCGTTACGAAAAGGCAAATCAAATAATAAGCTTCGTGATGAGTGGATAAAAAGAGCAAACATAAGGTTAGAGAGTGGTAAGCATGAAGTAAAGATTCAGGATGTTCAGAAAAAAATTTTTAGGTGCATCAAAGCCCAAAGAGAATGTGAATTTTTATTAATTCCAAAACAAAAGATTAAAAAGGTGCGAGAGAGGTTCAAAAATTATTTTTATGTCTTTTTAATATATCCCTCAAAAAATGATAATGCGGAAGTTTTGAATAAAGAAATAAAAAAAATTTTTCTCTTTGCGCAAGATGTAGAGTATCAATTTAAGGGGTGTTTTTCTCTGAAAGAACCTTTCGTGCGAATGAAAAGAAATTTTTTTAATGTTATTTTAAATCCGGTTTTAAAGAATCAAGGTTTTTTGAGGCAGAATGAGAAGGTGTCCAAAGGTGTTGACTATGAGGCGATAGGATGTAAGTTTTTAAAGATTTGGGAGAATGATGTTTTAAAACTTAAAGCCTACTTTGATTCTTATGCCGATGAATTTATAAAAATAAATTATCATGTTCAATCACAGAAAAATATTGAAAGTAAGGTAGCTTTTAAAAGGAGGGAACGGATTGATTTAAAAAAATATCCATTTTTGGCCTTAACTTATAAGTTGCAGGATCCTTCTGTTCAAACAATTCAAGTTGTTTTTCGAGTGCAGATAGAAAATGATAAACAGGAGTATTTACTTATCCCGCGCACAAGTTATCCTAAGAAAACCTCTGATCAAAAAGAGACATTTTTTGTGAACCTCCTAAGGAAAGTTCAGGACGAATTTCCGGGCAGAAAGCATTATTATTTGACGGGTGTACAAATTTTACCTCATAAGATTTGGGGGGTTGACTGCTCAAAGAAAAAGAAAGGATGGTACCTTTTTGAATTGTATGGTTTAAAAATGATCCACCGTTTACCACTTCAAGTGAAATATGACCTAAGTTTAAAAAGAGATTCTGAAAGTGGATGGTGTTATCTTAAAGATGGAATTTTTTACTTTGTGAGTAAATTAGAGAATATTCCTTTAGATGAGCGATTCTGCTTTAAGGTTAGAAAAAAACCTTATCTGGATATTCGAAAAAAAGAAAATGTAAATCTTATTTTAACGAATTATGAAAGTGATCGTGTTAAAGCTTCTTTTGGTTTTAGAAAAGGAGGAGATGATAATCAATTTGTTGAGATTGTACGAGATCTCCCAACAATTCCTATAGATAATAAAAGGAAGATGGTTCATATTAACTTAAAGGAAATTTTGAAAGAAGTTGACAATAAAGAACAATTCCAAAGATGGTATACAATTAAATTTAGTAAGCCTGGAGAAAAGAAAGCAGTTTTTATCTATGAGTTATGTTCAAACCAGTTTGCAGAGTATAAAAGAATAAAACTAGAATTTAATGAAAAAGATAAAAATATTGATCTTTTCCGTTTAAAGGGTGTATCTACACGAGTAAATCCATCTCAGATTAAGAGAGTTAGTAAAAATCGTTTTGAATTTGATTTTTGGACTCCATTTTCAATGAATAATCACCACTCTCTTGAATTTTTAAGAAGTAAGAAATTTCAATGGAATTGGTTGATGCTTCTTCCAAAAGTTGAAAAACAATATAGTTCTTCCCGGCCCATTTTAAATTTTGAAAAGCTCAATCTGACACGCTATGTTGTTAACGTTAAAAATGCGCATGGCCCTTTTTGGATGGTTTTTAGTGAATCTTTCCATCCGGATTGGAAAGCTTATATTAGAATGGATAACCCCCAGGAATCATTTCCCAATAAAGGTGAGTCATGGTCAGCTTTGTTAAATTTCTGGAGAGATCATGATCAGAAAATAGAGATTCCTTGTCATATAGTAGTAAATGGTTTTGCAAATGGATGGTGGGTGAATGTGAAGCCTGAATTTCAAGGAAAAGATTTTCAGATTGTGATTGAGTTTACTCTGCAGAGGTGGTTTGAGTTGGGGGTGATGGTGTCTAGTATTACCTTTATAACTGCTTTAGGGTGTCTGGGTTATTGTTTTTTAAGGTTAAAAAGAAGAGAGGTATCATGAAATGAAGGATCTTAAGAGTTGTTTTCTTTGCGGCGCAAATGACTTTCGATTTCTTTTTAAAAACCATGATCGGATGCATGGAATTCAAGGCGAGTTTTCTTTATGGAAATGTTCTTGTGGTCTCGTTTTTATTAATCCTCAACCAGATGAAAAAGAAATCGCATCATTCTATCCTCAAGAGTATGGGGCCTATCAAGGACAAGACGAAGCTTCAACAGATAATTTTTTAAAGAAAATTTTGGAACAAACCTACTATGGAAGTCGAAAAAAAAGTTTTAAAAGGTTCCTTCTTTTTCCTCTACAGCCTTTACTGAGAAGTGTGAAGGTTCAAAAGAATGCGCGTTTGTTGGACGTCGGTTGTGGAGAAGGAACTTTTCTTGATAAGATGAAAAAATATGAAATGGAAGTTCAAGGTGTCGATTTTAGTGAAGTTGCAATTTCTAGAGCAAAAGAAAAGGGGTTGAGCGTGTTTCATGGATCGTTGAAAGAGGCAAGATTCCCTAATGAATTTTTTGATGTGATAACAATAAATCATGTTTTTGAGCATTTGTATGATCCCATAGAAACGTTAGTAGAGATTAAGAGGATTTTAAAAAAAGATGGAGTTGTTATCTTAGGAACTCCTAATGTTGATTCACTTGGTTCCCATCTATTTGGAAAGTTTTGGATGCCTTTAGAAACGCCCAGACATCTTTTCCTTTATTCAATGAGGACAATGCGTCTTATTAGTAAAAAGGTTGGATTTAAGATTGTTAAACAATCTTTTCAAAGTTATCCTTGGTATTTTCTTTTTAGTATTCATTATTGGCTTAATCGATTTAGACATAAAGAAATTTTGGGGGTGAACGCAAAGTTGCCAAGTAGTACTTTTCTTAAGTTGGGCCTTTTCCCTGGAACAACTTTTCTTTCTTGGGGGGGCTTGGGAGATTGTATGCAAGTATGGTTGAAAAAAGATTAAGAGATAAAGGAATTGTTAGATGACTTCTAGGGAGCTTCGTTATTTGTTTTGGGATTCAATTCACATAGGGATGGTTTTTTTTAATATTTTTTGCGCTTATTTAACCTTTAAACTAACAATTTTTTTATTTCCATATTTCAGTATTGTTATAAAGGAACCAGGTCTTTCCCATAACGCTCTTAAGTTTTTAGCAAGATTTCAAGGTGAGTGGTTGATGTTTTACAGCATTTTTAGTCTTGGAAGTTCTATCCTCTTGCTCCTTTTATATAAGAAGAAAAGCAGAAAATGGTTTTTAGGAACAGCTTTAACAATTGCTATTCCTTCTTGTACGTGGATTATTTGGAAGGGAGCTAACTGGGGGTTTGGATTAAAAACTTTTTCCTGCTTGTTATTTGTGAATCTTGTGGTGGTCTCTTTATCTGTGTATTACTTACTTCTTTACGTTTTTAGAAAATGGCTTTCCCCTTCAAAGGATTTTGAACAAAAGTTAGAGAAAACGCATCTTTATCTTATTGAAAATCCTTCATCTTATTTTATCGGTGCTGCTTTATTTTTAATTTTATCCTGTTCTGTTTTAATCAGTCTGAATCTCCCTATTGTTGAGGATCTTGCTCAAGGAATTTATGTGTTTCTTTTTATAGGGGTGGGAATTCAGTGCGGGGAGGTTTTTTTTGCCAGGAAGATACCAGAGAATAAAACTTGAAAAAATTCCTTTTTTTCTTTCTTTTAACCCTTTTATATCTTTTCCCGTTTCCAGCTTATTTTTTTACGCATATTTTTGGTCTTACCGCTTGGCCTGAAGACACTATGGGTGGATTGTACGGTTTTTGGCAGAACTCAAAAATATTGAATGATTTAGTTCGTTTGAATTCTCTTACAGGAGCTCCATTTGAAATTTCACATGGTATGCTACAACATGTTCTTCCTATTCTTTTTGGACAAAGTATTTTATTAGAGATCCTTTTTAATGAAGTAGTTGCATATAATTTGTTTTGTGTTTTAGGCATTACTTTTTCAGCATTAACAGTGTCATGGTTAGTTTATGGTCTTACTAAGAGTGGTTGGATCGGCCTCTTTTCGGGGATTGTTTATGGTTTTTCTCCAAATCTCATTTCCCAAACTTTGGCGGGACATTTAGGGAATGCTCATGCTCAATGGATTGTTCTCTATGTGTTTTGCCTCTGGAAATATCTAGAGCAGTCTACTTTGAAGAATGGGATATTAACAGGATTTTTATTTGCTGTGACTGTTCTTTCGTATACTTATTACGGTTATTTTGCATTTTTTTTTAGCTTGATTTTTATTGGGTATCGCTTCCTTGTTTTTGAAAGAAGAGACAGAACTGTTTTTAAAAAGGGGATGGGTATTTTAGGCATTCTTTTTGTGAGCTTTTTAGTTTCTATTCCATTTATTTATAAGGCGATTTTGGGAATGTTTCATTTTATCCCTGTGTCTGAACATGAGCAAGTAGGATTGGTTAGAAATTATCATGATGTGTTTAGTTATGCTGCAAGGTGTTGGGATTATTTTGTCCCGTCAGAGTTACACCCTATTTTTGGATCTTTCTCCGAACGGATTTCGAATAAATTAGGGGGGAGGCATTTCTTTGAAAGAACTCTATACTTAGGGGTGATTCCTCTTTCTTTAGCCGGTTATGGTATTTTTCGTTGGTGGAAGGAAAGAAAAAGTTTGCCTAAAGAAAAATCTTTTTTTCTTTCAGCGATGATGGTGTGTGGGATTGGAATGATGATTTTCTCTTTCCCTCCAGAAATAGATTTAAAGTTTATAAAGTTATATATGCCCTCACATCTTCTATATAAGTTCTTCCCCATGTTTCGGGTATATGCAAGAGCAGGTGTTTTTGTTTCTTTGAGTGTAACCGTTTTAGCTGGATGGGGATTGAAATGTTTGCTTGAAAAATTTTCTCGTATTCAAATGCGAATTGTTTGCTTTTCTTTTTTGCTTTTAGGCTTGGTTTTTGAATATACGCTTGTTCCTCCTATTAGGAATGTAGATGTTTCGACAGTTCCTCCTGTTTATCAATGGTTGGGTCAGCAGTCAGGAGGTATTATGATCGCTGAATATCCTATTTTTGGAGCTGATGACAAGCGACATTATCAATATTTGTCTTATCAAAGATTTCATGCTAAACGTATGATGAATGGAGCTCCGGATAAAACTCCTCCAGGGTGGCTTTTGAAATCAAATAGAAATCTTTGGGAGCCAGAAGTAACAGAACGGTTAGCCAGTTTAGGAATTAAATATGCAATTTTTCATAAAGAATTTTATCGAAAAAATATTTATGAAAGATTTTTAAAAGCGTCCGGTCTAAAGCTTGTGAAAGATTTTCCAGAAGCGTTTGTATTTGAGATTGTTGCTGAGCCCAAAGATCTTACTTGGGTTAGTATGAACGCATATTTGCCAGAAAAAGGATTAGGAGAAAAAGAGTGGGCTTGGTTTTCTGGGAATGGAGGTTTTGCTTTTTATCGAAGAGAATCAGGAAAATGTGTATATCAACTTAAGTTTCTGCTAACTTCATCCTTGGTTAAAAGAGCTGTAACGATTGGTTTTCAGAATCAGCTGCTTGGAGAATGGGAGATAGAACCGGATAAGATTAAAGAAATTGTTTTGCGAAATATTGAGTTTGCTCAAGGTTTAAATGTAATTGATTTAAAATGTGAGCCGGGGGTAAATAAAAAGGAAAAAAGCGTTGCCTTTTCGGGTTTGCAAATTTTAGCTCGAGAATCTTAGTGTTTAGGTAGTTGAATATTGATAATTAAGGTATAAGCATATGAAAAAAATAAAAGTTCCTTTTTTTATAGTGGGAAAAGATTTTCAAAAGGATGAGAAAGCCTTTCAGCGTTCATTGTCTGAAATTTTTTCATCAGGACATTTTATTTTAGGTGAAAATGTTCTTGGGCTAGAAAAGAAGTTGTCAGCTTTATGTAAAACAAAATATGCCATTGGAGTGGCTTCTGGGTCCGATGCGCTTTGGTTGAGTTTGCTAGCATTAGGGATTGGATCTGGGGATGAAGTGATTACGACTCCCTATACTTTTATTGCAACAGTGACAGCCATTTTAAAAGTAGGGGCAAAACCTGTTTTTGTCGATATTGAGAAAGACGGTTTCTCGATAGATCCCAAAAAAATTTCTCAAGCGGTTTCTTCTCGGACAAAAGCAATTATACCTGTTCATCTTTTCGGTGTTTGTACTCAGATGGAGGAATTATTGTCTTTGGCTCAGGCAAAAAAAATAGAAGTGATTGAAGATGCTGCTCAATCTTTAGGAGCTGTTTTTAAAGGGAAGCCATCTGGTTCGATGGGAAGGCTCTCGGCATTAAGCTTTTATCCTACTAAAAATTTGGGAGGTGCAGGGGATGGAGGGATGGTTTTAACGAATGATGAAGTTTTGGCTAAGCATATTCAAATGCTGAGAGCTCATGGGGCTTCTCAAAAATATTATCATGAAATAGTAGGGTGGAATAGCCGACTGGATGAAATTCAGGCAGCGATTCTTTTGATTCGACTTAAAAAATTTCAAGCAGCGATTAAAGCTCGAAGAAAAATTGCTCAATATTATTTGAAGACTCTCAAGAATACGCCTTTACAACTGCCTCATGAACCTAAAGGTTTTTTTCACACTTATAATCAATTTGTGATTCGAACTTCCCAAAAAGATCTCTTAAGAAACTTTCTTTCTGAAAAAGGAATTGGGACAGAAATTTATTATCCCATGCCGCTGCATTTACAGCCTTGCTTATCTTCATTGGGTTATCATTCGGGAGATTTCCCGAACGCTGAAAAGGCTGCTCGTGAAAGTTTAGCTCTTCCGATCTTCCCTTCAATGACCTCAGGGCAAGTTCAATATGTCGTAAAAAATATTTTGGATTTTCACAAGAGGGCGTTGTGATTCATGATCAGTTAACTCTTGTTGTAAATTTTGTTTTAGTTCTTCCTCTTTTCTTTTTTCTGCCAGGATATGTTCTGACTCGAACTTTTTTGAAAATTTCTCTCATACATTTCACTGAGCAGCTTTTTTTACGTGTACTGCTAAGCGTTGTCTTAAGTTCTGTTTTACTTTTGGGATGTGCTCTTTTCGGCGTTTTTACTGCTCAAAATTTAGTATTTTCTATTGTCATTGTATCTTTTCTGATGTTTCTGCCTCGCCGATTCAGGTTCCAAATTAGTTTGATGAAAAGGCCTTTGGTCTGGAAAGACTTTTGTGTACTCATTATTTTTTTAGCTGCCTTATTTTTTATGATGTGGCCTTCTGAGAGAGTGGGATTTACTTTTACACAAGCGGCCCAACTGGTTCGTGAAGGGACTTTACATGTAAAGACGTTCTCTCCTGAATGCTTGGTCCGTGAAGGGGGACTTGCGTGCGTTTGGTTAGCTTGGGCCAATTGTTTTTTTGGGTTAAAGTTGAGTTTACTTATATCTCCTGTTTTTGGTGTTCTCTCGATGGGCGCATTATTTTTACTTGCAGATAGAATGTTTGGACGATTGGGTGCCATGGGTGTAACATTTTTTCTTCTTACGAACTTTACGAATCTTTGGTTTTGTCGTCTACCAGAAGGATTTTCGCTTGCACAGGCTTTGGTGATAGGATCTTTCTATCTTATTTCACTTGTGTCTCAACAAAATGATAAGCGTTTTTGGATTTTAGCTTTCATTTCTTTTATTTTAGCAAGTATGACTAAAACAGGATTGGGGTCTCTTCTCATTCTTGGAGCCGTTGGCTTTGTTTTGGATGGGATGGCAGTAAACTCTCGATTAAAAATCCTTGAAAAACTAATTTTGAGTTTTGCTTTAATTGGAATTTTGTGGATTGGATTGCGAACGAATACTTTTTCTCAATTGATGAATTTTTTCTCACTTCCTCTTCTTTTTTTAGTTGTTGGAGGAGTTTTGATATTTTTTTTGAAAGAAATGAAGCAAGAATTTTCAGGTTTAATGATTCTGCTTCTTTTTTATCCTATTTTTGAGATGTTTCAGCCTCTTACAAAATCTAATTCGCTTATTGCTATGGGACCTTGGATTCCTTCTCTCATTCCCATTTTTTCATTGTGGGTTGGGGGGCTTTTAGGCATGGTATCTCGTTTGGGTAAATTGGCTAAAATGGTTGCTATTGTGGGGATTATAATCTTATCTGGGATCAATCTTTATTCTTTTAAGGATGTTCTTTGGCTAAGAGATGGAGCAGGCATATTAAATTTTTATGATGGAGTTAGAAAAGGGTTTTTAAAGAATGCTTTAATTCTCTCTGATGATGAAAAGATTGTGTCTGTTTTGAAAGGGGTTTATGGGAGTGAGATTTACTGGACTGGATCAGAATATTTGGATGTTGATCTTAAATTAGAGATGCAACGATGGTTAAAAGAGGGTGGACAAGTTTATTTTTTCTCATTTCAGAAAACCCCTTTATTAGAAGGTTTTGATTTAAAGTTGGATAGTGTGGAGAGTTTTCGTACTTTGGTCATAGATGAAAATGCTTTTCCTCCAGAAAAGAAAAAAATCATTCAATCTCATATTCAAGTTTATCAAGCAAAACCCCTTTCTTTAGATGACTTGAAGTGATAGTCAATGCTTGATATGATGTGCATTCTCTAAATGGGAACGTATTCGACTTATATGTTTTAAAAGTTATAGTGGAGGTGTTCTTGAAGCTTTCTGTTTTGATTCCTGTTTTTAATGAAGAACCTACTTTAAAAGAGATCGTAAACCGTGTTTTAAAGGTATCTTTGGATAAAGAAATCATTATTGTCAATGATGCTTCGACAGACACGACTCCTAAGATTTTGCAAGAACTTCAAAAAGAATATCCTCAATTGACGATTCTTCATCATCAAAAAAATATGGGAAAGGGTTCTGCAGTTCGAACTGCTTTGACCAAGGCTACAGGGGATTATGTCATTATTCAGGATGCAGATTTAGAATATGATCCTGAAGATTATCATAAGATTTTAGAACCAGTTCAGAAATTTGGGGCCAAAGCTGTTTATGGGACACGTTTTAAAGGGGTTCATAAAAATATGCTTTTTTGGCATTTGTTGGGGAATAAATTTTTGAGTCTGGCAACAGATCTTCTTTATAATACTACGATCTCAGACATGGAGACTTGTTACAAACTTGTGAAAACAGAAATTTTAAAAGAAATTCCTTTAAAATCGAGACGTTTTGAGTTTGAGCCTGAAGTAACTGCGAAGCTTTTGAAAAGAAAGGTTAGGATTTTTGAGGTCCCTATCTCTTATGCAGGGCGTGAGTATGACGAAGGCAAAAAAATTACTTGGCGAGACGGATTTTCAGCTCTCTGGACACTTTTAAAATATCGTTTTGTGGAGTAGTAAATGATTTATTAAAGATAAAGAAATATTTTTGCTCTGTTTAGAGTTCTTCTTAAGAGATGGTGTCAATTCTTGCATTCCTCTTAATGAATCGGGAAAATCCCTATTCATTTTGATGGAAATCCCCCTTCTTATTTTTATTTTCTATTTTGTTACACTCCTATCGACTCTGTGTGTTTAAGGCTTAAAAAGAAGGAGTTTCTCTTTTGATTAAAATGAAGTTTTTAAATCGATTTGTTATTCTTTTTATTTTAATAGCTGCTCTTATTTTAAGATGTACGCTTTTTGTGATTAGTATTTCTAGGGTTCCAGCTTCTGTGGATGAAGCATCTGCTGTTTTACAGGCAAAAAAAATTTTAAATCATTCAGAACTTCCTGTTTTATTTCCAGGTCAACCTTATTTGTTCCCGATCGAATCTTACCTACTGGCCCCTTTGGTGAATACCCTCCCTCGAAATGCTTTGGGCGCAAGATACATGGCCTTTTTATTGGGCTTAATAACCCTTTTTGTTTTTTTGATTCTTCTTTCCCGTCAGGGGCTCATTAAAAAAGGTTGGCCTGCAATGTTGCTTTTGTTATTTCCGTCAAGTTATTGGCTTATCTTACAATCAGGATATGCTTTGCCCGGGTATAGTTCATTATGTTTATTTTTAAGCATCAATCTTCTTTTGGGATGGATAAGTGTTACAAAGAGAAATCTTTTCTGGGTTGCTCTGGCGGGCTTGATAGGAGGGCTTAGCTTTAGCAGTCATATGCTTTCTTTATGTATAGTGATGCCTGTTGGAATATGGATTTGTTTGGGATGGGATTGGCAGAGTGTTTTAAAGAGAACAAGCTTTTACACCATTGGGGGCATCATAGGGTTAATACCGTATGGATTGGCCTTCACCATGGACCCCGGCGCTTATCAGAGCATTATGGGGACCCGACATTGGCATGAAGCTTTTCCCATGTGGCTTTCGATGATGGAAAGCACGCTCCCAGGTGTGATGGGGTTAACTCCTCCTATTTTCCCAGACATCGGACGAGTGTTAGATTTTCTCCCAAACATGTTTATTAAAATATTTATGGGAGTTTATTTATTGATTTTAGTTTGGGCTAGTGTTCTCGGAATGATTCTTTTTTCTAGAAGATTTATAAGATTAAAGTGGCCTACTCTTGAAATCAATGATGTTTTTGTTGCAGCATCTTGGTTGTGTCAGATTTTCTTCATATTGGATATACGTTCTCAGCATTCATCGTACAGGTATCTTCTCCCAATGGTGGTTTGTTTCCCTTTTATCTTAAGTGATTTATATGCAAAGTGTCCAAGCCCTCTAAAATATATAATAGGTGCTTTTGCTTGTTTTCTTTCAGTCTTTAATTTATCGGCTTCAATTCAAATCATACATCATTGGAAGCAACCTGATTTTGCAAAGAAGCATGCGGCCATATTTAATCTTCAACCTGTGATTCATTTTCTTGATGATCATCAAATTCGCTATTGCTATGCAGGTTTTTGGGTGGCCAACCGAATCCCTTATGAAACGGATGAGAGGATTATTTGTAGCGAACCTTTTAATCGAAGATTTTTAGGCTGGCCACTGCTTTATAAAGACTCTGTGGATTGTGCAAGGAATGTAGCCTATATCTTATGCCTCTCTGGAAATATGCGTTTTGAAACAATTCAAGATTTTGAACAAGATCTTTCAACGATGGGGGTTTCCTATGAAAAGGAAATTTGTGGAGATTTTGAAATTTATTTTAACTTTAAACACGAAATGTCTTTGCAAGATCAATTAATGCTAGAAGAAGAGATTGTTTTGTCCGCTAGTTCTAACAAAGCCTCTTTAAAAAGATTAAACGATGGGGACTATTTTACTTCCTGGGGAAGTTATGAACCTCAAAAGAAAGGGATGTGGATACAAGGAATGCTTCAAAAGAACAGATCTATAAATCGAATTTCTTTTTTTTATAATGGGGATAGACATCACTGGGCTACCTCTATCAATGTTTTCGCTCATACCCAGAAGGAATGGCAAGAGGTTGTCTCCCACGTTTCTTTTAAGTTGGATCCGTTTATCTTCAAAAATGGCCATCCTGTATATGGGGATCATCTTCAAACGATTCGATTTCCTTCTATCGAAGCAGACGGATTTAGGATTGAAATAGAAGATCCTGCTCCGTCTCATTGGAATGTGAGTGAGATTGAGCTCTATAGCAACGGCTAATGAATAGGACTTTGATCTTATCTAATAATCTGATCATTACTTTAATATAAAAATACCTCCCACTCGAAAAGGCTTGAACAAGTTGCAATGGCAGGATACACTGCAGGACCGTTGTTTCTCAATAGTACTGGCTTACATTATAATGAATGGCCTAGTAAACCACGGACTTGTTAGTGAATGAAACTTTCCTATGAAAAAATTGATTATTACATCTGGCCTTCTTCTCTATTTTCTTATTCTTGGAGTTCTTTATACCTTTCCCTTGATTCGGTATTTTGATCGAGGGCTTCCTTACACGCATGCTTCTGCTGAAAATAAGCCCGTTGTCACTTTAGAACAGGGTGATTATATTCAACTTTTTTACTATATGTGGCTTTTTAAGGATGCTCTTCAGGGGCATACGCCTTTTTTTAAAGATCCCTATCAGCTCAATGTTCCCAAATATGGCTTACAGGAGCATTTTAATAACCAATATATTCCCTTAGCATTTTTTTTCTCCGCTTTTGCGCTTCTTTTGGGGGATCAGGGGGGTTATAACTTATTAGTTCTATTAACATTTCCTTTGGCTGGATTGGGAATGTATCGATTAGCCTATCTGTGGACTAGGGTAGGATGGGCAGCTCTGATTGCTGCGACTATTTATGCGCTTTATCCTTATCGAGTTGTGCATTTATTAGGAGGTCATCCAGGAGGTTTTACACATTTCTTTATCCCTTGGATTATTTATATTTATGCTCGAGCACTACAAAAAGAAAATTGGTTTTTAGGGTTTATCTCGGGCCTCATTTTTCTGGGTCTAGGCATGGATGAATTTCATGTGGCTTTTTATTTGCCCGTATTTTTAGGAATATTTTTAATTCTTCCTCTTTTTAGATTACATCGCGTTTCTTCATCTACTGTTGATTGGGAGATTTCTCAAAAGGATAAAAATGAGTTAAAACAATTCAGGTCGTCTCGATGGACATGGGGGATAGGAGTTTTAAGTTTCATTTTTGGTTTATTCTTAAGTTTATGGATGTTTCGTCGCTCTTCTTCTATGTGGGCTTGGAGTCTGATTCCTCTCGGAATGGTTTTGATAGGAGGGTGTTGGATTTTCTACAGTTGGCTTTTCTCTAAATTAAGTGGGCAGAATATAGAAAAATCTTTAAAAAATGATGCAATAAGTTTTCTCCCTTTTATTCTTTTTTTGATCTATCCCATTCAGTTTTTTTATGAAATGGAAGGATTAGGATCTCACTTAATGATGATCGTCTTTGGAATGTGCTTAGGTTTGAAAGTCTATTTTATGATGAAGCATCAAAAGAGCATCTTTTCTAATTCAGGAATCACTCTTGAGTTTAAAAAAAACCTGGTCAAAGTGTTTATTGCTTTTGTCATTCCAGCTACGACGCTTGTGGGGTGGCTTATGTTTGAAAAAATAACAAAATTAGATTCTTCTGTGGTTTCTGGTGGGAGATCTGTAGGGATTATCAAACTTTATTCCCCATCGATGACAGATATTTTTAAGCGTTTCCATGAGAATGGTGAGTTTTTTGTTTATCCTGGTATTTTTTCTGTTCTTTTAGCATTAGCAGGATTTTTAATGTATAAGTTTTTAAGGAAAAGTTTTTCACTGAAGGAAAAGGTTATTTTTGGAATTTCAGCAGGATTATTTCTTCTAACCTATTATCTTTCATTTGGACCTAGATTGGATCACATATTTCCCCTGTATAATTTTTTCTATCAGAACGTTCCTCATTTTAATTATATTCGTGTCCCAACACGCATTCTCTATTTATCTTTTTTGTTTTTATCTCTTTTAGCTGCTTTTGGTGCAAAAGCATGTTTTTCTTTGCTTAAAAAAAAATCGATGTGGATCGCCATTTTTCTTATGATAGGCATTTGCATCGATTATCTTCCTGCAAAATCTCTTGGTATTAGTTTGATGCCCAGTGGCCACTCTGTTTATGAACATGTTCAAAAAAACTTAAACCATAAAAGAGTTTTAGCTCTTCCTATTTGGCCTGGGGAAAGTTCGTGGTCTTCTATTTATCAATATTATGCAACACGTCATCGGTTGCCTATGATCAATGGATACAGGCCAGCTATTTCATGGGATTACGTCAAAAAGGTGTTTTATCCATTATCTGCTATGAACACAGGAGAGGTGAATGAAAAGATATGGAAACTGTTAAGGGAGTTTGAAGTAAAATTTGTCGTTTTTCATGAAGAGGCATTTCCAGGGAAAGTAAGCCCTTTCCCCGCTCATTTTACAATCTCTAGACTTAAAGATAATGGATTCTTAAAGTTTATAAAGCAGGAGGGAAGTCTTTTTCTTTTTGAAGTGTTAGAAGAGCCTGATTTGTTGAAAGGATCTTCTAAAATCATCAGCCCTGTTTTTAGTTTAACGCAAGGAGAAAGCTTAAAAAGAAAAAAAGGATACGAAGAACTATTGGAGAATGCATCGAATGGCAAAGTTGTGACTGTAGATGCTGAAGCAGGGATAGGAGAATGGCTTTTATCTCAAAAAGCGAGAGGGTATCCTAGCGGGCATTATCAGGCTTTATTTCGCTTGAAGGGAGAATTTTTAGCAGAGAGTAAAGGCGTTTTGAGATTTGAACTATGGAATAAAGAGCCTCATTATTTAGTTGTGGCAAAAGACTTTGATTCCAGTGAGTTTCAAAAAGAAAGCTTTAAAGATTTTATCGTCCCCTTTGAAGTGTCTGATTATGCAGAGATTGAGCCCAAGGTCGTTTATGGGGGAGTAGGCAAGATTAGCTTAGATCGAATATCCATTGGGTTTTTAAATATTTCAAAAAATCCTTGGCTTTTGGAAGCAGAAGATCTTTATTGCCAAGCTGCTGTTGTAGCAGATGCGCAGGCTTCTGGAGGGAAAGTGGTTAAAGTGAATCAGGGAAGTCCCCGCAGAGATGTTCTTTTTGGTCCCTACACGCCCTTTTCAAAGGGAAATTATAAAGCAACATTCTGGATAAAAGTTTCTGATCTAACATTAAAAAAACATGTCAACTCTTCTGTTGTTTCTCTTCTTGTGACTACAAATTATGGGCAAAAAATCATTGCTCAAAAAACGCTTCGATTGAAAGATTTTACAGAAACACAGAACTATCAGCCTTTTCGGCTTGAATTTACTTTAGATCAAGATGCAGATTTGGAATTTCCTGTTCGATTTGAGGAGGGGGTCGATTGTTGTATCGATAGGATTGAAGTAGAGAAATGAGTTACGAAAATAATTTCCCAGAAACAGCAGATATTGAAACTTCCTCTGAAGATTATGCACATCGTTTTTCAGGTGCTGTGGGAGATTGGTTTTTAAAGATTCAAGAACAAGCAACCTTGAAAATGCTTTCTTCCTATTCCCACGCCAGTATTTTAGATGTTGGGGGCGGTCATGGACAGATGACAGAGGCTCTTGTTCAAGAGGGATTTAAAGTGACTGTTCTGGGAAGTGCAGATATTTGCAAAACAAGAATTCAAAGGTTTTTAGATAAGGGAGATTGCTTATTTGAAGTTGGAAATGTGTTAAATTTGCCTTTCCCCGATCAAACTTTCGATGTTGTTATGAGCTTTCGTCTTCTTCCTCATGTGGTTCAATGGGAGAAACTCATTCAAGAGTTATGTCGTGTTTCTAAAAAATGTGTGATTTTTGATTATCCTGAGATGCAAAGTATTAATTCTGTGACCCCACTACTTTTTAAATTTAAAAAGCACTTAGAGGGGAATACGCGTGTCTACACCTGTTTTAAAAAGCAACAATTGCGAAAAATTTTTGAGTCACAGGGTTTTTCTCTGAAGTCTCGATTCCCTGAGTTTTTCTTTCCTATGGTGCTTCATCGAGTTTTAAAGCTTCCTGGCTTGTCTCATTTTTTAGAAAGATGCGCAAGACTTTTAGGTTTGACTGCTTTATTAGGTTCTCCTGTTATTTTAAAATTTGTTCGAGGACAAAAATCATGAAAATTCTCCTTTTAGCCCCTCAACCCTTTTTCCAAGATCGAGGGACTCCCATTGCAGTTAATTTGCTTTTAAAAGTGTTTTCCGAGCGTGGAGATGAAGTGGATCTTTTGACTTATCATGAAGGGCGAGATGTCCAGCATGAGCATGTTCAAATTCATCGAATCATCTCTATCCCAGGAGTGAGAGGTATTCGTCCCGGGTATTCGTATAAGAAAGTTCTTTGCGATTTTTTTATGTTTTTAAAAGCCGTTCGAATGGTAATCCAGAAAAAATATGATGTGATTCATGCAGTTGAAGAGGCGGCTTTCATGGCTTTAATACTAAAGTGGATTTTTAGAATTCCTTATGTGTATGACGTGGACTCTTCATTGCCTCAACAATTGATTGAACGTTATCCCATGCTTCGAATGCTGAAAAAAATAATGAATTTTTTTGAAAGTCTTTTAGTTCGAAACGCCAAAGTTGTTGCTGTCGTTTGTGAAGCTTTATCAGTAGGAATTTTAAAATATCACCCTAAGAAAATAGTTGTTTTACAAGATGTGCCTCTTCTTAAAGAAGTTAAGGACCTCAGCCCCATTTTGATAAGAGGTGAACATAAAATCAGTCAATGGATGATCATGTATGTGGGGAATCTTGAATTTTATCAAGGGATGGATCTTCTTCTGGAAAGTTTTTCTTATGTATTAAAAGAGCGGCAAGATACAGATCTTGTCATTATTGGGGGTGAAGCAACCGATATTGATAAGTATCGCCGAAAATCAATACATTTGAAAATTCAGGATAAAGTTCATTTTATTGGCAAAAAACCTGTTGAGTTGCTAGGGGCCTATCTTGCACAAGCAGATATTCTGGCTTCCCCGCGCATTCAGGGTAGTAACACTCCCATGAAACTTTATTCTTATCTTGCCAGCGGTAAGGCAATTGTTGCTACAAATCTTCAAACCCATACTCAGGTCTTAGATTCTTCCACGGCTATTCTAGCTCAACCGTCTGCTGAGGCTTTTGGGGAAGGGCTTCTTTGTCTTATGAAAGATTCTCAATTGAGAGACACAATAGGAAAAGCAGGGAAGCAATTGGTCGAAAGTAAATACAGTTATGAGGTTTTTTGTAAAACTCTGAATGGGTTATATGATGGTCTAAAACAGGAACTCACTTCTCATGAAGCGTAATTTGACTCAACTGACTCAAGTCACCTATGATCTTTTGATTATTGGCGGGGGTATTTATGGGGCTTGTGTTGCTTGGGATGCTGTTTTAAGAGGGCTTTCAGTTGCTCTTGTTGAAGGTAGGGATTTTGGGGGTGCGACTTCTGCCAATAGCCAGAAAATTATTCATGGTGGTTTTAGATATTTACAGCATGCAGATTTCAAACGCATGAGGGAGTCGATACGAGAGAGAACCACTCTTATGAAAATTGCTCCGCATTTAGTTCATCCTCTGCCCGTATTGATCCCAACCTCTGGACATGGCATGAAAAGTAAATCCCTCTTTTCGATAGCATTGTCTATTTATGATGCTGTAAGTTTTGATCGGAATTGGGATGTAGATGCTTCCAAGCATATCCCCAGAGGATACACACTTTCTAAAAATGAGGTCCTAAGACTTCTCCCTAAAATGCCTTCTGAAGACCTGACGGGGGCAGCCGTATTCCATGATGCCCAAGTTTATAATTCAGAACGGCTCACTTTATCTTTTTTGAAATCGGCACAGAAGAAAGGTCTTCACTGTGCTAATTATGTGAAGATCACAGGTTTCTTAAGAAAAACAGATGCAGTCTGTGGAGTAGAAGTAGAGGATACTTTAACGGCAGAGAAATTTTCGATTCAGTCTCGAATGGTTGTGAACACGGCAGGGCCATGGGTTTATCGTGTGTTAGGTCTTCTTGAGGAATATCGAGATCGGCAAAAATTTCCTTTGGTTAAATCGATTAATTTGGTAACTCCTCTTCTTTTTGATCGATATGCTGTTGGCATTTATGGGAAAAATAAATTTTATGATAAAGATGCTTTAATCAATAAGGGATCCAGATTGTTTTTTATTACTCCGTGGAGGAATCGTTCTGTGGTTGGGACTGCGCTTTCATACTATGATAAAAACCCAGATGATTTAAAAGTTACTCAAGAAGATGTTCAAGAATTTCTGACAGACTTTAATCAAGCTTGCCCTTTAGCCCAATTGACATTAAAAGATGTTTCCTGGATTCATTCTGGGTTTTTACCAAGCTCTGGGGTTAATCCTAAAGCAGGAAATGTACAGATTTCAAAAAAGTATCAGATTTTAGATCATCGAACGCAAGGTCTGCATGGGCTTATCTCAACAGTAGGTGTTAAATATACAACAGCCAGAGATGTAGCAGAAAAAGTTGTAGATAAGGTGTTTGAAATAAGAGGGGAGAAGTCTTCTTCATCTATGTCGGCCATTACACCTGTTGATGGGGGAAATATTGAACAGTTGAATCAATATTTAGAAGAGGCTATAGAAAAATTGAGAGGACAGGGCTTAAGAGCTGAAGAAGTTCAAAGTCTTATCTATAATTATGGATCAACACACTCTGAAGTTTTGAAATATACTCGTAATGAAAAAGAAGATCACAAGTTGTCCCCATCATTATCTCTTTTAAAAGCTCAAGTAGTTTATGGGGTGCGAGAAGAGATGGCACAAAAGCTATCAGATATTATTTTAAGACGAACAGAATTAGGTTCAGCAGGAAATCCAGGTGAAGAAATTTTAAAATTTTGTGCTGATGTGATGGGGGAAGAACTGGGCTGGACTTTGGAGAAAAAGCAAAGAGAACTTAGTGAAATGCAAAAAATTTATACTTTATTTTGAAATGGGACGTACAAAAGTATGTTCTTTTGAAAAGCAGTACGGGGCCTGCCACTCGAATCTATAAAGAACATACTTTTATTGCGGAGTTCATTTTAAGGATTAAAATGGATAGAAATTGGCCAATTCTTCTTTTTAGTAAGTCTGTTCTCAAGCAAAACAAACTGAGAGAGATTACGTTTCTTTTGGCTGAAACCAAAGGGCTAGCATGTTTGGATATTGGCTCCGATAATGGGGTTGTGAGTTACTTTCTTCGTAAGAGAGGTGGGCATTGGAAAAGTGCTGATTTAGACGAGAATACTGTTCAATGTATCCGAGATTTAGTAAAAGAAAATGTTTTTCAGATTAATGGAGAACGAACTCCTTTTGAAGATAATGAATTTGATCGAGTGGTGATTGTTGATTTTCTGGAGCATATTGAAAGTGATAGGGCTTTTATTGAAGAATTATTTAGGATTATGAAACCGCAAGGAGAATTGATTCTAAATGTTCCTCATATCAAGAATAGTTTACTTCGAAAATTTAGATTAATGATTGGACAAACAGATGAAAAGCATGGTCATTTACGACCAGGTTATACGGTGAAAAGTTTGAAAGAAATTTTAGGAGATAAATTTTCACTGATTTCGTATCATACATACTCAAAATTTTTCTCAGAATCGATAGATACTCTCATGATTTTTGTTTTAAGTTTGTTGAAGAAAAACGAAGATTCTTCTAAAAAAGGTATTGTTGTTGGGGGAGCAGATTTAAAAAATTTTCAAAAGATGTTTAAGATGTATTCTTTTATTTATCCAGTGCTATGGTTTTTAGGACAGTTGGATAAATTACTTTTCTTTTTGAGTGGGTATATGCTTATTGCAAAAGCAAAAATTAAAAAGTCTTAAAGATAGAATGAAGAGGGAGAAAAAATGAAAATATTGGTCACAGGTGGAACAGGCTTTACGGGGAGTCATTTGACGCGGCGTCTTTTACAAAAGGGTCATCAAGTGGTTGTGATTGATAATCAAAAGGGCCTTTTTTATGATGAATTATCTAAAATGGGAGCTCAGATTCACATTGGTAGTGTGGCAGATCGTCAATTGGTAGATGAAGTGACCAAAGGATGTGAAGTGGTTCATCATGTGGCTGCGATGTTTAGAAAAGTGAATTTACCAAAGAAAATTTATTGGGATGTCAATGTAGAAGGAACACGCTATTTATTAGAAGCCGCTTTGAAATATGGGGTTAAGAAATTTGTGAATTGTAGTACTTGTGGTGTTCATGGTAATGTGAAGAAAGAGCCTGCAGATGAGACTTCTCCGATTACTCCTGCAGATTATTATCAGTACACCAAATATGAAGGGGAAAAGGTTGTTCAGGAATTTCTAGGCAAAGGACTTAAAATAGTTACGGTAAGACCTACAGCCATTTATGGTCCGGGAGATCCTGAGCGTTTCTTGATGCTTTTCAAAATGGTGAGTAAAGGAAAGTTCTTGATGTTTGGGAATGGACAGTCTCATTATCATCCTGTTTATATTGATAACTTGGTAGATGCTTTTGAATTAGCTGCAGCTTCGGATAAGGGAAATGGGGAAGTCTATCTAATTGGAGATGAGAAATATTATTCTTTAAATGAGATTGTGACTTCCATTGCGGATGTTTTGGGAATCAAGTTGAATTTGATTCATTTGCCTTTTTGGCCTTTGTGGACGCTGGCTTTAGGTTGTGAAATTCTTTACAAACCGTTTAGAGTGGATCCTCCCCTCTTTCGTAGACGTGTCGATTGGTTTCGACAGAATCGAGCCTTCAGCATTGAAAAAGCTAAAAAAGAATTGGGTTATCATCCTCAGGTAGGTTTAAAGCAAGGACTTGCTCAAACTGCCAAATGGTATCGTGAACAGGGCTATATTTCTTAGCTCAAAATATGCGATTTTCCCGTGTGAGTGACTTTTTTTATCCTCTATAAGTGAATCCCCTATAAAATTATCAGGGATTCGTTTGATTGTTAAAATCCCCAGCTTAGGTACAATACACTCCAAAAGTTTAGTCTGATTTCATTTTTGACTGCTTCTTTACCAACAAGGCCACGATCTATAGGATACATTATGGACTTGTACTTTTTTATTATTTGTTTCTAAAGATTGGGACTACTTCGTTGTAGTACTACAAGGTCGAGAGAAACTTTTGGTGGACTATCAGCTAAACAACGGCCTGTCAATAAGATATCGAAAGGATTATCTTTCAATTGAGAAACGAAAGAAAGTTTACAGCTCCTAAAATAGCCGCTGAATTTGCGCGTGGCTGGCTTCAACACGTTTGCATTCCAGATCTGGAGTTTCCTTCAGGACGTATCTCAAGCATTTATTATGACACGCTTGAGTTATCATCCTATCAAGAGAAGGCTAATGGAGATTATTTAAAAACAAAAGTACGATTACGTTGGTATCATCCAACTTCCAAGGATGAGACAGGTCAAATTCCCGCGTTTCTAGAAATCAAGACAAAAGAAGGTCTTCGAGGGGATAAATTAAGAAAAAAGATTTTTTTCCCAGAACATTGGCTTGATCAAGTTCCTTTAGAGAACGTGACTCTGACACGAGTGATCTATGAGAATGCCCATGAGTTGGGGATAGCCCTGCCTGCAGGATTGTTTGCAATTCTAACAGTCGTATATGACAGAGAAAGGTTCATTTGCCCTTATTCAGGTGCTCGTGTGAGTCTGGATACGTCCATTCGATCTGCACAGACGAACAGAGAAATATTGCCTTGTGACAGTGCTCCAGAGATTGAAACCATTGTATTAGAGATTAAAGAAAAGAAGATAACAGAAGTTCCTTGGTTAGACCGTTTGTATGAGATGGGGTTTCGGTCTCAAAGTTTTTCTAAATATGGTATGTGTCTTTCAAAATTTGTTCATGGAGTTTAGCTTAAGAGGTGTGCATTGAAACGCGTTTGGATTTTTGCCGTCATTATTTTGGGATGCATTTTTTTTTATGAAGGAGATATTTTTCTCCTAAAAATTCTAAATCATCAAATGCTGCATGTTCAATGGGGGATGCAAAAATATTATGAAAAAGAGGGTGTCATTGCCTATTGGACTTTTGATGGAGCAGGTATTGTCGATGAGGTAAGTCAAATAAAAGGACTGAACCGTGGAGCCACTTTAACAAACGGACGTTTTGGTAAAGCCAGAAAATTTTATGGCAGACCTAACAATACCCTTATTACGGGAGTTGATTTTTTAAGTTTCAAATCAGAATACAGTTTCTCTTTCTGGATTAAATTCTCTAGATCTCAGGAAAAACAAACCCTTCTTTGTAATCATCGAGGAGGGCTAGAGTTTATTTGGTTAGAGAAGGACCAACTTTCCTTTAAAATTTTAGCTGGAAACCGGCAAGATAAAATTCTCTCCTATCCATTTCAGAAGTACGATCAATTTGTCTATGTTGTTTGTACAGTATCCGCCTCAAAAAAGGAAGCAGCAGTCTATGAAGATGGGGTCTTAAAACAAAAAATACCCCTAGAATCTGTTTATCAGCGTCCTGAAAATATAGTTTTAGGTCAGATGAAAAATGGATTTTTCTTAAACTATATTTTAGATGAAGTCATCGTAAGAGGTTATGTGATGGGAGAAGAAGAAATAAGAAAAGAAAGTGAAGCTAAGGAGTCCTATCAATACAGAAGTCAGAGAATGCGCGTGATAAAAAAGAACGTGCTGGAGATGGGTCTAGAGATATTACAAAGAGCTATCAAAAGTATCGACTTGTTGAATCCTTATTACCATCAAGGAAAAATCATAAAAGCAGACTTGCCCCAATTCCATTTCTATTTAAGCAAGAAGGACATAAAAAGTTTTAATAAATACCATTATCTGAGTGTAGAACATGGAATTGTTCCAAAGAAAATATCCAAAACGAGAAAAATTAAAATGGAAGTAGAAGGACGGCTAGAAAAAGCAGATATGGAACTTTGTGGGGACGCTTCTCGATTAAGTCCCTATGGGAAAAAAACTTTTAGTGTTGAACTGGAAGGGCAAGCCCAATATCAGGGGATAAAAAAACTTATATTTGTTCCTCCTACAAAAAATGGAGGATTAAGGGCTATTTTTAGAAAGAGTTTGGAGAAAAAATACCATCTTCCATGCTCAGAGGGAGGGATAGGAGTGGTATGGATTAATCGGGAATATCAAGGGTTGTATTATTTTGAGAATGCAGGACTTTTTTCCTACGAAGGACAGATACATGATGTATGGGAAATAGAGGAGTTTTTAAAGAAATTGCCTGTTCCTAAATCAAACCTGTTAAAAGAATATGATGCGTTGACAAAGAGTTATGGATCTTTACTTATGGCAGATCAAACAAATCATATGGGAAGTCGGGAAGTGTTATACCAAATTAAGCAAGACAGGAAAAAACTAAAGGCCATGAATTTGGAAGAATATGAAAAAGAAGATAAGAATATAGCAGAAAGAGTAAAGACATTTTTTAAAGAAGAGATGGTTTTAAAAAATAATCCTGGTAGGGAATGTATATTGGGAGACTTAGATTTTTCGATTGAAGAGATAGAAGGTGTTAAGTTGAGATGGGAATCGAAGAGGCCGGAGCTGATAGACTCTATGGGTAAAGTTAATAGGGTCAAAGGGGATGAAACAGAGCAAGTAGAGGTAGAGGTCACTTTTACGAAGGGATCCTATGAGACGCGCAAGGCCCTTTATTTTACAGTAATGCCCAGGATTTTGAAAATGCCAATACTTCACCTTTCTTACAGTGGACACAGATTGTATCGCAATGATTATGTGTCTTGTGTCTTTAACATAATTGAACCCTATCAAGAAGATGTTTCTAAAGAAATTTTTGCAAAAACCAAACTCCATGGTAATACGGCGCTTAATTATCCTAAAAAATCTTACAAAATTTGTATGGAACGCTTTCATGATCTTTTAGGGACTCATGCGGATGAATTGGTTTTAATGGGGAGTTACATTGATCTTTCCTTTATGAGAAATCAAATGGCCTATGATCTTTTCAGGAGTTTCTCTACCATTCAGAATCCTCGATATGCTCCGCATCACTCTCTTATAGAGCTTTTTATTGATCATGAATTCCAGGGGATTTACGAGTTTGAAAATGATATCGAAATAGATTTACTGCAATTAGAACCTTATCGTGAAGGGGATGCCAGGCACAGTGTTATTTATAAAGCAGAAAATAGAACGGCTAGTTTTTCCCGTCTAGCAAAAGAAGCTTATGTGCAAAAGGAACCTCATTTAAAGTTTGGAGAATATTGGGCTCCTTATGAAGAATTGATTCTTTTTTTAGGAAACTCTTCGGACGAGGAATTCAAAAAAAAGGTCCATCAAGTTATGGATATCAATAATGTGATGGATTTTCAAATATTGCTTAATTTTGTAAATCAAATGGATGGTCCCAATCATAACCTTTTCATTGCGAGGAACAATGGGACTGAGGATTTATTTTTTCTGGTGCCATGGGACTATGACAAAAGTTTTGGGAGAGAGGAAACCCGGATTGTTACCAATGATTTGTTTAATAGATTGATGAAGGTGCTCCCAGGTTATAATCAAAATCTATATAAGCGATGGCAGGAGTTAAGAAAAGATATTCTTTCTGAAGACGCCTTAATGAAGAGGATGGATGAAATTGATGAAAAGGTGAAGTATCGTGTCAAAAGAAATTTTGAAATATGGCCTTCTCCCACGACAGAAACGCGAGAAGATTTTGTGAATAAAATGAGAGAATGGATTAAGAAAAGACTTGTTTTTTTAGATCAGTATTTTGCACAAATTGGACAAACTCAGATACAATGAAATATGTTAATAAAAAAGGAACAAAGGTATGAATAATGTATTTAAAACTTTAGAATTAAGTCGAGAAGCAGCAAACAGAATAGATCCTAGTAGTTTTGTGCTAGCCCTCGTAGTGTCTCTTGTGTCGGCCCTGGTCGCAAGTCTCCTTTATACTTATTTTTATGAAAATAGAGGAACTGGGAGTCAAGTTCATCGTGCCTTCCCATTGCTAGGGATCTCTATTACAACCTTATTTTTGGGGGTACAAATGTCGCTGCCTCTGTCCCTTGGCTTATTAGGAGCCTTGTCTATTGTGAGGTTTAGAACTCCTATTCGAGAACCAGAAGAAGTTGGTTTTATCATGCTTTTAATTGCTTCATCAATTACTTGCGCAACTTTTAATTTTCAATTATTAATGGTGCTGTATTTGGTTGCGATCGTAACCTTATTTGCTTTGCGAGGAAAAAGATTGCTGAAACATCGAGGAAGAGATGGGATGTTGATTTTGACAATGACTCAAGAAAAGGCGGCAGAAAAATTGAAGCAAGTTTGCGCTTATCTGAAAGAACATACCTCTAGAAATGTATTAGAGAGTGCGTCGAGTCGAGACGCGATAGCCTCGATTCATTTTTCATTTTCGGGTTTAAAAAAACCTGTAGAAGAAGTTCAGTCTGAAATAAAATCTCTATCTGAAAGTCAATCTATCCATATCTTTTTTAATCGCCCCGGGGGAATTCGTTGAGTCGAATCAAACTATTGGGGGTGATTGCTCTTGCGGCCGTCTGTTTTTATCAAGCGGATATTCTTCTAGTAGAAAATCTTGCCCTTCGTCTGAGTGATATTGAGTTAGAAAATCAAAAGGATTTAATCTCTCGTGGAGTTTTGGGATATTGGTCCTTGGATGAATCTGTTCCTGTGAATCAAGTCAGTTGTAAGAAAGCGATCAATGCTGGAACAACGCTTGTCAATGGTAAGTATGGAAAAGGAAGATGGTTTCATGGGCGGCCTCATAATTCTTTGTATATTGATTCTGACTTTAGACAGCTTAAGGAAGCATATACTATTTCTTTTTGGATAAAGATTGATAGAAGTCAAGAGGATTGTCAATACATCCTTAAAAATCACACAGGACGTGTCAATTTTATTTGGTTAGAAAAAGACCAGCTTCATTTTAGAATGATTGAAGCTAAAACCTCCAGCAAAATTCTCTCCTATCCATTTAAACAATATGGAAAATTTGTTCATATCGCTTTAACTTTTTCTCTTCAATCTCGGCAAGCATGCGTGTATGAGAATGGTGTTCTCATGGATAGAGAAAAAGTTATTTCCATCTCTCATCGTCCAGAAAAATTGCTATTGGGTCAGTACAAAGGGATGGGTGTTCTAAACTACATATTAGATGAAGTAATGATAAGAAATTATGTCATGGGGGAAGAAGAAATAAGAAAAGAGAGCCAAGCAAAAGAAGCTTATCCGTACAGGATAAACAAAGGGCGAGTCCTACTTAAGAAAATAATGGAGGAAGTGAGAAAGGGATTACAAAGAATTATAAAAAGTTTGGATCTTTTAAATCCCTATTATGGCAGAGGCAGGGTTTTAAAGGCAGATTTGCCTGAGTTTCATCTCTATTTGAGCAAAAAAGATAAAAAAGCATTCAATCGGTATCATTATCTTAGTCTCAAACATGGGATTGTTCCAAAGGAAATATCAAAAACAAGAAAAATAGAAATAGAAGTGGGAGGCGTGCTAGAACAAGCGCAAATGGAATTATGTGGAGATGCTGGGCGTTTAAGTCGATATGGGAAAAAGACCTTTAGTATAGAATTAGGAAAGGAAGGTCAGTATCAGGGTATGAATAAAATCATATTTGTTCCCCCTGAGGAGAATGGACTTTTGAGGGCCCTCTTCAAAAAATACTTAGAAAAGAAATACCATTGTTTAGGTTCGCAAGGAGGCTTAGGTGTTGTATGGATCAACCGTGAGTATCAAGGGCTCTATTATTATGAGGATGCAGGATTTTTTGCCTATGAAGGGCAGGTACATGAGGCTTGGCAGATAGAAGAGTTCTTGAAAAAGCTTCCCATCAGTAAGACAGATGTATTAAGAGAATATGATGAGCTCAGGAAAAGATATGGCAAACTATTGATGTCAGATCATACAGCCCCTATGGGAAGTCGAGAAATTTTGTACGGAATAAAGCAGGATAGAAAAAGAATCAGAAAGATGAATTTAGAAGAATATGAAAAAGAGGATAAAAAAATAGTAGAGAAGGTGAGAGAATATTTTAAAGAGGAGATGGTTTTGGGGGAGAATCCTGGAAGGGAATGCGTGTTATGGAATTTAGATTTTTCAGTAAAAGAAATAGATGGAGTGAGAATAAATTGGAGATCCAAAAAAGAAGAATTCATCAGTCATGAGGGTAAAATAAATCGTCTCAACGAAGAGGAGCCAAAAACGGTAGAAGTAGAGGTGTCATTTGCTAAAGGAGATTATCAAACCCAAAAGATATTTCACTTTACGGTGATGCCTGTTATTTTAAAAATGAATGTTTTGGCGGTATGGAATTATCGCAGAGCAGGTAGATATATATATTCTCCATGCCTTGTAGAATTTATAGATGCAAACAAAAATATAAAAAGCAAAAAAACTCCAGCGAAAATTCGTCTTCAAGGTAATTCTGCATTAGGTTTCCCCAAAAAATCTTATAAGATTCGATTGGGAAACCATGCTTTTTTAGACTTTCATCCCCTCTCAAGTTTAATTCTTATGTCAAGTTATTATGATATCTCTTTTATAAAAAATAAGTTTGCTTATGATGTTTCCAGACTGATTTCTAAATCGAGTCATTTTAAATCTGCTCCTAAACATGACTTTACAGAGTTTTTTATTAACGGAGAATTTCGTGGGATTTATGAATTTTCGGAAGATGTTAGCGCCGAAATGCTCGGTTTAAGGAAATATCAAAAAGGTGAAAAAAATCACAGCGTGCTTTATAAAGCTGAGGTGAATGGTGCAAACTTTGAGCGTTTTTCTCAAGATTACTATTTGCAACAATACCCTCATCTTGAACATGGTGAATATTGGGCCCCTTATTATGAGTTAATTTCATTTTTAGGACAATCTTCAGATGCTGTTTTTGAGAGAAGAGCTAAAGAAGTGCTAGATGTAGAAAATGTGATGCATTTTCAGATTTTGACAACTTTGATAAATCAGGAGGATGGAGGAGAAGGGCATAATCTTTTTATTGCTAGAAATAGTGGGCCAAATGAGAAATTTTTTATCATTGCCTGGGATTATGATCGTAGTCTCGATGGCCCCATTGATCAGATTTGGACTAATCATTTATTTAATCGACTCATGAAACTCCCTTTTTACAAAAAAGCTCTTTGTGAACGATGGAAAGAGTTAAGAAAAGATATTCTTTCTGAAAAATCTTTAATGAAACAAATAGATGACATAGAAAACAAAATAAAATATCGAGTAAAAAGAAATTTTGAGTTATGGCCTTTACCTCCTGGTATTACAAGGGAAAGAGAAATTACTCAAAAAAGGGAATGGATTAAAAAAAGACTAGTTTTTCTGGATGAATATTTTTCAAATTTAGTTTCTAAAGGATAACCTTAGCCTTTTAAAAGAAAAACTTTTATTTTTTAGGGGAAGCCAGAGGTCATTTATCGCATAGGATAATCCCCTATATAAGATTCAGTCTTTTTTCTAAACGGTATTTATTGAGTTGACTACATCCAGATGTTAGGCTCGAATATTGATATTCAATCACCTGATTATAAGAAGGAGTTTAGAAAAGATGGAAGCACTTTTAGGCGAGAAGCAAGCAAAACCTGAAGAGATTAAAGAAATACAGAAAAGAGTTGTGGGCATGTATTCTAAGCATCCATGGCCAAGCACAAGGGAAGCAGATGAAGAAATGGGTTGGCGTTTGAGAATGTTGGGGATCAAAAAGGAAGATTTTCAGGGAAAAAGAGTTTTAGAATTAGGTTGTGGAACAGGAGAATATGCTCTTTGGTATGCTGCCAATGGAGCTAAAGAAGTAATTGGGGTAGATCTTTCAGATGGATCTTTGGCTTTGGCAAATCAAAAGAAAGAGGCTTCGGGGTTAAAAAACGTTCAATTTATTAAAAAAGATATTTTGGAATTAGATTTTCCAGATAACTCTTTTGACTATGCCTACTCTGTGGGAGTTTTGCATCATACCGGAAATCCGTATAAGGGTTTTCAGCATCTTTGTCGGGTTACAAAACCGGACGGAATTGTCGTTGTGAGCTTGTACAATACCTATAGTAGAATTCGTCTTCGCATGAAGCAAACCATTTGTAAGTGGTTAGGTGGGGACAATATTGAGAAAAGAGCAAAGATAGGAAGGATCCTTTTCCCTCTCACCATGTATTCTCTGAATAAGAGGTATCATGAGAGTAATTATGAAGCGATCAGTTATGATATTTTTGGTTTCCCTCACGAAAGCTTACATACAGGAGGAGAAGTTTTAAAGTGGTTTGATCAGAATCATATCGAATACATGGGATCATTTGCCCCTTTACGTTTATCTGATTACTTCTATGCTTTTTCTTTGCCAGAGTATCATAAATTTAAAAATACCTTTTCGGGATTTCCCATCTTTCGGTGGACATCAGCCCTGATGAATAAAATCTCATCACGTGTTGTTAAGCAGGAGGTGAATGGGGCTCGTCATATTTTTAAGCGTCCAAATGTGTTCTCCAGAGTCATGTCTCAAATGATATGGTTCTTATTTGGGACACGATTCAATTGCTTTACGATGGCAGGTCGGAAAACCTGTTGCTAAATCTCTTTAAGTATTAAGGGATTTACCCTTGAAAGCTTGATTCCCATAAGGGCAATTGCTATCATATCGCCCATGTGTGGAATTGCGGGTTTTAACTGGAAAGATCAAGCTTTGGCACAGGCCATGGGGCATGAAATTGCTCATCGAGGTCCTGATCAGCAGGGCGTCTATGTCGATGATGAGATTTCGCTTGCCCATCAACGCTTAAGCATTCTGGATTTAAGTGAGCATGGGCGCCAGCCTATGTCGAATATCTCTTGTGCCAAATGCGCACATCCTCTTTGGGTAGTTTTTAACGGAGAAATTTATAATTTCAAGGAAGTTCGCCGTTTATTAGAAAGTAAGGGGCATGTCTTTACAAGTTCATGTGATACAGAAGTGATTCTTCATGCTTATGCAGAGTATGGAAAGGATTGCATACACCATTTCAATGGAATGTTTGCAATTGCTCTTTGGGACATTCAAAATAAAGAACTCTTTATTGCGCGTGATCGGCTAGGAGTAAAACCTCTTTACTATTATTTTAAGGATGGGAAATTTATATTTGCTTCTGAGATTAAGGCCATTCTTAAAGATCCCTCGATTTCTCGAGAAGTTAATCCCAAGGCCATTTATGATTATTTAGGGTATGAATTTGTTCCTGCAACACAAACGATGTTCAGGGATATTTATAAACTTCCTCCCAGTCATTATCTCATTTTTAAAAATAAGCAGATTCAGATTGGGCGGTATTGGGATGTTCAGTTTAATCCTGAAAAAGAACTCTCCGGTAAAGATGAAAAGAAAATTCAAAACGAAATCATTGACCGGCTGAGCGAGTCAGTAAGAAAAAGATTGATCAGTGATGTCCCCTTAGGGGTGTTTTTGTCAGGAGGTTTGGATTCAAGTTCAGTGGTTGCCTTAATGACACGTCACATGAAAGAACCTGTGAAGACCTTTTCTCTAGGGTATGAAGATCCATCCTTCAGTGAATTAGATTATGCACGTCAGATCGCAAAACAATTTAAAACAGAACATACAGAAATTATCATTGAGCCCTTGAGCGTTCCTCTTTTTGAAAAAGCAGTTTGGCATTTAGACGAGCCCATGACAGATCTTTCGACTATTCCTTTTATGCTCATTTGCAAAAAAGCTAAGGAGAAGGTAACTGTTTGTCTCAGTGGGGAAGGTGGAGATGAAGTTTTTGTGGGATATGACCGATTTAAGGCCAGTAAATTTGATCAAATGTTTCAAAAAATTCCTGCTCCCATCAGACAATATATTTTAAATCCGTTGATTCAGAAATTACCAGATCAATCTCAGAAAAAAGGTCTTTTTAACGTTATTCGACGTTTTATGGACGGTTCTAATCTGTCTCAATCGGGGCATCATATGAGATGGCAGTATTTTTTAAATCCCACCAAGAATCATCTTTTATTCTCGGATGAGGTTTTAAATCAGGTTAATCCAAATCCATTTGGGCTTATTGAAAAAGTACTTCAAAATTGTTCATCTAAGAATCGATTGGACCAAGAGATTTATATCGACTTAAGATTTACCATGCCTGATAGCGTTTTAATGAAAGTAGACAAAATGAGCATGGCAACCGCTTTAGAGGTACGTGTCCCCTTTTTAGATTATGAGTTTATAGAATTTTGTGCAACGATTCCAAGTTCGCTGAAACTCAAAGGGTTTAGAACCAAAGCGATTTTTAGAGATTCTTTAAATGGAATTCTTCCTCCCAATATTTGTGAGCGAGGGAAACAAGGATATAGTTTCCCAATCAAGAACTGGCTTCGGCAAGAACTAAAAAGTTACATGATCGAATTATTGAATGAATCTCCTTTGATTCGAGAATCCCTTAAGGTTGATTATATTCGTCTTCTGATTGAACAACATCTGGCCAGAACCCATAATCATAATCATATTCTTTGGGCCTTAATGAATCTTGCTTTGTGGCATAAGCTTTTTGTTTTGAAATAAAAAATTAGTTTTAATTTATCGAACCACATATTTCTATGAGCACATTCAAGATTCAAAAATCACAGAAACAAAAAAGTTCTTCTTTAAAAAAATATCAAGAACTTGTCATTGGAAATCCCAGTCTTTGGTTTTTGATTAAATTTGAGTTGATCGTTTTATTTTTTGGATCTATTCCAGGGGCGTTAGGCATTTTTTTAAGAAAATGGACTTATCCTTTCATTTTAGGAAAAGTTGGGAAAGGTGTTATTTTTGGACATCATATTACTTTTCGTCATCCTCAAAAAATTAAAATTGGGGACGATACGTTGATCGATGACTTTTGTTTATTAGATGCCAAAGGCAGTGACAATATTGGAATTGAAATGGGGAAAGGTGTTTATATCGGAAGGAATTCTCTTGTTTATTGTAAGGGCGGAAATTTATTTTTAGAAGATCGTGTGAATGTAGGGCATCGGACACTTATTTTCTCATCTAATGAACTTAGGATAGGTGCTGGGACAATGCTCGCAGCGGATTGTTGTCTGATGAGTGGGGGAAATTATGATTATCGTTCTGAGATAAAGTTTGCTGATCAAACGGGAGCCACTTCTAAAGGCCCTCTTTTAATTGGAAGTAATTGTTGGTTGGGAGCAAAAGTTGTTGTCATGGATGGGGCCTCAATTGGAGAAGGATCTGTCATTGGTGCCGGGGCTATTGTTACAGAGCCTATTGCCGCAAAGTCAATTGCAGTCGGAGTTCCTGCAAGAGTTATCAAACAGATTTAGAACCTATCTTAAGCTATTCATTTTGTTCTTGTTAGTAAGAAAAAGGCAGATACTTTTTGAAAACGGATATCTTGGAAAAATATTTAGATAGAAAAGATGTCCCTTTGTCCGTTCGAAGAGCGATTAAACGAGAATTTTCTGAGCGTAAAAAAATTGAAGATGCTCTTCGAAAACATGTCCAGATGATAGATTTTGCGGATGATACCATCATGATTCGTGATCTCAAAGACAAAATCATTTACTGGAATCAAGGAGCTGTTCGGCTTTATGGATGGAGTAAAGAAGAAGCCCTTGGAAAACATGTCCACACTTTTTTGAAAACAATGTTCCCGGAACCTTTGAAAGAGGTTCTTAAAACAGCCTTAAGAACAGGATATTGGGAAGGAGAGCTTCTTCATAAAAAGAAAGATGGATCAAAAGTGATTGTTTCAAGTCGTTGGACATTGCAACGAGATGAAAAGGGCAGACCCATTGCCTTTCTTGAAATCAACAATGATATTACGAAACTGAAAGAGGCGGAAGAAGAGTTAAAAAAAGCCCATGATGAACTGGAAAAGCGAGTTGAAGAACGGACTTTTGAACTTAAAGCAGCAAATAAAGAGCTTGAGAAAGTCATTAAAGATCGTAAACGACTAGAAAAAGAAATATTAGATATCAGTGGAATGGAACAGAGGCGAATTGGTCAAGATTTACATGATGGTTTGTCTCAGGAATTAACGGGAATCGCTTTTTTAGCAAAGGTTTTAGAACAAAAATTGTCTGTTAAATCAATTTCTGAAGTCGCCCAGGTGAAAAAAATTGTTGAACTGGTGAATCAGACCATTGCTGAAACGAAAGGTTTAGCAAGAGGACTTTATCCTGTGGAGTTAGAGTCTAATGGATTGATGTCTGCACTTCAAGAGTTGGCTTCTAATACAGAAAAAATATTTGATGTTTCTTGCCATTTTAATTGTGATCAGCCAATTTTAATCCATGATCATGTGATGGCAACTCATTTGTACCGGATTGCACAAGAGGCTGTTAATAATGCGGTAAAACATAGTGGGACAAAACATATTTATATTCGGCTACTTCGCCATGCAGACAAAATCGTTCTAGAAATTAAGGATGAAGGCATTGGAATTCCATCAAAAATAAAAAAAAGTAAGGGGATGGGACTTCGTATTATGAGTTATCGTGCAGAGATGATTAATGCCTCTTTAAATGTAGAACGAGATGAAGAAAGAGGGACAACAGTAAGATGTGGTTTTTCTAATTCTCTTGCGTTGATTAAAAGGAAAAATGGAAAATGAAAACCATTAAACAGAATAAAGAAGAAAGATCTAAAATGAGTTTGATTGCCAAAGTTTTGATTGTAGATGATCATCCTATTCTAAGAGAAGGCATTTCTCAACTTATTAATCAGGAAGAGGATCTTACGGTTTGTGGGAGCGTGGAAGACGCTTATCAGGGCTTGGATGCTATTGAAAAGTTAAAGCCTTCTGTTGTGATTGTGGATATTTCTTTGAAAGGCATGAATGGGATTGAGTTGATTAAAAACATTAAAACACGGTATGTAAAGTTACCTATTCTTGTGCTTTCGATGCATGATGAGTCTCTCTATGCAGAGCGTGTGCTGAGAGCGGGAGCGAGGGGCTATATTATGAAGCAAGAAGCAACAGGAAAAGTTTTAATTGCTATTCGTAAAGTTTTGAAAGGCGAAATTTACGTCAGCGAAAAGATTGCAGCAAGGATGCTCGAAAAATGTGTGGATGGAGGTTCTGAAAAAGGAACTTCTCCTCTGGATCTTTTAAGTGATCGAGAGTTAGAAGTGTTTCAATTGATTGGGAAAGGCTGTGGCACGCGACAGATTGCGAAAGAATTGCATCTGAGCATAAAAACAGTTGAAACCTATCGAGAACATATCAAACAGAAAATGAAATTAGAAAATGCGACTGAACTGGTACGTCATGCGGTTCAGTGGGTGGAAATAGATAATTGATGTGTGAGTGAATGTTCTAAAAAAACCTCTGGTTAAGAAGTCAAAGTTAAAGCATATTTATTAAAGTTAGATGTTGAATGCTTGACATCAAAAACTATATCCTATATCCCATGTCAATTCATAGATCCTCCATCTTCCGTTGGGCTGTTGGGCTTTGCCTTCTCATATACCTTTTGACGCTTGTTGATTATCAAGAGTTTTCTCGTGTTTTATCTCGAGCTCATCTAAGTTTTATACTACTTGCCATAACAATTGTTCTTATCGATCGCATCTGGATGGGAGCAAAATGGATGATCCTTCTCAGGGCTCAAAGTATTCGGGCTTCTTTCTTGAGTTGTATACGCTCTTATTTTATGGCTTCTTTATTGGGACTGGTACTTCCTACCAGTGTGGGGTCCGATGTGATGCGTCTCATGAGTTTCTCTGTGCGAGAAGGAGAAAGAGAAAAAATTGCAGCCAGTATTGTTGTTGAAAAAGTCTTAGGCCTATTTGCGATGTTGTTGTTGGTGTGTATTTGTTCATTTTTGCTTATACAAAATTTCTCAGAGATTTATTGGAAATATTTTTATTTTATTTTATTCTTTTTAATCACGGTAAGTGTTTTTTTTGTGGGCTCTCTTTATTATTTGCCTCGCTCAAAATCAGATAGATTTAAAGGAAAATTTTTTAAAAAGCTAGGCAATGTTGTTTCTTCCTATCAACAATTTAGATACTATCCCAAAGCCATGTTGGCTTTTTTTATTCTCTCTTTTTTTGAACAGTTTGTTCCTTTTATTTCTACTTTTGTTTTGGCGAGAGCTTTTGAATTGCCAGGCTCTGCTTTAAATTATTTTATGGTGATCCCTTTTATTTATTTTATAGCTAGAATCCCTATTTCGGTAGATGCTATTGGTATCTTGGAGGGTCTTTATGTACTTCTTTTCCCTCTGGTAGGATTAAGTAAAACAGATGCCCTCCTTTTGGCTTTGGCTAGCAGAGTAACAACAACCATTGGTAATTTAATTGGGGGAGTATTCTATTTTTTGGGGAGAGAAAAAGAAACTTTCTCTAAAATTTCTTGAGATAGAAGAAATATATATCATGAAAATATTATCTTTAAAATTTGAAAAGCCGCTTACTCTTCTCTTTTTCTTTCTCTTTCTGATCATTGCAGTCAGCATTAGATTTTTTATTTCTTTATTAGGTCCCGATAGTACTTATTTAGCACACACATGCGTTGTCAATAACTTAGGCATTATTGGGTTAATGTCAAAGCATGCATTGGAGTTGGGAGAGTTTCCATTTTTCTTTTGGGGGCAGAATTGGTTTGGGGGGCTAGAGGCGATGCTTCATGGGGTTGCCTTCTGGATTTTTGGCGTCACTCCGTGGGCGATGCGTGTTGCCCCTCTTTTTCTGTTTGCTTTTTTTTGTATTTTGACTTTTCTCATTGCCAGAGATCTTTTTAATGATGGTGTTGCACTGGTAGCACTTCTTTGGTGCGTGTTTGCACCAGTTTATTTAACTCAATTGAGCGTAGTTCCACATACGCATTATTTGGAAACCCCGGTGTTGGGAAGTTTGATTATTTGGCTTGCGATTAGACTTACTCTCTCCACTTCAATGAAGGTACGAAGATTTCTATATTTTGTGTTAGGGTTTTTTGGTGGGCTGGGATGGTGGGTGAGCCCGATGATGATTTATTATCTTTTGGGTATTGCGGGTTTCATGTTCTTCAGATTACGTTGGGAAGCGGTGAAATGGGGAATTCTCTTGAGTTTACCTGCTTTTTTTATCGGAGGAGCTCCTTATTTTATTTATTATGCCATGGATCCTTATTCTAGTGTTTTAGGAATGGGAGGCAAATTTTCTTTTGTCTATTTCCCTGTAGGTTTTAAAAACTTATTATTAGCAACAGGGCCAGAGCTTTTAGATATTCCCAAGTATAAGCACTTTGGAATGTGGGCTTTTATAGCGATTGCTTTATTTTACGTGTATATTTTTTTACGCTTCTTGTCTTCAAATATGAAAGATTTTTTTTATCTTTTTTATTCTTTTTTAAAAGATCTCCCATTTTTACCGGCCGGACTTCGCAAAAAAATATTGCCATTGAGCCATGCTCGTGGGATTTTGATGTTTCTCCTCTTAGGAATTGTTGTCGTATGTTGTTCTAGCCATGATGCCATTCGACGTTTTAGACCTCGCTATGTGATTGCTCTTTATTCTCTTGTCCCTATTGTGTTTGGTTATGCTGTATGGCAAGTACGTAAGCATTGGAGATGGTTAACGGTTGCATTGGCCTTGTTTTATTGCGCTGGGCAAAGTTTTTTTGTTTGGGATTGGTTATCTAAGGAAGTTCCTGGTTATCAAGCAGAAGCTGTGGAAAAGCTAAAGCTTATCGATTTTCTAAAAAAGCACGGGATTCAGCATGCGTATATGGATTATCGATTTGATGCTTCTTCTGGGGCTGCAGATATTACATTTATGGCGAAAGAAGAAGTGATTTGCGCGACACCTACTCAAGAGAGGTATCGACCTTACGAACTTCTTTTAGATGAAAGTCCTTATCCTGCTTTCATTGAAAATAGATCCGGTGTTTTTGAGAATATTTTTGGGATGATTGGGGGACAGTGTCAAAGTTATCAGGAGGGTCGATTCCATGTCTATTATAATTTTCGAGAGCCTCAGGCTCAGTATCGTCAGATATCACCTGAGAAGATTAAGACGGCTTCTTCTCATGAATCTAGACAAGCAAAAAAGGTTTTGGATCGTAATATGGAATCGAGTTGGAGCAGTGTCATTGCTAGACAAGTGGGGATGTGGATTCAGTTTGATTTAGGTAGACCCTGTTCTTTGGGTATGCTCAGGTTATGGAATCGGGGAGAATTGCATCCTTATTTTTCTGCCCATTTAAGTGTAGAAGTAAGTTTGGATGGACATCAATGGACGCAAGTTCTTCAGCCCAAACCTTGTGATTTCTATTACTGGAGTGGACCAAGAATTTATCCCTGGGAATGGTCTTATCGTCAGGAGCTTCGTCTAGGGCCTGTTGAAGCCAGATTTGTGCGTGTTGTACAGCATGATTCTTCAAGTCGTTTGGACTGGCGTATCAGCGAAGTATATTTTTATGAGCAGATAAAGGAAGAAAGTTTTGCTGCCTCGGGGGAACAAGAACTTTTTTCAACTGTGAAAGCTTTAAAATTAGAAAAAGTTTATGCTGATCGCTGGATGAGTTCTCAGATTAGAAAGATAAGTAATGGAACCATTCAAACAATAGAACCTTTTAGTCTTACCGATAAAAAAGATACTGTTCGTCTACCAGGTCGATTGGTGACATGGGGTCCAAAGATAGGTTTTATTTTGGAAGATGCCGATGCAGATGAATTTGAAAAGACAATTGAAAAGCAAGAGATTCATCTTGCAAGAAAAAATTTTTCTCGTTGGGTTTTATTTTATTTTCCAAAGTGGAGTGAAAATGAAGAAAAGTTAAAATCAAACTTAGGCTGGTATTGGATGGGACTGGGAGTTGTGGGTGTTAATAATAAGGCTTATAGCGAGCAATTAAGAATGAAGGCAAGCAAATTTGAAGAAGAGGGACATTTTGAGAAAGCTCTCAAATATTATCAAAAGGCTTTGAAAAGTTATCCGAATCAAGTGAAGGCCAGGGAAGGGAAAATAAACGTTTTAAAAAGAAGGGGGCAAGAAAAAGAAGCTCGTGAAGAAGAAAGCCACCTTTTAAAGCGGATAAAACCGCATTATTCCGCTTTTGTTGAATTTGAAAGGGGGATAGAGTTTTTAGGGTACACCCTTTACCCTGTTTCTGCTTCTGTTACAGGTGTCAAGGCAGGTCAAAAAATTGCTATTCAGTATTATTGGAGACTTAAAGAAAATCCTGGAAATAACATGGCTGTTTTTGTTCATGTTAAGGGCCAAGGAAAATTATTTCAAGGAGATCACAGTTTTTTGAATCGGCATCTTTATATATGGCCTTGCGTGGAAGGAGAAGTTTTTCGACAGAAAGAATTTATTCAAATACCAGTAGATACTCCTGCCGGAGAATATCAAATTTACTTAGGTCTTTTTAATTTAGAAAATGGTAAACGCCGAAAAATAAAGAATACTTCTCTCAAAGTAGAACATAAAGGTGTTTTTATTGGCTCCATCAAAATTAGAGAATAATATTTCTTGAAGGATATCAGGATGAAGTATAAAACTTCAAAATATGAATATATCTCTCTTCTCATCATTGTTCTGGCTGTTGCTATTCGTTTTGTCATTGGATTGCAATGTCCCTTTACCTTAAAGCTTTTCCCAGGTTTTGTAGACTCAGATCTTGCTGTTACAGCTTTGATGGGGAAGCATGCCCTTGAAAGAGGGGAATTTCCTTTTTTCTTTATGGGACAAAACTGGTTTGGGGGTTTGGAATCTTTGCTTTACGCTGTTTCTTTTTATTTTTTTGGAGTTTATGCATGGCCCTTGCGTTTGGTAACACTTTTCTTTTTTTTTCTTTTTTGCATGCTCACCTATCTGATCGGCAGAGATGCGCACAATGAAAAGGTAGGGGTGGGAGCCGTTTTATGGTGCTTTTGCGCCCCTTTACTTTTAACGAAATATAGTTTGGTCCCACATACGCATTATCTTGAAACCCCAACCCTTGGAAGTTTGGTGCTTTGGATTGCCATTCGAATTCGGAAAAGTGATTCTAAAAAAAATAAAAAATTGCTTTATCTTTCCCTAGGAGTGACAGGAGGTCTTGCTTGGTGGGCAAGTCCTTTGTTGATGTATTATTTTTTACCTATTATGGTGTATCTGGTCCTTTATGAAAGAATGAGGGCTATCAAATATGGACTTTTGTTTGCCCTCCCTTCTTTTTTTGTAGGTGGATGGCCTTTTTTTTATTATTATGCGAAAGATCCTTTCTCTTCAATTTTGAATATGGGACAGGGGTTCCATTGGAATAGATTATTCAATGGGTTGCATGGCTTTTTTTTTGCAGCAGCTCCCAAGCTTATGGATGTATTTCGATATGAGAGATTTGGAAACTGGGCTGTTTGGGTGGTAGCGGCATTTTTAATTTTTGTAACGATTTATTATTTTATAAAGGCAAGACATTCTGAAGCCTATCTCCTGGTGTTTCTTCTTTTGGCGACAGTTCTCATTTTTTCTACCAGTTTTCAAGCAAGACGTCCGAAAGATCATTATGTCATAGCGCTTTATTCCTTTTTCCCCATTGCATGCTCTTTTGTGGTTCTAGCGGCCAAACAATTTTTGAAGAAAATAATGCTGGCTCTTTATATTCTCTATTTATTTGCCCAAGGTTTTTTTATTTGGGAGCTGGTAACAAAAGACGTTCCTGCTGCATGTGTGAGAACAACTCAACTGATGAGCTTGATTGATTATCTTAAGTCTAAGAACTTACAATATATTTATGCTGATTATGCTTTGGGGTGCATGGAAATAAACTTTTTATCAAATGAAGATGTGATTTGTGCTACTCGCCAAAATGGGCGATATGATCCCTATATGCATTTGCTAAATGAAACAGATCGGCCTGCTTTTATTTCAAATCCTGAAGTAGAAAAAGCACTAAAACAGATTGGTGGCACTTGTCAAACAGATCAAGTAGGAGAGTATCAGATTACTTATAACTTTGTGGAGCCTCAGGCGCAGTATAGGCAAATCAATCCGATTAAAATAAAGGCGACAGCTTCTGATTATGGCGATGAAATGAAAAATGTGCTTGATCGGAATATGGAAACGGCTTGGACATCTGGAGCTCTTAAGAAATCTGGGATGTGGGTTCAGTTTGATTTGGGAAAGGACTATACCTTAGGAATGCTGCGTTTATGGAATAAAGGGTGGTATCATGCGGGCTTTCCATATATTTCTTTAGCTGAAGTGAGTCAAGATGGAAAGACTTGGTTGAAGGTAGGTCCTCAAACAGAAGGGGGATTTTTTTATTGGAGTGGGCCTAGGATTTATCCTTGGGAATGGGCCTATCGATGGGAATTGAGATTAGGTCCTGTGAAAGCTCGATACATTCGTATATGGCAATTTGAAAACTCTAACAGATCCGAGTGGATTATTACAGAGGCTTATCTCTATGAATGGATTTCTTCCTCTGCTCTCGGTCGTCAAGGAGAGGAAGAAGTATTAAGAAGAATCAAAACTTTAGGTTTGAACAGAATTTATTCAGATCGTTGGATGAATGCACAAATTCGAAAACGGTTTGCAAATACCATCTCTACAGTAGAGCCTTTTACATCTGCTTCTCCTAGAAAAAGAGTCTATTTTAACCCCAGAATTGTTAAATGGGAGTCCAAAACGGGATTTGTCTTGGAAAAAGATAATGCAGATTTATTTCAGAAAATGATGCGTCAGGAAGGTTGTTTCCTTAAACGTGAAGACTTTGAAAGGTGGGTGTTATTTTATTTTGATCAATGGGAAGAGAAAGAAGAACAGATGAGAGATGATCCTGGCTGGTGGTGGATGGGATTGGGTGTTGTGAAGGTCAATACTAAGCAAAGAAGTGAGTATTTTAGAAGTTTAGCTCAGAAAAAAGAAACAGAGGGCAAAAGCAAAGAAGCTGAGCATTTTTATAAAAAATCTCTTCAAGAATATAAGAATAATCAAACGACCAGACGTTACTTTATTAAGTTTTTAGAAAATCAGGGAAGAAAAGATAAAGTGTTTAAACATGAAAAAATTTTGAAACGCCAGACACAACCCCTCAACAAGGCCGAAGTAGAATTCTCAAATGGTATAAAATTTTTAGGATATCGATTTGGGAACAATCAACTATCTACGGGAGAACCAACACAGGCTCAATATTATTGGTCTTTGAAGGAGGATACTAAGAGTCGCCTGGGAGTTTTTGTTCATGTTGTTCAGAATTCTAAAATCTTTCAAGGGGATCATCAATTCTTAAAATGGAATTTAAATGTGTGGCCTGTTTTAGATGGAGAAGTTTTTAGGGAAAAAGAGGTCTTGAGAGTCCCTGAAAATATGCCAGAAGGAGAATACGAAATTAGATTAGGACTTTTTGATCTTAGAACTGGTAAGCGCGTTAAAATTAAAAAAACATCTCTTGAACAGAAAGACAATGCAGCTATTATTGGCAAAATATGCGTTAAGAAATAGGAAACATGCGATGATGAATCTTAAAGCTTTGTTTCAACTCATACGCCCTAAGCACTGGATAAAAAACCTGCTAGTTTTTGCAGCATTAATTTTTTCAGAGCAGCTTTTTGATCAAATTTCTTTTGTTCGGGTCTGCATTGTTTTTTTTGCGTTTTGTGCGATATCCAGTGCCTGTTATATTTTGAATGATTTCTTGGATTTAAAAGAAGATCAACAACATCCTTCCAAACGCTTTCGCCCTTTGGCTACTGGAACTGTTTCTAAAAGAACGGCACGTATTCTTTCGGGACTTCTGTTGATGGGTTCTTTTCTTATGGGATTAGGTCTTGGGAAAGGTGCTTTGTTTGTTTTACTTGGTTATGGGTTTATTCAATTGATTTATTCTTTTGGTCTCAAACGTGTTGTGATATTAGATGTGATGCTTCTTGCAATGGGTTTTGTGTTACGAGCTGTTGCGGGAGGTGTTGTGATTTATGTGAATATTTCAAATTGGCTTTTGCTCTGCACGTTTCTCTTAGCCTTATTTTTGGCCCTTTGTAAGCGTCGTCAAGAAATGGTCATCTTAAAGCATGTAGCATCACAACATCGTCACGTACTTTCAGAATATAGTATCACCTTTATTGACTCTTTGATTTCTGTGATTACAGGCGCGACAGTGGTTACGTACGCATTCTACACGGTTTCTAGAGATGTTCAGATGAGGTTTGGAACAGATCGACTTATTTTTACAGTCCCTTTTGTGATCTATGGTATTTTCCGTTATCTTTATCTGATTCATCAAAAAGAGATGGGGGATAATCCTACGCAGGTTTTATATTGTGATTTTGCGCTTCAACTAGATATTTTTTTGTGGCTTGTAATTTGTTTGACATTGATTTATATCTAATGCTCAAAATTAAATATTTGGCTTTGGATAATTCCTTGTGAAAATTAAAAAAATTTATGTAGATCGGTTGGATATAACTGCGTTGATTTTAGTTTTTATTGCCGTTTTGTTTCGCCTTCTTCTATTAGAATTACGTCCTGTTACGTCTAGCCCAGATCATTACACGGTTGCATTAATGGGAAGAAATATTTTTTTAAAAGGGGAGTTTCCCTTTTTTTTCTATGGGCAAAATTGGTTTGGAACAATCGAATCTTTCCTGAGTGCAGTCTATTTTGACTGGTTTGGCATCTCCACGAAGGTATTGGCTTACGCTCCATTAACATTTTTTGCTCTCTTTATGTTGGTGACGTATTTATTGAGTTCAAACTTGTTTAATAAGAAAGTAGGTCTATGGACGCTTGCGTGGTGTATTGTCCCTCCGCGATTTCTGTTGGACTATGGTCTTAATCCTCAGGGAGGATATATCGAGACATTGACTTTTGGAAGTCTTGTTCTTTTGCTTGCGGTATATCTTTTAAAAACAAAATCTGAGAGATTGAGAACCTTGCTATATTTTCTTGTTGGTTGGGCTGCAGGGTTTTCCTGGTGGACAAGTCCTTTAACCATTTATTATATCCTTACAGCAGCCGTATTTATACTTCTAACACAGAAAGCAAAAATATTTTTTTTGAATGGAATCTTGAGTCTCCTAGGCTTTGTTATTGGAAGTTTGCCTTTTTGGATTTTTCATGTGATACATGGTAAAGGATTAGGAGGTTTTACAGGAGGATTTAGATTTGATCATTTAAAAGAAGGGCTTTCTCAGCTCTTTCTAAAAGATATTCCATCCTTTTTGGATGCAGTTTACCTGGACAAAAATTTCTCCGTTTTATTCTGGAGCATCCTTATTTTTTATCTCATTTCATTTCTTTTTTTTCTGGGAAAGGCAGGGAAGGATTTTCTTAAATTAGGCAGTTTTTACAGAAAGGATATTTCTGGCTCATCCATTCTTCTTCTATTTTTTCTTTTCTTCATACTTATCTATAGTAGTTCGCAATTGGGTCTTCGGGGTATTGTAAGATATCTTCTTCCCTTATTTTCTCTCATCCCTATGACTGTGGGAGTTTTTCTTGCCTGGTTGGGAGGGAAGGCTAGATGGGCACCGATCCTCTTATTGGCAAGCTTCATGGGCTTACAGATTCCTAACCTTCAGAGATACGTTTTATCAAATTCTATAGAAAGCGTGAAAGAAGCGACTGTAAGAAAGCTAACCGATACTGTTTTAAAGTTGGGGATCAATAGGGGGATTGTAGAATATTCTTTAGGTCCCAGAATGACCTTTGCATCGAATGAAAAGGTCATCCTTTGCTCTCCTCAAGGGGAAAAGCATCATCCTTATCAGAATGAAGTAGAGAATTCTGACAACCCGGCTTTTATCTTTAAGTATTCAAGTCGTGAGGTTGAAGAAGCTCTTAAATATTTAGGAGGATCGGCCAGTCTGAAAGAAGTTGAAGGATTCCATATTTATTATGATTTCAAAGAACCTTTGCCCCTTTACCGACAAATATTGACTGATCAATGGACGGTTTCCACGACAGAAAATGCAAGAATGAGGGGTCATGCCTTTGATCGTTCATCAGATACAGTATGGACTTGTGAAAATTTAGCGAAAGAAGAAGAATCTTTTCAGTTAGATTTAGGACAAACCCATTCTTTAGGAATGATTCGCCTTTTTCATCAACCTGGACACCATCGGTTTTATCCTTCAAATATTAAAGTTGAAGTCTCGCATGATCAAGTTCATTGGGAAAAGATTGCCCAGTTGGATCATTCACAAAATGTTTTAAGCTACTATTGGTCAGGACCACGCCTCTACACGTGGGCTCAACTTTATCGATTAGAAATTCGATTTTCTCCTGTACAGGCTAGATACGTCCGGTTTTCTCAAAAAAGCGAACATCGCTCTTTTTGGGGGATTAATGAAATCTTTATATATGAGCCTTTAGGCCTTGAAATGTCTTCAATGGAGAAAATAGATGATTTGATGAATTATCTTATGAGCCATCCCTTTGACTTTGTCTATGCAGATCGATGGATTTCTGCAAAAATTAAAGATAAAACAATGGGGAAAATAAAAACATATCCTTCCTATACAGATTCCCATTACAGAATGGCAGGAATTCCTTCTCCGATTGTTCACTTTGGCCCTAAAACAGCTTTTGTTATTCCAATTGAAGATGAAAATTATTTTTCTAGAATGATTCATGAGTTTGGTTTTGAACTTGAGAAAAAAATTTTTGGACGACATGCAGTATTTTCTTTTAAGGAATGGACCTCTGCTCATCAGTCTTTTCTGGGGAATAGCAAGGGATTTTTTTGGATTGGATTTGGATTACTTCATATTAATTCGAAACGTAGTTTAAATCATGCAAATATAGCCAAGCAGAAATCTTTGTCCAGGGACTTTCAAAGCGCCCTTGTTCATTATGAAAAAGCTCTTTTGTATAATCCTTATCATGAAGAGGCCCGACGAGGAAAAATTAGATCTTTAAAAAGATTAGGAAGATTTCATGAATCTAGACAGGATCGGCGCAGGCTTTGGATTGAGAGCGTTCCTTCGAAAGATAAAAGCTGGATTGAGTTTGAGAACGAGACACAATTATTAGGATTTCAGTTGTTGGATTCTCAAGAGATAGAGGAAGTTCCCTCTATCGTTTGGCCTTTATCTACGCTTGGTGTTGGCAAGAGGGGACAAGAAATACGGATAAGATCTTTATGGAGATTAAATCATAAACGTGCTTCTGACAAGCTTGCAGTCTTTTTGCATTTTGAAAGCAAAAATGAATTTTTTCAGGCAGATCATAAGCTTTTAGGCAAAGACGTTCATTCCTTTGGTTTGGATAGGCAGTTCCTTATCAAAGAGCATAAAATGATTATTCCAACGAATATCCCTTTAGAAAATTATCAGATCAAGATAGGTTTGTATGAGGTGGGTAGCAGGCGTTGGAATATTCTTCAATCCAATTTAAAGTACAAGGATAACCGTGCTGAGGTTGGAAATCTCGAAATTATGATGTAGAATTGCCCTGCCTCAGACCTATCCTATAAGTATTGTTCATCAGAGCGTTCGGACACGTTCATTTGCCCCTGCGAGTCAAATGAACTCAAAGGAGCTCTCGCTCACCCCGATAAACATCGGGGTACCATGCGAGGCTGAGAGCTCCAATGGTCCTTACACTCTAATGAACATGAATAACCATCTCGACTGTAACAGTTGCATGTGAATAGAACGATTATGATGTAGAATTTTCATGTTTTTAAGGGTTTTTATATAAAATTTGCCTTCCTGCGATTTTTTCTAAAAACATCATCTTTTTTTATCCATCTAGAGAATTTCATGATAAACTGGTGCCTATTTAACCTAAAATTTGTAGATTGTTTTTTTAACAAAAAGGGAGTTTTTTGCCTTGAATCTTGATCTTTCAGTTGTAATTCCTCTCATGAATGAAGAGGAGAATATCCCTGAGCTTATTCCTCGTGTTCAAGAGGCTTTAAATAAATTGGGGTGTTCTTACGAGATTATTCTCATTGATGATGGTAGTACAGATCGAACCTGGGAGTTCCTTAAACAGGCCAAGGGGCAAGATGCTCGTATTCGCCTGGTTCGATTTCGAAAGAACTTTGGTCAAACGGCAGCGATGAAAGCAGGTTTTGATCTAAGTTGTGGAAAAATTATTGTTACATTGGATGGAGACTTACAGAATGATCCCAACGATATTGGGAAATTATTAGATAAAGTGAATGAGGGCTTTGATATTGTCAGTGGGTGGCGCTATCCCCGAAGGGATCCTTTTATTAACCGAAGATTACCTTCTATGCTTGCCAATGGCCTCATTTCTTTAACAACCAAAGTAAAACTCCATGATTATGGGTGTACTCTGAAAGCTTTTCGAGCTGAAGTAGCTAAAAATTTGGAATTGTATGGTGAAATGCATCGCTTTTTGCCTGCCATTGCGAGTTGGATGGGGGTGACCGTTTCAGAAGTCAAAGTCGGCCATCAAGAACGAAAGCGAGGAAAATCCAAATATGGGATTTCCAGAACGTTCAGAGTTCTATTGGATCTCATTACTGTTAAATTTCTTTTAAGTTATTCAACAAAACCCATTCAGATTTTTGGTCTATTCGGAATTTTAACGGGGGGTGCAGGCTTCGTCATTGGTCTTTATCTGGCCTTTGTAAGACTGTTCTTAAATCAAGCAATTGGGGGGCGGCCGCTTCTGCTTTTAGCAGTGCTGCTGATTTTTACGGGGTTTCAATTCGTTACTATGGGTCTTTTAGCAGAAATACAAATCAGAACGTATCACGAGTCTCAGAAAAAATCTATTTATGTGATTAAGGAGGAGATAGGATGAAAGGTTTTTTACGATTATTGATAGGTGCTTTTATATTGATAAGTTCTTCAAACATGTGGGCAGAGGCCACCCCGAAGGATTCATGGATGGTCTGGGCTGGATCAGAAGGGGAAGAATTGGATATTTATTATAGTCATCAAAAGGCAGGACAGTGGTCAACACCTGAACGTCTTCATCAAAGCAATCAGGCTCCAGATTCTTCTCCTTCTATCGCTGTTGATCAAGAAGGAAAAGTTTGGGCTGTTTGGGTCAGAGAAAAAAATGAAGCCAAAGAAATCATTTTATCCAAATGGAATGGGATGGAATGGTCACCTGAAGAAACAGTAGGTCATCTTCAAGGGGTTCGTTTTTCCCAAGTTTCAATTACATTGGATGAGGCAGGGCTGCCATGGATTTTGGCAAGTGGCGTCGAAGAAAAAGGAGTCGATATAGGAGCTTATGATGAAATTTACTGGATTCGAAAAACATCTACAGGTTGGTCTGGATGGGAAAAACTTAATCTTCCAGACGCAAGTCCTGATATAGATCCTGCGATTCTCGCTTTTGATGGTAAAGTTTGCGCGGTTTGGAGTGGTTTTAATGGTCAGGGATATCAACTTTTTCAAAAAATATGGGATGGAAAAGAGTGGGGTGAAGAAATAGCTCTTTTTCAAGATCCAAATTCATCGGTGGAGTTTCCTTCTTTAAGAGTTGAGAATGGAAATCCTGCTCTTCTTTTTTATCAGGGGGGAAAGGTGTTTTTGAGCCAGTGGAGTGAGCAATCATGGACTAGTCCAGTTGAAACTTCGGTGACTCTTGAATCGACATTTTTAGATGTTTGGAAAAATCAAAGTGTTTCAAGAACTGAGTGGGCTTGGTTTACCAACAATCAAGAAAAAGGTGCAATTCATCTTCTTCTCAGAGATTCTGCAGCAAGTTCATCAGGGAGCCTTCTTTTGAGTTTGAAGAAGTTTTTTGATGTTTCTATCAATGAAGCATGGGCCGCAGGGCAGCCCAATGTTTATTTAGCTTTTGGAGATAGTATTACGCAAGGAGGTTATCCTCCCCATTTGCAAGGTTTGCTGGATGGTAGATTTCCTGGCTCTTCTGTCGTTAATCGAGGGCGAGGAGGAGAAAGAACGAACTCAGGTCTAAACCGTATTAACGGTGCTCTCAATAGTGCAAATGCGGAATTTCTTCTTCTGATGGAAGGGACCAACGATTGTGGTGATGAACGCTCTCCAGAATCGATCACATTTAATTTAGAACGAATGGTAGATCGCTCTATTTCTTTTGGAACTAGACCCATTATTTCAACCATTACACCTCGTTTGGATGGTCATAGTGGAAAGGTAAAACATACCAACGCGGCGATTCGAGCTATGGCTGGGCGAAAAGGTATTAGCCTGGTGGAGAATTATAATGCTATTCGAGATAGAGCAGATTTTAGATCATTGTATGTAGACCATGTTCATTTCAATGCTACGGGAAATAGCATTATTGCACAGACTTGGTTTAGTACCATCAGCAGTATTAAAGGGGGAGGAGATGGTGGAGGAGGAGGATGTGGGACCATTGGCCCGGTTTCAGGGAATTCTCATCCGATTAATTTTGAACCTCTTTTGTGCTTAATCTTCTTTCTTTTCCTTGCCAGAAAATTGGAAAAAGTTTCAAGAAATCGATAAATAGATGTATAGAGCAGGGGGATTCTTATCCTTATAAGATGTCCCCCTGCATATTCCGAAAATAAATCGATAGAACTCATGACTTACGCCTTTTTTTCTTTCAAAAAAAATTTTAAATCCAAAACCCTTTTAGTTTCAGGACTTTTCCTCTTAGCTTTTCTTTTTATCATTTATTTTCCTTACGCAAGCTATTGTGCTTTTACATGGGGCAAGTTCACGCTTTCCGACTATGGAGAATATACCAATACAATATGGAATTGTGGACATGGACAGCCTTTTAGATATTTAATAAATGAAACTTATCTTGGAACACATCTTTCATTTACTTTATTTCTGATAGGGCCCTTTTTTGGGTTATGGGATCATCCTTTTTTGTTGGTGGTCATTCAATGGATGCAACTTGTCATTGGAGCAGGTTTTATTTGGAAAATAGCTCGGACGAAAGGTTTTTCTTCTGAAATCAGTGCAGCACTCCTTTTGTTTTATATTGCTAATCCCTTTACGCAGTCAGTGATGTTGTCTGAGTATCACGGGGTAAGTCTTTATTTTTTGTTAATGCCATGGCTTTATGATTGTTTATCTCGTAAAAATATTTTTGCTTGGGCTCCTGCTCTTCTTTTGCTAGGGGTGCGAGAAGAAACAGGGATTATTATTACCCCTTTCATTCTTTACTTTGCTTTTCGTTTCCGATGGAAGGGAGCTTTCTTTCTAGCAGTTTTTTCATTTATTTACAGTGTGATTGCTATTAAGATTTTATTTCCTCTGTTAGGAGAAATATCCTATGTGCAAAGAAGGGGACAAGTCTTGTCTCTTTCTGAAATTCTAAGGGCTTTTTCAGGATCAGAAATATGGGGAAGAGTTAAACCTTTATTAGGATATTTGATGCTGGGGATTTTTTTCTTTAGAAGAAAGGGGTGGCTTCCTCTTATTCTTTTCCCGGGAATATCTATTTTTTGTACTTTTACTTCTGGATATTCTTGGATTTCTAGACAGGAGAGCCATTATCCGGCAAATCATATTGTGCTTTTTACTTTAGCATTGATAGAAGCAATGAGCCTTAGAATGGATTCATCTTCAAAACCCCTAAAAGGAAAATCTTTTTGGAACAATGCTTATCATGCTTACATAATTGTTATGGTTGTTCTTATTTGGCATGTTTTAACAGGGTTTTTGCCTTTGGGTGCCAATCATAATCGTATTTATCGCTTTATCTATCCGAATGGGAGAGATGCCTTTCAAGCGGCTTCTTATTTGCCTAAAAAAGGAATTCTTTTAACAGAGGATACTTTAGCAGGTTTTTGTGCAAATCGTGCAGATTTGATGACCTGGGATTTGATGTCTAAAAAAAAATATGAGCCAGATATTATTTTTACTCGATTGAAATATGTTAAGGATCACTTAGATGAATATCGCTGTTTTTTAAAAAGTAGGAAATGGGGTGTGAGCTATAATCAAAATGGTTATTTAATTTTAGAAAAGGGATATTCAACGTCTCAAAACAAAGAGGCTTTTAAGGAAATTTTCCCTGAAATGGGGATTGAGTGGGTGCATCAGGAAGACAACACAAAATGAAAACTTTACCCCCAAACTTAGGAATCAGACATATTGCTTTAAAAGTCAAAGATATTCAGAAAGCTGAAGACTTCTATGTGAACATTCTTGGCTTTAAAATTGAATGGCGACCGGACGTAAATAATCTTTATTTAACATCAGGTTCAGATAATCTGGCTCTTCATCAAGTATCTTCTTCTTTGAAAATGGACGAAAGCCCTTTAGATCATTTTGGAATTTTGGTTAAAAATCCAGAGGATGTGGATCAATGGGCTCAATATCTGAAAGAACAAGGGATTACTCTTTCAAAAGAGCCTAAAACTCATCGGGATGGTGCTCGCTCCCTCTATTTCCAAGATCCAGATGGAAACGTGATTCAAATCCTCTATCATCCTCCGATTTCGAGTATTCCCAATCCAAAAATCACATCTTTTTAAGGTTAAGCTTCTACGGGCTGGGAAAGAAGAACGGACTCTGATTTTTTACTGTCTTGATAAAGACTTAAAAACCAAGTGTAGAGAAATCCGATGAAGAAAAGAGCGAAGAAGGGGACCATGATGAATCTTTGTGTTAAGAAGGCAAATAAAGAAAGAAAAACAAAATAAATTCCAAAAGCAAATTCTATCCATGCCAGTTTTGTTTTTTCTCCTCTATATTTTTTAACTTTCCAATTGTCTTTTAAGGAATGAACACCGTATTTTGGAGTTCTTTGGAATGAACTTTTTTTGCCTAAAAGAGCTTCAAAAACAGCTTTTGCATTATTAATAGAAAGTCCAATTCCCATCGAGCTTAAGAGAGGAAGAAAGCGAATTTTTTTAACCCAGCTTTTTTCATCAACTTCTTTTTGCGAACAAAGATAGAAAGCACTGATTGAGAAAAAAGAAGCAATAAACAGAGGTGTATCAATCATTGCAAGATGTTGCCATGCGTCCCCAAATCGAATAAGCATGGCTGGAAAAATAAGAATAAAAAGAGCGATCATTAAAAGATAAGAAATATTATTGGTGAGATGAAAGGTTGCTTCAATTTTGACACTCAAAGGAATAGAGCTTTTCCAAATCTTTGGAAGTAACTTTTTGCCTGTTTCGACAGATCCTTTGACCCAACGGTATTGTTGAGATTTAAAAGAGTTCATTTCTACAGGAAGTTCTGCAGGAGAAGTAACATGGGGAAGATAAATGAATTTCCAGCCTTGAAGTTGAGCACGATAAGATAAATCTAGATCTTCTGTTAAGGTGTCATGATGCCAACCTCCACTGGAAGCAATGGCCTCTTTTCTCCATACACCTGCAGTTCCATTGAAGTTAAAAAACTTTCCGGAACGATTACGAGCGGTGTGTTCAATCACAAAATGCCCATCCAAAAGAATAGATTGGACTTGTGTTAAAACAGAATAATCCCGATTGATATGTTCCCAACGTACTTGAACCATCCCGATTTTTGGATTTGTAAAGAAATGAATGGTTTTATTAATAATTTCAGGATCTGGTATAAAATCAGCGTCAAAAATATAAATAAATTCGCTGTTGGTTGCTTTAAGCCCCATGTCCAAGGCTCCTGCTTTATAACCATGACGGTTCTTGCGATGAATATAATCAATCGAAAATCCATCTTGTTTTAAACTTTCTACCAAAGGAGGTACAATTTTTTGTGTTTCGTCTGTGGAGTCATCTAAAATTTGTATATGGAGAAGTCGTTTTGGATAATTTAAGTTTGCAACGGCATTCAAAAGTCTTTCGATGACGTACATTTCATTAAAGATAGGAAGTTGAATACAAACGGCAGGAAGTTTCTCAAATTTGAACGAAGGTTTGGGTCTATTTTTCTTATGTCTGTAATACAGAAAAACAAGATAATAGCGATGGCATCCATAAATAGAAAGAATGGTTAGAATGCCAAAATAAATAACAAGAAAAGCTGATTTTAGTAGTTCCATAGAGAGGAGCTAGGATATCACAGAAGCCAATTTTTTCAACTTAAAATTGAAAGGTAGAGGGATGAATATAGACTTGGTATTCTTTCGAATGTTCTTTCAGTTTCTCAAGGTTTTCTAGTCTGAGGCAAAGGAACGGCCAAAGCTCTTTAAAAGTATAAGGGATTTGATCGTTTTGGATATTTTCAAGTTCATGCCATTTAGATAATATATCCATAACGAACTCTACTCCAAAGGATTGTGGAGTTTCATCTTGAATGGCTTTTAATCTTTCTAAACAAAAATCTAAAATTTCTAAGGCCAAGGTGTAAGTGTTGCTATTTGCAAAACCTCCTTCTGTAAGCACTTGAGCTGCAGATAAAATCCCAGAAAGCCCTATCCCTAAGAATCCTTGAGGGTTAGAGATAAGAGACCCCGTTGTTTGAAACATTCCTTGAGAGAAGTGATGTTCAAAAACCTTCTTTTTAATACGCAGTGCTTGTGTTGCAAGTATAATGTATTTTTCAAGATTGCTTAAAAAATCTTTCTTAAAGAATGCTTCTTGGGCCAGTCGTTTTAAATTGATGCTGACTATCCCTAAACATGCAGGGGACCCAGAAGAATCTAGAATGGAAGGATAAAAAGGGGAATCTTCAATCATTTTAACAACCTGGAAAAAAGCAGGAAAAACAGGTGCTTTTTCTTGAATGAGACTAGATTTGACAACAATCCCTGGAATTTTCCAAGGATCAGCTAATTGGCAAAGTCTATTCCATGTTTGCATTTTTTCAACATGAATAAAAATTTTAGCAAGTCCACTTTGATGCCTTAAAAAGAAGTGTGCATTTTCTAAAAATTCGAAAATCAATTCAAAATCAGTAATAACAAAATATCCTTGCCATTCTCGCCTGAGGGATTGAATCATTTCTAAATAAATCAGTGCATCATTTAAATTTTCAATGGGGAAAGGAGATTTTAAAATTAAAGAACTCGGAGCAATAGCGGATCCAAGATGATGAATATGAATCATCCCATCGCGATGGGCTTCACTGATGCTGGGGGGATAAATTTTATTCAGAGCATAATGGGAAAGCATGCTTTCAGAAGTATATTGAACCAACCCTTGAAATGTATTTCCTCGAGACAGAGAGGCCACATCAGGCAAGTATTGCTCAACCGTTTTTTCAATAGCCAGAAAAGAAGAGCGGGTCTCTCTAAACTCTTTTCTTTTTTCCCGATAGAGAATAAAGGCCTTAACCGTTTGAGCGTGTCCTGTTTCAATCAATATTTTCTCAATGGTATCTTGTATTTCTTCAACCGAAGGGACTCTATCATGAATCTTCTCTTTAAGATGATTCATGACTTGTTGCGCCAATTGAGTGGCCAAATCTCTATCCTGGCCTCCTACGGCTTGAGCTGCCTTGAAAATGGCATCCACAATACGGTCAAGGTTAAATTCGACAGGGGAGCCATCTCTTTTAATAATTTTGGAAAAAGAGGATTCAATGATTTCCATGAATAATCCGTTTTAAATTTTTGAGAGCGTAATCTCTTGCTTCTGATTTTGATATTTCCCAGACTTGTCTTTATACGAGGTCAAGCATACTTCATCGCTTTCAAAAAAAATGACTTGGCCAATGCCCTCATTTGCATAAATTTTGACGGGAGCTCCTGAAATATTTGTAATCTGTAGGGTAGGATAACCTTCCCATTCAGGTTCAAAGGGGGTGACATTGACCAGAATCCCACATCGAGCATAAGTCGATTTACCCACGCATAAAGTTAAAATATTTCTAGGAATTTTAAATCGTTCTACAGTTCTAGCTAAAGCAAGTGTATTGGGTGGAAGGATGCAAACATCACTGACAATATCCGAAAAATATTCTGTGGGGACTTTTTTAGGATCAATGACAACATCAGGAGAAGGTTGAAAAAGTTTGAATTGATTAGAAAGCCGAAGATCATAACCATAAGAAGAAAGACCAAATGAGACAACATTTTCTCTTACTTGTTTTTCTTCAAAGGGAACAATCATCTCATGTTCCAAAGCCATTTTTTTGATCCAAAGGTCAGATTTAATAGGCATAGTGTGGGTATTCTACTAAGGTATGCTTTTAAAACCAAGAGAAAATTATTGATGTTGTGCTGGAGTGATTGCGTATATAAAAGTGTGTCCTCTATATATTCGGGTGACACTCGGCGGGGAGCCCCACCGCGCGCAATTTTTAATGAGCACGGTGGGGCTGACGAGTGGCAGGCCCCGCTTCTTAACAAAAGGACACACTTTTATATACAACATCTGCTGAAGTATTTTGTGCTCTTGGAGATGGAAGATTTTTTGCTTTAACCAAATAAGGTTTTTCTATGGATTTGGGTCAGAAGATAAAGCTGGATCAGCATCGATGGCATTATTATTAGAACGAACTAAAGCTCCTCCTGGAGGATTAGCACCCCCTGTCCAATAATTATTTTCTGCTTTGATGGTAAAGCCGCCTGCCGAAGAACTTAAATCAACCAGATCATAAAAACTGCCCCCTTGACTATTATCTGTCATAGAATTATTTCCTGGGCTGGAAAGGGTTCCTCCTCCAAAGTCTAGAGCATATGTTGGAACCCCGGCATTTGCAGATAAGATAACACCATGACCTTGGGTATTACGTGCCACATTATTTTCTCCATACATCGAGACCTGATCTCCTATTCCTGTTCCAGCTTGAGCTTCTAAGTACATTCCATCTCCATTATTGCCAATGACCTCATTACCAATTGCCGTAATAGTAATATCATCACTGCTTGTAAGAGGCGTGAATATTCCCGTATTAGCATTTGAGTTAGAGACATTATCTTGAAGAAAAAGAAAAGTATTTCCACTTGTTGCAGCCGCTCCACTTAAATAAAAACCAATTCCTGTTCCAGCATTATTGGTTTGATTTCTAGAAGCAGATATCGTGAGATCAGCATTTAACGAGGTGAGTGTTACTGATAAGTTATTAGAATTTCTATTGATTTGATTATCATTGATCATGGCATTAATTGCTCCTGAAGTTGCACCGTCGACACTGCCATTTAGACTTATTCCTGCGTCTCCACCATCTTCTGCAATATTCCCTGTAATCGTAAGGTTAAGATCAGCGTTTAGGGATACACAAGTGATGTCTATATTGTCATCGGTGCTATTTTGGACACTATTATTAGTGACATTTAGCTCAATCCCTCCGGTTCCAGAGCTAACGCTATTTTCTATATGAATTCCATCAGCCCCTGCATTAGTCACAGAATTGTTGGCCAGATTTACAAGAATATCGCTGTCAGTTACATCGATATTCGATTGAATGTTGTAGGATGAATTGGAATCAAGGGTATTGTTGAGTATATTGATAACAGCGGAACCGCTATCGATATCGGAAGACGAAATCCCAATTCCTCCTAAATCATTATTAGAAATAGTGTTACCTTGAATCAAAACCGAATAAGAAGAATAACCAAGAGTAATAATACTGATTCCATCACCCGCATCGATGCCTGCAGAAGAATTTCCTGTAATTGTATTGTTAATGATGGAGGTATTGAAAGACTGCCCCGAGGAGCCTCCAAGAATCAAAATTCCTCCAGAATCGTTTCCTTGAATGGTGTTATCTTGAATAGTGGATGAGAAGTCCATAGAAGGAAAAGGAGACAAAGTACCTACACCGACTGAACCTGTTGTTAACACAATCCCAGCAGAAGTTGAATGAATGAAATTGTTGCAGCTGATTTCTAAATGGGTCTTATTGTCAGAAAAAATTCCAACACGTGTGCTGTCATATGAAATGTTAGGAAGGACAGTCAATGAATGTGTTGTCCCCATATCCGTATTAATAACCTCCATCCCCCAGATAGATGTATTATCTGCCATGGTGATAGAAGGACCATTGCTTCTTCCATCTACAATAGGCCTAATTCCACTCTCTATCCCATAGTTCACACATCCACTTCCCCATAGAATCACATTCTCTTTGAGGGTCACAT
>CAZXEQ010000001.1:276402-620977 GCA_964640155.1 uncultured bacterium | reverse complement strand
GCTCCCCGGGCAGGACTCGAACCTGCGACATACTGGTTAACAGCCAGTCGCTTCTACCAACTGAGCTACCGGGGAGAGTGAATCTTTCAAATTTGAATAAGTTATGAAATAGAACAGTTATTCTATTTATTTAACCTTTATACAATATAAATATCAGGAGAAAAGCTATCAGAGCAAGCAAGGACTGTCAAGAAAGGGATAATTAATGTGATAAAAAAGGGGAGAATCTTTATCATTGTCACTCAGAATGAGTTCAGGTATACTTTGCCGATTATTAGGTTGCAACTTGATTTAAACTAAAAATCAAGACATAGGCTTTTTATGCCTTTTTAATCTTTAAGGTTGATTTGAGGCCTAAAGATGTGTATTTTAGTGGCCTTAAAAGTTTGATAGGAGGGTTTTAAATTTGAAGAATTATGAAGCAATGGTCATTTTAGAAGCAACAGCACCGGATGCTGATACTGAGATTTTGGTTAAAAGTTTTGAGACGGATCTGGTCACAGGCGGGGGAACAATTGTTTCTCGAGAAATTCAAGGTAAACGCGTATTATCTTATCAGATCAAAGGACATCGCGAAGGCATTTATACTTTACTTAATTTCCAAGCTCCTTCAGAGGCAATTACTAAACTAGAAAAGAAATTTAGAACAACTCCTCAGGTGTTGAGGTTTTTGTTGCTCGAAAACTAAAATAAAGTTTTCTCCTAACTTCCATTTTATGTAGGGGGGTTTATGGCTGATTTAAATCGCGTTTTTTTGGTGGGACGTTTAACAAGAGATCCTGAAGTAAGGTATACTGCGGGCGGTCAATCTGTCGCAGATATTGGCCTTGCGACCAGTCGCGTGTATTTGAGTAAGACCGGAGAAAAAAAAGAAGAAGTTTGTTTTGTCGATATTGTCGTTTGGGGTCGTCAGGCAGAAACGGCAGCTCAGTATTTGACAAAAGGTTCGCCCATTTTGGTTGAAGGAAGATTGCAGTTGGATGCATGGGAGACGAAAGAAGGAGAGAAGCGAAGCCGTTTAAAGGTTCAAGCCAATCGAATTCAGTTTTTGGGTAAAGCCCCTGCTAAAGGTGCGGCCGGTACAGGTCAAGCAGCTGAATCTGGAAAAGAAGAAGTCGTGGCAGAAGCTGTTGAAGAACAGGCGGAAGACGATATTCCGTTTTAATTTTTGAAATTTTATTACTTAAGGAAGGATTGATTTATGGTTTATTTTGAACGTTCTGAAAGACCTGAGAGACCTGAAAGACCCGATCGAAAATTTGATCGTGAGCGCGGTGGTGAAGAAAAAATCATTCGCAAGAAGCGATGTCGGTTTTGTGTCGACCATGTTGAAAAAATTGATTATAAAGATTCAATTCGACTTCGAAAAAATTTGACGGAGCGAGGTAAAATTATCCCTCGAAGAATTACTGGCAATTGTGCCCATCATCAACGTCAAGTCGCTGAGGCTGTTAAGAGAGCCAGATACATTGCATTGATCCCTTCTGTAATAGATCAATAAAATTTTAAGGATTATTTTATGATAGAAGTTCTATTGTTAGAAAGTATGAAGAGTTTGGGCCAAGCAGGAGAACTGGTAAAGGTTTCTGAAGGCTATGCACGTAATTTTCTTTTCCCTCGAAAGCTTGCCATGGTTGCAACCAAGGGTGCCGTAGATATGGCCAAAGGTATTGCGAAATCCAGAGAAAAAGAAAAACAAAAGGTGACGGAGGAAGCTCAAGCCTTACGAGATCGTTTACAAGCTTTGCAGTGCCAAATTTCGATGAAAGTAGGACAGCAAGACCAACTTTTCGGTGCTGTGACGAATACTCAGATTGCAGAAGCACTTCAAAAAGCGGGAGTTTCAATTGATCGCAGGAAAATTGTTCTGAGTGAGCCGATTAAAACTTTGGGAGAATTTTCTGTAGCAGTTAAGTTGCATCCAGAAGTTGAAGCGGCATTAAGAGTTTCTGTTATTAAGCAAAACTAAAAGGTTCCCCGTTTCGGATGAAAGTACTCACCGACACCTCCATCGAGAGATTACCTCCTCAAAATATTGATGCTGAGATTGGCGTGTTGGGCTCGATGTTGTTAGATCGAGATGCCGTTCCGGATATTGTTGAAGGTTTAAGACCAGAAAACTTCTATCTGGAATCTCATCGCAGAATTTTTCAGGGGCTTATTGCTCTATATGACCAAAATCGCCCACTTGATTTAATTACCCTCACAGAACATTTGACCAAAGCAAATCAAATAGATTCTATTGGAGGAGCCAGTGCTTTAGCTTCTATTGCTCAGGCCATTCCTACTTCGGCTCATGTTCAAGAATATATTCGCATTGTGAAGGAAAAAGCCATTCTACGCAGCATGATTCATGCTTCAACAGAAATTATTTCAAATTGCTATCACTCATCCGAGGAAGTCGATAAGCTTTTGGATGGTGCTGAGCAGAAAATTTTTGATATTGTTCAGAATCGCTCTCGCGTCAATGGCAGTTATTCTTTTAAAGATTTGGTTCGTCAAAGTATGGAGTCCATTGAGAGTGCCTATCATCGCAAAGGTGCTTTGACGGGGCTTGCATCAGGGTACACTGATTTTGACGAGAAAACATCAGGACTTCAAGCTTCCGATATGATTGTGATCGCAGCTCGTCCTTCGATGGGGAAAACAGCCTTAGCTTTGAATATTGCGGAAAATGTGGTTGTAAAAGAAAAAGTACCTGTAGCTGTTTTCAGTCTGGAAATGTCCAGAGACCAGTTGGTGCAGCGACTCTTGTGTTCGCATGCTAGGGTGAATTTGCAGCATGTGAGACGAGGGTTCCTTTCTCAGAAAGATTGGCCGCAGCTTGTAAATTCTGCAAGTGTTCTCTCAGAAGCTCCGCTCTATATTGATGATACACCGGGTATTTCTGTTACCGAACTTAGGGCAAAAGCAAGACGTTTTAAAGCTGCTTTTGATATTCGTATGGTGGTTATTGATTATTTACAATTGATGCAAACTTTTGGGGGCAGATCTGAAAATCGCCAGCAGGAGATTTCAGAAATTAGTCGCTCTTTAAAAGCTTTGGCAAGGGAACTCAATGTTCCTGTGATTGTTCTCTCTCAGTTAAATCGAGCAGCAGAAAATCGTCCTGATAATCGTCCGCGTTTATCTGATTTGCGTGAATCGGGAGCCATTGAACAGGATGCAGATTTGGTGGTGCTTTTATTACGTAAAGAGTATTATAACCCAGAAGATTGTCCGGGTGAGGCCGAAGTGATTATCGCAAAGCAGCGAAATGGCCCAACAGGAGATGTAAAACTAACTTTTTTAAGTGATTACACCCGTTTCGAAAATTATAGTCCAAAAGAGGGGTAAGATGACGAAAATAATCCGAATTCTAATCGTGCTCAGTTTCTTCATTTCTTCTTTAACACCTATTTCTTCTTTTTCTGAAGAAGACAAAGAAAGAATGGTGAAAAAGGTTGAGATTAAAGGGAATCGTTCTGTAAATACGGATTTGATTCGCTCCAGAATTAAAACACGAGAAGGGTCGAACTTTTTACAAGCAGATTTAGATGATGATTTGAAGCGGCTTTATGCGATGGGATATTTTTCAGATATTCAAATTGATGTGAAAGAAGGTTTAGGAGGCTGGGACATCACTTTTTACATGATCGAAAAGCCCATCATTAAAGAGATCGTGTTTGAAGGCAATAAAAAATTTAAAGATAAGAAATTGAAGAAAAAATTGAGAGGCAATATTGGAGATCGTCTCAATGAAACTCAGCTCAAAGAAGATGTTCAGTTGATCAAAGAATTTTATCGGGATAAAGGCTATCCCAATACAAAGGTAGATTATTCTCTGAGCATTGATAAAGAAATTGGCCATGCAGCTATTGTAATTCATGTTCAAGAGGGAGCTAGAGTTAAGATTGGAAGAGTTGATTTCGTGGGCAATAAATCCATTCGCACAAAGAAATTGCGAAAAGTGATGAAGACAAGAAAGCCTTTTATTTTCTTTGGAGGTGTTTTTAAATCTGATGTTTTTGAAGAAGATCAAGAGCGTTTGGTTGAGTATTACCGATCTCAAGGGTACATTGATGCCAAAATCGATGACATTAAAACGAGCTATACTAAAAATGGCTCTAAGATGATTATCACGATCTATGTTACAGAAGGAGCCCTTTATTATGTTGGACAGACGGTATTAGAGGGGAATCAAACTTTTCCCACCGAAGATATTATGAAGTCTTTGAAAATGAAAACAGGTCAGATTTTTAGTCCGGATCGATTAAGAATGGATATGAATGCGATTCGTGATTATTACTTGGCTCGTGGATATGTAGACGCAGTGATTCGACCGGAAACCGTTTTTAATGAAAAGACTCAAAAAATCGATATTCTCTATTCTATTATGGAAAGTACCATTTCCTATCTTGAGCAAATTAAAATTCAGGGCAACACTAAAACCAAAGACATTGTTATTCGTCGTGAATTGGCCGTGAAACCTGGAGAAGTTTTTAACGGGGTTAAAATTCGCCGCAGTCAAGAACGTTTGATGAATTTAGGGTATTTTAAAAATGTTTTGATGGATATTGAACCTACCGAAGATTCTCAAAAGAAAAATCTTTTGGTGAATGTCGAAGAAACAAAAACAGGTGAAATTGGTTTTGGAGCGGGGTTTAGTTCCATTGATAATTTAATTGGATTTGTAGAGTTAACTCAAAAGAATTTTGATTGGCTCAATTTCCCAACTTTTACAGGAGATGGGCAAAAGCTTCGCATGCGTGCCCAAGTGGGAACAAAACGTCAGGATTATATCATCAGTTGGACAGAACCTTGGCTTTTTGATCGTCCTATTTCTTTTGGGATCGATTTGTATCGTCGTGACAGTCGTTTTTTGAGTGATGTGTATGATGAAAGAAGAACGGGAGGAGATGTTCGTTTAGGTAAGAAGTTGATGGAATTTGTTCGAGCCGATTTGACCTATAAACTTGAAAGAGACGAAATACGAAATGTTGCCGACACTGCTTCGGATTTGATTAAGCAAGAAGCAGGGACTTTTGATGTGAGTAGCTTAGAATTAGGGATTGCAAGAGATACTCGAGACAGTTTAATCAATCCAAGAAGAGGAATGAGAAATGCTGTGAGTGCAGAATTAGCAGGAGGACCTCTGGGTTTTGATCGAGATTTTACAAAGTACGTGACCAAGCATGGTATTTTCTTTCACTTGCCTCTAGATCTTGTTTTGATGTTCAGTGGACAAGCAGGATTGGTAGATAATTTTGGAGATTCAGATAGAGTTCCTTTGTTTGAACGATTTTTTTTAGGGGGCGCTAATACTATTCGAGGTTTTAAATTTAGAGATGTGGGCCCTAAAGATGCCACAGGAGAACCGATTGGTGGTCAATCCATGATTGCGGGAACAGCGGAGTTAACGTTCCCCATTATTGAAAAAGTACGTGGAGCCTTTTTTTATGACACAGGTAATGCTTTTGAGGATTATGGGGAGTTTGATTTGGGAGATTTAAGAGTGGGTGCAGGTATTGGAATTCGGCTTGAACTTCCGATTGGTCCTATACGCCTTGATTATGGTTGGCCTATTGATCGAGATGAGTTTCAGAGCAGTAGTGGAAGATTTGATTTTAATATTGGGTATTCTTTCTAATACAAATAAATTGAAAAATAAAGGAGAGTCATATGAAGAAAGTATTTATGTTTTTAGTGTTAGCGGTTTTTGCAAGTACAGGAATGCTTAAAGCCGAAGAAATGAAAATGGCTTATGTGGATGTTGAAAAAGTTTTCAATGAATATGATACCACTAAGCAAAATGATGCAAAGTTGAAAGAAGAAGGAAAGGCTAAAACCACAGAAAGAGCCAGTTATGTTGATGAAATTAAGAAACTCAAGGAAGAAGCTGAGCTTTTAAGCGAAGAAGCAAAAAAAGAAAAAGAAACGGTCATTGAAGGAAAACTAAAGGCTTTAAGAGAGTTTGATGAAAAAGCCAAGGGCGAGTTAAGAAGCAAAAGAGATTTTCTCTTAAAGAAGATTTTTGATGATATTAAGGTTACGATTGAACAGATGGGAAAAGATGGTAAGTACACCATCATTTTTAATGATCGTGCTTTGCTTTATAAAAGTGAAGCCCTAGATATTACTGCGGAAGTGATTAAGAAAATGAATGAAAAAGCCAAGCAAGATGCCTCGAAGAAAAAAGAAGCAGCTCCAGCAGAGGCTCAATAAATAGAACTTAAAACGTAAAAGTCGAAACGCAAAACTAAGGTACTTTATTAATAACAGTGCCTTGGTTTTAAGTTTTTTACTCTGCACTTCGCGCTTTACACTATAAGCTTTTAGTTATGAGATAGATATGGAACTTTCTTTACAAAAAATTGCACAGATTGTAGGTGGATCTCTCGTTGGCGATGGTCAATTGATGATTCATGGTGTTGCAGGGATTAAGGAAGCCCAAGAAGGGCATATTACTTTTTTGGCAAACCCAAAGTATATTTCTTTTCTTAAAGAAACCAAAGCAAGTGCTGTTCTTGTTGCTTCTTCTATTCCTGCTCCTTCTGAGAAGGCTGTGATTTTGTGTGAGAGTCCATCTTTGGCTTTTGCAAAAGTGGTAGAGTATTTCTTCCCAGCAAAAAGTGGTTTTCCTAAAGGGATTCATCCTACAGCGGTGATAGGAAAAGATGTTGTTTTAGGAAAAGAAGTGAACTTAGGTCCTTACGTGGTGATTGAGGATGAGGCCCAGCTTGGGGATAAAGTTAGTATTGGAGCGGGTTCCTTTATAGGACATGGGGTAAAAATTGGTAGCGATGCTCTTATTTATCCCAATGTTACACTTCGTGAAAAAGTTTCGATTGGGACCAGAGTCATTATTCATAGTGGAACGGTGATTGGAAGTGATGGTTTTGGTTATGAAACGGTTAAAGGGATTCATTATAAAATTCCTCAAGTTGGAATCGTTGTGATTGAGGATGATGTTGAAATTGGATCCAATGTTTCGATTGATCGAGCACGTTTTGGAAAAACAGTGATTGGTAAAGGAACTAAGATTGATAATTTAGTTCAAATTGCGCATAATGTTGAAATTGGTGAACATTGTCTTGTGGTGGCTCAGGTCGGAATTTCTGGGACTACTAAAGTCGGACATCATGTCACTTTGGCAGGACAAGTAGGGCTGGTGGGGCATATTGAAGTTGGGGACCATGCCATTGTTGCAGCTCAGGCGGGAGTTTCCAATAGTATCCCTGGGGGAGCTATTTATGGAGGCTATCCAGCTGTTCCTTTACAAGAATGGAAAAGAAGTTTAGCTTATATTCATCGTCTAGAAAAATGGACAAATAAAATTAAAGAACTTGAGAAAAAAATTCAAGAACTACTGAAAGTTAAGTAGAATCAAAATCATAAATGAAGGTGTGCGATGTCATATTGTCAAAGAACAATTAAAAAAAGAGCGAGTTATGCAGGTATCGCTCTTCATACAGGAAATAAGGCAAAAATTACTTTTCTGCCAGCTCCTGTTGATTATGGAATTGAGTTTGTAAGAACAGATTTGCCTAATCATCCCTCTGTAAAGGCTTCTTTAAAGCATGTGGTAGGATTAACACGAGGAACGACCATTGAGTCACAAGGCGTAAAAGTTTATACCGTTGAGCATGTTCTTGCTGCTTTAATGGGTTTAGGAATTGAAAATTTGATTATTGAAATGGATGCCAACGAACCTCCTGTAGGTGATGGAAGCTCTTTGCCTTTTGTAGAGATGATTCAAGGGGCTGGGATTGAAGATTTGCCAGCTCCCAAACAATATTATCGTTTACTCAAGCCTGTTTATTATGAAGAAAAAGATGTGACATTGGTGGCTATTCCTTATGATGGTTTTAAAGTTTCTTTCAGCCTTTCCTATAAAGAGACTATGCTCAAAGATCAGTTTTATACTTTGGATATTGATGAAAAAAGTTTCATTTCTCAAATTTCACCTTGTCGAACCTTTTGCTTTTATCATGAAGTAGAATATTTGATGGATCAAGGTTTGATCAAAGGTGGAAGTTTAGATAATGCGGTGGTTGTAGGTAAAGATGCAATTTTCAGTAAAGAGAAGTTGAGATTCTCAGATGAATGTGTCCGTCATAAGATTTTAGATTTGATGGGAGATCTCTATCTTTTGGGGCATCCTCTTAAAGCACATATTCTGGCGATTAAGTCGGGACATGCGATGAATTATCAATTGACCAAGCGAGTTTTGGAAGCGGTTCGATTAGAAACGTATACTTATGAACTTGCAAAATCATAAGGGGTTTTAACATGGCAGAGATACTTATGAATGTTGTTGAAATACAGAAAATTTTACCACATCGTTATCCTTTTCTCTTGGTAGACCGTATGATTGAAATGGATGATCAAACTGGCAAAGCCGTTGGGATCAAGAACGTCACGATGAATGAAGGTTTTTTTGCAGGTCATTTCCCAGGACATCCTGTGATGCCAGGAGTTCTTATTCTAGAAGCTATGGCTCAAGTCGCAGGGGTTCTTCTTTTGAGTAAGGCTGAGCAAAAAGGCAAGCTTGCTTATTTTACCGCTATTGACAACGCGAGATTTCGTCGTGTGGTTGTGCCGGGCGATCAATTACGCTTTGAAGTTCAGTTGACACGTTCGCGTAGTCGTACAGGACAAGTTCAAGGCAAAGCTTTTGTGGGTGATCAACTCGCAGCTGAAGCCGACCTCATGTTTGCGCTTGTAGATCGAGAGTAAGTTTTATGGCGATTGATTCACGAGCGATTATTCATCCTACCGCTGAAATTGATACCGATGTTGAAATTGGACCCTTTTCTATTGTAGGGGCAGGTTCAAAAATTGGTAAAGCTGCGCGTATTGAATCCCATGTGGTGATTGGTCAGGATACTTTTATTGGTGCTGGAGCGCATGTTTATTCTTGGGCTTCTGTCGGAAGTGATTCTCAAGATAAAAAATTCAAAGGTGAAAAGGTTTTTGCCAAAATTGGCGTAAGAACAGTCATTCGAGAATTTGTCACTATCAATCGTGGAACAGGAGAAGGGTCTGAGACAATTGTGGGGGATGATTGCTGGATTATGGCCTATGCGCATGTGGCACATAATTGTCGCGTGGGTAATGGTGTGGTGATTGCGAATGTAGGAACTTTAGCAGGGCATGTTGAAATTGAGGATGGAGCTGTTTTAGGCGGATTGGCTGCAATTCACCAGTTTTGTAAAATAGGGAAGCTTGCGATTATCGGCGGATGTTCAAAAATTGTTCAGGATGTTCCTCCCTTTGCAATGGCTGATGGCAATCCATGCAAGGTTCATACTATTAATACAGTCGGGCTCACTCGAAGTGGGATGAGCACGGAACTTCAAAAAGAAATTAAAAAAGCTTTCAAAATTCTTTTCCGATCAGGACTAACCATTCCTAAAGCAGTTGAAAAAATCCAAAAAGAAATTCCTTCTTCTCCAGAGATGAATCATTTGATTCAGTTTGTGAAGTCTTCTGAACGCGGTATTTCTCGTTAGTTTGTATTAAGATTTTAGACTTCTTTTATCGGACACGTTTGGTTTTCCCCCCGAGAAAACCTTCACTTGATGACTTGGCTTGCTCACCCCCGATGTTCCATCGGGAGACCCTGGTCGCAAGCCTCGTCAACAGTCCTTAAAAAGAAGTCTAAACTTGAGAACAAAATCCCGCATTGTCAAACCTAGTGTGTTATGAGAAAATATATGTTCTTTCCGGACTTTGTTAAATCATAACTATTTGGTAGAGAATCTATTAAGAATGAAATCATTAGGAATTATTGCTGGAAATCGAAATTTCCCCCTCCAGGTTGCACAGTCTGTTCGATCATCGGGCATTCAAGTGATTGCGGTAGGGTTTAAAGGGATTACTTCTCCTAAGCTAGAATCATGTGTGGATGAGATGATTTGGTTAGGACTTGGGCAATTAGGAAAACTTAAAAAATTCTTTAAAGAAAAAGAAATTAAAAATTTAGTGATGGTGGGACAAGTTCCTCATCGTTTGACTTTGGGGGCCTTAAAATTTGATCTTGAGGGAGTTCGATTTTTTAAAAAAGTTCGTGAGAAAAATGCCAAGACTTTACTCGGCGGACTTATTGAAGAATTAGAAAAAGAGGGTTTTGAATTTTTAGATTCCACACAATTTTTGAGAGATCAGTTGATTCAGGTAGGGGTATTGACTTCTTGCGAACCTTCCGATCAAGAATGGGAAGATTTAAAATATGGTTGGAAAGTGGCAAAGACATTGGCTGATTTAGAAGCGGGACAAACGGTGATTGTAAAAAAGGGGGTTCTCGTTGCATTAGAAGGCATGGAGGGAACGGACGAAACTATATTGAGAGGGGGAAATCTCTCCGGTAAAGGGGCTGTTGTTGTGAAGGTTGCACGGTCTTCTCAGGATATGCGTTATGATGTTCCGGTTGTTGGGCTGGAAACACTTCATGCTCTTGAGAAAGCAAAAATTTCTGTTTTGGGTTTAGAGGCAGGAAAAACATTAATTTTAGACCAACAAGATTTTTTTAAGAAGGTAAGAAAGATGGGACTTGCTATGGTGGGGTTGACTTCAGAAATGATTAAGCATAAAGGTTAGAGAATGATGGAACGGTTAAAAGCAGTGGTTGTAGGGATTGGTCATTTGGGCAAAGAACACGCTAGGATTTATGCCGAACATGAAGGCATTGATTTAGTAGGTCTTGTCGATGTTGATTTAACTCGAGCTCAAAAGTTTGCAAATAAATATCATACGAAGGCTTATGGTTCTTTAGCAGAAGTGCCCGGGCCTATTCATTTAGCCAGTATTGCTGTTCCCACGATAGAACATTTTAATGTTGCAAAAAATCTTTTAGAAAAAAAAGCGCATATTCTGGTTGAAAAACCTATTGCTCAAACATTGGAACAGGCTTCTTCGCTTGTTCAAATGGCCAAAGATGCAGGTCTTTTGCTTCAAGTGGGACATGTAGAACGATATAATCCAGCCTTTAAAGCCCTTCAGACAATGCTTGTTTCTCCTCGTTTTATTGAATGCCATCGTTTGAGTCCTTTCCCTGAACGAGGAACAGATGTCGGTGTGGTATTAGATCTGATGATTCATGATATTGATGTTGTATTGCATCTGACCCGGTCTTTTGTAAAAGAAATCAGGGCTGTAGGAGTACCCGTTTTAAGCCCTTACGAAGATATCGCTAATGCACGATTAGAATTCGAAAATGGTTGTATTGCAAATTTGACGACGAGTCGCATTTCTTTAGAACGCATGCGAAAAATCCGTGTCTTTCAATCAGATTCTTATATTTCTCTAGATTACCTTGAACAATCCGGAAAAATTTATCATAAGGAAAATGGGAAAATTATTTGGTCCCATATTCCATTAGAAAAAGGGGAACCTTTAAAAATTGAAATCGATTCTTTTGTAGAGTGCGTGAAGCAAACTCAAAACCCTATTGTTTCTGGTGAGCAAGGAAAACAAGCATTAGAAGTAGCAATGGAAGTACTTAAAGTAATAAAGAAAGCTTGAAATGGAATATGTTTTAGATTAGGAGTAAAAGTGGATTCAAACGCAAAAATATTTATTATTGCTGGGGAACCTTCAGGAGATCGTATTGGTGCTGATTTGGCGAGAGCGTTGCTTGAGAAAAATGCTTCTTTAGAATTGATGGGGTTGGGAGGTCCAGCCATGAAAAAAGCGGGAGTTAAAATTTCTCAAGATATGACTCAAATGGCGGTGGTAGGACTTTTTGAAGTGGCTAAACATTATTTTGAGTTTCGAAAAATATTTCATTCAATTTGTGAACAGATTAAGACACAAGCACCTAAAATCGTTATCCTGATTGATTTCCCAGGTTTCAATTTAAGACTGGCAAAAGTGTTGCATCGCTACAAAATAAAAGTGATTTATTATGTGAGTCCTCAAATCTGGGCTTGGGGTAAAAGAAGAATTAAGATGATGCGTCGAACCATTCACCGCATGATCGTGATTCTCCCTTTTGAAGAAGACTTTTATCGTAGGCAAGGAGTTAAAGTTGATTTTGTAGGGCATCCTCTGGTAGATAGAGATTCTGAAGATTTTGATGTGGGGGGCATTCAAGAAGATACCAAGGGGATGAATCCTCTCATCGCGATTTTACCCGGGAGCCGCGTTCGAGAAATTGAACATCATGAAAAAATTCTTTTAAATACAGCACGGGCATTAAAAATAAAATGGCCTAACATGGGTTTTGTTATCCCCTGCGCAACCCCCTTTGCTTATGAATACATGAAGGGAAAAACACAAGGAATGGATTTTATTCGGCTTTACCAGGGGAAAATGAGAGAATGTCTTTTCCTTGCACAATTGGCATGGGTTTGTTCTGGGACTGCAACTTTAGAAACAGGTTTTTGGGGAACTCCGATGATTATTTTTTATCGGGTTGCGTCCTGGACAGCTTTTTTGATTCGACTACTTATAAAAGTTCCGTTTGTCGGTTTGGTCAATCTGGTGGTTGGAAGAAAAATTGTCCCGGAGCTTTTACAAGAAGACTTTAATAGTAAGAATTTGGTTCAATTAACTGAACAATTTTTTTCAAATCCTTCTAGCCTAAAAAAAATGAGTGAAGATTTGACAGAAGTTAGAAAAAAATTAGGAATGCCAGGGGCTAGTCTTAGAGCCGCTGAAATCGTTTTGGAGGAAATAAAGTGATTTATCGACGTTTGCTTCAATATGTACGTCCTTATTGGACGCGTCTTGTGCTGGCTTTTATATGTATGGTTCTTTTTGCTGTTTTCAATACAGGCATTGTCTGGGCCTTAAAACATGTTTTGAGAATCGCGTTTGTGTCTAAAGATAGTGTTATTTACTTTTCTGCTCCGGCTATGATTTTTGCTGTGTTTCTTTTAAGAGGGCTTGCTGATTTTGGTCAGGCTTATTATATGAACTGGGTGGGCTTGCGGGTTGTGACGGATGTTAGAAGCGCGATTTATGTGCATTTGCATCGCCTTTCGCTGGACTTTTTCTCTCATCGAAAAACAGGACAACTTATTTCCCGAGTGACACATGATACCGCTCTCATTCAATCCTCTATTTCAAATGCGATTACAGATCTTGTAAAAGAACCGCTTTCTTTAATGGGTTTGGTCATAACCCTTTTTTGTTTTGATCATGTTCTGGCCCTTATGTCTTTTGTTATCTTCCCGATTGCCGTTTTCCCGATTGTAAAATTTGGGAAACGCGTGCGAAAAGCTTCTCGAGAGGCGCAGTCCAGAGTCGGAGATTTAACCACGATTCTTCATGAGACTATTACGGGTATTCGTGTGGTGAAGGCTTTTTCCATGGAAAATTATGAGATTGAACGATTTAATTCTGAAAATAATAAATTTTTTAAGATGATGATGGATGCGGTTCGTTCTGCAGAAGCGACGCGGCCTGTGATTGAAATTTTGGGTTCTTGCGCGACTGCTTTTTGTTTTTGGTATGGAGCTAAACATCTATCACTCGATACTTTCCTTTCTTTTATGACAGCGCTTTATTTGCTTTATGAACCCATGAAAAAAATAGGAAAACTCAATAGCGTTCTTCAACAATCAAGAGCTGCTGGAAGCCGTATTTTTGAAATTCTAGATGAAGTCCCCAGTGTTGTGGATCCAGTGGATGCAAAAGAATTAAGGGGGATTGAAAAAAGTATTCGCTTCAACGATGTTTCATTTTGCTATGACAAAGAATGGGTTCTCCAAAACGTTGATTTTGAAATAAAGGTAGGGGAAGTGACGGCTTTGGTAGGCCACAGTGGATCAGGTAAATCAAGTTTAGCAAATCTGCTTTTGCGTTTTTATGACCCTCAAAAAGGTGTTATTGAAATTGATGGAATAGATATGAAAAAATTCTCTGTAGCCTCTTTGCGACAGTGGATTGGAATGGTGACTCAGGATGTGATCCTTTTCAATGATACGGTGAGGTCAAATATTGCCTACGGCCAAAAGGACATGGATTTTCACAAAATTGTAGAAGCTGCAAAAGCAGCGAATGCGCATGAATTTGTCATGGCGCTTCCACAAGGATACGATACGCTCATCGGTGAAAGAGGTTTTAAAGTTTCGGGTGGGGAAAGACAAAGATTAGCTATCGCACGTGCTATTTTGAAGAATCCAAAACTTCTGATTTTGGATGAAGCAACTTCAGCTTTAGATTCAGAATCAGAGCTTTTAGTGCAAGATGCTCTGACTCGCTTGATGGAAGGGCGAACAGTTTTAGTGATTGCGCATCGTCTTTCGACCGTTCGCAACGCTGCAAAAATTCTTGTGGTGAGTGGGGGAAGAATTGTGGAAACCGGAACCCATGAAAAACTTCTTGAGGAGGGTGGAATTTATCAGAGGCTTTACAATGTTCAATTCTCTCTTTAAAGAAGGAAGGTTTTTGTATCGTTTGGGTTTGACACTGGGTTTTTCCTACGTTCGATGGGTGGGGACGACTACAAAATGGCATCTAGAAGGGGAAGAATATTTCTTCTTGGAACGTGCCAAAGGCAAGCCCATCATTTTTGTGTTTTGGCATCAACAGTTGATGATGATGCCCTTTTTCTATCGGTCCATTGTTCGTCGTTTACAAGCTTCTGTTTTGATTAGCCGAAGTCGTGATGGAGGCCTGTTAAGCGATTTAATTAAAAAATTTGATTTGTTTCCTATTCGAGGTTCTTCAAGTCGTGGAGGAACAGCGGCTGTGTTGCAGTTGACGAGACGACTAGAGCAGGGGATTGATTTAGCAATGACTCCTGATGGGCCCCGAGGGCCTCGATGCAAAGTTCAAGAAGGAGCGGTTGCTTTGGCCTCACTTACCGGAGCGCCTATTTTACCTGTGGCTGTAGAAGTGGAGAGAAAGAAAGAACTTAACACCTGGGATGGTTTTAAAGTTCCTTTTCCCTATAATCGAGGGTCTTTGGTTGTGGGGCCTGCCATTTATGTTCAACCAAATGTTGAAGATGAACATTTGAAATTAAAAATGGAAGAGGTTCAAAAAGGATTAGATGAAGTGAATGAAAGAGCAAAAAAATCAGTTGTAAGTTGTAAGGTGTAAGTTTTTTATTTTGTAGTATACTAACATCCCTTTCATTCATGGGTAGGATAGGCGTTTATTCAGTACTTTTTTGTTTATTTTAGCTTTAGCAAAATACAGACTACAAGCGACGAAATACGGTTTTTTTAACCTTGCAATTGAAACGGTCTATGCTATAGTAGTCGAGTTTTACATATAGCCATTTCGAATATTGAAGCAAATTTTAAAGGAGGTTTTGGGTGATTCAAGTCAGTGTAAGAGAACTTTTAGAAGCAGGCGCACATTTTGGACATCAGTCCAGTCGTTGGAATCCAAAAATGAAGAAATTTATTTTTGAAGAACGTAACGGTATCCATATCATTGATTTACAAAAAACAGTAGGTCAAATCAAGACAGCCTTTCAATTCCTTACCAGTTGCATTGAAAAGGGACAATCCATATTAATGGTAGGAACTAAAAAACAAGCTAAAGAGCTTGTTAAAGCTGCCGCACAAAAATGTGGTGTTTTTTGGGTGACAGAGAGATGGTTAGGTGGAACGCTGACCAATTTAGAAACCATTCGAAAGAGTGTTCGTAGATTTAACGAATTAGAAAAGATTCAGGAGGAAGGAAGTGCCGCCCATATTTCTAAGAAAGAGTTATCAATGGTTTCCAGAGAGTTAGTGAAACTCAGGAAAAATTTGGAAGGCATTCGTCAAATGGATCGTTTGCCAGGTGCTATTTTTGTTATTGATCCCAATCGTGAAAAGATTGCTATTCAAGAAGCCAAGAAATTAGGAGTGCCAATTGTGGCCATGATTGACACCAATTGTGATCCAGATCAGATTGAATATCCTGTTGCGTGTAATGATGATGCAATTAGAACCATCGGGCTTTTTATGAATAAGATCGAACAATCTATTATAGAAGCTAGAGGGATGACCAAAGATGTGGCTTTAGAAGAAGTGGTTTCGGCTGAAGGAGAGAAGGTATGATACAGATTGGCAAGGATATGGTCAAAGAGCTTCGAGAAAAGACCAATGCGGGAGTTATGGAATGTAAAAAGGCATTATCCGAAGCAGAAGGTAATTTTGATAAAGCCCTTCAAGTATTAAAAGCCAAAGGAGCATCTGCTGCTCAAAAAAAAGCAGAACGAGTTACTGCTCAAGGACTTGTCTTTTCTTATATTCATTCAGGAGGAAAGATAGGTGTTCTTCTCGAACTCAATTGCGAGACAGATTTTGTGGCGCGTAATGAAGTTTTTCAAGCTTTGGCAAAGAATATTGCTTTACAGATTGCTGGATCCCATCCGACGCCTCTGTATGTTTCAAAAGAATCTGTTCCTTCCGAAGCGATTGCTCAAGCCACCCAACAAGGTCAAAATCTTGATAAGTATTATGCGGAAGTATGTTTGTTGGATCAGCCGTTTATTAAAGATCCATCCCATACAGTTCAGCAGTTGATACAGTCTAAGATTGCAGAGTTGGGTGAGAACATTGTGCTCAGGCGCTTTGTTCGTTATCAGTTGGGCCAAACGAAATAACGATAGTGAAGGAGTGTTTTGCTTAAAACACTCAAATTCTAATGTACGATTCACAATCTCCAATCCCCAATACAGGGAGTTCCTATGGAAAAACTTAAGTTTAAGCGCATCATTCTGAAACTAAGTGGTGAGTCTTTAATGGGCGAGAAAGCCTATGGCATTGATCCTCACACTGTTGTTTCCATTGCTAAACAAGTTAAAGAAATCAAAGATCTTGGAGTAGAAATTGCTATTGTGATTGGGGGAGGAAATATTTTTAGAGGGGTTAATGCGAAGGGGACGGGCATTGATCGAACCACCGCAGATTATATGGGAATGTTGGCCACCATTATTAATGGGATGGCGTTACAAGATGCTCTTGAGAAAATAGGTGTAATGACGCGGGTGCAAACAGCTTTAGAAATGTCTAAAATAGCCGAACCTTATATTCGGCGTCGAGCCATGCGCCATCTGGAAAAAGGAAGAGTTGTTATTTTTGCAGGAGGGACAGGCAATCCTTATTTTTCTACTGATACCACGGCTGCTTTGAGGGCGAGTGAAATTAATGCTCAAGTTGTTTTAAAAGGAACAAAAGTAGATGGTGTTTATTCTGCAGATCCCCATTTAGATAAGAAGGCTGTAAAATTTGAAGAAGTAAGTTATATTGATGTGCTGAATAAAAGATTAAAAGTAATGGATGCAACTGCTATTACTTTATGTATGGAAAATAATATTCCGATTATTGTTTTTAACATGTGGAAGCCTCAAAATCTCCGCCGAGTTATTTTAGGCGAGAAAATTGGAACCTGGGTGAGGGAGGTGTAAGATGGAATTTGAAAATAAAATTCATAAAGATGTAAAAGAAAAAATGGATAAAGTTTTAGATTTTTTTCATCAGGAGTTAGGCTCTGTTCGAACAGGGAAGGCTTCACCTGCTTTGGTTGAAAATATCATGGTGAGCTATTATGGTGCTCCTACCAAGCTAAAAGAATTGGCTGGAATTTCAACACCAGAACCTCGTTTGATTGTTGTACAACCCTGGGATCAAGGAGCTGTTGAAGAAGTTTTTAAGGCTTTGAGCAAAAATGATATGGGTTTGGCTCCAAAGTTGGAGGGCAAATTAGTTCGTGTGTCTGTTCCTGAACTTAGTGAAGAACGCAGAAATGATCTTAAAAAAGTGCTTCGTGTAAAGGCCGAAGAAAATAGAGTCTCATTAAGAAATATCCGTCGAGACTTGAATGAAGTTGTAAAAAAGAGTAAAAAGGATGGCCAAATTACAGAAGATGATCTTCATCGTATTGAGAAAGAAATACAGCATAAGACAGATGAATATATTAAAAAATTAGATGGTCTTTTAGAGCATAAAGAAAAAGAAATTATGGTTGTGTAAAAAGAAGTAATAAGTGGTAGGTCATAAGTTATAAGCAAAAAATAATATTTTTAAACAGTTTTTTTAGAGATTACAATTTGAGACTTGTAACTTACCACTTTTTTATGAGCCGCTAGCTCATCAGGTAGAGCAACAGCCTTTTAAGCTGTGGGTGGTGGGTTCGAGTCCCACGCGGCTCAAAATTATAGATTGATATAGGTTTTTGTTAAGAGACCCCATCGTCTAGAGGCCTAGGACATCACCCTTTCACGGTGATGACGCGGGTTCGAATCCCGCTGGGGTCGATTTTCTCTCCATACTGTTTTTGTTATTATTTTATAGTTAAAACTTCCCTGAATATGAAAACCAGAGTCTTAATTCTTTGCACGGGCAATTCTTGCAGATCTCAAATGGCGGAAGGGGTTCTAAGGTACTATGGCGAGGGTAAATTTGAGGTTGAAAGTGCAGGGACTAAACCTTCATCTGTAAATAAAACAGCCATTCGTGTGATGAAAGAAATAGGAATTAATATCTCTCATCAGCGATCCAAACACGTCAAAGAGTTTTTGGACAAGCCCTTTGAGTATGTAATTACTGTTTGTGATAAAGCTAATGAATCTTGCCCTATCTTTCCAGGCTCTGCAATACGATTTTACTGGCCTTTTCCAGATCCGCCTCATGAGAAGGAAGAGAGCGAAGAGGTTCTAAATGAATTCCGGAAAGTCCGAGACTTAATTCATTCTAAATTCAAAGAAGTAGCTCTTGTAGGATTTTGAACCAGCTCATAGTGAATTTGATAACATTTTTTTCTTATTTCTTCACCTTCTTGAGTTCGCTATAATACCGCCCTCATTGGTCAAGTTAAGGGAAATCAAGCATCTATGAAACTTCCTATTTATCTAGATAGTCATGCAACAACACCTGTAGACCCTCAGGTGTTGGAAGCCATGCTGCCTTTTTTTAGCGAGCGTTTTGGAAATCCAGCAAGCCGTAATCATTCTTTCGGATGGCAAGCAGAAGAAGCGGTAGAAAAAGCACGTATTCAAATTGCTTCTTTAATTGGGGCTTCGGAAAAAGAAATCATTTTTACAAGTGGAGCTACTGAATCAAATAATTTGGCCTTAAAGGGTGTCGCTGCGATGTATTGTGAAAAGGGAAATCACATCATCACTTGTATAACCGAACATAAAGCTGTTTTAGACTCTTGTAAGTCTCTTGAACAAGCCGGATTTGAAATCACTTATCTGCCTGTATTGAATTCTGGAATTATTGATTTTGAAAGACTTGAAAAGGCAATAACCTCCAAGACCATTTTGATCAGTTTGATGGCTGCTAATAATGAGATCGGGGTTCTACATCCCATAAAAGAAATTGGCAGGATTGCTAAGAATAGAGGGATCCTTTTCCATACCGATGCAGCTCAGGCTGTTGGAAAAATTTTGATGAATGTGGAAGAGATGAACATTGATCTGATGAGTTTTTCAGCTCATAAAATGTATGGTCCTAAAGGGATAGGAGCTCTTTTCGTTCGAGAGAAAAATCCACGGGTGAGATTAACAACTTTGATCGATGGCGGAGGCCATGAGCGAGGTTTGAGATCAGGTACATTAAATGTCCCTGGAATCGTTGGATTTGGAAAGGCTTGTGAATTGTCACAAAACTTAATGATGGAAGAATCTAAGCGACTTCTTGCCTTAAGAGAAAAATTGCGAAAAGGTTTTATGGATCAATTAGAAGAAGTATATGTTCATGGAGATTTGGAAAAGAGACTTTCGCATAATTTAAATATAAGTTTTGCTTATGTAGAAGCAGAATCTTTATTGATGGCCATTCGTGATGATGTTGCAGTTTCCAGTGGATCTGCTTGTATGTCTGCTAATTTGGAACCTTCTCATGTGCTGCCTGCTTTAGGTGTTCCTGAAAATTTACTGCACTCTTCTTTACGTTTTGGCTTAAGTCGCTTTACGACGGAGGAAGAAATCGAATATACCCTTCAAAAGGTGGTTGAGGCCGTGAAACGATTAAGGGCGATGTCGCCTATCTATGAAATGAAGCGGCAGACTCATAGTTGAGATGTTGTATATAAAAGTGTGTCCTTTTTGATAAGAACCGGGTCCTGCTGCTCGTCAGCCCCAGCGTGCTCATCAAAAGTTGTGCTCGATGGGGCTCCCCGCCGAGCATCACCCGCATATATAAAATACACACTTCTATATATAGTATTATAGTTAAGCTCCTTTCATGTCGTTCTTCCACAAGGGGTAAAAGTTTGATATAATACGGATATTGGAGGATAAGTATATGATTCAGCTTACAGAAAATGCGATTCAAGAAGTTCAACGGATGATTGAAAGAGAGAATAAGCCTGGGTCAGGTTTGAGGCTTTCTGTCAAAGGAGGAGGTTGTTCTGGGTACTCCTATGCCATTGACTTAGAAGCTCAAGCTAAGGAAGGAGATAAGATTTTTGAAGCAAGTGGGATTAAAGTTTATGTTGATGGGAAAAGTTATTTTCTCTTGAATGGAAGTACACTTGATTATACCAAGGGTATGATGGGTGGTGGTTTTAATTTTCAGAATCCAAATGCTAAGGGAAGCTGTGGTTGCGGAGCTTCTTTTACGGTTTGATGATTTTCTTGTATAAGTAAGATGAGGGTGTTGGCGACGAACTCTAAATCCGTTTGAAATATAGAAAGCAGAAGGCGGAAATCCTTGAGTAAATCCTTTTCATCTTCTTCTTTCTGTCGCATCTTTTGACACTTACAACGGATGAGGTATGGATTTAGAAGTCATATTAAAACTCTTATTTTTATTTTTTCTTCTTTGCCTTTCCGCATTTTTTTCAGGCTCGGAAACGGCTCTTTTCTCTTTAAGTTCTGTTCGTGTTCATCGAATGCTAGAGGAAAAAAGAAAAGGAGCACATCTTCTTCCTGTCTTGTTGAAGGAGCCAAGAAATGTTCTGGCAACCATTCTCTTAGCCAATCTTTTCGTTAATGTTTTTTCAACTTCTTTGGGAGAGGAAATTAGTGTCACTTTGTTTGGTGAACAGGGTCTCCAAATATGCATTTTGGTGATGAGTTTTGTTATTTTAATTTTTTGCGAAATTGTTCCTAAAGTACTCTCTGTTTCTAAATCTGAAAAGATTTCTCTTCGTGTTGCTCCAGGGCTCTATTTTTTTATGAAAGTTCTCACTCCTTTTAGGGCATTGTTTATGATTATTGCAGATCGCATCATTCGCTCTCTAACATTCAAAGAACAACCAGAAAAAAAACAAATTTTAGATTCCGATCAATTTAACACAGCTCTTCGAATGGGAATGCAGGAGGGACTTTTAAGTTCTGAAGAAGCTTCAATGATTAAAGAGATTCTTGCCATGAAATCAAAAAGAATTTCAGAAGTCATGATTCCTCGAGAGAAAATTTTTGCTTTGGAAATGGGAACACCCCTTCCTCAAATATATAAGGAAATTCGTAAGAAAAAACTCTCACGAATCCCTATTTTTAAAGGAAATTTAGATCATATTGTAGGAATCCTTTACGCAAAAGATCTCATTATGCAAGAAATTACAGAGTTTACGGTTATTCAAATTTATGATCTTTTGAGGCCGCCTTATCTTGTTAATGATCAAATGAGTTTAAGCCAATTGTTTCATATGTTACAGACTGAACGTTCCCATTTGGCTTTGGTGCGCAATGACAACGGTCAAACAATTGGACTTGTGACCTTGGATGATTTGATTGAATCCATTGTGGTTGATTCTCTAGATTTTTCGAGTTCTGATTCTTCAGTGAAGGAGATTAAAAAATGATCTTCTATGTTTTAGCCATTCTTCTTTGTGTGATGTTTCAGGCTTTTTTCGCGGGACTAGAAATCGCTCTTTTATCTTGTGATCGAGTTCGCATTCGCCATTTGGCAGATCAAAAAAATTTAAAAGCCCGATGGGTCAATCATTTTTTAGCAAAACCTGTAAATTATCTTGCTGCAACGATGATTGGGGTCAATGTAGCTGTGGTGGTAAGTGCTTCTTTAACGGCTAGTTTAATGGGGCAATTTTTTAGTCCTGCCATAGCTCCTTTGATTTCAACTTTGGCGCTGTGGCCTCTCATTCTCTTGTTCGGAGAATTTGTTCCTATGAGTTTAGCGCTAACCTATCCTATGAAAATGGCGCTTTGGGGTGTACCTGCTCTTAAAATAACTTATTTTATTTTTTATCCTTTTATTAAATTGATTGAGTTCTTGTCTCATACTGTGAATCGAATTCTAGGAGGAAGAAGTGATTTGGAAAAACCTTATTTTACCCGTGATGAATTAAAACTTATTTTTCGTGGTGCCGGCAAGAAAGTTTTAGACCAAACTCAAGAAAATATGGTTGTCGGGGTTTTTGATTTTCATCGCACACGTATTCGAGATATTATGGTTCCACTCAAAGAGGTTGTCTCTTGTCCTATCGAAGTAACGGTAGCAGACGTAAAACGAAAAATTTTTGACACAGCCTTTTCGAGAATTCCCATTTATAATCGACATCCTTCACAAATTGTAGGGACAGTTCATGCTATGGATTTGATAGGACAAGAAGACAAAACTCCTATCGCAGATGTAATGAAGATTCCTTTTCGTGTTGCATCGACCAGTCCCATTGGGGAGGTTTTAAAAGCGATGAAGAAAAATGGGCGCTATATGGGAATTGTGACAGATATTTCTGGAAAGATCATGGGTGTTGTAACCATGGAGGATATTGTTGAGGAAATTGTTGGGGAGATTGATGATGAATATGACAAGCTTGTTTCATAGACTAAGATTCATAAGCAGTATTTTTACTCTGCTTCTTTTTATGGGAGGAAAGCTGTGGGCAGAGCATCAAAGTGGAGATATTGTTTCTTATTTGCGTGATTTGGCTGCTCGCTTAGGTTGGTCTCAAGAAGTGTTTGCGAGTGTTAAAGCTCCGGGAGAGGATTATCAAATTTTTGGCGTTGCAGATAGAGCTTTTTATGAATTAAACGAGGGGACGGAAAAAGGTTATGTCCAATGGCTTTTGGCGCTTCATCCTCGTCCCTTGGAAAAAGTTCTTCAAAAGCATCTTAAAACCTATCGAAGACAAGGATTTAAAATTGTTACGGTGGACGGGATAGGGAACAAAATGTATCGGGCCTATTTGGCTTCCTATATTGTGAAAGAAGGTAAGTTAGTTTTAACGCATTCACAAGATGCCATTGAAATCCTCTTTGGCCCTGAAATGTTGACTCTTAAAGATGAAAGATTAAAACTGGACGCGGATGCTTGGGCTATTTTTGAAGAAGTGTTTCAGGTTTTTTCTAAAGAGGCATTTATTCGTTCTTTACCCCAACATATTCCTGAAGAACCTCCTGTTAAAGCCCCTTTTGAAAAATTTGCGAAGGAGGTTTCTATTTCTGATATTTTCCCTTTGCCCGTAGAGCTCTCTGAGAATGTTTCCGAGTGGAAAATAACAGAGACTTTTCCTAAGGAATCGAGAGGAGAGCTTTTGGTAGATGGAAGGACTTATCAAAAAGAGCCTGTGAAGTTAGAAAAGGGTTCGTCTGTTCAAGTTGTTTTATATGCATATCCCTCTGTGGGGCAAGCTGAAAGGGCCTTGCATCTTTATCGTAAAAAATTAAGAGATGTTTTGATAGATACTCCAGACAAAAAAGGATTTTGGATTTCTAAGGAAGGGTCGATGACTCAAAAACTTATTTTTACACAAGGGATTTTTATTTGTGATTTGGAATTAACAGGCCCCGAAAAAGCTGTAGACGAAAAAAAAAAGTCTTTGGAACAATTTTCTATTTTGATTCAAGAAAAAATCCAGAAACTCCTAGGCAGTACATCAATATGAATAAATTCATGTTTGCCAGTACGGTAGAGTATTTCCAGTTTAAAAAATCGCCTTGTCATCATCCAGAAATATCCCTCGTAAATTCATTCTAAGAGTTTCTGGATTAGGAGATACTCGTAAAGCAACTTCTTCAGAGATCATTTCTTTTTGCATGAGTTCAAGTAAAGAACGATTGAAATCTTGCATTCCTAGGCCTGCCCCTGCACGAATCGCATTGTGTATTTTAATATCTTCTCCTTTTCGAATGAGTTCGCGAACTGTGGGGTCTACAATCATGACTTCAACAGCAGGAACACGGGGAACTCCTTCTTTGATAGAAGGTAAAAGTTTTTGATTGATAACAGCTCTTAAATTGAATTGAAGGCTTTGCCGAATCTGAAAATGTTGTTCGGGTGGGAAAAGATCAATGATTCTTCCAATGGTTTGTGCTGCATTTCCACTGTGGAGAGTAGCAAAAACCAAATGTCCTGTTTCTGCTGCATTCAAACCAAACTCTACGGTTTCAGAATCTCTCATTTCTCCAATGAGCATAATATCCGGATCTTCACGAAGAGCATATTTAAGCCCATCATGAAAAGAAAGAGTATCAATACCCACTTCTCTTTGATTGATAAAGGCCTTTTTGTTTGTATAGAGATATTCAATAGGGTCTTCAATGGTCAAAATATGACAGGCTTTATTTTGATTAATGTATTCGATCATAGAGGCAAGGCTTGTAGATTTTCCGCTTCCAGTAACCCCCGATAAAATCACCATGCCATCATGGAGATTGGCGATATTTTCAAGAACTTTTGGAAGATATAGCTCCTCCATGGTAGGAATGTAAGTTTGCACAAAACGACCTGCTAAACTTAAATATCCTCTTTGGAAAAAGAGATTGATTCTCATTCTCCCTTCACCAGGAACAGAATATCCATGATCAAAATCTCTTTTCTTCTTAAGGAGATCAAATTGTTCTGGAGATAAAAATTCACGAACCCATCCTTCAATCATTTCTGGGGTGACAGGGGGACAATCTAGTCTTTTAGGGGCTCCTGCAATGCGCAAGATAGGAGGAGAACCTACTTGAAGATGAAGATCAGAAGCCTTGAGTTTTTTTACAAGACGACACAAATCTTCAAAATGCTGAATCGACGTCTCACTCTTGAGAAAATCGCTCATGACATCATTATAGCAGAGCGGAATTGATTTTTAAAGGAGATAAGAGTTCTTTTACTTTCTTGATATTGTAATTAAAAGGGTGTACTTTTAAAAAAGTAGCAGGGCCTGCCACTCGTCAGCCCCACCGTGCTCATAAAAAATTGCGCGCGGCGGGGCTCCCCGCCGAGTGTCACCCGCATATATAAAGTACACGCTTTTATACATACTTTTACTTTCCTTCAAACATCTGAGTCCATTGGAATTTCTTACGTTTTTTCCAATCCGCATTGTGATACAGATAACTGAAAATCAAGGGGACAACTGTTGTAGCTTCTGCATAAACCATTTGTTCATAGATGGTATCCACTTTCCCCCATGAACTGGCTTCTTTCAATGTAGAACTAGAACAGGCGCCATCACGGACATCTGCAACCGTAATCTGTATGGCATATTGATGCATGGGGACTTCCACGCCTAAACATTCCGCGCAAACGACGGTATCCTGAATAAAATTTTTGGGAACGCCTCCACCAATCATAAATAAACCCGAAGTTTTTGCCTTCATTTTGATTTGTGTCAGCTCATAAAAATCTTTTACAGAATCAATGGAAACATAGGGTTTTCCCTGTTTGATTCTCTCATGTTGATGCATGACCAAACCAAAACCAGCACTTGAATCTGTAAAAGCAGGACAAAAAATGGGGATATTGTTTTCATAAGCAAGTTGGACCAAAGAATTTTTCTTCTTTGAAAATTTCTGTAAATATTTCCCCATTTCTCGTATGAACTCTCTAGAAGAGTAGGGACGAGGTTCAAGAGTATCTGTGATCTTTTTAATTGTAGCATCACAAGCCTGTAATTCTTCTTCATCAATAAAAGTGTCATAAATACGATCGACATAGTTGTTGCGAAGCATAGAGTCATCTATAAAAGGAGTTCCTTTATAATGTTTGAAGCCTAGTGCTTCAAAGAAATCCATATCGACAATGGAAGCCCCGGTTGCAACGACAGCGTCAATCATGTTGTATTTGATCATATCTGAATATACATTCATACAACCCCCTGCACTGGTACTACCTGCAAGAGATAAAAAGATGGTGCAATCTTTATGGGCAATCATCCTAGAAAAAATATCGGCTGCACGTGCCGTATCTCGTGAGCTAAAAGACATTTCGCGCATGGCATCAATGATTGCTGTTGCATCAAATTTTGTGGCATCCACTTGTTGAATTACTTCTTTTAAAAGAACTTTCTTTTTCATTTTCTTTCCTTTTATATAAGAAAATTGTTGGAACTAAATCTAAAGTTGAAAACCATTATAAATATCTCTTTTTCGGATGCAAGAAATTCTGCACATAGTCTTTTACCGAATCTTCTAAGGTTTGAAATTGTACAGGACATCCCACATTTTTCAATTTTTTAATTTCTGCTTCGGTTCGATACTGATACATCGGCATTAAAATTTCAGGCATATCTATGTATTCAATTTTTTGGGGGAGAGAAAGCGCCGAGAAGATTGCTTTTGCTAAGTCATTCCATGACCTCGCATGTCCCGTTCCTAAATTAAAAATTCCATTGATTTTAGGAGCGTTTAAAAACCACCATAAAACTTCCGTACAATCTTTGATATACACAAAATCACGAAGTTGTTCTCCATGCAGATATTCAGGTTTATAGGATTTAAAAAGTCGAACTTTGCCCGTTTCTTGGATTTGCTCATAGGCTTTGCATACCAGGCTGCGCATCTCTCCTTTATGATATTCATTGGGTCCAAATACATTAAAAAATTTTATACCAACAACTTTGTTGTCGAGATGATTTCGCAAGAGCCAAAGATCAAGAATCTGTTTTGAATAACCATAAGCATTCAGGGGAGAAAGTTTGAAAGTAGTTTCATCTTCATCGCTGAAGCCATGGGATCCGTCTCCATAGGTAGCACCACTGCTGGCATAAATGAAGCGTGTTTTCTTTCTAATGCACCATTCGGACAATATTTTGGTATAGCGATAATTATTTTCCATCAAATGGTCAACATCAGCTTCTGTGGTAGAAGAGTTTGCCCCCATATGGAAAATAGCTTCAATTTTCGGTAGTCTGTCATTGATAGCAGAATCTATGAAATGATCTTTATGCAGATAATCTTTAAAATTTTTCCCAATCAGATTTTTCCATTTAGATGAAGAGCCTAAATCATCCACAATGAGAATATCTGTGATAGCCTTCTCATTGAGCTTGGCCACCATAGCACTTCCAATAAACCCTGCGCCACCTGTAACAACGATCATTTTTAATCCTATTTGTTTTTTATATTCTAAAAGGGAAAATCTCCTTTAGGTCTCAAGGAAATATCTAATTAGAATATCATAAATTAAAACCTCTGCAAAAGGTGTGTTTGTCCCCTTTTATTATTTTATAACAAGACCGGTACTACTTTATTGTCATCGCAAAGAAGCCCCAGATAAAGATGGAGAACGTGACGCTCTCGTTTTTGAAAAGGAGACTAGGCACACTCACCTAACCATTTTATCCTACTGGTACATAAAAGTTAAAATGACTTTTCGCCTTCCTAGCAATCATCTCAGAAATTCGCCTGCAGGTCTCTTAAAGGAAAAGGAAGAGGAATGGACTCAGGTTTCGAGTTATTTACGGATATGATGAAGTGCAAGATATTATCACATTGACAGAAATTTATTTTAAGGGTGATGAGGAAAATGAGAATCGAGAGAGAATTTTGTATCATTTCCATAAGGATTAAATTATTAAAAATTATAAATATGATTTAGATCATGTCTATCTCATTGTAAATCATGGAAAATTAAACTCTGAAATATTTATACAACTTTAAAGAGGGCTTTCCAGTGATTCAAGGCCGCAAAAGAATTTTTGTGCAAGTGACCTGCCTTTGCGTTTTCTTATTATTTACGGCTTTCCCCCTTTTTGTTTTTGCGCAAGAATCCGAAAGAAGCGCTGATACATTTCTCGTTGAAAAACCCGTTCCGACACGGGAAGCATTTATGAAGGGTAAGGCCTTGTTTGAAAAACAATGCGCGGTTTGTCATGGGGAGAAAGGAGCGGGGGAGGGCCAAGCCTCTTATCTTCTTTATCCGAAACCGCGTGATTTTACGCGAAATGAATTTCGTTTGGTCTCGACAACTCAAATGAAGGCAACCAACGAAGACTTGTTCAAGACGATTACGAGGGGAATGCCGGGTTCTTCGATGCCTTCTTGGGAGCACTTGAGTGATCAAGACCGCTGGGCCTTGGTCTATTACGTGAGGTATTTGGCAGAATATCAAAATCACGTGAAGACGGGAGAGATTTCCCCGGATGTGAAGGAGGTTTCTTGGAAGACAATCGAGAAAATGCTGACGACGTCCGTGGATCCCAAAACTGTGATTCAAGTGCCGAATGAATCTCCGGCCAATCCACAGAGTGTTCAGCGGGGGAAAGAACTTTTTGTAAAGGCGTGCGCTTCTTGTCATGGCCAGGAAGGTAAGGGAGATGGACAGCAAACGATGAAGGACAGTTTGGGCTTTCCCACTAAACCCAGAGACCTTACATCTGGCATTTTTAAAGGGGAATCAAATTCGAGCGCTCTTTATGATCGGATCGTTGCAGGTTTACCGGGCTCTCCCATGCCAAGTTACGCCAAAGCTCTTAAAGAAGATCAGATCTGGGATTTAATTCATTTTGTGCAAACCCTTCCGCAACCAGGGGCCGAGGAGCGTTCTATCATACGTCGGATGACGATCATTGCTGTAAAAACAAAGGAGAAACTGGATCTCAATCCTCAAGCGGCTTACTGGAAAACGGCAAAGCCTTCCTTTGTTGCTTTAACCCCATTATGGTGGAGAGACGACAGGATTGAGGGTGTTGATGTGAGCGTCTCGTATAATGAAGAAGAAATCGAGATTCGCTTAAGTTGGAAAGATCGGACTAAGGATATCTCGACATTAAATCCGCAGTCTTTTTCAGATGGGGCCGCCATTCAATTTTCTACGGAAGAAGATCCGCCTTTTTTTGGAATGGGGAGTGCTCAAAGTGCAGTATCCATCTGGCATTGGAAGGCATCTCGGCAGGAAGACATGAAGGAATGGAAAGATGTTGAAATGCAATACCCAAATACTGCGACGGATTGGTACGAGGCCCAAAAGAACTATGAGTATGGCAGTCCGTTTGAAACAAAGGATTCTAAGACTCAATTTCATGACCCCAAATTTATTACGGGGTGGGGCGCTGGAAATCCTCTTTCAAATCCCCTGAGTAAATCTTCAGCTGAAGAAGCCCGCGCCAAGGGGCTGGGAACTCTGACAACGATGAAACCCCAGTTTGAAAACATCGAGGCTCATGGAATTTGGAGGGATGGGACATGGCAAGTGGTATTCAAAAGAAAGCTGAAGACCAAGGAAAAAGAAAGATTGCAATTTGAACTTGGAACTCCTTTAAATGTTGCATTTGCGATTTGGGACGGTTCCAAAAAGGATCGAAATGGTCAAAAGATGATTTCTATATGGAACGATTTGGAACTTCAACAATAGGAGTTTGCAATGGAAATCACGAGAAGGCAATTTATCAAAAGAACTGGCGCTGCGGCGATTGGCTTAAGCCTGGGACTGAAAAATCTTTCGCTTTCGGCTCTTGAGGTTATTCCAGAAATCACGAATCCTCTAGAGTATTATCCCAACAGAGATTGGGAGAAAATTTATCGAGATCAATATCGTTACGATAGCGCTTTCTCCTGGGTTTGTTCTCCCAATGATACCCACGCATGTCGAGCTAAGGCTTTTGTTAGAAACGGCATCGTGGTGCGCCTGGGGTCGCAATATGACTATGAGACTTATGGGGATCTCTACGGGAACAAGGCGACCCCCAATTGGAATCCGCGTCAATGCGAAAAGGGCTTCACATTTCATCGATTGATGTACGGACCTTATCGGCTTAAGTACCCCATTATTCGCCGAGGCTGGAAGGAATGGGCGGATGCCGGCTTTCCAGACTTAACACCCGAGTGTAAGTCCAAATACAAATTTGATTCCAGAGGAACAGATACTTTAGATAAAGTCTCATGGGATGAAGCGAATACCTATATTGCGAAAGGTCTCATGGCCATCTCAAAGCGTTACAGCGGTGAAGAGGGAAAAAAGAAGTTACTTGAGCAAGGGTATCCGGAAGAGATGCTTGCTCCAATGGAAGGATCTGGGATGAGAACCATGAAATTTCGTGGCGGGATGGGACTTCTCGGCGTTTTTGGAAAATATGGAATGTATCGCCTGGCAAATACGATGGCCATCCTTGACACGCATGTGCGCGGCGTGAAGGAAGAGGACGCAAAAGCCGGCCGGATCTGGTCCAATTATACCTGGCATGGGGATCAGGCGCCTGGACATCCCTGGGTTCATGGCCTTCAGGCCTCTGATTGCGATTTCAACGATCTTCGAAACAGTAAACTGATTATTCAGCAGGGAAAAAATCTTGTCGAAAACAAAATTACAGACAGCCATTGGTTTATTGAGTGTATGGAGCGTGGGGCAAAGCTTGTGACGATTACCCCCGAATATAGCCCGCCTTCAACGAAATCAGACACTTGGATTCCCATTCGCCCGGCGACGGATGCTGCGTTTTTTCTCGGAGTTGCTCGTCTTATGATCGATCGAGGCTGGTATGATCGGGATTTTATCGAGAAGTTCACGGATTTTCCATTGCTTGTGCGTACGGACAATTTAAAGCGCTTGAGGGCGCATGAAATCTTCAAAGATTATGCTCTGGGCCTTTCAAAAGAGGGTCCGAGTTTCAAGTATCAGGGGTTGAAAGATGAGCAGTATCAGAAACTCGGGGATTTTGTAGTATGGGATGAATTAAGAAATGCACCTGCCGCGTTAACCCGAGACGATGTTGGCGAGCAATTTGCCAAGAAAGGGATCAGACCTGCCCTTCAGGGAAAATTCAAAGTTCAGATGATTGACGGAAAAGAAGTGGAGGTGATGACACTCTTTTCTCTTTATGAGATTCATCTGAAGGATTACGATTTGGACAGTGTCGCTGATATAACGAAAGCGCCAAAACATCTGATCGAACAGTTGGCCAAAGATCTTGCGACGATTAAACCAGCGGCCATCCATCAAGGAGAGGGAATCAATCACTGGTTTCATGCGACTGAAATGAACCGCGCGGCCTATTTGCCTCTGATGCTCACGGGAAATATTGGTAAACCCGGTGCGGGCTGCCACACGTGGGCCGGAAACTATAAGGCCGCTTTGTTCCAAGGATCCCCTTGGACGGGTTATGGATTTAAAGGATGGGTCGCCGAAGATCCGTTTCATCCGCTTTTAGATCCTAATGCCCCTGGGAAAGATGTGCATGTTAAAGGGTATTGCAAGGATGAGGAGCCCGCGTATTGGAATCACGGCGATCGGCCTCTTATCGTGGACACACCCAGTGAGGGAAGGAAGGTCTTTACGGGCCAGACGCATATGCCCTCACCTACCAAGGCCATGATCTTTACCAATGTCAATCTCATCAATAACGCGAAGCACGCCTACGACATGATTAAAAATGTGAATCCAAATGTGGAGATGATTGTTTCCGTTGATATTCAAATGACGGCCTCCATAGAATATGCCGATATTGCCCTCCCAGCCAATAGCTGGATGGAGTTCGAGGGTCTTGAGGTAACGGCTTCCTGCTCCAACCCTTTTCTGCAGATTTGGAAAGGCGGGATTAAGCCCATCTTTGACAGTCGAGACGATATTATGATTTTGGCTGGGATTGCCGAGAAACTGGGCCAAATCACGCAGGATCATCGATTCTACGATTATTGGAAATTCGCACTGGAGGGACAGCGGGAAGTTTACATTCAACGACTTCTTGATTCCTCTACAACGACGGCCGGATACAAGCTTGAAGATATTATGGCTGGAAAATATGGGCCCCCTGGCGGTGCCCTGATGCTCTTTAGAACATACCCCAGAGTTCCTTTTTGGGAACAGATTCATGAAGACCAGCCCTTCTTCACCGACACAGGCCGTTTGAATGCCTATACGGATGTTCCAGAGGCCATCGAATATGGGGAGAACTTTATTGTTCATCGAGAGGGGCCGGAAGCAACGCCCTTTCTTCCAAACGTTATTGTCAGTTCAAACCCCTATGTTCGTCCCAATGACTACGGCATTTCTGAAACGGCAGAACATTGGGACAACCGGACGGTACGAAACGTCAAGCTTCCATGGGAAGATGTAAAGGAAACGAAGAATTTTCTTTGGGAGAGGGGCTTTAAGTTTTATTGCCTTACACCCAAAAGCCGTCACAGGGTACATTCCCTATGGAGCAATGTGGACTGGCATGAAATTTGGGATTCGAATTTTGGGGATCCTTATCGTATGGACAAGCGTACGCCTGGTGTCGGCGAACAGCAAATTCATTTGAATCCTGAAGCGGCCAGGGACCTTGGTGTCAATGACGGGGATTACGTTTATGTGGATGCTAATCCAGCCGATCGGCCCTATGTCGGAGCAAAGCCCAGCGACCCGTTTTATAAAGTGGCGCGGCTCATGCTGCGAGTGAAGTATAATCCGGCTTTTCCCTATCACACGGTGATGATGAAACATGGGACTTATATTGCGACGGAGAAAACAGTGAAGGCTCATGAGACTCGTGCCGACAAAAGAGCGCTCTCTGAAGGGGGTGCTTATCAAGCCAATTTTCGCTATGGATCCCAGCAGAGTGTGACACGAAATTGGCATATGCCGATGCATCAGACGGATACCTTATTTCACAAGGCCAAGGTTAACCTCTCATTTATTTTTGGAGGAGAAGCCGATAATCACGCGGTGAACACGGTTCCCAAGGAGGCCCTGGTTCGAATTACGAAAGCCGAGGACGGTGGAATGGGTGGGAAAGGAATTTGGAAGCCCGCGACAACGGGCTTTACTCCCTCGAGTGAAAACGAATTTATGAAAAAGTACTTGGACGGCGGGTTTATAACGATGGGCGGGGAGGAGAATGAGAAATGGTGAAAAAAGAATTTGATCCTGAAGATCCCATGGAAATGATTGGAGTGGAGTTGCCTGGCCAGAGTGAAGCTGAAGTTCGAGATATGGTGCTTTGTTACGCGGAGGAATTTGCTCGTGATGGTTGGAACGAGGAAAAGCTTCTGGCGATGTTTAGAAATCCCTTTTATCTGGGGCCGCATCTTGTGTGGCGTCAAAAGGGAGATTCATTTGTGCTATCTGTGATCAAAGAAGCAATAGGGATCTGGCAGCCTATTCGCCATAAAGCGTCGGCTGATTCGTTCTTCGGAGAAAAAGGAGATAATGTATGAGTCAGGTGTTCAACTGGCAATTAAATAGAAAGATGGAGTATCCTCATGCGGGACACTATCCCCAGCGACAGTTTGCCTTCGTATTTAATTTAAACCGCTGCATTGCTTGTCAAACTTGCTCGTTCGCTTGCAAGACGACCTGGACCTTTTCCAAAGGGCAGGAATACATGTGGTGGGCCAATGTAGAGACAAAACCTTATGGTGGTTATCCCCAATTCTGGGATATCAAATTGTTGAATTTATTGGAGCAGGCCAACCCAGGCGCTCAGAAATGGAAAGGCGATACTTTTGACGGGAAAACAATTTTTGAAGCCGCTCAAAAGAATATCGGAGCTGAGCCCCAGAGGGTTCTGGGCTATCTACCGACAGACGAGGAGTGGCGATTTCCAAACATGTATGAAGACACAGCGGTCTCAAAGCCAGGAAAGCCTGACACCTACGATACGGAAGGGGCAACTCTACCTGTTCACAAGACTTGGTTTTTTTATTTGGCCCGGCTCTGCAACCATTGCACCTATCCTGGGTGTCTGGCGGCCTGCCCGCGCAATGCCATTTACAAGCGGCCAGAAGACGGTGTCGTCTTGGTGGATCAAGAGCGCTGCCGGGGTTATCGCAAGTGCGTAGAGGCCTGTCCCTATAAAAAGGCTATGTATCGAGCGACCACTCGTGTCACAGAAAAATGTATCGCCTGCTTTCCTCGCTTGGAAGGGAAGGATCCGGAAGCAGAAGGGCAGCCGATGGAAACCCGTTGTATGGCGGCCTGCATTGGTCAAATAAGGCTTCAAGGGCTTGTGAAAATGGGAGAAAACGGCCAGTGGGTTGAAGACCGTTATAATCCGATTTATTATTTGGTGAAGGTTGCCAAGGTGGCGCTTCCTCTTTATCCTCAATTTGGGACTCAGCCTAATGGTTACTATATCCCGCCGCGTTGGGTCCCTAGGAGCTATCTCACCCAAATGTTCGGTCCGGGCGTGGATCATGCGATAGAGTCTTACAAAGTCCCTAACCGTGAACTTTTGGCGGTCCTTCAACTCTTCAGAAAAACGAACAAGATTATTTTTAGCTATGAAATAGAAGAAGGCCCGAAGGTTTATGAAACTGAAATTCATGGGAAGCCGTTCACGATGTATAACGACACGGTGATTGGTTTTAACCAAGAGGGAAAAGAAATCATTCGAACTCAAGTGGAGGAGCCATTCTATGTTCGGCCCGACAGACACCAAAACTCCATCTGATATTCAAGAGCTTTTAGGCAGGAGCTTTTTCTATCAGCTTCTAGCCTCTTTATTTAGACATCCCAAGGCAGGCCTCGGTCGGAATTTTGTAAATGAAACGGGTTTGACCTGGGAACACTGGTTAGACGTTATGCGTATTCCACGGGCCGATGAGTTAAGAAATATTCTGAAGTCTCTGCTGGAACAACTTCATCGGTCGAGTGACGAAGAATGGATTAACCATTACGAAAGAGCTTTTGGTCATACCGTATGTGGGACAATCCCTGCCTATGAATTGGAATATGGGGAGGAACATAGTCATCGTCAACCTCAGGAACTCTCCGATATTTCAGCTTTTTATCAAGCCTTTGGCTTGAAAGTGGCTGAGGCTGCACACGAAAGAGTAGATCACGTTTCTTGCGAGTGCGAATTTATGTATTACCTTCTTTATAAGACTGCGTATACGCTGGAGAATCATGGTGAAGAGAAGGCTTTTGTTTGTCGAGAGGCCGCAAAGAGCTTCCTAGAAAATCATCTGGGACAGTGGCTTCCCGCTCTTACGCTTCGTCTTTCCAACTTTGCGGGTATTGGATTGATGCATTCCATTGCTGAGTTTGCTTTTTGTTTTACGTTGAGTGATTGTGAAAAATCAGGCGTGAAGCCTGGTCCAAGAGATTTACCCATTCGCAAAATACAAGAGAAGCTGGAGACGGGCTGTGTTTCTTGTTTGACAGGCCGCTGAAAAAGGCCATCTTCTGCGTTTCGCGCTGCGCTTCCTTGTGAGGCGTACCATCAAACGTACGCCTCCGCGGTCGTTTGCACGCGCCTTGAATCTGGCTCTTTTTGAGCAGCCTGTACAAATGAGAGTTTTTGACAGACTATAATCTATTCTAGTTCTGGAACATAAAAATGATGAATTTAAAGTTTGAGCCTTCTTTCATTGAAGAAGCGGTATTTTTTGGGATTCGTTCTCTTGAGAAAAGAAGAGATCAGCCCTTTGTGGACTCTTTCCACCTTCAAAGAATCCAAATCTACGAACATTTCCAAGGCCCCCAGAGAGAACGGAGATTTCAGAGTTTCTTTGAAGAATTCTTCTCAAAGCTGGGATTGCGTTTTATTTTTGAGAATGTACTTTCAGAATTCCATCTTTTGAATGATTCTGGCATTCTTCTATTTGTCAAGAGGGTGTGGAATCGAAAAGAAGAGGGGGCGCAACTTTATGTCGATGGGCATTTAAAGACTGTTCTTTTGGGCCTGCAGATTGACGGGCTTGGAAATCTTCTTCTTTTCGAGTCCTTCTTGCGCTATGAACTGTATCATATCTCCGATATGCTGGATCCCTCTTTTCAATATTCTCCGGATGCTGATCTGGGAGGATTTTGTGAAGTAGAAAATGACCTTGCGCGCGATCGTTTCCGCCTTTTGTGGAATATCTATATTACAAAGCGCATCATAAAGGCGGGTCACTTTTCTCATATGACTCAGGATGAACTTTTTTTAAGTTTTAGCAAAGCCTTTTCTTCCTGGATTGATGAAAAACAAGAAACCGTATTTCAAGATCTTTTCAGCAGTCGGTTGTTAACTCAAGGTAAATTGATACAGATTGCGAAAGAGGCTGAATCTGGGGAAGGGGGGCGACGGGAGAGTTTTCACTGCTCGTTGTGTGGATTTCCTTATGTTGACAAGTTTAATTGGGATTCATTAGAAGAAAAGACCTTGGTCATGGATGAAATCAGAAAAGACTACCCTGAGTGGCTTTCGTCTTCCAGCATTTGCCGGCAATGTTTTGAACTATATTTATCCCGGCTGAGGTTTTTAAATGAGATCGCCTGATTCTTTGACGAGTCGCAGGGAATTTTTTAAATCTTTCCCTCGGTTTTTCTTGAATGAATTGAGATCTGTTACAAATGAATTTTCTCAAAGTGCAAAATCGGAAGAATTTATGCCCAAAATTGCCAGAATTGATGTCAGCCGTTGTCTGGCCTGGGCAGGATCGAATTGTCAGCTTTGTTATGTTGCCTGTCCGCGTCGTGACGAAGCCATTGAAATGAAGGACCTAAAACCGATGATTGTCCCCTCTATCTGTGACGGTTGCGGGATGTGTGAAATCGCCTGCCGGACAGTGAACGATACTCCTGCTGTTAGGATGGTGGATCGCAAGGCAGCAGAAAATAAATTTTTATGATATAGATCATATAACTTTATTTGCAAGTGTTTTAGCATCTTAATTTGAATCTAGGAGAGGTCCCTTATGTTCGGAAAGATGGGTTGGACAGAAATTCTCATTGTTTTGGCGATTGTGCTTATTTTGTTTGGGCCAAAGAGAATTCCAGAACTCGCTCGTGCCATTGGCGAAGGAATTCGATCCCTTAAGAAAGGGCTTCGAGACGTTGAGAAGGACGTAAAGTCCGAAGAAAAAAAAGAAAAATAGTGCATGTTCTCCGAGTCTGATTTCCTAAGTCTCTTTTGAAGATAAGGATATGGGAGTCAGACCGAAGGTGCCTGAGCGGAAACGCGAGCGCCTCCCGATCCCCGGCATAACATGGGGGTGAATTGAAAAGGAGAAGGAAAGATGGTCTATACTCATATACTGGTCGACTCCTTTGGTCGACGCATCAACTATCTCAGAATTTCCCTCACAGACCGCTGTAATTTCCGCTGCGTCTATTGTATGCCTGAAGAGGGGTTGCCCGTTTTGCCAGCTCATGAAACACTCACACGAGATGAAATTGTTCGCTTTGTTGAAATCATGAGCCGTCTTGGTATTGAGCGGATCAGGCTTACGGGAGGAGAACCACTTTTAAGAGATGATTTATTAGATATTGTCAGGGATATCAAAAAAATTGAAGGGATCCGTGATCTTTCTCTAACGACCAACGCAAGCCGATTGTTGGAGTATGTCAAACCCCTCAAGGCGTCTGGACTCGATCGAATTAATATTAGCCTTGACAGCTTAGAGGTGGGCAGTTTTCGCAAAGTCACACGTACGAATTGTTATGAAAAAGTTCTTCAGTCCATTGTTGCATCTTTTGAAGAAGGGTTCCCCTTGAAAATCAATATGGTGGTGTTGAAGGGTTTTAATGACCATGAAATCCTTCCATTTGCGAGTCTGGCCTTTGATTACCCTTTGGAGATTCGTTTTTTGGAATTTATGCCGCTTTGCGGTTCCCGCTGGAAGCCAGACCTCTTTGTCCCGATGTCTAGAATCCGACAGCTTGTGGCTAAGAAATATTTTTTGATTCAAGATTTTGAACGGGCAGACAGTGTTGCCCAATCTTTTAGGCTTGAAGGTGGTAAAGGGAAGATAGGATTTATTGCATCATTGACAGAACCTTTTTGTGATAACTGTTCTCGCCTAAGACTGACGAGCGATGGAAAAATTCGTCCTTGCCTTTTTTCTCATGAGGAAGTCTCTGTGAGAGAATTATTGAAAGCAAATCAGTCCGATGAAGAGATTATTAAGGCGGTCTTGTATGCTGTGAAAATAAAACCCAGGGGAAATCCATTCTTCTATGATCAGCCCTTTCAGGATGGAAGCGGCGTTCCCCTTGCTTTAGACGAAACGCCTTACATTCGAAGCATTGGAGGATGAGAAAAAAGTGAATACTAAAAAGTGTTGAGTGACGAGTGGTGGACTAGGGAGATCTAGAGATGAAATCAATTACTGACAAAATCGAAACACTCAGAGAGGCTTCGGCCACAAGCACGGTGGTCGCAAAACCTGATACGATTTGCAAATTGCTCGAAAATGACCTTCCTAAGAAAGATGTTTTGGTCGTCGCTCGTGTTGCAGGTATTATGGCAGCCAAGAAGACATCGGAGTTAATTCCATATTGTCATCCTCTCTCCATTGACTCAGTTGATATTCAGTTTGATGTTCAGTCCGATAAAATCTTAATCACTTCAACCGTTTGGGCTATTTGGAAAACTGGGGTAGAAATGGAAGCCTTGACGGCTGCCTCGATTTCGGCGCTCACGATTTATGACATGCTAAAGCCTATCGACAAGGAACTAGAGATAGTGTCGACTAAGCTTATCTCAAAAACAGGAGGAAAATCAGATTTCGAGGAGACGATCCCGAAGGGTTTTTCCGCGGCAGTGATCGTTACGTCCGATGGAACTTTTAAGGGGACGAGACAGGACAAATCCGGAAAAATCATAAAAGAGCGTCTTGAGGCGCTCGGGATCATCTCCGAATATATTGTCCTTCCCGATGAAAAGGATTTGATTCAGGCCAAACTCGAAGAACTATGTCATCAGGGAGTGCCCTTGATCATTTCAACAGGTGGCACGGGCCTCGGGCCAAGAGATGTGACGGTAGAAGCAACTAGAGAGGTGATGGATCGGGAGATACCCGGCATCATGGAAGCAGCTCGTTCTTATGGCCAGCGAAGAACGCCTTATGCCATGTTATCTAGGGGTCTTGCAGGGCAGAAGGGGAGTACGATTATTCTAAATCTTCCAGGTTCTTCAAACGGAGTTCGCGAGACGTTAAATGCGATCTTCCCAGCTGTTTTACATAGTTACAAAATGATGAGAGGATTGGGACATTAGATGCAGACCATGATTTGTGTATCAATGGCTTTTGCCGCAATTGCTTTTGCCTATTCAATGGTTGGGTTTGGCGGAGGATCGAGTTATCTTGCGATTCTAGTGCTGGCGGGTTTCCCATACCAGAGTGTGCCCCCCATTGCACTTGCCTGCAATTTGATTGTTGCAGGTTGTGGAATGTGGCAATTTTACTGCGCAGGACATTTTGAAATCAACCGGGCCTTCCCGTTTGTCATTTTTTCTGTTCCATTGGCCTTCTGGGGTGGAACCCTTTCACTTAGCAAGGATTTGTTTTGTCTGCTTTTAGGTCTCGCCTTATTAATGGTTGCCTTAAGATTCTTTATTTCGGACGCCTCATTTGAAAAAACAAAAAGGATAACTCAGAAAAGAGTTTGGATGATTGGACTTCCAGTGGGAGCGGGTCTTGGGTTTTTATCAGGTCTTCTTGGGATTGGGGGAGGCATATTCTTGAGTCCTCTCCTGTTATTAATGCGTTGGACAACCGTCAAGGGCGCAGCCGCTTGTGCGAGTTTTTTTATTTTTGTTAATTCTCTTGCGGGGCTTTTGGGGCATCTTCAAAAAGGGTCTCTAGATCTCTCTTTCGTGGTGCCGTTGGGGTGTGCAGTGCTGTTGGGAGGCCTTGTTGGATCTAGATTTGGCGCATGCAAGGTGCCGGCGGTTCAATTGGGCAGGATTCTTGCGATTCTGGTATTTTGTGCCTCCCTCAAGATGATTTGGGAGGTTTTATGATCCCACCACCTGTTGTTCCGACAAGGTTGGGTCCGACTTCATCGGGCAGGCCCGTAGGGCCAACAACAGGTGGTGGGATGATTTCTGTAGCTCAAGCGAAGAAAATAATAAGCCAGGAGATGACTCCTTTAAGGAAGGAGATCAGGTCTTTAGGCGAGGCTCTGGGTTATGTTCTTGCAGAAGATATCCGTGCTCCCCTTTCACTGCCTATAGCAGACAATTCTGCAATGGATGGTTTTGTTCTAAAGGCGGCGGATACGCGAGGAGCATCATTTAAAAATCCTGTTTTTCTAAAGATAAAAGGTGCTATCAGGGCTGGAGATGGAGGAAATGAGCCGTTGGACGCCAGGGAATGTCTTCGCATCATGACCGGGGCCCTTGTGCCCAAGGGGGCAGATACCGTTCTTCGAAAAGAAGATGCAAGGATCAAGGATGGATATTTGGCGGTCTCTCAGGCTTTATCCCAGGGAAATCATGTTCGATTGTCAGGTGAAGAAATTAAAAAAGGTGACCTCGTGCTTAAGAAATACGCGATCATTAATCCTGGGACAGTGGGCCTTTTGGCATCATTGGGGAAGACTCGAGTCAAAGTGTTTTCGAAACCCAAGGTATCACTGATGACAACAGGGAATGAATTGATTCGCCCTGGAAGTGTTTTGAAACGCGCTCAGGTCTACGAAAGCAATTCTTGGATGTTGAGGGCGAGTCTAGACCAGATGGGCATTGCGCCTTGTCTGGTGAGAACGCTTAAAGATAAGCCTAAAGTATTAGCAAACGGGATTCGTCAAGCACTGAGTGTAAGCGATGTTGTAATTTTAACAGGGGGAGTTTCCGTCGGGGACTATGATTATGTGAAGGAGGTTTTGCAAGAACAGGGCGTACGTCAGATCTTTTGGAAAATTAGTCAAAAGCCTGGCAAACCTATTTTCTTTGGAAAGAAAAATCATAAATTTGTCTTTGGCTTGCCTGGCAATCCCGCCAGTGTTTTTATTTGTTTCTACGAATATGTTTATCCGCTCTTGCGACGTATTTGCGGGCTGTTGTGCCCTTCTCTAGCTCAAGAGGTTGCGAGTCTTGAAGAATCCCAGTCAAGCGATTCCTCAAAATTTCTTTTTTTGAAGGGAAAACGAAAACGTTTTAGAAATCACACCAGAGTGGAAATTTTATCTCACCAGGGTTCGCATATGATTTCTTCCCTGCATGCGATGAATGCGATTGTTCTGATCCCTCCTGGCCGAGGACAGGTCAAGAAGGGAGAGAGCGTTCATGTGGATATTCTGCCCTATGGAGAGGAGAGAGTTGTATGAAAGTGCGCGTGCTTTTTTTTGCTCAGCTGCGTGATGCCTTTCGAAAAGGCGAATGCTACATTGAAATTGAAAAAGGAGTGACTGTTGGAAAACTGGTTCACTCTCTTTTTCAGAATGAGGCGCTGGAGTCTCTGCGATCGCTTCCGATTCTTTATGCCGTGAACGAAGACATTGCGAAGGAGAATCGGGTTTTGCAGGATGACGATGTGGTAGCCTTGCTTCCACCGGTTGCCGGAGGGTAAGAAAAGTGTACATTACAACCGAGCCTATTTCCTTCGAAAAGATGTTGATCGAGAAGCCTGATCAAACTTGTGGGGCAGTGGTGTCTTTTGCAGGAATTGTTAGAAACCATCATGAGGGGAAGAAGGTGGCCAGACTCTTTTATGATTGTTATACCTCCATGGCGGAAAAAGAGATCAAACAAGCCATTGATGAAGCTAAGAAGGATTTTGGCATTGATGATATACGGGTTCTTCATCGGACAGGATGGCTGGAAGTAGGAGAAATCGCTGTTGTCATCATTGTAAATGCATCTCATCGCGGGGAGGCTTTTTCCGCTTGTCGAAAAGTGATAGAGACTATCAAACAAAAAGTTCCCATATGGAAAAAAGAAATTTATGCCGATGGATCAGAGAAATGGGTCTTGAACTGTCATTTCAATGAGTCGTCATTGTGAAACTGCAAGGCATTGTCTTGGCGGGCGGGAGGAGCTTAAGATTTGGTGAAGACAAGGCTCTCGCCAAATTTGGTTCGGAGACTTTTCTGGAGCGATCTATTGATCTTCTCTCTCGATTCAAACTCAACCCTTGTGTTATTACGAATGCATCTCGCGATTACTCTTTTTTGAAATGCAGGATTGAGAGGGATATCCTTCCCTGCAAAGGGCCGATGGGAGGGCTTTATACGGCTTGCAGGCTGTTTCCTGATGATTCATTGGTAGTCTTGACATGCGATATGCCAATGATGAGTGTGGAAGCTCTGGCGTTTCTAATTCAGTCATGGGATTCAGAAGTTCATATTACACTTTTTGATTCTTGTCCGTTTGAAGAGTTTTATCCATTTCCCGGAATCTATAAGGCTCATCTTGCCGAGAGCATTTTAGAACTTATTCAAAGTGATGCGTTATCCGTAAATCGTTTGATTAAAATGCTACCTTCGCGGCGAGTGAGAAGGATTACACAGAAGTTTGATAAAAGGATTTTTGGAAATATCAATAAAAAATCACACTTATCAAATTTGAAGTTATTTGAGATTTAATAATTTAATCCGCGTAATTACGATCCGAGCTAATGACTTTACTACACTGCCTACGGCGGGGCCCTCAGCATTACATTCCACAAACCTTGGTCTTCCCTCGCTGAAACGGCGACAGCCGTCAAAAAACCAACCCGAAAAAACCTTCTTAATGCGAAATGGTGGAGCTGATCGGGATCGAACCGACGACCTTGTCATTGCGAACGACACGCTCTACCAACTGAGCTACAGCCCCGATTTAGACTAAAAAATTTAATTTAGCTACTATACCGAGCAGCCATGCTTCTCAAGCCTTTATAGTGCTTTAGCATAGTCCTCGATAGGGGACAAGTTATTTAAAGTATTTAAAAAAGTGTGTGACACTGGAATGCCGAATCTGGTTGGATTGTAATCCAGAGAATCAAAATCTTCAATCTCAAATCATGATTAACCGAGGTTCTTAAGATTCTCCCTTTTTCTCACAAGTGCAAATTCGTGAGGCCAGAACACAGTGCATGCAAGCACAGGTGCTGATGCATCCGCAAGGTTCATGTTCTTTGATAATATCGCGAGATCCACAGCCTGACACAAAAATGAAAGAAGGGATGATTAAGAAGAGCAAAAGGAAGATTTTTTTCACACAAGACTCCTATCCATTAGGGATCAAATCAATTTATTATCCCACGATTGATTTCCATTTTCAACTTTTTCCGTCTTTATTCTCAAAAGGAAGAAAGTTCCTAGAATAAAGAAGACAAGAACGGTTAGTATTGCTTTTCTCTGACTTGCAAATAGTTGAGAGGTTAGGCCGAAAAGTAAAGGTCCTAACATGGAGGAACATTTGGTGAAAACAGCAAAAAAGCCAAAGAATTCTCCTGATTTTTCTTTAGGAGTCAAAAGTCCAATGAAACATCTAGATGCAGACTGGCAAGATCCAAGTCCTAACCCTGCAAGTAGGGATACAATCCAAAAAGTCATTTTGCTTTGAGCAAAATAAGCTCCTAAAGTAGTTCCCATCCATAAAAAAAGAGTGATCAAAATAGTTCTTTTGGCTCCTATTTTGTCCACGATGAATCCAGAAATAAATGCTCCTAAAAAAGCGGTGATTTGAAGCATGGCAAAAAGAAGTGTGACTTCTTTCATCGTCATGGAGAAGGTGTCATGCGCATAAATGCTTGAAAAGGTGATGATGGTACTTAGGCCGTCATTGTAGAAAAAATAGGCGATGAGAAATTGAGTTAGGGTTCGATATTGACGAATATTTTTTCTTGTTTCATTTAATCTTGAAAATGTTTGTAAGAGTGTTAATTTTAAACTTTGTTTGGGCAAAGTTCTTAGGCTTGATTTGAGAAATAAAGAAGCAGGTAGAGAGAAAATAAAAAAGAAAAGAGAGGTGATCATAAAAGTGATAGGAAATTTTTCTTGAACAAGCCATGGATAACAAAGAGCAAGTGTACCAAGTCCTCCCAGATAACCTAACCCCCATCCAAATCCAGAGATGCGTCCGATATTTTTAGGAGTGGAAATTTCTAAAAGAAATGCATTGTAAAAGATATTAGCTGTGGCAAATCCGAAGAATCCCATAATAAAAAGAATCATCCCTGTCAGAACCATGCCTTGACTCAGAAAACCAAGCCCCAGAGTGGTTACAACTGAAACAAGAGTCAGGATAATCAGAAAAGGTTTTTTGTGGCCTGTTTGATCAGAGAAAGCCCCGAGAATAGGGGCCATAAAAGCGGACAAAAAATAGGCAATGGCAAGGCTTAATCCCCATAGGAAATCTCCATACTTTCCTTCACAAAGGATACTCTTAAAATAAATACCATAGGCAACAGTAAGTATAATCGTTGAAAAGGAAGAATTAGCAAAATCATAAAAACACCAAGCCCCTATGCGAAGAGAGGAGAGTCTCATCCCACTACCTCCTGCATCATGCGTAAGCATGACATGCTTTGGTCTCTTATCTGCAATGATCCATATGTTTTTGACGTTCTAATATTTTGCATTATTTTTATCTTGTCTCCGATTTCACAAAGCATGGCCCTTTGGGTCAGCAGGAGGTGGTGGGATCATCTTTTTATTTTGGCACTGAGCCAAACACACATTTCATAAAGAAGTATCATTGGAATAGCGAGCAAAATTTGACTAAAAGCATCAGGCGAGGGAGTAAGCAGGGCAGCTGTAATGAAAATAAATACAATTGCCAAACGCCTTTTCGTACGAAGGGTGGTATGCGATAAAACTCCAAATTTTACAAGCGCTAGGATGATAAGAGGTATTTCAAATGCTAGACCGAAGGAAAGAATTAAAAAGACAGAAAAAGAAATATAGTTTTCAATGGTCCAAAGGGGCACGATGCCAAGATTTTCATTGTAATGCCAGAAAAATTTTAGACATTGAGGTAATGCTACTCCATAGCAAAGGAGTGCCCCTAAGAGAAATAAAATTGATCCTGAAAGAAAAATAGGGAGAAGATAATTTTTTTCTTTAAGGGTTAATCCTGGAGAAATAAATTGTGTAAAAAAATAAAGACAAAAAGGCAGAGCAAGAATAAGCCCAGAAAAAAATGCTAATTTCACGCTTAAAATGAAACCGCCTGCGGGTGTAAGACTTCTTAAAATTTCTTTTTGCATGGCCTCTTGCCCAAGCATGTGAAGGACTTCAGAAAGTGGCCATTTCAAAATTTCTAAAATTTTTCTTGCGAAGATGAAGCAGAGAAGGGTGCTTAAAAGAACAGTTCCAGCAATTTTAAGGATAGTCCCACGAAGATCTTCCAAGTGACCTAAAAAAGGTTTTACTTCTGAAGAAGAATCCAGAAGATTATTTTCGCTCTTCATTAGAATCTTTGGGCTTTCCCTCGTCTTCACCTTTCATGGCCTTTTTAAATTCTTGAATTCCTTTGCCCAAGGATTTGGCAATTTCAGGAAGCCTTTTGGCCCCAAAAAGAAGAAGAATAATAAGAAGAATGACAATCCACTCAGACCATCCTGGCATCATAATAACCCCTTTAAATTGCTGATACAATCAGGCTTAGGAGCCCATACAATGAGAGAACTGTATCAAATCACATCAGATGAAGCAAACAGATTGTTTTTAGATTCAACGCTTGGCGGTGTACATAAAAGTGTGTACTTTGAAAAAAGTAGCGGGTCCTGCTACTCGTCAGCCCCACCGTGCTTATTAAAAATTGCGTGCGGCGGGGCTCCCCGTCGAGTGTCACCCGTATTATAAAGGACACACTTCTAATTGCAATATCCAACGCTTTAAAAAGAGTAGATTTAGTCAGACAGAATTTCAATAAATTGGGCTGAGTTTTCTTGGTTGAAAGTGTAGTAAGTGACTTTGACTTTCTGATTTACTTTTAAAGTCTGAACAGTTGTTTCCTTTCCTTCTTTCCAAATGGAGACTTCAGGTATTAAAATCACTAAAGGTTTTTCATTAGAGTCAATAAGAGTAAAAATATTTTTAACAAGATTGATGTTTGAAATGATCCCTGAGGTAGTTATCCCTTCTGCTATTTCTCTTTTTTGAGTTTGTATGGTTTTTTGTTTTTTGATTTTGTTGTGATACTCGACTCGGTCTCGATATCCAAAATCAGAAAAAACAAATGGGGGAAGATTAAAGAGGAGGATAAAATTTATAACGATACACACTATTCTTTTCATGGCTGCTATTCTAGAAGAGATGCAAATAAAAAAATAGTAAATATGCAAAGCAATAGACACAAATCAATACACGATGAATTTGTATGACAAGATATAGACCAATTTGTATTGACTTTGATTTTTAGAGAGGTCTATAATGACCCCAATATTCCAATTTTAAGGGGGAAGAATGAACAAACTTCGATTACTAACCGCTCTGCTTTTCTTAAGTTTACCTGTTTTCTACATGGGTTGTAATAGCGGGAATAATGACGTCAATTTCAGTGGGAATGTCGCAGCTACATTGAATGTGACAGGCAATTATAATGTTGTTACAACGCCTAATTCTGGCCTCAGAAATATTACTCTGACTCAAACTGGAAATCGTGTTCGAGGTGTAGACAATCAAGGAACAGTTTATACAGGAACAGGAACAGGGGATATCAGTACGATTACTGCGCAAACAACTTCTGCAACAAAGATGATTGCGACAGCCATTACCATTCAAGGAACAGATGCAAGTGGGAGAGTGATTACGCTTGCTCTGACTTCAGCAACTCTTGGGTTTACAACTCCGACGAGTGCCACGGGAGTGACTGTAACGGCATTACCTGTTCAGGAAACCAATGTGCAAAATGCGATCTTTGTGAAAGGTCTTGTTGGAACCTATGTGGATTCAACAAATCGATCGGGATCCATTGAATTGGTTAATAATACACTTCAGTTTGATGAGTCTCTTTAATTTTTAAGATAGACTAAAAAGCTTCAACCTCATCCCAACTGCGCTCTTCAAGATGTCCCTGTCCTGAAATTCCTCTTTGCAAGTCTTGGCTTGCTTCATGAAGGGTGCTTTCTGGGGTTTCACAACCAAAACTAAGAATCAGTAACATCAGAATAACCCCTGATAGAAATATCTTTTTCATCATTTCCTCCTTCCAAGATTTGAGATTATTTTAGTTGAGAGATTTTTAGTTTTCAATAGCTTTGGTCTGTATATTTCTTTTCTGCTCTTGATCAAACTTTTTTGCTATCTCTCTATTATGAATAGCTTGAGGCGTTTTTTTAATTTGGATGGCTTTATCAAGAGCTTTGAAAGCGTCTTGATAACGTCCTGTTTTAAGAAAAAGATTTCCCATGTTAAAATGTGCTTGATACGATCTAGGGTTATAGTATAAAGCCTGCTCAAGAAGTGAAATGGCTTTGGATATTTTCCCTTCTTTTTCTGAAAAATATGCGAGATTAATCCAGCCCTCTGTCCATTTAGGTAAAACTTTTAGAAGTTTTAAATATTGAAGTTTTGCTTCTTTATTTTCCCCTAAAGCAAGATAAAGTCGGGACATGTTAATTTCATTGGGAAGTGTTGCTTCCGGTATAAGCCAGGGGAAACATTCTCTTAATTTTGGATAAAAAGAAACAGGAGAGGGAATATTTCCACAGCCATTAGTAAGTGCCAAATCTTTTGAGATCTCTTGTTTGAGAAAGATGACGCTGATCTCATCGAAATAGACTAATTTCCAGTTGGAATCATGGGCAAGAAAGGAAATAAGTCTTAGAGAGTCTTTTTGAATATGATCTGCAAAAACCATCTGAATATTATATTTTTGCTGAAATTGTTTCCATTTGGATTCTTGACCTAAAGCCTGTTGATATTCACGAAACCGCTCGGGACCATGTAATTCAAGTCGTGTGTCAATAAAGGGTTGAAGATTAGGCCAAAGACAATAAATGATGGTAGGTGCTAAATCAATGCTGCCAAAAATTCTACCTTTGATTTGATTCTGGCGGAAATAAGAAATAGCTTGAGGAGGAAAAATCTCGGGAGAAATGCCCAGCCCAAATCTTTCGGGTCTTAAGTCCCTTACATAAAAATGATTTGATACAGTTGAAAAAACAAGAGTACTCGAAAAAAGAAAATAGATAAAAATACCAATTTTAGAAAATATCTTTTTCGAGAAAAGTTTAGGGAAATGGGCATATTTAAGAATGATGAATAAACCAAAAAAGGAGAAAAGTCCTAGGTTTCTTTGAGCAACAAAGGCCAGTGAAGCAAAAACGATGAAAAGGATAATATGGGTTCGATTGATTTGCTTTATCTTTGTTATGCAGGTAAAAACGGTGAGCCCAAAGAGGAGTAGGAAGGCTTGAGTTGGAATTTTCGTGACAGGAAGCTCTGTAGGAGGATGGAATTCTCCGACTCCCATAAAGGGATTGGTCCCTTTAAAAAGAATTTCTTTGAGTAACGTAAATGGAAAAAGAAAGCCCTCAAGTCCATAAGGATTGATAAAACAGGCCAGAAGTGTCACGATAAAAACAATCCAGAGTTTCCAGGAGTTTTTGCCTTCCCCTTCCCAAAGATTTCCAAGAGCATAAAAAAAGACAAGAGCGGGTCCAATCATGAAAAGACCTTCCACATTCGTCCAAAAAATTTGAATGATGGGAATGGCCCATAGCCATTTACTTTCTTTGTCCCTTTGGGATTCCAGAATAGTTAGATAGAGTGTCATAAAAAGAAAGGTTAAAAGTTCGGGACGCATCTGAAATCTTTCTTGGGCGCAAAGTATGGATAAAAGAGCAATGCTAGAAATAAACCAGGGGTTTTCTTTGCGTTGAGAGGCCTTGTAAACGAAAAAATAAATCAGTAGGAGAAGAAAGCTACGGAAAAGATTGAGCCCTAAAAGCCCGCCGATGCTACCTATAGTGTAAATGAATGCTTGAAACCCCCAATGAAGATCAATCCATAAATTTTTAGGAGCAGGGCTTGTATAAAAATCATAGTGTGGGATTTGTAGATTTTTGACAATCCATTCACCTGTTTTGAGATGCCAGCCCAAATCCTGAGATGTCAATGTACTAAAGCTCATCACAAACAGAGTAATAGAAAAAAGAAAGAATGGAAGGAAGCTAGATTTCAGTTTCAAGGTCTTTACGAAGTTCGCCAAAATCCATAACAATATGGCCGATAATTTCGCGTATTTTTGGATTTTCAAGAGGGGTGCGTTGAAGTTCTTGAACCTCTTTTGCAAGATGATGAACATCTTTTTCAAGACGATCTTTCAGGAAGTGAATGACATGATCAAACTCTTTGAGAATTTCTGCTCGCAAAGAATTCAAGTCGGACGTTTTAAAAATAAGGGCCTTGAGTGATTCAATATGGGCTAAGTTCATTCGATGAATATTCCTTCTGGAAAGTAATGTATCATTTTTGACGTGAAACACGAAGGAGGAAATCTGGAAAAAGAAAAATAGGACAACGGATACAAAGTTTTTTAACTTTATACCCACAGCGTTCGATCTAGAGAACGGTATTGAATGGCTTCAGAAATATGCTGAGCTTCAATGGTTTCGCTTTCGGCCATATCCGCAATGGTTCTAGCCACTTTGAGAATACGATCATAGGCTCGAGCACTCATTCCCAGTTCAGTGATAGCCATTTTGAGAAGATCTTTACCCTCTGACTTTATAGAACAATATTTTCGAATTTCTTTAAGCCCCATTTGTCCGTTGGCATAAAGCCCTTTTCCAGAAAATCTTTCTTTTTGAATTTGTCTGGCTTTTTCAGCACGCTTTCGAACTTCTTTTGAACTTTCGGCTGGGCCTTCTCCAGAAAGCTCTTGATATTTAACAGCTGAAACTTCCATATGAATGTCAATTCGATCAAGAAGAGGTCCAGAGATTTTGGAGCGATAGCGTTGTATCTGTAAAGGGGTGCAGCGACATTCTCGAGTAGGATCTGTGAAATAACCGCATGGACAAGGGTTCATCGCACTGACGAGCATAAATTTTGCTGGGTAGGTGAGGGAACCTGCTGCACGTGTGATGGTGACTTTCCCGTCTTCCAAAGGTTGGCGAAGGACTTCAAGAACGCTTCGTTTGAATTCAGGCAATTCATCTAGAAAAAGAACGCCATAATGGGCGAGGCTGACTTCTCCAGGTTTGGGATAACTTCCTCCTCCAATGAGTCCGATATCGCTGATGGTATGATGGGGTGATCTAAAGGGTCGTCGGGTGATGAGTGCTTTTTGAAGAGGGAGGGTGCCTGCGACGCTATGGATTTTTGTTGTTTCCAGGGCTTCTTCTAAACTTAAAAGAGGAAGCAGACTAGATAAGGCTTTGGACAATAGTGTCTTTCCTGAACCCGGAGGGCCGATCATCAGCATATGATGTGCACCCGCAGCTGCAATCTCAAGCGCTCTTTTTGCCAAACCTTGTCCCTTAATTTCAGAAAGATCAACTTCAGCGTGACCATCTTGGTTAAAAATTTCTTGAAAGTTTATTTCATGTATGGCTAATTCTTTTTGATCGGCAAGAAATTGAACAGCTTCTTGTAGACTGCGAATGGGCCGAGCTTCAATCCCTTTGACCACAGCAGCTTCTTCGATATTTTCTACAGGAACCAACACGCCGCGTTTTCCCTCTTTTAAAGCTCTAAGGGCCATGGGAAGAACGCCTTTGACGGGACGAACTTGACCATTCAGAGCCAATTCTCCCATGATAAGATAATCTTCAGTTTTTGTGGTATTGAGTTGTCCTGAAGCCATGAGAATGCCAAGTGCTATAGGAAGATCTGAGCTGGGGCCTTCTTTTTTGGTATCAGCAGGAGCAAGATTAATCGTAATTCTTTTAGGAGGATGATTAAATCCAGAATTTTCAAGCGCTGCTTTGACACGATCACGTGCTTCTTTGACGGAAGTGTCGGGGAGCCCTACAAGAATAGTAGCAGGGAGGCCTCGATTAATATCTACTTCAATTTCTAATGTATAAGCTTCGACTCCTTGTACTGCGCTTGAATAGACTTTCGCGAGCATTTTAGTGAATTCCCCAAATCACTTGAATGTTAGAAATGTAAGTATATCGTAATTTACCCTTTGTCAGTCATAGAAAAAATGATATTAATCCATTGCACTGTGTATATAAAAATGTGGTCTTTTACAAAGTAGCGGGTCCTGCCACTTGGCCCCCCACCGTGCTCGAGTATTAGTTGCGCGCGGCGGGGTTCCCCGCTAAGTGTCACCCGCATCCATAAAGATGCACACTTTTATGTGCAGGTATATTATGAGTATTGATTCCCATCAAATGCATTTTCAATATGTTCAATTTTATCACAAGTAGGATTTGAAAGATCAACGCCTATCACATCAAAACGAAAGTCTATATCTAACATTTCTTTCTCTTTTAAAAACATCCAAGCTGTTTTAATGATTTGCTTTTGTTTTTTGGGATGAACGCGTTCTTGAGCCAGCCCAAATTCATTAGTTTGGTTGGTTTTGACCTCTACAAAAATCAGAGTTTCTTTTTCTAAACAGATAAGATCAATTTCTCCAACAGGTGTTCGATAATTTCTCTTAAGGATGGAATATCCTTTCTTCTTTAAAAATTGCTCTGCTATTTGCTCTCCTTTTTTGCCTGTAAGAATATTCATACTGTAAGAGAGAGTTGGTAAACAGGTTCGAAGCTTTGTCGATGAGCAGGGCAGGGGCCCAATTCTTTTAATTTTTCTAAATGTAATTTAGTCCCATAGCCTTTATGTTGTTTGAAGCCATAGCCAGGATAATTCTTTTCATATTCGTCCATCAAACGATCCCGTGTGACTTTAGCAAGAATAGAGGCTGCTCCAATGGAATAGCTTAAAGAATCTCCTTTGATAATCCCTTTCTGCGGCCATGAAAGATCTGGAATTTCAAAACCATCCACAAGGACAAATTCGGGAGAAGTTTGAAGCTGGGAGAGGGCTATACGCATAGCTTGAAGACTGGCTTGTCGAATGTTGACTTGATCAATGGTTCTTTCATCACAAATGCCAAATCCCTTCAGAATGGAAGTGTCATTCATCATGATTTCGTAGAGTTTTTCACGCTGAGTATGGGAAAGCTTTTTAGAGTCTCGAATTCCCAAAGGAGCTGAAGAAGGATTTGAAAAAATAACAGCAGCTGCAAGGACAGGTCCTGCTAAAGGGCCTCGACCCACTTCGTCTACGCCTGCAACAAGGGTGTATCCTTTTTGAAAAGCTTCTTTTTCAAATTGATGGAGTGGATGATTCACTCTTTAGGCGCTTTTATTTGCGCTTTCTTTTGAAGTTTCTGCAAGAACAGGTTCTGAAGTAGGAGCTGATTTTTCTGAACTTGCTTTTTTCTCTTTGATCTTAGCTTGTTTACCTACTTTATCTCTCAGGTAGTAAAGCTTAGCTCTTCTAACTTCACCTCGACGCACGACTTCAATTTTGTCAATTCTGGGAGAGTGAAGAGGAAAAGTTCTCTCAACACCTTCTCCGAAGGAAATTCTACGGATGGTAATGTTATGAGAAAGACCGCTTCCTTTTTCGCTGATGAAAGTTCCTTCAAAAGGCTGTACACGTTCCTTATCGCCTTCAACTATTTTATAATAGATTTTAAGTTCGTCCCCGACTCGAAAGCTTGGGATATTACTTTTAAGCCCTTCGGCCTCGATTTTCTTAAGTAAACTTTTATTTGGTTTTGTAATGCGATTTGTCTTCATACAGCCTCCCTTATATCAAATCTGGTCTTGTTTTTCTAGTTTTTTCAAGTGATTGCTCTTTGCGCCATTCTTCAATTTTCTGATGATCGCCTGTAAGTAGAATATTCGGGACATCTATTCCCTGAAAATTCCTTGGGCGCGTGTACTGGGGATATTCAAGAAGTCCTGCTGAAAAAGAATCTTGAGTAGGTGAATCTGGATTCCCAAGTACTCCAGGAAGTAACCTTGAAACAGCATCGATGACAACTGCTGCAGCAAGCGCTCCATTGGTTAAAACATAATCTCCAATTGAAAGTTCCTCATGTGCTAGAAGAAGACGGACGCGTTCATCGATGCCTTCATAATGGCCACAGATTAAAATGAGATGATTTTCTTTGGAAAGTTCTACAGCTTTTTTCTGGTCAAATTTTTGCCCTTGAGGACTCATTAAAATAATTTTAGCTTTTGGTGAATTGACAGATTCAACTGCTTTGAAAATAGGCTCTGGTTTCATCACCATGCCTGATCCGCCGCCAAAAGGTTTATCATCGCATGTTTTATGCTTGTCAGCTGTGAAGTCTCTTGGATTGGTGGTCTGAATTTTCACAAGCCCATGCTCTTGCGCCTTTTTCAAAATACTGGCGGAAGTTAAACTGGACAAAATTTCTGGAAATAGAGTGATAACGTCAATTTGCATAAAAAATTGAAAACTTAAAAACCTCCTCGCTTTAAGATAAGGGGGAGACTTTTAGATTTTGAACGACTCCTTAAGCTTTGATTCCGATTTTTTTTAAGAGTGCTTTGACAGTTTCGGAAGGTTTAGCGCCTTGTTTTAACCAATGGTTAGCTCTGTCTTGATCCAAAGTGATATTATCACTTGTTTTTTTAGGATCATAAGTTCCCAGTGCTTCCAAAAATTTTCCATCTCTTGGACTTCGAATATCTGTTGCTACAATTCGAAAGAAAGGTTTTTTTAAAGTCCCCATCCTTCTCAAACGTAATTTAACCGACATGATTCCTCCTTGTTACGTTATTCCTAACTTATTAATAACAAAATAGTTACGTACTTATTAAGTAATAAAAAAGGTCTCATTAAAGAGGCTTTGTCTCTTTAATAAAGTATAAAGACCCATTACTATAGAGATTTAGAGTAAAAGTTGCAAGTCCTTAATAAATAGGCTATAGCAGGGGGTGAGGGACTTTAAAAATATAAACGATTCAATAAGAAGTATAGATTTTTACAGCTGTACTTCTTGAATCAATCCACTTTCTTCGTCTTGGCTTTCTGGAATACGTTCAATATGAGCCCCCAATTTACGAAGCTTTTCTTCGATGTGTTCATACCCACGATCTAAATGATAAATACGATGAATTTCTGTTTTCCCATCTGCAACAAGGCCTGCTAAGACAAGTGCTGCACTGGCCCTTAAATCAGAAGCCATTACCGGAGCCCCACTTAATTTTTCTTTGCCGACAATCACGGCACTAGATCCTTCCAAAGAAATTTTTGCCCCGAGTCGATTAAGCTCACTGATATGCATGAAACGCTCAGGATATATTTTTTCTGTGATAACGCTGATGCCGGGGGTAATGGACATGAGGGCCATCATTTGAGCTTGCATGTCGGTTGGAAATCCCGGATAGGGAAGTGTGATGACATCGACCACTTCTAAAGAAGCGGTCTTATGAATGGTGATAGCGGATGCTTCTACTTCAATGCGTACCCCGATTTCTCGAAGTTTATCGATGACAGCAATCAGGTGTTTGGGACGAATTTTTTCAACACGAAGAGAACTCCCGATCATCGCTCCAGCCATTAAAAATGTTCCCGCTTCAATACGATCTGGAATAATGGTGTGTTCAGCTCCTTGAAGTTGGGTTTGTCCTTCAATATGAATGACATGGGAACCTGCTCCTTCAATTTTAGCCCCCATTTTGTTTAAAAATTCTGCTAAATCTACAATTTCAGGCTCACAAGCTGCGCTTTCAATGATTGTATTGCCTGGGATGAGGCAAGCCGCCATTATCATATTGGCTGTCGCTAAAACACTAGAACCGAAGCGGCCTCCTAAAAAAACTTCTCCTCCTTGCATGTGTGTTCCATCTGCAACCACATAACCATGTTCAATTTGAATCTGAGCCTGAAGAGCTTTAAACCCTTTCAAATGCAAGTCAATAGGACGAGGTCCAATAATGCATCCTCCTGGCATACTGGCAGTTGCTTTTTTTGATTTTCCCAAAAGAGGGCCGAGCAGACAAATGGAAGCTCGCATCTTTCGAACAAGTTCATAAGGAGCTTTGGTCTCGCATAATCCTGTAGGATTAATTTTTACGCTATTAGGTCCAATCCACTCAGAAGTTACTCCCAAGAAATGGAGAATCTCTAGCATGGTATCAATATCTCTCAGACGAGGAACGGAGTGAATGATAGAAGGTGTATTAGCCATGAGTGTAGCGGCTAAAATGGGAAGGGCAGAGTTTTTGGCTCCACTGACTTGAATGGTTCCTGAGAGGCGATGGCCTCCTTCAATGACAATTTTATCCATTATTCCCTCCTCAAAGCTTTCACCATTCTATCTTTGAGTGCGAGATCCTTCAAGAATTCAATCGAATCAAATTTTTGAGTTTTTTCTAGAGCTTCTTGAATCATGATGATTTGATCAGAAGTTCCAAATTCGACAAGAAGAAGTCCTTGAGGTTTTAAAAATTGTGAAGCAGCTTCAATGATTTTAAAAATAATGTTCAATCCCTCTTGCTTTGTGCATAAGGCAAGATAAGGTTCAAACAGACGGACTTCTTTGGGCAAAGTAGCCCAGTCTTTTTCATCAATATAAGGAGGATTGGAAATGATCATGTCAAATGAAGCTTTAGATTTGAGTCCTTGTGTGAGATCAGAGGCGATTAAATTAATCCTATGTTCAACTTGATGGTTTTGAATATTTTTATGCGCAATTTCGAGTGCATCTTTTGAAATGTCGAGAGCCAAAATTTTGGCTGAAGGAATATTTTTTGCAATGGCAATGGCGATGTTTCCAGATCCTGTCCCAATATCTAAAATTTTTGGAGAGGGTAGGTTTTGTTTGTGTAACCAGCCAATGGCTTGTTCTACCAATTGTTCTGTTTCTGGACGAGGTATAAGACAATTCTCAGAAACTTCCAGAGGGAGAGAAAAAAAGTCAGTTTGTTTTAAAATATATTGAATGGGTTTGCCCTTCAGTCGTTCTTGTGCAGCTTGAAGAATTTGAAAAGCTTTTGCTTCAGATATTTCTATTCCCCGATTTAAATAAACTTCGGCTCTGTTTTTTAATCTCAAAATATTCCATAAGATGAGTTCAGTGTTTTGAGTGGCTTCATCCAATTGAGCATTCTGAAACATTTGAAATACATAATGAAAAATATTGCCCAATTGCATGAATAAAACTCCATTAGGCTGATTTTAATTGAGTTTGAATATAGTCATCAATAAGGGCTTGAATCAAAGGTTCAATCTCCCCTTCCATGACTTGTGGTAAGTTGTGTAGAGAATAGCCAATGCGATGGTCTGTGATGCGGTTTTGTGGGAAATTATAAGTTCTGATTTTTTCGCTGCGTTCGCCTGTTCCAATCTGAGATTTTCTTTCTTGAGAAAGCTTGGCCATTTCTTCTTGCTCTTGTCTTTCTTTTAATCTGGCGCGCAAAACACGAAGTGCTTTTGCCTTATTTTTATGTTGAGATTTTTCGTCTTGGCAAGAAACAATAAGTCCTGTTGGAAGGTGAAGGATTCGAACAGCGGAGTCTGTTGTGTTAACACTTTGTCCTCCTGGTCCTGAAGATCGAAACACATCAATTCTTAATTCTTCAGGTTTAATTTCAACTTCAACATCTTCAGCTTCAGCAAGGACAGCCACGGTTACAGTAGAAGTATGAATACGGCCGTTGGCTTCAGTTACGGGAACTCTTTGAACACGATGGACACCACTCTCAAAATGTAGTTTTTGATAAGCTTCAGGGCCTTCAACAGAAAAAATAATTTCTTTGAGTCCTTTGGGCCCTGAGGCACTGCTGGATAAAGTTTCAACTTTCCAGCCTTGTTTTTCTGCATAACGATGATACATGCGATAGAGATCTGCTACAAAAATAGAAGCTTCATCACCTCCAGCGCCGGAGCGTACTTCCATCAAGATATTACGTCCTTCATTTTTATCTTTGGGAAGGAGATCTGCTTGAATATTTCTTTCTAATTTTATTTTTTCTTGTTGAAGTTGGTCGTATTCTTCTTTCATTAGAATGGCAAGATCTGTGTCTTCTTTTTGCTCTTTCAAAAGATGGGAAACCTCTTCCGTTTCCTTGAGGATTTTCTGATAACGATCAAATTTCTGAAGGGTTTGGGTTAGAGAGGCATGCTCTTTGGCGATGGTTTGAAACTTAGAGCGATCCGAATGAACTTTGGGATCACTTAAAGCCACTTCAAGTTCTTTCAAGCGAGCACAAAGGGGTGCATACTTCTCAAGCATTCTTAGAATTATCCTGCTTTTTTCTTTGCGAAGCGCTTCTGGAAGCGTTCAACACGGCCAGCGGTATCGATGAACTTTTGCTTCCCAGTAAAAAAGGGATGGCATTTAGAACAAATACCCACTTTAAGATTTTCTTTGGTGGACTTGGTGTGAATCACTTCTCCACACGCACAAGAGATGGTTGTTTCAACGTATGTTGGATGTATTCCTTCTTTCATAAATTTCTCCTAATTCCAGTCAGTTTCTAAATCTCCATGATAGACATAGAGCAATGATAACTTCAACTTTTTAAAGACCAAAGGTTGCCAAGGCTATCACAAAGCCTATGGCTTTGCAAGGCCTTCTATTGTTGATGTAAGGTCATTAGAAATTCTGGATTTGATTTAGTTTTCTTCAATTTTTCTACCAAAAGTTCCATGGCTTCCACAGGATTCATGGTGTTAAGGGCTCTACGTAGAACCCATACCTTTTGAAGTTCATCAGGATGGAAAAGAAGCTCTTCTTTTCTTGTCCCTGATTTTTCAATATCGATGGCAGGGAAAATTCTCTTCTCCACCAAGCGACGATCTAAATTAATTTCCATATTACCTGTTCCCTTAAACTCTTCAAAAATAACTTCATCCATACGGCTGCCTGTATCCACCAAGGCTGTTGCGATGATGGTAATACTGCCGCCTTCTTCAATATTACGGGCAGCGGCAAAAAAACGACGGGGTTTATGAAGCGCATTTGCGTCAATACCACCTGAAAGAATTTTACCGCTGTGAGGCTCAAGCGTGTTGTAAGCTCGGGCTAATCGAGTGATGCTGTCCAAAAGAATCACAACGTGATTGCCGTGTTCAACCAAGCGCTTGGCTTTTTCAATGACAATTTCTGCAACTTGAACATGACGTTCAGGTGGTTCATCAAAGGTGGAACTGACGACTTCGCCTTTAACAGTTCTTTTCATGTCTGTGACTTCTTCAGGTCTTTCATCGATGAGAAGAACAATCAATTTTGCTTCCGGCGCATTTTGAGCAATGCTCTGAGCTATTTTTTGCAAAATAATAGTTTTCCCTGTTCTAGGCGGAGCTACAATCAAACCTCTTTGCCCTCGGCCCAAAGGCGTTAAAAGATCCATAACACGTGTGGTCATATCTTGAGGCGTTGTCTCCAAGATAAAACGTGATTGTGGGTAGAGAGGGGTTAAATTATCAAAAAGTATTTTTTCTCTAGCTCTGGAAGGACTTTCAAAGTTGATCGCTTCAACTTTTAAAAGCGCAAAATAACGCTCTTTATCTTTGGGTGGACGGATTTGTCCAGAAACGGTATCACCTGTTTTAAGATTAAATTTTCTGATTTGAGAAGGGGAAACATAAATATCTTCAGGACAAGGAAGATAATTATAATTGGGAGATCTTAAAAACCCAAATCCATCCGGTAATATCTCCAAGACTCCTTCTCCAAACATGAGCCCACTTTTTTCGGCTTTACCCTTCAAAATCTCAAAAATCAGTTCATGTTTTTTGAGACCGCTCATATTGACGATGTTGAGTTCTTTGGCAATACGATTCAGCTCTGTAACCGTCATAGCTTGTAGTTTTGCAATATCGGTTGTTTCTCCAGATGTAGTGTCGCGTGTCACAATATCGTCGTCGAGCATTTCCTTCTCTTCTTTTTCATTCGGGTTATGAGATGTTTTTCCTAAGCGAACCATGATACTTTTTCCTCCTTGAGTTTAACTATTCATCCATTGTTTAAAAATTTGTTTCGATTTATTTTTTAATTCTTTTTTCGATTTGTTGTTTTGAACCACAATACAAGCCTTGCGAGTTTGTAGATGAGGCTTTAGTTGATGTTTTATCCTTTGTTTAACTTCCTCTGTACTAATTTTGAGGCGATGTGAAGCCCTTTGAATCCTTTGTTTCTCAGACGCTTGAAGAACAATTACAACATCAAAAAGTTTTTCGAGTTTTTTCTCGAACAGAAGGGGAATGACAAAAACGTATATCCCTTTGCTTTTTCTCTTTTTTAGAAAGAAAATAGTTTTCTTAATATTTTTGATGACGTAAGGATGCAAAATATTTTCTAACGTACGTAATCTGGACTTCTCTTGAAAAACAAAGGCTCCTAATTTTTTAGCATCAATTTGATGATTCTTATCTAAAAATTCTTTTCCAAATCTTCTGACAATTTTTGCTTTTACAAGTGAATGCTTTAGAAATTTTTTGGCTTCATCATCAGCTTCAAAGATTTTTGCTCCTTGCGATTTTAAATATTGAGCAAAAGTGCTTTTACCAGATCCGATGCCTCCTGTTAAACCTATGATCATTGTGCTTTAGCTCTTTTTAGTCCTTCTTTAGTCATTTGAATAGCTTGTTTGGATAAATCCAGGGCTTTAAAAACTTTTGCCAGACGAAAATAAATCATGGCATCATTTGGAGTTAATCTTAAGGCTTCTTCATACTTGCTTTGAGCTTCGAGCCATCGATTTTGTTCAAACAACAGATCTGCATTTTCTTTTAATTGTTTGGCTTGACGAAATTCTTCAGGCCAAATCACACGATAAACTCGATATTTCCCATTGTTATAAATAGGATAGAATCGATCGAGACGACCTCCATATTCAAATTGTGCAGCTAAAAGATCTTTTGAGGCATTCAGTTGATCAACCATATACGCCCAAGAAAAAACAGATCGATCTTGAAAAGTGCCTATGGCATGCACGTAGTAACTTGCCCCATTTTTTAAACAAAAGTTGTAAAAGGGTTCTTCGGATGTTTCAAAGAGCGTTTTGGCAAATTCTTCTGTTTTTCGGCGCATGTCGGCAGATTCATATTTCGGATGTAAAACAATTCCTCTCTGGCTATAAGCGAGAAATGAAGGTGAAAGTCCGAAATTTGCCAAGATAATCGCTTGTCTGGGTGTATGTTCTCCTATCCAATCAACCACACCATTTACATAAGGATAGGGAACAGGCCGTTCAAATCGAGAAAAATCCTTTGTTATGCTTTCTGCCTCAATGAGTAAAGCCAGGAAAATAAAAGAATTCCAGAAGAAATTTCGTTTATGCCCCTGAGAACTTAAGGGTAATGAACCTATGAGGCAAGCAAGGAAGAAGACCGAATAAACTTCTAACCTCACAAATAATAAACTTACTATAAATGATGAGATTATAAAAAACAAGAAAAAAAAGAATCTGTCTTTTTGTAGCTTCCAAAGGTGATACATTCCCAAAACAGCTAGAAAAAAGAGAGAAAGAATATTTTGAAGATGATCCCATGCAACCGCATGAAGTGCAGGTGTCCAAAGAATACGAACGTCAAAAGGTAGAAGAGAAGGATCTTGAGGTTTGATATTCAAAAATTTAATTTTGTAAAATAGAAGCTCTATCATGTGATGGTATGAATTTAGAAAACCTGAAAAAATCCATAACGCAAATCCAAATGGGAGTACGATACAAAGTACTTGCTTGAGATATTTAGGGAAGAAAGAACTAAGGGCAAGGACATAAAGGCCCGCCATGCCAGGGGAGGCTATAAAACGATGATCTTTGAGATAGGGATGCAAAAGACACAGGGGTAGGAGAACAACGAGGTGAATCAAAATTTGGATTCTAAAGTTTGAATTTTGCTCTGTTTTTTGATGCACTGTTTGATCTTTGATGTTTAATGTTTTGTCGTTTTTACAGAGGAGTTTGTTTAAAATTTCATACATCACCCATAAGATAAAATAGACTTGTGATCCATCCCAAATGGTGAGAGCCAACGCAAGTGTTAGGGCTTGCAAAATATATTTCAAATAGTGAGGTTTTGAAAGAAGCAAAGCAAAATGTAAAAATAAAAAGGGTAGCGCAAAATTCTCTCGAGAGTATTCGATGCCCGTTGAACGTAAAATAGAACTGGTGCTTAGAGCATAAAGCAAGCTTGCCCAAAGGCCATGGATAGGATGATGAGAGATTTGATAGGCAATCCAAAATACAATAAAAAGAGAGAGGCATAGAATCAGCGGCTGTGCCATTCTTAAAAATTCAGTGTAAGAAATTTTTTGAAAAAAGAGTCGATAATTCCAAGCTAGAATATGATCAATGGTCAAAGAAAGTTTTGCTTCGGGGTTGATGCCTTCAGGATATTGGGCCTTTTGCTCAATGGTAGAAACAGGTTTGCTTTCCGCCAGCATATTTGAAAAATGATAAAGATAAGCACTTTCCATGGTGAAAGGCAATTCGCTTTGGCGATCTTGTACAATTTTACGAATGCCAACACGTATTGCTACACTGAGAATATAGATGGTGATGAGGCTGACTACTGTAAATAAGATTTGAGAACGTTTCATGATAATAGTTGTAAGTCATCAGTCGTAAGTTTTAAATGAATTGTTTCGATTTTTTACTTATAACTTATGACTGTTTTAAAGTTCCATCCAATTTTTCCCTGAGTGAATGTCGACCTTGAGCTTGACCTTGAGATCAGCAATGTTTTCCATTCCCTCTTTAAGGACAGTTTCAGCTTTGGATAATTCGTCCTGAGGGACAATAAGAATAAGTTCATCATGAATCTGAAGTACAAGGCGACTTTTCAGATGGTGACTTTTAAGATCTTCATGAATACGAATCATAGCTAATTTAATTAAATCTGCAGCTGTGCCTTGAATAGGTGTATTCATAGCCATGCGTTCAGCCATTTGGCGGATTTGAGCATTGGGACTATTGATATCAGGAAGATAGCGTCGACGGTTAAATAAGGTTGTGACATAACCGCATTCTCTTGCTTTCTTAAGTGTCTGTTGAATAAAACTTTTTACGCTTTGAAATCTTTCATAGTAATAATGAATAAAATCTTCAGCTTCTTTAATAGAGATTTTTAATCCTTTTGCAAGTCCAAAAGAGCCCATGCCGTAAACAATTCCAAAATTAATGGCTTTGGCTTTGGATCTCTGCGATTCTGAGACTTCCTCAGGAGGTGTGTTAAAAATGGCGCTTGCGGTAGAACGATGAATGTCCTCGTTTTTCTCAAAAGCTTGAATAAGGCCTGGATCTTCAGAAAGATGCGCTAAAATTCTGAGTTCAATCTGAGAATAGTCTGCTGAAAGAAGGACTGTTCCTGTAGGGGCGATAAAAGCTTCGCGAATTTTTTTGCCGATGGAACTGCGAATAGGGATATTTTGAAGATTAGGATTGGTGCTAGCTAAACGACCTGTTTCTGCCGTTGTCTGGCTAAAGGTTGTGTGAAGTCTTCCTGTCTGAGGATTTACAAGCTGAGGAAGTGCATCAATATAAGTCGATTTAAGTTTACCCAACTGACGATATTCTAAAATTTTAGGAATGATTTCATGCTTTTCAGATAAGCTTTCAAGGACTTCCGCATTTGTTGAAAAACCTGTTTTTGTTTTCTTAAGTGTGGGAAGTTTTAATTTTTCAAATAGAATTCGAGAAAGCTCTTTCGGAGAATTGATATTAAAAACTTCTCCTGATAATTGATGAATATCTTTGATCAGAAGGTTTAGAGTTTTTTCTAACTCTTTGGACATGGCTTGGAGATATGGAATATGCAGAGGAATGCCTTCTGTTTCCATGTCTGAAATAACTTCAAGCAAAGGTGTTTCTATTGTTTCGAAAAGCTCTTTTTGGCCTGATTTCTCAAGCATCTCTTGTAAAATATTTTTGAGACGAAAAATGGCTAAAGATGTCAGACATACGCTTTCTTCTGTTAAATCTGATGCTGAGGGGAGTGAAAGGCTTAAAAAATGGGCAGAGATATCTTTAATGTTTTCTAAATGAAGAGAAGGATTCACCAAGAAACAGGCAATCATGATGTCAAAGCTTAAGGAAGAAAGTGTTTGTTTTTGAGCTTCAAGAAGCTGTTTCGAAGTTTTTAAATCATACCCTGCTTTTTTTATATCAGGATTTTTGAGAATATTAAAAATCATCTGCGAATGATCTAAGAAAGAAAAATAATAGGTTTCTTCTTCTGAAAGAGTGATGGCTAGACCCAAAATTTGTTTGGAGGATAGAAGATCTTGGACGTGAAGAGCAAAACTGATTGCACGTTCTTTCTCAACACGTTTGAAAATAGATTCGCATTTTTTTAGATCTTTAATTTTCTCCCAGACAAGTGTGGATGACATGGGAAGAAATTCTCTTAAGAGATCTCGAAATTCAAATTTTTGAAAAAGTTCTGTGAGCTTTTCTCGATTCGAGTCAGGTTTTTTGTTTTCAGGTAATTCAATAGGGACATCCAGGCGAATGGTGGCCAGCATTTTGCTAAATTTTGCAATTTTTTCATGTTCAACCAAAGTTTCTTTCTTAATGCGACCTTTTTGAGTCCATGATTCCTCAAAGATTTTTTCTAAACTATCAAATTCATTTAAAAGAAGAGTCGCTGTTTTAGCGCCAATGCCTGAAACTCCTGGAATATTGTCAGAGCTATCTCCGACTAGGCCTAGAAAATCTGTCATTTTTTTTGCAGGGATGCCATAAAGTTTATGAACTCCTTCTTCATCGAGAATAAGTTCTTCACTGGGGTTAGGGATGACTTCGATAGAAGATTCTACCAATTGCAAAATATCTTTATCAGGACTCACAATGAAAACATTGAACTTTTCTTTGGCTTTTTGAGCAAGGGTTCCTATGACGTCGTCAGCTTCAAATCCAGAAATCTCAAAGAGGGGGAATCCATAAGCTTGCACCACTTCTTTAATGAAGGGAAGTTGCATGACAAGTTCGTCGGGCATGGGTTTTCGATGTGCTTTATATTCTTCATATTCAACATGACGAAAGGTAGGGCCTTTTGCATCTAGGACAATCACCAAATGATCGGGTTTCTTATCTCTAATCAGTTTTTGAAGAATTTTAATGAATCCGAAAATAGCATTGGTAGGAAATCCGCTGGAATTTTTTAGGTTTTGAATTGCATAAAAAGCTCGATAGACCAGACTGGTTCCATCAAGGATGAAAAAATTTTCACGAGTATTTTGATTCATGATAAATTTACTTTTGTCAGGGATTAAAATTAATTTTTAGGTGTTCTTACCGGTTAACAGAATACCACAGGTTTTGAAAAAACGAGGTCTTTACGAAACCATTGGAGGAGCTGGTGCTTCAATGGGAGCTTCAACAGAAGGTTGCCCTGTTTCAGGTGTAGTATTTGGAACTAAAGTCTCACCTGTTTCAACTTGCGTAGGAGCATAGGGTTCACCTGTTGGCGTAATGAGTTCCGCTGTGACAAAGATAATTAAATTTTTCTTGATGCTGATCTCTCCTTTTTTTCTAAAAAGAAGTCCAATTCCTGGAATATCACCCAAGAACGGAATTTTATCATTGTAAGCAGTTACTTCATCTCGAATCAATCCTCCCAAAATAACGGTATCTCCATCGTTCACAATCACACTGGTTGTCACATTTTGAGTAGAAAAGAGAGGTTGCAAAATAGGATATCCGGGTAATTTAATAGCTCCCCCTACATCAGTAACGGTTTTTACACCATAATCAATCCAAGTTACCAATTCACTGACCTCTGGAATAATTGTTAAGTTAATGGTTTTTCGATCTGCTCCGACATTAGGGGTCACATCTAGAATAATACCGATATCTCGTGTTTCAAAACTTCCAGGAGTAACAACAGGAGGTGTAATAACGTTTCCATTGCTGTTAGTCGTTGCAGCTGTAATTTCATACTCTGTAGGATAAATAAATTCTTGCACGATTTTGATTTGAGCTCTTTGGCCGTTGACTGTCGTTACACGTGGACTGGATAAGAGATTGCTTTTTGTTTTTTGGTTGATGGCATGAAGTACGATTGAAAATTCTGGGCGTGTTAAAATCCCTGAAAAAGAAACAATAGGGTTTGCGACTCCTGTTAGGCTTGAAGTGACTTGTCCTGTCAGAGAATCAGTGGTAAAAAAACGTTGATTCCCCGAGAGGGATTGATTGGTAGTGGTCGTTCCAATCGTTTTAGTCAATTTGTCAAATTGAGTTCGTTGTAAAGCGCTGACGGGGGTAAGCCCTGCGTTAGAATTTTCGTGTAGGAAAAATTTTAAATTATCATTTAAAAGCCATTCAAGTCCCAACTCTTCAGCATCTGTGTTTTCAAGTTCAATAAAGCGAGCAGTGATAGCAACTTGATAGGGAGCGACATCAAGCGTTCTTAAAATGTCTTCCACAATCTTTAAATTTGTTGGCGTGTTTCTGACAATCAAGGTTCCAGTTCGTTGATCAAGAAAGATTTTGCTTCCATCAGGCCAAGGAACACCGCTTTGCTCTAAAATATCTTTAATCGTAATCGTTTCTGCGGATTGTGCTTCTGCCTCTCCTTCGGGAGATAGGCTTTTTTCTTTGGCTTCCATAGAGGAGTTAAGATCAAAAGAGGTAAAAGCTCCCACGCCACTTGAAAGGTGATAGTATCGAGTTTCTAATTCTTCGGCGGGCACATAGTCTGCTGCAACAATGATAATGGCATAATCTTCAATGATATGACGAAGCCCTTTGGCTTTAAGAACATATTTTAATGCTTCAATGAGTGGGACATCCTTTAAAGCGATAGTGATACGATCAGGTTTTGTGGTAGGTGCAGGGGGTGGAGGAGGAATTGGTGCAGCTGTTGGAGTAGATTCTGCTCCAGAATTTGTTCCCTCAGCAGGAAGTGGTTGCTGAGCTTGTTGTATAGGAGTTCGTTCTTGAGGAATTTCCGTTGAGGAAAGAACTTCAAAAACAGATTCATCAATGATGATGTTAATTCCTGAAATTTTTGAAAGATATTTCACAACATCTGAAAGATGGGCATTGTTGAAGTTGATCGCAGGAATGATTTGTTGGGATTGAGCTTCTATCCTTTTTCTTGCTTCTGAAACTCCAACAGGTATTTTCCATGGAAGTTCAACTTCTTGGACGATTTTTTTTCTAGGAGGAGGAAGCCATTCCTTTCTTACTTCAATCATACGGGCTTGCTCGCTGATGGCTTGATTCTCGATTTGCTTGGTATGTTCCCTGTTTTGCAGAAGAAGAACGTATTTTCTGGCGACGACATGATGTGGATTGAGCTCAAGAACTTCTTCAAATTTTTCCTGAGCTTCATCGAATTTACCTTGGTTTAAAAGATCACGACCTTCATCAAAAAGAATTCTCGCTTTTAAAAGGTTCGGATTTTTCCCACGGCCATCCGCGATGGTTTTGGGATATCTTGAACGCTTTTCTTTGGGTTTTGATTCCCGCACAGGTGGGCTCAATCGTTTAATACAGGAAGCTTTATATTGAGTGGCCCGATGAAAATGAGGATCTTTTAGAAGAGATTGGTCAAACAGAGCCAGCGCTTCTTTGTAGTGATGTTTTTTGTAAACTTTCAATCCTTCATTAAAATATTTTTTTGCAAGACGTGATCGAAGAGAGCTTTGAGCTTTTTTAAGCGACTGCGAATCAGGATTTTCAATTAAACTTTGGTCTAAGAGTTTAAGAGCTTCTTCTGATTGCCCCTGTTTTTCTAAATCTTGTGCTTGCTGGGTAACAGTTTGTGATTCTGAAGAGTCGTCGCCAGATTCTGCATTGAGGATAGGAAGAAGAGATAAGGAAAAAAAGAATAAAACAACCAAGGTGAAAAACTTCTTGAGCGCCCCCATGCCAACTCCTCACCGATTCGGTTCGAAAATTAAAGTGTAGCTTTTGCTTTTCCGGGAAATTATAACTTTTGAAGGGGTGATGTCAAGGACTTTATAAGATTTTATTTTGCTTCCTGAATGAACACGATAAATCTTGCCTTTAACAGTGTCTTTAACAGTAGCGTAAAGCTCCTTCTCAAAAGAGGGGTTCCCCAAAACAAGTGTAATGGGAGTATCATTTCCTCTTTGTATTTTAATAAAAGAAGTATCTATGATTTCTTCTGCATTGATTTGAGGAATAAATTTTTTTTCACTTGCTTGAGTGAATTCAATAATTTTATATCCGCGAATTTCTTCTCCTGTTTTTAGAAAAGCGGTGCGTTTGCCCCAATTGATTTGAATTTGAAAAGTTCCATCAGGGAGTTTGATATAACCAAAAAAATTAACACGAATCCCAATGCGATAAATCCTAAGAATTTCAAGTTTTAATATGCCTGGAAAACTATTTGCATCGGTTGGATCAGAGCCTCCTGTAAACTCGTTTAGATTATTATATTGATCCTGATCAAAATCTTTTGAAGCATCTGAAGGGTCTGAAGGATTTAATTCATAACGCGTTTCCCATTCGTTGGGCATGCCATCATTGTCGGAATCAACTTTTAATGTAACGGGTTCTTCTTTAATGGCAACTTCTTCGGATTTAGGGATAAAAAGGTTGCGAGTGCCTTGTCGTTTATCAAACGATATCTGAAGGGTCTTGATGATTTGGGCATATTGCTCTTCGGAAATAATATTTTCAACAACCTCCAAATTTTCTTTTGTGAAAGGATGACTTAGAACTTCGTCTTGATGTGAAACCTCTTTCACTACTTCTCCAACTGATTTAAAAAGGGTTGCAATTAAGAAGAAAATCAAAATAAACAAAATGATTTTTTCGATATAGTCCGTCATGAATTTTTTGATGGGATCAAGAACTGTATAGATATTCATGAGCGTTTATTCGGAGCTCCTCTTAAGTTTAATGGCTTCAACAGTCATGTTAACAGCAACTCCATCTCCTTTTTCAGATTCCAAATTAATTTTTCGAATAATAAAAAGATGACCGGAGGAAGAGATTTTATAGAGAAAGGTTCTTAAGCCTTCCGTTGTAGCTTTAAAAGCAAGTTCGAAAGGTAAAATCTTATACATGGTTTGATTCGCAATGAGGCTGACGCTTCTAATTTCTTTTTTAGAAAGCAGTCCCACTTCTTGCACCCGAGATTCGATGAGGAGATTAATTAAAGTTCTTAATGCATTTAATTGAAGCGCCAGAGGAGGGATGTCTTCTTGAGAAGGAATGTTTCCTCCTTCAAATTCAGGGAATCCCAATGAAATAGGAAGTTTAATGTTCCAAAGATTTGCGCGTTCTACTAAGAGACGATGTGTTTTTAACAGATCCTCTTTAAATTCCAAAGGAGTAAAGTTGATTTGAGGAACACTTGCGGTGTCGAGCAGTGTGAGTAAATCTTCGTATTGCTTTTGAATTTGAGTCTGTTGTAGTTGGAATTTTGCAACGCGGTTATGGGTGGGGATCACTTTACTAGAGGCCAGAATAGATTTTGCTTCTTGAAGAGCACTTTCATAGGTTTTGTCGAGTTCTATTTTTTTAGACACGGAGCGTTTTAGAAAAAAAGAAGATAAGATAATCAGTACTGCCACGACGGTCATGATGATTCCAAAAAGTGTTTTTATACGAAAAGAAATGTTCATTCTTTAACCTCTGCTTGTATCACAAAATCACGAATATTATTGATAGGGGGATTCGCCGATCGAATTTGTACGGTTTGAAAAAGGGAGAGCTTCTCAAGTTTTTCGCGAAAATCTGAAACATCTTTGTAAGTCCCGTTTGTTTTACAGTAAAAAGTGAAGAGAATAATCCCAGGAGGAGATCCTTTGGATCGTTCTGGAAGGACACGATTGGGTTCTTGAAGATAAGAAGTTGTAAATTTTGTAAGCCAGATGTTAGGAGGAGTTGCCTTTTCGATTTCTTGAAAAAAGTAAACCCAAAAGGCTCGCTCTTTCGTCATTCGTTCAATCTCTAGTATTTGAAGCGAATAGTTTTGGGTTTGATCAACAGCAGTTTTTATCTCTTGAGAGTAAATCTTAATATCTTGAGAGATTTTCTGAATATTTTCTAATTTGGTTTTTTTAATAGATGCAAGTTGGCGATAAGAAAGAATTTGAACAAGCAGAATCAAAAGAAGAGTGATGGCTGAATAAAAAAAATATTCTTTCTTTTTGGCCAGCTTTCTTTCAGAGAGATAAGACTTAGGAAGAAGATTGATTTGGCTGGGGATAATGTTATCTGCTCTTAAGGCAAGGCCAGCAATTTCACTTAAAAGAAAAGGGGATTCTCCTGATAAATTTTCGATTGGAAGTCCCTCAAAAGGGTTAAGAGGAGAAATTTTAACTGAGAGTCTTCGATTTAAATTTTCTTCTAGGCTTGAGATTTGAGATGCTCCTCCAGTCAAGTATGCTGCTGAAATTTTGCTTGAACCAAATTGAGTGTTGTAGAATCCGATCGATCTGGCTAACTCCGTACTCAAACGTTTAGAGGCCGTTTCAAGGGCGGCCATCATTTTTTGTTCTGTTGATGCTGAAGAATTTTCGCTTTGATCTGAAGGGGTTGAATCAGGCCTTGTTTCTTTTTGAACTTCTTTTGTAAAGTCATCTCCTCCGATGGGGATCGTTCTAACCCATACAGTCGATGAGTTGTAAATAATGAGATTGGTTGCTTTGTGCCCAATATTCATAAGGACAATAGGATCTGTCTTTGCAGGAGCTATTTGTGATAAACAATGATAGGAAGCAAGCGGAGATGCTGCAATTAATTCGACTTCAATCCCTCGAGATCTAAGATATTTTAGGAGCTCATGCCCCCATTCTTTACGCAGAGCTGTAAGCAAAACATGTAGATGTTCCGGATCAGGATTACCCAGTACTTCATAATCCCAAGTGACTTCATCTAAAGAAAACGGGACTTGCTGCTGGGCTTCGTATTGAACCATTTGATGAATCTTGCTTCGATCTACCAAGGGTAATTTTAAAAGCCTGCAGAATGTAAGCTGCCCTGGCAATGAAAGATAAAAAAGGTTTGATTTTGGTTCGATATTCATTTTTAAGAGCATCGAGCTCAAAGTAGTAAGAACGGAAGGAATAGCCTCTTTGAATGCATCTCCTGAGGGCAGATTAATCTTCTCGAACAAAAATTTTACTAAACTTAGCTTTTTGCCTTGTTTGGTAAAAAGAGCGACTTTGAGATGATAACTGCCGATATCAATACAAACAAAAGATTTTTGAGCCATGATGCTCCTAATAACATTGTTCACCGGTTTTCCAATTAACCGGTTGCCCCGATTTTATGCTTATTTCGTATCTTCATATCGACTGGGGTGATCTAAAATAAAAGGGGTTTGAAATTCCTTTTTTAAAAGACCTTCTCTGCCAGGATATTCTTTCCACCATTCTTTTTTTGTTCTTTGAGGCCATTGATCGGTGTCTATTAATTCCCCTCTGTGAAAAATTTGAACAGCCGCTCTTTTTATTTCTCCATAGCGTTGTAATGTGGTGGGATGAAGATAGACAACAGCAAAATGTCGGCGGCCCTGGGGAACATTGATTTGCGTGATACTGTCTTGAAGAACGGTGCGATCTGTTAAAACATAAAATTTAAGAACGAGTTCATCTGTCCATGCTAAAGAACTTCGATACTGAACTTCTATTTGAGCCCATTTGCCAAGATTCTGATTGGCTTGATTGAGTGAGGAGAGGCCTTTGGATTCAAATCCTTCAAAACCAGAGCCTCCCTTAGAGCGGTAATCCACATTGATTTTATCTAAAACAAGAGGATGCTTGGTTTTGCTGGCAGATTCTAAAAAGCCAGAGCTTAATGAAAAGATGATAAAGACAACCCCCAGGAATATCTTTTGTCTCATGAGCTCGAATTTTATAACAGTGAATCGATGGTGTCAAAAGATTACTTAGAAAAACAGGGCTAGGGGATGTTGTACATAAAAGTGTGTACTTTTAGAAAAGTAGCAGGGCCTGACACTCGTCAGCCCCACCGTGCTCATGAAAAATTGCGCGCGGCGGGGCTCCCCGCCGAGTGTCACCCGCATACATAAAGTACACACTTTTATACATGCTATCGGCTAGGGGCTAAGAGGGAAGGGCTAGAAAAATTCGATGTTTTTTAGCCCATAGCCCTTAACTCTTAGCCCTTAATCACTTTTCTTTTCCTTTGCTCCTTTAATTGTAGATCTCTATAATAAATTGAAGTCAAACCCTCTTAGGAACATGCATGAATCGCATTCAAGAGCTTGAGCAGCAGATTCAGAAACTCTATGGTCTCATTGAAGCAAGTACGCTTGTGATTTCATCTTTACAGATTGACGAAGTCCTTGATTTGGTGATGGAAATTGCCAAACGAGTTGTGGATGCTCAGGCTTCAAGTCTTCTTATTCTTAATCCCAAAACCGGTCTTTTAGATTGCCAAGTCGCTTTGGGAGACAAAGGCGAAGAGGTTAAGAAAAAGTTTTCTCTCAAAGTTGGACAAGGAATAGCAGGATGGGTTGCCGAAAAAGGTAAACCACTTTTGGTTCCGGATGCCCAAAAAGACAAAAGGTTTTTTTCTGGTTTTGATCAAACCACCGGTTTTAAAACCAAATCTATTTTATGTGTTCCGATGTGTGTTCATGGAAAAATTATTGGTGTTTTAGAAGCGATTAATTCTATTCATAAGGATGTTTTTGTTTCTTCTGATTTAGAGTTGTTAAGTGCTTTCTCTAGTCTTGCCGCGATTGCTGTTGAGAATGCTCGCCTTACCCAAGCAAAGCTTGAACAACAAGCTTTAGAACAAAGTCTTTTGATTGCAAAACAAATTCAAGACAATTTCCTTAAAAAAGAATTTCCTCTTTTTAAAACTATAGAAGCTTTTGTTAAAACAAAAGCTGCGCAAGAGATAGGAGGAGATTTTTACGATTTTTTAACTTTAGGTAAAGGTCGATGGGGAGCTTTGATTGGTGATGTTTCGGGTAGAGGAATACCAGCCTCTCTTTATATGATTCGAACTTTAAGTGAATTTCGTCTAGAAGCTTTTTCAGATCAGAATATGTCTAAAATGCTTGAGAAGCTAAATAACCGCTTGGTGAAAAGATCTACGATGGGAATGTTTGTTACCTTATGTTATGTCGTTGTGGATACCTATCAATCTAAGATAGAAATTGCAAATGCGGGGCATTTACCTCTTTATGTTTATCGAGAAAATAAAAAAGGTTTTGAAAAAATTTCTGGAGGAGATGCTCTTCCTCTTGGAATTTTATCTCGAACACAATTTCCAACAAAGGAGATCCCCATTAAAAAAGGGGATACCCTTATTTTCCTAACAGATGGTACGATTGAAGCACGAAATCCTGAAGGTGAAGAATTTGGCTGGAAGCGTTTCGAAAAATGCTTAAGCCAATTGCCTTCAAACTCTTTGCCAAAAGAAATTGTTACTTCAGTTTTAGATGAAATAAATCATTTTTCTGGGTCATTTGCGATTCCAGATGATGTTACAATGATGGCTGTCAAATACAAAGGGTAGGAGAGCGATGCGTAAAGTTAAAATTTCTTTTCAAAGCCATCCGCGTTGGCTTCAATATATTCGATTGTTAGTCAAGGAAGTTGCTTCCAATTTTGGATTTTCTAAAACTCAAATCCAAGGATTGGTGTTGGCCGTAGATGAAGCTTGTGCCAACATCATTCGTCATAGCTATTGTGGTTGCGAAGAAGGTTTGATTACCTTGGAGTGCAAAGAAAAAAAGAAGGCGCTAGAATTTATTTTAAAGGATCAGGGACGTCCCATGGATTGTAAAAAAATTAAACATCGTCCTTTGAATAAAGTGAGACCCGGAGGGTTGGGCGTTTTCTTTATTAAAAAAATGATGGATGAAGTGGAGTACGCAAGATCAAGAGGAATGAATATTTTGAGGATGAAAAAATATGCCGAAGAAAAATGAAATTGAGATTTTAGTTCGTGAGATAGACGGATCTTGTATTGTCGATTTGGGGGGTGAAATCGATCTTTATCGCTCTCCTATCGTTCGAAAACGATTTGAAGAACTTTTGCATAAAAATCCTCGCAAACTCTTGATCAATTTAAAGCAAGTCTCGTATATGGATAGCTCAGGGCTTGCCACGCTTATTGAGGCTTTTCAAATTGCAAAGAAGCGCAATGTCTTCTTTGCTCTTTTTGCTGTGAGTGCGGGTTTACAAGGGCTGTTTGAAATCACACGCCTGGAGAAGGTTTTTCAAATTTACAAAGATGAAGTTGAAGCACTGAAAGGAATGTAAATTGATCAAATCTTGGCAGCTTTGGGTTAAACCGGCTCTTTGTCATTTGGAAAGCTTTCTTTTTTTGATGGGGCAAACTTTTGTTTGGCTTGTGATGGGTTTTGTCAGGCGTAAACCCGTGAGTCTTAAAGAAACAGTGAAGCAAATGTTGGATGGAGGAGTTCGTTCTTTAACCATTGTTTCTCTTGTCTCGTTTTTTTTAGGGCTGACGCTTGCTATGCTCACTGCGTATCAGCTTAAAAAATTAGGGGGAGAAATTTTAATTGCAGGCTTGGTAGGAATTTCTTTTACCCGTGAATTGGGACCTCTTGTAACAGCCATTGTTGTTTCAGGTCGCGTTGGAGCTGGAATTGCGGCTGAAATTGGTACCATGAAAGTTTCTGAAGAAATTGATGCTCTTGAAACCATGGGAGTGGATCCTGTTCGTTATTTGGTGGCTCCACGTTTTTTAGCTCTTTTTTTGATGGTTCCTTGCCTCACTATTTTGGCCAATCTCATTGGAATTATAGGCGGCTATATCATAGGGCATCTTACTTTAGACATTGATACAACCTATTATATTTCACGCACATTTGAATCGTTGGTTTTAAAGGATATTCAGACGGGGTTGATTAAAAGTTTTTCCTTTGGTGCCATTATTAGCTTTATGGGATGTTATCAAGGTTTGATTGTACAAGGAGGGGCGGAAGGGGTAGGAAAAGCAACGACACTTTCTGTAGTTGCCTCAATGATTCTCGTTATTATTGTGGACTGTATTTGGAATGCATACTTTTATTTTTTGTAAAACCTCTGAAAAAGGCTCATCTGCTGTGTTGCCCTAAAGGACTGCTTCGCTGTCCGCTGCGCTTCTTTGTGCGGTCCCGATATATCGGGATCACCGCAGTCGCTTGCAGATGCCTTGCAGCTAAACCTTTTTGAGAGGTCTATTAACCAGAATAGTTTTGAAGATAGAGTGGATAATTTATGGACGCAATTATCGAAGTTAAAAATTTGGTGAAAAGTTTTGGTCCAAGACGAGTGTTGGATCAGCTCAATCTCACCGTTAAAAAAGGGTCTATTCTCGTGATTATGGGAATGAGTGGTTGTGGAAAAAGTACTTTCCTTAAACATTTGGTGGGGACTTTGCGTCCAGATAGTGGAAACATTCTTCTTTTTAATGAAGATATTACGCAAATGAATCAAGGTGAACTTGACAAGATTCGAAGAAAAATAGGGATTCTTTATCAAAGTGCTGCTCTTTTTAATTCAATGACGGTGGGAGAAAATGTGGCCTTCCCTTTAAGAGAGCATGCTTCTTTAAATGATAAAATTATTCAAATCATGGTTCGCATTAAATTAGAACTGGTAGGTTTAAGTGGATTTGAAAACTTGATGCCTTCTCAAATCAGTGGAGGAATGAAAAAGAGGGTAGGGATTGCCCGAGCTTTAGCGCTTGATCCAGAATTGGTTTTTTATGATGAACCGGGAGCAGGTTTAGATCCTGTTACTTTAGCTTCTATTGATCAAATGATTTTGGACTTGAGTAAAAAATTAGGAATTACTTCTATTGTGGTAACACATGAAATGACATCCGGTTTTCGCATTGCAGATCAAATGGTGATGATGCATGGAGGTAAAATCATTGAGTCTGGAACACCGGATGAGATACGAAATTCTAAAAATCCAATAGTTCAGCAATTTATCAATGGTTCTGCAGAAGGACCGATTCCTTTGCGTAGGGATAGTGGCGAATATTTAAAGACATTGGTGGGCTAAATAAAATTAAAGATTAGAAGTTTTGATTTTTAAACGAGGGGGCATGTATTTATGGATTATTTACGATCAAGCATAAAAGTTGCGATTTTCTTTTTGATTGCATGTGCTGTCTTGGCTTATTTTTCAATGCATGCAGGACAGGTGTGTCTGATGGGAGAAACCCAAAATTACAAACTTCTTTTTTCTTCTTTGGGAAATTTAAAATTAGATTCACCTGTCACTTATTCTGGTTTTAAAGTGGGGCAAGTGGTGCAGGTTCGAATTTTATCTGCCGAAGAAAGGACTCAATACGAAAAGGATATCGAAGTTTCTGTTCGATTAAGTAAAGACGTGATTATCAGAAAAGATTCTGATGCGGAAATTAGATCTTTAGGTTTTTTAGGCGAAAAATATATTGAGTTGACTCCGGGAGGCAAAAACAGTGAGTCCTTACCTGAAGGAAGCATTATTATTGGACGGAGTCCTTCAGATATTACCGATGTGATGGAAAAATTCGGCAAGGAATTGGATGAAATGCTGCCTGTGATTAAAGATACCATGAATAAAATTCATTCTTCTGTGTCACGTGTAGATGAAGTGGTTCAACAGATAGCAAATGAGAAAAAAGTTCAAAACCTCATGGATCAGGCTCAAGGGCTAACGAAAAGAATTAATGGCATTCTGAAAGAGAATCGAAAACACATTCGTGAAACACTTCAAAACATGTATGAATTATCGGGGGATGTGAAGGGTCAATTTAAAGAGGCCGCTCCTAAGATTCAATCGCTTTTGGAGCGAATGAATACGACGGTTCAAGAAATGGACGAGCTTCTTAAAGAGGCCAAGACATTGATCCATTCCAATAGTCCTGGCATTGACCGCATGATGAAAAATTTGGAGGAAACCTCAGAACATGCCAAAGAATTTATGAGAACTTTAAGAAATGAACCTTGGAAATTATTAGCCCGACCTCGCTCTACTCCTCCTTCAAAAGCAGGTCCTAAGCGGGGATTTGCTATTTATCAAAAGAATTTGCCCGAGAGGCACGGCAGTGCTAAGTAATCTTTTTAATGATCATTAAAAAACTCTTTGGGTCGACTGAAGGAAAGGTGATGGAGTTGGGGGAATATTTTTTTAAGATGGTGGATTAAGGATGGAATACCCAAGATTTTTCCTTGGCGTTTAGGTAAAGATAACAGATATTGATCGGGATCAATGGCAAGATTTCGCCATTGAATCGCATGGATTTTTGTTTCATGAATAAATTTTACTAAAGCCTCCACTTCTTCTTCGCGGTCTGTAACTCCTGGGAAAGTCAAAAGATTAATTGAAACGCCTAACCCTTCTTCATGTGCAATTCGAGCTGTTTGTTGAACATCTTCAAATTGATATCCCTTGGGTTGATAATAGTTCTCATAAGTTTGTTTGAGTGCACTGTTCATGCTGATACGTGTGGTTTGAAGTCCAGCTTCACATAGCTTTTTGAACGCTTCAGGTCGGCTGCCATTGGTGTTGAGATTGAGAGTTCCCTGATTGGTTATTTTGCGAGTTTCTAAAATTGCTTTTTCAATAAGAGAACTGGCTAATAGAGGTTCTCCTTCACAGCCTTGTCCAAAAGATAAAATAGGATCAGGTGCGTTTTGTAAATGAGAGCTAGCGACTTCTACGATTTCTTCTACAGTAGGTGCAAATCGGATGCGTTCATGGCTTGAAGGAGGTAAATCTTCAGGTTGAAGACTGATGCAACCGACACATTGGGCATTACAAGCAGGGGAAACAGGAAGAGCTCCTTCCCAGCGTTCATAGAAAATATTTTGTGCGGTGCTACAGTGATAATCTTTAGCGCAGATTGAAAGCTGTTGAAGGACGCGATTTTTAGGTTGTTGAAGTAGTTTTTTTTGAAGTTTCACAGAAAGTTCAGGGGTATTGTAATAATGATTTTCCCAATGATCATTCTGGGTTTCAATTTTAATCCCTGCTACTTTCCATTTATTTTGTTGAAGTCCTATAGCGGTATAAGCCCATTGAGGTAAAAAGTCTTTATGGGCAGGAGCTGAAGCTGGAAGGAGTGTCCTTAAATAACCAATGGGCAAAATTGCAGAAGCAGTGGAAAGGCTTTGTCCTGTTAAAGGGTCTTGCTCAAGTATCTGGGGCTGATGGTGTTTTGGGCTCCAAACAATGGGAGAACGCTTGGGGAGAAAAGAAATTTCGGCTGTTTTGGGAAAGTCGCAAAGCTCTTCTTCCAAAGGTTCTCGATAGAGATCTCCCGATCGAGCCATCATAGCCCAATCTTCTAATTTTAAGACTTCCCCTTTGGGATCGGTTGCGAGAGCGAGTGTTTTCATATTGCAAAAATGTTGATCGGGCTTTATATTAGCACAACTTTAATGAAAGATCGTACATTGAACATCATGTTTTGATCTTTGTTTTCTGATGTTCTGTCGTTTAAGAAGGGGCTTTAGAGGAGATTTTATTATGCAAGCAGGAGAATTGAGACCAGGAATGGCCATTAATTTTAATGGTCAAATTCATGTGGTAACGGAGTATCAGCATGTGACTCCTGGAAATTGGCGGGCCATGGTTCAGACCACCTTAAAAAATTTAAAAACGGGCAAAACCGTCAAAAATCGTTTTCGACCTCAAGATTCTGTAGAAGCCGTGATGTTAGAATCCAAGGATTGCCAATATCTTTATCATAATGATGGACAATATTATTTTTTAGATTTAGAGGATTATCATAATCACGCTGTTTCGGCTGAAATTGTCGGAGAGAGAAGTCACTTCTTAGCCGAAAATTTAGAGGTAAAGCTTTCGATTAATGATGGGGTGGTGGTGGATTTAGAAATGCCGGCCAGCGTTCTTTTGAAAGTGCTTGAAACAGAACCAGGCAGTCGAGGTGATACGGTTACCAATGTTATGAAGCTTGCAACAGTTGAAACAGGCTACAGTATTCAAGTCCCTATTTTTATTAAGCAGGGAGAAGTGATTAAGGTAGACACTCGAACAGGACAATATTTGGGAAGAAGTTAATAAATCTTATTTAGAGTTCGTTGGTCACCCAAATAGTTTTGAAAAAAAGATTCATGAGCAAAAATTTTTCTTGCATCTCCAACAGTTGTGGTAGAATTCTCCACATGAAATCCAAATTCACTACCCTCTCTTTTTTGTTTCTGTTGAGTTTTGTCTTCATTGCTTCTGGATGTAAGAATGGTACTGTTAAAAAGGCTTCAGGTGGGTATACGGCTGTTGTTGTGAATCCACAAGGAGGAAGCTCTGCAGGAACTGCGACTGTTAATAACTCTGGGAATCTTTTTACTATTGCCATTGATAGTCGAACGGGAGATTTTGCTTTTTCAGGAACCATGAGTAACAATCAGGTCCGATCAACCTTCATTCATAGCGATGGTCAATCTGCAACAGCTGTGATTCAATTCTCTAATGATCGCAATAGTTTTAGCGGAAATCTTCAGACTTCAACGGGGACTTTTGTTATTCACGCAACCCGAATTTTAGCCTAATCGAAGTAAAGACACTCTTGCCTGCCAGATCCTTCAATTTATTGGTATCAAATTTATACCCGCACTGATCGTCTATCCCTATTAAATCTTTTGGTTCCAAAGGGAAAAGTTTGCATTGTGAAAAGTGCTGGCCATAAATACGACAGTTTCCTTTGCCATCTTCTTCTAAGTAAAAAGGACATTGAAAAATAATTTTACAACAAGCTCCACAACGATTGCATTCACCAGTGCGTGCAGAAAGAGTTTGGACAGTTTGGCGTGTATAAACATAGCTTTTAAACCATCGGCGGGCTTTGCCAAAAGCTTGATGATATAAAATTTTTAGTGAAACAGATTTCTCTTTTGAAGGCGTCATTCACCTTATTTTAACAGGGGAATGAAATTTACTCTACAAATCTTTGAAAGGTTGTGTATAGTATTTCAGAGAAAAATAGACTTTAGTGAGATGTGATGACCTTATTATTAGCTCTATTCACTTATCACTAAACACTATTCTCTGCTTTTAACGGGCGATTAGCTCAGCTGGCTAGAGCGCGAGCTCGACACGCTCGAGGTCACAGGTTCGATCCCTGTATCGCCCAGATCTTAGTAAGAAAGTATCGGTGGAGTAAGCTCAAGTTTTGTGGAAAGAGCTTTGAAAGATTTCCAAAAGGGATCGAATGGAGTCCCGACACATGATAATGTACATCAGCCGGGCGGGGGCTGATGTACGACTGGTAGGAGGGGCGGATGGCCGACCGAAGGGCGAGTCGTCCGAAGGTCCCCGATGAATATCGGGGTAGACGAGTCCCGAAGGCGCCGATCCCTGTATCGCCCAGATCTTAATTTTGAAAAGATAGGTAGTTTATGTACGGTGAAGAACATTTTGAAGGTTTAAGTCCAGAATTGGAAACATGTCGCCACAGTGGTGCGCATATCATGGCACAAGCTGTAAAGCGCTTGTTTCCTGGGACAAAGATTGCCATTGGTCCCGCTATTGAAACGGGCTTCTATTATGATTTTGATTTAGAGCATCCCTTTTCTGTTGAAGATCTTGCTCGTATTGAACAAGAAATGCTTAAAATAAAAGAAGAAAACTTTCCCTTTATTCGTAAAGAAATTCCTCGCTCGGAAGCCATTCAAATTTTTGAAGAAATGAAAGAACCTTTCAAGGTGGAAATCCTTAAAGGTATTCAAGATGACAAAGTCAGCCTTTATGAGCAAGGCGAGTTTTTAGATCTCTGTCGTGGTCCTCATTTAAAAAGCACGGGCAAGCTAAAAGCTTTTAAACTCTTAAGTGTGGCTGGAGCCTATTGGCGTGGTAATGAAAAGAATAAAATGCTTCAAAGAATTTATGGCACCGCTTTTCCTTCTCAAAAAGAATTAGATGATTTTTTAAAACAAATTGAAGAATCTAAGGCCAGAGATCATCGCAAATTAGGTAAAGAATTAGGCCTTTTCAGCATTCATCAAGAAGCGGGTCCAGGTCTTGTTTTCTGGCAGCCTAAGGGTGGACGTCTTCGGTGGATTCTAGAAACATTTTGGAGAGATGAACATTTTCGCCGTGGGTATGAATTTGTTTATACCCCTCATGTGGCTCGTGTTGATTTATGGAAGCAAAGTGGCCATTGGGATTATTATCGTGAAAATATGTATCCCGCCATGGAGTTAGAAGAAGTTCAGTATGTTGCCAAACCGATGAATTGTCCTGGCCATATTCTGATGTTTCGTTCGGGGGTGAGAAGTTATCGGGATCTTCCTTTGCGCTTTGCCGAGTTGGGAACCGTTTATCGTTTTGAGAGAACGGGAGTTCTTCATGGTCTCATGCGTGTTAGGGGTTTCACTCAAGATGATGCACATATTTTTTGTGCACCTGAACAACTTCAAGACGAAATTCAAAATGTTTTGGATTTAGTTGATTTTATGATGAAAACCTTTGGATTTAAATATGAAGTCGCTGTGAGTACTCGGCCCGAGAAATTTACAGGAACCATTGAACGATGGGATCAGGCGACAAAGGCCTTGGAAGATGCTCTTAAAGTCAAAAATATTCCCTATAAAATTGATCCAGGTGAAGGCGTTTTTTATGGCCCTAAAATTGACATCAAATTAGTGGATGCTTTAGGTAGAGGTTGGCAAGGTCCAACAGTTCAAGTGGACTTTAATTTACCGGAGCGCTTTGAAGCAACTTATGTGGCTTCTGATGGGAAACATCATCCGGTGGTGATGGTTCATCGTGCGGTTTGGGGAAGTATGGAGAGGTTTCTAGGGATTCTGATTGAGCATTTTGGAGGAGCTTTCCCGGTGTGGTTAGCGCCTGTTCAAGTCAAGATCCTTCCGATTACTGAGGCACAAATCACTTATGCGAAAAGCATTGCTGAGCAATTGCTTAAGCATGGAATTCGTTTTGAATTAGATGATAGAGCTGAAAAAATAGGTTTTCGTATTCGAGAAGCTCAAGTTGAAAAGGTCCCTTACATGTTGGTGGTTGGAGATAGAGAGGAAAAAGCTGCAACCGTTGCAGTCCGAGATCGAAAAAAGGGTGATTTAGGGACAATGGCCATCGCTGCTTTTCTAGATAAACTTTCCCAAGAGATTCAAAGTAAGACCTTTTAGTTTTCTCATTGCATTGAAATTTCTTTTATGATACCTTTTTCGCACTTAAATTTTATTAGGAAAGGTGGTTTGGGTTTCTCCTATAATGCATGTTCGAGTGAATCATGAAATTCGTGCTCCAAAGGTGAGGACGATTGACGACGAAGGTCGTCAAGTAGGTATTCTTACTAAAGAAGAAGCTTTGGCTTTGGCCGTAAGCCGTAGTCTTGATTTGGTGGAAGTTGCTCCCGATGCAGATCCTCCTGTCTGTCGCGTCATTAATTTTGGGAAATTTCGTTACGAGCAAACCCGCAAGGAGAAAGAAGCTCGCAAGAAGCAGCATGTGGTGAAAATTAAGGAAATGAAATTTCATCCTAATATCGAAAATCATGATTACGAAGTAAAGTTAAGACATATTGTAGAGTTTTTGCAAAAAGGGAATAAGGTCAAGGCAGTGATGATGTTTCGAGGACGTGAAATGGCCCATATGGAATTTGGGAAACGTCTTTTGGATCGTTTGATAAATGATGTTGCTGAAGTTGGAGCTGTAGAACAGTATCCTAAACTTTTGGGACGAAGTATGATTATGACGATTGCTCCAGGCCGCGGTAAGGTGGCTCATCCGGCGGGTGCGTAAAGAAATAAGGAAAATTTTATGCCAAAGATTAAGACGAATAAAGGTGCAAAAAAAAGATTTAAAATTACAGGAACCGGTAAGGTTCTTCGTTACAGTGCTTTTGGAAGTCATTTGATGGCCCATAAAAAACAGAAGAGAAAGCTTACTTTAAGGGGATCTAAAGTTGTTGATCCTTCAGATGTAGGTCGTATCAAGCGCCTTCTTCCGAATGGGTAGTCAGTCATTTTTCGGTACACTGTTAACTGTAAACTTATTTTTGTAAGTAAATTTTTACGATAAGGGAAAATATATATGCCGCGCTCTACAAATGCTCCTGCCGGACGTGCGAGGAGAAAAAAGAAAACAAAACTAGCTAAGGGTTTTTACAATGCCCGTCGCAATTATAAGCTAGCGACATTCACGCTTCTCAAAGCGCTTCGCTATGCTTACCGTGATCGTCTTGCCAAAAAAAGAGATTTTCGAGGTCTTTGGATTACGAGAATTGGAGCCGCCAGTAAGGAATTAGGCATTTCTTACAGCAAATTCATTTCTGGTTTAAAAAAGGCTGGAATTGTTTTGAATCGTAAGATTTTGGCAGACTTGGCTGTAAATCAAAAAGAAGTTTTTTCCAGCCTTGTCGAGACAGCTAAGAAAGCATTGTAAAAAACGCTGTTCGTTATTCGTATCTCGTATTTCGTTGTTAGAGTGTATTGTTTTTTGTTTATTCGACGAGATACGCTTCACTAGACAAGATTTTCTAGCCCCTGAAGGAGATACGAGGAACGCTTTATATGAATCAATCTGTTGAGACATGGACTAAGACAATTGATGGCATTGTAGCGGATGCCCAGAAAGCTATCCCACAACTCTCTACCTTGGATTGCCTAGAAGAAAAAAGAGTTCATTTTTTAGGCCGCAAAGGCCTGATTACAGAACTTTTAAAACAGCTAGGAACCCTTTCTTCTGAAGATCGACCTCAAGTAGGACAATTGATTCATGCGGGTAAAGCCAAAGTCGAATCACTTCTTGAAAACACACGTCTCAAACTAGAATCTCATCAAAGAAATATTCAACTTAAATCAGAAACCTTAGATGTTACTTTGCCAGGGCTCTCTAAAAACCATGGGCATTTACATCCCCTCACACAAGTAAGAGATGAAATCATTCAAGCCTTTGTGCAAATTGGTTTTTCGATTGAAGAAGGCCCAGAGATTGAAACAGATTATTATAATTTTGAGGCCTTAAATATTCCCAAAGATCATCCCGCAAGAGATATGCAAGATACCCTGTATCTTTCCAATGAACTTTTGTTGAGAACACATACTTCCCCAATTCAAATCCATGTTATGAAAGAGCGTAAACCTCCGCTTCGCATCATTGCTCCAGGTAGAGTTTATCGCAGAGACGAAGTGGATGTGTCGCATTCGCCCATGTTTCATCAAATAGAAGGTTTTTTGATCGATGAAAATGTGAGTTTTAGTCATTTGAAGTTTGTTCTAACCTATTTTGCTAAAAAGATTTTTGGTGATAAGGCCAAACTTCGTTTTCGTCCCAGTTTTTTCCCTTTTACTGAACCCAGTGCTGAAGTCGACGTCTCTTGCTCTGTTTGTGAAGGCTCTGGCTGTCGTGTCTGTTCTTCCCGGGGCTGGCTAGAAGTATTAGGGGCTGGCATGGTACATCCCAAAGTTCTTGAATCGGTAGGATATGATTCAGAAAAATACACAGGCTTTGCATTTGGTATGGGTGTTGAGCGAATTGCGATGTTGAAATATGGGATTAATGACATACGATTATTTTTTGAAAATGATGATAGGTTCTTAAAGCAGTTTTAGTAGTCTGATGAAAAAGCCCAATCTGCTTCGTTGCACGCTACGTTTCTTTGTGCGGCGTATTAGAAAATATACGCCTCCGCAGTCACTTGCATGCGCCTTGCATCTTGAGGCTTTTTGATCAGACTGTGACAGTGAGAGGATCTTAGAAAAATCTTAGGGATTGTTAAAATGACTCTTTTGGAGCAATCTCTGAACAAAGTTTTGTAAAGATTTTAAATAGAAAGTTATTATGAAAGTTTTATTAAGTTGGTTGCGTGAGTTTGTGGATTGGGATTTCTCAACAGAAGAGCTTTGCCATCGACTGACCATGGCAGGTTTTGAAGTGGAGGCTGTTGAAGATTTCTCTGCAAATTTTTCTAATGTAGTCGTAGGTGAAATTCTTGAAATTCATCCTCATCCCAATGCAGATCGTTTAAGTCTTTGCAATGTCAATGTAGGTAAAGAGATCTTGCGCATTGTGTGCGGGGCTAAAAATATTTCGATTGGAAATTTTGTTCCTGTTGCTTTGGATGGAGCTCAATTGCCTGGAGATAAAAAAATAACTTCTTCAAAGATTCGAGGAGAATTTTCTCAAGGGATGCTTTGTTCAAAAAGCGAATTGGGTTTTCCAAGTGATATACAAGGGATATGGATTTTCCCAGAATCTTTTCCTAAAGGAGAAAATATTGTCGATGCTTTAAAACTTCAAGATATGGCTTTAGTTTTAAATGTGACTCCCAATAGACCGGATGCCTTAAGCATTCGAGGGATTGCTCGAGAAATTGCGGCGATGACCGGCCAAAAGATTCGTGCTCCTCAAAGTGATTTAAAAATAGATCAAAAAAATTCTTCTAAAAAGATGCAAATTAAGATTGAAGCGCCTGACGCCTGTCCTCGATATATGGGACGGATTATTCAAAATGTCAGAATAGGGTCTTCGCCTTATTGGTTAAAGCAGCGGTTGGAACGTATGGGACAGCGCTCGATCAATAATGTAGTGGATGTTACTAATCTTATTTTACTTGAGCTTGGACATCCCATGCATGCGTTTGATCTTGGGAAAATTCAAGGCAATGAAATTTTGGTGTGTTGGGGAAAACCAGAAGAAAAACTTTTGACTTTGGATGATATAGAGAGACCGCTCAATTCTTCCATGCTGATTATTGCAGATAAGAGTCGTCCCATTGCGTTAGCGGGCATTATGGGTGGCAAAGGGACGCAAGTAGATGAAAACACTCAGAACATTTTTCTTGAATGTGCTTATTTTGACCCCAAGACCATTCGTAAAACATCTAAGGCTTTGCTTTTAAGTTCTGAATCTTCTTATCGATTTGAAAGAGGAGTGGATCCGATGGGTTTAAAAGAAGCTTTGGATCGAGCTTGTTTTTTAATTCAACAGGTGGCAGGTGGAGTTCTAGATTTAGAAATTCAAGATGTTTATCCTCAAAAGATTTCTTTTCGCAAAATCAATTTTCGCCCCAAACGGTGTCAAAACATTTTAGGCGCTCCGATTTCGTCAAATGAGATGGAACAGATTTTCGGAAAATTAGATTTTCAGATTGAGAAACAATCAAATGAAATCTGGTCTGTTCAAGTTCCTCTTTATCGACCTGATTTAGAAAGGGAAGTTGATTTAATTGAGGAAATTGTGAGAATTTGGGGATATGAGAAAGTCCCTGCTGTTTCTCCGGTGATTCAATTTGACGAAAAGAATCAAATTTTTTCACATTCACATATTTTACAGCAATGTTCAAAAAATATTTTACAGGGATTAGGACTTTCGGAAGCGATTACATATAGTTTTATCTCACCCGATTACTTAAAAAAAGCAAAAGTTCCTGTAGAGACAGCCCCTTCATTGATCAATCCAGTTCGTCAGGATTTGTCGCATTTAAGAACAAGCCTAATCCCAAATCTTTTACGCAGTCTGGCTTTGAATGAACATCATCAGAATCTTAATGTTCGTCAGTTTGAGATCGGATCTTGTTTTTCAATTCCTCGAGAAGAATCTGCTCATCTTGCTTTGGCGATGATGGGAAAAGTGGGGGGTCCTTGGAAAGAGGAGATAGATATAGACTTTTTTTATTTAAAAGGGATTGTTGAAGAATTTTTTAAAATTTTAAGATTGGATAAAATGAAATATCAACAAGGCCAAAATGAAACTTTTCATCCAGGTCGTTCGGCAGAAATTTTTTTAAATGAAAATTCAGTAGGATGGTTAGGCGAAATTCATCCCGATATCTCCAAAAAATTTGACTTAAAGCAAAAGGTTTATGTGGCCCAGATTCATTTGGAAAAACTTTTGAAAGCTTCTGGAGAAAACCCTCGATTTTCTGAACTTCCTCGATATCCGGGTGTCACCCGAGACATTGCTTTAATTTTAGATCAGCAGGTGACGCATGATGAAGTCTTGAAAATAATTTATCAAAATGCTCCTTCTGTTTTAGAGGCTGTGAAAGTTTTTGATGTTTATCAGGGTAGCCAGGTCCCTCAGGGGAAGAAGAGTTTGGCTTTTTCTTTATGCTTTCGCTCCTTGGAGGGGACATTAAGAGAAGAAGAAGTGGTTACTTTTGAAAGTCAGATCAAATCCAAATTGACTGAAAATTTGGGCTGTCAATTTCGGTAGTTTCTCTAGAAGATCCCTATCTCTCTGGTTTTTATTCTTCGAATAGCAGAATTATCTATAAAAATATGACCTTTGAAAAAGTAGCGGGTCCTGCTGCTCGTCAGCCCCATCGTGCTCAGCAAAAGTTGCGCTCGATGGGGCGCCCCGCCGAGCATCACCCGCATCAATAAAGGTCATATTTTTATAGATGGCCTCTTTTTCTTTTCCTCAAAAAATACTTGCTTTTCTCAAAAAAGAGGTCGAAAATATTAACTATAAATAAAAGATTTTTGGTTTTTAGTGCTCTTTTAAAATTGAATTTAAAAAAATACCCTGCAGTGTACGTCACGGGAAGACATATCTTTTAGCCAACAAAAGAAAAGCGGGGAACGCTGCCTGGTTTATGGATGACAGGCTCCGGTGAAAATCGGAGTAGTCTGAAATAGAACATAGCGAACCCACATGAATGAGGTTTTGCGCAAAAGAGGTCTTTCTAACGGCATAGGTGGGGTATTTTTTTGTAGATTTAGAAGGTATTCAAGAATGAGATTATTTCTCGGATGACTTATATCTTTCCCAAGCAAATTGCAGAATTTTTTCAATGAAGTCCTCATAAGAAATTCCCATTTTCTCAGCGGCATCAGGAAGGTCTTCATCTTTGGCAATGTAAGGATTGGGATTGCCTTCAATAATATAGACTTCATGATCATGCGTGACTCGAATGTCCATTCGACCATAGTCCCTAAAACTTAAGGCGTGATAGGCTGTTTTACAGGTTTGATAGATTTTTTGAATCAGTTCTTCAGAAATATCTTTTGGGAAAATACTTTTAATCCCTTTTTCTTTTCTATATTTTGCATCCCATTTTGCACGATAACTATAAACCTTAGGTTTGTTGTCCGGAATATTTGCAAAATCAAGTTCAATCAAGGGAAGGGGCTCTAATTTTTCATTGCCCATCATGCCCACATAAAACTCTCTTCCCTCAATGTATTCTTCAACAATGGCTTCTTGGTTGAATTTTTCATGGATGTCATGAATTCTTTCCATGAGTTGATCATCGTTTTTTACAATAGAATTCCCATTAATCCCAATAGAAGCATCTTCTTTTAAAGGTTTTACAATAAGTGGAAATCTAAGATCAGAGGGGCGTGGATCAGAAGCTCCGGGAGCAAAAATCTTAAAATTTGGAAATTTGATTCCATGATAGGCCAGAATTTCCTTGGTGAGTCCTTTATTCTGGCCTAAGAGTAAGCCTTGAGGTCCAGATCCTGTATATTTAAGCCCATAAAGTTCAAGTACAGCAGCAATATGCATTTCAAGATGGGAATTGTCTCTAAAGGCTTCACAGACATTAAAGACAATATCTGTTTTTTGCTCCATCAAACCATCTAGAAAGGCTTTTACATTTTCTTTAATTCCTAAAATATGGGGGGTATGTCCTTTTGCGGTCAAAGCGTCTGAAATATCATGCTCCACTTCATCCCAGTCTTTTTCCATTTTTTCATAGCCGGGATCTTCTGGAGAAAGCGCTTTGTTGGCTAGAATTGTGATATTGAGTTTTTTCATAGAGACTCTCCTTGTTTCAGGAAACTCTTAGTAAATAAAAAATCTCCCTAAATAGCGATAATTCATGGTCAGGGTCGTGCAATAGGTCAAGAGATGTGCATACGTCTTGTCTCTGTCTGAATCTAGAACAAAAAGGTTTAATTCTTTGGTGCGTTCGCAAAGTTTGCTTAGAAGCATGCGAACAATGTATTTTTTCTCTCCGGTCCAATTTGAGATGGTATTGATGAGATTGGTTTTATGTTCTTGAATAAAAGCTTCGGCTGGAGAAGTATTTGGCATCTCTTTAGAAAAGATTTCAATCAGATCCGGGTCAAATCTTTCGGGAAGTTCGTCGCTGACTTCCTCAAGTTTTGAGACGTAATATTCTTCTAAAGTGATATCCATTTTCTCTACAGGCTGGTCAAGATCCAAAGAAGTGACTTTAGAGGGTTTGCCTGCATATTTGCGAACGACTTCCCCAACATATTCCAGCTTTTTATAGGCGCCCCAACCTTTATAGCGTTTATGCCAATCAGAATCAGGTGTAATCCATACGGCAAAAGTTTCTGCAAAATCATCGTCAGGGTGTTTTTGGGCATACCAATTATCCAGATGTTTCACAAATTTTTTGCTGAAAGGATTTGGGCGATAGTGATCACTGTAGGGTTCAGAAATTTTTCCAAAAATTTTACGCCATGCAGACGTTTTATAGAGTTGATAAGCATAATTAAAAGCATGTCCTGCTTCATGTCTTAAAATCTTCATAATTTCATCTTCATTTTCTCCCTCAATTTCATGCATGGTTTCGAGTTCAATTTTAGAAAGTTCATGGTCGACTAAATAGAAAGGAATACCTATGGCGGGAATGCCATGAGGGCATCCCCATTCATTAGAAAGATAGCATGCAGGTTTAAAGGAAATGCCTGTTGCTTCTAATTCTTTAAATAGTTTTTGAATAAGATTTTCAAGAACAGAACCTTCTAGTTTTAATCCTAAATCTCTAATTTTTTGAGATAAAATATGAGGATGGTGTTGATCGATTTGACTTAAGATATTTTTAAGAGGGGCAGTTCCCCGAAGAGGAAAGTCTTTCTGAGCTTTTGAAAGTGCTTTAGCTGTACCCATAGGTAATAGTCACTTGCTCCTCTAAAATTATAGCAATCAAATTTGCTTTGGTAAATAGATTCTGTTTTAGATTTTAGTTTATCCCTAGACAGTAGATCTTGAGTTGGGGTGAATACCCCATAGCGCTTGTAGGGTTTCCAGTCGTATCATGATAGTTGATATAAAGAGGAGACAAATATGAATATCGGAATGTTGTTGACGATCGTGTTGGTATTTTTATTGGTGGGAATCATTCCAGCATGGCCCCATAGCCGTAGTTGGGGATATGCGCCCAGTGGTCTTGTTTCAGTGATTGTTATTGTGGTAGTCGTTCTTTTGTTGACAGGTCGTTTGTAAGAAATAGAGGAAAAAATGATAGTTAAACATTATGAAGCGAAGAGTTTTGAGTATTTGCTGGGAATCCCTGGCTTTAGCAATAGACTATTAGAAACTCATTTTAAGTTGTACGAAGGCTATGTCAAAAATACAAATCAATTGAGTGATTTTTTTACTTCAATCAAGACTCCCGAGGAATATAAGAAACCTGGATTCTCAGAGTTAAAACGCAGATTCGGGTGGGAATTTAATGGCATGAGGCTGCATGAATATTACTTCGGAAATATGGGAAAAGATATAAATCTCTTAGCACCCGCAAGTACCTTATCCGAAAAAATTTCGCAAGATTTTGGATCATTCGAAAACTGGCGTAAAGAATTTGTTGCGATGGGTTCCATGCGAGGAATCGGATGGGTTATTTTGGCTTATGACAGTATTGGAAACAGGCTTTTTAATGTTTGGATCAACGAACATGATTTAGGCTTTCTAGCTGGTACTGAGCTCATGCTCGTCATGGATGTTTTTGAACATGCCTTTATGACAGATTATGGTTTAGAACGAGAGCAATATATTCTCACTTTCTTGAAAGCCATTTATTGGAAGGAAGTCCAGGATCGATTTAATATTGCAAAGCAAAAGAGAGAGCGTGTCTACGTGTAAATGGGATTCATATGGGAATAGTTCATTACAAAACTAAGGAGATAAAAATGAAAAAAATCATGTTTATTCTAGCCTGTTTTGTCGTTATCACATCATTGGTTGTGGGTTGTAATGCATATAGAGGTTTGGGCAAAGATGTGGAGAAGACGGGCGAGGCTATTCAAGGAAAATAAAATTGGTTTGTTTAAAAACAAATAAAACTTCCTAGGTTTTTGTTCAATCCTGTTCTGTATTTTTTACGTTCTAAGAGTCGATGCAATATAAGAAAATACTAACACTTCCATTCTTTTGTCTTCCTGCAAGTTATCCCATAGAGCTCTTTTCATAATACTTCCCCCTTTAAGTAATAACCCCCATAGCACAATTACTTCTGTCATGTGTTGTTAGAGTTATTTTGTGTGGATACAGATAGTTAGGCTTTCGGTTGGTCGTGATTAGTAAGACGATTTCGCCAGCCCGTATGGGTACTCCAACAATCGGCGGTGGTGGAGCATGTTTGATTTTTTCGGTCCCCAGGTAAGCCAGAATGAAATTGATACGCTATCCACTGGTCGTATAAATGATGCCCTGGTAATCGAAGATCAAAGGGGCGAGCGTGATTAGAATGATTGGAACTAAGATTTTTGGATCTCATAAAGAATTCCTTATAGAACACTGGGTAGAAAAGAGATTGTATTCAAACTGCTGATGATCCGCGCGTTAGACCTACTGCTCCGACGATTGATGCGGCGATACCACCGATGAGCATCCATATTGCCTTGTCAGTTGGAGAACCTGTGAAAAACCGGGAAACATCGGAGCTAAACGAGTCTGTCGCATTGATCCCGATGATTATAAGTGCAATGCCTCCTACAAGAAGTGCGAGAGAGATTGATTTGTTCATGTTTTTGTTCCTCCATTTTTATCTCAAATAATTTCTATACTTTTCGTCGCCCTGAAATAAAGCTGACGAGCACCATGACGATGGCAACTACCAGTAGGATATGAATGAACCCTCCCATTGTGTAACTACTGACAAGTCCTAGTGCCCACAGAACGAACATGACTACTGCAATTGTCCACAACATAGCATTCTCCTTTCTCTTACTTTGTATTCACTACAAGCGGGTGCATGTCGCACCCGCAGTAGTTATCTATCTGTTTATGAGTTCTTTGCTAATTTCTGCCCTATGGTCATGTTGTTATTCACGCTTTTTACACCATTAATGTCACCTACGAGTTTACTGACCAAGTCTTTTTCTGCTTGGTTCTTCGCATCACCCGTTAGTGTGACTTCGCCCTCTTTTGTCTCTACATCCGTCCTTAGTGTGCTGGTTGAACGGTGAAGAAGGAGTGTGCTTTTAATTTGAGCTGTGATGGAAGCATCATCAATTTTTTCATCCGTTGTTCGGATATCTTCTTTCGGAGCCTTAGCAATACTCATTTCATTATTGACGCTTTTGACACCATCTATATCTTGAGCGTATTGAGTCGTTAGATCTCTTTGTGCGGTATTGCTGGCTTCACCTTTTAATGTGACGATTCCATCCTTCACAAAAACTTCAGTGTCGAGACCGCTTACGCTACGGCGATAGAGCAGCGCTGATTTTACTTTCATGCTGATCCATGTATCTGAGCGCTCGGCAGCTTGTTCCCCTGAGAGTTCAATGCGATTGTCCACGCTCTTGACCCCTGGTAAAGCTTCAGCAGTATCCTGGGCCATAGGTTTATGAGATGGATCAAATACATCGCCTGACAAAGTTACAACTCCATCTTTTGAACTGATTTTGATGTGCTCGTCTTTAAGAAATGTTTTATAGACGTAGGAGTCTTTGAATGAGTTTTCGATACGACTGTCTGTATCTGCGGCACGAAGTGGCGCTCGATCTGTCAACAGCAATGCAAATGCAATAGCGAGAAGCAGAGTCATGTTCTTTTTCATTTTGTATTTCCTTTTTTAGTTTATTGTTCAAGTGCATCCTACGCTATAGGCGGGTCCTTTGCTATGGGGTGTAACCCTACTTGAACGATGGGAGGTGTTACTCAAATAATGAGAGCGGAAACTTTAAACTTGTACCAAGGATGGAAGTTTAGAAAGAGGGATTTCAATAATAAAACTTGTTCCGCGTCCTGTTACACTTTCGACACGAACGGTTCCCTTATGAGCATCTACAACCCCTTTTACCAAGGTAAGACCTAATCCCCAGCCGGTGTTCATGCTTTCATTATCATTCTTAACCCGTCGAAATTGCTGGAATAAAAAGGGTTGTTCTTTTTCAGGGATGGCTGCTCCCTCGTTGTGGACAACAAGCTGGACAAAAGTATCCATTTTTTTTAACGAAATTGTAATTGGAGTTTCAGGCGTAGAATATTTGACTGCATTGCCAATCAAATTCTCTATCGTTCGTCTGAGTCCGTCACATCCCCAATGTCCCATGACTTGAGTTGGGGAGTGTAATATGAAACGGTCGCCATGAACAATAACCATTTCATCAATCACTTCGTGGATAAGAGCGTCCAAGTCGTATTCAGTAAATTGAAGCGTTAGTTCTTCACCAGCACGAATTCTACTCGCATCTAAAAGATCATGAATCATGGCGTCCAGACGGTTTATGCTTGCAACAATTTTTTTTGCAAAACTTATACTAACGTCAGATATATCAGGTTGCTTTAAAATGAGTTGTGCACTCGCTTTTGCGACAGTAAGAGGACTCTTCAGATCGTGAGTTAAAGTATTGATAAACTTCTGTTGTATGTCTGAGTGGACTTGTGTGAATTTAACGGCAGCATCGTTTATGATTTGTTCTATTGAATCTAAAATGATGTCACGTTCATCTTTAGAGAGGGGATCTTCCTCTTCCAAAACTTGGAAAATGACTTCTCTTAAGATGTGATATTCAGAGATCACCTCACTCAGAATATAATGGACGCTTCCCGCTCTTTCACTGCCATGAAGTTTCCCAATTCGCATTGCTTCCGCGTCGTGATCAAAAACAGACTTACTATCCATTTTTTGGCTTGTAGAAAGAGACTTAGCCAGATGTTCTAAATAAACGGGTATTGAGTTCCTCAGAATCAGAGTGGATACCATCCCTGCAGATGGAATCTCTTTTAGGGCGCGCTGTTCCCACAGGGATATGATCTTTTCTTTGCTTCGTTTGAGACGATCTGAAGTTATTCCCGACATGTGAGGAGTCCGGCTATCAAATAAAATATAAGGATAAATTATTCATGTCTGTAGTAGCTTCCTGAATGTTGTCCTTCATTTGATCTATAACGATTTCCATGACGTACGCCATGCTGATAGGGGTTTGTAACATTCTCCGTACGGACATGTTGACCTGCTCTGTCTTTATGTGCCCCATAATGGGTAGCACGAGGATGATAGTAATCTCCTGTACTATAGATCTGTTGAAAGTGAGGATGACTACGATAATGGTAGCGATTGCAGCCAGGACAAAACAAAAATCGATCCCGGTGTCCATAATAACCAGACGAGTCATAATCATGGTAAGCATACAGAGAGGGTGTTGAAAAAAACATTAAGACTGGTAAGAGAAGTAAAAAAAGTTTTTTCATAAGATGACTCCTTTTGAATTTTTTTGTAACTTCATACGAATATGATGCTACGTCATGTAATGATCCTGTGCTATGGGGTGTAACCCTACCTTAAATTATTTGAGTGTTAGAAAATCAGGTCATTTATCCGTTTTCTTTGAGCCAGGCCAAGAGAGACCGTATGCTTCCGGTGGCCAAACAGACGCATGTATCAGCAGCCCCATAATAGATTTGAATGGTGTCGCCGTCCGGCGCGATGGTGTGACCGCATGGGAAAACTACTTTATCTACGTCACCCTCAAGTTCGTAGGGAGCTTCTGGACCAAAAACCCAAGCAGGACTGCGACGAAGACATTTAGCTGGTTTTTGAAGATCGAATAAGGCGAGTCCCAGTCGGTACAAACAGCCGGCAGCGGTTTGGCGAACCCCATGATAAATGACGAGCCAGCCCTCAGGAGTTTCGATAGGAGGTGAGCATAGCCCAATTTTGTTTGCGTCCCACCAGGAGCCACGCCGTGCTTCAAGCATCAGTTCATGGCTTCCCCAGTGCCGTAAATCGGGGGAATAGGAAATCCACATGTGGGCTCCAAGGGGACCGACAGGTCGGTGAATCATGGCCCAGTATTTTCCAATTCTTCGTGGAAAAAGTGCTGCGTCTTTGTCCTCCGGTGACATCACCATGCCCAATCGCTCAAAGTGTTTGAAGTCTTGGGTGAGAGCAAGAGATACGCCAGGTCCTCCCCGTGAAAAGGAGGTATAGACGATGGCAAATTTTTCTAATTCAGCTAAATAAGTGATGCGTGGGTCTTCAATACCCCAGATCTCCTCTGGATATTGTATGGGATCGGCCAACAGGGTAGGTTCTTTGTCAATTTGCCAACCTTCAATTCCGTCTACAGATCTTGCTGCACAGAGATGAGAATGTCCACGCCTATCCTCCACACGACAGAGTAGGAGTGTAGTACCATCCTCTAATAGTGTGGCCCCTGGATTAAAGACTGTATTAGCGGGGTACGGCCAAGATGCGACACTCAGGATTGGGTTTCGATTGTAACGTTCAAATAAAATATCATGTCCGATGATTGCCATTGCTTGTTTTCCTTCCATTGATGATAACGTTTTCTGATAATCGCCATTCCAGAAGAGAAAGCAGAAATGCGAGAGTAGATTCAGCTCCTTCATTTTGATTCAATCGGTCTGAGTGTAGACCATCACGACAGCCACCCGTCGCAGCATCATACAAAGAGAGCCGTAAATCGTTACGACCTAAAAACCAATCGAATGCGTGTTGTGCCTCTTTTTTCCAACGTTCCTCCCCTGTAATACGATGTGCTTCTAGGCAAGCGGAGAGAGTTGCGTAAGCTTCAATCGGCTGCTGATCAAAGCGTGCTCGAGTTCCGCCATTCGGATAAAATCCATTGGATCCGATGGGTACAAAATGTTTGCCTTCGGGTCGCTGAACGCCTACAAGCCATTCCAATGCTTTCAATCCCGCTTGCGTCATTTCAGGTTTTCCCAAACTTTGTCCGCCTAAAAGTAAAGCACATGGAAGATGGGCATTGCAGTAGGAGAGGGAGTCTTCAAACCACGGTCGATCGGGGGTGCTGTGAGCGAGATAGGAATCCATCAATTTCTGTACAAGAGTATCTCGAACCGTTGTTGCGGTTCTGTCTCCCTGAAATTGTTTCAAGTATTCATGTAAGCTTGTAATGGTGAAGGCCCAGGCGCGAGGGCTCTTTAAATCTATCGCAGCAGGTAAGGCGAGTTGGAAAAGCCGACTTGCTGAACCCCGTAATCCTAAATTGTGCGAGTGCCCGAGTAAACAACCCAGTCCCCAAAGTGCACGTCCGTGAGAATCCTCAGAGCCCACATCCTCCGTCCAGCGACGATCAAAAGAGAGAAAATTACGAAACCGCCCCGTCTGAGCGTTATAGGCGTACCAAAGAAATCCAAGATATCGGGACATGAGATTTTGAACCTCGGGCAATGCAATTTCTCCGAATTGCTCAATCAGAGCGGTCAGTCCCAGTGCTCGTGCATTGTCGTCTGTGGTGTAGCCCTCAGCGTAACTGGGAACAGTAATAATTGCATGTTGAAGAATTCCAATATCGTCGGTCATTCTGTGAATATGTGCTAGATCAATATCTGGCAAGGCTCGAGGCCTTTTGTCAAGAGTCGGAGCCACAAACATGGCACGTGGTTTCTGTCGACGTTCGTCACGTGCTCGTTCAAAAGAAGACATATATTGTTGGGCAACTGCCGGCCAAATCATATTTCGGGCATGTAAGTAAGCTTGCTTTCGCATCGCATGTCGTGCTGTCTCATTAGTCAGTAGATATAAGACTTGCTCTGCGATGGCTTGGGGATTTTTAAAAGGGACTAATAGTCCTCGGCCCTCAGCCAGCAATTCTTCTGCGTGCCAATAAGGAGTCGAGATAACTGCCTTGCCAGCGCCCACGGTGTAAGCTAAAGTACCAGAAACAATTTGAGCCGGGTTCAGATACGGCGTGATGTAGATGTCTGCTGCCCCGATGAATTCTAATAGTTCGTTGATGCTGACGAAGCGATTGTGAAAAATCACACAATGTGCCACGCCAAGGTCTTGCGCTAATTGTTCCAAGTAAAGTCGATAAGATTCCCCTTCACTTTGACGAACATGCGGATGTGTTGCGCCAACGACCACATATACGACGTTAGGGTAGCGAGCGATGATCGCAGGGAGTGCTTCTATAACATTTTCAAGGCCTTTATTTGCTGAAAGAAGTCCGAAAGAGAGCAAAACAAATCGACCTTCCACCCCCAATTTGTCCTTGAAAAAACTGGAGTCTGTAAAAGGTACATCAGGAATGCCATGGGGTATCAAATCTATTTTCTCAGGGGGTATTTTGTAAATCTCCTGAAGAAATTGTTTTCCACGGTGGCTCATCACCACCAGACGATCTGATAAACGTCCAATTTCTCCCATGACTTGCCTCTGATCGGGATTTGGATTTTGAAGAATGGTGTGTAGTGTTGTAACGACCGGCATACGTAAATCACGCAACAGAGCTAAAAGATAACTGCCCGCTGAACCTCCAAAAATTCCATATTCATGTTGAACAGAGACGATATCGACATCATTAAGATTCAAGAAATCTGCCGCTCCTGTATAGGAGTCGATGTCACGTTCCGCAAACTCAAAGCGGACGCGTGGAGGGTAGTCGTACCCGGCTTGTGCGTCTGTAACCGGTACTGCAAAAAATTGGCTGGCTGGAAACTGAGTGGCCAGCGACTCGCACAAATCACTGGTAAAAGTAGCGATACCACATTGCCTCGGCAAGTAGCCACCAATGACTGCAATTTGTTGTAGATCAGACTTTGTTTTTATTTCCATTTTTAGATCGTTCCCCACTTAGCTTTGCAACTAACCACTAACATACTACGCCATATAGTTGGCTTCTACTATGGGGTAAAACCCTACCTCGTAGACCCGCTTTCTTCGTTCTGGCAGTTCGAGCAGTATTTATGGCCATGTTGTATATAAAAGTGTGTCCTTTAAAAAAGTGGCGGGTCCTGCCACTTGTCAGCCCCATCGTGCTCACGAAAAGTTGCGCGCGATGGGGCACCCCGCCAAGTGTCACCCGCATCTATAAAGGACACACTTTTATATGCAGGATCTTTAATGGCAAGTAGGGTTTTACCCCATGGACGGATTGAAATAAGTATCGGATAATAGAGTAAGGTCATAGTGGCGCGTGAATTAGAAAGATATTCTTATGAATGATAAGTTAAACAAATTGCCTCAACCCAAATTTTCCAAAATTATCAAAAAAACGCATGGCACTGCTTTGCAGTCTGAAGTCTACTTGAGAAAATTAGAAAATAGTTTGCACCAGCGTACCAAAGAACTAGCTGCTGCAAATCAGCAGTTGAAACAAGAAAGAATTCAAAGTCAGCTTTCGGAAGTTTCTCTTAAGAAAAGCAAACAACATTATACCCAGTTGTTGGAAGAATCGCGTCGTATGCAGGAACAATTGCGGCATTTATCCCGTCAACTTTTGTGGGCTCAGGAGGAAGAACGTAAAGAAATCAGTCGTGAATTACATGATGAAATCGCCCAGACTTTGACAGGGATCAACGTTCATCTTGCAACGTTGAAAATAGAAGCCATGGTTAATACCAAAGGCCTTGAAAAAAAAATCACGCGCACGCAACAATTGGTTGAAAAGTCAGTGAACATTGTGCATCGGTTTGCGCGTGAATTACGTCCAACGGTGTTGGATGATTTAGGCCTCATTCCTGCTCTTCATTCTTTTTTAAAAGATTTTAAAAAACGCTCTGGAATTAACGTTCATTTCACGGCTTTTGCGGGGGTGGAACGATTAAAAAGTGCGAAGCGAACCATTCTCTATCGGGTTGCTCAGTCCGCTCTTAATAATGTTATGCAACATGCCAAAGCCAGTCAGACAAAAGTGAGTATTCAGAAATTGAAGGATGAAATTCTTATGGAAATAAATGACAACGGAAAAGGTTTTGAAGTAGAACACGTCCTCTTCGCCAAGCGTTACAAACGATTGGGACTTCTTGGCATGCGAGAGCGCTTGGAGATGGTCGGTGGCAGCTTCACGGTTAAATCGGCTCCAGCTCAAGGTACGACGATACGAGCCACAATTCCGTGTGAGAAGGAGGGTTTATAATTATGAAGCCCATCACTGTTCTCTTGGCTGATGATCACACCGTCGTGAGAGAGGGGTTGCACTCTTTATTAAAAGCCGAACGCGATATTGAGGTGGTGGGCGAAGCACAAAATGGCCGCCAAGCGGTGGAACTTACCAAAAAACTTTGTCCTGAAGTCGTCGTCATGGATATTGCGATGCCGCTTTTAAATGGATTGGAGGCGACTCGGCAAATCCTTAAAGCCGTTCCTGCTACGAAGGTGATCATTCTCTCTGCACACAGTGATGACGCCTATATTGAACAAGTCAATGCATTAGGCGTAGCAGGCTATTTGATCAAACAAACCTCTGCCCAGATTTTATCCAAAGCCATTCGGGAAGTTCAAAAGGGGAACACATTTTTTAGTCCCTCCATTTCTAATCGTTTTCAAAATCCTGTTCAGAAATCCTCTCATCGAGGAGGACGCCTCAAGAAAGGAGACGCTTCCTTAAGCTCACGCGAGGTGGAAGTGCTTCAACTTATTGCTGAAGGCAGTGCCAATAAACAAATTGCCTCGGAGCTTAAGATCAGTATAAAAACGGTAGAAAAACATCGACAGCGTCTGATGGAAAAACTTAATATTCATGATACCGCAGGACTTACTCGATATGCCATTTCTGCGGGCATTATCGAAAGTAGCATTCAGGTAACAATTCTTTAACGCTGTTTTTGGGTGGGTGTTCACCCCATAGCTCTTCATGCGTTTCTCAGTTTATGATGGCAGATGAGAAAGAAATTCAGCAAAATCATTTTAAACAAAGGATACTAAAAATGGATAAACCATTTCTTACAGATATAAAAGGACTTCGTCGACGTGCACGAGAACATATTGAACGAGGTGCCGTGACTCAAGGATATCAAGGGGACAGAACGACGATTGTGAAGATTTTAAACGAGGCTTTGGCGACGGAGATCGTTTGCGTTCTTCGATACAAGCGCCATTTTTTTATGGCCAAAGGAATAAATGCTGAACCTGTTGCGCAGGAATTTTTACAACATGCTAACGATGAACAGCTCCATGCTGATCAAATTGCGGCACGAATCACTCAGCTTGGCGGCAAACCTAATTTTGACCCGGATGGTTTGAGCATGCGCAGCCACTCGGAATATGTAGAAGGAAACTCTCTGACTGACATGGTGAAAGAGGACTTAATTGCGGAGCGCATTGCTGTCGAATCTTATGCTGAAATGATTCGGTATCTGGGTGATAAGGATCCTACTACACGCAGAATGCTGGAAAGCATTCTTGCGATGGAAGAAGAACATGCAGATGATTTAGCAAGTATCCTTTCCACATTGGATCCGACAAAAATGTAAGTATTTTCTCTGGGATTTATGAGAGAAAGATGGGAAGCGGCATCTATGAAGAAACTTTTGATGGTGCTGGGAGTCATTGTTTTTATCTTGAGTGGTATTGCGATTTTTAAGAATCAGATTATTAAATATGGGGTAATAAGAGTTGCTTCTAAGCTTATAGGTGCCCCGGTCCAAATGGACCATTTATCATTAAATATTTTAAGCTCAACGATACGCATATCCGGATTCAAAATTTATAATCCTAGCGGGTTCCCAGAAGGCATTCTTGTCTCTTGCCCTGAAATGAATGTTATTTATGATCGCTCTGATTTGTTTAAGCGCAAATTTCACTTCCTCGTTGCAGAGATCAAAATAGAAGAAGTCGGCCTTACCAAAAATAAAGAAGGAAAACTCAATGTAGATTCATTAAAGGTCGTTCAGGAAGAAGGTAAAACGGGAAAACAAAAATCAAAGCCTATTCCCCTGCAAATTGATTTTCTCACTTTAAACATCGGGAAAGTGGTTTACAAGGATTATACGAATAGTGAGGAGCCTGGCATTCAAGTCCATGATGTGAATATCCATAAAACCTTTAAGAATATTACCAGCGCACAACAGTTGACGGTCCTTTTACTTGCCGAACCTCTCATGGTTGCAGGAATAAAAGGTGCAATAAAAAATGCTCTGATTTACAAGGTTGCGATGTTAGCAGGTGTAGAGGTATTGCCTGTTGTCTTCGCAGTAAAATTTTTTGGTAAATCTAGCGTGAAAGAGACCATTGAACAAAGTTTTGAACATGTGTATGAAGCCAGTCTGAATGTCATAAAACGTATGGGAAAAATAATTAAAGATGATGCGACCCATGGGCTCATTAAAGCAAAAATAAATGGAACGAATGTAACACTTAGACTCAAAAAAAGAGAAGAGCATAAGACAGAAATAACGATTATCGCCCGCAAATATTTTTTACCTCAACCTAATATTGCAGGTGGGGTTTTGTATCAGATAAATGAGAAGCTAGAATAAATCATCATCACTAACTGGGAAGAAATTTTGTTATGAGAAACTCTTCTAAAATCTTTTGAAATTCCTCTGGCTGTTCAAGATTCACAAGATGCCCAGCTTTCTCAATGATGTGAAGTTGTGAATTTGGGATTTTACGATGCATGGTTTCTGCTTCTGAAAAGGGGATAAGAGAGTCTTCATTTCCAGCAATAATCAAAGTTGGACATTGGATGGACGCCAGAAGTTCAGTTGAGTCTTGTCGATCCGCCATTGCAAGAAGTGCAGAAGCGATGCCTTCGCTGTTGTTTTCAAGGATCATTCGTTTAGTTTCATCAACGAGATCTGGCTTGGATTCAAGTGTGGTCTTCCCTAGAAGATTAGGAAGAATGCTTTTTGCAAAGGGTCCAAGCCCTGAGTCACGAATGCTCTGAGCCGTCTTCAATCTTTTCTCACGTGCTTGTTCAGTATCAGCACCGGCTCGAGTTGAGAATAGTCCCAGCCCTCTCACTTGATGAGGGAACTGACGCAAAAATTCAAAAGCAACATAGCCTCCCATAGAAAGCCCAGCCATGATCACAGGCTCTTTTACTTTGAGAGAATCAAGTAAGCGATCGACTTCTTGAGCCATTTCCTCAATGCAGGGTTTAGCTTGATGGGGTGATCGTCCAAATCCAGGAAGATCAGGAGCGATGACTTTTACCCTTTGTTCCAGTCCTTTTATTTGGGGATTCCACATTTGAGAAGAAAGTGGAAAAGCATGAATCAATATCAAGGGAATCCCTTGTCCTGCACTTTCATAGGCGAGTGTCATTGACAAACCCTTTCCATGTTTAACAAAACTGTCTGCGGTCTTTTGTAGTCCCCTTGGGGATTCAAGTGATCGTTACCGAGACGTGAAAAATAGTAGACCATTCTTAAATTCGAGAATAGTCTACTCAGCGTAGCCAAAACCCATAATGGATTAATTATCTTACAACCACCATTGCGCTATGATGTGATGGGTGATGGTTACGATAATGATGACGGTCGCAATCGTCCCTGATATAGGAATTACGATGGCAGCCAGAACACAGGGTTAATAAACCAAAAACTACAGTCAAGGCAAAGATGTTTTTCATATAAACCTCTTTTTAAGGTGACTCGTTTTTTGCTTAGGCACGTTTAGCCAATCCCATAATCAAAGACAAAGCGAACAAAATGAGGAAGACAAAGAATAGGATTTTCGCAATACCTGTAGCTGCAACAGCGATTCCGCCAAACCCAAAAACAGCAGCAATGATTGCAATAATAAGAAATATAACTGCCCAGGATAACATGGCGTCCTCCTTTTTATTTCCTTCCTTCTATGAGCATGCTACTGCATAGGCTGTCACTTTGCTATGGGGTGTAACCCTACCGGTTTTTTCTTTGGTTTTCCGGGCACAAATCTTAGAAATATCCATTTGACTGATTAAATCTTCCATCTCTATGCAGTATATTTATTCGGTTGTTTGACCGTCAAAATCTGCTTCTTTGGCCTCAGCTTCCTTTTTGGTTTCCCTTACGATGCCATCTTTGTGATGGGGTGGAGAATATATCGTATACATTTTTAATTCTTCTGAGGCAGAAGTATTGATCACGTTATGTTTTGCCCCTGCAGGTACAATAACGGCGACGCCGTCTCCAACGCTGTATTCATTGCCATCGATGAAACATTTCCCCTCTCCTTTTTCAAAGCGGAAGAATTGGTCATTCTCTGGATGTGTTTCTAATCCGATCTCTTGCTTCGGCTGGAGGCTCATGAGTACTAACTGGCAATGCTTTCCTGTATAAAGAACCTTACGAAAATGGTTATTTTCTACCGTGTCTTTTTCAATGTTACTTGTAAATCCTTTCATAATGATTCCTTTCTCTTTAAGGCTCAAGAAGCAACTTTACATTATAATTTTAGCATTTTTTTAAATGAAATATTTCCATCTTGCTTTTTAATTAAAATATAGGCCATCAAACAGGCTTGGGATTGTTATTGAAAGTTCTGAAAAATTTTTGAAGAGTACTATTTGCAAGAGCAATGGCGCTGCGTGCTTGAGCGGTTTCTGAAAGTGCATTGAGCATTACGAAATCATGGATAATTCCTAAATATCGAACAGCCGTCACATCGACGCCCGCTTCCATGAGTTTATGCGCATAAGCTTCGCCTTCGTCGCGCAGCACGTCACATTCAGCTGTAATAATCAGAGCAGGTGGTAATTTCTTTAGTTGATCCATTGAAGCTTGAAGTGGAGATGCTGTGGGCTTTTTTCTTGAATTTTTATCGGGCAAATAATGATTCCAGAACCATTTCATTGCTTCACGGGTCAGGAAGTAATTTGTAGCGAACTCGTGATACGATGGAGTGTCAAAATCAGAATCAGTGACAGGATAAAAAAGCACTTGAACAGTAATATGAGGTTCGCCCCGGGCCTTAGCTAAAAGAGTGACTGCAGCTGCCATATTTGCCCCTACGCTGTCGCCTACTACCGCTAATCTTGAAGAATCAAGATTAAAAGTTTTTCCGTTATCTGAGATATATTTTGTTGCTGCATAAGCTTCTTCAATTGGAACAGGATATTGTGCCTCTGGCGATGGCGTAAAATTCACAAAAACAACTGCTGCTTGGGCGCCGTTGGCGATTTCCCGGATCAATCGATCATGAGTGTTTTTATCTCCAAGCACCCAACCGCCTCCGTGAAAATACATAATCACAGGCAACTTCGTCTGATTGGCTTTGGGCCGAACAATACGTATGGAAACGCTTCCTTTGGGACCGCACGGAATTTCTAGATCTTCGATATCAACAGCGAGTTTTTTTACTTTGCCGGCTTGTGCTTTGGAAAGTACTTCCCGAGCCTCTTTTACGGAAAGTTCATAAATTTGAGGGCCCTTTTGAGAATTCACCTTGCTTAAAAATGATTTAGTAATGGCATCCATTTGTTTTTATCCTCCAGTACATTCGTTTTTTCTTGGAATCAATCTAACAAAAAAACATTAAATTAAAGTTAAAATCATCTTAAAAAAAGTTAATCTTGCTCGAACTCGAAAAGAATATGGCTTCACTCAATAATTTAAGTAAAGATCTATAAAAATTGTGTTAAGCATAATTTAAATACTTGCAGTTGACTAAATAGTCAAGTATGATGCGAGCATGAAACCAGGATCAAATACCAAGCAAAAACTCTTGAATACCATGAATGAGTTGATTTCTGCCAGCAATTATGGCTCGGTCAGTGTAGATGATATCTGTGCAAAGGCAGGAGTGAATAAAGGTAGTTTTTATCATTTTTTTGTATCAAAGGCGGAGCTGGCTGTAGAGGCACTGGAGGATTACTGGAGGCAGAATCGAGGTAAGTTGGACACCATTTTTTCCTCTCAAATATCACCCCTAGAGCGAATCGCAACTTTTTGCGATGCCATTTATGAGAGTCAGAAGGAAAAAATGGAAAAGACGGGGAAAGTATGTGGTTGTCCTTATGGTTCCATTGCTTCTGAGCAAAGTACGTTGGAAGAATCCATCCGTCAAAAGTCCACGGAGTTATTTGGAAGGATCATCAAGTATTTTGAAGACACTCTGCACGATGCAATCCGGGAGAAAGTTATTGCCCCGACTGATGTGAGCGCGTTGGCAAGTGATATACATGCATTGATCGAGGGTGTATTACTTCAAGCCAAAGTACAAAATAAATTAGAACTTGTTCGCCAACTCAAACCTGCAATCTTTCGACTGCTGGGTGCAAAGGTTTTACCAGTTGTAGGCTAAATTTTTTTGTTTTACGTCTTAATTGACTAGTCAATATAGAAAGAGGATGAATGTTATGAAAAAGAGAATGTTAATTATGCTGGTCGTGGTGGGGATTTTTATCGCTGCAATTGGTGGATATAAGATAAAACAAGTGCGTGCTGGGATTGCGATGATGAAACAAATGACTCCGCCTCCCACAGCGGTTACGACGATTATTGTTGAACCGGTAAAATGGCAACCTACTTTGAATGCAGTGGGGTCGCTGAAGGCCGTTAATGGCGTTACGGTTAGCACGGATCTTCCAGGTATTGTAGCAGAGATAAAGTTTCAGTCTGGAGCAACAGTAAAGAAAGGCGATTTACTGGTCCGACTCGACAGTCAGCAGGAAGAAGCGCAGTTACGTTCGGCCGAAGCGCGTCGTGATTTAACGAAATTAATTCAGGAACGCCAACAAAAGTTGATTGTAACGGGTGCTATTGCCAAATCCAGTCTTGACGAGGCCCAGAGTATGTACCGTCAGGCGGTTGCTGCGGTAGATGAGGCTCAAGCGTTGATTGCCCGTAAGAACATTATTGCCGCATTCGATGGTCAGCTGGGTATTCGAAAAGTAGATCTTGGACAATATCTGAATGTCGGTGCACCCATTGTACAGTTGGAATCGATTGACCCCATTTATGTGGAGTTCGCGTTACCCCAGCAAAACCTCAACGACATCTCAATCGGTAAACGAATCCGGATCAATGCTGTCGGACTAGACGCAGAAGAATTTAGCGGTGAAATTACTGCGATTGAATCGCGATTGGATCCATCCACGCGCAATGTTGCAATTCAAGGCACGGTGAAAAATGCCGAACACAAATTGAAACCGGGTATGTTTGTGAATATCAAGGTTCTTATGGCAGAACAAACCGTTATTTCTGTTCCAGCTTCTTCCATTAGTTATGCGCCCTATGGGGATTCTGTGTTTATTGTGAAGGATGGTAAAGCAATGCAGCAATTTGTGAAGCTAGGGGAGAGCCGCGGTGATCAGATTGCTATCGTGTCAGGTGTCAAGCCGAGTGATGAAGTTGTAAGCTCTGGAGTGTTCAAGTTGCGCAATAGTCTGCCGGTACAAGTTGATAACAGCGTTCAGCCCGGAAATGAAACAAATCCTAAACCGGCAAACATGTAAGGAAATTTTGTGTTCACATTTACTGATTTTTTTATTCGTCGTCCGGTAGTTGCAACAGTTGTTAATCTTGTTATTTTGCTTGCAGGCTTTCAGGCCATTCTGTCTCTGAATGTGCGGCAATATCCCAAGAGCGACATAGCTGTTCTCACCGTGAAGACTGCATACGTGGGAGCAAATGCCGATTTGGTAAGAGGGTTTATCACCACGCCGTTGGAACGTGTGATTGCCAGTGCGGACGGTATTGATTACATCGAGTCGCAGAGTGTGCAGGGTTTGAGCACTATTTCCATTCATTTGAAATTAAATTACAACAACAACGATGCGCTTACACAGATTCAATCAAAGGTTGCGCAAGTCCGAAACGATTTACCGCCAGAAGCTGAATCTCCTGTCATTAACCTTGAAATGAGTGACAGTCAATTTGCTTCAATGTATCTGGGGTTTTCCTCGGAGGATCTCGATCAAAACCAAATTACCGATTATCTCATACGCGTCGTTCAGCCAAAGCTAACTGCCATCAGTGGTGTACAGAAGGCGGACATTCTTGGAGCGCGGACATTTGCCATGCGTGTGTGGTTGAAAGCGGATCGGCTTGCGGCATTGAATATATCGCCGTCCGAAGTGCGAACTGCGCTAGGCGCAAACAATTATCTCTCGGCTGTGGGTGCGACGAAAGGCTCGATGGTCTCAGTAAACCTGACTGCTAACACGGACTTGCGTACGCCAGAGGAATTTCGGCAACTTGTGATTCGTAAACAAGATAATGTAATTGTACGGCTCAAGGATGTGGCGGATGTTTCCCTTGGTTCGGAGAATAACGACGAAGAAGTAAGAATGTCTGGCCAGAAAGCAACATTCATGGGTATTTGGGCGTTGCCAACAGCCAATTCCTTAGATGTTGTGAAGTCGGTACGAGCGCAGTTACCAGAGATCGAGAGACAATTACCTATTGGAATGAAAGTGATTGTTCCTTATGACGGAACAAAATATATCAAAGATGCTATTCATGAAGTGACGCATACCTTACTAGAAACATTGGTGATTGTGGTCATCGTGATTTTTCTTTTTCTGGGGTCGTGGCGATCGATTCTTATTCCCGTTGTAGCTATTCCTATTTCACTCATTGGTGCTGTGTTCTTGATGATGGTGTTTGGATTTACTTTGAATTTGCTGACATTGTTGGCAGTTGTGTTGTCCGTGGGGTTGGTGGTGGATGATGCCATTGTCGTTGTAGAAAATGTCGAACGCCATTTGCGAGAGGGTTCCACACCCATCGAGGCAGCTATAAAAAGTGGTCGTGAATTGTTCAGTCCTATTATCGCAATGACCATCACACTTGCGGCGGTGTACGCACCGATCGCATTTCAAGGAGGACTCACGGGTGCGTTGTTCAAAGAGTTTGCGCTTACACTAGCTGGTGCCGTGATGGTGTCGGGTATTGTAGCCATTACATTGTCACCAATGATGTCTTCAAAACTTTTGAGAGACGCTGATTCTCACCATGGCTTAGCTGGTAAGGTTCACCATTATTTTGATTTGCTTCGTAGCAAGTATGTTCAGGTTCTCACAAACACTTTGAAATGGCGTCCAGTGACATTGACGTTAGCAGTCATTGTAATTCTATTGGGCATACCATTTTTTATGTTTTCGCAGAGTGAGCTTGCACCTAAAGAAGATCAGGGTTTTATTATGGGCATTGTCTTTGCTTCACCGAATTCCACGTTGGACCAGACCCTTTTGTTTACCCAGAAGGTGAATGATGCTTTTAAATCGATTCCAGAAACAGAAAATACATTTCAAATTACAACGCCTGTAGGTGGGTTTGGCGGTTTGACTGTTAAACCGTGGAGTGAGCGTAAACGTACGACCGAACAAATCGTGGGTGAAGTGTTTGCAAAAGTTACTGCGATTCCTGGTATTCAGGTCATTGCAACCACACCTTCTCCATTACCTGGAAGTGGCCAGTTTCCAGTCGAGTTTGTCATCGCGTCTACGGTTGGGCCGGAGGAGTTGATAGGTTTCGCCCATCAAATTGTTGGGAAAGCATTTGCGAGTGGTTTATTCATGTTTGCAGATACAGATCTAAAGTTTGACCAACCACAGACTGAAATTGTATTTGACCGCGACAAAGTTGCGTCCCTCGGATTGAATCTTCAACAAGTGGGTGCAGATCTTGGCACATTGCTCGGTGGCAATTATGTGAATCGCTTTAGTATGCAAGGTCGCAGTTACAAGGTGATTCCCCAGGTCACACGACCTGAACGGCTAACACCAGAGCAGTTGAAAGATCTTTACGTCACTGGCCCCGACGGTAAGCTTGTACAACTCTCGACATTTGCCACGCTCAAATCGTCTACACAACCGCGTTCCATTTCTCGATTCCAGCAATTGAACTCTGTTAAGATTCAAGGTGTCATTGCTCCTGGCGTTACGCTTGATCGAGCGCTTAAACTCTTGGAAGAGGAAGCCGCAAAGATTTTACCAAAAGGATACACTGTGGATTATGCTGGCGAAGCTCGGCAATTGCGCGTTGAAGGTAATAATCTAAACACCACACTGATGCTCTCTCTCATTCTTATTTTTCTTGTGCTCGCGGCTCAGTTCGAAAGTTTTCGAGATCCAGTTATTATTCTGTTAGGTTCAGTGCCACTGGCGCTGTCAGGGTCGCTCTTGTTTAGCTTTCTAGGTTTTACCACGTTAAACATTTATAGTCAGATTGGATTGATTACACTTGTCGGGCTTGTTTCCAAAAACGGTATTCTTATTGTGGAATTTGCCAACAAACTACAGGAAACCGGTAAAAATAAACTCGATGCCGTCATCGAGGCGGCTGGTACGCGCTTGCGACCGGTCTTAATGACGAGTGTTGCTACAATTGCGGGGCACACTCCTCTAATATTAGCTACGGGTCCGGGTGCTGGTTCACGCAACAGTATTGGTATGATGCTCGTTACGGGTATGGCTATTGGAACATTGTTCACTCTATTTGTCTTGCCTGCGATTTATATGCTGATCGCCCGCACTCGCACCGCTATATCCGATGAGGTGAAACTGTGAAACAGACACTTATTGTTTTTCTTCTTTTTGTTTTAACAGGCTGTGCTGTCGGACCCAATTATCAGCCCATCAAAACGAAGATGCCCAAAAATTGGACAGAACCTGTGACTAACATTGCTGCACCAGTTACGCGTTGGTGGAAAACATTCAATGATTCACAGCTTGATACCCTGATCGAACGTGCAGTCAAACAGAATTATGATTTGCGTATGGCCAGCGCTCGATTACGTGAGGCTCGTGCTTTATATGGCGTTGCTGTTTCGGCTCTAGGACCTAATATTACAGGCAATTCCTCTTATACAAAGGCTCGTACCAGCAAAAACTCGTTGAACTTCCCTATTACAGATCTGGACACCGATACATACCAGGTCGGGTTCGATGCCCAGTGGGAGATTGATGTTTTCGGAGGTAGGCGCCGTAAAATTGAAGCGGGTCGAGCCAGTGTTGAAGCAAGTCGAGAAGACCGTCGTGATGTTCTTGTAAGTTTGTTGGCTGAAGTAGCTCGCAATTATGTTGAACTCCGTAGTTTGCAACGTCGACGGGTCATCGCACGTGAAAACATCGCTGCTCAATCTGCTACATTGGAGTTGATACAGAAATTGTTTGATGTGGGTACAAGTAGCAAACTCGATGTTATTCAAGCGACTGCTTTATTGGCGGGGATGCAATCGCAGTTACCTATATTAGAAATAGCGCTAAAACAGACGAGACATAGACTTGAGGTGTTGCTTGGTCAACAACCGGGTACACTCATGACTGAACTTGCTAGTCCTGCACCTATTCCACTAACACCACCCGACGTACCCGTCGGATTGCCATCTGATTTATTGCGTCGGCGTCCCGATGTGCGACGTTCAGAACGTCAACTGGCTTCAGCCACTGCACGCATTGGTGTAGAGACAGCAGAGTTGTTTCCAAAATTTTCACTTGGGGGCTTAACAGGTTTTCAAAGCTTAAGTGCAAACAACTGGTTTAGCTCTGATAGTCGATTCTGGTCCGTAGGCCCGATACTGAGTTGGCGTTTATTGCAATTTGGTGCTATTCGTAATCAGATTCATGCTGCCAATGCTCGTGAAGAACAAGCTCTTGCGTTGTATGAAAAAACGGTGATCACTTCACTTGAAGAAGTAGAAAATGCATTGGTTGCCTATACACAAGAAAAAATTCGGCATCGATTATTACAAGAACAAGTCAACGCTAACAAACAAGCTGTGGAGCTCTCAACCCAACTTTACACCCAAGGTCAATCGAGTTTTCTCAACGTTCTTGACTCTCAACGGTCCCTCTATGAGACGGAGGATGCTTTGGTTCGAAGCGAAAGTGCTGTGACCACCCATCTTATCACTCTTTATAAAGCTCTTGGAGGTGGTTGGGAGGAAAATTTGTGAATCCTTTATTGCATTTGTCATGGCCTTGGGTTGTTTTGGTGATAGTTATTTCGGGTCATTTCACCATTGCTTGTGTGTCTATTTTTTTACATCGTTGTCAAACTCACCAGTCCCTAACTTTAAGTCCCTGGGTAAGTATTCCCATGCGTTTGTGGCTGTGGCTAAGTACGGCCATGGTGACTAAAGAATGGGTTGCCTGTCATCGTAAGCATCATTCTTATGTGGATCGCGAAGGAGACCCTCATAGTCCCGCTCTTTTTGGGTGGCTGAATATTTTATTCTTCGGCGTCTTTTATTATCGTAAAGCTTTTAAGGATGAAAAAATTCTTCATGAATATGGATATGAAACAGTTGATGATGGCCTAGAGCGGAAAATATTTTCTCCTTATCATATCGTAGGTATTTTTGTGTTACTGGCGATACAATGTCTAATATTTGGCTGGTTAAAAGGCTCTATCATCTGGATTTTTCAGATGACTTGGGTTCCTTTTTGGGCTGCAGGTATTGTGAATGGAGTAGGGCATCGATTTGGCTATCGAAATTTCGATACGCAAGATCTGAGTCGTAATATTCTCCCTTTAGGGGTTTGGCTTTCAGGAGAAGAACTTCATAACAATCATCATCAAAATCCTAGGTCTGCAAAATTCTCAGTTCGTCCATTTGAATTTGATATGGGATGGGCATATATTTGGCTTTTTCAAAAAATGAGATTGGCAAAAACTTCCTAAAAATCTAAAAATTCCATAACAATATTTGATATTAAGTTATTTCCTCATCTAGCAAAGTTCACACAAAATTCACTTATTCTTTAATATTTCTTCATATGAGGGAAATAGAATGAAAGAGTGAAAAATTAAAAAAGGAGAATCATTCACATGAAACAATGGTTTAAGTTGTGTAAACTTGCTCTTCCCTTGCTGCTGGGTTTGAGTATTAATGGTATTACAGCGCAAGCCGCCTTGAATGCAGAAGGTGATTTTCAGTATTGGAATACAGAAGCAATTGAAGCAAAAATTGCTGACCGCTGGAAAACTTACATCGAAGCAGAATTCAGGTTTGGAGACGATGCAAGTGAGTTCTATTATCAACATACGCATTTGGAACTGGGTTATAAAGTCAATGATTGGCTGGAGATTGCACCTGCTTATCGCCAAGTATATGAACTTTTTACCAGTACCACTGATGAAGAAGATGATTGGTTCACAGAATACCGTCCTATGATTAATGTTAATTTGAAGCATAAGTGGGAAGGATGGGAATTAAGTGATCGTAATCGTTTTGAATTCAGAGAATTTGAAGTCAAAGACGATGTGTTCAGATATCGCAATAAGCTTACCATTAAGAGCCCATGGAAATGGACTTGTTTAGGGATCAATCCTTTTATCTCTGATGAAGTTTTCTTCCAAGAAGATGCCGGCTTTAACAGAAATCGTTTGCAGGTCGGTGTTGGAATGAAGCTTTTAGAGCACTTGGATGGCGAGGTTTTCTATCTTTGGCAAACAAGTGAAAAGGGTGATGATTGGATTAATATTCATGTTTTTGGAACAAAGCTAAAGGTGAAATTCTAATAAGCTTTGTCTGATTTTATGTGAAGATGCTTTTGCTCTAATATTCGCTGATCTCCTCCCACTCATAGAATGTGGAATGTTAGACAAAAGCATCTTCACTATTTTTTTGTGATGTAATAATTTGAATTGTCAGCACTAAAATAAATCTTAGATTTTTATTCTGAAGTGTTTACCGCTGGGAACGCTCTGCAGCTTTTCGCTCAATCTCTCCTAAAACTTTTTTACGCAGGCGAATGCTTTTTGGGGTTATTTCTACAAGTTCATCATCTTCAATGTACTCTAAGGCAAGTTCAAGTGTGAGTTGACGAGGGGGGGTAAGACGAATAGCATCATCGGAGCCTGAAGCGCGCATGTTCGTCAACTTCTTCTCTTTGATTGCGTTTACAACAAGATCATTGCCTTTATTATTTTCTCCGATAATCATTCCTGCATAGAGATCAGCACCAGCTCCAACAAAGAGATCTCCTCTTTCCTGAAGATTGTTAAGTGCAAAGGCCACTGTTTTGCCGTCTGCTTGGGAAATCAAAACCCCTTCTTTACGTTTTTCAATATCACCTTTATAGATCTGATATTCAAGAAAGGAGTGATACATGATCCCCGTCCCACGCGTAAGCGTGAGAAATTCTCCACGAAAACCTAAAAGACCTCGGGAAGGAATGGTAAATTCCTGTCTCAGACTTCCAGTTGCTGTTTTTTCCATATGTGTCATCACTGCTTTTCTTGGCCCTAATTCCTGAAGAGTTGCTCCTTGATATCTTTCTTCAACTTCAATGACAAGTGTTTCTACAGGTTCCAGTAATTGTTTGTTTTCTTCTTTTAAAATGACTTGGGGTCTAGAAACTTCAAGTTCATAACCTTCGCGTCTCATGGTTTCAATCAAAATAGAGAGTTGTAATTCTCCTCTTCCCGATACTTTTAAAGATTCTCCACCTTTTACTTCTTCAACACGAATTCCAACATTGGTTTTTGCTTCTTGAAATAAACGTTCTCGAATATGGCGTGAAGTAAGAAATTTTCCTCCATCTTTTCCTGCCAGGGGGCTAGAATTATGGGCAAAAGTCATCGAAATGGTAGGTTCATCAATTTTGAGTACAGGTAAAGCTTGAGGATTTTCAGGATCAGCAATCGTTTCCCCCACAAGAAGGTTATCGAGCCCGGCCATGCATACAAGATCTCCCGCCTTAACATCTTGAACAGGGATACGCTGCATTCCTTTATAAGTAAATAAACCAGTGATTTTGCCTCGGGTTTGACTCCCATCTCGTCTCATTAAGACGACAGGACTTGCAATTTTCATTTGGCCGTGATAAACCCGACCAAGTCCCATCACTCCAAGATAATTGTCATGATCGAGCATGGTAATAAGCATTTGAAGAGATTTTTCTGGATCAGCTTCCGGCCCTGGAACATGTTTAATGATGGTGTCAAAGAGGGGTTTCATGTCAAGCCCCTCGTCTTTAAGATCAATCCAAGCTCGGCCGTCTCTGGCAGCAGTATAGACAACAGGGAAATCTAATTGTGCATCTGATGCATTGAGTTCACAGAAAAGACTAAATGTAAGATCTAACACTTCATGGGGGCGGGCATTAGGTCGATCTACTTTGTTAATGACAACCAAGGGTTGAAGGCCCAACTCTAAAGATTTTTTGAGAACAAATTTGGTTTGGGGCATAGGACCATCAAAAGCGTCTACGACCAAAAGAACACCGTCTACCATTTTAAGAATACGTTCTACTTCACTTCCAAAGTCTGCATGGCCAGGGGTGTCCACAATATTGATGCGAATGCCTTGATATTCGACGGAAGCTATTTTAGAAAAGATGGTGATTCCGCGCTCACGTTCGAGATCATTAGAGTCCATTAAACGCTCTTGAATATCTTCTGTGGGTTTAAAGACTCCACTTTGACGCAAAAGAGCATCCACTAATGTGGTTTTTCCATGATCAACATGGGCGATAATCGCTATGTTTCGTATGTCGGGTCGTCTATTCATAAATCAAAGCTCGTAATTAGCAATTTGTAGTTAGTAAATCGTAAAAACAGACTACGATATATAAACTACGGTTTTTCAAGGCCGCATATAGTAACAGCTCCTTATTGAATAAGCTAGAGAAGAGTTTTAATAATTGTTTTCACGGTTTTTAGAGAAGACAAGACTCTTTTTTTATTGAAAGCGAAGGTTATATTTAATATGATTCCCCCCTCAATTTAGTAGGGCCTAAAAAATTAATGTAAAGAGGAGATTTTATGAAAAATTTAAAGGGAATAATTTTTGCTGGTTCATTTTTTCTGTTCAGCGGGTTAAACGCTTTTTCAGCGAATATTACCGGGAAAGTAGCTTTTGAAGGTAATCCTCCTGCACAAGAGTCTGTTAAAATGGATGCAGATCCAGTCTGCCAAATGCAGCATTCAGCGGAGGTTTTTACAGAAAAAGTAGTTGTTAATAAAAATGGAACACTCAAAAATGTTTTGGTGTATGTGAAAGAAGGTTTGGGGGATCAAAAGTTTGATGTCCCAAGTGATTCTGTTATTCTTGATCAAAAAGGTTGCCAATATTTCCCTCATGTTTTTGGAATTCAACTGGGACAAACTCTTAAAGTTCGAAACAGTGATGATACTCTTCATAACGTTCATGCAAAAACCAAAGAAGAATCCCTTTTTAATTTGGCCATGCCTTTTAAGGATTTGGAGTTAGACCAAAAGTTTGAACAAGCTAAAATGGTTAAGTTTGCTTGTGAAGTGCATCCTTGGATGAATGCTTATGCAGGTGTTTTCACACATCCTTTCTTTGCTGTAACAGGAGATGAAGGAACTTTCGAAATTAAGAATTTACCTGCAGGTAGCTATGTCATTGAAGCTTGGCATGAAAAATATGGAACACAGACACAAAATGTGACCGTTGCTGAAGGGGGAGAAGTTAAGCCCATTGATTTTGGATTTAAGGCAACAGAATAACTTATCGAATAGTGTACTTTGTATATCGAACAACGGAATTAGGCGTATAATTTATGTTCACGGGTTGGCTTCCTGAAAATATTTCTACCTATGGCGGAAAGATTGACCATCTTTTCTATATTATTTTAGCTATTACCGGAATTATGTTTTTCCTGGTAGAAGGGGCTGTCCTTTTCTTTGCTATTCGCTATCGAGATCGAGGTCAAGGGAAGGCTCGATTTTTTCATGGAAATACCAAGCTTGAAATCATTTGGACGCTTATTCCTGCCGCTATTTTGATTTTTCTGATGTTTAAAAGTCAGGGGGTATGGAGCGAGATTAGAACACAAATGCCTAAAAATCCAGATCTGCGATTGGAAATTCAGGCACAGCAATTTGCCTGGAATATTACTTATCCAGAATCAGGTGTTACTACTTTGAATCAACTGCATATTCCTGTTGGTAAAAAGGTGGTGGTAGAGCTTACTTCAAAAGATGTCATTCATAGTTTTTTTATTCCCCAATTTCGTTTGAAGCAAGATGCTGTTCCTGGTTCTAAAATCAATGTATGGTTTGAAGCAACAAAGACTGGAAATTACGAGCTTGTGTGTGCGGAGTTTTGCGGACTGGCACATTATCGAATGAAAGGATTTGTTACCATTGAGACGCCTGAAGAATTTCAGGCCTGGCTAAACCAGACGAAAAAAGATTCAGAAAAGAAGGAGAAAGAAGATGAGTGGTGAGTTTTAGTCTCCAGTCGTCGGTCACCAGTCGCCAGTAAAAACAGAAAATTTAAAACTTTAGATTGTACAGATAGATGGTTAGGTAAGGGATAAGGAATATGTCAAACCAAGATACTAAGCATTCCCATCATGAAATGGGATTCATTCGAAAGTATATTTTTTCCACGGATCATAAAATTATTGGGATTCAATATTTATTAACCTCCTTTATTTTTATGCTTGCGGGAGGCTTTTTGGCTATGTTGATTCGTTGGCAGTTAGCTTGGCCAGGGGTTAAATTACCTGTGATAGGCTTAATCATGCCAGAGACTTTTAGTATGATTTTTACCATGCATGCGACTTTTATGATTTTCTTTGTTGTTATTGCTATTTTGGTAGGGGCTTTCGGGAATTTTCTTATTCCTCTTATGATTGGGACCCACGACATGGCGTTTCCAAAAATCAATGCAGCGTCTTATTGGATGTTTGTTGTTTCTGCTCTTGTGATGGTTTCTAGCTTTTTTGTCCCAGGCGGTGCTGCTGCTACAGGATGGACGGCTTATGCTCCTGTGAGTGTGATTGCATCTAAAGGACAAACGCTTTGGATTATCAGTTTGATCATTCTAGGCTTTTCTTCAATCATGGGATCCTTTAATTATCTCACAACCATTATCAATATGCGTGCTCCTGGCATGGGCTTTTTTAGAATGCCGATGAGTATTTGGGCTATGTTTATCACAGCGATTCTTGTTCTTTTAGCAACACCGGTGTTAGCTTCAGCTTTGGCCATGCTTCTTTTGGATCGTGTCTTAGGTACAACGTTTTTTACAGCTGGTATAGGACAGCCAGTTCTTTGGCAACACGTTTTTTGGTTTTATTCTCATCCGGCCGTTTATATCATGATTCTTCCAGCCATGGGAATTGCTTCAGATGTTCTTTCGGTTTTCTCTCGCAAACCTCTCTTTGGATATCATGCGATGGTTTACGCTCTTGCTGCAATAGCAGGTTTGGGCTTTATCGTTTGGGCCCATCATATGTTTACAACGGGTCTTAATCCCATGTTAGGTACAACCTTTATGATTTCGACCATGTTTATTGCAGTTCCCACTGGAGTCAAAGTCTTTAATTGGCTTGGCACATTGTTAGGGGGGAAGATTCGTCTCACCAGTGCTATGCTTCATTCTTTAGCTTTTGTGACGATGTTTGTGATCGGGGGCTTGAGTGGCATTTTTCTAGCAGCTACAGCCGTAGACGTTTTCTTTCATGATACTTATTTTGTAGTAGCCCATATTCATTATGTGCTTTTTGGTGGAAGCCTTTTTGGGATTTTTGCAGGGATTTATCATTGGTATCCTAAAATGTTTGGACGAATGATGAGTGATAAATGGGGGAAAGTTCATTTTTGGCTAACCTTTATTTTCTATAATCTTACCTTTTTCCCTATGCATATTTTAGGTGTCAATGGAATGCCAAGACGTATTTATGATTATCATCAATATGAGTTTTTGAAAGGGACACAACCTCTTCAACTTTTAATTTCAATCAGTGCATTTTGTCTCTTTTTGGGACAGATTCCATTTGTGATTAATTTTATTGGAAGTCTTTTTAAGGGTAAAAAAGCTCCTAATAATCCTTGGCAAGCCAATAGTTTAGAGTGGACGCTTCCTTCTCCTGCACCTCATTTGAATTTTGAAAAAATTCCTACAGTTTATCGAGGTCCTTATGAATATAGCTCCCCAGAGTCTACAGAAGACTGGTTACCACAGGACCGACCCTAGTATTAGATATCAGATATAAATTGTCAGAAAAAACATGAAAACCAAAAAACAAGTAGTTCATAATGCACAATCTATGATGACTTACCAGAAAGGTCTGCATCGATTTGCAAAATTCACATCTATTGCAACTTTTTTTCTGTTATGCGCAGGGGCTTTAGTTACAAGTACAGGTTCTGGTTTAGCTGTTCCAGATTGGCCTCTTTCTTATGGTCAATTTTTCCCTCCTATGATTGGCGGAATTCTTTTTGAACATGGTCATCGTATGATCGCAACTTGTGTAGGGTTTTTGGCTCTAGTTCAAGCCGTTTGGTTTGTTTTGAGAGAGCCAAGAAAATGGGTTCGATCTATTGCAATAGGAGCCTTGGGTGTGGTTGTTGTGCAAGGTCTTTTAGGAGGCCTCACCGTTATTTTACTTTTGCCTGATGCTATTTCAATTAGTCATGCAGGTTTGGCCGAGATCTTTTTTTGTTTAACCGTAAGTTTATCCTTATTTACTTCGAAATCTTGGTGTAATGAATTTGCATACAGTGAGGCGAAATTAAATTTAGAAAATTTTTCTGACAATAGAATTTATCTCCCTTCAAGAGCAGTTTTAACAACTTTGATGATTTATATTCAGATTTTATTAGGTGCTTTTTTTCGTCATAGCGGACAAGGTTTGTGGATGCATGTGATAGGAGCTGTGGGAGTGGTTGTTGTTGTTCTTTCTTTGGCGAGGCTTATTTTAAAAGATTTTTCTGCCGACAAAAGATTTGTAAAATTATGCTTTTTTTTAATCGGTTTTTTGATGGTTCAACTTTTGTTAGGTTTGGGTTCTTATATTTCTAAAGTGATGACGCAAGATTTTGTCCAGCCTCAAGCTATAAAAATCATTTTGACTTCTACTCATTTGGCATTTGGCGCTTTGATGCTGGCAACGAGTTTGGTGTTAACGCTTTGGTCTTATCGATCCCGCTACGAGGCAATCCACGGAAGAATTTCCGTGGATTCCTCTCCGGGGACTGGCTCTCCAGTCTTAGCCAAAGAAAGAACTCACGGATACAGGAATAGCACTTATGAGTGTGAGTCTGTGGAGCTTCAGGAATTTGGATTTTCTAAACGAGCTTCTTCTGCTTTACCTCAAAGGATAGATGTTTCATTATGAAGAGTAAACTCTCAGATTATTTGGAGTTATCAAAAGCAAGACTCACGTCATTAGTTTTGGTTACAACCTTGGTAGGTTATTGCCTTGCCGCAAAAGGGAATTCTTGGAGCTTCTTTCATCTTTTGAATACCCTTTGGGGAACCTTTGCTGTTGCAGCAGGCTCTTGCGCGTTAAATCAATTTATAGAAAAAGATGTGGATGCAAAAATGAAACGCACCATTCATCGTCCTCTTCCTGATCGACGTATGCAAGATCACCATGCATTGGCTTTTGGTGTTTTACTCTCTATCATAGGTCTTTTACACTTAGCTCTTTTTGTGAATCTTTTAACCTGTGTATTAGCAGGTCTCACGCTTTCTATTTATCTTTTTATTTACACCCCTCTTAAATCAAAAACCTCTTTGTGTACCTTGGTAGGTGCGATTCCTGGGGCCATCCCTCCCATGATGGGATGGACAGCAGTAAGGGATGAAATTCAAATGGGATCGTGGCTTTTATTTGCGATTCTTTTTCTTTGGCAATTGCCTCATTTTTTAAGTTTGGCAGGACTTTACCGAGAAGATTATTCTAAGGCCGGTTTCCCGATGCTTCCCGTTTTAGATCATGATGGAGCCATGACTTCTAGACAAATTTTAGTTTATACTTTTGCTTTATTAGCTGTGAGTCTCTTGCCTGTGTGGAAAGGCCTCGCTGGCCCTATTTATTTTTTGGGAGCACTTGTCATGGGCCTTGTTTTCTTAGGCTTTGGGATACGATGTTTGTTATCGCTTGCAAAAGAAAAAGAATTGTTGAGTTATTATCGAAGCGTTTTTCACGCTTCTTTGATTTATTTGCCTGTAGTTTTGATTTTATTAGTCATCGATAAACGTTAGGAGAAAAATTATGTCTCATGCCACAACGGTCAATGAAATGGTTGAAACACAGCAACAACCCATGGGTGTTAATAATGGGAAATTAGGAATGTGGCTTTTTCTTTGCTCTGAAATTATGTTCTTTGCAGGGTTAATTGGTGCTTATATTGTTTTGCGGCTGGGAACGCTAAGTTGGCCAAAACCAGGTGAGATTTTGAATATTCCGCTTACAGGAGCAAACACGTTTATTTTAATTTGCAGCAGTGTCACGATGGTTAAGGCGTTTGCTTGGGTTCATTTAGGTAATCAATCAAAAGTAAAATTACATCTTTTTCTAACTTTTTTATTTGGCGTTCTTTTCTTGTCGGTTCAAGGATTTGAATATTATAAGCTTGTTCATCATGGTCTCTATCCTCAAGGGAATCTTTACGGAACCTGTTTTTATGTTTTAACGGGATTTCACGGCTGCCACGTCTTAGGCGGGGTTATTTGTATTCTTGTGATATGGATTCGTTCTCTTTTCGGGCATTTTACACCCAATAAATATGCGCCTATTGAGTTGGTTGGTTTATACTGGCATTTTGTAGATTTAGTTTGGATTATTCTTTTTACAATTGTATATTTGATATAATTATAAAGAATAGGATTGATCTATATATGGAAAATGTAAAAACAGAACATGCATTTACACATCCTAATTATATGGGAGTGTGGGTTTGGCTTTTGGCTTTAACCGTTCTTGAAGTAGGAGCCTTATATATTCCTGGGCATAAAATGTATCAGATCTTAGCATTGGCTTTTTTGGCTGTGACAAAAGCTTTGCTCGTGGCTTTGTATTTTATGCATTTGAAGTTTGAAAGACTTATTTTGATTGCGGTTATTCTCTATCCAATTGTACTGTCCCTCGTATTGGTTGTTTTGACCCGGCTAAGCCTTTCTTGAAATGTGTTGAAAAACAGGAAGATAACTCTTTGAAATTTCAACGTTTGCTCTGGTTTTTATTATTTTTCACACTTTTGAGTATTGCTTGTCTTTTTATATGGACCAAAATCCATCCTGTTAAAAATCCTTTACCTGTGTATGGCCAAGTCCCTGCTTTTTCTCTTGTAGATCAAAGTGGGAAAACTGTTGATCTTGAAAGTTTAAAAGGGCAAATATGGATTGTAGACTTTATTTTTACGCGGTGTGGAGGTCAATGTCCCTTCATGAATGAAAAAATGAAGGAAATTAGAAAAGAATTACCTTCTCAAATTAAAAGTATTTCTATTTCGGTTGATCCCGAAAATGATACATCAGATGTTCTTCAACAATATGTTCAGAAGCAAGAAATAGACACAACTCAATGGTTATTTCTCACGGGAGATAAGGATTCCATTTTTAGACTTGCTCGAGAAGGCTTTCATTTGGGGGTTGAAGAAGGAGGAGATGTTGTAGAGCCTATCATGCATAGTAATCGATTTATTGTGGTTGACCAAAAGGCTCAGATTCGAGGTATTTATTCTGTAGCAGAGAATGAGGCAATGAAACGATTGATTCAAGATGTTAAAAGTCTTTTGGACGCTCAAAAATGAATTTTATTCCTCTTCATTATTTCCCGGCAATCAATGCTTCACTCAATGCAACAAGCGCTTTGCTCCTTTTATTAGGTTATTTTTCGGTTCGCTCCGGGAAAATTTTATTTCATAAAGTTTGTATGGTCTTAGCAACATTGGTTTCCTCTATTTTTCTTGTGAGTTATCTTTATTATCATGCCCATCATGGCGCGACTCAATTTTTAGGGCAGGGGATGGTTCGAATTGTTTATTTTTCTATCTTAATCTCTCATACCATTCTTGCAGTGGTTATTTTGCCACTGATTCTGATGACTTTGTATCGAGCGTTACGAAATCAATTGGATCGACATAAGAAAATAGCGCGATGGACCTTTCCCTTATGGCTTTATGTTTCGATTACGGGGGTAGTGATTTATTGGATGCTATATCAACTCTGAAAATAGGAATAAAAGTAATACGGGGCGACTCTCTAAAAAGAGAGCCGCCCTTGTGTTTTTGAGTGGGTTACTTTACTTCCTGTGATTCTTTATTCTGCACTTGTTCGATAGAAGTATCTGTTGTTTTTAAGATCTCAGGATTGATTTCTTCCTGAAGTTCTGTATTAACAATCTTTTCTGGCCAGGGTCGAGGATCAATATCATCTGGAAAAATGAGAGGACGATGATAAATAATCTCTGGGAATATGAATGTGCTAGAAGGGGAAGAAGGGAAAAGGGTTTCTCCGAAAATAAGATATGCTTGTGATCGATAAGCAATCAAAATATCGGCTTGTCCTCCCCCATTCACATCTCCTACCATGCTGACAGCTCCCTCTGGGTACGAAAAGAATAGATGAAGTGTATGTGGAATGGTAAAACGTATATCGTAAGTGCTAGCTACATTTAATGAGTCCCCTAATGGAGTACTTCTGCCTAAGAGAAGATAGGCTACGATATCTTCTGGGCTTTCACTTGTCCCCATAAGCGATTCGAGCAAGGTAGGACCACTTTCCCCTATTAAGAGATCTGAAAAGCTATCGCTATTGAGATCTCTTCCCTCTGAAAGACCATCGATATTTAAATGATAGCTGCTGATGATATTGCTTAGGCGATCAGTGAAGCCTGTAAGGGATCGGCTTAATCCAGAATAAAATCTGACTGTTGTTCCATCGCCGTAAACAAAGTCAGGGCTTATATCATTGTTGAAATCACTTGCGGATGAGAATTGGGGATTGTAGAAACCTCCACCGTTTCCGAGATAAAGTTCTGTAGTAGGCAGGAGTCTACCTTCGCGATTTCCAGAGAACAAATGAATTTTTCTATCTTGATAAGTATAGCGTCCAGCCCCAGTGATTTGAAGACCACTCGTATCAATCTCAGATAAAACAGTAAGTTCTTCAAATCCATCGCTATTCAGATCTCCCACAAAATTAAAAGAATGTCCCATACACGTTGTAGCTGTTGTCATGGGGACAACCCAAGTTGCAGAAGCTTCGGGAATCATGAGATTTCTTGCCCATAGACCTTCTCTGCCTAAAAAAAGATAAAGATGACTCTCATAGTTCGTTAGATAGTATCTAGATCCTCCCAGTGTGTTTTGTGCTCCTGTTTGGCCAATAACAATATCCATGAATCGGTCCCCATTGAAATTTCCAATAGCAATATTTCCTCTGGGAAGTTCAACATTTGCAATAAGATTGAGTGGAAGTCTAGGTGGCCAAACCGATCGGCCAAAAATAAGATAACCAGGTGTGCTCCAAGAATGGATGGCGATATCACTGAGCCCGTCTCCATTTACATCTCCTGAAACAATCGTGAAATTTCCAATGGATCCGGCCTCTGTCAAAACAACATCGGCGTCTTCGACTCTCATTACAGGTCTCCATGCAGAAAGACTATCTTTCCCAAAAAAAATTCCGATCGCATTGTAACCACCAACGGCAAAGTCACTTTGTCCATCCCCATTAACATCTCCCAGAGCTTTAACTGCAGAAATGTGATTATTTCCTGATTCTGCATCAGGTGCCACGGGCACTACAATCCCATCAAATCGTACATCTGCTGATCGAAGATCAAAATCGATCCCTGCATGAATTTGTCCAAAGGAAATAAAACACAGACAACTAAATAGAATAACGATTTTTCTCATATTTTGTTCCTCTTTTGTGAGTTGGTTACTTTACTTCCTTTGATAGTGATATACCACATAAAATAGGATTCTCCAAATTGTAATAAATATAATCCTAATATATTGTTAGAGAGAATATTATGAATATATTAAAAGAGGGAGATGATTGCTAGAACCTATTTTTCTTTTTCAAGGATGGTATTACTGCACTGACTCCTTTCTTTACTCTGGAAATGAGATCGAGTATCATAAATCCTTTCTGTGAGGAAGTGGAGGGAGTGAATGAAAAAAGTAGAAATGAATATTGATGATGTAGCGAAATTAGCCCGGCTTCATTTGGGAGTAGAGGAGAGAGAGAAGCTTTCAAAGCAATTGAGTGATATTCTCTCTTATGTTCAAAAATTGAATGAGCTTAAAACAGAATCTATTGAACCGACACAGCATATTTTGTCTGTTCAAAATGTGATGCGTGCGGATGAAGTTAAACCCTCTTTATCTCCAGAAAAATTTCTTAAAATAGCACCTGAGTCCAGAGACGGTTTTTTTATTGTCCCTCAAATCATCGAATAAAGAGTGAATTGAGAAAACATGCAAAATTTGATTGATTTAACTGCACACGAGCTTGCTTCTCTCATTCAGAAAAAAGAAGTTTCCGTGACAGAGACGGTGCAGGCACTCCTGAAGAGGATTGAAGAGAAAAATTCTTCTCTCAATGCCTATCTTCGTGTGGATAACTCAAGAGCTTTAGCTCAAGCCAAAATCTTAGATGCAATGCCTTCCGAAAAGCGTCATGGATCTTTGTGGGGTATTCCTATTGCAAATAAAGATGTAATCTGTGTTGAGGGGATAGAAACGACTTGTGCCTCAAAAATTCTAAAAGGTTATATTCCTCCTTATAGCGCGACCGTTGTTCAACGTTTGGAAAATTCAGGTGCTTTAATGGTTGGTAACACCAATATGGATGAATTTGCTATGGGTTCTTCCACAGAAAATTCATCTTATGGTGTGACTAAAAATCCTTGGGATTTGACGCGAGCTCCGGGAGGGTCTAGTGGAGGCTCTGCAGCTGCTGTTGCTGGAAATTTGGCGATTGCAGCTTTGGGAACAGATACAGGTGGCTCAATTCGTCAGCCTGCTTCACTCTGTGGCTGTGTGGGATTAAAACCTACTTATGGACGTGTTTCTCGTTTTGGATTGATTGCCTTTGCTTCCAGTCTTGATCAAATCGGACCTATTACAAAAGACGTCGAAGATGCAGCACTTGTTTTACAAACGATCAGTGGAAAAGATTCAATGGATTCTACTTCAGTAGATCAGTCGATTCCAAACTATCGAGAAGAAATGAAGAAGTCTCTTAAAGGAATGAAAATAGGTCTTCCTAAAGAATATTTTATTGAGGGTTTGGACGTTGATGTTAAGAAAAGTATTGATGATGCGATTAAAACTTTTCAAAATTTAGGTGTAACTTTTGTTGAATGTTCTCTTCCTCATACAGAATACGCAGTCGCGACTTATTATATTGTTGCAACAGCGGAGGCCAGTTCTAACTTAGCACGTTATGATGGTGTTCAATATGGATTTCGTGCTCCACAATTTCAGAATTTGGTCGATTTGTATTTTCAGACGCGAGCACTTGGTTTTGGATCTGAAGTAAAGCGTAGAATTATTTTAGGAACCTATGTTTTAAGTTCAGGTTATTATGATGCTTATTATTTGAGAGCTCAGAAGGCAAGAACTTTGATTAAACATGATTTCGATGAAGCTTTTAAAATGTGTGATGCAATTTTAACTCCGACAGCTCCAACTCCTGCATTTAAGTTAGGGGAAAAACTGAATGATCCTTTAACCATGTATTTATCAGATATTTTTACGATTTCTGCAAATTTGGCAGGTATTCCTGGAATGTCTATTCCATGCGGATTTTCAAAAGAGGGACTTCCTATAGGACTTCAACTTTTAGGAAAGCATTTTGATGAAGAGACGCTTTTAAGATTAGGTTATTCCTTTGAGCAAGCAACGGATTTTCATAAAAAGAAACCCAAAGTATAGTTAAATTTACAACAGACGATACAAGGATTTTAATGCAATACGAACCCGTGATCGGTTTAGAAGTTCATACTCAATTAAAGACAGTCTCCAAGCTTTTTTGTGGATGTTCGACAAAATTTGGAGCTTTGCCTAATACACAAGTATGTCCTGTATGTTTGGGTTTCCCTGGGACTTTACCTGTCCTCAATGAAAAAGCTCTTCACTATGCGTTAATGACAGGTTTGATGGTTGGATCTGAAATTTCAATGTTCAGCAAATTTGACAGGAAAAATTATTTTTATCCGGATTTAGCTAAAGCCTATCAAATTTCCCAATATGATAAGCCTATTTGTCAGGGAGGAGTTATCCCTATTTCTTTAGATGGAACGCATAAAAAAATTGGTTTAACTCGAATTCATCTTGAAGAAGATGCAGGCAAGTTGAATCATTTCACAAAGGACAGCGGGGTTGATTATAACCGGGGTGGAATTCCCTTAATTGAAATTGTTTCGGAGCCAGATATTAGATCGGCCAAAGAAGCGTATGAATATTTGAAGGCTCTCAAAACCATTCTTGAATATTTAGATGTCAGTGACTGTAACATGGAAGAGGGCAGTTTGCGTTGTGATGCCAATGTTTCACTTAGACTGATAGGTACAGAAAAATTTGGGACCAAAGCCGAGATCAAAAATCTAAATTCTTTTCACAACGTTGAAAAAGCTATTAATTATGAGATTAAACGACAAGAAGAGCTTTTAAATTCTGGTGGGAGAGTTGTTCAGGAAACCAGACTTTGGGATAAGGATAAAGAAGTAACGCGTTCTATGAGAAGTAAAGAACAAGCGCATGATTATCGTTATTTCCCAGAACCTGATTTGGTGCCGATCATCGTTTCTTCGGAAATGCTTCAAAAGATTAAATCTGAACTTCCCGAGCTTCCTCAAGCTCGGTTGAATCGCTTTGTGAAAGACTATGGGCTTTCAGAATATGATGCGGGTGTTTTAACGGCTCAAAAAGATTTAGCGGATTTTTTTGAGGAGGGAGCTAAAGTTTCTAAAAATGTGAAAGCTGTTGTAAACTGGATTATGGGCGATCTCTTAAGAGATTTGAACGAAAAAGGTTTAAGTATTCAGCAATCTGTCGTAAAGCCCGAAGATATTTCTTCACTGGTAGAGCTTATTGATTCAGGAACCATTAGCGGAAAAATCGCCAAAGATGTTTTTGTTGAAATGTTTAAAACAGGAGCTTCTCCTAAAGAAATTGTTAAAGCCAAAGGTTTGACACAAGTCAGTGATCAAGGTCAAATTGAAGCGGCTGTTCAAAAAGCAATTCAGGATAATCCAAAGTCGTTGCAGGATTATCAAAGTGGTAAGAAGAATGCGCTAACGTATTTGGTGGGTCAAGTCATGAAATTGACACAAGGGCGAGCCAATCCTAAAATGGTAAATGAATTGCTTCAACAGGAGCTTTCAAAAATTGCTTCTGCAGAAGGGAAGGTTTAATCATGTCTTTTTTTAGAAAAACCAAGGCGTTTACCAAATCTTCTAAGAAAAGGGATATTCCAGGAGGAGTTTGGCTAAAATGCGAAAGTTGTCAGCAACTGGTTTATAGTAAAGAATTAGAAAGATGCTTTAAGGTTTGCCCTAAATGCAAACATCATTTTACACTGAATGCGCCAGAGCGAATCAATTTATTGATTGATGAAGGAACCTTTGAAGAATTTGATGCGCAGATGGTGGCCTGTGATCCGCTTCATTTTAAAGGACCAAAATCTTATGGTGATAAAATTGCCCAAGATCAGGAAGCCACAGGGTTGAAAGATGCTGCAATTACAGGAAGAGGGAAAATCGACGGACACTCGATTATTTTAGGTGTCACGGATTCTCGCTTTATCATGGGAACGATGGGAAGTGTGGTCGGAGAGAAACTGACGCGAGCCATTGAACGTGGCATAGAAGAAAAGCTTCATGTCATTATTGTTTCTGGTTCGGGGGGTGGTGCCCGCATGTATGAAGGATGTTTGTCTCTCATGCAAATGGCAAAAACCAGTGCGGCTTTAGCTAAATTGAATGAGAGTGGTCTTTTTTTTGTTTCTGTTTTGACGAATCCCACCATGGCTGGTGTTTTTGCAAGTTTTGCTTCTTTAGGAGATGTGATTATGGCTGAACCTAAAGCTCTTTTAGGATTTACGGGCCCTCGAGTCATCAAACAAACGATTCAACAAGAGCTTCCCACAGGATTTCAAACATCCGAATTTCTTCTTGCGCATGGCATGATTGACATGATTGTTGAGCGACAAGATTTGAAAACAACCCTCGCACGAATGTTGGAATTCTTTCCTTAATCTTCGTCAAAGATTGGTTAAGCATGCAAGATTTTCAGATGTCCTACAAAGACGCGTTAGGTTGGCTTAATCAATCCGAACAATTTGGAATGAAGTTGGATCTTGAGAATATTCGTAGGATTCTTGAAGTGTTGGGAAATCCTCAAAATCAATACCCCATTATTCATATAGCCGGAACGAACGGCAAGGGTTCAACTTCAGCAATGATTGCTTCTATTCTGACAGAGGCAGGATTTTCCGTAGGACTTTATACTTCTCCTCATTTAATTTCTCCGCGAGAAAGAATTCAGAGTCGAGGAATCCCCATTTCTGAGAATGCTTTTACTTCTGGAATAAATCGTTTGAAAGAAGCGGTGAATTCTTTGAATAAAAATTCTGCTATGACTCCCACTTATTTTGAACTCATGACAGCACTTGCTTTGGACTATTTTAAAGAAGAAAAAAATAATTTTGTTGTTTTAGAAACAGGGATGGGGGGGCGTTTAGATTCAACGAATATTGTGAATTCTAAAATACAAGTGATTACCAATATTGATTTAGATCACACCCAATATTTAGGAAAGACAGTCGAAGAAATTGCTTTGGAGAAAGCCGGCATTATCAAATCTGGAAGTTATGTGGTTACTGGAGCGGAAGAGAAGGCCTTGGGAGTGATCAAAGAGAGAGCCAGAGAGCAAAATGCAACTTTGATTGAGCTAAATAAGGATGTCCATTTTAAAATATTAGATAAGTCGTTAATGGGTCAAAAAATCGAAGTTATCACAACTTCTCAAAAATACTCGATATTTCTAAAACTTCTAGGAGATCATCAATCAAGGAATGCTGCTTTAGCTATTGGTGTTATTGAATCTGCCAACAAATTAGGCTATGAAATAAATCATGAGGCAATTTCAATAGGAATTGAGAAAGCAAGATGGCCAGGGAGATTTGAAGTTTTGAGTGAAAATCCTTTGTTAGTCATTGATGCAGCTCATAATCCAGCTGGGGCAGAAGTATTGGTTCAAACATGGAAAGATTATTTGAAAGATGAAAAAGCGCATTTAATTTTTAGTGCATTAAAAGATAAAGATGTGCAAGGAATGGCCAAGGCTCTTGCTCCTATTGTGGAAGAGGTTGCTTTGATGAAAGTTCGTTCTCAAAGAGGATGTTCTATAGAACAATTAAAAGATATTTGGAAAGCTTTTTTGCCTCTTGAAAAGATTTATTCGTCAAATTTGCAAGAACTGAGTACTACTCTGGAAAGAGATTCTAAAAGTAAAAATCTAATTTTAGTTACGGGATCGATTCATTTTTTAGGGGAATTCTTAGAAGCAATTAAGCTTCTGAGGAAGTAGCAAGAACAGGTTTTTGATTGATCAAAGCTTCATAAGCGACTTTGGCTGCGTTTTTCTCTGCTTCTTTCTTACTATTCCCAGTGCCCTTGCCGTAGATTTCTCCATGAATAGATACAGTTGCTTCAAAAGTTTTTTGATGATCAGGTCCAACTTCAGAAATAATGGCATAGACAGGGTTGTATTTAAATTGAATGTGGGCCAACTCTTGTAAAAGATTTTTATATTCTTTCATGTGAACTTCATGAGGGATTTTATCCAGGAGATGTTTAAACTGAGATAAAATAAATTTTTTAATCACTCGAATGCCTCGATCTAAATAAATGGCTCCGATTAATCCTTCATAAGCATTCGCTAAAATTGACTCTCTTTCTCTTCCTCCTGAGGCTTCCTCTCCTTTGCTTAAGAAAAGTAATTCGCCGAGTTTAAGAGATCTCGACAACATGGCCAAAGTTTCACCACGAATCAATGAGGATTTGATGACGGAGAGTTCACCTTCTTGGAAATCTTTCAATTTTTTGAATAATTCATCTGTGATAATCATCCCTAAAACAGCATCCCCTAAAAATTCAAGCCGTTCATTGTCTTTTAATTTTGATTTTGGGCCATCGTAAACAAAAGATTTATGGCAAAGTGCTTCATAGGCAAAAGCCTTTCTTTTGAAGCGCAGATGAATTGCTTTTTCAAGTTTAGAGATGATTTTTGTGGGATATTTTGATTTCACGGGAGTAATGTATCAAAAAGAGGGGGTATTGCTCAAGAGTTGTGAAGTGGAGGGGATAGGAATCAGGAATTTCTTTTTAGACACGCTCAGTTCCCCACCGTGGAACTTCGCTCGATGACTCAGCTTGTTCACCCCGATAAAAATCGGGGTTCCATGGGAACAAGCCTCGTCAACGGTCTTATAAAGAAATTCCTGATTCCTTCTGAGAGAATAGGATTGGTTTTATAAAAGCGTATTTTTGATCAATGAGGGTGACCAATAAATCCTAATGATGAGCAATCGCAATCGAGTGAAAGCAACGAAGGCAAAGACACCCATCTTGAAGATTCATCTCTTGCTTTAGCAAACGGAAAAATTAGTCAATCTCTTTACGGTCGCTGGAATGCATACGAGAGAAGATTGCGAATCATGATTCATTGGGCAGGACCCTATTCCTAATTCATATTTATCACTCTTTAGGTCAAGTTTTTGTCTATATTTAATGGTTTAAAAATTAAGGGTTTCTCTATATCATAGACCGATTCGTCAGTCAGGATAAGGAGAAGCGTGTGTATTACCCTATTTTATTAAATTTAAAAGGTAAAGAATGTGTTGTTTTTGGGGGCGGAGAAATTGCCTTAAGAAAGATAGAAGCCCTTATTCCTTGCGAGGCAAGGGTTTCTGTTTTTTCCCCAGAAGTACGTCCTGAGCTTGAAAAATTAGCTCAAGAAGGGAAAATTACCCTGGAAAAGAAGAAATATGAGCCCAATGACTTGGTGGGAGCCAACCTTGTGATTTGTGCAACCAATGATCGATCTGTAAATGCATCTATTTTTCGAGAGGCTGAGGAAAGAGGTCTTTGGGTTAATGTGGTCGATGATCCGGAGTTTTGTAATTTCATTTTCCCTAGTATTTTGCGTCGTGGAAAATTGGTGATATCCGTTTCTACAGAAGGTGTGAGTCCTGCGATGGCGAAAAAAGTTCGACATGAATTAGAACAACATTTTGGTTTGGAATATGCGCTTTTTTTAAGTGCAATGGAAAAATGTAGAAAAAGTATTCAAAAGAAGTTTTCAAGTGAAGATCTCAGAAAACAGTTTTTTACAAAATTGGTTCACTCCAATATTGTTCAACAAGTTCAGACTGATTGGGATGAGTCTCAGGTTGAAAGGTTGATTATGAAAGAAGTGGAGAATTTCCTAGTACATGAATCTTGATAGAGAATTATTTATTATCGCTTTATCTTTTTATCTTATAGCTCTTCTTTTTTATGGAATTTATCTTGTAAAAAATAAAGAGATTTGGAGCAAGGGCTGGCTTGCTTTGATGGGAATAGGTTTTTTTATTCATTCTATTGAGATGATTCGTCAAGCTTTTCATCTTGTTCAGACAGGGGGTATTCATCTTTTTGAAGTACTTGTTCTTTTTTCTTGGGGGCTAGCGGGCTTATCATTGATTCTTCAAACACAGCTTCGCATGAGAATTCTTTTGGGTGTGGTGCTATTACTTGTTTTTGTGATTGGAGGGGCTGCTTTAGGTATTCCCAGAAGCTTGGAAAAAACCATTCCTGCTCTGAATACGTTTTGGTTGGCCGCGCATATTCTTTTATCTCTTTTAGGTTATGCCGCTTTCTGTGTAGGTCTCATTAGTTCTATCTTTTATTTGATTTTAGATCGTCAACTTAAAATGAAAATCTCAGGACCTCTTTTTCAACGTCTTCCTCCACTTGAAGTGCTGGAGTTTATTAATTTTCGTTCTTTGTGGGCAGGAACACTTTTTCTAGGCCTAGGACTTTTGAGTGGCTTCTTATGGGCAAAATGGTCTAAAAATATTTCTCTTACTATTGCAGATCCTAAAGTCATTTCCGCATGGGCGACCTTCTTTATTTATGGGGGCATTCTCTATGTTCGATCCACGGCACGATTGCGGGGAAGAAAAGTTGCTTATCTTACAATTTTTGGTTTTGCTTGTGTTTTAATCACGTTTTTCTTGATGAATTATGTTTCGAAAGGGCATGGATTCTTCTAAGTTGAAGAATTCTATAAGAGTACTACGGTTTTAAAATGAATATACACGTTATTGGTCTCAATCATGAGACAGCTCATGTGGAATTAAGAGAAAGACTTGCTTTTACAGAAGCCAGCGCTGTTGTGTGTCTAGAGCGAGTGAAAGAGATGGGATTGGCCCATGAAGCAGCGGTGCTTTCTACTTGTAATCGCGTGGAATTTTATCATGTTTGGGATAAACCAGATTCTTTCGAAAATATTGCTCAATTTTTGAGTCAGTTTCATAAAGTCCATTTGCCAGACTTTGAAAAGTCGCTTTATTTTCGCCGTGACGGGGATGCCGTTCGCCATCTTTTTCGTGTTGTCTCTGGACTTGATTCTATGGTTGTGGGGGAAACAGAAATTCTCGGACAAGTTAAAAAAGCATATGCAACGGCTAGTTCTCTTAAAAGCACGGGTCCTATTCTTAATGGTCTTTTTCAGCGTTCTTTCAATGTGGCAAAACTGTTAAGAACAGAAACAAAAGTTCATGAGGGTAGTCTTTCCATTAGTTCTGTGGCAGTTCAATTGGCCGAGAAAATCTTTGGAGATTTATCTTCAACCTCTGTTCTTCTCATAGGTGCTGGGAAAATGAGTGAACAAACGGTTCAGAGATTGGTACAAAGAGGAGTGAAGGGGATTATTGCTTCCAATCGATCTTTTGAGAAGGCTCAACATATGGCGGAGCAATTTGGAGGACGGGCTGTTCGTTTAGACGAGTTAGAGAAGGTGATACAAGATGTAGATATTGTGATTAGTTCAACAGCAGCTCCTCATTATCTTTTGCATCGTGAGGACATTGCACGTTTTATGCAAGGTCGACGGCAGCGTACACTTTTCTTCATTGATATTGCTGTTCCTCGAGATATTGATCCTGAGGTGAATACTTTAGACAATGTTTACCTTTATAATATTGATGATTTAAAGGAAATGGCCCAGAAAAATTTAGATGAAAGAATGAAAGAGCGAGAAAAAGCCGAAAAAATGATTGAACATGAAGTTGCTCACTTTATGCGATGGTATGAAGGATTGGGGATTCGTCCTACAGTTCAAAAATTGCAAGAAAGATTTGAGGTAATACGAAAAACGGAGCTTGAAAAAACAAAAGAATATTTAAAAGATTTAACCGAAGCAGAATGGGCTCAAGTGGAATATTTAACACAGAGAATGGTTAAAAATATTCTTCATGCCCCTTTAACGCAGCTTAAAACCGTCGAACATGGGCAAGAGAGTGTAGAGTTGGCTCGAATTCTCTCTGTCTTGTTTGGTTTGGAAAAGTCTTGAAGACAGAATGGGTTTTAGCCACAAGAGGAAGTAAGCTTGCGCTTTGGCAGGCAGATTTTGTAAAGCAAAGCCTTCTTCAAGCTTTCCCTGAGTTTTCAATACAGATTCGTGTTATTCAAACAACAGGAGATAGAGCGCGAGGGGGCAAATTATGGACCATGGGAGGAAAGGGTGTTTTTACAAAGGAAATTGAAGATGCCCTTTTAGATGGGAGTGCAGACTTGGCTGTTCATAGTTTGAAAGATCTTCCAACAGAACTCCCAGAAGGCTTGAAATTAGGAGCCATTCCTATTCGCGAGGAATGTCAGGATGTTTTAATTTCAAAAGACAATGTTCGTTTTGAATATCTTCTTGAAGGTTCAAAAATTGGAACTTCAAGCCTTCGTCGTCAGGCTCAGATTTTACATCTTCGTCCCGATTTGAAAATGGAAAACGTACGAGGCAATGTTCATACGCGTATTAAAAAAGTCTATGGGGGGCCCTTAGATGCTGTGGTGATGGCCAAAGCAGGCTTGGTTCGTTTAGGGTTACAAGAGTGGATGACACAAGAATTTAATTTAGATGAAATGTTGCCTGCAGTGGGTCAGGGGGCTTTGGCTGTTGAAATCAGATCAACGGATAAAGAGGCTGAGCAGGTAATGAAAGCTATTGGGGATGATGATTTATTTTGTACCGCCACAGCTGAGAGAAGCTTTTTAAAGGCGTTAGGTGGAGGATGCCGACTTCCTATTGCAGCCTATGCTCAAGTCAATGAAGACCAGATTGATTTAGAAGGTCTTGTTATTGCTTCAGATGGGAAAGATTTTTTTCGTCATAAAATTTCTGGTATCAAAAAAGAAGCTGAAAATTTAGGGCACCAACTGGCCCAATGGATGTTGGAACAAGGTGCAGGAAAATTACTGCCTAAGGAAGAGTTATGAGTGGAAAAGTTTATTTGGTGGGAGCAGGTCCTGGAGATCCAGGTCTTTTGACCTTGAAGGGACGACAATTAATTGAAGAGGCAGATATTCTGATTTATGATGCTCTGGTTTCTAAAAAACTTTTACGTTTTGCTAAAATAAATTGCGAAAAAATTTTTGTAGGAAAACGTGGGGGGAAACCCTCTATATCTCAAGAAACCATTGATCATTTGCTCATTCAAAAAGCAAAAGAAGGGAAAAAGATTGTACGTCTTAAAGGTGGAGATCCTTTTATATTTGGACGTGGAGGAGAAGAAGCCCTTTTGCTTGCTCAAGCAGGCATTGAGTGGGAAGTTGTTCCTGGCGTAACATCTGCTATTGCAGCCCCTGCATATGCAGGAATTCCTTTAACTCAAAGGAATTTCACGTCGACAGTTACTTTTTTAACGGGTCATGAAGATCCTGAAAAAGAATCATCCAATATGGATTGGCCAAGTTTGGGGCGACAAATAGGCACTTTAGTCTTTTTAATGGGGATTTCTAATTTAGAAAGCATTATAGCTAAATTAATTCAACATGGCCGGGTGGCACAAACTCCTTGTGCTGTGATTATGTGGGGAACTTTGCCTCGTCAAAAAACGGTTGTTGGAAGTCTTTCAAATATTCTGATAAAGGTAAAAGAAAGTGAAATAGGGGCTCCTTCTATTTTTGTGGTAGGAGAGGTTGTTCAGCTACGTGAGCAGCTTCAATGGTTTGAGAAAAGGCCTCTTTTTGGAAAAAGAGTTTTAGTAACAAGGTCTAGAGAACAAGCCAGTACGATGGTAGGACTCCTTGAACAATTAGGGGCTGAACCCATTGAATTCCCTTCTCTTCGTTTAGCTTCTCCTGAAAAATGGGAAGAGATTGATCAAGCCATTCACAATATCTCACAATTTGATTGGGTTGTTTTCACAAGTGTGAATGGTGTTAAAATATTTTTTGAGCGTCTTCGAACTTTGGGGAAAGATGTAAGAGACTTAAAAGGAATTCGAATTGCGACGATTGGAGAAGTAACACGCCAAGCGATTGAAGATAAAATACTTAAAGTGGATCTTTCTCCTGCAGAATTTGTTTCAGAAGCTTTGCTTGAAGCTTTCAAGAGTCAAGGATCTCTACAAGGCAAAAAATTTCTTTTGCCTCGAGCGGATCAGGCGAGACTGATTTTACCTGAGGGTCTTCGTAAAGAGGGTGCGGAAGTAACAGAATTAGCTTTGTATCGGACTTTGCCTGATATTTCTGATGATAAGCAAACCCTTGTTCGAGAAATTTTAGAGAAACCCGTGGATTGGGTGACTTTTGCAAGTTCATCGACTGTAAAAAATTTTGTGGAAGGTTTTGGAGATTATTTGAAAAAAATAAAGGGAACTTTTAAAATTGCAAGTATTGGGCCTATTACTTCTGCTACAGTCAGAGAGTTGGGTCTTATTGTAGATGTAGAAGCTCAAACACATACGATTCCAGGTCTCATTGAAGCATTGGTGCAATATCATGAAGCTTAATTTAGGGAAATTTAAAATTTCTGTTGTTTCTGATGGGTTCTTCCAATTGGATGGTGGAAGCATGTTTGGCATGGTTCCTAAAACCGTTTGGTCAAAGCATATCTCGGTGGATTCTAATAATATGGCCCTTTGGGGAACACATTGTCTTTTAATAGAAACATCGAATAAAAAAATTCTTATTGAGACAGGCTTTGGAACAAAATTAAATGAAAAACAACGTCAGATGTATGCTCGCACTAATCAGAAGGATGAATTTCGTGAAAATCTAAAACAATTAGGATTGGATTTAGAGGATATTGATATTGTGATTCCCACACATTTGCATTTAGATCATGTCGGTGGATTTACAGATTATGCTAATCAAAAATGGTTTTCAAGATTTCAAAAGGCAAAATATTTGATTCAAAAAAAAGAATGGGAAGATGCAACTCATCCTCATCGGCTTTCACGAGGTTCTTATCTCCCAGAAAATTTTATGCCGGTGGCGGATGCTCATCAAATCGAATGGCTAGATGGAAATATAGAAATTGTGCCGGGTCTTGAATTGATTCTAACGGGGGCCCACACGCATGGTCATCAAGCCATCAAGATTTCTTCACAAGGACAAACCCTTTTCTGTGGAGGAGATTTGATTCCAAGTCGTTGGCATGTTCGACAAACCTTTGTGACGGCTTATGATTTGTGTCCTTTTGATGTGATGGAAGTTAAGACAGAATGGCTTCAAAAGGCCGAGAAAGAAAATTGGATTTTGCATTGGTATCATGATCCTGAAATGCCTTTTGGAAAAGTAGGTTTGAAAAATGAAAACTTTATTCCTAAACCTTTTGAAGGCGGTGTGAAATGAGCTTTCCAAACAATCGTCCTCAGCGTCTAAGACAAAATTATTCTTTAAGAAAATTGGTTCAAGAAAATCAATTTGCTTTGCATCAACTGATTGCTCCTGTTTTTGTTCGTTCTGGACAAAAAGTCAGGAAAGAAATTTCTTCTATGCCAGGAGTTTTTCAACTTTCTTCAGATCAAGTTTTAAAAGAAGTTGAAGCATTGCAAAAATTATCTGTTTCAACGGTTCTTCTCTTTGGGATTCCAGAGAGCAAAGATGCTCAGGCTGTTCAAGCTTATTCTCCAAAGGGAGTTGTACAAAAAACTTTAAATATTATCAAAAAAGAATTTCCGGATATGTTATTCATCTCTGATGTATGTCTATGTTCTTACACATCTCATGGACATTGTGGAATTATTAAGAGTAATAATGCAAAAATAGATAACGATGCGACCCTAAAAGTCTTACAAAAAACAGCTCTTTCTCATGCTGAAGCAGGGGCAGGTATGGTTGCTCCCAGTGCCATGATGGATGGTCAGGTTAAGGCCATTCGAGAGATCTTGGATCAAAATAATTTTCAAAACTTGCCGATCATGTCTTATTCTGCAAAATTCGCATCCAATTTTTATGGTCCTTTTCGTGAAGCTGCGCAGTCACCTCCTCAATTTGGAGATCGAAAAACTTATCAAATGGATTTTCATAACAGTGAAGAGGCTTTAAGAGAAATTGCTTTAGATTTGGAAGAAGGCGCTGATATTGTGATGGTTAAACCTGCTTTGGCTTATTTGGATATTATTCGTCAAGCTAAACAAAACTTCTCAGCTCCTCTTGCTGCCTATCATGTCAGTGGAGAGTATTCTATGGTTAAGGCAGCGGCCCAAAAAGGATGGCTTTCAGAAAAAGAAATTGTGATGGAAATTTTAAGTGCTTCACATCGTGCTGGGGCGGATCTTCTAATCACTTATTGGGCAAAAGATGTTGCTAAATGGCTCAACGAATAAAAACTCTTTCTTATCGGTTTCCCGGTAAAACTTTTAATAGATGAATAGGCTTATGCAGTTCAATCTGTATCTCTCCAATCTTTGCAGGAAGTAGTACGAAATCTCCTTTTTGAACACTCTCGTTATTCAATTTTCCAGAACCCTCTAAAATGATCCATACCTGAAAAGAGTCTGATTCAATTTTTTCTCTTCCACTTTCTCTATAATTGTTCTCATAGACTGTAAAATAAGGACAAGAGACAAGAGGACTATTTTGATCTGTGCTAGAAATCCTATTGTTTTTATTCCCCCAGTTAATCACTTCCATTCCTTGTGCAATATGAAGAGGTCTGGCTTGACCATGATTTCCTAAACGTCCCCAGTCACTGAGGCGATAGGTGACGTCTGAGTTTTGTTGAATTTCAATAACCACATTCCCTTTTCCTAGAGCATGCACAGTGCCTGCAGGCACAAAGAAAACATCACCTGCTTTAGAATTAAAGACTTGAAGAGAAGAGATAACTTCATCAGAAGAAAGTGCTTTTTGAAATGAGTTAGGATCAATGCCTTCCTTCAATCCACAGAAAATTTTGGCGTCTTGACTTGCTTGCATGACATACCACATCTCAGTTTTACCTAAATCTTTTTCATGTGATTGAGCATAGGTATCATTGGGATGAACTTGAAGACTCAAATCATCTTGTGCATCGATGATTTTAAAGAGGAGAGGGAATCTTTTAGGTGTTTTTTTAAAATAGTTCCCAATTAAGTCTGTTTGAAGAATTTCCATTAACTCTTGAAGTGTTTTCCCTTTGAATTCTCCATTTTCTACAAGAGTCCGATCTTCTTCACGATCGCAAATTTCCCAAGATTCTCCAATTTTTTGATGTGGAGGGAGCTTTCGGTCAAAAATTTTCTCAATATTTCTTCCTCCCCAGATTTTTTCTTTGAAAAGGGGAGTGAATTTGATGGGGTATAAAGGATTTTTCATAGTAAAATTGCCATTACCTCAAAATAGGATGTTGTATGTAAAAGTGTATCTTTTTTGAAAGTAGCGGGTCCTGCCACTTGTCAGCCCCACCGTGCTCAGCAAAAGTTGCGCGCGGTGGGGCTCCCCGCCAAGTATCACCCGCATTTATAAAGGATATACTTTTATATATAGATCCAAAATCATTGGAAACAGTATAAAGAACTTTAGAGAGAAAGAAAAGACTATGCATGTTGAAGCAAACTTACGTTACAAAACCCTGTGGCGAGAAACAGGTTTAAAGTATGGTCAGGACATACTTGATATTGCTGAAAAGCCCTATATTATTTCAGCGCAAGACGCCCTTTCTTTTAAAATTAAAGTGGAAACTCTCCAAGGTATGGTTGAAAAAATAACGAATCTTTTTCTCAAAGGACAGTTTCGTGATATTTTTCAATTTGATGCAAATCTTCTGAAATTGATTCAAGTCGATCCAGGTTTCTCGCAAATTTGCCCTTTTGCTCGATGGGATTCGTTTTATGATGGGAAAAATTTGAAATTTCTAGAGTTAAATACCGATGGGACCTCGGGGATGGTCTATATGGAGGAACTGAATCGTGTTTACGCTCAAGTTTTTCATACTCAAGGAGTTGAAATCTCTTCACTCAAAGAGGATGTTCTTCAAACGTTACTTCATTGTTATCAGAGCTTTCCAAAAAAGAGATCAGAAAAGCCTCAAATTGCAATTGTGGATTGGGCAGATGTCCCGACTCGATCTGAGCAAGAAGCTCTATGCCAGTTTTTCAAAGAAAAGGGTTACTCAACTATTTTGGCAGATCCTCGGGATCTCTCTTATGACGGGAAAGCTCTTTATGATGGGGATTTCAGAATAGATCTCATTTATCGACGTGTGGTGACAGGGGAATACCTAAAGGCTTTGGAAAAACTACAAGCTCTGACTCAAAGCTATTTTGATCAGAATGTGTGTATGGCGGGATCTTTCAGATCTCAAATTGGATTTGATAAAAGGGTTTTTGTCATTTTATCTTCTCCTGAGTTTGATTTTCTTTTTAGTCCCTTTGAAAACCAGTTGAGAAGAGAATGTATTCCTTGGACACGCCTTTTGAAAGAGGGGGAAACTATTTTTGATCGTGCTTCTATCCAACTTCCAGATTTTTCGATTCAAAATCAAGAACATTTTATTCTCAAACCGCCTAGTCTGAATCGCGGGCAAGGAATTATTTTTGGTTCTCAAGTTGATCCAAAAACATGGAAGGATGCTATTCATCAACATTTAGACACAGGTTATATCGTTCAAGAAAGACTTCCTATTCCTCAATGGGATAGAATGGGATTTCATCTCGGACATTTTATTTTTGGAGGAAAGCTTTCCGGATGGATGGGTCGGCTCAGCTCTGATTCTTTTCTTCATGAACAAGCTCAGGAACGATGGGTTCCCTGTCTTCTAGAAAACAAAAATCAATTGAACTAAAACGCTCAAAATCCCCATCAAACTTAAAATGACTAACTCTCTTCCTAAAAAATGAATACTTTTTGACCACATCAGGCATAAGCCTAATACCATCCAGACAGAAAGCCATCCAATGGTCAAAATTGTCCATTCCCAACTGCGAGAAGATCCTGATTTTAGGAAGTAAATGAGTGTTACAGCAGGAAGCCAGAGTGCCCCTAGCCCTAATATTAAGAATCTTAAAAGAAAAGAGGCGCGTTTTTTTAACGCAATTGCGATAGAAACAAGTAAACATGCGGTAGAGAAGCTGATGTGAAGAATGAAGCCGTTCATTGTGGATAACCTTGGATTAAATCATCAATCATTTTTGATATGGAACTTGCCTAAGTAGCTTCGATTTTTCTCTTTGGATGTTATAAAAGTAAAAACTATTTTCTCTTTCTCTGCTTTTTTATGTTCTTAAAAATTTTTGTGAGCATTCTTGCATGATTTTCTTTTGAGCAGAAGAAAAAATTTTCATAAACCAAAAATTTACTTTCTATTTGAGCTCAAACTTTATTTTTACCTAAGTTGTGCAGTAGAAATCATTTTGAAATAAATTGAAGATACTTTTTCAATGCGAGTTTCATTTTTGAGAGAAATACGAGAGCAATACTCTTTTTAAAAAATTAGGACACTGGTCTATTTCTAAATTCGATCGTATATATGTAACTAGTTCTAACAGAGCATATTATATTTTTAAAATTCTATTCCTGTAGTGTTCTCAAATATTTTTTAAATTTTTTAACTAAAACTAAAAAGGTTGGCATCAAGTTCCTTTTTTCTTCTTAAAATTAAAAATACAGAATTAAACCTTGCTTGCATTGAAATTTTTATTCATTTCGTTCAATTTTGAAGAAAGAGGAAAGTTTTCCAAATTTCATATTGAGAAATTAAAAAATATTTATTTTTTTATAAAATTTTCTAAAAAGAATCTTGTTTTGAGATTATTTTTTTTATTTAGAGAGGAAAAAACTGTTTTCGAATTTTCGTTTAAATTTTTATCTCGAAGAGGGTTTTCTTTGAGTTTGAGCTTTTATGGCCTGTGAGTAAGGTGTGGATAACTTGTGGGAATTAATAAATTTTAATGTTCAAGATTGTCCGTAAAGCTTATTTAAGTCATTCCAGAAGCCAGGATAGGACTTTTTGACACATTCTGGATCTTGAATGATGAGTCCTGGGATCTTAAGCCCTGCGATTGCAAAGCTCATGGCCATGCGGTGATCGTTATAAGTCTTAATAGAAGCGGAATGGAGAGGCTGGGGTATAATTTTTAGATAATCATTGCCTGCTTCAACTTGAGCTCCTATTTTTCTTAATTCGTTGGCAAGAGCTTCAATTCGATCAGTCTCTTTGATTTTTAAATGAGCAATATTTTTAATGAATGTTTCTCCCTGAGCAAAGAGGGCCATTATGGCCAAAGTAGGAACCATATCGGGTATATCTTGAAGATCTGCTTGAATTCCACGCAAGGGACCTCCCTCTACAATGATAGAATCAGAATTTTTTTGAACCTTACACCCCATTTGAGACATGAGATCTAAAATCTTAATATCCCCTTGAAGCGTATGAGGATTCATATTGGTAACACAGATTCTCCCTTCAGTGACAGCTGCTGCAGCAAAAAAGTAGGAGGCATTGGAGGCATCTGCTTCAATTTGATAGGCTTGAGGTTTATATTTTTGAGGAGCTGAAATTTTAAAAATCTTTCCTTTTTCCTCTGTAACCTCAACGCCAAATATCTTCATCAAAGCTAAAGTCATATCCACATAGGGTTTAGAGACCAGTTTACCTTCTATAGAAATTTGAACAGGTTTTTGAGCGTAAGGAGCGGCCATGAGAATGCTTGAAAGATATTGGCTAGAGCGATCTGCTCGAAGAGAAACTTTTCCTCCCTTTAAACCATTTGCTTCGACGATAATAGGGGGATATCCTTCTTTTTTCTCACCATAAGCTTTTGTCCCAAGTTGCTTGAGTCCATCTAAAAGATCTGCAACAGGCCTTTCACGCATTCTTTCATCCCCATCAAGGGTGTAACGTCCATGCCCCAGTGCAACGAGGCTGGCTAGAAAGCGAAGTGTGGTTCCAGCATTGCCTGCAAAAAGAGGTTTTCGAATAAGTCCCATACGGCCTGATCGTCCCATCACCGTGAGATTGTTTGTCTCTATAGCGATAGGTATTCCTAATTCTTGCAAAGCTTTGATCATGAGCTGTGTATCATCTGCTAAAAGACAATTTCCCAAATAACTGATTCCATCTGCAAGGGAAGCAATGATCAGAGCTCGATTGGTATAACTTTTGGAGCCTGGTACTTGAACGCTCGCATTTACTTTTGAAAGAGGTTGAATTTCCAGTTCCATTAAGCGCTCCTTTTTGAAGCCGATTGAATAGATTTAAATCCATTAGGATTTTTTTGCATCCAATTCCAGGAGCTTGTAATGATTGTTTCAAGATCAGGAAATTTAGGAGCCCAACCAAGCTCTTTTTGAATTTTTTTTGCGCTTGCGATTAAACTGGGAGGATCTCCTGCTCGACGAGGAGACGATCGAACAGGGATTTTCTTTTTGCAAATTTTCTCTGCTGCTTGAATCACTTCACGTACAGAGTAACCATTTCCATTTCCAAGATTAAATGCATTAGATGTATCGCTTTTTAGTGCAAGAATATGTGCTTCTGCAATGTCTAAAATATGAATGTAATCTCGAACGCAAGTTCCATCTGAGGTTGGATAATCTGTTCCGTAAATTTCAACATGGGGCAACTGCCCCGATGCTGCACGAAGTACGTTTGGAATTAAATGTGTTTCAGGGGAATGATATTCTCCCAGTTCTTCTGTTGCCCCTGCTGCGTTAAAGTAACGCAGGGCAATGGTGGTGATTCCATAGGCTTTTGAATACCAGCGAAGCATGTTTTCAAAGACCCATTTAGTCTCTCCATAGGGATGAGAGGGTTTTTCAAGTGTTTGCTCTGTGATAGGAACATCTTTAGGTTCCCCATAAATGGCGCAGGATGAAGAAAAAATAAATTTGGGCACTTTATTTTCTCGTACAGCTTCTAAAAGACATAGGCTTGCTTCTACATTGTTTCGATAATAAAGAGCAGGGTTTTCTACAGATTCTCCAACTCGGCAGGAAGCTGCAAAGTGTATAACGGCATCATAGCTCTTATTTTGAAAAGCTGTTTTGAGAACTTTAGAATCGGAAAGATTCCCTTCAATAAAATGGGCTCTTGAGTCAATTGCTTCGCGATGCCCTTCACTCAAATCATCGATGAGGGTGAGCGCATGATTCCTATTCAAAAGCTCTTTAGCTGTGACGCTTCCAATGTAACCAGCTCCACCGGTAAGAAGAATATTCATAGTCCAACATCTTATGGGCTTTGGCCAGTGCTTGCAATAAAAAAGCCTTTTTAAGATTAGAATCGTATATTGTGAATTTAAAATTTATATGTATTATAAATCCATGGAAGCAAAACCTGTATTTATATGGACTGACATTGGAACCAATCCAGACGATATTTTGGCAATTTTGATGGCTTTGAGATCTTCTGAAATAGAAATCGTAGGGATAGGCACATGTCAGGATAAAGAAGGACAACGGCTTCATTTACTAAAAGAAATTTTGAGACATGAAGGTAGAAATATCCCTGTAGGACAAGGTTCTTCTAAATCCGAAGATCTATATCTGAAAAGGGAATATCTAGGGACAGAGACATCCTTAGAAAATCAAGAAAATGCAGAGAATCTATTTTTAGAAATCTTGTCTCAGACGCCTGAGTTAGAAGTTCTGACTTTAGGGCCACTTACAGAATTTTCAGCAGCTTTGTCACTTCAGCCAGAATTAGAAGAGAATATCACGTGCTGGACAGGCATGGGAGGTTCTATCGAGCGAGAAGAAGAATTTAATTTTTGTTCAGATCCTCAGGCGGCGCGTTGCTTATTAGCAACGCGTATTCCTAAAAAAATAATTCCTTTAGAGCTGGGCCGACAATTTTTTATTGATGAAAAAGAGATCGAACGTTTTAAAATTTGTCGTGAGGTAAAAGAATTTATTTTGCAAGGCTGGCATACCTGGCAAAAAGCGTCTGGACGAGAAACCTTTTATTTGTGTGATCCTGTCGCAGTTGCTGGCCTTTTGGGGCTAGACTCTTTGTCGTATAAAGAAGGGGAGATGATATTGGAAAAAGATAAGGGTCATTGGTTTTCATCTTTTATCCCTTCTCCAAAGTCTTTGCAAGTAGCAATTGGAATGGATCGCTCTTCATTTTTCGAGTTTTTTTATGAGCTTTTGAGGTAGAATACGTTCTTCATAGTAAATTAGATATCACAAATTGTGATATCAAGTGAGTAACAGAAGCTGATGTGTTTTTGATGGTTAATAAATGAAGAGACTGATATGACAACTTTAGTTTTACATGAGAAAATTGAAGATAAGATTTTTCTCATTCGGGGCCATAGGATTATGATTGATAGAGACCTGGCTCAATTGTACGGAGTAGAAACCAAATATTTAAATAGACAAGTCAAGCGTAACCAGGAAAGATTTCCTGAAGAATTTATGTTTCAACTGACCAAGGATGAAAAAGAGGAACTGGTGACAAATTGGCACCGGTTCGAAAAATTGAAACATTCGTCTACATTGCCACATGCTTTTACTGAGCATGGCGTAGCGATGCTTTCAAGCGTTCTCAATAGTGGGCAGGCTGTTAAAATCAGCATACAAATTATAAAAACATTTGTTAAATTACGCGAGTTAATATCTTCTCATAAAGAATTGGCCTTAAAGCTCTCACAGCTTGAAAGAAAGATTGAAAAACACGATGAAGAAATTATGGGTATTTTTGAAGCCATACGGCAGTTAATGGTTGAACCGGAAGACAAGCCCAAAAAAAGAATCGGTTTTCACGAGGAATAAAGCGGCTGAACTATGAAAACTAAAATTGCATTGGCTCAAGTCTATCCACGCCTCGGAGATTTAGAGTGGAATTTTGAGCTTTTTACTCGGAAAATTCGTGAAGCTGTTAAGCAAAAAGCTCAATTAATCATTTTCCCTGAGCTGGCGCTGACAGGGTATTTTCTAAGAGATACGGTTTCGGGAGTATCTCTTAAACAAAAATCGAAGATGTGGAAAGAACTGCTAGCACTATCTAAAAAGATTTCCATTTGCTTTGGCTTTGTGGAAGAAACGGATTCAGTAGAGTTCTTTAATGCAGGGGCGTATTTGGAGGCAGGAGAGATTCTACATCTTCATCGCAAAGTTTATCTGCCTACCTACGGAATGTTTGATGAACAGCGCTATTTTTCTCGAGGTAATTCCATTCGGTCTTTCCAAACTCAATTTGGACGCATGGGGCTTTTAATTTGTGAGGATTTGTGGCATCCGACTTCGATTCAGATTGCAGTTCAAGATGGTGCTAAATTTATTTTGGCTCTTTCTTCTAGTCCGGGGAGAGGTGTAGGGACTGAAGAAAAGCTTTATAGCACAAAGATGTGGGAGGAAATGAATCGTTTTTATGCAGCACTTTATGGTGTGTATATTATTTACGTCAATCGCTCTGGTGTTGAGGAAGGCGTTAATTTTTGGGGTGGGTCCGAAGTGGTCAATCCCAAGGGACAAGTGATTACGAAGGCCCCGTATTTTGAAGAGGCGCTCACTTTTGTTGAGTTAGATGAAGGTGAAATCCGCCGCAGTCGTCTCATGAGTCCGATGATCAGAGACGAGAACATTGATTTGGTACTTTATGAACTTACAAGAATCAGAAATCAATCCACTCATCATCAATCCAAGCCTCGTCCAAGAAATGCTCGTTCGGTTTCTAAGAGACGAAACGCATAAATGTGGTTTTCAGCGGGCGATTTTTGGACTTTCTGGAGGGGTGGATTCCTCTCTCGTGGCTTATCTTTTGGCCAAGGCGTTGGGCCCTGAAAATGTCTGGGCGTTGGCCATGCCTTATCAAACATCTCACCCCAACAGTTTGAAAGATGCTCAAACGGTTGCTGAGAAATTGAAAATTCATTTGAATGTGATTGAAATTACTCCGATGGTGGATGCTTATTTCAAGCTTTTCCCAGCTATTTCGAATATTAGGCGTGGGAATAAATCAGCTCGTGAGCGTATGACCATACTCTATGATCATTCTCATGATCTCAAGGCCTTAGTGATCGGAACAAGCAACAAGACGGAATTGCTTTTAGGTTACGGCACTCAATATGGTGATATGGTTTCGGCTATCAATCCCCTCGGTGATCTTTATAAGACTCAAGTTTGGCAACTGGCGGAGTTTATGGGAGTGCCTCAAGGAATTGTGGGGAAGGCTCCGAGCGGAGATCTTTGGGCTGGGCAGACAGATGAAGGAGAAATGGGATTTAGTTATAAAGATGTCGACAAACTTTTTTATTATATGGTGGATGAACGCTATTCTTTGGAAGAACTAGAAGAAGCAGGCTTTGACAAAGATTTTGTGAAAAAGATTTTCATCAAAATGCGCGATTCTCAGTATAAACGCCGCTTGCCCCTGATTGCCAAAATCTCTCAGCGAACAATTGATAGAGATTTTAGATATGCAAGAGATTGGGGAAAATAGGGGAATAGAAAACCAATTAAATTTTGTGACACGATAACTTTCCCCTGCGAGGAAAGTTATCTCAAAGAAGGTTTCGCTTGTTCCGATTAACCTCGGGACGCCGTGCTCGCTCAACCTTCAATGGTCACTAAATTAAATTAGTTTTCAGCATAAGGGGAAGGAATATTATGAAAAGAAAGAAAATAGACATAGATGAGGATATGCCTTTAGGGAGGCTTACAAGAGTCAAAGATTTTCTGCCATCTCCTAAAGATCTTGTCATTCCAGACGAAAATGTGAAAATCACGATTTCTATTAAAAAATCCAGTGTAGATTTCTTTAAACATGAAGCAGGGACTTATCACACGAAGTATCAGAAAATGATTCGGGAGGTTCTAGATAGATATGCGAACCTTTATCGAAAGGCTTCGTGATTAAAGAGGAAGCATAAAAAATACTTGCTTAACTATAATTGTTCTAGCTCTAATGGCGTTTCACATTTGGGCACTGATGAGACAAACTGGCAACCTTATTGTAGAGTGGTGATGGTATGAAACATAATCAATCTGAAACGCCTGCCTATTTGGTCTGGGTCGAAGAGCGCCCGACGACAAGCCGAGGTAAAAAGATGTATTACACCGCTGTACAAACTGCGGCTAGGTCAGAAATTGCCAGCCCAATTACTACTAACGATATCGAGATTGAGATTGCATACGTAACAGATATACCGAAAGACGTGAGGATGGATGCAGACAACGTTATCAAACCCACTCTTGACGCTCTTGAAGGGGTAGCTTACCTGAATGATCGTCAAGTCCGTTCGGTTAGATCTACTATCTTTGATAAAAATTCACAGTTAAAAATTGATACACGAGTGGAATATATTGGTCGCTTGTTTTATTCTAGGAAATCGCATGCTCTTCTCATTAAGATTTACTGTGACAGTCGGTTGTCTGAGTTGGGGGGTGAGCATGAAGTTCGAAGTCGCCGCTATATTCAATGGAAGAACGAGTTTGACCGAATGCGTACAGATATTAAATAGAGTTAGGTAATTATATTATAATTTACTCTCCCATCACCTGCACGGCCACAGCTCGGGTTCGGGGACGATTATCGAAGTCAATGAGCACAATTTGCTGCCAGGTTCCAAGTGTCATTTGACCGTTAGCGATTGGGATAGTTAAAGAGGGTTTCAGAAGGGAGGCACGGACATGAGAGAATCCATTTCCATCATGCCAGGTTTCTTCATGATGATAATATTGCTCTTGAGGGGCAATTTTCTTAAAAAGCACTTCCAAATCTTTAACAAGCCCGGGTTCGTATTCTACGGTAGTGAGAGCGGCTGTAGACCCCACGACAAAAAGAGTGATAAGTCCATTTTGTATGCCTGATTTTTTGAGCGTATTTTCTGCTTCTGCCGTGATATCAATAACATGGCAAAAGCCTTGAGTCTCTAATTTGACTTCATGATTGAGAATTTTCATGGTTTTTAGGCTTTTTCTCAGATTTATAGGTAGTATACAAGAAGAAAGGCCGCATTTAAAACGCATATATTTTATCTTTAAAGTTTATCCCAGGAAGTAGCAATCTTGGAAATAGATAGTATTTTAGCGGTCAATGCTGGTAGTATGTTCTCCCTGTATTAACAAATGTCGCTTTACAGCTACATTCCTTACTATAGTTACACGAGGCTAGAATCCTCATAAATGCAATTCCAAGCGCAAAAATTTGCCTGGATATAAAGGAGCAAGATGAACGAACAAAACGAGCAGAACGAACAAGACGAACAACAAGATGAACAGCAAGAAGAGCAGTTTGAAGAATCAGAGTTTGCACCTCAAGACCAAACGGATGTAATCGGTTTACTTAAGAAAATTCAGCAGCAGCTGGGATTTTTGGAAAAGAAAGTAGACATGCTCCTTGGAAAGTCTCCAGACAGACCTTTTAATAGAGAAAAACGCTTTTCGAAGCCTTTCCGTTCTTTTGGCAATTCTCGAAATAATGATCGATCCGATCGTAGTCATGCTCCAAGAGAAAGAAGTTTCGATCAAGACCGTCCTTTCGACAGAGAAAGAAGTTTTGATAGGGATAGAGGTTTTAATAGAGACAGAGGAAATGACAATCGAGGAAGTGAAAATAGAGGTTTTGGTGGTAAGAAGAAGCCCTTTTTTCGCGGACGAAAGTCTCGAGATTAATAAGATCTAGAGTAATATTTCTTTAGTGTCAAAGGCATAAGGATCCTGCCCCCTTGAACTCTTTGTGGCATTGTGCTATTGTTTGCCCCTTCGTGTTTTTTTCTTTTTCTTAAGAGGATTTCATGGGAGAGATGGGTACAAACTCAAGACCTAGTTTGTTGGATTTTGAATGGATGGGCAGTGAAGGTGTTTCTACTGCTTTCGATCAAAGTCTTCAAAATGCAATTCAGAAAACTCAAGAGTTTCTTCTTTCTCATCAAGATGAGAAGGGGTTTTGGGTTGCTGAATTAAAAGCAGATTCCACACTTGCCTCTGATTATATTCTCATGATGCATTTCTTGGGTCTTCACAATTCAGAAAAAGTGAAGAAACTTGCCCAATTTATTGTTCAAAAGCAATTAGCGGATGGCAGTTGGAATATTTATCCTGAAGGTCCTGGAGAAATCAGTGCAACGGTTAAGGCCTATACTGCTTTAAAGCTGGCAGGTTTTTCTCCAGAGGACGCTTTGATGCGACAGGCCAAGCTTGCGGTTGAAAGATTAGGTGGCGTAGAAAAGTGTAATAGCTTTACCAAAATTTATTTGGCTTTGATTGGTCAATATGAATGGAACGCTGTTCCTACCATTGTTCCTGAGATTATATTGGCGCCTACCTGGCTTTATTTTAGCGTTTACGCGATTTCTTCATGGTCTCGAGCAATTGTGATTCCTCTTTCTATTATTTATGCGGCTCGACCGATACGGCCAGTGCCTGCTGGAAAAGGAATTGAAGAGCTTTTTGAAAAGAATCCAAAACTCAAAAGTATTTCAATTTCTTTACGCCCCTTTTTCTCTTGGAAACATTTTTTCTTGAGAGTTGATCGATTTCTAAAAATTTATGAAAAACTTCCTTTTAAACCTTTTAGGAAGACCGCACTTCGTAAAGCCAAACAATGGATGCTTGAGCGTTTGGAAAAAAGCGATGGATTGGGAGCCATTTATCCCGCTATGGTTAACTCCCTTTTTGCATTGAGTGTTTTAGGCTATGACAAGGATCACCCTTTAATGAAGCGGGGCCTGAAACAATTGGAGGAATTTGAAGTTGAAGAAAATGGAGCCATGCGTTTGCAACCTTGTTTTTCTCCCGTTTGGGATACAGGTTTGGCCATTGTTGCTTTAACAGAATCAGGACTAGACCCTCATCATCCGGGCCTTAAGAAGGCTGCACAATGGCTTTTGGAGAAAGAAGTAAGACATGCAGGAGATTGGCAGATCAAAAATCCAAAGGTTGAACCCAGTGGTTGGTATTTTGAGTTTCAAAATGAATTCTATCCAGATGTGGATGATACGATTATGGTTTTGATGGCCCTGAAAAGATTGCATGATCGTGCGGGTGCGTGGTCCCAAGAATTGATTGTCCATCTTGAACGATCTATGGAGCGAGGTGTTCGTTGGGTCAGATCCATGCAGAACAAAGATGGGGGTTGGGCTTCTTTCGATAAAAATAATGACCGAATGATTTTTACGAAGGTTCCTTTTGCCGATCATAATGCTATGTTGGATCCGAGTAGTGCAGATATTACAGGTCGTGTTTTAGAAATGTTTAGTGCTTTTAAAATTGGTAAAGAAGACTTACAAGTTCAACAAGCGATTGAATACTTAAGAAAAGAGCAGGAAAAAGATGGGGCATGGTATGGACGTTGGGGCGTGAATTATATTTATGGGACTTGGCAAGTTTTGAAGGGCTTGGCTTGTATCGGAGAAAATATTCAGCAAGACTATATTCAAAAAGGGGCTCAGTGGCTTCGCTCTGTTCAAAATCCAGATGGGGGATGGGGAGAAAGTTGCAGGTCTTATGATGATCCAAGTGAGAGAGGTAAAGGGGAAAGTACGCCGAGCCAAACGGCTTGGGCTCTTATGGGTCTTTTTGCTTCAGGGGATTTAAAAAGTCCAACCGTACAAAAAGGGTTGGCTTATCTTTTGAATACTCAAAAATCAGATGGGTCTTGGGACGAAAAACCTTATACAGGGACAGGCTTCCCTCGAGTGTTTTATATTAAGTATGAGTATTATAAAATTTATTTCCCTTTGTTTGCTTTGGGGTATTACTCCCAACTTTCAAATCCTAAATGAAAATTCTCATCTTCTGTGCTCTTTATGAAGAAGCGCGTCTGATTATAAAAGCTCTGAAGTTAAAACATCTCCCTTTTCATTCAAAAGAATTCCATGGAATTTTTAATTCTCATGAAATAACAGTGATTGTGACAGGGATGGGGAGAAAAAATACCCAAAAAGCTTGTGAGCATTATCTCTTATCCTCTTCAACTGATATGGTTTTTTCTTGTGGCTATGCAGGGGGATTGAACCCTAGTTTGAAAGTTGGAGATGTTTTTCTTTCTGAAAAGATTTTGATATGGGAGAAGGGACCTGGGGATCATCGACCAAAAGAAATTTTCCTGAAGAGTTTATGGAAAAAATGGGAAGAAGCTTTAACCCAATTTTCTTCTAAAATCTGTACAGGAACCTCTTTGACTGTTTCAAAAGCAGTTGCTTTGGCTTCAGAAAAGGAAAAATTAGGGAAAGCTTTCCATGCTTTTTCTGTGGATATGGAAGCAGGTTTTATTGCAGAGGCTTTGTCGAAGTATAAAACCCCATTTTTTAATCTGAGAGTAATTTCAGATAATGTGAAGCAGGATATTAAGATTGATTTTAGTGCTTGGGTAAATAAAGAAGGAAAAATTGCTTGGAAGCCTGTCCTGATAGAAATTTTGAAACATCCTTGGCATATTTTTTATCTTTTAAGAATGGGATGGTCTTCTCATAAATCTTCTGGGCGGTTGGCAAAATATATGAAGAAGTTTTTAAACGCTATTTAAGAATAAGAAATTGTTTTTGAGGCCATTGATGAGGGTTGCGACCATGGGGTCCCGATTACTATCGGGACAAGCAAACCGAATCACTGAACGAAAATTTCCTCGGCGGGGGAATTGAGCGTGCCTAGAAAAAAACAATTTTTAAATTCTCTTTACTATCCGAGAATAGCTTTTGCAGCAGCATGTCCGCTTCTGACCGCTCCTTCCATGGTGGCAGGCCACTCTGTTTTTGTCCAATCTCCAGCCAGAAAAAGATTTTGAATGGGTGTTTTTTGAGAAAGCCGGAGGGCATCACTCCCTGGATCAGGTGAAAAGGTTGCATGAAGTTCTTTAATGACAACACTTCTCAAGAGATGAGCTTGTTTTACTTTAGGGAAGATTTCTTGAAGCTCTTTTAAGACAAGGTTAACAATTTCATTTTTAGTTTTAGAAATGAGATCTTTTGAAGCACTAATGACGATTTGTAGATATTGGCCTGTTAATGTTTGATTTGAAAAGTTCTTGCTCTTGTTAAAAATCCATTGAATCGTTCGATCTAAAACAATCATGGATTCTGCTTCCATCACTATTTTGTCAAAGAAAAGATGAATCCCTGTAATAGGAGAAGTTTTGAGTGATTTGATGTTGTTAAACTCAGGGTATTGATTGAAAAGTTCTGCAGGAAGAATATCTACAAGCTCTTGAAAAGGAAGAGCACAAACATAAATATCGCTTGAGATGATAGATCCATCGCTAAGTTCTATCCCTGAAATTTTATTTTCTGAAATACGAAGTTTGCTTGCTTTCTTTTGAAATAGAACTTTTCCTCCATGATGTTTTAAAAATTCAATGGTAGGTTCGGAATAAAGTTTAGAAAGAGGAAGAGTGGGCACTCCCATCTGATAGCCATTTCTATTTTTTAAAAAAGTTTCCTGAAATGTTTTAAAAGCATATTTTGTAGATATTTGATCTAAATCTTCATTTAAAGCACTAACCAAAATAATTTTCCAGAATCGTTCGATGGATTTTTGAGTCTGATGATGTTTCTGAAGCCATTCTAGAAAAGAAATTTTTTCTAGGGCATTTATCTTTTTAGTTGATGTGAACAATATGATGGCCATGGCGTAAAAGATGGATGCTTTATCGATAAAATTTAAAAACGTGAGTTTTATAAAAGAAAAAAGAATGTGAAATGGAGCGGGGAAAAAGATCCCTTTGAGTTTGGAGACTTTTTGATCGGGGGTGATGAACAAATATTCTTTTTGAAAGTGAATATTGGATTCCACTCCGATTTTTTTATAGAAATCCATTAATTCTATGCAGCAACCTAGGAGAACATGCTGGCAATTATCGATGGTTTGTCCAGTTTCTGGATCTACGACAGAAGAGGCTCTGCCTCCTAGTATTGATCTTTTTTCAAGAAGGGTCACATTCCATCCAGATTCAGCTAGGTGTGTTGCAGCTGAAATTCCTGCTAAACCTCCTCCGATAATGGTGACGGTTTTCATGATGAGAGTGAAGGGGAAATCAAAATTTTTATTTTCTCAAAAAGACTCAAATGAATGCGCTCAGAGAAAATATTGTAATTAGATTTGCATATTTTTTTTAACAGCCTATGATAAATTTTGATCATCACTTGAAGAGATTTTTGACTGTCTTTTTCAATCAGAGAAGGTAGTTTTAGAGCTTCAGCATAGAATTTTTCAGCTTTTTCAACTTCAAACCGCATCAATTGTTGAAAAGCTTGATTGTAAAGACCATCTTTTAAATCTTTTTCTGAATACCCAAATTTCTTGAGATCCTCTTGAGGAAGATAAACTCTTCCCATTTCGATGTCTTCTTTGATGTCTCTCAAAATATTCGTGAGCTGAAAGGCCATACCGCAGGCTTCTGCGTACACAAGTGCGTCCTGATTTTTAAACCCAAAAATGTAAAGACAGATGAGACCTACTACAGAAGCCACTTTATGACAATAGGGTTTGAGATCTTCAAATTTTTCAAAGCGGCGATTCTCTAAATCCATTTCGACCCCTTCTATCGCTTCTAAAAAATAACGATGAGGGATTTCGAACTTTTGAATTGTATCGTGTAATGCAGGGAATATAGGATGGGAAAGGTCTTGATTGTCTAAAAGTTTTTGAACTTTTTCTTTCCATTCATTGAGCTTTTGAGTTTTAACAATAGCATTGGCATGCTCATCCACAATATCATCACAAATTCTCATGAAAGCATAGACAGCAGACATGGCCATGCGTTTTGCTTTGGGTAAGAGAATAAACCCATAATAAAAATTTTTAGCTTTGGATTTTGCGATGTTCGAACAAAGTAGATAAGATTCTTTAAGGGTAAAGTTCATAAAGATTTCCGAGTCAAAAGATTTCTAAAGAAATATCGAAAGAGAGAGCTTAAAGCCAGTTGAGCTTTAGAGTCTTTCGATAGAGAAGGTCTCTTGGAAAGTACGTTATATCCATTCTTCTCAATCATTTTAAGAATAGCGAGTCCTCCTCGACTAAAAAGTTCAATATCAAGTTGGAGTTTACCTTGTACTTTTTTGACGAGCTCAAGACCTTTTTCAAAGAGACCCCGTGTTCGATGAATTTCAAATTTCATGAGTTCAATGAATGCGGGTGTTGTTTGATGCATCATTAACTCATTTTCCGAACAGCCAAAGCGTTTCATATCTTCAAGAGGAATATAAATTCTCCCCTTTTCTAAATCTCGAGCAATATCTTGCCAAAAATTAGCCAATTGTAAAGCAGTACAGGTGGCGTCTGAAAGAAGAAATCTTTCTTCATCACGATAATTAAAAAGCATGAGAAAAATGCGCCCTACGGGATTGGCAGAATAACGGCAATAACTTAAAACATCTTCAAATGTTGAATAGCGGGGAGTCGTTTGGTCCATTTTGAAGGCATGAATCAAATCATGAAAGGGTTCCAAGGGCAGATCATGCCTTTGAATAATTTCCTTTAAAGCGATAAAAACGGGATGACGAGGATTCCCGTTTTTGCAAAAGCTTAATTCTTGATCCCATGCTTCTAAAAGTTTTAAAGAAAGGTTGGGATCTCCTATTTCATCTCCTAAGTCATCCGCCCATCGGCAAAACGTATAAACCGTATAAATAGAAGGGCGAAGATGGTAGGGCATTAAAAAAGATCCCACCGTAAAATTTTCATAATGGGTTTTTGCAATATTTTCACAATAGGCAAAAGCCTCTTTAACGCTCATTAACTTCTGAGTGTCAAAAGGATAAAGAGTGGTCAAAATAGATTGGACTTTTGTGTCTATATTCATCATCAACAGAGTGGGTTGGAAATCTATGTAACTTCAGTAAAGTATATCTTCTGTAAGATAAATCTCAAGCTGAAAGAATCCTTTTTGGGGGATAGAAAAATAAATCTGGAAATTGAATGAATCATCCAGTATGATCGTGCGTCCAAGAGGGGAACTGTGGTGGAATAAAGAAGTCCCAGAGCATGTTTCTCTTATAGGGAGAGGGTTTTATGGCAAAAGTGCTTTATCCGACAATCGAAGAAGAGATTCTCGCTCTCAAAAAAGAGCGTAATGCCATTATCTTGGCCCATAACTACCAAGTAGGTGAGATTCAAGATATTGCGGATCTGTGTGCCGATTCGCTCAAATTAGCCCAATATGCTGCTAAAACCGATGCAGATACGATTGTATTCTGTGGGGTACATTTTATGGCGGAGACAGCCAGTATTTTATGCCCAGAAAAAACAGTTTTAATTCCAGATTTAGAAGCAGGTTGTTCTTTGGCGAATATGATTGATGTTGTAGCCTTACAAAAGTGGAAGGACGAGCATCCTGGTGCGGTTGTGGTTGCTTATGTGAATACTTCTGCAGCCGTCAAAGCATTAAGTGATTATTGTTGCACTTCATCGAATGCAATGAAAGTGGTTCAATCCATTCCTGAAGATAAAGAAATTCTTTTTGTCCCTGATTTTTTTCTGGGTCGGTATGTTCAAATGAAAACAGGAAGAAAAATTCATTTATGGCCAGGTTATTGCAATATTCATGTGCGTATTCGATCGGAAGATATTCAGACCCTTAAGCATGATCATCCCAAAGCAGAGTACATCATGCATCCTGAATGTGGTTGTTTGACCGGAACCATGCATATGGCGGATCGTATTCTTTCTACTGAAGGAATGGTCAATTATGCTAAAGAATCCAAAGCGAATGAATTCATTGTGGCAACAGAAACAGGGATTCTTCATCGCCTCCAAAAAGATAGTCCTAATAAGACTTTTTATCCTGCCTCTTCTAATGCTGTTTGCGAATATATGAAGCGAAATACAATGGAAAAAGTGGTTGCTTCGTTAGAAAAACTTCAGTATCAAGTCAAAGTTCCTAAAGAACTAGCTGATCGGGCTAGACTCCCCATTGAACGCATGCTGTCGATAGTTTAGAAACAGTTCAATTGACAACAAAAAAGGCAGTAGTCTGTTTTTCAACAAACCACTGCCTTATAAAAAAATATCAAACAATTACTTTGCTACTTCTTCTTTTGTTTCTGTCTTAACTTCTTCTGTCTTTTCCACTGCGGGCGCACTTGTTCCTTCTGCAGCAGCTTGAGAATCTTTCATTGCGTTTTCAGGAATAGAAACAGTGTCTTTGGTTGTTTCAACGACACCTTCAGCGGTTCCTTTGACAGGGGTGATAATTACTTCTGGAGCTTTTTTGACATCTCCAGTAAGGGTTTGCCCTGCTGCTTGTGCTGTATCCGCTGTGGTATCAACGACTTTCTCTCCAACGTTAAGAGCGACTTTAGCCGTTTCTTTTACAACATTGACTGGAAGAGTCACAACCGTGGTTGCTGCTTTCTGAGCGCCTGACTTTTCTGTGGAACTCTCAGTTGAAGTCTTCACTGCGTCACTTGCAAAGCAAGACATGGTTAAAAAACAAGTTATAGCCAAAAAGAAAAACTTTTTCATTTCTACTCCATTCATTTTAAAAGTAATTATTATTCGTGATTCATGACGGGTAAGTCAAAAGCTCTGCTGAGCATAAGTCTAAATCCCCAATCAGGTGAATCATCTGTAAGACCTACTGAACCTGTGGCTGCAAGATTAAACCAAGGAAGCTTCTTGACCAAGCCACCTCTGAATTCTGCATCACCATCGGTATATTGTCCTGAAGCGATATTGTCATGTTCTTCAGGGCCTACGGAACCTTCAAACTCTGCGATTAAAGAAAGACCATCACAGAATGAGGAGTCTCCTAAAACAGGGAAAGGATATTCTACGCCAACACCCCACACAAAATAATCATCTTGTGAAGAATTAACGGCTGGATCCCCTTGAATAGCAACGCCTAGATTGATAAAAAGACGAAGATCCCCAAAAATATTCTTTCCATAAATTGTTTTGAGAACGACATCAGCTTCATCTGTGCCTAAACCATCACTATCATCGGCAGATGGGATTTTGGTGATAACTGCTAACCCAAGATTTCCCCAATCGGATTTAATAGGAACTACTTTTGCTTTAATTCTGACATCTCCACTTCCTGTTTGATCATCAAAAGAGGGAGAATCAGAAAGACTCAAAACCTCATAGTTTAAGCCAAGCTCAGCCCAATCACCAATCCCAAAGCTAGCATCAAACGTAGGGCCATGAACCAGCGTAGATTGATCAATCTGTTCTTCTACTTGTACACCCATTTGACCCACCATTTGATAAGGCGCTACGGTTTTGTCATCGAGTGTTTCAAGAATCAGATAGTCAGAAGCCTGAATACGAGCTGCTGATAATAGAGTGAACAACATTGCCATATAGACTGCGGATTTTTTCATGAACCCCTCCCTTTTTTAATAGCACAAATAATAACCTAGGTGAGCTTGAAGCGTCAAAGTAAAAACATTGTACGTTTTTCATTATACGTGATGTGTAAACATAAAATACGCATTACACACAACGCAACGATTTACGGTTTCTAAGGTTGCCAAGGTATTTCTTTCCCTTTGGCTTTTACTTGAATCCATCGTGCGGCAACAAAAAGAGCATCGCTGAGTCGATTTAAGTAGCGAATGAGAATTGAATCAAGGTTTTCTTGATGGCTGATCGTAACACAAAGTCTTTCAGCTCTTCGACAAATACTGCGGGCCAAATGAAGAAAGCTTGCAGTTGAAATTCCCCCGGGCAAAATAAATTTTCGTAAAGGTACTAAATCTTTTTCCATCCAATCAATCCATTTCTCAAGGTCATGAATGGACTGATCTGTGATTGTGGGGAGGTTTTTTTGAGATTTGGGGTTAGGATTTGCAAGTTGACACCCCAAATTAAAAAGCTCATTTTGTATTTTTCTTAAAGTAAGCTGAAAATTATGTTTCAATTTTTGATTAATTTTTGAACTATCAAGAAAGCTTAAAGTAACCCCAATACAAGAGTTTAACTCATCTACCGTGCCATAGACTTCAATGCGAGGATGATCCTTCCAGACTCTGGATCCTCCAATTAAACCTGTTTGTCCTTTGTCTCCCGTTTTAGTGTATATTTTAGGCATGGTTTTACCTTTTCTTCTTCTTTAGCTTATCACTTACAACTTAAGAGTTAAAACTGTTTTCTATGATGAGACCAAAAGAGATTCAACAATTTCCTTCTGGAGATTTAGGTGTTATTTGGGAGGATGGGCATGAGAGTATTTTCTTGCCTCAAAGTTTAAGAAAACATTGTCCATGTGCAATGTGTAATCAAGATCCCAAGAGAGGTTTAGGTATTCATCCGGGTCGATTTACTCTTAAAAAAGTGAGAGCCATTGGGCAGTATGGTTTAGGATTGTCATGGGCCGATGGACATGATACGGGAATTTACGCTTTTGATGAGTTAAGAAAACTTTGCGAGTGTGAAAGTTGTGAAAAAAAACGTAATTCGTAGTTTGTATTTCAGTCCCATACTCCTGGAATTTGAGCTTTGCAACTCGGACAATTTCCATTTTTAAGAAGATTTTTTAAAACTTTAAACCCATATCGTTCAATTAAAAGAGTTTTACATTGTGGGCAGTAGGTATTTTCTAAATTGCCAACTTGTCCAGGAATATTACCGGCGTAAACAAATTTCAATCCTGCTTCTTGCCCTATTTTTGCTGCTCTCAAGAGAGTTTTAACTGAGGTATTGTTGTTGTCTCTCATTTTATAGTTCTGATAAAAAGCAGTGATATGCCATGGAATTTCTTCAGAGACAGAAACTAAGAATTGAGCCATTGATTTTAATTCTTTATCAGAGTCATTAAAGCCTGGGATGCAAAGCGTCACAATCTCAACCCAAAAATTCATTTGTTTCAAGAGTTGAATGGTATTCAAAATGGTTTCGAGTTTGCCACCTAGCTCTAGATAATGCTTGGGATTAAAACTTTTTAAATCTACTTTGTAAAAATCAACCCAAGGTTTGAGATACTGTAAAACTTCAGATGTGCCATTTCCGTTTGAAATATAAGCAGTTTTAAACCCAAATTTTTTTGCCTCTTTAAAAATGCAAACAGCCCATTCACTTGTGATCAGGGGCTCATTGTAAGTACTAGCGAGAACTTTCGCTTTATATTTTTGGGCAAGATTAACGAGGTTTAAAGCTGTAATATGCTCTGGCGCGCTTGTTGCTTCAGGATCTCTCAAAACTTGGGAAGTCATCCAATTTTGGCAATAGCTGCAATGAAAATCGCAACCAAGCATCCCAAAACTTAAAGCAGTGTTCCCAGGTAAAACATGAAAGAAAGGTTTTTTTTCTATGGGATCACATTGAAGAGCTCCGACATAACCGTGGGGGACATAGAGTTTTCCTTTTCTGTTAAAACGAACACGACAAACTCCAACTTTTCCGTCTTGTATTTTGCAAAGATGCCCACATGCAAAACATTGAATTTTTCCTTCTCCAATGTTTTTATAAAGCTCTCCTTCTTGGGTCAAATGAGATAAAGTCTTTTCAAGGACAGAAGTCTCTTTCATTTTTCTTCACCACCCTCCATTCATTTTATCCTTTTAGACTCAAAGTATGCATCATATAATGAAATCTATAGCTTCTAAGATTGGGTATATAAAAGTGTATCCTTTTGTTAAGAAGCGGGGCCTGCCACTCGTCAGCCCTACCGTGCTCATGAAGAATTGCGCACGGTGGAACTCCCCGCCGAGTGTCACCCGAATTATAAAGGACACACTTTTATATGTAACATTGCTTCTAAGAGGCTTGAAGCAAAAGAGATAGATGTAAATGTTCTAATATAGAACAATATGATTGGCAATGGATTCAAAAATGTTATTAATTCTATTTCTGTAATACATTCTCTATCAGTATGTTTTATGTATAATTATGTTTAATTATTAGATTGGTATAAAGCTTGCTACTATAAGAGATTAGAAGTTAGAGGAGTGATGAATATGCGTGGCAAACTTTTTTTATATATTGCATTTATCATTGAGCTTTTGATTGCTGAGATGGCTTTGGCTGATCGCTATGAGAGTAGACAGACTTCATATTCTCATTATTCTTCATCAAATGCGGGAGGATATGGTGCAGATCATTATTATGCCTGCCCGAATGGAGACTATATTTCTGATCGACCTGGGCAATGCCCTTTAGACGGCCAATCTTTAGGAACAAGACGTTGTTCGTCTGGACGTGAACAATCACCTTATACAGATCCTTATTCGTACTGATCATGATTTTTATAAGAGTTAATCTGGATCAGAGACTTTAATGAGTATACCCATAAATGACTTCATAAGACGCATGTGAAAACAAAATTATCGTTCTTTATTCTTGCAGTTTCTTTTCTTCTTTTTATCGTTTCTTCTTTCCTTATTTTTCAATCCCGTCAAAAGAGAGAAGAACCTATTCGTGTGACCTTTGATTTTGGTCAACCTCAAAAGAATCGTATTGCTGTTCTCTTTTTTCAGAATATGGGAGGACGTCCAGAGGATGAGTATTTGAGTGATGGGCTGACTGAAGATGTGATTACACGTCTTGCAAAAATCGAAGGATTAAATGTAAAGTCTATGACAGATATTCTACGATTTAAGAATAAGCCTGTGACGATTTACGAGATTGGTAAGGCTTTAAATGTCGATGCTGTTTTAGAAGGAAGTGTACGCAAGATGGGAGAGACGATTTTAGTTACAGCTCAGCTAATTGATGTGGTTTCAGGCCTTCATATTTGGGCAGAACGTTATGAGCGCAAGATTGCGCTTGAAGATATTTTTGGCCTTCAAAATGAGCTTGCGACAAAAATTGCAGAGGCAGCTCATTTAAATTTGACGCAAGGAGTCAAACAAGGCTTAACTCAACGTCCGACCGTATCATCTGCTGCCTATGAGTTTTATTTGAAAGGAAAATATTATCACATTGAAATGACCTCTGAGGGTAATTGGATGGCCATTGAAATGTTTCAAAAGGCAATTGAATTGGACCCGAAGTTTGCTTTGGCTTATGCGGGGTTGGCAGATGCCTACGCGACTCATTATCATTGGGTAGATCCTCCCGACAAATTTTGGTTAGATCAGGCAAAAGAACAAGTTCAAGAAGCTTTAGAGATAGACCCGAATCTTGCGGAAGCACATAAAGCATTAGCTCATTGCTATGAGCATTTGGAAGATTTTCAAAAATCTGCAGAAGAATATCAAAAAGCATTGGCTGTGAATCCCAACTATGTGGATGCACAAATTGGATTGGCCCAAATTTATTGTAATTTGGGACGTTATGAAGATGCATTACGTCAGTTGGAAATAGCCGTATTAGCTCACCCACAAGAACCTTATATTTATTATACAATGGGGTGTGTTTATGCAATGAAAGGGGATAAACTTCATGCTTTGGAATGGTTGCATAAAGCCAAGGAACATGGATTTCATAATCTTGAGCTTCTTCGTAAGGATATATTTTTAGATTCTCTTCGTAAAGATCCCAAATTTATAAAATTTTTAAGAGATTTTGAGAAGAAGAAGGACAAAAGTTCTGTGAGGACGAAGTAAGCTAAAACGTGATAAAATAACACTGCGATTAATTAACATTAAAAGAGGAGGATTCAAGTTGGACCCGAAGCAAAAATTTCAGCCAGAAAAACCAGAGGAGTCAAGGCAAGAGGAGGAAAATAAAGGTTTTTTTGAAATGGATGAAGCAGAAGATTGGGAAGAAGATCTTGAAGATGAGGGAGTTGAGGAAAAAATCCGAGAACAGAAGCTCAAGGCTATGAGAGAAAAACGTAAGGGAGAAGGCTTCAAACGTAAGAAATAAAAGGATTTAAATATAATCATATAGATTGTTACAAGGAATCTCTATACCTCTATCGTTGCAAATTAAGGCTAATCTGCCTCAAGCACAGACTTTTCTATACGTTTGCTTTTATCTTATTAAATTCTAGGAGTTCGTTCATGTCTCATTCTAAAAGAATAGGTCTTTTGACCGGTGGTGGAGATTGTGCAGGACTCAATGCGGTCATTCGTGCTGTTACTAAACCTGCCATTCTGAAGCATGGTATAGAAGTCCTCGGTTTTGAAGATGGATTTTTGGGTGTGATTGAAAACCGGTATCGTCTTCTTTCTGATAGGGATGTTTCTGGAATTCTTTCTAGAGGGGGAACTATTTTAGGAACATCGAATCGTGCAGATCCATTTCATTACCCTGTTCAAATTGGAAAAGTTTTCAAAGAGAAAGATGTTTCTCCAGAGATTATCCATTCCTTTTCACAATTAAAATTGGATGCTCTGATTACTATTGGGGGTGACGGAACTTTAAAGATTGCTAATCAGCTGGCCAAATTAGGTCTAAATATTGTAGGTGTTCCTAAAACCATCGATAATGATCTTTCCGAGACAGATTTTACTTTTGGTTTTGATTCAGCTGTATCGATTGCTACGGAGGCTATTGATCGGCTTCATACAACAGCCGAAAGTCATCACCGTATTATGATTGTTGAAGTGATGGGGCGCTATGCAGGGTGGATTGCGCTTTTCGCTGGAGTTGCAGGAGGAGGGGATGTGATTCTTATTCCAGAAATTCCTTTCAAGATGCAAAAGATTAAAGAGAAGATTGAAAAGCGATGCGCGAAGGGCAAATTGTTTAGTATTGTTGTTGTAGCAGAAGGTGCTTTCCCAAAAGGAGGTGAGCGAGTGATTGCCCGCAAAGTTAAAAATAGTCCAGACCCTATACGATTGGGAGGCATTGCAAATTGGTTATCTAAACAATTAGAGGATTTAACAGGACTTGAAACTCGTTTTACAGTTCTGGGACATTTGCAACGTGGGGGATCTCCTACTTCTTTTGATCGGCTTTTGGCAACAAGATTTGGCTATGAAGCTTTGAATCTTGTTTTGAAGAAAGATTTTGGAAAAATGGTTGCACTTCAAGGAGACGAGATTAAAGCAGTTCCACTTGCTAAAGCTGTGGGCAAATTGAAAAATGTTCCTCTTAATCATCCTCTTATTTTAGCTGCTCAAGCTGTTGGAACTTCGTTTGGTGGTTAAAAATGGAGTTGGTAATAAAAATTACCCGATCCTTTGATTTTCTTCGATAAGGGTTATCATTAAACTCAAGGTAGCTGAAAAAATTTTCAATGCTTTCTGACTATTCCCCCCCGGAACATAAAGGCAGAGGGCTTTTGAACGATCAATTGATTTTTCAATGAGAGGACGAATCCAAGATTTTTTCTTTGAGCGATCTTTCATTTTCTTATATAGGCGACGTTTGTTTCTTTCTAAAAAAGTAGAGGCTGCAAGTTTGGATGTATAAGATGAAAAGGCATGACGAAGATGGTCATCTATAAAGCCTGTTGCTTTTTGATGGATTGATTCTAAATCAAATGGACCAAAATGTTTTTCGAAAAAAATGGCCAAGGGATCTCTAAGAGATTCGTAGGGTTTGTGGAATTCTTTAGATGCTGCTTTTGATTTGCGTCCTCGATAACGGTGAATCAAGCGATCTATAAACTGAAGTTTTTGTAAGGCTTTCCCCGTATAGCTAGTTTGATTTTCTTGAGAATCTAACCATGCAGCAAAAGTGTTAGAAAAATCTTCTTCAGGATGGGTACGGGTATACCCAATAGTTGCAACTTCCCTTTTTTCAATGTAATCCACACACTCATCAGGAGTCCAATTAATTCTTTCTAAAGGGATTCGTTTTGCAGAAAAATTGCCAAAGAGATTCTGAGCCTGGCGATTTTTGTAAATCTCATAGGCATAGAAAAATGCATGACCACATTCGTGTCGCAGCAATGCTTTAATTTGAAAATCTGTTAAGGTTTGGTGCTTTTCACTGCCAAAGGATTGATTCAGTTTTTCAAGTTCAGAATGGGCCATGTAAAAAGGGATGCCAATGTTGATGGTGTTCTGAACACAGCCAAATTCATCAGAAAGATAAAAGACAGGTTTAAGGGTGAATTTTTTCTTAGACAGTTCTTGGCGAATACTGCGAATGAGTTTTTCCATACGAGAGCCTTGCAATTGAATAGGAATAAGATAAACAGGGGTCATCAGGAGTTCATATTGTAGAGTTGCTTCATTATGAAGGATCTCTCGAATATTCATGTGCTTGCTTATATTGTAAACTATTTTTAAAAATAAAACTGAGTATTTTTTAAAAGTGATGATGTTGTGGTTAAAAGTGTGTACTTTTAAAAAAATAGCAGGGCCTGACACTCGTCAGCCCCACCGTGCTCATAAAAAATTGCGCTCGGCGGGGCTCCCCGCATAAAGTACACACTTTTATACATACTATCTGAATGATTTTGAATTGTTTTCTTGATTGAATATTAGAGAGACTTTTGATATCTTTCCTTCGCTATTCCTTTGGGGGAGTAGCTAGTAAGAAGTTTATTATTTAAAAAGTGATAGGAGATTTACATGAAGTCATATCGTCAATTGATGGCAGTAGCCTTGGGGCTTTTTATGGCATTTTCTTTCGCAACAGGTTCTTATGCTATTGACTGTTCCGCTTGCAAAGTTGCAATTCCTTCTTCTACAAAGCCTGTGGTTGAAGTTCTTAAAGCTGATGCCAAGTGTTCTGCATGTGGCATGGAAATGAAAGCCAATACAGGCGCAACCAAAGTTGCATGCCCTGCTTGTAAAGCTGAGACAGTGATGTGTGGTATGTGCTCACAGAAGTTTGCACAAGAAGCAGCAAATGCAGCAATCGCTGATGCTCAAAAAGCTACAGATGCAGCTTTGGCAGATGCAAAGGTTGCAGTAGATGCAGCTGGAGAAGCAAAGTAAGAAGTTTGATTAGTTTTTAATTATATGTTTTAAAGAGAAAGGCATTTCTTGATAAGAAATGCCTTTCTCTTTTGTATTCCTTGTATTGTCTCCTTAAGTTGTTCTAATTATTAAAATATTCTCTATTAAAGAAATCTTGACAAACAGAGAAAATTAATTAATATTGAGACTCAATCTCAATGAAAACGCATAAAAACAAAATAATTTCTGAAGAAAATTATATTTTTCGGTTAAAAGAAAAAGGGCTGAAACCAACGCAAGCTCGGCTTCTTGTTTTTCGAGAAAGTATTAAAATTCCTGATCATTTTAGTGCAGATGATTTGTCGTTGAAGGTGAGAACAGAAGATCAAAGGGTTTCACGAGCGACTGTTTATCGAACGATTCCTTTTTTGGTAGAGTTAGGGATATTGAGAGAAGTCGTTTATAGTCAAAAACACAGAAATTATGAATGTGTTTTAGGTCGAGATCATCATGAGCATTTGATCTGTTTGAAGTGCAATAAGATTATTGAATTTTCAGATGAGAGAATGGAGATTCCGTTAGAAGAGGCTTGCCAGAAATATCATTTTAAAGCAGTTGCTCATAAAACGGAAGTAACGGGATTTTGTAAAAAATGTCAGTAAAATTTCAAACAAATTAATCTCAGTTTTTGAGTAATCTTGGCAGAATATAAAATAGCCAGGGATGGCCAGATTACTTATTTGAATGAAAATAGAGGTACCTAGCTAACAAAATGATAAAAAGGATAAGGGAGGATTTATGTTGGGACGTAAATTGTGGATTCTGGGGGTTGTGGGTTTTATTTTGAGCACTTCGCTTCATGCAGATGAAAGACGTTTTACTTACAGTTATGAGGCTGATTCTGTATTGCCCAAAAATCATTGGGAATTTGAACAATGGGTGACGCTTCGTTCAGGTCATGATGAAGGAGAATTTACACGTTGGGATTTTAGAGAAGAAATTGAATATGGATTAACGGATCGTTTAACTGCAGCTCTTTATCTTAATTTTAAGGACTTGTATGTAGATTTGCCTGGAACTGAAAATGATAAAGATAAAATGGAATTTACAGGAGTTTCCAATGAATGGAAATACATGCTTCTAAGTCCTCATCTGAACCCAATCGGTGTTTTGCTTTATTTTGAATGGAAATATGATGGAGACGAGTTTGAACTTGAAGAAAAGCTTGTTCTTGAACATATCTTTGCCGAGCATTGGATTTTGGTGACTAATATTATTGGGGAAGAAGTATGGGAGTTTAAGGATGATGAAACTGAAACAAAGGGAGAATTAGAGTTTACATTTGGACTTTCTTATATCCTCAATCAGAATTGGTCTGTTGGAGTTGAAGCCAAAAACCATCGTGAATTTCCTGAGTATGAAGAACAGGAATTTAGTGCATGGTTTGTGGGACCTAACATTCATTATGGTACAGACAAGTGGTGGGCAACATTGACGGTGTTACCACAAGTAACAGATGTTTTGGATGAACAAGAAAGGGTGGAAGTAAGATTGATTGCGGGGGTATTTTTCTAAAAGTTTAATTCAGAAAAAATTCTAGCAATTCTTATGGTTGACGGTTTACAGAGAAGAATAACTGTAAACCGTCAACATTTTTTGAGGCTTTAATATCTAAAAATAGATGCTACTCTTTTTTAAAGATTAAGGGGTTTATAAAGATGAAAGATATGAAGGAAATAACTCTAGATCAATTGCATCGTGGAGAAAAATGCATTATTAAGCATTATTTGGGAATGGGAGACTTGCAAGGTCGCCTAAAAGAGTTGGGATTGGTGAGAGGGACTAAGATTGTCTTAGAGCGTTTTGCTCCTTTGGGAGATCCTCTGGAGATTAATGTTCGCGGATATCATCTGGCGATTCGTAAACAGGATGCATCTCAAATTGTTGTTGTAAAAATAGAAAAATAATATGACAGACTCGAAAGAAGTAAAAAAAATAACCATTGCGTTGATTGGAAATCCTAACTCTGGCAAGACTACTCTTTTTAATGCCATGACAGGCCTGCGCCACAAAATCGCAAATTATCCTGGCGTGACTGTTGAGAAAAAAGAAGGACTTCTCACATTACCTAAAAGCCGTGAAGTTGTCACTGTCATGGATTTACCAGGGGCTTATAGTTTGTTAACACGCTCCCCTGATGAAGAAATAGTTCATCAGGTTCTTTTTAATACTCAAGCAGGCACTAAGGCACCAGATTTATTAGTGATTGTGGTGGATGCGACCAATCTTGAGAGAAATCTGTTTTTTGTCACACAACTTTTAGAGCTGGGTATCCCTTGTATCATTGCTTTAAATATGTGGGATATGGTGAAGAGAAGCTCAATGTCTATTGATGTTGATGTGCTTTCAAAAGCTTTAAATGTAAAAGTAATTCCAACCATTGGGAATCATCATAAGGGTATTCAAAGTTTGATAGAAGCTATTGAGACTCAGCTTCAGACGAATTTGGATAAAGGGATAAATCATTTTAAATTGAAATTTGACGATACAGTGGAGCAGGAAATATCAAAAATTCAAAGTTTAATTATTTCAAAAGATGAGAATTTATCAAGCGCTTATCGTGGAGAGGCTTTAAGACTTTTAGGAAGCGGGGCAGTTCAAGATTCTTTATGGAAGGAAAGGGGACTCCCCTTACAGACAGCTTTGGATGAAGGAAGAAAAAACTTAAGTGAGAAAGGTATCGATGCTTCTTCGGTAGAGGCTGAAGGAAGGTATTCTTTTATTCAGGATCTTTGCCAGAAAGTAGTTCGTAAACCTTCTCGGCTTTCAAAATCTCTTTCTGAAAAAGTAGATTTTATTTTGACTCATAAAATTTGGGGATTTGTATTTTTCTTTGGATTAATGGCATTGATGTTTCAGGTTATTTTTTCATGGGCTTCTGTTCCTATGGATGCTTTAAGTCATTTAACAGAAAAAGCTGCAGGGTTGATTGGACAGTGGCTTCCAGAAGGACAGCTCAAAAGCTTGATTCTAGATGGGGTGATAGCAGGAGTCGGAAGCGTGATTGTATTCTTACCTCAGATTATCTTTTTATTTTTCTTTATCGCAATTTTTGAAGACTCCGGTTATATGGCAAGAGCAGCATTTGTTTTAGATAAGGTGATGAGAGGTGTAGGCCTCAATGGAAAGTCATTTATTCCACTTTTGAGTTCTTTTGCATGTGCAGTTCCTGGAATTATGTCAGCAAGGACCATTGAAGATAAGAATGATCGTCTTGCGACGATTATGGTGGCTCCTTTGATGAGTTGTAGTGCCCGATTACCTGTTTACACTTTGATGATTTCCGCTTTTATTCCTTCAAAAAAAATATTGGGAATATTTAATCTTCAAGGATTAACTTTATTTTCAATGTATGTTTTAAGCATCGTAGCGGGATTGAGTGTGGCGGCGATTTTTAGAAAAACTTTATTGAAAGGGAAGCAAACTCCTTTCGTTTTAGAGCTTCCAGCTTATCGATTGCCTAACTTTAGGACCGTGTTTATTACACTTTGGGAGAAAGGGAAACTTTTTCTTTATCGTGCGGGGACCATTATTTTTAATTTATCTATTATCCTGTGGTTTTTAGCAAGTTACCCCCGCCATGAAAATATAGAAAATAAATACGTTCAAATGAAAGAATCCGCCGTAGCCGTTTATTCGGGGGCAGTTTTAGAAGAAAAAATAACAGAGATTGAAAGTACAAAAAAAAGCGAACAAATTAAAAATAGTTTTGCTGGAAAAATGGGGAAGTGGATTGAGCCTGTGATTAGTCCTTTAGGATTTGACTGGAAAATGGGTATAGGTCTTATTGCTTCATTTGCAGCGCGGGAGGTATTGGTGAGTACGCTTGCCATTGTATACAATGTGAACGATTCCGACGCTTCCAATGTTAATTTGGCAACTAAATTACAAAAAGAAGTTTCTCCAGAAACGGGTAAACCGCTTTATACACCCCTGATGGCCATTTCATTGATGGTTTTCTTTGTGCTGGCTTGTCAATGTATGTCTACTGTTGCCGTTGTAAAAAAAGAAACCAATTCATGGCGATGGCCCATTTTTATGGTTGTTTATATGACTTGTTTAGCATGGTTAGGATCTTTTACAGTTTATCAGATCGGGTCCTTACTGAAGTTTTGAGGATGTAAAGCGGGTGACGCTCGGCGGGGAGCCCTATCGCGCGCAATTTTTTATGAGCACGATGGGGCTGACGAGCGGCAAGACCCTCGACTTTTTCGATGGGGAAATATAATTTTATGGAATATACAGAAATCATTGCATTGGCTATTGTCGGTATATCTTTATTTATTTTTGTTAAACGGATATTGGCAAAAAAGAAATCAAATTCATGTTGTGATAAAAAATGTGCGATATCATCGAATAAAGATGATTCAAATTGTGAAGAAAAAAAATAGGAAGAGTTTCTCCAAAAATCTTTTAGAAAGCGGGTCCTGCCACTCCTTACCCCCACCGACGGCATCGGTGTCGGTCAAGTATGGGCATTTGGCTTTGCGATGAAGGCTCCACCTGCTGACGATCGATGGGGGACCCCCAGTCGTGTCACCCGCTTTGCATGGATTAATTTATAAATGTTATAGTGATGAGCCAATTTAGAATTTGAATAAGTAGTTCTGGAGAAACTCCTCGCAAAGAGTGAATGAAGCGTGCGGATATTAGTCAAGGATTCAAAATGCATCTAAAAGAAATTTTATGGAAAAGAGCACAAAAATTAATGCCGGGTGGCGTCAATAGCCCTGTTCGTGCTTTTAAATCTGTGGGGATGAACCCTCTTATTGTTTCTCATGCGAAGGGTTCAAAAATTTATGATGTTGCAGGAAAATCTTATATTGATCTTGTTATGTCTTGGGGCCCTTTAATTCTGGGTCATGCTCATGCTCAAGTGGTCAAAGCTGTAAAAAAAGCGGTAGAAGGCGGGTCGAGTTATGGTGCTTTATGTGAAAAAGAAATTCAATTGGCAGAATTGATTCAAGAAGCGATCCCCTCCATTCAAAAAATACGTTTTGTTAGTTCTGGTACTGAAGCAGCCATGACGGCGATTCGGTTAGCAAGGGCTTTTACCGGCAGATCAAAAATTATTAAATTTGAAGGCTGTTATCATGGCCATTCAGACTTTTTATTGGCCAAGGCTGGTTCAGGGCTGGCAACATATAGTTTGGCTGGAAGTGCTGGAATCCCAGAAGAAGTGCTTCAATCAACCATTGTTCTTCCCTTTAATGATTTCCAAGCAGTTCAAGAAGTCTTTAAAAAATTTAAAAATGAAATTGCGTGTGTTTTAATTGAACCTGTTCCAGCCAATATGGGCCTTATATTCCCAAAACCAGATTATTTGAATTTTTTAAGAAAAATTTGTAATCAAAATAAGGCTTTGCTTGTTTTTGATGAGGTTATTTCTGGTTTTCGTGTTGCTTATGGGGGGGCGCAGAGTATTTTAAAGATAAAGCCGGACTTGACCATTCTTGGGAAAATCATTGGAGGTGGATTCCCGGTAGGTGCTGTTGGAGGACGTTCAGAGGTGATGGATCAATTGGCTCCTTTAGGACCTGTGTATCAGGCTGGAACGCTTTCTGGTAATCCTGTAGCTATGACGGCTGGCTTGGAGACACTTAAAATTTTGAAAAAGAAAGAAATTTATCAAAAATTAGAAAATTTAGGACAGTTGTTAGAAAAAGGCCTTCAATCGATTCTTTTAAATAAAAAAATAGAAGCACGTATTCATCGCATGGGATCTCTGATGACCTTATTTTTTACCTGTGGTGAGATATACAGTTATCAGGATGTTTTAAAGTGTGATGTAAAAAAGTTTAATAACTTTTTTAAAAAAATGTTTCAATTGGGTGTTTTTCTTCCCCCTTCAGCTTTTGAAGCCTGGTTTTTGAGCTTGGCTCATTCAAGACAAGATATTGAAAAGATTATAAAGGCAGCCAATCTTGCTCTTTAAGGAGAGGGTCCAATGAAGAGAATATTTATTGAAATTGTTTTGTTGGTGATATTTCTCAATTTGATAGGAGGATTTGTCATGGCAGAAAGAAAAAAATTAGAAACAGCAACTTTTGCAGCAGGTTGTTTTTGGGGTGTTGAAGAAACTTTTAGAAATATCAAAGGGGTTAAAGAGACTATGGTAGGGTATACAGGAGGTCACCAAAAAGATCCTACGTATAAAGCTGTTTGCACAGATGAAACAGGTCATGCAGAAGCAGTGCAAGTCATTTATGATCCTTTGGAAGTCTCCTACGAAAAATTACTCGAAGTGTTTTGGGAAAACCATGATCCTACGACCGCCAATCGTCAAGGCCCGGATGTTGGTTCTCAATACCGCTCATCGATTTTTTACCATACCCCTGAACAAAAAGCGTTAGCTCAAAAATCTAAAGATGAATTGGAAAAATCAGGACAATTTAAAAGGCCTATTGTTACAGAAATTACTCCGGCCACAACTTTTTATAAAGCTGAAGATTATCATCAGCAATATTTGAAGAAAAGGGGATTAGGAAGTTGTCATCTTTAAGCTTTTACGCTTAAGGGCAATACACTCTTCACTGTCTCGCCCATTTTGGCAGGGCTGTCGCAGACAGTGACTCCAGCAGATTTAAGGGCTTCGATTTTGGCTTTGGCTGTTCCTGAACCACCAGAAATAATTGCGCCTGCATGACCCATTCTTTTCCCAGATGGAGCAGTCATGCCTGAAATGAATCCTACAACAGGTTTGGTGAAAGACTTTTTGATAAATTGGGCAGCTTCTTCTTCCTGACTGCCTCCAATTTCTCCTATCACTACCACAGCTTCTGTTTGCAAATCATTTTGAAAGAGTTCGAGAAGATCGATGAAATTCATACCAATAATCGGATCCCCGCCAATGCCAATACAAGTGGATTGACCAAGCCCCAAAGAGGTGAGTTGCCAAACGGCTTCGTAGGTAAGCGTTCCACTTCTTGAAATGACACCGACAGAACCAGGTTTGTGAATGTAGCCTGGCATAATTCCAATTTTGCATTCTCCAGGGGTGATAATGCCTGGACAATTGGGTCCAATCAATTTTGTTTTGCTTCGTCTTAAAGCAGTTTTAACTTTTGCCATGTCAAGCGCGGGAATACCTTCCGTGATACAGACAACCAATTCTATACCTGCATCAGCGGCTTCAAAAATGGCATCAGCTGCAAAGGCAGCGGGAACATAAATGACAGAAGCGTTAGCTTGGGTTTCTTTTACGGCTTGTGTCACGGTATCAAAAATAGGAACACCTTCAAAGTCTGTTCCTCCTTTGCCGGGAGTAACACCTCCTACCATTTTGGTTCCATATTGAATCATTTGCCGAGTATGAAAAGAGCCTGCAGAACCTGTGATTCCCTGACAGATGACACGCGTGTTGGAATTAATCAATATGCTCATAAATCAATGTCCGATTCTATAATTTAATTACAAGTTTTACAATTTTTTCAGCAGCATCGGCCATAGAGCTTGCTGTTTCAATGGCTAGACCTGATTCTTTTAAAATCTTTTTCCCTATTTCAACATTCGTTCCTTCAAGGCGAACAACCAAAGGAACTCTGATTTTAATTTCTCTTGCTGCTTCGACAATACCATTGGCGATCACATCGCATTTCATGATGCCACCAAAGATATTGACCAAAATACCTTTGACCTTGGGATGAGAAAGTAAAATTTTAAAAGCTGCAGTGACCATTTCTGTGGAAGCTCCTCCACCTACATCTAAAAAATTAGCGGGGCTACCTCCATAAAATTTAATGATGTCCATGGTGGCCATGGCCAATCCGGCTCCATTGACCATGCATCCAATGTTCCCATCCAAACTAATATAATTTAAATTGTTCTGAGTCGCTTGAACTTCTAAGGGATCTTCTTGAGAGATATCTCTTAACGCTTTAATTTCAGGATGACGAAAAAGGCCATTATCATCAAAAGTAATTTTTGCATCGAGAGCAAACAATCGATTTTCTTTAGAAAGAACAAAAGGATTGATTTCAAGCATTGAACAATCCTTTTCAAAAAAGAGACGACTCATTTTAAGAAAAATTTGAGTAGCCTCACTAAGCAATTTATCTTTGAATCCTAAGAAAATAGATAATTGTCTTGCCTGATAAGCTTGAAGCCCAAGAAGGGGATTAATCCATACTTTGAAAATTTTATCGGGAGTTTTTTGAGCAACTTCTTCGATTTCAACACCCCCTTCGGTGGAAACCAAAAAAACGGGGGCATTTTTTTGACGATCTAAAGTCAGTCCTAAATAATATTCATGACCAATGGGGATACTGGCTTCTACAAGTACTTTCTCAACTTGAATTCCTTCGGGGCCTGTTTGATGGGTAATCAGGATTTTTCCCAAAATCTCTTGAGCTGCTTTTTGTGCTTCTTCAGGTAGATCTACAATTTTGACACCACCCGCCTTGCCTCGGCCTCCTGCATGAATCTGAGCTTTGACAACGACACGAGCCTGTTTCATCTCTCGAGCGATTTGAAGGGCTTCTAGAGGAGTTTCTGCAATTTTCCCTTCCATGGTGGGAATAGCATATTCTTTCAAAAGTGCTTTGGCCTGATATTCATGAATTTTCATGTGGAGAAAGCTAGCAAAATGGGGGAGAAGGATCAAGTCATTTTGGCTAAGACTTTTTTCAATCCTTCCTGGAAAGTATGAGCAGGTGTCAGAAGGCTGATGACAAAGTAACCCGATTGCGAAAAGTTATAAAAATGTCCTGGATGAATAAGAACTCCTTTTTCTTTAAGAAGTTGAAGCGTCCACGCATCTTCGTCTTCAATCCCTTCTATCTTCAGAATAGTGTACCAACCTCCATCTATATTGAGGATCTCAGTTTGAGAATGGGTTGATAAAAGTGCTTTTAGAAATTCAAAATTAGTTTGAACGCGATTTTTGATTTGTTCTTGAATTTGATTTCTTAAAGGAAGAATTTGTGGAAGTGCATTCTGAATGGGAGTGTTGACAGATAAATAAGTATCCGCAATAACTTCTAGTCGTTCAATGGCTTCTTTTTTTAATCTGTCAGGTCCATTAATAATAATCCATCCCAATTTCATCTGAGGGAGTCCTAAGATTTTTGAAAGTCCATTTAAAGAGAAACTTAAGGTTTGGTCATTTGATGCAAGACTTGTTTTTTGAATGGAAGAAAAAGAGTAATCAAAAAAAACTTCATCTGAAATCAAAGCTAATTCTTTTTCTTGAGATAATTTTGTGAGTTTTCCCATTTCTTCTTGTTGAATGTAAGAACCAGTCGGATTGTTTGGATTTACTAAAAGAATTGCTTTGGTTCTAGTAGAAATCAGTTGTTCTAAAGAGGGAAAGTCAATTTCCCAGTTTTGATCAACCCTCAATTCATAAGGTTGAAGCTCGATATCATTTAAATCTCCTAAAAAGCCAAAGAGAGGGTAGCTTGGGGAAGGGATTGCTACCGAATCCCCAGGATTACAAAGCAATCTAAAGATAAATGAATATGCTTCGCTCGTGCTTGAAGTGAGAAAGATTTGTTCAGTATCGAGGGTGATGCCTTGCAGAAGATAATATGAAACAATCGCTTCTCTTGCGTGAAGTTGTCCTTTGGGAGAAGGCTCATAAATAAAATTATCAGATTGTGTAATGGCCTTTGTTATTAGTTCTGTTGGGTATTCAAATCCACATTTTGTAGGATTTGATTCAGTTAAATCAAGAATGGGAAGCCCTTTGATTTTTTGCTCATGAATCAGTTGGGCAAGGTCATTAATATTTAAATTCCAATTTGTCCGATCAGAAAAATATTTTTTAGGCATGAGGTTAGTTCTTAGAAGGAGAATCTTGTATCTGAAAGCTTTCAATCACCATTTTAAAGAATATGTCTTTTGAAAATCCCAAATTTTCACTAACAGATTGCACTTCTACATAAACCTTAAAATCCTTCGCATAGAAAGTCACGAAATTCCCAGACTTTGCATCATCTCTATAAATATAGGGGATACCATTAGGATTTGGGCTTTTGGAAACTGCGTCAGCTGGAATTTCGAAGTCATGATCTTCCGCATATGTTCTTTTTATAATAATGATTTGGGAAGGACGTCTAAACTGAATTTCTTTGGGGTGGTTTAAAAAAATATTACAAATATTGTTGGTAGCAGTTATTTTTCTCGCAAGACTTGGTTCGCATCCTTTAAAGATCGGGTATTTGAAAGTAAACCCCGTCATGCCATCGCAAGAGAAATCTGTGATGGTTAGCACTTCAGCATTGGATGTTCTATTAAATGGTCCGAATAGGATAGTTCCTATCAAGATCAGTGCTGTTATGTGAGTTTCTATCCAAGACCTATTTATTAATATTTTTCTGAGAGAATGCATGATTAGACCCTTTAGTTTTTATTCTAAAGACATTCTATTCTAGACAATGGTTGCAAGAAAGCTCAAAATATTTAAAACAGTTTAATTTTTTGAGTATGTAAATAAAATTAAAATAATAAATGGAGGAGCAATGAAAAATTTGAGAGTTTGGATGACAGTTTTTTTATTGATTTTCGGTGGATTAAACGCATTTGCAGAAGGTGAACAAGATCCTCTGCCAGTAACTGCAGAAATAAAACATGTTTCTATTATTCAACTGATTGCAACTCCTGAAAAATATCGAGGGAGTTATGTCAGAATTATTGGATATGTTAGTTTGGAATTTGAAGGACATGCGATCTATTTGTCAAAGAACGATCATCAATATGGTATGACTCGCAATGGGTTGTGGTTGAATCTGGAGGAGGGGATAGCGATAGGAGAATTTCAAAAAAAGTACAGTGGAAAGTTTTGTTTGGTTGAAGGAGTGTTTAGTCCAGTGAATCATGGCCATCTGGGAATGTGGAGTGGTGCAATTGAAAATATTCGTAGATTTGAAGTGTGGAAAGATATTGAGGAAAAATCTGAAAAATGATAGGGCATAGATTAATAAAACTTGTATTTTCGCATGACACAGTACGCATAACGCACAACTATATTTTAGGCTGTTGCTGTGTCACGCAGTGAATAGCGCCAAGACCTACAACCAAATCTTCACAGCGAATACCAATGATTTTTCGAGTTGGAAAAGATTTCTTTAGGATTTTTAAAACCTTTTCGTCATTAGAGTGACCAAAGATAGGGGCTAGAACGACATTATTGGCAATATAGAAATTGGCATAACTTGCCGGAAGACGGTCTGCCTCATAACTGATTTCTTCCGGCATAGGCAAGGGAATGACATTGAGTTTTTTCCCGCTTTCAGTTTTAGCTGATAGGAGTCGTTTGTAATTGTCTTGAAGAAGTTGATAATTCTCATCAGAAGAATCTTCTTCAACTGCACAGATTACTGTGTCGGGAGTCACAAAACGAACAATATCATCGATATGCCCATCTGTGTCATCTCCCACAATACCTTCACCCAGCCATATGACATGAGTGACGCCAAGATAATTTTTTAAAGCATTTTCAATGCCTATTTTATCCAGATGAGGATTTCGAGTGGGGGTAAGCAAACATTGTTCTGTGGTGAGAACAGTTCCACATCCATTCACATCAATAGAGCCCCCTTCTAAAACAAGACTTGGCTCAAAGACAGGAACTTTCAAAAGAGGGGCAATATGTTTTGGAACACTGGTGTCTTCCATTAATTCTTCGTATTTGCCACCCCAGGCATTGAATATCCAGTGATTGAAGCCTAATTCTTTTTTACCATTTTTTTCTCTGAGGAGAAAATTGGGACCATAATCACGAATCCATGCGTCTACTGTTTTAATTTTATAAATCAGAAGGTTTTGATGATTAATTTTTTTTGATTTTAATTTTTTTTGAACTTTCTTTTCAGTTTCTTGATCATTGACCAAGAGAAAAACTTTTTCATGGGAGGTGAGGGCTTCAATTATTTGAGCGTAAATTTCTTCGACTTGTTCAATTTGCTCGGGCCATGTGATAGGGTCTTTAGGCCATGAAAGCCACGTGCCTTCGTGAGCCTCCCATTCTGCAGGCATGTAATAGCCAAGAGAAGCAGGCGTAATCTGTAAAGAGGGTTTGTTTTTCAAAGAAGAACTTTTATTCATAAAAGAAAGTTAAATTTATTTATTTTTGAATTTAGAGAGTCTGTCTGAGTCAATAAATCTATTTTTAAGTTGATCATACACGTCGATTCTTCTATCTCTTAAAAAGGGCCATCCATGCCGTGTTGCTTCGATTTTATTTAAGTCGCAAGGGACAATTAAAATTTCTTCTTTCTTTTGATCTGCTTCTTCAAGAACAACACCAAAAGGATCTGAGACAAAAGAAGAACCCCAAAAAGTTAGTTCGTCCTCCACTCCGATACGATTCACACTGGCGACAAAGATGCCATTTGCAATGGCGTGAGACCGTTGAATGGTTTGCCAGGCCTCGCGTTGAGTTTTTGCCGTTGCGAGTTTTTCAGTTTTATGAAAACCAATGGCTGTGGGGTAAAAAAGAATTTGTGCCCCTTGCAAAGCTGTTAAACGAGCCGCTTCTGGAAACCACTGGTCCCAACAAATGAGAATTCCAATGTTTGCATATTTTGTTTGAAAGGTTCTAAATCCAAGATCTCCAGGAGCAAAATAAAATTTTTCATAAAAGCAGGGATCATCTGGAATATGCATTTTTCGATACGAGCCTAAAAGTTCTCCGTCCGCATCAATCACTGCAGCCGTATTATGATAAATTCCAGAAGTCCTTTTTTCAAAAAGGGAAGCAATAATCACCACTTTATTTTTACGAGCGACTTTGCTTAAAACCTCTGTTGTTATTCCCGGAATGGTTTCTGCTAATTGAAAATATTTTGCATCTTCAGTCTGTGGAAAATAAAGGGTTTTGAAAAGCTCCTGAAGACAAATAATTTGAGCTCCTTTTTTTGCAGCTTCTTCTATTTTGCTGATGGTATGATCTAAATTTTTTTTGGGATTTTTATCGGCTTTAAGCTGAATTAATCCTAGAGTCACTTCTGAGTTTTTTGGTTTTATTTTTGAGGTCATGGATAGCTCTCTAGGTTATTTCCCTAATTCACTTGAGCAAGAGAGGTACGAAGTTCAGGATAGCGTTTTTGAGCAAAAGCAAAAGATCCAAATAGAATTGCCACGTAGAAAAAATCGCCTAAAAGTGTATTTCGAAAGAAGGGAATAGCTGCTGTGTAGCACATCCAAAGACCACTAAAATTTTTAGGATAAAGATGGTCTACAAGCCAGACCCCAAAATTTGTGGCGATAAAAAATAAAACAGAACTTATTAGAGTTGCTAATACGATTGGGAGTACTTTAAGTTGATGTTTCAAAAAGTGGCCGATTAAAACAGTTAGAAGAAAGCAAAAATAGACAGCGATGAGTTGAGAATGAAATCCCAGAAAAAGATCACTGAGTAAAAGGGCTAAAAGAGGGACTAAAAAAGAAAAACGTTTCTCTAAAGAAACCCCTGCAAAAAGAGCAATGGCTGTTAAAGGTGTCATGTTATCAGGATGAGGCAATAATCTTGAAAAGGCTGCAACCAAAATCATTCCTACGATGACAGAAAATCTTTTATTGAACATGGGGCTCCTTTATAAACCTATCCACTATTATGCATTGGATTTGATGCTTACGTCAATTGCTTTGCCAGAAGTTCACTCAAAACTTTTAAAAGCGGGTCCTGCTGCTCAGCAGCCCCACCGTCCTCACTTCAAAGTTGCGGGCGGCGGGGCTCCCCGCCTCGCATCACCTGCTTCTATGCTTGTTTTTTCCAAAAACTACATCAATGGCTTTGCAGTTTCATAAAATTCAAAGCAGAACCTGCTTTAAACCATTCAACTTGTTCTGAAGTGAGAGAATGTACTAATTCAATTTTTTCTTCTTTCCCATCTGCCTGATGTAAAACAGCAATAACATTCTTTTTAGGAGAAAGTTTAGAAAGATCGGCAATGCTTAGCTTTGTTCCTTCCAAAATTTTGTCATAGTCTTGGGTTTTTGAAAATCGAAATGGCAAAATGCCTTGTTTCTTAAGATTGGTTTCATGGAGTCGAGCAAAACTTTTGGCGATGACAACCTTACATCCTAAATAACGAGGTGACATGGCTGCATGTTCTCGGCTGCTTCCTTCTCCATAGTTTTCATCTCCAATTGCAATCCAACCCAAACCTTTTTCTCTGTAATGACGTGCAATGGCGGAAAAATTTTTGGTCTGACCATCCAAAATATCTTTCCCTTGTCCAGCTTGTCCCGTGAAGCTGTTAATCGCTCCTAAAAACATGTTGTCGCTGATTTTATCCAAATGTCCTCTATATTTAAGCCAGCTTCCGGCCGGGGAAATGTGATCTGTGGTGCATTTGCCTTTGGCTTTTAAAAGGATAGGAAGTTTTTCAAAATCTTTTCCATCCCATTTAGGAAATGGACTTAAGCGTTGCAAGCGTTCACTCGATGCTGGAATTAAAACATGTATTTTTTCTCTTTCTTGCATAGACATTGCTGCAATGTATCCAGAAGTTCCTGCTAGAAATCCTTTTGCTGGAAGCTCTGGGGCAGAAGGAGGAGATAATTTAATTTTTCGTCCATCCGTTGTTGTGATGGTATCTATCAGAGGGTTAAATTTCAAACTGCCAGCCAATGCAAAGGCGGTCACAATTTCTGGACTGCCAATAAAGGCTAGAGTTTGTGGATTACTATCATTTCTGCCTTGAAAGTTCCGATTAAAAGAAGTGACAATAGAATTTGGAACACCAGGTTTAATATCATCTCTTTTCCATTGGCCGATACAAGGTCCACATGCATTGGCAAGAACGGTTCCGCCAATATCTGTAAGTGCAGCCAATTGGCCATCTCGTTCAATTGTATTACGAATTTGATCAGATCCTGGCGTAATTAAAAAATACACTTTAGCTTTAATCCCTTCTTTTTTAGCTTGCTCTGCGACAGCAGCAGCTCGGCCAATGTCTTCGTAAGAAGAATTGGTACAACTTCCAATGAGGGCTGCAGATAATTTCTCAGGATAGGCTTTTGTTCTAACATCTTTTGCCATTTCAGAAATGGGTCTAGCCACATCAGGAGAATGAGGCCCCACCACATGTGGCTCAAGAGTTGATAAATCAATTTCTATCACTTGATCAAAAAATTTGTGAGGATCTTTTTCCACTTCTGGATCTGCTTTTAAATGTTCGAGATTGGCTTCGGCATATTCAGCAACTTTTGATCGGTTCGTCGCTTTAAGATAGGAGGCAATTCTTTCATCAAAGGGAAATACAGAAGTAGTTGCCCCTAATTCTGCTCCCATATTGGTAATAGTTCCTTTACCTGTGGCACTGATAGAAGAGGTTCCAGGTCCAAAGTACTCAATAATCTTATCCGTTCCACCCGCTGTGGTCAAAATGCCACAAAGTTTGAGAATGACGTCTTTAGAAGATGTCCAACCATTGAGTTTGCCTTTGAGATGAACTCCTACAAGCTTTGGACATTTTACTTCCCATGGCAGTCCTGCCATGACATCTGCTGCATCTGCTCCACCGACTCCGATGGCAATCATTCCCAAACCTCCAGCATTCGGTGTATGAGAATCTGTTCCAATCATGAGCCCACCTGGAAAAGCATAATTTTCGAAAACGACTTGATGAATGATGCCAGCACCAGGTTCCCAGAATCCAATGCCATACTTTTGAGAAGCACTTCTCAAAAAATCATAAACCTCTTGATTAACTTTAAGGGCTTGTTGCATGTCTTGATCAGCACCGATGCGTGCTTGAATCAAATGATCACAATGAACGGTAGAAGGGCAGGCTACACTTTTCTTTTCAGCCATCATAAATTGAAGGATAGCCATTTGTGCTGTGGCATCTTGCATGGCCACGCGATCAGGTCTTAAAGAAAGATAACTTTCCCATCGTTTGAATTCTTGCGTCGGTAAGTCTGTTGTGTGTGCAGCTAAAATTTTTTCTGTCAGGGTCAAAGGCCTGCCAAATTTTTTTCGAGTAGCTGAAACTTTTACTCCTAAATTTTTATAGAAATTTGAAAGACCATCTTGCGATTCCATTGTTTATCTCCTTACATTTGATCAAGTGCGGCAAGAATATCATGAAGTTTTGACTTTATGCAATGGGGAAGGAAGGGTCAATAAAGCCAATAACCAAATCTCAAGTTACAAAAAATATACGAACTGCAGTTTTTTAATCCTTGCTTTTCGATCATTTTCTGAGAAAATTTTTTATCGAAGGAATTGATTCTTAAAACCTAATGGAGAAAATTATGGGTGACGCACATACACATATTATGTTTCTTTTAAGATGGATTCATTATATTGCGGGCATTATTTGGATTGGGCATCTCTATTTTTTTAATTTTGTAAATGTTCCTTTTGCCAAGACGCTGGATGCTGAAACAAAGAAAAAAGTTATTCCTCAATTAGCTCCACGGGCCTTGTTTTGGTTTCGATGGGGAGCTATGTTTACATTTATTTCTGGAGTGCTTTATATCGTCTGGAAATATTTTATTGCGACTCATGTAGGTTTTATGGGTACGGGAGGACTTTTTACATCAGTACCAGGGAAATGGATTACATTTGGAGGGGGATTAGGAACTATTATGTGGTTTAATGTGTGGTTTATCATTTGGCCAGCTCAGAAGAAAATCATTCGTTGGGTCAAAGAAGGGCAGGCTCCACCAGAAATGGCAGGAATTGTGAAGAAAGCATATTTGGCTTCTCGAACAAATACCTATCTTTCTATTCCTATGCTCTTTGGAATGGGAGCTGCAAGTCACTTCCCATCTTTTAGTCTATTGGCGGTTGTGATTGTGCTTGTTGTGGGCGCTGCGATTGCCTGGCATCTTATTAAGATCTCACCCAAGGTAGGGGCAGATTTCTAAAAAGTATTTTTAAGAAGAATTATTTTTCTTGAGAGAGCTCGAATGAAAATTCGAGCTCTTTTGCTTCTTGAGGATTTACTTTGATCTTTTGGCTTTGTGTCCCTAGTTTTTCATGCCAGGCTTCAATGAGGTATTCTCCAGGTGGAATATTTTTAATCTCAAACGAGCCATCAGCTCCTGTCACTACAAAATATGGATGAGGTAGTACTCCTAGATATCCTGTCATCCAGGGATGAACATCACATTTTAAAGATATCATGACTTCTGGCTTTGAAAAAGTCTTTGTGATTTCCATTCCTTCGAAAGGCATACCCAAATTCCAAGTGTCGTTATTTTTTGCATAAGAATGAACATTATGGAGTGTAGGATCACTGTTGACCAAGAGAATAGGCTGATTGATTTGCGCCCCTGTAACATGCGGGATATAAATACATTTAGACTGGTCAATTTTGACAGGTTCTTTAGGGGATTCAAAAGAGTAATTTTCAAGTCCTTCCTTAATATAGATAAAAACATTTTGTAAGAGCCCATCTTTGACTAAGACTTCTTCAGATGGCACGCGATTTGAATGAAAGGCTTTGCATTCAGGATTACCTTCAATAGGTAAGTGGTCGAGTACAGGAGGAGTTCCTTTGAATAAAACTTTTCCGTATAGTGTTCCTGTTTGAGCAGGATCAAAAGTGGCCAAGGCTTTACTTTCTGTTTTTATCTCAGAAGAGCTCTGTGTCTTATTTTCTTCTTTTTTATTTCCACAGCTATTCAGGAATAAAACAGAACCCAAAATGGTTATTAAGTAACAGGTTTTGTATTTCATAAGGCTAACGTAGCTGAAGTTTTCATCTTCTGCAATAGAAATTTATCCGATTGCGCTGGCTGTTTGCTTTGAAAAAAATTATAATTAACTTTTATAGAGTATCATTCTCACAAAACTACGATTGATGAAAGGAGAGTGTTCATGAAAAAGTTATTTCTTTTATCTTTTTTTCTGATGGTTGTCATGGGAGGTGTTTCAGGAGTTTCTGCAGATTTAGCTAAAGATATTGATCGTGCGGCAAAAATTATTGATGAGTTTAATGAGATCCCAGAACAATCTATCCCGGCTGATGTTTTAAAGAATTGTAAAGGTCTTGCTATTTTGACAGTTGGGAAAGCTGGATTTATTTTGAGTGGTCGTGGAGGCACGGGGGTTGTGGTTGCAAAGACAGAACAAGGTTGGTCTGCTCCTTCTGCCATTGGTACAGGGGGTGGAGGTATTGGTTTTCAAATTGGTGCTCAAATCACAGATTTTGTTGTCGTTTTGAATACAGCAGATGCTGTAGATGCTTTTTCAAGAGGCGGAAATGTAACTTTAGGAGGGGCTTTGAGTGTAGCCGCAGGTCCTGTAGGTAGAACTGCTGAAGGAGCGGTCACTCCCCTTGCTGCTGTTTATACCTATAGTCGCAGTAAAGGTGCTTTTGCGGGCATCTCGCTTGAGGGAACAGTCGTTGCTGAGCGTAAAAAAGCCAATGAAGCGTATTATGGACAAGCCGTTCGTTCTTATGAAATTCTAACCGGAAAAGTGAACACTCCTAATTCAGCGAATGTTTTAATCCAAACGTTGGAAAAATATCAGAAATAAAAATTAAAAGATAGATGTGATTATTTAGAGGAATAAATATGTTGGGTATTGATATTTTTTTATGGATCCTTTTTGCTGTGATGGTGACAGGCGCTTTGGGATACGATCTTTTTATTGCCAATAAGAAAGTTCATGAAATATCTCTTAGAGAGGCAGGACGATGGGTACTTATTTGGGTTTCTCTAGCGCTTATTTTTAACACCGTCGTTTTTTTTCTAAAAGGCTCTCACAAGGCTTTAGAGTTTTTGACGGCATATATCGTTGAGTATTCCCTATCCGTAGACAATATTTTTGTTTTTGTCATGCTTTTTGCCCATTTCCATATCAGTAAATTGCACCAGCCACGTATTTTAAAGTGGGGCATATTAGGTGCTGTGATTATGAGAGCTTTTTTTGTCGTGACCGGTGTGGCTCTTTTTAATCTTTTTCATTGGATGATTTATGTTTTTGGAGCCATGCTTATATTTGCGGCTTTAAAACTCTTTTTTCATAAGGAAGAGGAGTTTAATCCAGAAAAGAATGTGGTCCTTCGCTTTTTTAGATTCTTTTTCCCTGTGGGCCACGAAATGCAAGGCGAAAAGTTTTTTGTGAAAGAAGCAGGACGATGGGTGGCTACGCCACTTTTTGTTGTGCTGATCTTGGTTGAAGCAAGTGACTTGATTTTTGCTTTGGACTCTGTTCCAGCTGTGATTGCCATTAGCCAGGATCTTTTGATTGTCTATAGTTCTAATATTTTTGCAATTTTAGGCTTAAGATCTCTTTTCTTCCTTTTGGCTGGCGTAATGGATCTTTTTAAATTTTTAAAGATGGGACTCTGTGTGATTTTGATGTTTGTAGGTATTAAGTTGATGATTTCGCGTGTGTTCCATATCTCCACAGGAATTTCTTTGGGAGTGATTGCGGGCGTGTTAGCCGTTTCAATTATTGCATCTCTTCTTTTTAAGAAAAAAATTAATTTAGACAGTTAGAGCGGAGGGCATATCGATGTCTGAAAAGAAAATGATGAAATTACTCATAGCTTATGATGGATCTGAGTGTTCCGATCAAGCATTGTATGACCTTAAACGAGCGGGCCTTTCAAACCAGACACAGGCTGAAGTGGTCACGATCGCAGATGTATTATTGCCTCCTGAAGGTCCTGTAGATCCTAGTCTTCCGAAGTGGGTTTACACAGGTTCAAACAAGCATCGCGATGAAGCTTTGAAAATGGTGGAGAAAGCACGTGAGTTTGCAGAGAAAGCAAAGAAAATGCTTATTTCTGAATTTCCAGACTGGAAAGTTTATTGTGAAGCACTTGCCGATTCTCCGGCTTGGGGAATTATTAAAAAGGCTGATCATTGGAAGCCTGATTTGATTGTCCTTGGCTCGCATGGTTATTCGGGTTTGCAACAACTCATGATGGGAAGCGTGTCGCAAAGAGTTTTGCATCATGTTCAGGGTCCTGTGCGTATTTCTCGAGGACGCAAAAATGAGATTCATTCTCCCCTTAATATTGTTATTGCTATGGATGGTTCTGTGGAGGCACAGAAAGCTGTTCAAGTTGTATGTGCACGTCAATGGCATGAAGGAACGCGAGTCTATTTGATCACGGCAGTGGATGCGAAATTATCAACAGAGATTTTTCATACAGAGTCACATGGCAAGAAATGGTTTAGAGCAGACGATCAGGATTCCAGAGCATGGATCAAGAGAATGCTTGACGCATCGGCGGATCTTCTTCAAAAGAAGGGACTCATTGCCTTATCCCTCATTAAAGAGGGTGATCCTAAGCATGTGCTGCTGGATGAATCAAAGAAGTTGGATGCGGACTGCATTTTTATGGGATCCCGAGGATTAGGTGCCCTAAACCGACTCTTTCTAGGAAGTGTTGCATCTGTCGTTGCTCAGAGAGCACATTGTTCCGTAGAAATACATCAGCTATAAAGTATCTCTAATCATCAAATCAAACTCATATGATTAAAAATCATTCCTGGTGGTCTTTATCTCTAGAAGAACTTCCTTCCCAACTCCACACAGATCTTCAACAAGGACTTTCTTTAGAGCAAGTTCCGGCAAAAAGATTCCAGAGTGGTTATAACGAATTGATTGAAAAGAGAAAAGACTCATATTTAAAGAAATTTCTTGAGCAGTTTAACAATGTTGTTGTGTGGATTTTGATCGTAGCGGCCTTCATCTCAGGTTTTCTGAAAGAGTGGATTGATGCTATTGCCATTCTTGTGATTGTCATTTTAAATGCGGCCATCGGTTTCATTCAAGAATTTCGTGCTGAGAAGGCTCTTGCTGCATTAAGACAAATGGCTGCTCCCTCCTGTAAAGTTTTCCGACAAGGTCAAATTCAAATGATTCCCTCAAAAGAGTTGGTGATAGGGGATATTGTTTTGCTAGAAGCGGGAGATTATGTCCCTGCAGATATTCGTTTGACGCAATCCAATTTATTAAAAACCCAAGAAGCAGCTCTAACGGGTGAATCCGTTCCTGTGGAAAAATCTGTCGATGTCATTCTTTCTCCCAATGTCAGCATTGGAGATCGTAAAAATATGTGTTTTATGGGAACTTCGGTCGTTTCTGGAAAGGGGCGAGGTGTTGTTATAGAGATTGGGATGGGAACTGAGCTTGGGAAAATTGCCCAGATGTTGCAGGAAACTGGAGTCGATGAGACGCCCCTTCAAAAACGATTAGAAAAATTGGGACAATGGCTTGTCTATTTTTGTTTGGGAGTGGTGGGCATTGTTTTTATAACAGGGCTTTTTCGTGGGGAAAAGATAATGGATATGTTTTTGACATCGGTAAGCCTTGCAGTCGCAGCTGTACCTGAGGGGTTACCTGCTATTGTCACGATTGCCTTAGCCATGGGTGTTCAACGTATGGTTAAGCGACACGCTTTGATTCGTAAACTTCCTTCTGTTGAGACCTTAGGCTGTGCCATGGTGATTTGTTCCGATAAAACAGGAACACTGACTCAAAATCAGATGACCGTAAAAAAAGTTTATATTCCTGGACAATTTTTTGAAATTACGGGGACAGGCTATGCTCCTGAAGGAAAGTTTCTTCAAGGCTCTCAGGAAATGAACGAGCCGAGTCTGGGATTAAAAAATATTTTAGAAGCATCTGTTTTATGTAATGGTGCTAGGCTCAAGCAGAATGAGAAACAATGGAGTGTGATCGGTGATCCTACAGAAGGGGCCATGCTAACAGTTGCTTTAAAACTGGGTATCGATAAAGAGAAAATAGATTTACTTTATCCAACTATTACAGAAATTCCTTTTGATTCAGATCGAAAAATGATGACGACTTTGCATGAAAGAGATGGGAGATTTTTATCTTATTCGAAAGGAGCTCCCGATGTGTTAATTCAAAAATGTACGCATATATGGGATGGGCAAAATGAAAGACTGATCAACGAAGAAGATTTAAAAAAGATTCATGAAACCAATGAGACCTGGACCCAAGAAGCATTGCGTATTTTGGCGATTGCTCAAAAAAACTTAAAAGGAGCAGACAAAGATCATTTTAATTCTGAAACTGCCGAAAATGGACTAACCTTTCTGGGACTTGTGGCTATGATTGATCCTCCACGCGCTGAGGTTAAAGAAGCCATTGTAAAATGTAAAAAAGCCGGTATTCGAACAGTGATGATTACAGGAGATCATAAAAATACAGCCATTGCTATTGCTCGAGAACTTGGGATGTTTGAGGAAGATCTCATGGCTTTATCAGGCGTTGAATTAGATCAAATGAGTGATTCAGCCCTAGAAAATAAAGTTGAGCAAGTTTGTGTGTATGCTCGAGTTTCTGCAGAGCATAAATTACGTGTGGTTCGAGCATGGCGAAAGAGAGGGAAGGTGGTTGCTATGACAGGTGATGGAGTTAATGATGCGCCTGCTGTCAAGGAAGCCGATATCGGTATTGCCATGGGCATTACGGGGACAGATGTGACAAAAGAAGCTTCGGATATGGTGGTTACGGATGACAATTTTGCTTCGATTGTGGCTGCTGTTGAAGAGGGAAGGGGAATTTACACAAACATTAAAAAATCGATTTATTATCTTCTTTCATGCAATACAGGAGAGATTTTGGTGATGTTTTTGGCTTCTCTTTTTGGCTTGCCTATGCCTCTTTTCCCAATTCAAATTTTATGGATGAATATTGCAACAGACGGTTTGCCTGCCATTGCTTTAGGGATGGATCCTATTGAAAAAGGGATTATGGAAGAGCCTCCACGATCTCGAGAAGAAGGTATTATTAATCGAGCGTTTATTATCAGAATGCTGTTTCAAGGTTTTCTTATTGCGGCTTGTGTTCTGATAGCCTTTTTATATGTTCTTTATATTGAGAAAGCAGATCTGGCCAGAGCTCGTGGGGTTGCTTTTTCAGTGCTTGTACTTGCTCAACTTTTTCATTCCTTTAATTGCCGAAGCGAGAAGACTTCTATTTTTAAATTAGGATTATTTAGTAATCAAAAACTTGTTTTGGCTAGTCTTGTCGCATTGGGTCTTCAGATATGCATTATCTATGTGCCTTTTTTAGAGGTGATTTTCAAAACAGAAAGACTTTCACTTTTTGATTGGATGTTGTGTGTAGGTGTTTCTTCTGTTCCTGTGGTTGGGGTTGAAATTTATAAGAAAATATCTTTTCGAAAAGGCGTGACCAGATAAATTTTTTTAAACGGGTTCTGGCACAAATCTTACCTATTTATATTTATTGAATGTACTAATCCGAGACATTTGGTACATGTAAATTGTCCAATAGAGTGTTCAGACACGTTTATTTACCCCAGCGAGGTAAATGAACTCAAAGGAGATCTCGCTCTCCAATGGTCTTCACACTCTGTTGAACGATACAGTTATATTAATCAACTTGAATTCCTTTTATTTTATGGTTTAATTTCTTCACTTATTTTTGGTGTTTTATGTGTTTCACAAAGAGGGCATAGTTTTAACAAACAAATTGTTGTATCTTTGTTTCCTCCTATGCACTAAACACTTAGCACTGCACCCTAATTTTTCGGGCGATTAGCTCAGTTGGTAGAGCGCCACGTTTACACCGTGGATGTCAGAGGTTCGAGCCCTCTATCGCCCAGATTTTAAGATGTTTATTCGATTGCAAAGACTTTAAGTTCTTAGAAGGTTTTAAAAATTCCCTAGAGGGCTCGAATGGAGTCCCGACAGAACACTAATATCCATCATGAGGTGCATGATGGATGACATTTGGTCGGGACGGATGGCCGACCGTAGGGCGAAACGAAGTGGAGCACGAAGGCGCCGAGCCCTCTATCGCCCAGATTTTAAGATGTTTATTCGATTGCAAAGACTTTAAGTTCTTAGAAGGTTTTAAAAATTCCCTAGAGGGCTCGAATGGAGTCCCGACAGAACACTAATATCCATCATGAGGTGCATGATGGATGACATTTGGTCGGGACGGATGGCCGACCGTAGGGCGAAACGAAGTGGAGCACGAAGGCGCCGAGCCCTCTATCGCCCAGATCTTAAGATGCTAATTCGATCGCAATGACTTTGAGTTCTTTGAAGGATAGGAAAATTTTCTGATAAAAAATGATTAATTTATCCGAACTTATTCATCAATTTGAATCGTGGCCAGAGCCTGTAAAACCTCCGTTTTCAGAAATAAAAATGATTGGTTGTTGTGAGGAACATGAACAGAAAAGTGATTTTGTTTGGTATAGGAAATATAATTGGCAAGAGTTGCGAGATCTTATTTTGTCCAAAAATAGAATTATTGAAGATGAAATAGACCCTTATAGTTTTTGTAGTTTAGATCCGAAAGTTTTTCGCTATTATCTCAAAGGAGCACTTTCGGCATTAGCACAAGAAGTTGAAAGATCTTCTTCCTTTGAAGAATTACCATTTCCCGTTTGGCTATGGATAGAACATGATAAAAAAGATTTGGAAAAGATAAAAAGTCTAAAAAAGATAACCACGGAATTTTCAAAAAAAGAAATAGAGGAAATAATCAAGTTATTAGAATGTGTGGGTCAACTTGATATGGATAGTTTGGCAAGTAAAAAGCCCCAGGAAACAATCACAGATACAGTTTTATACTGGCAAGAAATTTATACAAAGATATGACCCTATTATTTCTTTGTCGGAGAGGGATGTTTTAAAATAAATATAAAAAGTAATACAGCAGCTACTCCAGAAATAGAAGCGCTCGTTAAAAAAGCTATTCGAGAACCCAAAGATTGCCAAAGTATCCCAAAGAGAATGCTAGCCAAAAGAGATCCTACGCCGGTCAATAAATAATGCCACCCATAAATACGTCCTCTTTCTTCAGCATGGGAATAATCTGCAAGCAAAGCTCTTTCACCTCCTTCGGTGAAGCCATAAAATAATCCATAAAGAGAAAAAAGAATCCATGCATGGATGGGAGTATGCGCATAGGCGAGCCCCACATAAACAGCAGCATAAATCAACCACCCTATGAGTAAAGTCCGTCTTCGCCCCCATCGATCTGAAAGCGCTCCTAGAGGTAACGTAATCACTGCTTTTACGGCATTGAACGCCATCCATATTATTGGAATCATTGCTTGAGGGATTCCCAATTCAGTACAGCGTAGTAAGAGAAAAGCGTCAGAAGAGCAACCTAAAAGAAATAGAAAATAAATGGTAAAATAAATGCGGAGTCGTCCGGAAGGCAGTTTAAAAGAAAGAGAAGTTTTTTCTGGTCTATTGACGCGTACTTCTCGCACCTTCCAAATGATCAGTAAAACAGCAAGTACACCAGGAATAGCAGCGCATGCAAAAAGAATGCGTAAGTTGGTAATCCAACCGGCTAAAAGAAAACTAGCAATGAGAGGTCCGAGAATGGCGCCTGCGTGATCTAAAGAACGTTGAAGCCCAAATGCTTTTCCTCGATGTTCGCAAGCCACTGAGTCAGCAATAATAGCGTCTCTAGGAGAGGTACGAATCCCTTTTCCCATTCGATCTGAAAAACGAATGAACAAAACAACCCAAGGATTCCAAGCAATGGAAATTAGGGGACGTGCTAAAGAAGATAAGGTGTATCCTGAAAGAACCAATTTGCTGCGGTCCTTAGCTTGATCGGCAAAAGATCCGGAGATGAGAGTAAATATTGAAGCTGTAAATTCAGCGATCCCTTCTATTAATCCGATAAACCATTGTCCTGCTCCTAGATGTTGTGTCAGAAAAAGGGGAAGAAGAGGGTAAATCATTTCAGCTGAAGTGTCTGTAAGAAGACTTACCAATCCAAAAATGAAAACTGTCTTAGGAATTCCTTTGATCTTAAACATTCAATGTTTCCGTGATAGTAGAAAAATTTAATGCAATGATCTTATCATATTCATGTTGGAGAATAAATTTTCTCATGAAGCCTTGACGATAAAAATAGCAAAGTGTACGATTAGAAATATGCAAAAAAGAGGAGTTTCTTTTCAATTTTTTATTCAATCACTATTGATGATGGCAACAGTTATTTCTTTTGTTGCTGTCTCCTCTCTTCACTCTCATCAAGAATCAGGGTTAGAGGTCGATCAAACGCACGCGTGTTTGGTTTGTAAAATTCAAAATGGTTTTTCTACTCATGGGATATTTAATTCTCCCACAGAATTTTTTCAAAATCTTCCTGCTTTAAGTATTGTTTCAAATTATCAATTGCCTAAATGTTCTTCTGTTCTTGTCTTAAACTTTTCTAGAGCTCCTCCTCGATAAATTTTTTCTCATTTCTCTAACTTTTATTCGTCACTCAGATGGGTTTTGTTTCATTTATTTTATGGAGATTTGTATGAAAAAATTATTATTTTCTTTTGTTTTAATGTTTTGTCTTGGATTCTTTGTCAGAGCTGAAGAGACGCCCTCAGAAGATTTACAAGCGTTAAAAGAATCGATACAAGGTTTAACCCAAGCGGTTCAAGAGCTAAGTCTAAAAGTTGAAACTCAGCAGCAACAGATTCAGAAGCTTGAGGCAGAAAATCAAACTTTAAAGACCCAAATGGATCAGGGTTTAGCTTCTACAGTTACTCCCGCACCTCCTCCAGTCGTTTCTACATTTTCTGGACCCGTCTGGACAGGAGGTTTTAAACAGGGGCTACAAGCCTTCAATCCGGAAATCGGTGTTGTTGCAGACGTCGCTGCCATCATTTCTCAAAGTCGTGAAGATCGAGAAGGCAATGATAAAATCAGTGTCAGAGAGATAGAGTTGGTTTTTGCCCATGATATAGATCCTTATGCAAGGTTTGATTCTACATTAACGCTTTCTGATTTCGAAGAGCCTGCGATTGAAGAAGCCTATATTACTTATTGGGGTTTACCTTTTGAATTAAAAGGGCGTGTTGGGAGAATAAGACCCAAGATAGGTAAGGCGAGTGCAGTACATCGCGATGCTCTTGATACAGTCGATGAACCTTTGGTAGTTCAAAATTACTTTGGCGTGGAGGGCCTTTATCGAACAGGATTGGAGCTTTCATGGTTTATTCCTTTTCCATGGGAGCAAGTCACACACGACCTGACCGTAGGTGTGATGGAAGGTGGCATTGGAGAAGATGGAACACTTTTTGGAGAGACGCGACGACGGCCTTCTTTTTATGCGCATTTAAAGAATTTCTGGGATATTTCAGATGTTACAAATTTTGAACTTGGGGGAACTTATTTATTGGGTTCCAGTGATGAAGATTCTGAATATGAAGTTAATGCATTGGGTATTGATGTGACACTGATTCATTATGTAGATCCGATTCATCGACTAAAAATTCAAAGTGAATTTTATTTTCAGGATAGAGATGAAGCTTTTACCTCGAGTGAAGAAGAATCAGCTCAACTTGTTGAAGAAAGTTTAGATGAGGCAGGAGAAGAACTTGCTTCTGATTCTTTTGAGGATAATCCTTGGGGTCTTTATGCAATTGTTGATTATCGTTTGGCTCAAAGGTGGAGCATTGGGGGGCGTTTCGATTATGTTATCCCAACAGATATTGCTTTCGATGCTTCCAATGAAGCCGATATTGGTGCAAGCACTTATTTGACTTTTCATCAAAGTGAATTTGCTCGTTGGAGATTGCAATATCAACATGTTGAATTTGCAGATGGCAATGACGATGATCGTATCTTTTTACAAGGAGCTTTTGCCATTGGTGTGCACAAACATCAATTGCAATAACTAAAAAATCAAAAATTAAATATCAAAAATTTAGAATTAGGTATGTTTGATTTCTTAAAGGAGAATATATGTGTAAAGCCTTAAAATTTTTGATGGTATTTATTTTCTGTTTTATTTCAAATTTACCAAGTTATGCAGCAGGAAAATTAAAGATCGTTACTACATTGTCCACGTTTGCTGATTTAGTTAAAACAATTGGAGGGGAACAAGTGGATGTTTCTTATATTGCTTCTCCTCGTTTTAATCCTCATTTCATTGAGGCCAAACCCAGTGATGTTTTGAGGGTGAAGAGAGCCGATCTCTTTGTTCATGCAGGCCTGGATCTTGAAGCTTGGCGTTGGTCTTTGGTCGATGCTACAGGCAATGCAGAAGTTCGTCCAGAGGGATCTAAAGAGTTAGATTTATCCCGAGGTATTGAGCTTTTAGAAATCCCCACTTCTTCTTTAACTCGTGCCTCTGGAGATATTCATGTTTATGGAAATCCTCATTATTGGATGAACCCAGAGAATGGTAAAAAAATGGCTCAGACAATTTGTGATAAATTATGTGAACTCGATCCTCAATCTGAAAATCTATTTCATCAAAATCTGAAATCTTTTTTGGATCTTCTGGATCAAAAAATTTCGGAGTGGAAAAGTTTAATAAATCCTTATAAAGGCCAAGAGTTCATTGCGTATCACAATGAATGGATTTATTTCACAACTTTTTTAGATTTGAAAATCGAGTTATTTTTAGAGCCTAAACCCGGGATTCCTCCTACTCCTAATCAAGTTAGACTTGTGGAAGAACGTATCAAATCAAAAGGGATTCGGGGCATTATTCATTCAGATTATTTCCCTAAAAATGCGTCACAAGCTGTGGCTCAAAAAACGGGGATTAAAGTGCTTCTTCTTTGTCAAAATGTGGGAGAATTGCCTCAAGCTTCTGATTACATCCATATGATAGACTATAATGTAAAACAGGTGGTTGAAACTTTAGAGAAATAAATTGTAGTATCGACTAGGGTACAGATGAATCGTCCAACAGAGCGTTCAGACACGTTCGTTTCCCCCGGCGAGGTAAACGAACTCAAAGGAAATCTCACTCATCCAGATCAATCGGGATCCCATGCTCGTTCGATTTCCAATGGTCTTCACACTCTGTTGGACGATAGTCATAACTCGGCATTTAAGTTTCATCAAGCTATGCTTAATACTCCATATACGCATTTATTTCTAAATTTTAACTAGCAAGGAAATTTTTAGGACCGTATCTGCGAGTCTGATGGCTACGGTGGAGACAGAGGACGTGTCATAAAAATTTCCTTGCCGATGTTCAGATGAGGTGGTTATGTTTGAATTTTTTGATCTCATGATATTGCCGTTTATTGCTTGCCTTATTTTAACGGGCATTCATACCTATTTGGGTCTTCATGTGATTGAAAGAGGAGTCATTTTTGTAGATCTGGCTTTGGCGCAGATTGCAGCGCTTGGGGCCACTGTAGGCTACATTTTGGGTTATGGGCTTCATTCGAATGGAAGTTATTTTATGTCATTGGGATTTACGTTTATTGGAGCTGTGATTTTTTCTCTCACTCGATTCCGTAAACCGCGTGTCCCACACGAAGCAATCATTGGAATTGTTTATGTGGTTTGTGCTTCAGCGGTAATTTTAATTTTAAGTCGCGCCCCAGAGGGCGGAGAAGAGTTAAAATCTCTTTTGGTAGGACATTTGTTATTTGTTCAACCCTCTGAATTGATTAAAATGGGCGTGATTTATACTGTCATTGGAATTTTGCATTGGTTCTTTCGAAAACCGCTTTTACTTATTTCTCAAGATGTACATCAAGCTTTTGAAAAAGGACTAAAAGTTCGTCTTTGGGATTTCTTTTTTTACATTACCTTTGGTTTTGTGGTGACAAGCTCAGTTGAAATAGGTGGTATTTTACTTGTTTTTGCTTTTCTTGTGGTTCCTTCTGTCTGTGCTGCATGGCTTTTTCATGGGGTGGGTCGTCGCTTAACTTTTGGATGGATTTTGGGGGTTTTGACCAGTATCGCTGGAATTACAGCTTCTTATTATTTAGATCTTCCTACGGGTGCTGCGATTGTATGTACTTTTGGCGTCACTCTTTTTCTTTGTGTTTTGGTAGGTCTTTTTTTAAATAGGCGTATATAAAATGGAAAATATTTCTCACGAGCATTCTTGTTGTGAATCTTCTCAAAAAAAATGGCATTGGTATAAAGACAAGCTACTGTTGATTACAGCCAGCCTTTTATTTGTTTTATTTTTAGGGCTTTTTATTCCCATTTTGAAACCATTTAATAACGCCTTTGGACATTATATAAAAATGATTTGGTGGGCAATGGCGATAGGTCTTGTTTTGGGAGGAATGATTGATTATTACATCCCTAAAACATATATCTCAAAATTATTAGCGCAAAAACATAAGCGAACTATTTTTTATTCTGTTGGTTTAGGATTTTTAATGAGTGCTTGTAGCCATGGTATTCTGGCTTTAGGAATGCAGCTACATAAAAAAGGGGCAAGTGGTCCGTCTGTGGTTAGTTTTTTACTTGCAAGTCCATGGGCAAATATTCCGATTACTTTTTTGCTATTTGCTTTTTTTGGTATCAAAGGATTTCTTATTGTTGTTTCGGCTTTTCTGATTGCCTTAACGACAGGTTTTATTTTTCAAAAGTTAGAAACCAAAGGAAAGATTGAAAAAAATATTCATAGCGTTTCTGTGAATGAAGATTTTTCTATTAGAAAAGATATTTCTAGAAGATGGGAAGAATATTGTTTTAGTTGGCCTGGATTGATTCAAGATGCTCGAGGTGTTGTGAAGGGGATATGGGAACTCTCTCAAATGGTATTGTGGTGGATGGTTTTAGGATTTGTGATTGCAAGCGCAACTTCAGCTTATGTTCCTCCCGGGATTTTTCATCGATTTTTAGGGCCTGATTTTATAGGTCTTTTTATCACCTTAACTTGTGCAACTCTTATAGAAATATGCTCGGAAGGATCTGCTCCCTTGGCGTTTGAAATTTATCGACAAACAGGAGCTTTAGGAAATAGTTTTGTTTTTTTGATGGCAGGAGTTGCTACAGATTACACAGAGATTGGTTTGGTTTGGTCCAATCTTGGAAAACGAACAGCTTTGTGGATGCTTTTAATTTGTGTTCCACAGATTTTAATTTTGGGATGGATTTATAATCTTATTTTTTAATATAGAAGAAAAAATGAATTAAGATTTTGCTTTGAGTTTCAACAATTCATCTTCAAGTATTTTGATCAATCGATCAAATTTTTCGCTTGTATTGACTGTCTCTAAAAGACTTTGCTTAGTGTAGAAGTCAATATGGGCTGTGTGAGCAGCTAAACCAAAAAGCTCTTCAGGATCCGTCATTTTTTCAATCGCGTGAATTTCCTCTTCCGTCATTCTCTTTGTGCGAAATGCTTTTTCAGAAAAGAGTTTTGATAGTTTTCTCATTTGTGACAAAATGTTTTGAGATTCTTCCTGTTTACTTGTGAGGGGACTTACTTTGGCAATACGATAGGGTTCCCATTGTACATATTCTACAATTTTGGCAGGGCCAATCCCTTTCAGAATCATATTAAAATTGCCCTCTTGATCTTGAACTGAAAATTTCACGTATCCTACGCCAACCGTGTCATAACAGGGCAAGGGCTCTTGATGTTGTTCCCAACCTTTTTTCAGAAGGGCAATGGCCAAAAGAGAATTTCCCTGGATACAGTCTTCAAGCATTTGTTTATAACGTGGTTCAAAAATGTACAAGGGGAGTTCGGCATAAGGGAAAAGAACAGAATTAGGAAGAGGAAATACAGGGACTTCTTCTCCAATTTCTACTTTAATAGGATGAACCGTTTGAGCTTTCATACTTTTCCCCTCTTAAGCAAAAGCTTCTATTTATAATTTAACTCCATTTCGTAAGAAATGCAAGAATTTGAGAATAGTTTTTTTAAGAATAAAATGTACTAACATGTACAAAAAATAGATACTTTTGACATTCATTTTTTTGATGTTAAAATAAATAAATAATTTCTAGGGCTAAGGTGACGTGGTAAGAGGGGGGGGATCCCTGTCAACTCTTTAATCTTGAGAAACATGGCCTGCAGATTTTTTAGAAAAACACTTTCCTTATTTCTTGCACTTCTTTTTATACAGGGTCATTTCTGTGTTTTGGGATCCCAACCTGATTTTTCTCTTCTTTCTTCTATTTCTTTTCAAACTTATCCCGTTACCCTTAACAAAATAAATAAAACTCTTGAGCTCACGGTCCCATCTCGCTTAGGTCACGTTGAGGAACGTTTTAAAGGTGATGCAGATCAGCTCGTAATTATGATTCAAGATCCGCATTGTGTTATTGATGCTCAGAGAAATGAAGTAGAACTCTTAAAGTTTTTAATAAAACAAAATATTTCTTTGGGATTTATTGCAGTAGAAGGAGCCCAGGGAGAGATTAATCTAAGTCTTTTAAAATCAATTAGAAATGCAGAACAAAAAGAAGTGATTGCCTCATATCTTTTAAAAAAATCACTCATTAAAGGAAGCGAATTTTTTTCTTCCTGTCAAAAGCAGATTCTTCCATTAATCGGTGTGGAAGATCCAGATGCCTATTTCAAAAGCTTAAAACTATTTCAAGAATCCCACAACCAAAAGTCAAAAATACTCCATGAACTTCAGTCTTATGAAAATATATTAGAGAATTTAAAATCCAAAATTCTTTCTAAAAAGTTAATCCACTTGCTCGATGAAGATAAAAAATATCGAGAGGGAAATCTTTCTTTTGAGGACTATACCAAGCTTTTGAAAGAAGAAGCTATCCAAGAAAATATGACTTTGGATAGTTACATTTCATTTTTATGTTTTCTTCAGACTTTAGAATTAGCACAAACTTTAGATCAGGAAAAAGTTCATCAAGAGGAACAAGCTTTGGTCAAACACCTCACAGAAAAATTATCAAGAGAGGATTTAGCCCTCATGATAGAAAAGTCATTGGCTTTTCGATTGGGCAAGATAAGAGCAGAAGAATTTTTCTCTTATTTGGAAAGTTTAACTTTAAAGGGTGGTGTTACTCTTCAAGATTTCCCGCGGCTTCAAAAATATCGTGAGTTCATTCATCACAAAAACAAAATCAATCAGACTGAGTTATGGCAAAACATACAATCCGTCTTAGAAGAGTTAAAATCAAGAATGGGCTCTTCGGCTGACGCAAGAGAATATTTGAAATTAGCAGATGATTTGAGACTTCTTCAAAATCTTTCTGAGCTTCAACTGACCAAAAGAGAATGGCAAAAATATCGAAGTGAAATAGAGAATTTCAGAAAAATGGAAGAGCGAATTAAGAATTTTTTGGATGCTCATGGCATTCGATTAGAAGGGCATTCTTTTAGAAAGATGTTTTTATCTTGTGAATCTTTTTATCAAGAAACAACCAAACGAGATCAGATTCTTTTTGACAATACCTTCAAAGAATTACAAAAAAGAGATGCAAAAGCATGCGCTCTCATTGTTGGAGGTTTTCACATTGATGGATTGAAACAACTTTTTCAAAAAAAGGGGATTTCATATGTTGTTTTGACCCCTACAACAAAAAATATTAATAGCAGTAACTATATTGATTTATTGCTTGCAAAGAGAACATCTTTGGATTTTTTCTTAGAAAGAAATGTTCATCATTTGGATGTCATGAGTACTTTCCCGAATGGATTAATAGATGGTTTACGAGAAGGAGCTGCTCCCGCTGCTTTAGAGGCTTTGATTCCAAAATTAGAACACAAATATAAAGATTTGGTTTTGACAGTACATGTGTTGCAAAAATTATGTGAAGAAATTACCCATGCAAAGTGGGAGAACACCCCATTAGGGGAAGAAGTAAGCCTTGAAGTAGAAGTGTATGGATTTTTATATCGGTTTCAACTTATACGAAATGTAAAGAAACCACCCACTGTTTCATTTGGCGCTGATGATGAATTAATGAAAAGGATTTATATTGCTGGTGTGAATGTTTCCGCCATTAGGGCTCATGAAGTAAAAGTAAATTCTTCATTGATTCATTGGGAAGAACTCCAATTAGCCTACGGTAGAAAACGAGTTAAATTAATTCGCAAAATGATGGAAGGTAATATTTCATGCGATTTTCAATTGGTTGTTCATCCAGGGGCGGGTCTCATGAGTGCAATCGAGATGAATGGTTTAGAAAATGAAGAAATAGATTTTTTAAGAGGAATGATGATTGAAGCTTTATCTGAATTGTCACGTTCAAAGCCAGGAATAGCTTTCCCCCCTGCTGCTGTTTTTCAAATTCGAATTGCTGGTTCAGATACACTTGGAAGTTTTTCTCCTCGGCAGAGCGCTTATCGAGTAGAAGTTCATCCCATTGCCTTTTTAGATAAAGTTCTTTTAAAATATGCTCTTCGTGAGGGATTTGATTATGCATGTGGAACGAATGGCCAACAAGAAAGTAATAGACGAAAGGTGATAGAGCGTAATCGAGAATACTTTACCCATCTTAGCGATGAAGAAAAGGGCGTACTCTTGGACGACTTTTCTTCTAAAAATCAAAATGGGGTCGATTCTGGAAATGTAGATAAGCTTATTTTTTCTGAGGCTCTAAAAGTTTCTTCAGCAGCTGAAAACTCTTTAAGAGAACTATTATTGGAAGCTAAGAGGAACAGGTTGAAGAGAAAGGCAGATGAAGAAAACAAACTAGACTTAGAAGTAGATGAATTGATCGAACGGATTTTTACTATTCCAAAAGAGATGCTTCCTTTTGTGTGGAGTTTGATCTGTGATGATGCACGTTTGGCAGGTTTTCATCCTGGATGGTTTCTTGATTTAGGTTTTAGAGAGTATACAGTTTTACTGAATCGTATTTTTGATGAGCGGTTTTTTTCGACTTGGCGTATAAAAATTCATGAAAACCCTTTCTTAACATCTATATTTGGAGAGGATAGTCTATTCAAAACAGATGCAGGGAAAGTTTTTACAAATTGGCTTTGGCAAACACAAAGACTTTTAGAGCATGTTGTTCTGAATAATAAAGATTTAGAAGTGGTTTTCGATCTTGAAGATCCTACTGAAAAAATAGATGGTGCGGCTCTTGCTATATTGATGGCGGCTTCTGTTAATATTCGAAGTCAGATTTTGCGCGTACTTTTTGAGAAAATCAAACAAACTCGGTCAACTGGGATCCCACGCTTTGTCGCTCCATTTCTCTTTCAAATTTTGGAAGGATATTTGATTGCTATCGGATCAAAAGAAACAAGCTCTATACGAGATGTTATCAATCGTCCTCTGGATCAACATCTAGGCTGGATTCGAACAGCTTGCCTGGTATTATCTAAGATTGATTCAGCTGCCTTCGAACAATTAGAAAATGCTTGGCGTCAGGGAAATATTATTCGAGCAAGACGAGAAGAAGAAGCAAAAGTTGGTTTACCTATAATACATATGCTGACTTCTCTTTCTCTTCGCCATAAGGTTCATATTGAACATCCCATGGCCATAGAGAGTTATGTCCAGCGTTTGGAGGGTTATTATTCTTCTAAAGTTCTGGATCTTGTAAAAAACCTTTTGCAAGGGGATATTGAAGTCAGGGTAACTGGAGGAGGGTATAAAATTCAAATAGACTCTCGAGCAGTTGAAAGCCTTTCAAAAAGTCAGGTTCGATTCTTGAAAAGATTTATTCGGAAAAGTTTAATAGGGAAACGAGGTTTGTTTAAACGTCAGAATTTTTGGTCTCAACCTCCTCCTAAAGGGATAGAAATTAAAATCACAATTCAAGTTGATACTCTAGGACGTATTCAATTTTTACCCCAGACTTCTCAAAATACTATAGAAATTTCACCATTGGCTTTTTTAGATCAAGTTCTTTTTCAAGATGTTTTGCGTCATGAAATTGATCATGCTTTGGATGTTTTGAGTCAAACTGTAGAAGAATCGGAGACAAAGGCTATTGAGAACGATAGATTATTTTTTGAATCTTTAGATTTAGAAGAACAATTGAAACGTCTTTGGCTTTATTCGAATAAAAATCCGAATGGGGTGGATGTAAAGGATGCAAGTGGAAAAGATGTTTATCCTGAACTAGAGAGAGCTTTTGCAAGAAGATATGGTTTTGCCTATGCGTCACCTACAGTCAGAGATAATATATGGTTTTTTATTAAAACGTATGGGCAGGGTCAAATTGATTTGAATCGCGCTTTGTTTTCAGACAAAGAGCAGATTATTACTTTCAGAGATTTTTTTTATATGGCTCCTGCTCAGGCATTAAATCTATGGTTAGAAATTGAGACGGGAAGAAAAGATAAAATAGACGTTTTAAATGAACTTTGGGGAATTTTCTTTAACTATAAAATAGCCATACCTAAATTTCAACGTGTAAAGGATTCATTGGTTGCAAGATTTTTAACGATGAAATTAGATCAGGCTAAAACGGATAATTTAGAAATTATTTTAAGTTCTGCGGAATATTCCCTTCTCGCTCAGGAAATTCCCGATGAAATTTTAAGAGTCTTAATTTATTCGCAAGGAGATCACTATATTTTTAGACCAACTAGTTTTGTTAGAGAATCTTCTGTTCGAGTTTATCCAAGTCGGCCTCATCCTCTGATGATGTCTGCTGCTTAGTTTTCTGCTTATCATTTCTTTTAATCTTGTATACACTTGATTTCCTAAGCTTCTCTTTCTCGAGTTTTGAATTATGACAAAAAAATCAAAAATTCTATTTGAAATTTTATTTCTTGTGATTATTTATGCTAGCGGGCTTTATTTTCGTCTTTTACCTCGTTTGGAACAAGACCCTCATCTTTTAACTTTTGAAGCAGATATTTGGTATCGCTTAACCATGGCTCAAAATATTTTGGATCATGGTCATATCACAGACCATGATATTCGCTATGAATCTTATGGTTATGTCCCTTTTTGGTATCCCCCTCTTGGACTTCATGCTTTAAATGGTCTTGCAAAAATTTCTCATCAGGATTTACCAACAGTAGCTTCTCGTATTGTCCCCTGGATAGAGTCTCTGGCGCCTCTTTCTCTCTATGTTTTCTGCCGATTTTTGATGGGAACGGGGGTAGCTATTTTAGCCACGTTGTTTCTTGCTCTGACGCCTTCATTTGTTTTTTGGACTGGGATTTGTGATGTGCAGTCATTTGTTTTATTTATGACGCCTTTGGTTTTACTTTTATGGATTAAGCACGTGGAATGGAGAAGTTCTGCACGTTCAAGTTGTCTTGCAAAATGGTTTCGTATTCTTATATTAGGTGGACTTTTAGCTGTATGTTTCATGACACATCTCTTTTATTTTTTACTTCTCGTTTATTTGGCCCTCGTTACAGTTGCTCTTTCTTTTGAAAAAATTGCAAAATTTAAACTATGGATTGATCTTATTTTTGTGATTGCCATTTCTCAATTAATAACCATTTTTTGGTGGTATCCGACGAATCTTTATTGGTGGTGGATTAAATCGATTGTGACCTCTTGTGGGAATTATGCAGCAGGAAAGAAACTGAGTGATTATGGCATTGTAGCTGGGATTGCGGGCTTGTATTTTTTTCTTCTGATTGTTTTTAGAATCTTTTCTGGAAAAAAGAATCCTTTGAAATATGGGTGGGTGGTTTTTTTCTGGGCATTGGTCCCTCTTTTTGAAACTCATAATGAAACAATTCTATCTCTTTTCAAAAAAGACGAACTTGCTTGGTCAACCGTTTGGAAACCTTTGGAAGGTTTTCGATTTTATTGTTTCCTAGCACAGCCTTTAGCGGTAGGTTTTGGCTTGATGATGATGGATTCTGTTCGAAAATTATTTAACATGGGATTTTCTAGAAAAAAAGTTTTTAGCATAATTCCTATCCCATTGATTTTTATTTTAATGCTCATCGACATTCAGATCAATTTTGGTTTTTCGGATCGCATGAAGAATGCTGGTTTTACAATGGAAGAAATTCGTGCAGGCCAGTGGTTTCGTGAACATTCCAAACCTACAGATCGTATTATTGCAGATTATTATCGTGCTCAAATGTTTGGAGGTTTTTCGGGAGGAAGGGCTTTGTTGGGCATGGCTTTCCCATTAAGAAATGTAACTTATCCTTTTATCAGTCAGAATAATTATACCGTTCCCATGGATGTTTATCGTATTTACACGACAGATAATCCCGAAGAAGCTATTGCCTTGATGAAACGCTATAATGCGACACATCTTTTTGTTTCAGAGAATATGGGAACAAATGGAAATTTAATTTTTTATGGATTTGGAATTCCCTATAACTTTAAAACTTTGCAAGATGAGCGGTATTTTAGGGCTGTTTATCAGGAAGAAGGTAAGGCAGTGATTTTAGAGAGAATAAACTGAAGGCGTAAGTCGTTCTTCAAGCAAAAGAGGGAATCCAGCCTCAAACTGGACTCCCTCTTTTTAATCCAAACAAATTAGTACTTCCCTTGATTAAAATCTTCTTTCATATCTGCTTGAGTGGGCCCTGCAAAATTCTCGTTCTTTCCTCCAGAATCAGAATATTGATTATCTTGAGGAAAACTCTCTTTTCCCTGATATGAAGGTTGTTCATACACAGGAGGAGCCTCATATTTCGGTTGGTCCATAGGTGGAGCTTCTTGTATAGGAGGTGCATATTTTTCTTCCTGATAAGAAGGTTGAATGGGAGCTTGATACTCAGGTTTAGAGTATTGTCCTGGGTCTTCATAACCCTTCTGAGGAAATTGCTCTTGGGCTTCAGGAATATAAGGAGCTTGTTTCTCATGCGAGGGTTGTTCCCACTTAGGAAAATCCCTTTTTTCTTCTGGGAAATAAGGTTGAACAACAGGGGGTTGATATTCAGGCTTAGGATATCTCTGTGAATCCTCATACCCTTTTTGTGGAAATCGTTCTTCTTTTCTTTCGTCATTCCATCGATCTGGATGTACATCAGGTGAAATTTCTGAAGGAGGCATTGTCCATATCGGAATCTCAGATGGAGGAGGCGTAATCGGAGGTCCTGTTAAAATATCTGGAGGTAATGTCAGTCCTGGATCAATAGGCATTAAAGTTCTAGGACTGCTTGTTGTTCTAGGAAAAGTAAAAGTCGGTATAACGGTAATAGGTCCCAAAGTTCTGACAGGAGGTCTAGTTGTGATCCCAGGAGGAAATGTCCCCAATGGAGTTGGGGGACGAGTTGTCAAAGGAGCAATTGTTAAAGCTCCTGGGGGTAAAGTAAATGCTGGTCTAGGAGGTCTTGTTGTAATAGGCACAGCAGTGCGAATCACATCTGGATTAATGTGATCATCAGGTCTGAGCCCACCTAACGGAGGTCTTGGAGGACGAGTGGTAATGGGTACTGCGGTGCGAATCACATCTGGATTAATGTGATCATCAGGTCTGAGCCCACCTAACGGAGGTCTTGGAGGACGAGTGGTAATGGGTACTGCGGTGCGAATCACATCTGGATCAATATGATCATCAGGACGAAATCCACCTAATGGAGGTCTGGGAGGACGAGTAGTAATGGGTATAGCCGTGCGAAGTCTTTCAGGGTCGATGCGATCATCAGGTCTAAAACCTCCTAGTGGAGGTCGTGTAGGCGCAGGTCTTCCAGTGCTCGGAGGAGCAGTGGGTCTCATCCCAGTGCCTGGAGGTGCTGTTGGTCTTCCGCCAGATGGAGGAGTAGGTCTGGATCCCCCTGGAGGAGTTCCAGGTCCACCGCGTCGGCCATCTCCTGGCCCTGGTCGTCTCGGTCTAGGTCTATCCCAGCCTGGGCCGCCTCTATAATGTCCACACCAATCCGTATGAATATGTATAAAAGGGATTTCATACCAAAATCCATAATAATAATAGTAATGTGCATAATCAAATCTAACAGGGGGTGCCGGAGGGGGTGTCGGTATGGGGAATTGAATATAAACACGTCCGTAGCCACCACCTAAACCTGTTAAGTTTAAAATGGTAATCTGCCATGTTGTGCCGATTGATAATTGTCTTGGAGATACATAAAAGTTGAGAATAAGGGGTGAAGTTCCATCCATTCTTGCCTGATAAGTTCTGGCTCCAGGGCCACGAACAAGTAATGTTAAAGCCGGCGCAGGACCTCTCCAAACAGCCATGACCCTTACAACGCCTGGAGCATAAATATTCAACGTATAAGATGTGTTTTGTCCAGGATCAGAACCGGCATCAAAAGCAAAATCAAGAGTTCCTGGACGATAAGAATCTGAAAAAGAGGTTTGGGATTGAACAAAAGAGAAGACAAGAAGAGCAAACAAAAAACAAAAAGGCTTACGCATGGCAGTCCACCTACGATTTAAGGTTAAGCCCCCATACAAATATAACGAAAAAATTATATGAAAATCTTTAGTCAAAAGCAAGAAAAATGAGAATTTCAGCGCAGCTGATCTTGTGAATAAAAGTATGTTTTTTATAATGTGGGTGACACTCGACGGGGTGCCCCATCGAGCGCAACTTTTAGTGAGCACGATGGGGCTGTCGAGTGGCAGGACCCGCTACTTCTTAAAAGAACATACTTTTATGAAAAACATACGTATAGCGCGCTTAGTTCCGATTTGCATTGACGTTTCGATGATAAGTTTGCTCTAATGGCGATGTTTACTTTAAGGGAAGCTTGTGAGAACCGAGCGCGGCCCCGCCGCTGTAACTGGGGACAAAACCTTCAAGGCCACTGTTCTGATAGCGATTGGGATGGGAAGGCGAAGGGAGTAGGATGATCCAGGAGTCAGAAGACCTAAGTAAATCAAAAAACAATAGGTTCCTTCGTGGGAAGGTTAAGATGAAAAAATATTTTACAGGCAAAGTGTTTCTTTTTAAAATTCTAAGATAACCCATTCCGAATTTTCGGTTTGGGTTTTTTTATTGCCTATCTTGCCCTTATCCCTCTAGACCTAAAGGATTCATAATGAGATTTTTTAAAATTGCATTGGGCCTTCTCACTTTCTTAAAGTGGAAGTTAACTGACATTACAAAAGAAGAACGCTCTCGATCTCTTTGTCTTTTCCCTGTGATTGGAATTCTTATCAGCACCCTTTTAGTGATTCTGGATCAGAATCTTATCAAGATTGGAATACATCCTTATTTTAGAAATGTCATTTTATTTGTACTTTTATTTTTAATCCGGCAGAAAAGACAATTAAATTCTCTTTTAGAAATTTCTCAAAATCAATTTTTAGTCATTCTCTTGTGGTGTGTGAAAGGCTTGGCTTTTTGTTTTGTTCCTTTGCCTTTACGCTGGATTACAATTTGTCTTGCTGTGACTTTGTCGAGTGGAGGTTGGGCTTTTGTTCTAAAACGAAGAGATTCTAAAAACTATGAGTGGGAAGATGTATTTTGGGCATTACTCATTTGTATTCTATTAAGTGTGGTTTGTGGTCCATTGGGGATTTTTATTTTAGGTGTTGCCTTGCTTTCTTTGTGGAGTTGGTTTCGATTTTTGCGAAATCAATTATGGCTATTTGAGGAAGTGATGGAGATCGCGACATTTATTGCTGTGGTGATTTTTTATGAATATACGAAGGTGCTGTAAGAAATATTTAAAGTTTTAAATTTAAAAAGGAGAATACATATGAGGGGGCGGGGGTCATTTATTAACGGTATTGCAGTTTTAGCGGTACTTTTTCAAGGGATTTATTTAACGGCAGATGTAGAAACATCAGAACCAATTCTTGTGACGGCAACACGTATGGATACACCCGTGAGCCATGTGACCCAATCTTATAGTTTAATTGATGCAGAAGAAATTGATCAGTCAAAACAAGAAACAGTTTTGGAAGTTTTAAGAGACGTCCCAGGAACTCAAATCATACGCAATGGAACCCATGGGGCTAATGCTACTGCTTTCCTTCGTGGAGCAAGTTCTGCACAAACACTTGTGTTGATTGACGGAGTGGATGTGAATGCTCCTACTGTTGGGAGTTTTGATTTTGGACATTTGATGACGAATAACATTGAACGTGTTGAAGTGATTCGAGGTCCGCAAAGCACGCTTTATGGTTCTGATGCAATGGGTGGAGTCATTAATATTATTACGAAAAAAGGAAAGGGAGATACAAAAGTTTCCTTAGATGCTTATGGAGGAAGTAATTCCACAGGAAGCGGCTCTATTTTAGCTTCTGGGGCAAAAGGGATTTTTGACTTTTCTTTGTCTAATTCTTATCTGACCACGGATGGTGAATTTGACAATGATGGTTATGAGAATGTTCATTTCAGTGGCAACGTAGGTATGAATGTATCTGAAGAATTGCGTTTGGATTTGATTACAAGAATTATTCGTGCTGGAAAAGAAATTCAAGATTTTGGTTTGACGATTCCAGATCCAAATCGATTTTTGCGTACAGAATCTCAATTAACAGCACTTAAAGCAGATCATTGGATCAGAGAATGGTGGGAGCAATACCTGACCCTGTCTTTTGTTCATGAGAAATTGATTGATACAGATCCGATTAATGCTGGTGAGATTGCTTTGCCCTTATTATCTCGTATTACCAATGAGATTCGAACGGTGCAGTGGCAACATAATTTTTTCTGGGGAGATATTCAAACCATTACAGTGGGTTTAGAATATCAAGATGAAGAAGGGGCTAATAAAACCACAGGAAGTCCCACCAATGGGGATTTTCATTATCAGGAAGATCTTCATCATTTTGCTTTTTATGTTCAGGATCAATTTAATTTTTGGGAGAGACTTTTTATTGTTCCGGGTGTCCGTGTAGAAGATCACAGCTTGTTTGATACAGAAGTTTCTCCAAAAGTGTCAGGCGCTTTCTGGGTTTTCCCTAGAATGACGAAGCTTCGTGCCAGCTGGGGAGAAGGTTTTCGTGCGCCAAGTGTGAATGAACTTGTTTTCCCAAGTTTTGGAAATTTAGCTCTAGAGGCAGAACAATCCAAGGGTTGGGAAGTGGGTTTGGAACAAACTTTTTTTGAACAAAGGATAGGATTCGATGTGGCTTATTTTCAAAATGATTATGATGATTTGATCGACTTTGAAGTGATTTCTATCGATCCTTTCATCGGTCATGCCAATAATATTTCAGCGGCCAGCATCGATGGTGTGGAATTATCTGGTTTTGTGAAGCCATGGAATTGGATGACACTTCGAGGAAGTTGGACACATCTGGATGCTGAAAATGATATTACAGGTGCAGCTTTGCCTCGTCGTCCTGATGATCAAGGCTCTCTGGGAGTGACATTGGAGTGGTGCAAATGGACATTTGCTTCGGATGTGACTTTGGTGGGAGAAAGAACGGATTTTGAGATTAATCTGGCAGGGTATGTCAAAGTCGATGCTGCTCTTTCTTATCAGTGGAATGAACATTTTCGCCCTTATGTGAAAATTGAAAATCTTCTGGATGATGATTATGAAGAAGCCTCTGGTTTCCCAGCGCCAGGAATTTTGGCGTTTGGAGGGGTGAAGGCAGAGTTCTAATTTGTGACGCGGGATGCTTAGTTTGGTTTGCAAAACGGTTATAAAATGAAAATGCTTGTTTCCATTGGCTTATCTACATTTTTTCATGCCTTAGGGGTGGGAGGAATTATATTTTTTGCTTCTTCGCCTCTGAAGCCTTCTCTTGTTCAAACAGGCAATGGAAGTGTTGAGATGGAGTTTGTTGTTCGTGGTGGTGGGGGAGAACAACAAACTCTTCCAACCCCTGAGACTCGAAAGAATATTCCTTTCTCTTCTCATCCTCAGTTAAATGAAGAAGATCAGGATTTGGAAGAGGGACAAATTCAAAATCAGAAAAAAGAAATCCTAGAGCCTAAGAAACAAAATCATAAATCCCGAGCACAATTTTATGTTGTCCCTTTACCTCAAATCTCAGGGGCTTGGGTTTTATTGGATCAAAAAGAAGGACTTTATCCGCCACCCAGATATCCGCGTGTGGCTATATTAAATGGTTGGGAAGGAGAAACCATTGTTCAATTGAATATTGATGATCAGGGAGAAGTTTCAAATATTCGTATTATTCAAACTTCTGGTTATTCAATTTTAGATGAAGCCGTTATAAAAACACTTCGGGAATGGCATTTTGAAAAGGCGAGTCCTCGGATTCTACAAGTTCCTGTGAAATTTGTGCTTAAAAGAGAAAATAAAAATTAATTTAAATTAGGTGTGGAAATTTGTAAATAACAGATTTATGAATTAATAAATATTTTTATTCTCTTCATTGCTTCTTTGAGTTTTTCGAAACTTGTGGCGTAGGATATTCTTACGAAGCCTTCTCCTGAAGGTCCAAAAGCAGTGCCTGGAACCAGAGCAACCTTTTGCTCTTCAAGCAAACGTTTGGCAAAATCCATCGAGTTGATACCCGTTTTTTGAATAGATGGAAATGCATAGAAAGCCCCTTCAGGTTTGTGACAATTCAGGCCCATTTCATTCAAACTTTCGATAACAAAATTTCTGCGGCGTTCATATTCTTTCTTCATCAACGAAATCGCAGTTTGCCCATTTTTCAAAGCTTCACAGGCAGCCCATTGTCCCATAATTGGAGCGCACATAATGGTGTATTGATGGATTTTGGTCATAGCTGCAATCCAGTCTTGAGGTCCAGCAGCGTAACCAATGCGCCAACCCGTCATGGCATAACCCTTAGAGAAACCATTCAAAAGTAATGTTCGTTCTTTCATTCCAGGAAAGCTTGCAAAAGAAGTATGAGGCTTCTCATAAGAGAGATCGCTGTAAATCTCATCACTGATGACATACAAATCCATTTTCTTTGATACTTCTGCTAACTTGCTAAGTTCGTTCTTATCATAAGAAGCACCTGTAGGATTAGAGGGGTAATTGAAAATCATGGCTTTAGGTTTTTCTTTTGAAGTTTTTTCAATATCTTTAGGCTGAACTTTAAATCCGTTCTCTTTTTGTGTGGGAATATAAATAGGATCCCCCCCAGCTAAATAAACCATAGGATGATAGGAGACATAACAAGGTTCTGGAATAATCACTTTTTCTTTTGGATTTAAAAGAGCGCGAATGGCCAAGTCCATGGCTTCGCTGACGCCCACTGTAATTAAAATCTCATTTTCTGGATCATAATCGAGAGCAAAATTTTTCTTCAAATGTTGCGCAATGGCTTTACGCAATTCTAAAAGTCCTTTATTGGAAGTATAAGTGGTGTGCCCATGTTCGATTGAAAAAATGGCAGATTCACGAACAGACCAGGGCGTGTCAAAATCGGGTTCTCCGACGCCAAGTGAAATAATGTCTTTCATCCCAATAACTAAATCAAAAAAAGCCCGAATACCTGATGGTGGAAGGGCTTCAACACGAGTGGAGATGGGAATGTTTTTTCGGTTTTTCATGGTTTTTCTTTTATTTATTTCAAGTATTTTTGAAGAGAGAAGCATGAAACAGGAAGCATGAAAAACGAATCAATCTTTAATCCTGCTTTCTGCTTCGTGCCTCATGCCTCTGTTCTTTAAAACGAAATTGCCATTCTTTTTTCGCCTTCTGCTTTTAAAAGCATATCACCATCTTCTTTATATTTCTTTAATAAGAAGTGAGTGACGGTCCCATGAACACTTCCTAAGGTTGATAATTTTTCAGAGACAAAAGAAGCTACAGATTGAAGATCTTTCCCTTCGACTGTGACTAATAAATCATATCCCCCGGACATGAGATAACAACTTTTGACTTCTGGAAAATTGTAAATTCTTTGGGCAATGGCGTCAAAACCTACATCTCTTTGCGGTGTGACTTTGACTTCGATGAGGGCACGTACTTCAGAACTTGTTCTGATTAATTCTTTGTTAAGAACCGTTTTATATCGAAGAATGACACCTTCTTTTTCATATTTTTGAATGAGTTTTTTAACATCACTCACACTTTTTTTTGTCATCTTTGCAATTTCTTCGGCAGAAATGCGAGCATCTTTTTCTAGAATCTCTAAAAGTGGGTCCATATTTCCTCCCTTTCAATATTAGAAAGGCACAATATCAAAAAAATATGCTAAAATCAATAGTTAGATATAACATGTTCTAAATGAGTTAATTATAGAAATTAACTTTTCTGCTTTGGGATTTGACTTACGCTTATTCATATGGCATATATATGAGTGCGAAAAATACCCCAACAAAGACCTTTATTCCTGATGAAAAATAACTCTGGTTTGAAGATATTGGTACTGCTTTTTTTTGTTTTTAATCAATTTTCTCAAGATGTTTGTGCGCTTCTTGAGGAAAGTCATAATTCATTGTCTACAAATAGATTAAGTAGTGGCATAGCCCCCAAAAGAGAGCTGTCTCTTCCTTCTGAATTAGGGAATATTCAAAAATCTTGGAGTGATTTATCTCGTGATTCTGCCCCTTGGGTGATTCATATTCAAGATCTTCACGTGGATGTTCAGGCTCAAAAACATATTTCTCAGATTTTAGAACGTATTTATGGTTTTCTCGAAAGTAATGCGCCGGGTGAAATTGAAAAGGGAATTTTAATTGGAATGGAGGGAGCCACGGGACCTATTGATTCTGAGTTTTTCTCGAGTTTTCCCGAACGGCAGATTAAGGAAGATGCGGCTGATTATTTTTTGAGCAAAGCTAAATTCACAGGTCCAGAATTTTTTTCGATTATTCATCCAGAATGGAAACCAGAAATTTTTGGGATTGAGGATGAAAAAATTTATTTGGAAAATAAAGAGGCTTATCAATCTTGCGCAGCTTTTCAAAAGCAGGCAAAACAGTGGTTGAAAATCTGCGAAACAAAAAATAGAGATTTTTTAAAAAATATTTCTTCTGAAAAACAGTCTTTTCTTAAAAAATATAGGAGTTATCAAAAAGGTAATATTTCTTTTAAAAGTTATTTAAACTTTCTTTTTAAAATGTCTCATTCTGTCCAAATCTCTTCCTTCCCTAATCTGACGCGTTTTCAAAAAATGATGCAACTTCAGAAAGAGTTAAAACCTGAGAAGATAGAAAAAGAAAGAAATTTGCTTAATGAGAAACTGAGTCAACAACTCCCAAGAGAAGAGCTTCAAGAATGGATTCGTAAGGGGTTGGAATATCGACTGGGGCGTATAAAGGACGATGTTTATTTTGCAGAGATGAAAAATTTGGTAGGAGAAGAGACGCTTAAATCTTATCCGGACTTGTCTCAATACATTGACTTTGTGAAGTTGGGGGCAAAACTTGATCATGCAAAAATTTCTAATGAAATAAAACAGCTTGAACTTCTTGTAGCGGATCAGTTGTTTCAATCTTCTGAAGAAAAGCAATTTTGGAAAGAAGTACAAACTCTTTGTCTTGTTGAAAAACTGATTTCTCTTAAGTTAAGTCGAAAAGAGTTAAAAGAATTTTTAGAAATAAAAGATGAAAAAATATTATGGTTAGAAAAAATTGCAGGTCCTGTCTCTTTTGATCTTTCCCCATTCGAGAAGTTTTATGAATTGGCTCAAAAAAGAGATCACATCCTTTACGAGAACACGTTGAAAAGGATGAAAGAAACAAACCGATCTGTTGTCGTCCTTGTCACAGGTGGATTTCATACAGATTCTTTCACACAGTTTTTTGAAAATGAAAATATTTCATATACCGTCATTACACCTCAAACCCAAGGAGTAGACCAGAAGACGGAAGCTCTCTATCGTGCTCGAATGTTAGGGAAAACCTCAGCATTTGAGCAAAAGTTAGCTTCTACTTCCCATACACTTCATCAAGGCTCTCTTTTGCATGCTCTGGTTGGTGATGCCGATGTCGCCAGACAATTAGAGTCCACCCTTCGTATAGAATTTGAAATGACCGCAGGAGGAGAAGCCATAGCAGGACAAATTTCCAATATTGCGGAAGTTTTGGCAAAAAGGCATGCGGCCTTGAAAAAAGATTTCCCTGACATTGCTGATTTGCGATTTTTCCCTAGAGAGATTGTGTCTGGGAAAGCGCGTTTTGTTTTAGTGAAGAAAGGGAAAGAGGCTTTTGTTTTAAGTTTTGTTTCTAAAAGCTCAAAGGCATTGTGGCTGGACCAGGGCATTCAAGTTTTAGCCGATGGAGCCATGGGCTCTTATCACCTTCAAATGATACCTGCCGAAGACTTTTTACGTGTGGCTTCAAAAGCTGTTTTTGAAAATGGGGGAGGAGCTCTTGGAAGAGAAGCTTACCAATTTTTGACTTCCTATATCCCAGAAATGACTCAAAGACGCGATCTGGTCAAAAACCCGATTCCCGAAGGAAGAATGAACTATGCGGTAGACTTTGTTTTAAACGAGTGGCGAGATTCAGAAAAATTCCGAGAACTCGAAAAATTGAAAACATCGAATGAAGATCTTTCTAGTTATTTTGATGTCGTCGATGTATTGCCTAAGGGGCTAGCTCAAGATCTTGCTTATTATGATCATGAATATGGGGAAATTAAAATTCATCGTCATCTTTGGAATCGAATTAAAAACGATCAAGAGGCTTTGCTCATTTTGATACGTCGTAAATATATTGAATATGTGCTTGTTCCCAGTTTAAAGCGAGGTTTGCCTGCCAATGTTGGAAAATCTGATTTTGAAACTTTAGAAGAAGATCAAGTTAGAGAAGCCCATGCCATTGCTTCCCGTATTGATGCTCAACTAGAAAAAACTTCTTATCATGCTTTAATGAAGCATACGATTCCTTTGTTGAACAATGAAGAATTAAAAGCAGTTAAAAGCAGGCATCCGAATGACCCAGCAGGAGCCTTTCAGAAAGCAGCTAAACGTGAGCTAGGAGAAAGGGAAAAAGTCATTCGTCGTTTAGAGTGGAAGAGAATTGCTGCACCTACTCCTCCCCGGGATCGAGATCTCATTTTGAGAGCTTTAAAGGATGGTTTTCTCGAAACATCTCTTATTAATATTTATGGAGAAGAAGTTGATTTGGATAAGCAAGCTCCAATTCAAGTTATTCCTGTTTCTTTGCGAAAAAATGCAATGAAACATGTTTATCAGTTGATATTGCCTTTGAAGGGGGGAGGAATAAAAACAATTGTTTTTAAAGTCACACAACCTAGATTTTACGAAGGGTTTGATGAAAGTGCTCACCATACACAATCCTCAATGATTGTAGAACAAACTCAAATGTGGTCTGAAAAGGGGTGCTATCCAGGTTTTGGAGGAATGTGGGAGGGAGAAATTCAAGAAGTCAGGCATACAAAAAAAGTCTGGGTTTTCAGTGAGGAATATGTTGAAGGTAAAAATGGAGGGAATTTAATCAGAGCATTGAAAAAAGAATTTGATGAAAAAAGAATGTCCGCTGAGGTGTATTACAAATTAAGGAGAGATTTATTTAAAGCTTTAGCTCGATTTTATATTCATGTATGGAAAACTTCTGAGAAAAAAATGTTTATTTTTGATTCTTTTCTTGGAAATTTAATGGTGGACTGGCCTAAAGATCAAGTTGTGACACAAGAGAATATTGAAAGATTAATTGCAGATTTCCCTCGAGGCTTTTACCTAATAGATGCAGATGTTGTGATTCCTTCTGATGATATCGTCAAAATCCTTCTTTTGATTGCCGATGAATTTTTTCATAGATTTTCGGGCGAGAATATGGACTTTCTTTTTGAAGTTTTCTTGGAGGAATTTCCGGACAATCCGCAATTACTTGAGGAGATTATGGGAAAACTTCCCCGAGGATACCTATTCGATGGAAAAATGGATCCCCTGGAGTTAGCAGAACGCATTAAAGATTTTCAGATGAGAAAATCAGAGGAAACACAGAGATGGCAAGAGGGTTTAGATCTAGTTGTTTTTAAAATTCCTGGGCAGGGAGAGACACGCATTCAAGGTCCTCCTGATCCTGCAAAAATTGATGCGATGCTTACAGCTCTTCGAAAAGAAGATATCGCTGAATATGCGTGTATTCCTTTTGAGGTTGTGGATTCTTTAGAAGACGAAGGTAGCTTAGTTCGATTGATTTCTGTTCAAGATCCCTCAACACATCAATTCAAACCTACTCTTAAAATTCATCGACATCTTTGGAATCAAATTAAAGAAGATTCTGATGCTCAATTGATTTTGAGACGTCATGCTTGGCTACAACATGTTGTAATTCCTCGATTGTTTAGGCTAGGCGCTTTGAATTCGGATGATTTAACCCAAGCACATACACTTGCCTCTATTGTAGATGAAAGAATTGGGGATGGGAGTATTGACCAGAGAAAACCCAATTCTGTCCATGCCTTGATGAAGCGTGTGATTCAAGTTATGAAAAAATCAGAGCTTGAGGCCATCCAAGAGAAGCATCCGAATGATACTCGAAAAGAATTTTATAATGCGGTTCAACAAGAGCTTCAAAGAAGAAACCCTCAAACAATTCAAGATGATAAAGCCCTTTTCCCTTGGCTTAAGCATTTGCCTGGTTATTCAAAATGGGGCCCCATTTTTGAAAATTTGTGGGCAGTTGGATGGAGTGCAGCGCCTTTTGCGATTGCAATGAAGCTCTTTGAGTGGGGAATTTTAGATGAATCTCGCCCTTGGGTTGCTGCAACAAAATCTTTCTGTATTGAAGCTATCAACCATCCTAGTCCGATGATTCGGATTGTTTCAGCAATAGCTTTGCCATTCGTATTTGCTTTGTCTCATTTACCGGGGACTGCATGGAATGAAAAAAGTAAGGTTTTTCATGATCAGCTGATAAGTGGATTGTTTATTCTTTCTCCTCTCATTTTATCTGTTTTTGTTTTAGGTTTTCCTGCGTTGATTATGAATCAAATTATTTTTGGATGGGTTCTTGCTCTTTCATTTACCCTTCATTTCTTTTGGAATGAGTTTTTGTCTCTTTGGAATAAAGTTATGAATGGTGAAAGTGTTGAAAGAAAGGTTGAACATCAATCTATAGAAGTACCCAATTTAGACAATACACAATTAGAAATTTTAGCTATTTTCCAGAAATTTCACGACAAAACAAATGATTTTACTGAGAAACAAAAATTTTATTATTTGATAGAGCTCTTGAAAGCGGGTGATATTGAAGTAGAGAATGGTCCGTTTTTGGGTGTTACTCCTAAACCAGAAGCATCAAGTCCTCCCATTCAACTAATAAAAGGTAAAGTTGTTTTAGATTATGCCGCTTTTATGCCGGGGGATGAAGGGGGTTCTTTAGATTTGGAGATTTTTTGCATTAGCTTTTCTGGTTTTTTAGAACAACAAGAAAAGATGCGAGAGTTAATACAGCAGAAAAAGAAACTTTATCCAAAGGAAGAAACAGCTCAAACAGTTTATGAGAATTTCAAAGCAGATCCTTGGTTGCAAGGCCTCTATTTTACTTGGAGTCAAAATAATTTGACGTTGAGAATGCAGAAGGATCGTGCTTGTTTAGAGTATTTTAAAAACCATGGTTATGCTCACGATCCTAACCAGTCAACATCAGATGTTGTTAGATGGAATGGAGGTCGTCCTTATGATGATGTAAGTTTAAGGTTTTTTGCCCTTGATCGGATGTTGGAAAATCCAGAACTATCTCCTGTCTTTCAAGTGGTGATTCGTTTTGAACTAGAAAAAGAAACATCAGGATTGGGTTCAAATTCACGCTCTCGGATAGAAAAAAAACTAAGTGTTGGTAAACCTTTTCTATTAAGTTTATGTTTGGATGCTGTAGATATGGATAAGGTGCTAAAAGGAGAGATAGGTTTTGCAAAAAATATTTTAAGGCCTGATGAGGCAAGAGTTGTTTTTGAAAAATTTGCCCTTTTCCCTTGGCTTAGACATTTAAAAAATTATGAAAAATGGGGCCCGACCTTTGAAAATGTTTTTGTAATTCTACTTAATTTTGGACTCTTTGCGATTCTCACTGCTGTGACGGGTCTTCCTTTTATAACTAGAAGCGATTTATTTTATCATTTTGTTTTTGCTCTAGGATTTCCAACTCTATTCTCTTTATTTCATTTCCCTAAATCAGGTTCTGGTTCTAAGTGGGAACTTTTTGTTCAATATTTTTGGATGGGAGGGGCATTATTCTCCCCCTTAATGATTGTTGTGACGTTTCTTGGTTTTTCTGTGGCACAGATTCCTCTTTTGATAGGGGTTACGGGTATCACAATTTTGTTTCATTATGTGCATAATTGGCAGATCGATAGAGATAAGACACCGAAAGATAAAATTCTTAGGATTTTGAGAAAATATGCTCAACAAATGCCAAAAAGACAAATACCAGAAAGTCCATCTTTCTCTGAGGATTTTGAAATATTACTAGAAGCTATTCAAAATAAAAATTCTTCTTTTCATTTTGAAATAAATGAGACGCCAGAACCCGAAGAGCGGGACGAATCTTTTCCGATTGAAGTAACTGGGAATGTGATCCGAGTTCACGTAGCAAAGTTTTTACGCTATTCCAAAGAACGTTCAGCTTCTTTGAAAATGTTTTGTATTCGGGCGGGGAAAATGATTGAACAAAAAAAAGTGAGGGAAGAATTTCAAGCTTTAAAAAACGAACTTTTCCCAAGATATACAAGTTCCGATGAGATAGATCGCAAGCTAGTCAGCGACGAAGCCTTTCGAAAAAAATATTTTGATGCTATTTATAAATATCTTCATCTTGAGGCAGAGATTGTAAGAAGAGAGGCGTCCTATCTTTTCGCTCCAGGTGATTTCTGGACTGAAAGTGATTTGGGCCAATTTCATCTTTCTTTGCAAAAATTTTGTGAACGTGAGGGAAGATTCAGTGAGCGCCGTGAAAGACTTTGGATTTTAGATCGAGCTTTAAGAAATCCAGATTTGTCCCCTTTTTTTCAAGTCATGCTTCGTTGGGAAATTCTTTCACAAAAAAGTCTAAAAGTTGACGATCCCGGAAGAATCGATGCAGCACTTAAGAAAAAACCTCCTACTTTAAATTTTAGAGAATTACTGACTCAAAGTGATATTCAAACTTTATTTTCTCCAAGTTGTCATTTCATGGCATTTTGGTTTGATGGAATTAGAGGAAGACAGGCAACGGCCTCTCCAAGACCAGGAGCTCTCAAAGCCCCTGGCTCAGGTGAAACGCATGCTCAAGGTCCTCCAGCCGCTGCAAAAATTGATGCGATTTTGGAACGTTTGAAAAGAGATGGGAGTCACGATTATGAAAATCTCCCATTTGAAATTGTCGAATCTTTTGATGGGAAGGGAGATGATTTTGCAAGATTGGTTGAGATTGCTTCGCCTGCGGCTCGCAATGACAAAAAAACTTACAAAGTTCAAATTCGTCGAAGTCTTTGGAATCGCATTCAAAAAAATCCTGTTGCTCAATTAATCATTAAACGGCATGAATATGTTGAGAATGTTTTAATTCCTCAATTGATTCGAGAAGGTGTTTTAGCGACAGGTGATGAAGCTCAAAAGCATTTTTTAACCTCTGCGGTTGATGCTGCTATTGGAAGTGGAAGTTTAGAAAATCCTAACCCTACCACTTTTCACCCTCTTATGAAACATGTCATTTTGCTTATGAGAAAAAGTGAATTACAAAAAATTCAAGAAACTCATCCTAACGATCAAGATCAAGCTTTTTATAGTGCTGTGCAAACTGAGCTTGCTCGAAGAAGTCAGAGACAAATTATTTGGAGTCATGGATCATCAACGGTTAAAGAACCAGATCATCATTTTTTAGAAGCAGCCTTCGCAGATAATTTTATTGAAGAAACTTTGATGAACACACATGGACTTGAGTTAGGAGAAGGACCTGTTGAAGTGATTGGCTTTAAAGTAGATCAAGATGGCATGAAACATGTTTATCAAGTGAAAGTGATCTTAAGCACTGGCAAACAGCATAAAATCGTTATCGAAGTAACACAACCTAATTTCTTTCTCGCGGTTGTTCAACAATGGGGGAATTTTCAAATTCAGATGATGAATGAAATGGCAAGAATGCTTTATGAAAAAGGTCTTTATCCTGCGTTGGGTGCTACCTGGTCTCCTGAAAAAGGAACACTTGGGGGAGGGGAAGTATGGGTCATGAGCGATGATGTAGTTAAAGGCTTGAGATGGTCAAGGATTGTTCAACAAGTAAGAAATTTAGAGGCATCTAGAGATCTTTCCTCGACAGAAGCTTTAATGATGAGATCCATTCTTTTACGTAATATTGTCCGAATTTATTTAAGAGCTTGGGAAGCGACAGGGCGAAAGTCTTTTATTGATGACCCTCATGGAGGAAATGTAGTTGTAAATTTTTTAGGAGAGCATGCTTTAGACTCTCACATGGAAGACGAAGATGGTGCTCTTCATCAAATAACAGCAGATAAAATAAGAAAAATTTTAGAAATGACTTCTCGTGAAATTTCTCGAGAAGTAGATGTAATTGAAGGAAAATTAATTGATGTAGATTTGGTAAGCACCTATACACAACTGGTAGATATTCTGCTGATATTGGCAGGACATCTAACCGCTTTCCAGTCAAGAGATCAGCTAAGATGGGTGTTATACGAGATTTTTCAAGGTGTTTTAACACTGTATCCTGAGCATGGATTGGAGATGCTACAAGCAGCTTATCCGTTATTGGATAAAGCTGGGAGGGGAGATAGTTATTTTTATAGAATGTTAGATGAGCAAACTCCTGCACTTGTTCCTCCTTTTAAAGTGGTATTGAAAGCATTTTTAGTTGAAAAAGGAGTTTCTCCAGAAAGTTTAGGTCAAGTAGTTTCACCACAAGCTGTTGTGGTGTCAGCTACATCTGAAGAACTTCGCGGGGGAAGGAAAGCCCTTTTCCTATGGCTAAAGCATTTGCCTGGTTATCCAAAATGGGGCCCCGCGTTTGAAAATGCATTTTCAATCCTGGTGAGTTTGCCTCTTATCTTGGCACTGAATCCTGTACTAGGAGTAGCTCCTCTGGCACTTTTTGTTCCAGTCTTTGTGACGGCTATCATCTTTTCTGTTCTTCATTTGCCAGGAAGTAAAGATGCAAAGCTTGAAATGCTTTGGCTTCAATTTAAGAATGGTCTTTTTATCTTTTCTCCTCTAGCACTCTTGAGTTTTACCTCTGCAATAAACCCAGGTGTTTTAGTAGGAGTTTTTGTACTGACATTATTTCTTCATTATCTTTGGAATTTCGGAATCTCTTTAGAAAAAGAAGGGGCTTTTGCGATCCCAGGCCAAGGCAAAAAAATATCTCAACCCATAGGCGAAGATCAAGTGAATGAGGTTTTGAAAAGGCTTGATCCCAATGTTTATCAAGGGTTAAAGATCGAACGTTTGGAAAGAAATAAATTCCCTCCAGAACATAACAATGACTTTGCCTTTTGTAAGTTTTGGGACAGTGGGGATATTCAAGCTATTTATGTCCGTGAAGATCTTTATGATGGCATCTATGCATTAGAAAAAACAGACCCAGCAAGATTTCAGAAAATTATCGAAATTCTTCGTCGTCATGAATATGTCGAAAATGTTTTACTTCGTCAATTGATTGACGAAGATTTGGAAAAACCTGAAGGTGAAAGAACTTTTCAGGAGTCCGATCGTGATCGACGACATGCCATCACTTCTGCTTTGGACGCCCATATCAATGGGGCTTTACATCCTTTGATGAAATTAGTGATTCCTTTAATGAGTGATGAAGAGCTTAGTCAAATACAACCACATCATCCAAATGATGTTGAAAGAAAATTTTATCTCGCTGTAATTGAAGAGCAAGAAAAACGTTTAAAAGAAAGGGTTCTTAGATTCACAAGGCGAGTTATTGTCCCTCAAGGAGATCGTTTGATTACTCTATATGTAAATAAAGAGTTATTGATTGGAGAAAAAGAGGCAGAAGAAATTCATGTGGATGAAATTAAAAATCAAAATGTTAGAAATATGATTTTGAAAATTGCAGTTTGTGCTTCCACAAATGTTAAAACACAAAAGAATACTCGTTCTGTTGAAATTTCTTTGGGAGACCGTTCTCAGTATCTGCCTCGTTTCCTTTATGATGATAATCCCATGAAGGATGTTCAAGCAAAAGGAGTTGTTTTTGATGCAAGAAAACCCTTAATTGCTCATGCAGGATCGGGGGTGGGTGAGTCTATGGGATTTGATTTGGGCGGGAATTTAATGAGAATTCCCTATAGTGATATCCCACAAGGAGGTGCTTGGTTAAAAGGGGTGTTAGAAGAATTTTTAAATACTCAAATGTTATATCAAATGGCAACTCTTTTATCTCCTCGGACTTCTCTTTCGGGCGTTGCTCAAACAAAATATCCACTGGTTTGGGGAGAGTATCCAGGAGTCGAATTGAATGGAAGAAAAACAGCTTTTATTGCTTTCGGTTTAAGTGATGGGATGGAAGTTGATAAAAGATTTAAGCATTTTGATCCGCACTCTTTAATGGCATATGGAAGAGTTGTTCGACAATTTCATGACTCAGGATTTATTCATCGATTTTTGCATTATAACAATATTTCTATCCTAAATGGTCAGCTACCTGTTTTGCATGATTTAGATTCTGTTATCAAAAGAGAGGGATTAACGGCAGCTCAAGACTTGGGATATCTTTACTATGAGCTTTGGTTTATCACTATGCACCTATATCAAGCTTATCCAGCTCAAGGGCAAAGCTTAGCTGAACAATTTCTTAAGGGCTATTTTGGCAGCGATGAAGGGATTTCTCAGGTCAAAGCATTTTTGGCTATATTTGAAGTGATTAAAAGGATGGGCAATATCACGTGTACTCGTCAAATTAGGAATCCTATTCTTGATAAATTAAAAGAGGATGTAGCAGGAAAATTTTTGGAATATCCCGAAGAATCTTCTCTGGTACGTGCTACTAAACCTTCCGCCCTCAAAATCCCAGCCAAAGGTCGAAAAGATGAAAATTGGCCTCCAGGTGAAACTCTTCAAGAAAAAGAGATCTATTTACAAAAAAGAGTAGCTGTGGTTTTAAAAGTTTTAAAGAAAACTCCAAAAACAGAGTATGCCAATTTAGCAATTGAAGAAGGAAGTGAAAGTCAATTTTACCCTTTGGGGAAAATTGAACCAAGTAAAGATCATGGAGGAGATCTGGCCTATTGGGATCTCCTCAGTCGAAAAATTAAAACTCGTAAAGATTTATTAAAAAGAATGGATCAGGATGATATTGGTAAAGAGGCGAAAAGAATTTTGAGACGGCATGAATATACTGAAGCAAAAATTATAGCAGATTTAATTTTTAATAAGGGAAAATTCGATGGAGAAGATCAAATATTTACAGAAACAGATATTCAACATGCTCATGCCATTGCTTGTGCCGTAGATGCAGCTTTAGAAGGGACTTCTGCACATGCCTTGGCTCAATGTGAAATTGCTTGTATGAGTGTTGAAGAATTAGAAAATGTAGAACCTATTCATTTCAATGATCCAAAGGGTTTGTTTTATCAAGCTGCTCGAAAAGAATTAGACGATCGATATGAGGCGTCTGGGGTTGAAGATTCAAAGTTCAAAGATATATTAATTTCCAAAATGCATTTTCGCCAAGAAAAAATTGGAGATCGTGACACAGAAGTAATTCAAAGAGCACTGATTAAAACTATGAGATTTCAAGGAGAAAAAGTTCAACCGATGGTGATTGAGGCGTTACGTTCTATTTATGGCATTTCTATAGCTCCTGAAGATATTGCTTCTATTGAAATTCGTTTGTGGGGAGATGAAGGTAGTAGAAAGCGTGTTTACGAAGTGGTTGTTCAATCGGGAGCACAAATTTCTCAGAAAAATGAATATATTTTTATTTTGAAAGTTTTTAGGTCTCAAACTGATGTTACTCCTGAAGCTCGTCGTAGGGCTAGAGAAGCTGGTTTTGCTTTAAAAGCAGCAGGTATGCATCCAAGTATTGGTCCTCATGTGGATGTACAGTTAAATGGGGGAGAGAAAGTGACAGTTTATTCTGAAGGCAAGGTAAAGGCAGTTTCTTTAAAGAGACTATGCTTAGATCTTGCAACACAGAAGGCCCAACGAGTTATTTCAGAAGCCGATTATTTTAAAGCAATGGACAAGCTTTATCGCTCTGCTGTTTCTGGCGTTTTAGACATGTGGAAGGTTTTAAATGGGCATATCATTGATGATCCTACCCCAGAAAATATCATGATGATTAAAACCGCAGAAGGAGATTATCGTGTTGTTTTTGTGGATCTTGATCGAGTTTCTGAAAAACCGATGGCTTTAGCGCAAGTATTAGATATTTTAAACTTTCAATACAGTAGGATAAGCAATATCTCGGTCCGTTGCTTAGGAGATGGAGTCATGGATGCGTTTGGTTATGATGAGGCTAGAAAGCTTATCAATAAAGTCTTATCTGAGGAAATTCCGCAACTTAAAGGGCAGAGCAATAGAGTCGAAACATTATCAGATTTAGAACATGTTTTGAATGCTTATATGGAAGAAGGAATAGATGCTTATCAACCCCTTCCAAAAGAAGTTGCTTCAGCTTCCCAGACAGAATTAGATGTAGATGAAAATATAGATTCAGTGATGCTTCAGCGTTTCCAAAAAATCGCGAGCATTCTTTCAATTGCTTGTCATAAAATTTTGCATGGGGCTAAAGGTGAAAGATGGATAACAGAAAGAGATATACATGTGACACTTCCTGGAGAAGAAGGAATATTAACGATAGACGATATAGAAAGGTTTGAACAAAGAGATGGATTTGGATTAAGGAAAGGAACCTTACGGTCAGGAACATATCCTTATCGTAAAAAGATTAAAAACCGTTGGGGAGTTCAGAGAAAAGAAGTTAGAGAGGCTTATGGCGATTTATTTATGAAAGTATCCGCGATAAAGTCTAAAAGAAAGGGGCCTGTTATTGTGCGTGTAGGAGGCCGCCCCGGATCAGGAAAAACAGCATGGGTGGATGCAATTGCCCAATGGGGTTTGAATGATATTAAACCCTCTGAAATTTTTATTATTCATGCAGATGATTATTCAAAGCGATCTTCTTTGGAAAAAGAAGTTGAACAGGCAAAGAAAAAGGGAAAGAAACTGGTCATTGTTGAAGGAGCGTATTCATTAAATGGACGAGACAAATTTTCAGATTTAACCACTGAGCCTATGGAAGCAGATATTCATGTTTTTATGGAAATTCATGAGGATATATTGGTTGAAAGGCTTCGGCCTTTCATGCAGCAAAAAAATATACTTCAACTGGCCCGACTTTCAAGAAAAGCTAATAATATTCAGCAGTTAAGGAAATTAACAGAAGAATCTTTGTCAGAGGACTTAGCTTCGTCTGTCTTGAAATGGATTCTTAAATCTGAGCGTGCAAGAACTCCAAAAAATCGTAAGAAATATTTTAAAAGTGCAAAAAAGGCTTTTTTAGAATCAATCCGCAAAGTTCAAATGGAGGAAGTTCGCTTTGTAAAAGATTTTCCGAAAACAAGAAATTTTATTTTTCGTTATACAATAGATCAAGAACGTCGAGATGCGGATATCATTATCAAAAATGAATATGATAAGGAGCTTGAATTTCAGCATGTCTCTATTCGAGATACTTTAGAAGTGATTCTGAATGATTTGAAGGGTGAGAGAATAGACAACGCTATTTATGCTTTGATAGATTTACTTAGAAATCATTCAACTCATTTATTCGTTCTCCGTATAGAAGATTTGATTCAAAAAAATATTTTGGAAATGAGAAGATTGTCAGGATTTGATCCCAACGAATTGGCAAAAAAGATAGGGGCGTTTTTAAAAGAACCTTTAGCTCGAAGTAATCTCCAGAATTTACTTCAAGAAGGCTTACGCTTGGGACAAAGGCAAGCTGCAATTGCTACTAAACATGCTCCGGGGGAGGCCCATTTAACTAAATTGGAAGCGAAAGAGCTGAAAGGTTTGGCTGCTAAAAATCCCATTCGTGTGATGCAACGTGATGAAATGAATCAGAAAAAAATTCCGGAAGCTTTGAGGAATTCAGATATTCCTCCTTTTTATGAAGGTCTTCATAAAAAAATTGCTCGCGCTATTTTGTTTGGTCAAAATGTGAAAGTCCCTTTAAAAATAGGCCACAAAGTTTTTAAAGAAGGGCGCGTAGAAGTTTGTGTGATAAATATGGGTGATGATAAGGGTTTCCGATTAAAAGGGCGCACCCGACCTATTTATGAATGGACAGATATAATTGAAGAAAAAGCAGAAGCGGTTATTAGGGTGTATGTGACGGAAGCTTTTGTGCAATCTGTATCTGCTTCCATTTTAGCTCAGACGTTGGTTCATCCTTTAATAGAGCGGATAGGGTATCTCCCTCATACAGATGCTGTTCAGCACGAACCTTTTTACAATCGAGATGCTCAAAGTCGAGAAAACGCAAAGGATGGATGTGGCGAATTGAGTGATTTAATGGTTTGGATTTTGGAGCAAGCAGCTCTTGAGGAAGATTGGAATTATTTAAGGAGAATGACGGAATCTTGGAAAAAGGATCCTCTTCTGCAATTGGATGATGAAATAGAGGATAGGGCCGGACAAATTGCGGATAAAGTGAAGAAAAAAGTCTGGGAACTTTTGTTGAGTCATCCAAATTTAATCGAATCCATTCTGAAAAATGAAAAGGAAGAAGAAAAAGTTTTAAAATTTTATGAAAAGCTTTTAAAACAAACGAAGGATGTAGATAAGCAAAAATGGTTAGATGCTCTGAGACAAAATCCATATTTTCAGCCCAAATGGATTACTAAATTGATTGCATCATTGGGACAAGATCCATATATTCAAACTTTGAAAAAATTCTATGTCAGTATCTTGAAAGATTTTCAAGGGAAAATTGTGATTTCTCTTAATTCTATAGGAATTAAAGTGCATCTTCCTTCGGATTATCTAGAAAAAGATTATTCTCATTTTTTGTTTCTTCTTGAGCATTTTTCCTTAAGCTTTGATTCATTGAGAATGGCAAGAGTTCATCCACAGGGTTCCACAGAAGTTTTACACGATTGGGCTATTAAGGCCTTTGCATTTCTTACGGGAAAAAACCCATCTTCTTTTGAAGTAGTAATTGATTCGGAATCTGATCCAGGAATTATTGTTAAAGAAGGGAAGATTTATGTTGGGAAAATGGCTTTAACTTATTCTCGAGAGCAGCTTTTTCTGGAATTGAAAAATGCTTTTAGAGAAGTTATTTTAAGGAGTGAAAAAGCAAATATAACAGTTCATGATCAAGATCAAGTTTTAGAAACTAGACTTAAAGAATTACAAGGCCGAGGAAAAGATCTGTTTGAAGTGAATGGTTCTGTTTTGGATGTTTTGGGAGGTGAAGCGCGTCTTCGTCCGTGGTTTGAAAGTTTAGGATTAGATTCTTGGGCTGATTTGAAAGAGAAATTAAACTCTGGAAAGCTTCATTTTATGCTTAACGCGGAACTTTTAGGATCAAGATCGTATTATGTTGTTCAAACGCGTATCAACGTTGGAGATTCTATTACCCTTGAGAAGGGATATGTGCTGTTTGCTTATGACAAGGTAGATGTTTTTCTAACACGTGCGGCTTTAGCTAAAAGTGATGATGTAAGAGAGCATTATTATCGCGCTGCTTTTACAACGCTTCTTCAAGGGATTTATGGAGTTTCAGGATTTGATGCAAGAGCTGATCATATGAGAGGTCTTGTATTCTCAAGAAGAGATCAAGTTCTCGATCATAACTTATTAAGAGACACTCTTAAGAAGACATCATGGTCTGCTTCGATTTCTCTTCATTGGGATATCCGAAAAGATACAATTAGAGTGATACAAGGATCAAAAGAGATCGCTACTTATGACGCTAAAGCATTTTTCAAAAATTCAAGTAATTATGAAATTTTGAAGACAAGATGGACTTCTTATCATATTCATAATATTTTTTGGAATTCTAACTTGGGAATTGAAAGAATGATCAATAGTTGGGAAAGTTTGCTTGGAGTTACAGATCCTCTATTGCCAGGCTCATGGGATCATGTTCTTCTAAAAGAACCTCTCCAGAACAAAGCTTATAAAATAATGCAGATAGGTTCTTCTCTGTCTCTTGGATTATCAGATGAATCCGTTCTTTTTGATCGCATACGAAGGGAACCTGCGCGATTATCTTTGCGTCGGTTTGATGTGGCAGCATAGCATTGGAATTTGATGATTGGTTAAGATGATTTTCAATGTTTGCTTCTGTTTTGGAGAGTAAAATGACTATAATAAAATCTGCAAAAGGACAATCATGAAAATTGCAATTATTGCCAATCCTGAAAAGAAAGAAGCCCCACAAGTGATCAAAGATTTGTGGGATTCATTTCCTCCATCGCGTTCGTTTTCTTTTTTATTAGATAAAAGACTTGCGAGCTTGCTTAAGCAAAATCGCTTTTACGCCAGCGATGAAAAAATGGCAAAGACAGCGGATGTTTTAATTGTACTGGGAGGGGATGGGACACTCCTTCATGCGGTGAAGCGCGTTGCTAAATCTGGCCTTCCTGTATTAGGTGTCAATTTAGGAGGGATGGGATTTCTTACTGAATTTTCACCTCTTGGTTTTCTAAATCAATTTCCAAATTTGCTCAAGAAAAAATATTATTTGGACTTTCGCACTCTACTTGAAGTGAGTCTTGTGACGAAAGGTCGACAAGGCCCGTGGTATGAGTCGTTGAATGATGCTGTGATCACCAAAGGTTCTTTGTCTCGTATGTTGAGTTTGGATGTAAGTGTTGATGATAAATCTTTGACCACGTATCGATCGGATGGTTTGATTGTTGCAACTCCGACAGGATCGACGGCGCATTCTCTCTCCAGTGGAGGACCTATTGTAGAATCCCATGTAGGAGCGATTTTGATAACACCCATTTGCCCTCACACTCTTTCAAATCGTCCTCTTGTCATTTCTGATAAAAGTGAAATCAGGATTCAATTAACCTCTTTCTCCGAAAAAGTAGGATTGACTTTGGATGGTCAAGTGGGTTTTGAACTTCGTCAAGGAGATGGGGTTGTGATTCGCAAAGCCAAAAGAACCATTCCTCTCATTCGTTTTGATTATGATTATTATCAAGTCCTTCGCGAAAAACTTGGCTGGCGTGGATCGAGTGTCTGAACGATAGGTCATTATGCGAAAACTTTTAAAACAAGTTTTCTATATTTTAAATTTCTCTCTTTTTTTTCTTTTCTCAAAAAATATATTTTCAGATTCTGAAAATATTTCTCTCATTCAAAAAGTGAATCGTGTTCATTCAATTCGTCTTCCTTCTCAAGCACGCGTAGTCTGGATGGAATATCAGGTTGTGGACTTTGGATCTTTTGATTGTCCCCGTGCAAGTACCGCTAGAACAACACTTGTTGATTTTGATTTTCTCAAACCTGATGCACAGGGGATTGTTCATTTACCTTGTCGCTATGCCTTTTTGTCGTTGGGTGTTATGCGCTATTTCTATGCGGTTGCTTTTGTGTATGGACCTGGGATTAAGCCTTTCACTTTCAGTACAGCTAAAAAGGGGGAAAAAAGTTTGTGGGATGAAGACTCTCTGAATGCGTATGTTCACGATCAACTTGCAGCTAAAGTATTTTCTCCCTGTGATGCAGATTCTTTACTCTTGATGGATTTTCAAGTGCCTGCTGCTTTTGAGAAAAAGAACCAAGAAGTCATTTCAGATATGATTGTTTTTACAGCTGAACGTTTGATGGATCCAGGGATATTTGAATCTTATCCTTGGAAAGATTTATCTAGGCCTGAGCAAGCTCTCAAAAATCATGAGACGAACATTTGTGAAACTTTAGGAAGTTTTAGAAAAAGTTTGGAAGATCAGCTGCAGCATTTAACAGAAAAATGGCAACAGCATGCAGAATTTCAGAATTTGAATAGTGAATTTCTTTTAAAAGAGCTTCAAAGCAAGGAACCTGCAAGGCGTTGGATCGCAGCTATAGAACTTTCAAAATTGAAAGAGACACAAATTATTTCTAATCTCATCCCTCTTTTAAAAAGTAATGAGATGGATATTCAAAAAATTACAATTGCTCTTTTAGCCAGGAGGGAAGCAAATTCTAAAAATGCTATCCCAGAATTGCTTCATCTATTAAAAACTGGGAATGAAGAAATAAAACTTTTTGTTGTAGGAGCTTTAGGGTTTATTGGAATTTCTACAAAAGAAACTGTAAATGCTGTTGTTGATTTGTTAAAGAATAGTTCTGATAAAAAAATGAAATTTTACTGCATCTCTGCTTTGGCAAGAATGAAACCCATCATGCCTGAAGCACTTTCTTCATTAATAGAGTTGGCAGCTGGCTCTGATCCGGATGTTCAGGCGGCTTCAATTGAAGCGTTGGGGAGTTTGGGGGCGGATGCTGTTTCGGCTATTCCTATTTTAGAAGAGCTTTTGAAAAAGAAGCAAGAGACGGCAAGGGTTATTCGTACTTTGGGATTAATAGGTCCTTCAGCTTTAAAAGTAGTCTCAACGATGGTTCGTGCTTTGGGTCCTTGGGATTATGACTTAGAGTTTGTTTTATCAGAGGCGATTGGACGCATAGGAAAAGAGGCAATTCCTGTGATGATTGATGAAATGAAAGGGACTTGGAATGGAACTAAAATAGCGGTTTTTCTAGGAGCATTAGAATATTTAAGGGCAGAAGCCAAAGATGCCATTCCAACTTTGATGGAATTACTGAAAAAACCTGAAGAGTATTTGAATAAAGCAGGTGTGATGGGATTGGGGAAGGTCGGCATTCCCGTTTCAGAAGCCATTCCTATTTTGACTGAAATGTTTGAAGTTGCAAGTCCGGAGGTGAAAAAAGAAATCATTCTTACATTACAAAAAATGGGGGCGGAGGCTATAGAATCTCTTTTTAAAATGATGGAGAAAAGTGGTGTACCCCTTCGTGTTCTCATTGCTGAACAGTTAACGATGATGCAAGCACTCCCATCCTTTTTACAAGAAAAATTAGAAAAATTTTCTGAAGACAAAGATTTTAAAGAGGTTTTGAATAAAATGTTTCGAGAAGCTGTCGCAGATCGTGAAATATTACGTTTCAGGAGTTTGTTAAAGTTAGGAGCTGATTTAAATGCATCTGTTACTTTGGGACAACCTCAGGTTTCAGTCCCTCAATGGGTGACAGAAGCAGGGGATTTAGAAATGGTTCAAGCCCTGATTAAGGCAGGGGCGGATGTAAATATAAAAGTAAATACGGGGCAAAGTTGGCTGGTATTAGCCGTGCGTCATAGAAAATTTGAAATTGTGAAAGCCTTAGTAGCTGCAGGAGCAGACGTTAATATGAGAAGTGCAGGGTATGATCCATATCAAAAAGACATGACGCCTCTTTTTATAGCCGTGAATGAAGGAGACATTCAAACAGTTCAGTTTTTATTGGATAAGGGAGCAGACGTAAATGCAAAAGATTCTTGGGGGCGGACAACACTCATGCAGGTTGTTCCAAATGCCTCGGTTGAACTTGTTCAACTATTGATAAATCGTGGTGCCGATGTAAATTTGAAAGATAATTCGGGAGAATCTTCTTTAAAAGTGGCGCGTCAATATCATCGGCCAGAGATTGAAGCCCTGCTTCAGAAGGCAGGATCAAAAGAAGAATAAAGGAGTGCTGGTTTCTCTTTTCAATAAAAGTAGTTATTTCTGGTAAGCTTGAGTTATAATTGAATAAAGAGTTGTTTTTGGGATGAGAGTAAACTTTATGGACAAACGATTCATCAAAGAGCGGGATTTCGAAGTTTTTAACGGAAACGAGCTCCTGATCAAAGGGGCTTTAGAGGCGGGCGTGAGCCTGATTACAGGTTATCCTGGATCTCCACTGGCAGATGTTTTTGATGTAGCTCAATCCATTAAAGATCTTCTTCTGGAGCGAGGCATTCTAGCTCAATTGGCTAATAATGAAGCTTTGAGTTTAGCCCGCTTAAATGGTTCTCAAATGGAAGATATTCGCGCTATGGCTGTGATGAAAAGTGTAGGGCTTCATGTCGCTGCCGATGGGTTAGCTCTAGGCAATCTTTCAAAATATGGGCATAAGGGTGGAGCGCTTGTTGTTGTAGGAGATGACCCTTGGACGGACAGTACTCAAGTTCCTGCTGATTCTCGATATCTTGCCAAACATCTTCAAGTCCCTGTCATGGAACCCAGCACCTTTCAAGAATTGAAAGATTGGGTAAGATTAGGTTTTGAACTCTCTCGAGATACCAATCTTTATCTTGTGTATTTGGTAACCACCAATCAAGCTGATGGCGGTGGGATTGTAGAAGTTTTCAAAAATCAATATCCTAAAATCAATATGCATCAGCGCGTTGAATTAGACACAAAAAAGATTCCTGTTTCTGAAACGGTACTTTTACCTCCCAGAACAGGGCGGCGTGAAATGGATGTGGAAGAGCGTTTTCAAAAATTGCATCAAGCTGCCAGAGAAAAGCAGATCAATACGATTTTATATCCCACGCAATCCATTCAAGAATTTGGATTTATCACTTCGGGGCTTGCTTATTCTTATTTAGAACATGCGCTTTGGGAATTGGGATTACAGGGACGTTTCCCTATTCTCAAAATGGGAATTACTTTCCCATTGGATCCCAATATTGTTTTAGATTTTGCAAGCCAGGTTCGAAATATTGTGGTGATTGAAGAAAAAAGAGGTTTTATTGAAGAGCAGGTTACTTCCATTCTTAAGGAAGCAGTGCAATCTTCTCAATTTTCCGAGCCTCCTCAAATATGGGGAAAGACCTTTCCTGCTGCTTTACCAGCTATCCCTGCAACGCGAGGTTTGAATCCATCGATTTTGATTGATCGATTAGGAGTACTTTTTCTTAAATTTCCAGTGGAAGGAATGGATCAAAAAAGAATTGAGTCTGAAATAAATTTGATTCGTGAAGTTGCCACTTTTAATATTCAAATTCCTTCTCGTACTCCCACTTTTTGTCCGGGATGTCCGCATCGAGATTCTTCAAGTGTTCTTTTAGATGTTAAAAAAGATTTTCGTAATCCTCAGTACATGAAAAAACATTTTAATCAAAATCCAGTGGACCTTCTTTTTCACGGGGACACGGGTTGCTATACCATGTTAATGTTTGAACCCAATCAAGAATTGATGCATAACTATTCTGGAATGGGTTTGGGCGGAGGAACAGGCGCAGGCATTGATCCTTTTATTGTAAATAAGCAAGTTGTTTTCATGGGGGATTCAACCTTTTTTCACAGTGGCATCGCAGCCATTTCAGATTCCATCAAAAATCATCAAGATATTACCTATGTTATTTTAGACAATAAAACGACAGCCATGACAGGCCATCAACCTACCCCCGAATCTGAAGTGGATATTTTAGGTCGTCCTACTTTTGCTCAAGACATTGAAGCTGTTCTCAAGGGAATGACGCGTGAAGGGACAATCCCGGTCATGCGTGTGAATCCAGCTTATCGCCAAGATTATCGTGATGTTTTAGAAGAGACCATTTTGAAAGATGGCGTGAAAGTGATTATTGCAGATAAAGAATGCGGTATTACCTATCATCGAAAAATTCGTCGTGAAAAAGGAAAAATCCTTCGTCAAAAAGGGTATTTGCCCCGTGAAGAATTTGTAAATATTACACCTGAAGTTTGTGAGTATTGTCTGGAATGTACCAAGTCTACAGGGTGCCCTGGACTTACTTTTGAAGAAACAGATTATGGACCTAAAGTTGTGACGGATCTTTCAACATGCGTTTCAGACATGGCTTGTACCAAGATCAAGGCTTGTCCCTCTTTTGAAAATATCATTATCAAACGATCAGCAAAAATGAAAGATCCTCTCTCGGGCATTAATCTCGATCGATTTCCGGAGCCTCGCCGTTGGTTTGTAGATTCGCAGTGGCGGACTTACATTTCTGGAGTAGGGGGTATGGGAATAGGCGTTTTGACTTCTATTCTTGTTCATGCAGGTATGAAAGCAGGGTATCATGTTTTATTTTGTGATAAGAAAGGTTTAGCTATTCGTAATGGGGGTGTTTATTCTGAAATAACTTTTTTAAAAGGTCCCATGCGACTTTCTCCTCTTATCCCAAATGGAAAAGCAGATTTACTTTGGGGCCTCGATGCTCTTGAAGCGGTACGTGCTTTAGATCCTAACATGCGTTTGCGTATTGGAAGTCCTGACAGAACAGAAGCCTTTTTAAATACACATAAGACTCCAACGATAAGAACTTTGATGGGCCTTGATCATTTTTCAATTCAAAATTTAGAATCCATGGTGAAGCAGTACACAAGAAAAGATCAATATTATGGTTTTGATTTTTCAGAAATCTCTGAAAAATTTTTGGGATCCAAGCTCTATGCTAATTTGGTTATGCTCGGTGCTGCGTTTCAACGAGGAACCTTGCCGCTCAGTTTAGAAAATATTTTGGGAGCCATTCAGGATACGATTCGGGGTGATTTGAAGAAAAATATAACGGCGTTTAGTTTAGGACGTCGTCTGGTTCTTTCCCCAGAACTTTTTAGAGATAAGGAAAGCACGGCCAGTTTTCAAAGTTTGTTTGAAGAGAAACAAAAATTTTTATCTTTGAGATGGAAGGGTCGTAAGCTTTCTCTTGTCTATCGAGAATTGGTTCAAGGGGCTTTAACACAATTAGATTTGGATGATGAGATTTTAAGGCATTTTGCCCTTCGGGTTTATGATCTTATTCAGTTTGAAGGAAAACATTACGCAAAAACTTATATCGATCGAGTGATTTCTATCTATCACAAGGATCGCTTTGAATTTAAATATGATGCCACGAAAGCTGTTATTTTTAATTTGGCTAAAGTCATGCTCATTAAAGATGAAGTCTATGTAGCTCATCTTTTGACCAGTCCTGAAAAAAGAGAGCGTGATCGTATTCGTTATCATGTGGATGAAAAGGCAGGGGATCGTGTCAGTTATCGCCATTTGAATCGTCCCCAATTTACAATATTAGGGAAGGATATTGAATTTGATATGGTGACAAAAGACTGGCAGCTCAATTTAATGAAACATTTTAAGTTTTTAAGAAAGCTTCTCCCTCAATGGCATCAAAAAGAGAAAGATTTTCGACAATGGTATAGCAAATTGGTAGATCGATTTGATTATCAAGATGAGTCTTCTTATGTTCTTTATATGAGAGCGCTTCAAACGCCAGAAGAAGTTAGAGGTTATCGAAAAGTACGTTATCCTAAAATGGAAGAAGCGCGTTTGAAGGTGAGTGAGCTTTTGGGGTCATCCCGCCGAGAAAAAGAAGTTCCTTCTTCTCTTTCAAAAAAATCCCAGCATTCAAAAATAAAACTTTAACTTTGGGATTTTTTTAATACGAATCAATCCTCAGTAGAAAAAAGAAATTAATTATTTTAAGATCTGTAAACTATGAAATCAAAATTAGTTCAACCAAAGGTTCGTTTTGCCCCAAGCCCAACAGGCTTTCTCCATATTGGAGGAGCCAGGACAGCCCTTTTTAACTGGTTATTTGCACGGCATTTAGGTGGAATTTTTGTTTTAAGAATTGAAGATACAGATCAGGCGCGTTCTGAAGATAGATTTCGTGATGAAATTTTAGAAAGCCTGACATGGCTGGGCTTGAATTGGGATGAGGGACCCCTTTATCAATCTCATCGTTTCGATTTATATCGTGAATATGCCGAAAAGTTGACTCAACAGGGTCTAGCTCAGAAGAGAGAAGGAGCTGTTGTTTTTAAAATTCCAGAGCAGACGGTGCGTATTCATGACGTGGTTTATGGAGATTTGGAATTTGATAATAGCTTGTTAGGTGAACTGGTTATTTTGAAATCAGATCAAACTCCAACGTATAATTTCTCCTGTGTCATTGATGATGCTTTGATGGGGATTACCCATATTATTCGTGGAGATGATCATATTTCCAATACCCCTAAACAAGTTGCTTTGTATCAGGCGTTGGGATTTGAACTCCCTATTTTTGCACATGTTCCCATGATTTTGGGATCAGATGGAAAGCGCTTAAGCAAGCGACATGGTGCAACGGCTGTCACACAATATCGAGAAGCAGGTTTTCTTGCCGAAGCCATTGTGAATTTTCTTTCTCTTTTGGGATGGTCTCCTGGAGAAGATAGAGAAATGATGGGAATCCAAGAACTAATCGATCTTTTTTCGCTTGAACGTGTGAATAAAAAAGCCGCCATTTTTGATATGGATAAATTCACATGGATGAACACGCAATATATTAAAAATTTAGATTTAAATCGTTTTAAAAAAGAGGTAGAACCTTTTTTGAAGACAGCAGGTTTTTTAAATACAAATCATGATATCCCTAGCTCGCTCATCGATCTTTTTAAAGATAGGATCAAAACTTTAAGTGATTTTCCAAAAGAAACTTCTTATTTCTTTGTTGAAAAACTTGAACGTGATGCCCAAGCGGTCGAAAAATTTTTGATTCCTGAAGAGAAAAAAGAACTGCTTAAGAAATTAAAAGAGAAATTAACGGAACTTTCTTCTTTTGATATTCAGACACTTGAAGCTGAGATACGTTTATTAGCTCAAGCTTTAGGAGTGAAGGCAGGGGATCTTATTCATCCTGCTCGAGTTGCTTTAACAGGGAAAACCGTGAGTCCTGGAATTTTTGAGGTTATGAACATTTTAGGGAAAGAAAAAGTTTTGAAAAGATTGGAAGAAGCAATTCAAATCAAGAATTAAAGGTAAAAAGATTTTTATGTCTGATATTAAAAGTAATTTAAATTTAGCAAATAAGATCACTATTGCTCGAATCATTTTGGTTCCAATTTTTGTACTTCTCCTTTTGAGTTATCGAGACGCTGCTCAAGGAGAGCAAGAAATTCTTCGTTTTTCGGCTATTCTTGTTTTTATTGCCGCGACGCTTTCAGATGCAGTGGATGGTTTTATTGCGAGGACAAGAAATCAAAAAACACCCTTGGGGACATTTTTAGATCCTATCGCTGATAAGCTTCTTTTAGTTTCGGCGATTGTAGTTTTGAGTTTTAAAAGTCCACCCCTAGGTTTTTATTTGCCTTCTTGGTTTTCTATTTTAGCCATTTCGCGAGATCTTTTTATTTGTTCAGGCGTACTTTTAATCCATATTCTCAACGGACATGTTAAAGTGGTGCCCAGTATTTTAGGAAAGCTGGCTACTGTTTCTCAAATGGTTTGTGTGCTTTGGATTTTATTGAAATGGCCACATCCTGAAATTTGGGTGTATGGGGCTGCTTCCCTGACACTTGCTTCAGGGATTGGATATCTTATTTTTGGCAGCCGACAGTTGAGCTCTCCAAAAATACAATAGTTCGTAATTAGAAATTAGTATTTCGCAATACAGGTTTTTTATGAATTCAAAAAACGTTGTTGTCATCGTAGGTCGCCCGAATGTGGGCAAATCCACTCTTTTCAATCGCTTGGTGGGACGTCGTATGTCGATTGTCCATGAAGAAGCTGGGGTGACACGTGATCGTGTTGAAGTAAAACTAAAATGGAATGGATTTCCTTTAAAGCTTTTGGATACAGGCGGGGTAGAGCTAGGTGGGGTTGATCCTATTCGAACGGGTATTCGAGAGCAGGTTAAAGAAGCACTTAAAGAAGGAACTCTTGTTTTACTGGTCATGGATGCAGTCGCAGGTATTACCCCCTTAGATGAAGAAGTTTCTGAATGGGTGAGACATTCAGGTAAAGATGTGATTGTCGTAGTGAATAAAGTCGACAATCCTTCCCTGGAAGTAGATGCTCAAGAATTTCATCGTTTAGGTTTCGAAAACATTGTCATGATTTCTTCTTTACATGGATTGGGCTTTTTTGAATTGCAAGATCGTATTGAACGAACTCTGAAGGCTTGTTCTGAAGAAACAGAAGATTCTATTAAAGTGGCCATTGTGGGGAAACCTAATGTAGGGAAGTCTACATTATTAAATCATCTCTTTGGAAGTAAGCGTGTGATTGTAGATGATACCCCTGGGACAACACGAGATTCTGTCGATGTGGATATCAGAGTCAAAGATCGTTTATTTACCTTGATTGATACGGCCGGAATGCGTCGAAGAAAGCAAGTGCGTCGAGGACCCGAGACATTTAGCGTGATGAGATCTTATCGTTCCATCAAAAGATCAGATCTTGTGATTTTGATGGTTGATGTCTCAGAGGGAGTGATGGCACAAGATTTAAGAATTCTTACTGAAATACGTAGGGCAGGGAAGGCTTGTGTCATCGCTCTTAATAAATGGGATCTTGTTAAAAAAATTAGACAGGAACATTTTACAAAATCTTTGATTGAAAGATGGAAGTGGTTAGAGATTTATCCTTTGATTTATTGTTCTGCTTTGAAGGGAGCCAAAATCGAGACTTTGATGGATCAAGTTTTACAAGTCTATAACAATAATCATCGAGAAATTGGTCGAAGAGAACTCCAAAAGTTTTTGGATGACGCTGTAGATAAAAGACAACCTCCCTCTGAAGAAGGGCATCTTCCTCGTTTTCATTCCATCAAACAATCGGGTATTTGTCCTCCCCAATTTACGATTTACGTTAATCACTCTGAATATGTCAAAGAGTCCTACAAACTTTTTCTCGAACGAGAACTACGAACGCGTTTCCCAGGCTTTGAAGGAGTCCCTGTGCGATTGATGTTTCAAAAGGGATAGTTTGTACTTTGCAAAAACGAACTTCAATGGTTTGTCCCCTCCTAACGGTGTAAATTCTATGGTAAAATAAGTTATAGGATAAAATATGGCTTTATTCACACGTCAAGACTATGAATCAATAGAAGAAAAAATTTTAGCCCCGTATGCTTATAAAAGTGGGCAAAGTAAGGGACGTGTCCACTCAGAACCAGAACATCCTGTTAGAACAGCTTTTCAACGTGATCGTGACCGCATTGTCCATTCCAGAGCTTTCCGAAGATTAGAGTATAAAACTCAAGTTTTTGTAAATCATGAGGGAGATCATTATCGAACACGCATCACTCACAGTTTGGAAGTGGCTCAAATTGGAAGAAATATAGCTCGAGCCTTACGTTTGAATGAGGATTTAACTGAAGCTGTAGCTTTGGCGCATGACTTAGGGCATCCTCCTTTTGGTCATAGTGGAGAGAAGGCATTAGATATCATGATGAAGGACGCAGGAGGATTTGAACATAATCAACAAAGCCTTCGCCTTGTTGAAAAACTCGAAAAACGTTATCCTCAATTTGATGGGCTTAATCTTACCTGGGAAGTTCGTGAAGGAATTCAGAAACATCGCCCTGGTCAAAAAGCGAATTGTGCAAGTCTAGAAGGTCAAGTAGCGGATATCTCAGATGATATTGCTTATCTTTGCCATGATGTGGATGATGGTTTGACTTCAGGTTTTTTGACAGAAAAAGATTTGAATACCGTTCAATTATGGTCTGATGCATTTGAAGAAATTCATAAAAATCATCCTGATGCATTACTAGAAATCCGTTGTTATTATACCGTTCGTAATATGGTCAATGCGCTTGTCACAGATCTTATTGAACAGACTGGGGAAAACATTCAGGCCTACCATTTAGATAGTCCTCAGAGTTTACATAAATTGAATCAACGCATTGTTGATTTTAGTCCCTCTCTTCGAAAACAAGTTCAGAAGTTAAGAGAATTTTTATTCAAGAATCTTTATAATCATATTCAAGTTCAGAAAATGAATCTTCATGCTCAAGAAGTTATTTGTGATCTCTTTAAAGTTTATGCTGAACAACCTCATTTGTTAAAAGAAACAACTCAAGCAAAAATTAAGAAAAGCGATTTAAAACAAGTGATTTGTGATTATATTGCAGGTATGACGGACCGATTTGCACTTAATGAACATAAGCGATTGTTTACGTTAGAGGACAGAGTTTAGAATTTATTGAAAGTTTTTTATGAAAAATCAATCTTTGGCAATTGTTGGTGGCAAAATTTTACAAGGCAATCGGTTCCTTTCTCGTAAAAACCTTCTTGTTAAAAATGGGAAAATTGTTGTGATTGATTCAAAATCCTCTTCTCGTCATACTCAGAAAATTGATGCCTCTGGATTATACGTTGTCCCTGGTTTTATTGATCTTCACCTTCATTGCGATGTTCTCCAACAAAAAAAAAGCGATATAGAGCATTTGCAGAAAATTTCACTCAATCATGCCCGTTTTGGAACGACGCGATTCTTGGCAACTTATTGCACCTGTTCCTTGGCAAATCTTAAATCGTATGCTTACGCATTAAAATTAGCCAAGACGCAATTGATGGGGGCACAGCTTTTAGGAGTTCATTTAGAAGGTCCATTTCTAAATCCTAAAAGAGCAGGGGCACAACCTCCAGAATTCATGCTGGAACCAAAGCTTTCCTCGATGAAAAAGATTCTTACTTATTTTGGAAATGCTTTGCGTTTGATGACCTTAGCTCCAGAACTTAAAGGGATGGATTCCATTATCAAATTTTTGACTGGGAAGCATATTCTTACTTCTATGGGACATACGCATGCCACTTATCAAGAAGCTTTGCATGGAATAAGTTTAGGGGTTCAATACGCCACGCATCTTTTTAATCAAATGCGAGGCCTTCATCATCGTGAGTTAGGAGCATCAGGAGCCGCTCTTTTCGATGAAAGAGTTTTTGCCGAAGTGATTGCAGATGGCTTTCATCTTCATCCATTGATGGTTAAAATGGTCACCAAAATTAAAAATCTTCAAAAAATTATTTTAGCTACAGATTGTTTTACAGAACTTGAAAAGGATGATGGGCGTGATCCTCCTCGTTTACCGGACGGAAATTTAATGGGGAGCGCACTTTCTCTTCGCAGGGCGCTTATCAATTTGATAGAATTTTCCTCTTTAGATTTGCCTGACGCGATTCAAACCATTACTTTGAATCCAGCTCGATTGCTGGGGATAGAGAATAAGACTGGGAGTTTGGATACAGGCAAGTGGGCAGATATTGTTTTAATGGATAAACATTTGAATGTTAAATTAACAATGGTTAGTGGAAAAGTTGTCTTTCATTAAAAAGGATGTGATGCGGCATGCGTCGCGCGTTGTGCGTAAAAGAAAAATATTTTATTGTTTTTACGCATTACCCATGACGCATTACATGTGACGGATTTTCTATGTGTGGAATCATTGGATATATTGGTAAAAATAATGCAGTTCCTGTTTTGATAGATGGACTAGCTCGCTTGGAATATCGCGGCTATGATTCATCAGGGATAAGTGTTCTGAATGGAAACGGGAATCTCAAGATTTTTAAAAAACTTGGCAAATTAGAAGAGCTCATTAAAGTTACTACGCCGCTTCATATTAAATCTCATTTAGGTTTGGGTCATACCCGATGGGCCACTCACGGCCAACCTTCTGATCTCAATGCACATCCCCATATGGATTGTCATAAATCGATTGCGGTTGTTCATAATGGCATTATTGAAAATTTCCAGGAATTAAGAGAAGAACTTCTTAAAAAATCGCATCGATTTCGTTCTGTCACCGATACAGAAGTGATTGCTCATTTGATTGAAGAAAAGTTGAACAAAGAAGCTTTGGGATTAGAGGAAGCTGTTCGTCAGACTTTGAAGAAATTAAGAGGAACTTACGCACTTGGCGTTATTGATAAGAAAGAACCAGATATTTTAATTGCAGTACGTTTTGGAAGCCCCTTGGTGGTGGGACTAGGGCAAGATGAAAATTTTATTGCCAGTGATGTATCTGCTCTTATTTCTAAAACCAGAAAAATCATCTATCTTAAAGATAGTCAAATGGCTGTGATTCATAAAGATCATTGTCAGGTGAAAGATCTTTTAGGTCGAAGTGTACCTTTTAAAGTAGATCATGTCACATTGAAAGTTGAAGAGGCTGAAAAAGGTGGTTTTGAAAAGTTCATGCTCAAAGAAATTTATGAGCAACCAAATATTTTAAAAAATGTTTGGATGGGCAGGATTAATCTTGAAAAAGGGGCTGTCTCTTTCGAAGAAAAAATCCTGGATTTGGCTGAATCTAGATCCATTGAACGATTGATGATTATTGGTTGTGGAACGGCTTATTATGCGGGACTGTGTGGTAAATATATTTTGGAGCGCTATACCAGCATTCCAGTAGAAGTAGAATTAGGAAGTGAATTTAGATATCGAGCCATTCAACTCAGTCCTGGAACTGCAGTTCTGGCTGTGAGTCAATCGGGGGAAACAGCAGACACACTCGCTAGTGTTCGTAAAGCCCGTGAATTAGGTTGTCGGGTGATATCCATTGTGAATGTGGTGGGGAGCACTTTGACACGTGAAAGTGACCATGTCATTTATACGCAAGCAGGGCCTGAAATCAGTGTGGCATCTACCAAAGCTTATTTGACTCAACTCGCAGCCCTCTATCTTTTAAGTGTTTTCTTGGGGCGTGCACGTCGACAAATGACGAATCAGGCTGCAAGGGGGCTTCTTTCAGAGTTGATGAAAATCCCAGAAAAAATTCAATGGATTTTAGATCATCAAGACGCGATCAAAATTGCTGCTAAAAAATATCATCAGGCCAAAAGCTCTTTTTATCTGGGGCGAGGATTTAATTATCCCACAGCTTTGGAAGGAGCACTTAAGAATAAAGAAATTTCCTATAGTCATGCAGAAGCCTATGCAGCAGGAGAAATGAAGCATGGGCCTATTGCCTTGATTGATAAACAGTTTCCTGTTGTGTGTATTTGTACACAAGGCAATACATACGAAAAAATGATTTCCAATGTAAAAGAGATTGAAGCGCGTGGTGGTAAAATCATTGCGATTGCCAATCCTGGCGACAGAATTGTTAAACAACTCACGCGTCATGTCATTGAAGTTCCTGAAACGGTTGAAGAGCTTTCTCCTTTGCTTAATGTGATTCCTCTACAGCTTTTGGCTTATTACATTGCTCTTTATAGAGGATGTGATATTGATAAGCCGAGAAATTTGGCAAAGAGTGTGACGGTGGAGTGAAGAAAATCATGAATTATTTTTATCAGACGCGCTCAGTTAACCCACCGAGTTAACTTCACTCGATGATTCGGCTTGTTCGAGCCGATATAAAATCGGCTCACCATGGTCACAAGCCTCATCAACGATCTTTAAAAAATAATTCATGATTTTATTAGGGGGGAATAAAGAAAAATAAAATTATTGTAATTTGTATCCTTCAATCTTTCTATCCAGACGATTTCTTGAAATCCCCAAAAGTTCTGCGGCCTTGCTTTTATTCCAATTGGTTTTCTGTAGCACTTCCTGAATGTGTCTAGCTTCTGCAGCCTCTAGTGAAAATCCTTCAGGCAGGGAAGAAGAGGGAGTTGTTACGGTGCTTTGAGATGAAGAAGAGGAAATTTTACCCATGCGTATTTCCATGGGAAGGTCTTCAGGAATAATCTGTTCGCTGCCACCCAAGACCACAGCTCTTTCAATGGTATTTTTTAGTTCACGAACATTTCCAGGCCAGGCATAATTTTTTAGAATTTCCATGGCTTCTTTTGAAAATCCCTTCACAGTTCGACTCATTTCACGTGAATAAATCTCAAGAAAATGTTTGCTCAAAGTTTCAATATCATCGGGTCTGTCTTTGAGATCGGGCATAAAAACTTCAATGACTTTGAGTCGATAATATAAATCTTCTCTAAATTCTCCACTGGCAATCGCTTTTTCAAGGTCAGCATTGGTTGCGGCAATGATGCGCACGTTAACTTTAATTGTTTCTGTGCCTCCGACACGTTCAAACTCTTTTTCCTGCAAAACACGTAAGAGTCTTAATTGTGTTTCAGGAGCTAAAGTTCCAATTTCATCTAAAAAAAGTGTTCCTCCATTTGCCATTTCAAAACGGCCAATTTTTCTAGCATCAGCGCCTGTAAAAGCCCCTTTCTCATGTCCAAAAAGTTCGCTTTCAAGAAGGGTGGGTGTCAGAATAGAACAAGTCACTGCAACAAAGGGTTTATTGGAACGAGGACTTAAATTGTGCACTGTTCGTGACAACATCTCCTTACCTGTTCCGCTTTTCCCCCGGATTAGAAGGGTTGAATCTCCAGCTGCTACTTTCTTCGCTATTTTAAGGATTTCCTGGATCTGATCAGATTTTCCTACTAAGTTATATTTGGATTCAATTTCTTGTTTTAGATTTTGGTGGTTTTGTTGAAGTTCTTCAAAAGTTCTAGCGTTTTGAATGGCAATGGCTGCTTGATCAGCAAGAATAGAAAGAAGAGATAAATCATCATTATCAAATTCCATATTACCTTTTTTATTAATCGCTTCCGCTACACCGATTAACTTGCCTTTAGCTTTCATAGGGACACAAAGAATAGATTTTGTTTTAAATCCAATTTTCCCATCTGTTCCTTGAAAATGGCGTGGATCATTTTCAGCATCTGAAACGATCAAAGGCTTTTCTTTTTCAGCGACCCAACCTGCAATGCCTTGTCCCATTTTGAGACTGATTTGTTTTAAATCTTTGGCTTTTTGTCCTGTGGCAGATCGAAATACAAGCTCATTTGTTTTTTCATCTAAAAGTAAAAGGGAACTGGCTTCACAATTGAGAAGTCGATTGGTCAAATCCATGACAAAGGCAAGAATTTCGGATAAATCCAAGGACGAATTAATGAGAGTACTGACTTTGATCAGTTCTCCCAGAGCCTCATCACCTAATTGATGAAGAACCTGCTGTAAATGTTTACTTTCGAATGCCATTTTTCCCTCGTCGTTCGTGTTGCGTGCTGCGCTATGCGTGAAAGCTTAAAGATTTGGTTTTTTTATTTTGCACATGACTCATCCCGCAGTACGCACAACGTTATTATATAAAATTTGCTCCATTTTGAAACAATATTTTTAGGTCTTAAATAGATAAAATATCATAACTCGTTCTATTGGAATGTGTTAATTGGATTGGCATTGATCTTGCTCAATATATAGCCAGATGAAAAAAGGAGATTTAAAATGAAAAAGTTAATCGTTATTTTGGTAGTATTAGGATTGTTTTCTTTTGCAGCACCAGAGCAGTCAAAAGCCAGTGATGATGCAGCGTGGTTTGCAGCTGGAGCGTTTGCAGGAGTTGTAACAGGTGCAGTTTTGGCAGATTCTTCATGCCACAGAGGAAGCTATTATTATGAAGAACCTGTTTATCGCCCTGTCGTGTATCGTCCAGTGGTCTACAGACCTTATTATGGATATCGTGAATATCGTCATCATGGCTATAGACATGGTTATTATAGGGATTGCTAGTAATACAAAAACTGAACTTCGAGCCTCTGCAATAAAATGCAGAGGGTCGATTGTTCTTGAGTTCCGCTTTTAGAAAGGTATTGCGATATGAGAATATTAAAAGTTATAATATCTAACATACTTCTGTTGACTATGTTAGGGGGAGGAATCCCCTCACTTAAGGCAGCAACTGATTCTTCTGTTACCGTGGCATTGACAACAAATGAATCTATCGAAAAAAATTCTTCCACAGGTGTTCTTGAAGTTGTAGGTGTGGGGCGAGCTCCTCATGGAAGAGGGAAAGCTCAAGGAAAATTATTAGCAGAACGTGCTGCAAAGTTAAGAGCTTATCGTAACCTGATATCTGCAGTGGATCGATTAAACCCGATTCTTGATCATGGAACAGGAATGGTTTCGACAACAGGATTTATTCGTGGGGCTCGTGTTGTTGAAAAGAACTATCTTCCTGATGGACGTGTACAGGTGAAGCTTGCATTAGATATTCGTTTTCCTGAATCTAAGAATGAAGTATGGATTATCAAGAGAGTGAAAGATTTTGGTGTCCATATATACACGGTAGATCGAAAAGTGGAAACCATTTCTGAAGAAGCGTGGGTGGAGTGGAATAAGTAGTTTTATAAGATAATGAGTGAAAGATTCTCATAGCCCTTTAGGGAATGAGTTAGACTGTAATACAAAGAAAAAGGAGAAACAAAATGAAGAGAAGGGTCATAAGTTTTCTAGCATTGGCCGCTGTTTTTATGGCCAGCATCAGTTCTACGTCTTGGGCTTTACAGCCAGGGCAGCAGAAGTTGTTAGCAAAAAGAGCAGCAATTGTGGATGGATATCGGAATTTGGCGGAAAGAATCAAAGGTTTGAAGATTGATGCCAATACCTATGTTCGTGATTTTGTGGCAGAAGCAGATGAAATTCGTACTTCTTTGGATACTTTCCTTAAAGGCGCAAGAGTAGTAGGTGCTCCTCGCTATTTTGAGGATGGATCTGCTGAAGTTACGGTTGAAATCACACTTCAAGAGTTGGTTCAACAACTTCAACGTTTTTATAAAACATACCATCATTTGTGTCATGGTCATGTTTATTCATTTGATAAGATGGTCACAATCAATCGTTTAAAAGTGATTCGTGAAACAGGTCGTGGTGCTCCTCGGGAAACACCAGAAGTAATGCAAGAAGCACCTGCCGCAATTCCAGTGGAGCCTACTTTAGCTGCTCCTACGACAGGAATACCTGGATGGGAGAATGTTTCTGCCCGGGGTCGTATGATGGCTGAAAGAGCTGCAAAGGTAGATGCTTATCGTAATATGGCTGAACGTATTAAAGGTCTTCAGATTACAGCTGATACCTATGTTCGTGATTTTGTGGCTGAATCAGATCAGATTTCAACACGAGTGGATACCTTTATCAAAGGCATGAAAACAGTTGGAGCTTATCGTTATATGCCAGATGGGATATGCCAAGTCGACGTTGAAGTGGCCATTCAAACCGTTATTAAGGAATTAACGACGATTCGTGATTGGTATCATCATCATGATCCTTATCATCGTTGGTCACATGATCATTTAAAAACGACACGATTTGAGGAAGTTGTAAAGTTCTATCCTAAAAAATACATTCGCGTTACAGGAGAAGGTGTTCCTCCTGAGAAATATAAGAATGGTCCTGCTCCTGAACCTATGGCTATGGCTCCTCAGACGATTGAAGAATCTCCTGAATGGGCAAGTCAGGTTGTAAGTGCAAAAGGAACAGGTATTGCACCTGAAGGCAGTGGAACAGAAGGAAAATTAGCTGCTGCTCGTGCTGCTGAAATTGATGCCAAGAGAAATTTGGCTGAAATGGTCTATGGCGTTAAAATTGATTCTGATACAACCGTTCAAGATTTTGCGGTTGAGAATGACAATATTAAAGCTGAAGTTCAGACATTCTTGGCGGGTGCTCAGGTCAGCGAGCCACGATTTCTCGAAGATGGTAGCGCTGAAGTAGAGGCTCAAATTTCTTTAACGAGCCTTTGGGAGAAGATTCGTCAGTATCATTCATAAAGAAGTTGCTTGAAATGTGCTGTGTGTGAAGTCCCTAAGGGTGATTCATACACAGCACTGTATTAAAACAAAAACCCTCAACGAAGGAGTTAAATGATTATGAAGCTTTTGAAATGGGTGAGTGTAGCTTATGTAGGAATTCTTTTGGTTACTTTAACAGGATGTGCTTGTCATACGGATCGTGAAGTTGTAAGCGAAAGAGTTGTTGAGCAACAAGAAGTGGTTGAATAATTAAGCGTGAATCATCTCGCCCCGACTTACGTCGGGGCGAGTGGTTCTTGAATCTGGGGTAGAAAGGGAAAGATTAAAAATGAAAAGATTACTAAGCATGTTTTTTTTGAGCGTGTGGATGGTTAGTTCCATCGTGATGGGACAAGCATCCGAAAAAATTATTGAGCTTGAAGGTAAAGCTGCAGGTTCTGATCTTAAAGCTCATGATGAGGCTTTGAATCGAGCTTTGCGTGCTGCAATCGAACAAGGAGTGGGTTCTGTTATTGATTCAGAAACAATGGTCAGTAATTTTCAACTTTTGGATGATCAAGTTTATTCTCATGTAAAAGGATATGTGACAAATTATGAAGTGATTGGAGATAATCACGGTGAAGGTGGAATCTATATTGTTCGTGTACGAGCGACCGTTGCATTGGGTCTTTTAGAGAAGAATCTCAAGGCGCTTAAACTTACGATGAAACGTCGTGGGAATCCAAGAACCATGTTTATTTTCTCTGAATTGATTGATGGTTTGGAACAAGCAGGTGCTGTTACTCAGACAGAGATGGAAAGAGCTTTTTTGGCGAAAGAGTTTCCTTTGGTAGATAAAGCTCAAATGCAAATGATTAAAGAAAGAGATGCTTCTTTGAGTTATGCAGATCCTCAAAAAGCTGCTGCTTTAGGCCGTCAATACGGAGCTGAGATCGTGATCGTAGGACAGGCGACATCAGATTTGGTTGATAATTCTAGACCTTATGGTGTTTCTGTGTTTGCCTATCGTTCACAGATTTCCGCTAAAGCCATTAAAACAGATACAGCCGAAGTCATGGTTTCAGATCAAGCTGATTCAGAAGCACGTGGCGGAGGACGTATTCCTACAGCTAAGGATTCTCTTCGTCAGGGTGCGGCTCAGCTTGCTGAAAGAATGATGGTTCAAGTGGTGGATCGTATGAGAAGCGAAGCTTTTAATACGGTGAATATACAAATTATTGCAGAAGGAGCGAATGCTACAACACGCCGCATGCTTGTTAAGGATTTAGAATCCATTCGCGGAGTGGAAAGTGTTAGCGAAAGAAGTTTTGTCAATGGGGTAGTTATCTTGGATGTGAATGTTGATGGCGCCATTTGGAAAGATTTCGATGAAAGATTGGAAAGTTTGCCAAGTCTTTCTTTATCTGTTACAGGGAAAACACAGAACAGAATTGATGTGAAAGTTATAGGGACGGCTGGTGCTGAACCAGCGGGGGAAAATTTAACACCGCTTCAACCAGAATAGTCTCAGTTAGCTAGTTCTCCAGTTTGTTAGTTGAGCAGACTAAGAGTTCTTAGCGTTAACTGGAAAAACAGGTTAACAGGCAAACGGATTAACGATTTAAAAAACAGGAGGTGTATTTAACATGTGTGTCAGAATGATAAGAAGTATTTTAGGAGGGTTTCTCATTGTTTTTTTAATTCAGTCTTTAGGCTTTAGCTATGATCGACGTCCCGCTCGTGGTCGTCCTGTTCATGCAGCTCCTGTAGTTGCATTGCCAGCTCCCATGGGACCTAAAAAAACCATTGCTGTAGGTAGCTTTGAGAACAAAGCTGGGCAATTTGCTAAATGGGATTTAGGAAACGGTATGGCTGAAATGTTAACTACCTCATTGATTGCCAGTGGTCGATTTATTGTGGTTGAAAGACCTGAGATTGAAAAAGTGATTACTGAGCAAGATTTTGGTGTAAGTGGCCGTACTGCGGGTGGAGAAGCTGCTAAAATCGGTAAAATCTTGAAAGCTCAGATTATGATCAGTGGAGCTGTCACAGAGTTTGAAGCTTCTGGTGGTGGTGAAGGCGGAGGTTTTTCTGTGAAGGGTTTTACGATAGGAGGAAATTCTGCAAGAGCCAAGGTGGCTGTGAATATTCGTATTTATGATACAACCACAGGGCAGGTTCTTGATTCTCAACGTTGTGAAGGTATTGCTGAAGAGGGAGGTTTATCTTTCTCTTATACAGATAGAGATTTTGCTTTTGGTGGAGGTGGTTTTGATAGAACACCTTTGGGCAAAGCATGTCAAATGGCTATTAGCAAAGCAGTGTTTTTTATTGTTAGCCGAATGCAAAATATTCCATGGTCTGGTCGTATTGTTGATGTGAAACCAGATGGAAAGGTTTTTGTCAATGCTGGAGCCAATGCAGGTATTTCTAATGGAGATATGATGAATGTTTACAAAGCAGGTGAGGAATTGGTAGATCCTGAGTCTGGTATGAGTTTAGGATCTGAATTGACCAAAGTTGGTCGTATTCAAATTCTTCAAGTGCAAGACAAATTCTCCATTGCAAGTGCTGTGGGTGGTGCTGGATTTCAGAGAGGAGATATTCTGAAGTTTGAGAATGAGCCCTAAGGAATTCAGGGAATGAAGGATTGATTGTTAGATTATTTAAGAGCCAAGGATGTTTTTAAGCTGAACATTCTTGGCTCTTTTTTTACAGACTTTGGACATTATACAACGGGGGAATCCTAAACATTAAATTCTAAGGAGGCCATATTAGGCTATACGTACATAATTTTCTTATACTTCTGGCCTCCTTGTACCATAGAGTTGTTTTACACTAAAGTGCTGCAAATGCCTGTAAATAGTAATAAATTAACTAACTTGTAAAAGAGAATGAAAATATGAAAAAATGGTTCAAATGGGTTTCTTTGTTTGCTGTTATTTTTGCAAATACACTTGCGTTTGGAAAAATTGAAACAGAATTGAATGTGGCGAATGGGTATCGCTCGGATGACTTAAAATTTTCTCTTCATGGAGTACAACCCGATGATGTTGGGGGTTTGCTGGGAATTGCTTCTGACCTGACTTGGAAGGATTTGGATATAGACCAACTCAGTACCAATGGCAAGATTATTGTGAATGATACTTTTGTTCTTAAAGGTAAATTTGCCTATGGTTGGATTTTGGATGGACAAGTACAGGACTCAGATTTTGTTGGAGATGTAAAACATCCCCGCCAGGACGAATTCTCAAGGACTCACCATTCTGCAGAGGGTGGAAATGTTTTGGATACATCATCTGGGATAGGAGTGCAATTCGATTTTTGTTCGAATCGATTGAGCTTTACTCCTCTTGTTGGATACTCATATCAAGAACAGAATTTGGAAATTCATGATGGGGTTATAACATTAAATCAAATCGATGATACTCCCGTAGGTTCTGCGACGGGAGATGTGAACAGTTCTTATGAAACTCAGTGGCATGGGGCTTGGCTAGGAATGGATCTATCTTATGATGCTACAAAAAAGCTGACATTTCTTTTTGGTTTTGAATATCACTTTGTTAATTATAGTGCTGTGGGGAATTGGGCTCAACGTGAAGATTTCCAACATCCCAAGAGCTATTCTCATGATGCGGATGGGGATGGTCTAAAATTATCAGGAGGAGCAGATTACGCTTTCTCCTCTCACTGGTCTATTAATTTAGATCTTACTTATCAAGATTGGTCGACAGATACAGGAGAGGATAGAACTTTTTTTGCAGACGGGACATCTGGGCATGCGATTCTTGATGAGGTGAATTGGAAATCTTGGAGTGCAGCGTTAGGGCTTACGTATCATTTCTAATGGCGTATTGATTAGATAGCAAGCAGTATGAATTATGCAAGAAGGGCATAAAATGCATAATTTATAATAACAAAAATCATTCCAGCAATCGTATCAGATAAGAAAGGCTCAAAGGAATTTCCTTTGAGCCTTTTTATTTGAAAATTAGCATAGATAAATTTGGGCAGTAAAAAAAGAGGGAGCAAGATAACTGTGTAATAAGACCAAATCATTAGAAGAATCATCAAAGCTCTTTCAATAATGCCGTAAATTCGTTCAAGGGGTTCTAGATAAGGAGTGGCAAGTTTCTGTGATAAGAAAGTAGCTTTAAAAGTTGCAATCATAAATGTTCCAGCAAAGCTGGCTGATATCAGAACAATCGAAATTAAAATAAAAGTATGATCCAAATAGAGTTTCTCTAGAAAAGAATTTCTAATAGCTTTCGGTGTTTGTTGAGCTAAAGGAGTGAGCCATATTACCCCTAATGTTGCAATATGTAGAATTTGATCGGCAAGAAATACAAAAAAATTGTTTGGGTTTTTAAGACGATGGACAATAATGAGCTTTGCCCAATCTTGGAAAAAATGTGTGACTCCAATGATTGCTAACAAAAACCAAAGAATAGGTTCTTTCCAATAGGGATAAGAAAAGGGGATCATGGTTGCTGTTACGATCCCAGCGTGAATGGCTTTGCCTCGAATGTTTTTTACTTTGGCGGAATAGACAAAGCGAAATTGGAGCGGAAAATCCCCAACGAAATGGGCAAGCAATAGGCGTAAGAATAAAAACATTTAAAAGTCCAAATCTATAAATTCTCTATATTCAATTAATCGAGGTCCAGAAAGATAATTTTTCCCAAAAACATCTCCTGTGACAGAACTCAAGTTTTCAGGGATGAGATCTCCTCGAATCTCCAATGAAACAATAACAGAGCCATCCGAAAAATATTGAGTGTTAATGACTTGTGCTCCTTTAACAAGGCCCTGTACTTTAGTCCTAACGGTATCGTTTTTAACTGCAAAATCTTCTACGGTAGTGTCGGCGTTAATAACTGTTCCATAAATGATTTCAGCCAAATTGCGGTAGCCTTCCACTTGAGCAGCTCGAACGGTGGTTACACGGGCTAAGGCACTAAATTTCTTAGAGTATTCACTTTGAGAAATTGGAATCACGCTTTGAGTCAGTCCGAAAAGGGATTTGCCTAACGCTTGATTTAAAGATACAAGATCAATCTTTGCTTTGCTTTGAGATTTCCCGTCAGCAGTGGTGGATTCAACGATCTGAGCATTTGAAATCATTTGATAAACTTTTTGAGTCAGAATCAGATCTTCAGCCATAACCTTTTCAAGAGTTTTTTCCTGATCCACATGAAGATTGAGAATGATTTTAGATAATTGATACAAGGCCTGAAGTTTTGCTTCTTCTGGATTGGTTCCCGTGCCAACAGACTGAATTTCAATATTGTTTTCGGCTTGCTTTACAAAATCTTTCCCTAAAATGGCTTCTGATAATACGCCTCGACCTAAAGCTGAAACAGTTGTTTGGGCCCATGGGGCTGTTTCAACTCTTTGAAATTTTTGTACTTGAACGCTTTTCCCAGATTCATTGGTGTTGATGACCTCGACTTGATGATCTAAAACAGTGACAGAGGTTTTTGAATTTTCGGGTTCTACATAGACGGTGTAGGCCGTTCCGGTTGCTCCTGCGATAGCGACTGGACTTGAAACTTCAAATTTAGAATTAGCAGGAATTTTATTGAGTTTCGCGGTGAGCTCGCCTCTCATTAAATCTAAACGAGCTTCATTGACCACAGATCCATCAGGCTTCTTAGAAGCTTCCCATATTTTCTCAATTTTAACACGTGCATTTTGTTTGATTCGCAAAGAATTTTGTTCATCGAGTTGTATGACGCAATAAGCATGATTGCCAGTTTCAATAATATTCGAAGAGATCACCGTCATTCCCACTTTTGCAGCTTGAGAAGAGGCTCCTTCCTTCTCAAAAAACTGGACTTCTCCTTGAAGGGCTTGTATTTGACCTTGATTTTTTACATTTGAAAAAACAGGGAATGAAAGGGAAGTGATTAAAAATGCAAAAACTAAAGTTTTTTTCATTGAAAGCTCCTTATGTCTATGACATCCTCAAAATAAACGCCAAAACTGAATCAACAGACAAGACAAGTAAAGCAATTTGCTTTTGTGTCTTATTTGAAACTCATAGTATAAGAACTGAAAGGTTCTTTGGCAATGTTAAAGAGAATAATCCCGAAAGGGACAAAAATCCTAAAAAGTCTTGTTATTGGTCTTCTTTCTTTTGGTATTGTTCTTATTCTTTCATGTACCTCTTTTCTGAAACAATTGGAGTTAAGGTCTAGTGATCTTAAATTTAATCTGCGGGGGTTTTTAAAGGCAGACCCGCGCATATTTTTGATTGGTATCGATGATCCTTCTATTCAAACATTAGGGCGGTGGCCATGGCCAAGGACTTACCATGCTGCTTTGTTAGAAGGATTTAAAAATAACCCTCCTATGGCCTTGGGCTTTGATATCCTTTTTACTCAAAGTGATGAGTCCATGCCTCAAGCAGATGAGAGCTTGGCTCAGGTCAGTCGTGCTTTTGATGCTATTACCTTTGCGGGATTTTTTGAAAATAAGAAACAATCTTTTTCTCTTTCTTCTTGGACTGAAACTGTTCTCGAAAAGAATAAGATTTTGAATTTAGAAAATAAAGGTTCTGAGATAAGAGAAATGCAAGGAGTACAGCTTCCTATCAAAGAGATTTCGGAAGCTTCGCATGTTGGATTTATCAATGCGCCCAAAGATATGGATGGTTCTTTGAGACAGCTCCCTCTGATTTTCCATTTTCACAAGAAACTTTATCCTAGTTTATCCTTAAGATTAATTATGGATTATTACGGACTTTCTGGATCAGATTTGGAATGGATTAAAAATTCAGGTATTCGACTTCGTTTAAAAAATCAAGTTTTAGATATTCCAACGGACTCTCAAGGAAATTTTACAATTAATTTTCGCTCAAATCTGGAAAATTTCAAATCCGGGTCTTTTGCACAAGTGCTTAGAGATAAAAAAGTGCAGGGCGATATTGTAGTGGTCGGACTTACAGGAACTGGAGTTACAGATATTGATCCAACTCCACTAAGCCCAAATACTCCCTTGGTGCTAGTTCATTTGAATGCGATTCAAAATATTTTGCAAAGAGATTTTTTGAGAATTTTCCCTATCTCTTTTTCAATCTTGATTCTTTTGCTATTTTCTCTTTTAACAGCTTGGGTGAGTTATTTATCGCAGCGTTGGAAGGCAGCTTTATATACATCTTTCATTTTTATAGGATATGGTTGTTTGAATGGATTTCTTTTTTCTTGGAAAAATTTTCAATTTCCTATGGTTGCTCCTAGTCTAGGCATTATTTTGTCTTATGTTTTAGCAACCACAGCTCGTTTTTTGCTTGAAGAAAAAGAAAAGCGTTTTGTGAAAAAGGCTTTTCAACATTTTGTGTCCCCCTCCATTATGAAAAAAGTCTTAGATGATCCTCGTGCTTTAGCATTAGGGGGAAAGAGAAATGAGCTAACTGTACTTTTTTCTGATATCCGAATGTTTTCTTCCTATTGTGAACGTAAAACGCCTGAAGAGGTGATTTCTATCTTGAATGAATATTTTGAAGTGATGACAGGCATTATTTTAAAGCATGGAGGAACTCTGGATAAATATTTAGGGGATGGCCTAATGGCTATTTTTGGTGCCCCGGTTGATTTAGAAAAAGATCATGCTTTATGTGCAGTAATGGCTGCGATTGAAATGCAAGAAAAACTTAAAGAATTAAAAAGGATTTGGGAAAAAGAGGGAAAAGAACCCTTGCAGATGGGGATTGGTATTAATACAGGCTCAATGGTTGTTGGTAATATGGGTTCGTCCCACGTGATGAACTATACGGTGGTAGGAGATGAAGTGAATTTAGCTTCTCGATTGGAAGGGTTGACCCGACAATTTAATGTGGATATTGTGATCAGTCAGTCGACTTATGATCGAGTGAAAGAGTGTATTAAAGGTCGCTTGTTAGGAGAGGTGAAGGTAAAGGGAAAAGAAAAGCCAGTGACGGTTTACGAAGTAATTGTCTGATGAAAAATGAGTCTTATATGGTAAAAGGGTTACTTGTACAATGCAGCGTATCTTCAAGCAGGAATTGAGGGATTTTTTATCAGAGTGTTCAGACACGTTCATTTGTCCCTGCGAGTCAAACGAACTCAATGAAACTCTCGCTCATCCCGATTAATATCGGGATACCATGCGTGCTCGAGTTCCAATGGTCTTCACCCTCTGATGAAAAATAATAATCGTTTATGGTAGAATTTCGTGATGTTGGCTTTTGTTGCAAAGTAAAACTGTTTGTGTAAAGTACAGAAAGTTATGAGACAAAAATTTTTTATTATCCTCTGTTTGTTTGGGATTGTGGCTTCACTTTGGTCTGAGGAAGTCCCAGGAACTAAAGGCCCAATTCTTGGAGAAAAATTAACTTATATTTTGAGATGGGGATTTATTCCTGTGGGTTGGGCCACCCTCCATGTTCAAGAAATTAAAGAGTATGAAGGCAAGCGTGTTTATCATATTGTAATGAAGGCGTGGTCAAATTCATTTCTTTCTACATTTTATAAACTGCGGGACACTGTAGAAACATACATGGATGTAGAAGGACTTTTTTCACATCGTTTTTATAAGAATCAATCTGAAGGAGGCTATCGGGCGGATGAAGAGATAAGGTTTGATTATGAAAAGAAAAAAGGGTTCTATCATTCTTTTCGAAATGGTTCTTCAAAAGAGTTTGAAATTCCTGTTCATGTGCAAGATGCTCTTTCTTCCATTTATTATTTTCGATCACTTCCTATAAAAAAAGGTGAAAGTCTTTTCATGGATGTGAATGCAGATGAGAAAAATTGGAAATTAGAAATACAGGTGAAAGATTTTGAAAAAAATAAAGAAGTCCGAAAATTTGGTTTAATGGACGCTTTTTATGTAGAGCCTTTAGCTCAATTTAAAGGTATGTTTGAACGTCGTGGAAGAGTTTGGGTTTGGATCTCTACAGATCGAAGGCGTCTACCATTTTTTGTGCGCAGCAAAGTTCCTTTTGGGAGTGTGACAGCTACTTTAGTGAAAGCCGAAATTATAAAAAAGAAGAATGTAACTTAAACCTCTGAAAAAGGCCCATCTGCTGAGCTTCTTTGTGCGGGGCGTACATTGTACGCCTCCCCGCAGTCGCTTGCAGGCGCCTTGCATCCCCTTAAGGGGACTATAAAAACATGTCTGAGACCTTTTTGAGAGGTTTCTAAACATAAGAGTTTTTCGGAATATTTAAGTTAAAGAAAGTGAAAAAGTCGATGAAATCACGATTTAAAAAAATATTATCAGGATTTGATAAAACAAAAGTTTGTGTCATCGGAGATTTAATTTTGGATTGTTTTATTTGGGGAAAGGTCAGACGTATTTCTCCAGAAGCCCCTGTTCCTGTGGTAGAAGTTGAAAGAGATTCTTATGTCCCTGGTGGAGCGGCTAACGTTGCCAATAACATTGTGGCTTTGGGCGGAAAGGTTTTTGTCGCTGGAGTGGTTGGAAAAGATCAAGAGGGTAAGCTTTTATTGGATCAAATGACTGAGCGTGGAATAAATATTTCTGGAATTGGAAAAGATCAAGCGCGACATACCACTTTAAAAACACGCGTGGTGGCACATCAGCAGCAGGTGGTTCGTATTGATAGGGAAGTCATTCGTCCTACAAGTTCCCGAGATGTGGATAATATGAAACGTATGTTGATGCAAAATTCAAAAAAAATTCAGGCGATATTAGTTGAAGATTATGGAAAAGGAGTTCTCACACAAGAATTTCTTTCTTGGCTTATTGATTTTTCAAAGTGTCATCGATTGTTGATTGGCGTTGATCCGAAGAAGGGACATTTGTTAAATTATCGCGGAATTCATTTTGCAACTCCTAACTTAGAAGAAGCTGCTTATTTTGCAGGTATTGAACTTATGGGGGCAGAAAAAGATTCTGAGATAGACAAGATAGGTTCGATTTTGCTAAACAAGTGGGAGTGTAATGCTGTTTTAATTACTTTGGGCTCTAAAGGGATGTGTCTTTTTGAAAAAGGACAGAAACCTTATCGTATTCCTACAAGAGCACGTGAAGTTTATGATGTTTCGGGTGCAGGAGATACGGTGATAGGAACATTTGTAACATCTCTTTTAAGTGGAGCAAATTTCAAAGAGGCGGCTCAATTAGCAAATCTTGCAGCAGGAATTGTGGTAGGTAAACTCGGAACAGCGGTGGTCAGTCAAGTTGAAATGGGGGAGGAATTAGAAAATGTCATCTGGTAAGTTTAAAGCAGTTTTCTTGGACCGTGATGGAACCATTAATGAAGATGTGGGTTATTTGAATAAGGTCGAAAACTTCAAACTGATTTCTGGTGCAAAACCAGCAGTAGGTTTGTTAAAAGAAATGGGATTTAAAGTTTTTGTTGTGAGTAATCAGTCAGGGATTGGACGAGGTATTGTTTCACAAGAAGTACTGGATGCCATTCATGAGAAAATGCGTGAAGAGTTTGCACATTCAGATATTGAGTTTGATGGCGTGGTCTATTGCCCACATCGTCCTGAAGAAAAATGCGCTTGTCGAAAACCTTCTCCTAAAATGATTAAAGATTTGGCGAAGAAATATGATGTTGATTTGAAAAAATCTTACATTGTGGGAGATAAGATTTCAGATGTGTTGACGGGGAAAAATGCGACATGCAAAACCATTCTTCTCTTATCTGAAGAGGATGAAGCTGCCAATGTAGATGAAGAGGATGAAGAGTGGCCTTCTCCTGATTATGTAGCAGATCATTTGAGTGGTGCAGTAGAATGGATTTTGAAGGACAGTGGCGCGCTTGAAGTGATTAAAGCGGAGATAGGTATTAAACGTAAGGATTAAAAATGACGCAAGGGGCTAAAACAAAAGAAAATAAATCCCGCGTCATCGGTGTCATTCCTGCCCGGTTTGCCTCTACACGATTTCCAGGAAAAGTTTTGGCGGATCTTTTGGGTAAGCCCATGATTCAGCATGTTTATGAACGTGCTGAAAAAGCCGAGCTTTTAGATGATTTGATTGTTGCTTGTGATGATGAGCGTATCGTCAAAGTTGTGGAAGGTTTTGGGGGCAAGGCCTGCTTAACCAAATCAGATCATGCCAGTGGAAGTGATCGTATTGCCGAGGTGATTCGACCTTTAAATTGTTCTGTTGCGATTAATATTCAAGCCGACGAACCTTTGGTCACGCCTCATATGATTAATCAATTAGTGCGAGGACTTTTAGAATCAGACTCGTCCATGAGTACATTAGCTCGTAAAATGGAGTCTCGAGAAGGTTTTGATGATCCGAATGTTGTAAAGGTGGTTTGCGATGAGGATGGTTTTGCTTTGTATTTTTCAAGAGCACCTATTCCTTATGCAAGAGAAGGTCGTTTCCCAAGGGTTTGGTACAAGCATATGGGCTTTTATGGTTATAAAAGAGAGTTCCTTTTAGAGATGACTCGAACCAAACCCACTTTTTTGGAAATTACAGAATGTTTAGAACAATTGAGAGTTCTTGAAAAAAAGGGTAAGATTAAAGTAATGTTGAGTGATGAGGATTCGATGGGTGTTGATACGCCACAAGATCTGGAAGAGGTGAAAAAATTCTTATGACAAAATATATTTTTGTAACAGGGGGAGTTGTTTCTTCTTTAGGAAAAGGAATTGCAGCAGCTTCAGTGGGTCGTCTTCTTGAAGATGCAGGATTGAAGGTGACATTACAAAAGCTAGATCCTTACATTAATGTGGATCCTGGGACGATGAGTCCTTATCAGCATGGCGAAGTCTATGTCACAGATGATGGGGCTGAAACAGATTTAGATTTAGGTCATTATGAACGCTTCACTTCAGCTAGCATGAGCAAGGCCAACAATTCTACCACGGGTCAAATTTATGATGCTGTGATTAAGAAAGAAAGAAAAGGCGAATATTTGGGGCGAACTGTTCAAGTGGTTCCTCACATCATTGATGAAATTAAAAGTCGAATCCGAAAACCTCAGGAACTGGATCCTAAAATTGATGTTGTGATTGCAGAAGTAGGTGGTACCGTCGGAGACATTGAAGGCCTCCCCTTTTTGGAAGCTATTCGGCAATTTCGCTTAGATGCAGGATATGAGAATGTTCTCTACATGCATTTAACTTATGTTCCCTATATTCGTGCTGCAGATGAGATGAAAACCAAGCCGACTCAGCACAGTGTGGGAACTTTGCGCCAAATTGGTATTCAACCAGATATTTTATTATGCAGAACAGAGCATGATCTTTCAGATGATGTGAAGCGAAAAATTGCTTTCTTTTGTAGCGTAGATCCGAAGGCTGTGATTCAAGCAAAAGATGTGGATTCCGTATACAAAGTACCGAAGTTTCTTGCTCAGGAAGGATTGCCAGAATTGATTATTGAGCGTTTGGCTTTGCCTGCTAAAAAATCTTCTTCCTCTTTGTGGGATGGTGTTATTCAAGCTTTGGAACATCCAAAACATCATGTGAAGATTGCTGTCGTTGGAAAATATATTGAACATCAAGATGCGTATAAAAGTATTTATGAGGCCATTATACATGCGGGTATTTCTCATAAAGCTAAAGTTGAAATCATAAGAATAGATGCTGAGAAAATAGAAAAAGATGGGGCAGGCCTTTATCTGAAAGGAATGGATGGGATTTTAGTGCCAGGAGGATTTGGCAATCGGGGCATTGAAGGAAAAATTTCTGGAATTCGTTATGCGCGTGAACATGAAGTTCCCTTTTTTGGAATTTGTTTGGGCATGCAATGTGCCGTTATTGAATTTGCACGTCATGTTTGTGGTTTTGACAAGGCCAATAGTTCTGAATTTGAACCTGAAACGCCTCATCCGGTGATTTGTCTTTTATCGGAACAGCAGCATGTAAAAAATCTTGGGGGAACCATGCGCTTAGGTGCTTCACCGTGTGAGTTAAAACCAGGCTCTCGTGTATATGAAATTTATGGAAGGCATCGTGTTTCTGAGCGTCATCGACATCGCTATGAACTGAATAATGGATATCGGGATATTTTTGAGAAAAAAGGTTTAAAAGTGACAGGCTTAAGTCCCGATGGTGTTTTGGCTGAGTTGGTTGAATTAGAAAATCATCCTTGGTTTATTGCATGTCAATTCCATCCTGAATTTCAATCTAAACCTCATCAAGCCCATCCTCTCTTTCGTGGATTTATTGGGGCAGCATTGAAAAAGAGGATTTCTCAAACGAGCACAGTACAAACATCTTCGTAAATTTGAACTCAACTTTTAACCCTCATTTTGATTGGATTAAAATGAAAGAAGTTAAGATTTCCAAAACGGTTGTTGCTGGGTCTGGTGATTCGCTTGTTTTCATTGCGGGTCCCTGTGCGATTGAAAATGAAACGCATTGCCTCATGATGGCGACTCGACTTAAAGAAATTTTTGAGAAGAGATCTCTACCTTTTGTTTTTAAATCCTCTTATGACAAGGCTAATCGAACATCCATTGATTCGTTCAGAGGTCCTGGGCTTAAAGAAGGGTTAAAAATTCTTGCGAAAATAAAAAAAGAATTGAATGTTCCTATTTTGACAGATGTTCATAATCTTGAGGAAGTGGACGCGGTATGTGAAGTTGCAGATATTGTTCAAATCCCAGCTTTTCTTTGTCGACAAACAGATTTGATTGTTTCTGTTGCAAAAAAAGCAAAAGTGATTAATGTCAAGAAAGGACAGTTTTTGGCTCCCTGGGATGTACAAGGCATTATTAAAAAAGTCCAAGAGGCAGGATCCAAAAATATTTTGATTACAGAAAGAGGGGTTTCATTTGGATACAATAATTTGGTAAGTGATATGAGAAGCTTACCGATTATGCGCTCTTTCGGCTTTCCTGTCATTTTTGATGCAACACATAGTGTTCAATTGCCAGGCGGAGAAGGCCATCGATCAGGAGGTCAACGCCAATTTGTAAGACCTTTGGCCAGAGCTGCAGTCGCAGCAGGATGCGATGGGATTTTTATGGAAGTACATCAAGATCCAGATCATGCGCCCAGTGATGGTCCGAATATGGTGCCTCTTGCAGAATTACCAGAACTATTGAATGAAGTTGTAGCATTAGATCAAGTCGTAAGAAAATTGGGAGTAAAGTAAAAATGAAAATACAAGAAAAGATTTCAAGCACCATTGAAGCAGGACGACGTGTCATTAAAACAGAAGCGGATGCCATTTTAGCTTTGCTTGATCGTATCGGGAGTCAATTTGAAAAAGCGATTGAACTTCTTTATCAATGTGAAGGGAAAATCATTGTTACAGGCATGGGCAAGCCTGGCATTATCGCTCGAAAAATATCAGCAACCTTTAATAGTACAGGAACAGCTTCTCAATTTATTCATCCCGCAGAGGCCAGTCATGGAGATTTAGGAACTGTTTTAGAGAAAGATGTCATTATTATTATTTCTAATAGTGGAGAAACTGATGAAATCAAAAATCTTTTACCTTTCTTAAAGCGTTTAGGTGCGAAGGTGATTGGAATGACAGGAAATCTTCAGTCGACCTTGGCTAAAAATGCAGATATTGTTTTGGATATCAGCATTCAAAAAGAGGCTTGTCCTTTAGGGTTAGCACCTACTGCCAGTACGACCGTGACTTTAGCAATGGGAGATGCATTGGCAATGGCTTTGCTAGAGAAAAAAGGAATTAAAGCAGAAGAATATGCGCTTTATCATCCGGGAGGAAGCTTGGGTAAAAAGTTGACTTTGCGTGTTGAAGATATTATGCGAACGGGAGATGCTAATCCTATTGTGGATATGAATATGCGCGTGAAAGAAGTTTTGATTCGTGTGACTTCGGCAAAAGCTGGGGCTGCAACTGTCGTCGATGAAAGTGGAGTTTTGATTGGGATTTTTACAGATGGAGATTTAAGAAGGCATTTGGAAGAAGATCCGGATGTTTTACAAAAGTCGATTCAAGAACTTATGACACGGCATCCTAGAAATATTGAAAAAGGAAAAATGGCTGTTGAAGCCCTTCGCTTGATGAAAGAGCTTTCTATCGACGAACTTCCTGTTGTTGATGAAAAAGGGTGTCCTGTGGGTCTCTTAGATGTTCAAGATTTAATTCATAATGGGATATTTTAAAAACAGGGCTATGGGCTAAGAGTTAATAGCCCTTAACCCTTAACTCTGACTATGAAACAATCTTCCAAAAAAATATCATCCACTTTACAGTCTATTAAAGCCATTGTCATGGACGTGGATGGTGTTTTAACCGATGGAACCATTTTCTTGGATCAAAAAGGTGAAGAGATAAAAGCTTTTTATTCTGCGGATGGATTGGCTATTACCTCTGCAAAACGTATGGGTCTTAAAATTGCATGGATCAGTGCTCGGGGCTCGAAGGCATTAGCTTCAAGGGCAAAAGAATTAGGAATAGATGCCCTCTATCAGAAAAAAATGAACAAAGCAGAGTCTTTCGAGAATATTTTAAAAGATTTTAAACTTCATTCTCGGGAAGTTTGTTATATCGGGGATGATTTGGTGGATATCCCCGCTTTGAAAAGGGCGGGGCTAGCGATTGCTGTTCAAAATGCTGCGCCTGAAGTTAAAAAAATATCTTCTTATGTGACCCAGCACTTAGGAGGTCGAGGTGCGGTGCGTGAGGTGATTGAGATGGTTATGAAGGCTCAAGGCAGTTGGCATAAATTGGTCGAAGATTACGCGAAAGCGTAAGGAATAGATTTTATGAGTATAGGACGCTGGGTTATTGTTTGTTTAGTTTTGGATGGAATTTTCTTATTCCCTTTCACATCTTTTTTATATGCAAAAACAATCAGAGATGAAATTACAGGAGGCTTTCGATTTGTTTCGCCGGGTTTATCAGATCAAAAGAGATGGAAGGTTGAAGGTGATAAGGCCAAATTTATTTCCAAAAAAATTATAGAGATTACTCCTGCACGGGCGGTTGTTTACAATGGTTCTAAGCCAGAATATTTTATTAAGGCTGAATGGGCCAGGATGAATAAACTCACCAAAGATGTCTGGACAGAAGGAAGAGTTGAGATTATTCGTGGAAGTTCAAAGATTACAGGAAAAGGGTTGCGTTGGAAAACAGAGCAAAAACAGGTTTCTATTTTAAGTGATGTGAAGATGTCTTTGAGTATGGACGAATCAAAACAGTGGCAAATGGTAGGGGCAAAATGAAATTATTCACATATGGAACAGGGTGTTTGCTGATTTTACTTTTTCAGGTTTTTGCTACAGCAGCTTCTTTACCTAAAGAAAATAAAGTAAATCCTCAGACTGAAATTACATGCAAAGGAAAATTAGACATGGATTATGAAAAGAACGTTGCTGTCTTTCATAATGATGTGACGGTGGAAGATCCTCGCATGAAAATGAATGCTGATTTGATGACTGTTTATTTTGAGCCTAAAGAAAAAAATATTGAAAAAGTAGTGGCGACAGGAAATGTCCGATTTAGGAAAGAAGATAAAACTGCAAAATCGAATCAAGCGGTTTACACCGTCAAAGATGGTAAGATTGTTTTGACAGGTCAACCTATGGTCAAAAGAGATCGGGATGTTTTGGCTGGGGAAAAGATTACTTTTTTTAGAGATGACAATCGAATGTTGATTGAGCCTAGTGCAAAATTAATGATTTATTCTTCGGGTCAGAATGATTTAAACAAGGAATGGCTTTAAAATACGGTATTTAAATGCAATTATTACGCACAGAAAACTTAGTAAAATCTTATCATCGTAGACGTGTGGTGAATGAAGTAGGCATACACGTTCAAGAAGGAGAGATTGTGGGGTTATTAGGTCCCAATGGGGCAGGTAAAACCACTTCTTTTTATATGATTGTGGGTCTTGTTAAAGCAGATTCTGGGAAAGTTTTTTTTAAGGGGCAGGATGTAACTTCTATTCCTATGGCGACTCGAGCAAGATTGGGCATGGGATATTTGGCTCAGGAACCTTCCATTTTTAGAAAATTGACTGTCGAGGAAAATATTTTAGCTGTTCTTGAAATGCTTTCGTTAAGCCGAGCAGAGAGAGATAAAAGATTGGAAGAGCTTTTAAAAGAACTGCAGCTTACCAATCTAGCAACTCATAAAGCTTACACCCTTTCAGGTGGAGAAAGACGTCGTCTTGAAATCACCCGTGCTTTGGTGACACGGCCTTCCTTTTTGATGTTGGACGAACCTTTTTCAGGAGTAGATCCTATTGCTGTTTTAGATGTTCAAGAGATTCTAAAGAGCCTTAGGGAAAAAGGATTAGGGATTCTTCTTACTGATCACAATGTGCGTGAAACTTTGACAGTAACAGACAGAACTTATTTAATTTATGAAGGAAAAGTTTTGAAGTCCGGAACCTCTGAATTTCTTGCCAATGACCCCGAAGCTCGTCAGCTTTATCTGGGCGAAAAATTTTCGATGTAAATAAATTTATTCTAAACTCTGCTATGAGAGTCTAAATATTTTGATGTGGAGGATACAATCCTTATGAACATAGAATTTCAAAACCTAAAGCTTAAAGAATTAAAGAAAAAGTTGATCCAGTATCAATTTATGGTGAGCGACTTTGAAAATATTTCTTTGCGTATGCAAGATGTTCAAGAAATTAAGAAATATTACGCAAGCCAGGTTAATCGCATTGAAGAGTTGATTGAGTTAAAGCAGCAAGAAATTAAACTGAAACGTTGGAAGAAGAATTTGGAATGGTTTGGAATTGTAGCAGTGGTGACAGGAATAAGTTTTTTTGTTTCAGATTATCAAATTTGGAAATATTTTAACTTCGGATTTATCAGAAAAATATTTTACCTTCTTTTGAATTCCCCTGGATGGGTAAAGTCAATATTCATGAGTTTATTAACGGTGGCTTCTTTTTCCCTAATGTATAGACAAAAGAAAGAAGTAAATGCCAAAGGTTTATTGATTCTTTCTTTAATTATCTTAGCCTACACTATTTTTTCAATTCCTGTTTGGTTGTTCCATCAGGATATGGTTCGCTCTTCGCTATGCGTGTTTTCATTTATAACTTTGTGTGTCAGCTATCAAAAAAGTTTTAAAACCCTCATGTATGTAGGTTTATTTGGACTTTTAAATTGGTTAGGAGGCGCAACAGGTTATGGAATGGGTTGTTATTGGCTCTATATGAAAGATCCTCTCCTCTTTTTACCCATTGGAGGGTTATTCATTTGTATAGGGCATTGGGTGGGCAGGTATGGGAAGGCCTATTTAAAGCAACCCTTTGAAGTTGTGGGATGTATAACTCTGTTTAATGCACTATTGATTCTATCCATTTGGGGCTATAACTTTGATCATGAGTGGGTTTGGAGTAAAGGGCCCGACATCAGTCCTATTTGGTTTATTGTTTTGATGACTGGGATATGTATTTTTTTTATGTGGTTAGGAATAAGGCAGGAAAGAAGATTGTTTTTTAATTTTGGAGTTGTCTTTTTAGTGATTGATTTATATACAAGATTTTTTGAAGTTTTTTCGGAGTGGCTTCCTCGTTCTCTTTTTTGGCTGATTTTTGGATCCAGTCTTTCTATTTTAAGCATTTTGGTGAGAAAAAAATTGTTTAAGATGAAAAATCATTTTAGAGCAAAATAGAAGAATAGCCCTTTGCGCCGTTCTTTGTTGACGGCCCGCTTCTTTTCCTATAAAATCACTGCGAAGTTCTGAAGAATGAAACCTTCTTAACTTGTTCTCTTTGAAGATGTTATAAATAGGTCATTTTTCTGTAAACAGTTGTTGATGATTGGCCTACAATAGAGAAGTCCATTTCTTTTTTATTTTGAAAGGAGGGGTTTCCCCTTGGAGATTATTTTTACAGGTCGTCATGAATATGTGGATTCTAAGGCAAAATCTTACGTTGAAAAGAAATTAGAAAGAACAATTCGGAATATTCCGAAGGTAACAAGTGTTCATGTTATTATCGATTCAGAACGCTTTAACCATAAAGTTGAGGTTGTAGTTCATGTCAATCATCAAAGGCTTCGTGCAGCGGACAAGTCCGAAGACTTGATGGCATCCATCGATCTTGTTTTGGATAAATTAAGTCGGCAATTGAAAAAATATAAGGATAAGTTACAAGCACATCGCAAAAGGGTTCGGCTTTCTACATTAGAAAAGCAGGTTGAGGAGTCTCGCCCAGTTGTAGATGAGGATGAGGAAGAGAAACCTCAATTGATTCGAACTCGAAAATTTGCACCTAAGCCCATGGATGCTAATGAGGCGATGATGCAGTTAAAATTGTCTGACGATGCTTTTCTCGTTTTTTTTAATGCTGAAACAAATCGAGTCAGTGTGGTCTATAAAATGAAAGATGAGCATTTTGGTTTGATTGAGCCATAACAGATGTGTGGGGGATAATTGGAAAAAGGGCTCAGTGTTCAAGATTTTTATACCAAGACCAAAGATACTTTGCGTCTACGCCTCATTGCTGGTGAAAAGGGGCTGAAACGTAAAATTAAAGTAGCTGAAGTCAATCGTCCTGGGTTGGCACTTTCTGGCTATTTTGATTATTTTGCAAGATCCAGAATTCAGGTTTTGGGTAAGGTGGAGTTGATTTATTTAAGGACGATGAGTCCAGAGCTTCGCCGTGCTAGAATTATAGAACTTCTTGAACAGAATATTCCTTGCTGTATTGTGTCTCGGCGTCTCCTTCCCCCTCAAGAGTTGATTGAAGAAGCTGAAAAACGAAAAATTCCTCTTTTTCGGTCTCCTTTGGTGACCATGGTGTTGGTGAATAAAGCCACGCTCTTTTTAGAAGATGTTTTTGCTGCAACTTTAACAATTAACGCAGATCTTGTTGAAGTCTATGGCGTTGGGGTTCTCATCCGAGGTCTGAGTGGTGTTGGGAAAAGTGAATGTTCTTTAGGTTTGATTGAGCGTGGACATCGATTGATTTCTGATGATGTTGTTCGAGTCAGATATACCGCAGGTGGGCAGTTGATTGGAACAGGGGATCCACTTCTGAAACATCACTTGGAAGTAAGGGGTTTGGGGATTATTAATGTTCAAACTCTTTTTGGTGCAGGCTGTGTCATGCAGGAAAAAGAAATAGAAATGGTTGTGAATCTTGAAGAATGGGATGCAAAAAAAGAGTATGACCGATTAGGTTTAGACGATCAATTTTTTAAATTGTTTGATGTAAATCTCCCTTATGTGTTGATTCCTGTTCGACCTGGACGAGATTTGGCTTTATTAGTAGAGGTGGCGGCTTTGAATCATCGATTGAGAAAAATGGGGCATCATGCGAGCCGGGATTTGAATGAGGAATTAATTCGGGGAATGAAGACAAAGTCTTTGAAAGAAGTCAGAACCAGTTGAGACTCTCCTTTGCAATTTGGGGGAAGAAAATAATGGAATTAGAGGAAGTGATGATGGAAGAAAAAAGTGTAGCTCAAATGAGTTTTTCAAAGGATGTCACTGTTCAGAATGAACTTGGCCTTCATGCTAGGCCTGCAGCTTCGGTGGTAAAAGTAGCCAATCAATTTCGCTCGGAAATTTTTCTTGAGAAAGATGGGGAAAAAGTGAATGGCAAGAGCATTATGGGCGTCATGATGCTTGCAGCTTCCAAGGGATCGAAAATTAAAATTATCGCCAAAGGGGTAGATGCTCAAGAAGCAGTGAAGGCTTTAGAAGAATTATTCATGAGTAAGTTTGGAGAAGCGTAAAAATAGGATTAAGAAATAATGAAAGAAAAAAGCTATCGCGGTATTCCAGTTTCTCCAGGCATTGCCATTGGCAAGGTCTTTATTTTTGATAGCCAAGAGGAAGTTGTTTTAGCTCGTCCTGTCAAGCGTGAAGAGCTTCCAAAAGAAATAGCCCGTTTTGAAGGGGCTTTGATTGAAACTCGTCGAGAAATTTTGGCTATTCAAAAGCAAATTTCTGAAAAGTTGGGAGTCGAGCATGCCGAGATTTTTAATGCGCATTTAATGGTTTTAGAAGATCGGGCTTTGATTGAAGAAGTTATTAAGCGACTGGAGAAAGAACATAAGAATGTAGAGTATGTTTTTCAGCAAGTGATTCAGAAATATTCTGAAATTTTTTCACAAATTAATGATGAATATTTAAAAGAGCGTTCTAGCGATATTCGAGACGTAGGACGTAGAGTCGTCCATAATCTGACAGGAAAAAAAAGAGAAGATTTAGCCAATCTTTCTGAAGAAGTCATTGTCATTGCCTATGATCTTTCTCCCTCCGATACTGCTTTGATGCATAAGGAACGCGTGATTGGTTTTGCTACAGATGTTGGCAGTAGAACCAGTCATACGGCAATTATGGCCAGGTCCCTGGATATTCCAGCGGTTGTAGGTTTACATGATATTAGCTCTAAATTGTCTGCTGGAGAAACCATTGTTCTAGACGGTAATCGTGGCGTCATCATTGTCAATCCTTCTAAAGAGACATTAAAAACTTATAGACAGGAACGTGAACGCGTTCTTATTTTTGAAAATAAATTAGCTGTTTTAAAAGATTCACCTGCAGAAACTTTAGATGGTCACCGAGTTTGCCTAGCCGCCAATATTGAAATGCCAGAGGATATTAATTCTGTGATTTCGCACGGAGCCGAAGGTGTTGGGCTTTATCGCACTGAATTTTTTTATATGAATCGGATGGATTTGCCCACAGAAGAAGAACATTATAAGGCCTATCGAGATGTTGCTGAAAAGGTCATGCCCCACGATGTGATTATTAGAACGTTGGATTTAGGTGGGGATAAGTTTTTATCTCATCTTGAAGTTCCCAAAGAAATGAATCCCTTTTTAGGATGGAGGGCGATTCGATTTTGCTTAGAACGATTAGATATTTTTAAAGTACAACTGCGAGCTATCTTACGAGCAAGTACGTTTAAAAATATTAAACTCATGTATCCCATGATTTCAGGAGTGGATGAACTCATCAGAGCCAATGAAGTACTTTCAGACGTTAAAGATGAATTGCGTAAAGAGGGAATAGCTTTTAATCCAGACATGGAAGTAGGCGCAATGATAGAAATTCCATCTGCTGCGATGACGGCAGATCTCTTGGCCAAGCATGTGGACTTTTTTAGTATTGGGACGAATGACTTAATTCAATATTCTTTAGCAGTGGATCGGGTAAATGAAAAAATAGCGCATCTTTATCAACCAGCGCATCCAGGTGTTTTAAGACTGATCCAAACGGTGATTAAAGCAGCTCATGAAGCAGGTCTTTGGGTTGGTATGTGCGGTGAAATGGCAGGAGATCCTGCTTTGGCCCTAGTTCTTTTAGGGATGGGATTGGACGAATTTAGTACAAGTCCGGCCGCTATTCCTGAATTAAAGAAAACGATTCGCTCTGTTCATCTGCCAGATACGCAGCGTTTAGCTAAAAATGTTCTTCAGTTAAGTTCAGCAGAAGAAATCGAAAAAAAGGCATGGAAGTTTTTAGGTGAGGTGGCCCCCGAGTTGATTCAACTTCATCAAGAGCGTGTTCACAGAAGCAAGAGAAGGAAAGGGTAGTGGGATGAAAGCCATTATCTTAGCTGCTGGATACGCGACACGTCTTTATCCTTTAACTCAAAACCAGCCCAAACCACTTTTGCCTGTCGGAGATCAGCCTATCTTAAATCATATTCTTGAAAAGGTTCAAGAGATTCGAGAAGTGAATGAAATCTGTATTGTGACCAATGATAAATTTTACCCTCAATTTGTAGAATGGAATAAAAAAAATAAAAATCCCTGTGTTGTTTTAAATGATGGGACTAGGGAGAATGATCGTCGTTTAGGGGCTATTGGGGATATTCTTTTTGCAGTTTCAAAACAAAATATTTCAGAAGAGGTTTTAATTTTAGCAGGGGATAATCTTTTTGATTTTAGCCTTAAGGATTTTGTTTCTTCTTTTTATAAAAAGGGAACAAGCGTTGCTTGTTTCAAGTTGCCCAATAAAGAAGACGCAACCCGGTTTGGTGTTATTGAATTAGGTGAGAAAGGTCGAATTAAGCGTTTTCTTGAAAAACCTCAAAATCCTCCAACGGACTTGATTTCTATGGGGATCTATGGGTATACTCTTCGCGATTTAGAAAAGATGAAAGTCTTCCTTAAAGAAGGGAGCAATCCAGATGCCCCAGGTCATTTTTTAGAATGGTTGGCTGTACGACAAGCGGTTTATGGATATGTGATTCAAGGACTTTGGTTGGATATTGGAGATTTAGACAGCTACAAACAAGCAAATATAATTTATCAGAAACAATAAGGAGTTTGTAATGAAAGAGAAAAAGCTTTTCACCTCAGAATCAGTATCAATGGGACATCCTGATAAAGTAGCGGATCAAATCTCTGATGCAATTTTAGATGCCTATTTAGCAAAAGATTCACATGCACGTGTGGCAGTTGAAACACTTGTTATGACGAATCGTGTGGTGGTGGCAGGACAAGTCACAGCAAAAGGGGATATTGATGTAGAACGTGTAATTCGTGATACGGTTCGGGAAATCGGATATACAGAGCAAGGCCTTGGTTTTGATGATAAAACATGTCAAATTCAAGCCCATTTAGAAAGACAATCTCCAGATATTGCTCAAGGCGTGAATGAAGGAGAAGGACTTTATAAGGAAATGGGTGCTGGAGATCAGGGAATGATGTTTGGTTATGCTTGCCGGGAAACAACGGAACTAATGCCACTTCCCATCATGCTTTCTCATCAATTGATAGAAAAATTAACAGAGCTTCGACAGAATAAAACTTTATCTTATCTTAGACCTGATGCCAAAAGTCAAGTCACTGTGGAGTATGAAGGGGATACTCCTTTACGTGTACATACCATTGTTATTTCGACACAACATGATGAAAAGGTTTCATATGAAACGATTCAAAAAGATGTGATTGAAAAAGTGATTCGAACAGTAGTTCCGGCACGTCTTCTTGATTCAAAAACTATTTTTCATGTGAATCCTACAGGGCGTTTTGTGGTGGGAGGTCCTCAGGGTGATACAGGTGTAACAGGCCGAAAAATTATCGTTGATACTTATGGAGGTATGGGGCGTCATGGAGGAGGATGTTTTTCAGGTAAGGACGCTACGAAAGTAGATCGAAGTGCACAGTATGCTGCTCGATATGTAGCTAAAAATGTGGTTGCAGCAGGATTAGCGGACCGTTGTGAAGTTCAATTGGCTTATGCCATTGGGGTCGCTGAACCTGTTTCCATTTCAGTGGATTGTTTTGGAACGGCCCGTATTTCTGAAAGCAAAATTACAGAATCGATTCGTAAACACTTTTATTTAACTCCAAAGGGCATTATTGATAGCCTCCATTTACGTCGACCCATTTATAAAGAAACAGCACGGCATGGTCATTTTGGCCGTAACGTTTCCAATTACACATGGGAAAAAACGGACAAAGCAGAAATTTTAAGAAAAGAAGCAGGCCTGGAACCCACAAATCTGAAAGCGATGATAACTCTATGACAACAGTTATGACAGAGAAACAAAAATATGATGTTAAAGATTTAAATTTGGCTGAACAAGGTAAAAGACGTATTGAATGGGCTGAGCGCGACATGCCTGTTTTAAGATTGGTACGCGAAAGATTTTTAAAAGAGAAACCCTTAAAAGGTTTAAAGATGTCGGCTTGTCTTCATGTTACAGCTGAAACAGCCAATCTTGCCAGAACACTTCAAGCCGGAGGGGCAGATTTGTGTCTTTGTGCATCCAATCCCTTAAGTACACAGGATGACGTTGCTGCAAGTTTAGTAAAAGATTTTGGAATTCCTGTTTTTGCGATTAAGGGAGAATCTAAAGAAACTTATTACTCCCATTTGACCAGTGCTTTGGAACATCGCCCTGTGATTACCATGGATGATGGTGCGGATCTTGTTTCAGAAATTCATTCATCTCACAAAGCATTGATTTCTCAAATTATTGCGAGTATGGAAGAGACGACAACGGGCGTCATTCGTTTAAAAGCGATGGAAAAGGATGGGGCTTTAAAGATACCTGTGATGGCTGTGAATGATGCAGATACCAAACATCTTTTTGATAATCGTTATGGAACGGGTCAATCCACACTCGATGGCATTATTCGTGCGACAAATGTTTTGTTGGCAGGAAGAGTTGTGGTAACAGGTGGCTATGGGTGGTGTGGTAAAGGGTTTGCAATGCGTGCACGTGGTATGGGTGCGAAGGTCATTGTCACTGAAATCGATCCGATTCGAGCCTTAGAAGCAGCCATGGATGGTTTTGAAGTCATGCCGATGGAAAAGGCAGCAGAATTAGGAGATATATTCTGCACTTTGACAGGAGATATTCATGTCCTTCGAAAAGAACATTTTCTCAAGATGAAAGAAGGAGCCATTCTTTGTAATTCGGGTCATTTCAATGTTGAAATTGACATTCCTTCTCTTGAAAAATTAGCTAAGAAAATTACACGCAATGTCAGAGATTACGTCGATGAATTTGCTTTAAACAATGGCCGAAAGATTTTTTTAATTGCTGAAGGCCGTTTAGTCAATCTTTCCACTGCTGAAGGTCATCCTGCTTCTGTGATGGATATGAGTTTTTCTGCTCAAGCTCTTACTTGTGAGCATGCAGTCAAGCATGCCAAAGAATTGAGTGCAAAGGTTTATGATGTGCCTAAGGAAATTGATGCATGGGTTGCCAAACTCAAGCTTCAAAGCATGGGCATTCAAATTGATGAATTGACCGAAGAACAGAAGAAATATCTTTCCAGCTGGCAAGAGGGAACGTAAAAGACAGTAGATCGCAATTAGTAATTCGTAGTTCGTAAAATCAAAAAATTGAAGAAGTGTTTTCCCTTTGCGAACTACGATTTACGATCGACGGTTTTTTCTATTTCAGTCTCATCATTAAGAATCCACCTAGTCCACCAAAAATAATGTTGGCGCACCAGGAAGCAAGTATGGGATCAAGATAACCTTGCTTTCCAGAAGCAAGCCCCATAAATTGGATTACGTAATAGGCAATGGTAAGAAGGAGAGTTCGGCCAAGGGCCGCAAAAGCACCCCGTCTTGAAATATTAACTCCCATGGGCACGACCACAAGTACAAGTACGAGGCATATCCAGGGCATTGAAAGTTTTGAATGAAGTTCCACTTTTTCATAAACAGGAATTTTCTTTCCATATTTTTTTGATAAAGAAGAGCGAAACTCTAAATAATTCATTTGCTCATTGGCTTTTTCTTCTCGAATAAGATCATTTGGAGATTCGTCTATTCTCATGACCATCTTTTCAAATTTTTCAGGAATATCTTCAATTTCTCCAGTTTCATCATATCGAAGGACACTGCCGTCTAAAAACCACCATTGTCCATCAAGCCATTGAGCCTCTTTTGCTCGAAAAAGTTTTTCAATAGAACCATTGGGAGTTAAGTAATGGATTTGGGCATCTTTAGCAGTATTCTTTTTTAAATTGAGGGTATGAATGTAAAAAACGTAATTCTCTTTTGCATTGCTATAGGCGAGATCTCGGTGCAGTTTAGTATTGTTTGATTCCCCTTTTTCAAAATATACGTTTTTAAATTCATTTAAGCGAACAAAGGCTTTTGGGAGAACTCCTTCATGGAGGTAGAGAAGAATTAAAGACAGAAGAAATCCAAGTCCTAGAAAAGGAAGAGCAATTCTCTTTGGAGAAATACCACAAGCCTTCATTCCCACAACTTCAAAATGACGGGCAAAATTTCCGAGTTCATAAATGAGTGCCAGGACCAAAGAGAAAGGAGAAGTCTGGATAAAAATCATGGGAAGCATATAAAGATAATATTTAAGAATGTGATACCAAGGGGTGTGAGCTCTTAAAAATTCATCCATATGTTCGAAAAGATCCGCAATGAGATAAAGCATAAAGAAGGCTAAACTGCAGTAGATAAAAGGCAGGACAAACTGTTTTATAATATAGCGATCAATGATTTTCATGGTTGTTATTTCGAAACTTTTCTAAATAAATAAAGCCCAATTCCCATCACCAACACATTAGGAAGCCACATCAAATATTCAGGGTGAAACGCAGTTTTTTCATCCAAAGCTTTTCCAAAAATAATTAAGAGATAATAGAGAAAAACAAGAAGTAAGCTAATAGCGATTCCAACTGTTTTTTCACTTCGATGGGTCCGAATCCCTAATGGAATTCCAATGAGCGTGAACACCAGGCATGAAAAAGAGATGGATATTTTTTTCTGAATTTCTGTAAGAAGAGGAGTGGTATTAATTCCTTTTCCTTTATATTCTACAATTTTCTTTTTAATTTCTCGAATCGTCATATCTTTGTGCTTTTTTCCAAGATTGTCCGTGTCTTGAAAGACTTTACTCGCATCCAGTTTTAAAGCATAAGTTCCAAACTGCAAATTAAAAAAATCTTTTCCGGAAGGTTCTTGAATAGCTCCATTCTTTAACTCTAAAAGAACTTGTTTTGATTCTGAGTCGTATGAGATTTGACCTTCTTGAGCTGTAATCGTTTTAACATGACCTTGCCCGAGAGATTGATAAATAACGATTTTTTTTAGAACATCTCCATGCCGTTCACGAACATAAATAATATGTCTGGGGAAGATTTCAACAAAATTTCCAGGTTCAAGATAAGCAGTTGGGTTTTTTGATCCCATTTCGACCAGGAGTTTTCTGGCTGCAAAATGAGAGTAAGGGATAATCTCATTGTTAATTTTAAAACAAATCAAGGTAGCTATAGAGCCAATAATCCATAAGGGATAGCTGATTTGAAGGATTGAAACGCCAGAGGCTTTCATGGCAACAATTTCATTGTCTTGAGACAAGCGCCCAAAAACAAGTAAAATAGAGCTTAAAAGAGACATCGGAATACAGGCGGACAAAAAGTAAGGAAGAAGATAAGCAAAAAGAAGGGCGATATCTTTGAGAGGTACGCCATGCATGATGAGATTGGCGATTTTGAACATATGCCCTAAAAGTAGAACAGTCACAAAAAGGGCCAAGCCCACAAAAAAATTAAGAAGGATTCCTCTTAAAACATATGCATGGAGAATTTTCATAGTCATAACTCAAAAATTTGGCTTATCATAACAGTAGTCTTGCAATTTTGTCTATAACCAGGGATTAAGATAGAAAATGAGAAACACCTCTTTAAGTCAAAATATTCTTCAAATTTCTTGGATTTTTTCAGATCTTCTTTTCCCAAGACATTGTCGCACTTGTGATGCCAAAATGCCGCATGAAAATAGGTTTCTCATTTGTGAGATTTGTTTTCAAAAAATTAGTTTTCTTCCGAATCAAGCTTGTCGAGGATGTGCAAAATTTTTACCTGGTTTTGATGGTTCAGAAGAGCGGGGGCTTTGCCCTAGTTGTTTAAGAGATAAACGGTTTTTTGATGAATGTTTTTCAGTGGCGCTTTATGCAGGTGTGATTAAGGAGCTTCTTCAGTCGTTTAAATATGCAAGAGAGGAATATCTTGCTCCTACACTTCAAATGATTTTTGGAAGTGTTTCTGGAAGAGATATCCCCTGGAATGAGTTTGATTGTATTGTGCCTGTTCCGCTTCATCCTTTGAAACTCAAAGAGAGGGGATTTAATCAGTCTCTGTTTTTGGCTCAAACGCTTTATAAAAAACAGAAAATACCTCTTCTTCCAACTGTTTTAAAACGAGTGAAATATTCTGCAGGTCAGACTCTTCAAGATAAAAGAGAGCGTATGGAGAATATTCAGAATAGTTTTGTCGTTAACTCTCCTCATAAAATTCGAGATAAAAGAGTTCTCCTTGTGGACGATGTATTGACCACAGAAGCAACGGCTCAAGAGTGTGCTAAAGTTCTTAAAAGTGCAGGCGCAATTTCTGTCACAGTACTTACTTTGGCTAGAAGCATGTGATATAAAATCTACAACTTATTCTTCTCCAACATATTGTGCAATAATCTCCCGTTTCGTTAAGACAAATTAAAGAATAAATATTTAATATAATATATTCCAAGAGAACATATTATGAATATTTATATCTGGACGCCTTGATTTTCCCCTCATTTTGTGATATTCTATAGGCTGAACTTGCCGCTTTAAAAACAACAAGGAATGTCCAGATTAATGAACGCTTGCTTATTAAAATTATGTCGGATTGTTTTCGTCTTTATTTTCTCTCTTGTTTGTATTTTCCCAGACCATCAATCGATGGCAGAGGTTCTTTCTTCAGCGGCTTCATCATCATCTACACTTAAAAACCTCTCAGTTTTAGATCAACTGAAACAGTTGAAGCTTTCAGGTGCTACCCTTTCCAAAATCAAAGAAGGAGAGAAGAAAGATTCTCTAATCATTCTCATTCAGGATTTGCATTGTCAGGAAGAAGCCCAAATCAACATTGCTAAAACTTTGGAAGTATTTCAGCAGAAACTTGGCCTCAAAGATGTTTTTATGGAAGGAGCAGAAGGGGAATTTGATTTAGAACTTTTGAAGGCTTTTCCAGATCATAAAGTTCGAGACAAAGTAGGCTTGCAATTTCTAAAAGAGGGATATCTCACCGGAGCTGAATATGCGGCATTGCGTTCAGGGTTTCAGGACTCGCTTGACCTGTACGGAGTAGAAAAGAGAGATCTTTATATTGAGAATTTAAAATCTTTTTTAAAAGTACGTAGACTGTCCAAAGAACTTTCTTCTGAAATAAACAAAATTGATGAACAAATCAAAAACATCATAGAAAAGAACTACACTAAAGAAATGAAAGAGCTTTTAAACCTTCAAAATCAACTTAAAGAAGGAGAGCTAAAATTAGACGAAGCATTAATGCAATTAAAGGTCTTACTACAAAAGCATGGGCAAAAGCTGGATGGGAGTTTAGAGCAAATGCTCGAAATTTTTAAAACTTCTAAAGCCATACAAAGTGAAACAATTCAATCGGACTTGAAAAAGCTTTTAGATGAATTAAGTCATCGGCTCAAAAATGAAGAACTTAAAACAATAGTGAAATGGAGTTTGGAATATCGATTAGGTCGAATGGGAATATTGGAATATTTGACTCATTTGAAAGAGGCTTATGAAAAAAATGGATTATCCTTAGAAGAAAACTATCCAGGACTTTCTCATTACTACAAGCTTCAGCTGCATCAAGAAGATCTTAAATCAGAATCTATCTATGAAGAGCTAGAGCAAAAGATCAATACTTTGATGCTAGAGCTTTCAAAAGCCCACAACGTAATTCAAGAAGAACGTATGGTAAGAGAGTGGGGATTGATTAAGGATTTGATAGCGCTGAAAGCGACGAGAAGTGGGCTGGAGAATATAAAAAAATATATGAGTTCTCGACTAGGCTCGAACAGTATTGATATTGGGCAGAAACCACTCATATTCTTCGAGCGCAGCGAAGCGAAGTCGAGAAGTGCTCAGCAGGAAGGTGCTTATACAAGCTCGAACAATATCAGCTTCCTCATCCAGGAATCGCTTCACTTTTATGATCTAGCCTTGGCTCGAGACCGAGTTATGGCGGAAAATGCGTTAAAGCAAATAGACGCACGAAGCAGGAGACAGGAAGCAGGAAGTATAGAAGAACAAGTGGTTTTACGAAATACGAATTACGAGATACGAACTACAGTTTTAGTAACCGGTGGCTTTCACACCGAAGGCATTGAAAAAATTTTAGACGAAAAGGGAATATCTTATGCAGTTGTGATCCCCAACATGCATGGCAAAGTAGATGAAAATATTTATGAAAAACGCATGCAAGGTCCTTATGACTTTGAAAATATAGAATTTTCTCAGAAAAAACTAGCAAGTCATGAAAGAACAGAAGATGGGAAATGGACACTCATACCTGCAGCTTTCTGTGGAACCATCAAAAAAATTATAGCAGGTGAAGAATACACACAAAAGGATGAAGAAATTCTTGTAAGTATGTGGATGAGTGCACAAGGCGTAATCAGAAATACATTGAATGATTGGGCTAAAGCATTCGAGAAATTAAAGCTAGAAGATATAGACCGTTTAATTGAATCCCTCAAAACAGCACATCCCAATACCATCGTTACACAATTTTTTGCAGAACTTGAGGAGTTAAGAGGAACAACAAGTGATGCTGCGGAGATTACACAAGACCTTATCCAACGTTATGGTGAAAATCAACCTGGGCTTGTGGAGTTGGCTCAAGTGTGGGTTAAAAAACAATCTGAACAGGATAGATCTCGTGTATTGCCTCGACCTCCTCGTGTTGGATTTCTTTCGTCATGGTGGATGGCATTAATTTTGTCTTTAGGCGCTTGTTTTAGACCTTCTATTGCAATTCAATCCTCAGGAGAAATTTCACAACAAGACGGGGAGGAATATCATAGAGGAATGACTTTGCTTGGTGATATTGCTAGGAGAGTGGACGTTGAAGGAAGAGATGCAGTTAGAGGTGGGGCAGAGAATTTTAGAGAAGAAGATATGCTTCGATTGCAGCGATTTATTCAAAATACGAGTTCTGCCTTTGTTCCTCATATGCTTAGGAAAAGAGCATTAGAAGTGTTAGCAATGATTCCAAGGTTTTTTAGATATTCAGTTCGGGAGGGAGCTATCCCTCAAGCCTGGCTTACGCCCAGTCTATTTCGCTCTATGATGACCATTTTTACTTTACCAAATCAAGAAGATGGAGTTTATGCAAATGCAGGCGTCTTTCTTCTAGGCTCTTTTGGAAGGACTCGTCCAGAACTGTTTCAAGCAAATGACATTGCAATTCTTGAGAGATTCTTAAACCGATATTTACCAGATAACACATCTGATGGAAGGATTTATACATCTGCTATTGGCCAAATCACACGGCTAATAGAGAGGTTTTGTGAAATAAGACCAGATCTTATCCAATCAAGTCTAGTTGTAGCATTAGAAACAGTTCTGACAAGGGAATATACTCCAGGAAGTGCTTGTATTCCTATCGCCCATGCGCTTCGCAGAATTCAACAGTTAAATGCAAATTTAATACGACCTTCTTCTCCAGCCCAAGCAGCACTTTCTCTGCCTGAAGATGCAGTACATCATCCTCTCCCTCATTATCAAATCTATTTAGATACTGCATTTAGAAATATAACGCGAAACATGTCTATTGAAAGTCAACATTCGATAGCACTGTGTGCTTATCGGCTTCTCAGGAGATATAACATTGAAATAACATCCGAAAATATTGGAAGGGTTGTTCATCTTATTTCTGAAGAGAGGAGACGATTATCTCAAAGAGTTGTTTTTGGTCCTGGCAGAAGAGTGATTAATATTTTTGCAGCAGGACAAGAATTTGATCCATCTGAAATTACAGAGTTAGAAATAGATTCGGGTGTTTCACCAGACCTTATTTCTCGCCCCTTCCAGGGAGGGCAAGATAAGCAAGCAGCTTTAAGTGAGATTAGAAATTCCAGAGGACCCCTCACTATTTACTTTAATGGACATGGCTTGCCTCAGCTATTAGCGCTTGATGATGAAACGGATATTAGTCCTGAAGAAATGGCACGAGCCTTGGTTGCCAGAGGAGATTTAGAAGAAGTTGTTTTTATTAATGATTCATGTTTTTCTTATAACTTTAATGGACAATTGGTTACTCAAACTACACAAATGCAATTGTTGCAAAATGGTATGCCTCCAACCACTGTTTCTGTCAGTAGTTTTGACCAGTCTGCTAGTGGATATTTTTTATCTGCGCTGCAATCCAGTCATAGGCCTCATCAATCTGTATTATTTGGAACACTATTTCAAGCAGAAGCTCGGATGAATGCACCAACTATGATAGAGGGGGTAGGAGTCCCTCCAATGATTTTTAATGACATGACGATTCTTGTAGGAATAACCCCTGAAAGAATACAAAGAGCATTCCCTCATCTTCATATATCAAATACCGTGCAGACGCCTTTACAAATACAAGTACAAGGAGGGCCTTATCAGCATCCTAGAAATATCCCAGTTTTGCCTTTGCCAACACGTGTTTTAGAGGTGAGTACTGTTTCTCCTGCGAGTGGTTTTCAAAATCAAAATGACAGAGGAGTACAGTCTCAGGTTGAGCAGATTGCTGGTATGGCGGCTAAAGTTGTGGGTTCTCGTGGGGATGACCATGCGGTTCCGAAAGATCCTGCGACGGGTAAGCCGATTGACTTAACGAATGAACCGTTGCTTGAAATACCACAAGAGGTTGTGGTTTTGATGGAGAAGTATATTGAAAAAATTGTAAGTACATCAGATTCTGAATTAATTTTAGAGGATCGAGCACCACCTCCTTCCTATGGAAAAGATAGACATGAAAAATATCGAGAGCTTTTAAAAGCATTACAAGTAGCTCTCCAATCAGGAACAGTTAAAGTTCACACTTCCAATAAACTTCACAAAGATGTTCAGGCGACACGGCAAGTCCAGACGAAAAATGGCATTGTACATGTGATTATTAATCAAACTCATTATGAAAAGATCAAAAGTTTCTCTGGAGAAGCACAGGCAGAAGAAATACTTTCTTTGATGGCGCATGAGTTGGGAGAGCAATATGAGAAAGGAGAAACCCCTGTTTGGTTAGATGAAAGACTCACTTTTGTTCATCCTGAAATGGTAGATGGAGTAGAAGCTTTTATCCGATGGAGTTTGTCAGGAGGACAAGAATTTATTCCACTTCGTGTTCAAAGGTACATTCAAGAATGTATAGAGAAAAATGATCAAGAGAAGCTCGACCAACTTAGAGGAGATTATGTTTATGATGAAGAAAAATATAAAGATTCAGTTGCTGGAGAAATTGCAAAAGCATTTTCTATAATGTTAACAGACAAAATAAAGAAAGACACAAGTGAAACAGTTACAACAGCCAAAGCTCATCGCGTGGGAATGGATGATTATCGTGAAGAAAGAATTGATTATCGCATACAGAGTCAGACCAAAGGAAATAATAAAGCGGTAACGGTCGTACATGGTGAGCAAAGAATGTTAGAAGGGGATCAAGCGTTTTTTAGAACGGAAGATCCTAAAGATGATGAATATTTTATAAATGCCCAAACCGTTCTTAGAGAGAAAAGAGAAGATTTGTTTAAGGAAATTGAAACTCGCCTTAATTTAGTTCGTGAGAGTATTTCAGAGTTACGAGAAAGCAAAGACAAAGATCCAAAAATACGAGAAAAGAAACGTCAGTCCTACCTTGCCTTAGTAGAGGACTATAAAAATTTTAGAGAAACTTATCCTGGAACTAAAGAATCTTTAGATAAAATTGATGCAGAAAGCCTTCTTCAATTTTTCGAATATCGCTTGGAAAAAGCCACTGTAGTTGTTCTCAATAATCTGGATTTCCTAGGCTATGAAGGTCATAACCGTCATTGGGATCTTCATACAGGTACCCGTCGTAATGCCGTTTATATGCCAGGTGGAATCTATCGCCGTGTGGCAGCTATACCTGAAGCCTATGCTGCAGCCTTAGCAGATGAAGTTTTGGATGGCATTTTAGGTGGGCATAGTGATTTATCGACCGTTTTTGTGAATGTATTAGATCCCAAAAGTAAATTAGATCAAAAAATTCAGTTTCTGGCGAATATTACACGAGGGCAAGGAGATGTAGTGCAAGTTCAATCTGGAGTGATTGTTGCAGGTAAATACTATGTTGTGAATCAGCTAGGAAGTGGGGCTTTTGCTACAGTTTGGGATGCTATTGATTTAACGACAGGAAATTTCCAGACAGGAAAGCGGATTGCCTTAAAGATTTCTAAATCAAGAGAACATGATCAACATGTAAGGAATGATGCTGTTATGCTTCAAAAAGTTCAAGAAGGTATCCCAAAATACTATGCAGAAGGAGATTCTTCTTTCGGTTATTTCATTGCAATGGAAGTTAAGGGAAAAGATATTACAAGAAGCAAATTATATGAATCTTTAAGAAGATCAACTTCTAAGAACTGGACTTCTGAAAACGTTTCTCAAGTCGATCGTTTATTTCGAAGGATTTTTAAAATTGTTCAATTAGCCAATCAGGCTGGAGTTTTTCACAGTGATATTAAACCAGCTAATATTTTATATGATGATGAGATAGATGAAGTAGCTTTGATTGATTTTGGAATGGCTAAATTAGCAGAGAGGCAAAGTTATGGGACATCCGATCTTTTTTCAGTGGGAGTTCTTTTATATAAATTAATAACTGGCAAAAAATTATATAGTGTTGAAGGATCTTCGATCTATTTTGATACCCATATTGACTCTGATCCTTTTGCTTTAGATGGCCCTCTTATGCAAGCGATTAAGGAGAATCAAATGCTTGAATCATTGATCCCACTCCTTCGAACATTGCTTGAAGGGGCTCGCCAGTCAACTCCTCAACCAGAACCAGTGGGTGCTTTAAAAAATCCAGGTGCTTATCGTGGGGAAAAGGTTTTAAAAGATGCCCAGAAACAGCAGTTTATTAAATTGGCCAAAGCTTCCTCAAAGAAGGAAATGAGATCACGCATTATAGATGGTCAGATTATTGAGTATTACTTAGTTGCGTTTAATGAAAATGAGAAGAAAGCAAAAGAACCTACTATTGGGAATTTAGCTGCGGATGAAAAGTTAGAGAACGCTTTTCATTTGCAAGATGATGATGGAACTTATTATGTATTCGTTTCTGATAATGCCAGCAATCAAGGCCTTTGCGAACAGCATGAACTTTCAGAAATTTTTATTGATATAAAATTTGCATGGTTGAAAACTTTACTTGAACAAGGCCATTTAGACTATCCCAAAGAATTTACATGGACGAGGATCAAACATATTCTAGCTTGGGCCAATGATGTTCGAATGGCTGCACATCCTGAACTTTTCGGGAGTTCTCAAGGTACAGGAGCTACTGCTTATAGAAAGATGTCTGTTCAAGCACAAGATTTAGCTGCTTTAAAGCGATTTATGCAAGAAAAAATAGGAACAATGTCTTTTGACGATGCATTAGAGATATTACTCGAGGACAGATTCCATCAAAGTGAGCTTTCTAAAAATGTTATGGGAGATGAACTTTTTTTGCTCGATGAGTTTAACAGTGAAGTCATCAAAATGGCTGAAGCAAGAATGGTTGAGCACTATAGAAGGGAGAAAGAGTTAAAAAAAGAAGAACAGCTCAAGAGATTTAAAGCGAAAGCTACCGCTAGTGCTAAAAAATTTGGTTCAAGGGAGGCAGGAAAAGTTGAAAAAGCTTTTCCCAAATTTCTTGAACAAGGTTTTGCCATTATTAAGCAAGTATCTCCCCGCAATGAGGAAAATGATTCCTGTATTTATCAGGTGATGGATTTAGAGTCAGGTAAAGTTATTGAAGCAACAATGACTAAGAATGAGATAAATATTCACATTGCTCATGAAGAAGATGATGTAGTAGGTGAAATTAATTCGTTTGGTCAGTGGTGGGCATCTTTGCCTGTGGACCCTAAACAAAGAGGACTATTCTTAATCATTCTTTGTTATTGGTTGGCAAGGGAAGATGAATCATTAAGAGGACGCGGGTATCAATTATCCCAAGATTTTGATCCGTTGACAGATATCATCTTTGAAGAGCGGGGCGGAAAAATCGTTTTTAGTATTATGGAAAAGAAAATCATCCGTGGCTCAAAAGATAAAACCGCTATAGGAGAATTTACTCCTATTGTTCAGAATGCTTTACCTGCTTTAATATTATGGGCCTTGTATGGAGAGAGATTTCATTCTAACTATCCTTCTTTTTCTGAAATTCAGGCGCAAGCAGCTCGTCTTTTTAAGGTGACTCCCGGTTTTGATAATTTTCTAAGATTGATTTTCGATGTTCAATTATTTGACGATTCCATTAAAAATCCTCTTTATTTCTCACAAATAGGATCGTTGCTTAGAGTGCTCGATGAACTAGATCCAGAACATAGGGTTCAGGTGCATAGCAACACATCTCTTCCTCCTGAGCCAACAACTTCGGGTAGTTCGTCAAGCTCATCAGGTTGGTTTAGTGGCTTGATTGGGAGAGTGTTGGGGAAAAAAGGCGTTGGTGCTTTTAAAGACCCTGGTCCATACCATGGAAATGGGGCAAGTTTAAATGAAAAAGAACAAAAGATTATTTTAGATGAGGCTCAAAATCGAGCAGGTTCTGAAACTACATGTCTTGTGGATGGAGTAGAAATTAAGTTTCAAGTGGTGATCTATGACAATGATGAAAAAACACAAGATCCTATCGGACAAATCGCAAGAGAGAAAAAACTAAATCATGCCTTTCATTTGCCAAATCCTGATCCTGCTAAGAAAACTTATTATATTTTTGTCTCAAAAAATGCGGGAGCTCATCGGCCACTTTACGAACAACATGAGCTCTCTGAAATTTATGCAGAGATGAAGTATGGGGAAGAAGTTTATGCTTTAGAAAAAGCTAAAAAATTGCCCAAGGGATATACGGCTCAGCGTCTCTTTCATATTTTGGCTTGGGCAAATGATCTTCGCATGGCGAGAAATCCTGGGCTTTTTCAATATAACGTAGGTACTGTTCCCATGCGGGGAATGACTACTCAAGCTCGATCTATGGAAGAGCTAAAAAGTTTTATGGAAACTTATATTAACAATATGTCCTTTGATCTTGCCCTTGAGATGTTGACTGAAGATCGGTCCATGCAAGAAGCTTGGGCAACACGATGTTTTGGAGTGGAAGTGGGAAAAATATTTATTGAGTTTGAGCAATTTGTACAGGAAATGTTAGCGAAAAGGCTGGCTTGGCATTATCGAGAAGGGACTAGACCTGAAGAGAATAGGGTTGCTGGATGGTTTGCTCAAATACGTAAACCAACGAAAGAAGAGAATCAAGATAAACAAACAGAGAAATTTTTAGAAGCAGCTCTAATAAGTATGAAAAGAGTAGGGGCAAAAGGATCTTCAGCACTTAAAAAAGTTCATGCATTGCTCTCTCAACGGGGCTATCTTATTTTTAAAAAAATTCCATCTATGTATGAGCAAGGACATTCAAATGTATATGCTTATTTAACCATAGAAATTGCAACAGGTCATATCAATCAAAGAGTAGTTTCATCGAGAATGGGGCCCGATCTTCGAGAAGATTATACAGGGGTTTTACAAACTGACTCTATAGAGATCCAACCGAGGCTTGGACGTTGGTGGCAATTTGTCCATCGCTCTCAGGAAGAAGAAGTAAAAGCATTTACCACACTTCTTTATGCCGTCATACTTCAAGGAAATCATTTGTATGAGAATGGTTACAAACTGACAGATTTTGATCCTCTAACGGATATTATTATTCTAAGAGGCCTTGATGGAGATCAATTTATTATTAACCCCAATAAGATTGTTCCTCGCCAAGAAAATACAGGCATGTCATTTTCGAACTCTGCAATTTTTGCAGAAGCCTTTCGTTCATTACTTTTTCAAACACTCTATGGTTCAAGAGATTCTTGGCCAAAAGAAAATGTAACACATGATGTTCTTAAGCAAAAAATCATAGGAATTTATGGTGAAGATAAAGACTTTATTACTCTTGTGGGACAAATTCTATTTCCTCCTGCTGAAAAGCTGAAAGATCCTAGTGTGGCTATCAGAAAAATTCTTGAAAGATTGGATTTTAAAGCTTTGTTGGATATGGAAGCTATGGGAGGTAAAGTCCAACCTCTGCCAGAAGCTAAAAAAGAAGAATCTAAAGATGAAAAAGTAATGACTTTTGAAGAATGGAGAGAGTTGCTTTCAACACAAGGAAAAGAAGAAAGAAATAAAGCATTTCTAACAGTTCTTTATACAATGATGTTTAAAATCGATAAATTGTTTAAAGATGGATTTTCTTTATCAGATTTTGACCCATGGAAAGACATTACTTTTAAGAACGAAGGTGGAAAAATATTAGTCGTTCTTAATCCTCAAAAAATTGTTTTTCTTAAACCTTTTCAGAAAATCTCACGTTTCTATCGCACTTTAATTCTTTATGCTCTTTTGGGAGAACCAAATTCTTGGTCTGTCTATTTTGAGACAGGATTCTCCAAGTTACCGGATATAGCAAAAGATTTTTTTGGAAGTAATCCTATAATAAAAAAACTTATCTCTGAGAGCATATATGGCACACAGATTGGTCATCGTTTGACTCGTCAAGCATCTACTGCGGAATTTGAAGAAATCTTTGGTGTTGTGAGAGATGCTCTTTTACCTTTAGATCCTCAAGCTGTCATTGATATAGAAGGCCCTGAATGTAAATTGCCACTCCCAGTTTGGGCAAAGTGGCTGAGAGAGCATACTTTGATTTCTCGTGAGGAAAAGTTTAAAAGAATCATTGGCTTAATGGCCAAAATTTACCATGGAAAGGTTGGAGTTTCACCCGGTGGAATAGGAGGTCTCTTAATGACTTCAGATGGAGAACCAGTATCTGCTGAGGATGCGAATAAAGATTCTACGGGATGGAGTGATCTCGGTAAAGAGTTAGTTTGTTTAAAAGTTTTAGAATTTTTATTTGGAAGAGAAAGTACAGACTATCATGGTAGATTTGACAATATTGATGGGAATATATTTAGTGAGGCGGATTGGAAACGGCTTGAAATTTTGTTCCCTAAGCTAACAATATCGTTTCGAGGACTACCACTAGAGGTTGCGATTGATAGATTAAAAAGAGTATCTATGAGTACACAAAGATTGTTTGCGTCTGATCCGTTAGATGCAATGTTCAAACCGTCTAGAGCTGCTATGGAGGATAGAAATGGTAAAGCTTTTGGAGAACGATTAAGAGATCTCATGCAGGAAATCGATCCCAATGCTTGGGGTAGGCTTGTTGAGAAATCTAAGTCTACTCCCGTTAATCGCCTTAAAGACATTGGTGAGCCAGGCCCTCAAGACAATGATCAGAAAGTATCTAAGGAAGATGTACAAGCATTTATAAAAAATGCTCAAGGCCGAGCGGAAGCTAAAAAACAAAATGTATTAGAGAAAGAAATTTCTTATCAGCTTGTGATTTATGATGATTCAGAAAAGACAAAAGATCCGATTGGAAAATTAGCAAGAAAAAAAGGACTTAAAAATGCATTTCATTTTCCTGCTGCACAAGCGGGAGGTGTGAATTATGTATTTGTTTCCAAGAAGGCTTTGCATGAAGATCCTGCACAAAATCAGCAGGCCTTTTATGAATGGCATGAAATAACAGAAATTTATATTCGGCAGAGATTTGGGGCTGAAATTGAAGCAAGTAAAGGTAGAGGAGAGATCTCCGAAGATTTTACGCTTGAACGAGTGATTCATATTCTGGCTTGGGCTTTAGATATTCAAATGGCGATGGCTCAAGCTCAAGGAAATTTTGGTGGTGAGCTAGCTTATCGTGGTGGAAAAGGAGTGGCAGGTCGTTCACTTGAAGATCTTTTAAAATTCGTCGATGCTCAAATTGCTCAAAAATCTTTTGAAGTTTTGCCAGGATTCTTAAATGAAGATAGAAGAGAACAATTAAGAATCATTGGACGATTTCTTCCAACAGCTTTTGAATCAAACAGACAATTCCAAGATGATTTCCGAGCCAGAGTTGCTAAGCGCATTAAAGATTTTTATCAGAAGGGGTGGGATGTAACTCCTCCCACACGCTTAAGTAGGGGAATAGCTTGGCTTTCGACTCCAACTCCAGATCGCAACAGAGCTTTTCAAGTGCAACATCTTGTCGAAGCAACTCTTGAAACAATGGCAGGGAGAGGGTCTGAAGAAAGAGATGAATTGATGAGTCTTTATCCAGAACTTGTCAAAAATGGATATGCTCCTGTTTCATTCATGGGAAGTGACGGAACACTTGCATATCAGGTGATTAATTTAAAAACAGGGGCTTTGGAGTTTGTTATGAGAACTCCGCCGCAAAATGGAAAGAAATTTGGAACATTTTATGTTGTAGAAAAAATTGTGGATGAAAGTGAACGTACGTCTTTAAAAGATTGGTTTTTCAATATTCCAAAAGAAGAAAGAGCTAAGAAACTTTTGGCTATGCTTTATAGACTTTCTCTTCGCATTGAACCTTTGGGAAATGAAGGGGGAAGAAAATTACGGGCCAGTGAAGTGAGAGTTGATAAAGAAGGGAATCCTTATTATGAAGGAGAGGTTCCTCATCCAGAAAGTTTTAGAAGCATTTTTGAAGATCTGCTTTATGACGGCAATCCACCTGAATCTTTCAGTAGATTTGATCTTGGGGTTCGTATCAAGACAGTTTTTGGAGAAACGTTTGGAGTAATTCCTCCTGGATATGTTACAGGAGATGATGCTCCCTCTCTGATGTCTGTGAGGTGCATGGATCTTTTTGAGAGCCCGGGTAGGCAACTGTTGCCTATTAAGAATGAAGAACCGATCAATAAAAGCTGGTCGCCCGTTTTTGAAAATAGATTTTTCCCCCGACCTCCAAAAGATTACAGATTCCCTGAACAGTGTGCTCTTTTAAGAGGGATGCTTGAAAAAATTGCCCCCGGTTTGCCTGGTGAGATTGACCAAAAACATTTTTATGTTGGGAAGGTTAAGAAAAGAAAAGAAGCTACACAAAAACCAATTGGTTCAGGGATGGCTGAAATAGCGTTCGAAGTCAAGATAAAAGAAAAAGGACTTGGACATTTTTCAGTTATAGAAAACGTGTCTGGTCTGGCTCAAGAATTAAAATTGGGTTATCAGGCCCAGCAAAATGATGAGTTTCAAGCAGCATTTCCCAATTTTGGAAGAGATGTTCAGTTGGTGCAAAGATTAATGCAGGCAGAAGATGTTCAAGGAGTATTGGCTGAACTTGCTGCTGAAAGTGGCCGAGCTCCACCCGCTGTTCAAAAAATAGAATTTCGAGAGATTCCAGAAGATCAAATCATTCGGGATGAGCAAGGTCTTCCCATCGAAGCAGGTTCATATATTGAAAATGGCACTTTATATGTTTTTGTCACACCAGGCAACGCCATTGGTGCATTTCATGAAATCTACGAGATGTTAGTTCTCCCTCTCAAAGCAAATGTTCCAGAAAATAATCCCAACAATATTTATCATACGCTTGCTGCTCTTGCTGAGACTGGGTTTGAGGATGATTTTGTCTCTAAAAGATTTCGAAGACAGCTTTCGAGTATGTCTGTGGAAGGATTAGAAGAATTTGTAAAGGCTTTGTATAAAGTTGAAAAAGAGATTAAAGAAAAATTTCCTGGCGATGAAAATCCTCATCAAGTTTATGCTTTAAATCATGCAACTGCTTTGTCGAGCTCTGCGGGGATGAGTGAAATGATGAAACGAACAAGTCAAGGTGATGGAAGGGCGATAGATTGGGCTATTGCAAGAGCAAAAGCAGGATTAAAAATGCATTCAGGAACAGAAGATCTTGTAAACGCTTTACGTGATGAAATGCAGAAAAGAGGCATGGTTTCAGAGACCTCTTTGGTTCATATAGACGATTTGGTAAATGATTTTGCTCGAGTAAAAGTATTTTCTCGAGAAGAGAGCACTTTAATTTTAAGTAGCCTTTTAGCGTGCGTTAAAACAGGGAAGTTTGATGGTCAAGGTGCAATTGGATTATTGAGTACTACAAAAATTGTGATCGAAGCGATTAAGTCTTCATTAAATGCAAGAACCGGAATGGATAGATACATGTCTTCGTTAGGAATTTCGATAAAAAGTCCTGATTCTTCTCTTTTAGAAGAGGAGAGATTCTCTCAAATAAAAGTTTTTTTTGATGGATTCCAGCAGTGGCTTTCAAGTTCGAAAATTACCCCACAAAATATTGAAGAGGTGTTGAGTGAAATAATTGGCCTATTTGAAGGTGTGATGATAGCAAGCGATAAAGAAATCAGGGTTATTTTTGAAGCAGGTATGCTTTGGTTGGAAAGCGCTAATGTTGATTCTGAGAATGTTGGGAATGTTTTGAAAGCTTTTAGACAATGTCATGAGATGATCCCTATGATTCCAGATGAAGATGCCGAAGAGATTAGATGGTTTTTCAATGATATAAAAGAAGGTTGGTTGGATGATCCAAAAACAACTCCTAAAAATGTGGTCGAAAAAATAGAGGAGGTTATTCAATTTTTAGAGCGATCAAAGCAAGAGCTTATAAAAAAGCTGACAGATCGCCATAAACATAGCGGCAGTAGTTCAGAACTAAGACGCATGTTGGCGCTTTTCAAATATGGCAGTGGCATAGGTGCAACTAAGACCAGAGGGGGTGGAGGAAGTTTTTCCCAAGGGTTTATTAGCAATGAAACAGTTGGAGAAGATTTAAATAGTGCTTTAACTGGAGTTAAACCGACAAAAGAAATTCAAATTGTAGGTAAAACAGTGAGTGTGATGTTTGATCGTTTGGGTGAGTTGGTTGAGAAAGGTGAAGATGCAGCATCTTTGTCTGAAGCTTTAAATCATTATATCACTACCGAAACTTATAAAAAGGGTTTGAGTGATAGAGTTAAAGAGGCTTTGCAAAAAATGAGACTGGTTGTTCTAGGTGCCCGGGCTTTTGTAGCAGTGAGTAATAAGCGCAAAGAAAATGAGAATGGCATCAGCTTTGCTCATATGGGCTATCAAAACAATACAGGAGTGGGACTTCCAAGTATCTACATTGGAAGAGATGTTTTGGAATATTTGGCGAAAGAAAGGCCTGAACTTTTGAGTGTGCTTTTGAGAATAGAAGTAGAACGCCATCGATGGAGAAGTGAAAATAATTACGTAAAAGATGAAAGAACGACACAACAAGTTGCTGAAACTATTAACGTTTCTCCTACAGAATTCAAAGAATTGAATAAAATTTTGGAAAGATTTTATCCGTTTCATGCTCCTCAATCTAGTTCCCTGCGTTATCGAGTATCACTCAAGCAATCGTTCTTGCTTTTAGGCGAAAATGAAATTGCTTGTTCTGGTCCAGGACTGGGAGAGTTTTTTGCTGGGGATCGTAAAATATTAGCTAGAACAATACAGGAACGATTAGAAAAGGATAGTCGTGGTGGAGATAGTGTAGAAATTGAAGGAGTTAAATTTTTTAAGAGAACGTCGCAGACATTAGGCCCCGATAGATATGTTTGGGCTTTTGATCAAACTCAAAAGTCAGATGTTGCGAGAATTTTTGGTTTTAAATTAAAAGGAGAAATTCCTGAGTCTATGAAAGGGATTCCTCTTTTAGATGAAAATAGTGAAATCGCTTGTATTAGAGATGAAATGGTCAAGGTTTATATCGAGAGTACGACATCATTATTTCAAGACATCAGTAGCAGGCTTGACGAAGCAAGTGGGGGGAAAAATGAAGCGACGATCAAAGGGGTTCAATTTTTTAAAAGGGTGATGAAAGGTAAGGTAGGGGAGTCTGATTATAAAATTGTTTGGGCTTTTAACAAGACTCAAAAAAACAAGGTAGCAAAGATATTCAAACTCAAACTGAGAGAGGAAAGCTTGGAGGTTCAAAGAGAGATTCCTCTTGTTGACGAAGAAACGCAAATTGATTCTTCTGTGGACAGCTTGCAAAAATTTTATGTTGGGGAGCGCAAAAGTTTGGCTAGAAAAATGAATAAGCGATTAAATACTGAATCAAAGAAACGGTTGAAAGCGGGTGAAGACCCTAATGAAGTGACGATTGGGGGCGTTCAATTTTTAAGAAGAAGATCAAAATCTAAAGGCAATTATCTTGTTTGGGCTTTTGACAAAACTCAAAAAGGAGCAGTGGCAGATATATTTGGATTTGAGTTAAGAAAAGTTAGTCTTGAATCACAAAGGGAAATCCCTCTCATTAATGAAGAAACGCAGATAGCTTGTTCTGGTCTTGAATTGGTAAAGTTTTACTTTGGCAATCCTAATGAATTAGCTCAAACAGTGAATGGAGAATTAAACAGTAAAAGTGATGGTAAAAATGTAGTTAGGATTAAAGGGGTTCAGTTTTTTAAAAGAAGATTGAAGGATGGAAAGCATGTCGTTTGGGCTTTTAATAGACTTCAGATAAAACGTGTAGCAGAAATATTTGGATTTGAACTTAGAGAGCATGCGGAGAGTGAAGTTCAGCGGGGTGCGGAAAGCGTTGAGCCAGTACGGTCTAATGAGTTGAGAAAATTTGAAGATCAAAATGTGGCTGCAAGTTTTCAATATTTGGACTCTTTGTCTGAAATAGGATCAGTAAAATCTTTAGGTCAAGCTTGGGATTATTACATGACGACAGATAGTTACAAAAAAGGATTTGAGGATCAAGCCAAAGAGTCTTTAAAGAAAATGCGTTTAGTTGCGTTAGGGGATAAAGCTTTTATGGATTTAGTTGATCCAAAAGATGAGGGCGAAATCAGCTTTGCTCGTATGGGATACACAGATAATGAGCAAGCTAAAGTTGCTAACATTTATATGGGTAGGGATATATTCGAATATTTAGCCAAAGAAAAACCAGAACTTTTGACAGTATTTTTAAGAGTAGAATTAGAACGGCATCGATGGAGAAGTGAAAATAATTACGTAGAAGATGAAAGATCCATAAGCGAAGTAGCTGAGATTCTGCGTATAGGACATGATGAGCTTGAAGCTTTAAATAAAGCTTTAGTTCGCATTTTAGCGATTAAAATTTTAAATATTCAAAGATTAGATGTTACACAATTGGCAGAGACGATTAAGCGAGTTTCCAGTCAGACAGAAGGTCGAAATCGCCGCATGTTCATTGATGGGCAAGAAATAGGGGTATTGAATCAGTATTGGGTGGAGGCTATGGCGGAGGTGTTGAGTGAAAAATTAAAGGTCTTAGAAACTGAAGAAACATCGATGCAGCCGGCAAAACCAACTCGACAGGCTGAACGAAGACATAATATAGAGGGGGTACGTCGAGCTTTACAATATGTTGAGATGATGGCGTAGGGTGTGAAAGCTTGCTTTGACTGGATATGATTTCAACTTGACAGCTCACTTCCTTGCGATAGAATGTTCAGGATTTATCACTGGTTAAACTCCCTTATGAATGGGAACAATTTTGATTTAAGAAAGGAGCTTTAAAATGGCAACACGTATTGGAATTAATGGTTTTGGAAGAATTGGAAGAATGGCTTTTCAGGCTATTTGTGATCAGGGACTTCTCGGTAAAGAAATTGATGTGGTCGCGGTGGTAGATATTTCAACGGACGCCGATTATTTTGCTTATCAAATGAAATATGATTCAGTTCATGGCAAATTCAAACATAAAATTGAAACAGCCAAAAGCGATCCTTCTAAAGAAGAAAATGATATTTTGATTGTGAATGGGCATAAAATTAAATGCATCATGGCCACCAAAGATCCATCCCAACTTCCTTGGGGAGCTCTCAATGTGGAATACGTCGTTGAATCCACAGGACTTTTTACAGAATCTGAAAAAGCCAAGGGTCATTTGACAGCCGGCGCAAAGAAGGTTGTGATTACAGCTCCGGCCAAAGGTGATGTGAAAACTTTGGTGATGGGCGTGAATGAAAAAGAATATGATGCTGCCAAACATAACATCGTTTCAAATGCTTCTTGTACAACCAACTGTTTAGCTCCATTAGTTTATGTACTTTTAAAAGAAGGCATTGGTATTGAAACAGGTTTGATGACCACCATTCATTCTTATACAGCCACACAGAAAACCGTGGATGGCCCTTCCAAGAAGGATTGGAGAGGTGGACGTGCAGCTGCTATTAATATTATTCCTTCAACAACAGGTGCTGCTAAAGCTGTGGGCGAAGTATTACCAGCTACAAAAGGTAAACTCACAGGGATGGCTTTCCGTGTTCCAACGATTGATGTTTCAGTGGTAGATTTAACTTTCCGTTCCACACGCGATTCTTCTATTGAAGAGATTGATACTTTGCTGAAGCGTGCTTCTCAGACTTATTTGAAATCTTATCTGGCTTATGCAGATGAAGAACTTGTTTCAACAGATTTTATTCATAATGAAAATTCTTCGATTTATGATTCATTGGCTACGCTCCAGAATAATCTCAAAGGCGAAAAACGCTTTTTCAAGATTGTTTCTTGGTATGACAATGAATGGGGTTATTCCAATCGAGTGGTTGACCTCTTGAAGTATATGGTCAAGGCAGGGAATTATGCCGAAGCTGTTCGTTGAAAATCTTGTAGTCAAAGAAAAAAAAGTTCTCATTCGAGTGGACTTTAACGTTCCTCTGGATGATGCTTTGCATATTACAGATGACACGCGTATTCGCGAGGCTCTTCCAACCATACAATATTGTCTGGATAGAGGAGCTAAAGTCATTCTCATGAGCCATTTGGGTCGCCCCAAAGGCAAGCCCAATTCCAAAATGAGTCTCAAACCTGTTGCTATTCGCCTCGGTGAACTCCTCAAAAAAGAAGTGAAGCTTGCTCCTGATTGTGTAGGTCCTGAAGTAGAAGCTCAGGTTAGCAAAATGAAATCAGGAGATGTGCTTCTTCTGGAAAATTTAAGATTTCATCAAGAAGAAGAAGATGGTGATGAGAATTTTGCTAAAAATTTAGCAAAATTAGGCGAGCTTTATGTGAATGATGCTTTTGGAACAGCACATCGTGCCCATGCTTCTATGGCTGGAATTACACGTTATCTTGCCCAATCTGCCAGTGGATATCTTTTGAGAAAAGAGATTCAATATTTGGATGAAGCTGTGAATAGACCTCAGAGGCCTTTTGTTGCGATTCTGGGCGGGGCCAAAGTTTCCGACAAAATTACCGTGATTGAGAATCTATTAAGTAAAGTAGATACGCTTTTGATTGGTGGGGCGATGGCCTACACTTTTCTTTTGGCAAAAGGATGTGCGATTGGCAATTCTTTGGTGGAAAAAGATAAAGTGGATTTGGCTAAAAATCTTTTGGTTCAAGCTAAAAAAAATGGAAAAGAATTATTGATTCCTGTGGATCATGTGGTCACAGAAAAGTTGGAAGAAGGGGCTCAAACTTTAATTGTTCCTCAAGGCGGTATTCCTAGTGGCTGGATGGGAGCTGATATTGGACCTGAAACCATTCGACTTTATACTCAAAAAGTTGAAGCAGCTAAAACTATTCTTTGGAATGGACCTATGGGGGTTTTTGAACTTACTCCATTTGCTCGTGGCACAGAGGCCATTGCTGAAGCCATGGCTGCGTGCAAAGGGGCTACAACGATTGTGGGTGGAGGAGACTCTGTGGCAGCGGTAGCTGGACTTAATCTAGCTTCTAAAATGACGCATGTCTCGACAGGAGGGGGAGCTTCTTTAGAATTTTTGGAAGGAAAAGAATTGCCGGGTATTGCAGCGTTGAGTGAAAAAGTTTGAATCAAAGGATTGAATTAAAAATGCGAAAATCTGTTATTGCTGGAAATTGGAAAATGAATAAAACCATCGCAGAAGCGGTAGTTTTTGTGAAGGCTTTAAAGCAAGAACTTGGGGCATTGGATAATCGCTCTTGTATTGTATGCCCTCCATTTACAGCTTTAAGTGCTGTAGCTCAAGAATTAAAAGATTCTAATATTGTCGTTGGTGCTCAAAATTTCTTCTGGGAATCAGATGGGGCTTATACCGGTGAAATTTCTGCCAAGATGTTAAAAGAAGCAGGTGCTTCTTATGTGATTTTAGGTCATTCAGAGCGAAGGAAGATTTTAGGTGAAGACGACACAATCGTTAATCGGAAGCTTAAAAAAGCTTTAGCTGAAGGATTAAAACCCATTGTTTGTGTAGGTGAAACGCTTGAGGAAAGAGAAAAAAATGTTACTTTTGATGTGATTCGAACACAGATTACGAAAGGCTTTGAAGGTATTAAATCTCAAGAGATTTCTTATTGTATTGTTGCTTATGAACCTGTTTGGGCTATTGGCACAGGTCGAAATGCAACTCCTGCTCAAGCGCAAGAAGTACATGCCTTTATTCGCAAAATTTTTAAGGAACTATTTGGAGATGGTGTTGCCCATCAACTTCCGATACAATATGGCGGCAGTGTAAAACCTGAGAATATTGATGAATTGATGGCTCAGGAAGATATCGATGGAGCTTTGGTAGGTGGGGCCAGTTTAGACGTAAAGTCTTTTGCTAGGATTGTGCAATTTAAAGTTAAAGAATTAAAGGGAGCTGGGAAATAAATGACTGTATTTTTAATTGTGATTCACGTGGTTTGTTCTTTAGGGTTAATTACTACTGTTTTATTACAGGCTGGAAAGGGAGCTGGACTTGCAGCAACATTTGGAACAGCCGCTGTGGAGTCAGCATTGGGTGCACAGGCCAGTGATTTTTTAAAGAAGATAACAACTGTCATGGCTGTTCTTTTTATGCTGACCAGTTTGGGTCTTGCGTTTACAACCGCTCGTAAAAGTTCTTCTGTGGTGAAAATACCTAAACCATCCGTTGCAACTCAGCCTATCGCTCAAGAAGAGAGCACCTTGCCAGGGCTAGAAGGAAAATCAAAAGAAGAACTTCAAGAAGTTTTAAAAGAAATTACAAAAGATTTACCTTTGAGTGAAAAAGCTAAATCAGATTCAACTGTAGCTACTTCACCAGCTGTTACAACACAGACTGCTCCTGCGACAGCGACATCTCAAGAAACTGCTATAGGAACAACGACTTCGAATATAGAGACGAATACTTCATCTGAATCTGTTGAAGAAGTGGCAGAATCTCAACCGTTGAAAGAAATTCCTATTCAAGACACGGCAAATTAAAAGAAGTTCAAACCCTAAAGAACTATACCTGAAGGTACTGCAACCCCACAGGGGCTATGCTAAAGCACTATAAAAGCTTGTAACATCTTGAAGCTTGGAAAATCTTGGGTTTAATCATTCATGTCTGAAACAACCTCACAATCTTCACATATTCGTCGTCTAAAAAAAGTATTTGCTATCGTTTATTTCTCTCAAGGCATGAAAGGTCTTCCCGATCTTTCCCTTTCTTTTTATATGATGAATGTTCTTCGTTTGGGTCCTGTGGCCGGCCAATTTTTTCAAGGATTGAATCATTTGGCATGGTTTATTAAACCTCTTTGGGGTTTTATTTCAGATCGTTTTCCTCTTTTTGGTTACAGACGAAAATCTTATTTTGTCATTATGGCTTTTGTGGCTCTTTTCTCTTGGTCTTCTGTGGGTCTATGCGCCTATTTTGATATTCATTGGGTTGTTCCCTATTTTATTTTTATCAATTTGGCACAATTGGCCTATGCCTTTGTGGATGTGGTAGTGGATGCCTTGATGGTTGAACATGGTCAGCAATGGAAACAGGTGGGTGCTTTTGTTAATTTTCAATGGTTGATTCTTGGGTTTGCGACCATCTTTGTTGCTTTTAGTAGTGGATGGTTTCAGCAAAAAGTTCAGGATGGCATTTTCCCTTATTGGATTATTTTTGCCGCTACAGGTTTTTTCCCTCTTTTAACAGCATTAATTGGATTTAAAAATTTAGAAGAAGAAAAGATCATTAGAGATCAACCTGCTGTAAAAAAAGAGAGACCTCCTTTACGACAGAGGATATCGCAAATTCCTTTAAAAATAAAAAATTTTGGGACTGCTTTTTTGAACTTCAGGAAACGTGAAGGGCATATTTTACTTTTAGTGGTATTTATCATTGCTTGGAATTTTAACCCTTCTCTGGGTTATGTTTCTAGAATGTACAAGGTTAAAGAACTACAATTTACCCCTATGATATTTGGAGTTCTGGGGGTCGTAGAAAGCATTATGTTGGTTCTTTCCATGCTTTGCTACCGTTGGGTGGTGAGACGTTTTAAAGAGATTTCGTGGGACCGATATCTTTACGCTATGATTGGACTTGGCATTATATCCTTATTGGCAGGGTATTATTTTTATTTGCCTTCCACACATCCTCTTTCTGTTGCAATCTCTTTTCCATGGGAGAAAATTTTAGATTGGGCTGGCCAATTTCAAACAAATTGGATAGGAAATGGATTCTATAACATTTTAGAATTTCTATCTCATTGGAATCGCTATCACTGGTGGTCTTTGATGGTTCAAGTTGTCCTTGGATTTGCTTCAATCCCAGCTTTTTTAATTCCTCTGACTTTGGCTGGAGAAGCAGCCTCCAAAAGCAATGCAGGATTTATTTATGCACTTTTGATGTCCGTTTCCAATTTTACCAATGCGATTGGGGATGTGGTGGGCGGGGGATTATATCAGCTTTTTAGTGCTTCTTGGATGAAGCCATGGATGAACTCTTTTGAATATTCTTATTTCAATATTGCTCAAACACACAATCCGATGGTCTTAATTTTACAAATTTTTGTTTATGTGAGTGCCTTTTTTACTTTTTTGGCTATACCCTTTGTTTATTGGGTAAAGAAAGCTTTTACGCATAGAGGCATAGAAGTTCATTTGGGGTAGTTCTGTGGATAAGGGACAATCTGCTGCGTTACAAGCTTCGTTCCCTTGTGCGACGTACGGAAAAATGTACGCCTCCTCGGTCACTCGCTTGTGCCTTGCATCTTGCCCCTTGCCCCTTCTGCACAGAACTAGATAAGTTTACAATTAATCCAAACTGCATTGTCAAAACAGAAGATGTTTTGGTATACTTCGTCCCTTATTTTTATACAAAATATTAGAATGGTTTTTAAACGCTGGGATGGTGGAACGGCAGACACGTACGTTTAAGGGGCGTATGGGGCAACCCGTGGGGGTTCAAGTCCCCCTCCCAGCAAGATCTTAGGTCATTGCAAAGAAGTAGAAAATCCTTAATCGGAGAAAAGTTCCTCAAGGTATTATGGGGACTTGAAGGGAGCTCCGCCACACCCAAAATCACATCTGCCGGTGGTAGATGTGAGACCTTGAAAGGAGCGGGTGGCCGACCGGAGTCCCGAAGGGACGTAGGCGCCAAGTCCTCCTCCCAGCAAGATCTTATTTAAAAAAATAAAAAATTGATGCTATGCTTTCGTTGCCAATGAAAACAATCATTACGTTCTTACTATCTTTAATCGTATCTCCTATGCCTAGTTTCTCTGAAGATTCATCTCAATATAAAATTATTGAAATACGCGACTTTTTTTGCCCAGAATTAAAAGGAATTACCTTTAAATATCCGGTTTTTAAAGACTGGGAAGTTAAAAGGATTGGAAGTTGGGGGAAAGATAGTTGTACGATGTTTTTTAATTGGCCATCCATCATAGACTATGAATCAGCACCAAAAGTAAGCATTCAAAAATTGGGAGAACTTGGCCAAGAATCAATGGTGAAGGAATTGAGTGGAGGACGAGAACCCTCAGAAAACATGTTAGATGATTCTGGAATGAAGATGTTGGGTATCATGGCTTCCAAAAAGAAAAATCCAGCAGGTATTCCCTATGAATATAAGACTGATCCAAGTCTCTACGTTGTAGGCCATGTTTTTAAAACAGAAGACTGGGATTATTTGGTTTTCTATGGGCAAGATTTTGGAGTAAGGATTAGTCGGAATATGTTTGGCTCATTACATTATAAAGATGGAGAAAAACGAGAATTTTTTGAATTTGGCGACGATGCTTTTTACAAAATGATTATTGAAAGTTTTAAATTTCAAACTTCCTAGCTTCATTCGATGGATAGTTTTATATTCCTCCTCTTGAATCTTCTTTCTTAACAGTATATCCTTATCATGTTTGTTTCTTACTTACTTAACCATCAAGAAAGGAAACATATATCATGCACATCAAGAGAAAGATTTCTATTGGAGCTTTAGCAGCCAGTATTTCATTAGCAAGTTTATCCATGATGAATACAGGTTGTAAAACGGCATGTTGTGCAAAAGATTCTGCGAAGTCTTGCAGTGGTGAAAAAAGCTGCTCAGGCCAGAAGAGTTGTAGTGGAGAAAAGAGCTGCAGTGGTGAAAAAAGTTGTTCAGGAGACAAGACTGAAGCCACTGAGTAGTTTTCACGGCTTCGTAATGATAAGGTGAATGTCTTTTGAAGACATTAAAGGAAAATGTGCAGTCCAGCTCCATTTTTGGAGTTGGGCTGCGCAGCCCTCATTTTGATCAAATCCTCTCTAACCACGATGGTGTGGATTTCCTTGAGCTTCTTTCAGATAATTTTATGTCGAGGGGGGGCAAGGAATATTCTGTTTTAGAACAAATCAAAGAATTTTTCCCTCTTATTCTTCATGGGGTGGGTCTTTCTATAGGAGGACCAGATTCTCTTAATTCTGATTATTTAAGATCTCTAAGAAATTTAATCGAATTTTCTAAACCTCTCTTTTTCTCAGATCATATTTGTCTTTCTTCTGCGTTTGGTGTGGAATATCACGATCTTTTGCCTCTGCCATTTTCTAAAGAGGTTGTGAATCATGTCGTTCCTCGAATTAAACAGGTTCAATCGATGACAGAGGTTCCTTTTTTGATTGAGAATCCCAGCTATTATGTACGTATGCCGGGTTCAGAAATGAAAGAAGAAGAATTTATTGTGGAAATTTTAGAAAAATCAGGATGTGGTCTTCTTTTGGATATCAATAATATTTATGTAAATGCCCAGAATCATCAATATGATCCGTATGCTTTCATCGATGCCATTCCGCAAGAAAAAGTTTATCAATATCATATGGCGGGTCATTTTAAAGAAGATGAAGTGATTATTGATACTCATGGCGATCATGTGATCCCAGAGGTCATAGAACTTTATCAATATGCGCTTGGGAAAATTGGGGCTCGTCCTACACTGCTTGAATGGGATACCGATATTCCGACTTTAGATGTTCTTTTAGATGAAAATCGAAAAATTAGAAGGGCTGCTGAGTCTGTTACAGTCGCTGAAATGAGGAGTGTATGAGCCCTTTTCAGGAAACTTTAGAGAATTTGCATGCACTCCTTCGAGGGACTGAGAAACCTCAAGACTGGATCTCTTACTTTAAAACCACTCCTAAAAGGCTTTCTATCTATCCGCGCTTTGTCAAAAGTCATGTAACAAAATTTTTAGATCAAAATTTTCTTTCTTTAAAAACTTTATTTGATGGAGTGACATGGAAGAAAATTCTTGATCAATATTTTAAAGAATATCCTCCCGCGCATTGGCAGCTTTTTAGATGTGCAGAAGCATTTCCTTCTTTTATTCAGAGTTTAAAAGAGAAAAATCTGTACGGTATTCAGAATTTTTATGTGGAATTGTCAGAATTTGAGTGGATGGAAGCGGTGATTTATCATGAGGAAGAAAGGATTTCTCAGATTTTTGCGCTTCAAGAGCCCCTTGTGAATCCAACCCTGGCCATTTTGAACACGTATTATCCCTTGGTCCAATTTGCAAATGTCACTCGTTCTAAGGAGAATTGTTTAGAAGAGAAAGAATGGATTCAAAATAAAAGGTATTTGTCTTTATTTGATCAAGAGCAAATCATTTTTCTTTTTAGAAATCCGATTACGCTTATACTTAATTGTTGTGTCCCTACAGATCGAATGCTTTTGGCTGTAAAAATTATTCATGAAAAAATCTCTCTTCAAGAAGCTTCTCGTGCAATGGATCAGGATCTGACTAATCTTTATGCTGTTTTGGAAGAAGCTCAATCCCTAGGCTTGATCGTGTTTCCAAAAGACTGGCTATCTCATTAATATGAAAAATGAAAATCCTTTTTATCTTATCTATGATTGGAACTGCACTCTGTGTGTCAATTTGATGAAATTTATCAAGCAGTTAGATCGAAAAAATGACATTGTTTTTGTTCCTTTTGATGATCCTTTGGTTGAAGAATTAGCAGGAAATATGTCACAGGAAAAGTTGGAGGGAAGTTTTCATTTTGTGTTACCAGACGGACGCGTCTTCAGCGGAGATGAAGGAATCCCTTATGTGATTGGAGCATTGCCGGGAGGGAAAATCCTCAGATGGATTCTACTCCATTTCCCTGGGAGAAAATTCCTTTTAAAGGCTTTTTATCAAATGATTTTGAAGATAAGAGATAATCAAAGTTGATGAAGTATAGATTAAAGCATTTTCTTTTTCTCAAACTTCTCGCATGAATCTGTTGCAGTTACTTCTTTGTTCCACAACATACATTTTTGTGTCCAGGCATTCATGACATAATGTCTGCAATACTGGCAAATCCTTCGCTCTGCTTTTGGATCAAATATTTTAGGTGTTTTTGAAGAAGCATACTGGATTTCATCTTCTTTAAACTCAAATTTACAAAAAGCACAAATTTTTCTTTCACCTATCAAATTAAAGAGATCATCAAAAACCTTCTCAATTTTTAGAGCAGATTTTTGTCCGCATTGAGGGCATTGAATCAAATTGGGTTTTTGTGGGTTCATAATTGTTCATTTTAGCATTGGAAGATTTAATCGTGAAGCATGATGTTGTATATAAAAGTGTATTTTTTTTCAAAAAGTAGTGGGTCCTGCCACTCGACAGCCCCATCGTGCTCACTAAAAGTTACGCTCGATGGGGCTCCCCGCCGAGTGTCACCCGCATCTATAAAGGACGCACTTTTGTCCACAAACTCTGGCATTTATCTTTTAACCTCTTTTTTACATGTAAACTAGACAATGCTATAATGATTAAAGGAGGTGAAGAGATTAAAATGAGCGATAAAGACGATACATTAGAAAAAGGGGAGCAAACCCCAAGTTTTGAAGAGTTTCAAAAAGAACTTTCCAAATTTATGAAGGAAAAGTTTGGGGATAAAGTGATGGGATTTGCTTTTCCTCAGCCTGATATCTTTAAGCCAAAATCAGAGACTTCGACAGAGAAAAAATCTTCTCATCCCGTGAATTTTGATTTAAAACCCAAGGATGTCAAAGCCTATTTAGATCGCTTTATTATTCAGCAAGAAGAAGCTAAAAAAGTTTTAGCTGTTGCAGTTTGTGATCATTATCATCACGTTGCTACTTGCATGGGTAAAAACAACTGTGGAAGTTATTCAAAACAAAACGTTCTTTTGATTGGTCCGACTGGGGTAGGAAAAACTTATTTGGTTAAAACGATTGCCCAGTTGATAGGGGTTCCTTTTATTAAATCGGATGCGACGAAATTTAGTGAAACGGGTTATGTGGGCGGAGATGTTGAGGATTTGATTCGAGATTTGGTGCATAAGGCCAATGGTGATGTCGAATGGGCTCAGTACGGCATTGTTTATTTGGATGAAGCAGATAAAATTGCAGCCCCGGTTAATTTATTAGGTAGAGATGTGAGTGGGCAGGGTGTGCAAAGAGGTCTTTTGAAATTAATGGAAGAGACAGAAATTCCTTTAAGAACAGCCAATGATTTGACGGGGCAGATTCAGGCGGTGATGGAGTTTCAATCCAAAGGAAAAATTGACAGAAAGACGATTAATACAAGGCATATTCTTTTTATCATGAGCGGTGCTTTTGATGGACTTCCTGAAATTGTGAAAAAAAGATTAGAAATTCGTTCGATTGGTTTTCAGTCTGGTCTTTCTGAAAAAAAAGCTGAGAGTATTTTCCATCATCAAGCCGCAACGCATGATTTTGTAAAGTTTGGATTTGATCCCGAATTTATAGGGCGACTACCCGTACGTGTCGTTTTAAATGATCTTTCGGAAAAAGATCTTTATCATATTTTAAAAAATTCTGAAGATTCTGTGATTCGACAATACGTTTCAGATTTTAAGGCTTATGGCATTGAAGCCATTTTCTCAGAAGATGCTTTGCGAACCATTGCTCACAAGGCCTCTCTTGAAAAAACAGGAGCCCGAGGCTTGTTTACTGTATGTGAGAAAGCCTTGAGAAATTTTAAATATGAGCTTCCTTCTACAAATGTTCAACGTTTTGTCATTACTCCTTCTTTGATTGAAAATCCAGAAGAAGAACTTAAGCGAATGTTAGCCAACCCCGATTTTATTGATCATGAATTTATTGTTCTCCAGCTGGATTCATTTGAAAGAGAATTTTTAGCTCAACATGGCGTCAAAATTCATTTTGACGAAAGTGCTCAAAGCTGGATTTCAAAGGCTTATCATGAAGGGGCAGGGTCGGTACAAGATCTTTGCCGAGAAAGGTTGAAAAATTATGAATATGGTCTGGCTCTTATTTTTCAAAATTCAGGAAAAGAAGATTTCGAAATTACACAAGAAGTGTTAGAAAATCCAAAAGGTGTTTTAGATCAATGGATTAAAAATTCCTATGGATTGAAACGTAAAAGATCAAACCCAAAACGTGAATCATAGACCTTCCGAAAAGTGATTTTCCTATCATGAACATTTCCTCAAAAAGAAATTTAGCGAATCAAATTGTACAAACTCTTCGAAAAAAAGGTTTTGAAGCTTTTTGGGCAGGGGGATGTGTTCGGGATATGGTGATGGGCAAAGATCCTAATGATTTCGATATTGCCACCAGTGCCAAGCCAGAGGAAGTCATGCATTTATTTGCTAAAACTGTGCCGGTGGGTGTTCAGTTTGGTGTGGTGTTAGTGCTTTTGGAAGGTCAAGAGTTTGAAGTTGCGACATTTCGAAACGATGCTGAATATGTAGATGGACGACATCCCTCTAAAGTTGAATTTACTTCCAGCCAAGAAGATGTCAAACGCCGCGATTTTACAGTGAATGGCCTTCTTTACGATCCTGAGGCTAATCAAGTCATTGATTATGTAGGGGGCCAGGAAGATATCAAAAGAAAAGTAATACGCACTATTGGGGAGCCTCAGAGGCGATTTGAAGAAGATAAGCTGAGACTTCTGCGAGCTGTCCGTTTTGCGACGAATCTCAATTTTGAAATAGATAAGAATACTTTTGAATGTCTCGTCGATTTTGCTCCTAAAATCGAGGTTGTGAGTGCAGAACGGATTCGTGATGAATTGATTAAGATTTTTACGGGACCTCGACCGGGGCATGGTTTGGAACTTTTAAGTGCTTCAGGTCTTTTGAAAGTTATTTTGCCTGAAGTGGAAGCGATGAAAGGGGTGGAACAACCTCCTGAATTTCATCCCGAAGGGGATGTTTATATTCACACTAAAATCATGCTGGATCTTTTAGAAAATGCAGATTTAGTTTTGGCTTTTGGTTCTCTTTTTCATGATGTAGGCAAACCTCCTACAAAAACCATTTCTGATCGCATTCGCTTTAATGGACATCCTGAAGTAGGGGCTCGCATGACAGAAGAAATTTTACGTCGTTTGCGATTTTCAAATCATGAAATTGAAGATATTTGTGCATGTGTTTTGAATCATATGCGTTTTAAAGATGTTCAGCTGATGCGAGAAGCAAAATTAAAGCGATTTATGACAAGATCCACTTTTGTGACGGAGCTTGTCATGCATAGAGCGGATTGCTTGGCCAGCCATGGCATTTTAGATAATTGGGATTTTCTAAATAAAGAATATGCTCTTTTCCAGCAGGAAAAGCCCAGGCCAGAACCTTTGATTACAGGTAATGATCTTATTCAAATGGGTTATGCTCCTGGCCCTCGTTTTAAAGAAATTCTGACTTCGGTTGAGGATGCATGCTTAGAAAAGAAAATCTCAACTTCTGAAGAAGCTCTTGCTTGGGTTAAAACCCATTTCCCTCTCTAAAGGCCGGATAGGAAGGATTAACTCTTAACCATCTTTTAAGATATTACTCATAAATTAGCCAAAAGATTGAATTTAATTTATTGTGTTAGAGCTGGTTATAGAAATACTACTATTTTATCTCTTTTTGCTATCATTTCTCTTTTATTTTCTATATACTGTGGTCCTTTTAGAAACCTTGAGATTAAGGTTTGGTAACACCTTTGATTTTGAAATATGGGGGAAGCAAAGGGGTTTTGACATATGGCACAAGGATTTCGTATTCGAGTTAGTGCTTCAACTAGCAATTTAGGCCCAGGTTTTGACACCGTTGGCTTAGCTCTAGAATTATTTAATGAGGCTGAGCTGCGCCTGACCGGCAAAAGTCTTTCCGTTGAGATTGAAGGTGAAGGAGCAAAGGAATTACCAGAAAATTCACGCAATCTTTTCATTCAAGCCATGGATTTGGGATTAAAGGCTGTGGGAAAATCACGCCCTAAAGGTCTTCAAGTTCGAATGATTAATCGCATTCCTCTTGCGAGAGGTCTTGGAAGCAGTGCAGCTACCATTATAGGAGGTTTGCTTGCTGCAGGAGCCCTGAGCCGAAAAAGACTTCCTGATTCAGAGATTCTTAAACTTGCTTTAAAACTTGAAGAGCATCCAGATAATCTTGTTCCTGCCTTGGTTGGAGGGTTGTCTTTATCTCTTCTCGAAGCAGATGAAGTTGTTTTCCTGCCTTTGCCAGTGCCTTTAGGATTACAGTTAGTCATTGTTGTTCCTAATTTTAAAGTTTCAACTCAGAAGGCAAGGCAAGTTCTTCCTAAAAAAGTTTCATTCTCAGATGCTGTTTTTAATTTAGGGCGCGCGTCTTTTTTGACGGCTGCTTTGGTTGCAGGTCGATATGATCTTTTGCCTGTGGCCGTTAAAGACAAGCTTCATCAGCCATATCGATTCAACTTGGCCCCACAAATGAGAAAAATCTTTGATCTTGCTTCACAGTCTAGTAGTTGTGGGACGGTTGTCAGTGGTTCAGGCCCCACCATACTTTCCTTTGTAAATCATCATGAAACTCCTTTTGAAGTGATGAGAGTACTTTCCGAAAAGCTCGAACAGGCTAAAATATCAGCCCAAATCAAAATTCTTAATGTGGCCCGGCAGGGTGCTGTTGTAGAAGCATTGGCCTAATTTTTAAGATTGGATGTTTTTCTTTGTTGGCAAAGAGAGAAGACTTTTATATAATCTTTGGAAGTTAACATATATTTCATACTCTGTTTCTTCAAATTTTTTCTTCAGTTTTTGAATAATCTTCAAGATTTACAAGCTTAAACGCTATTCTTTTTTTGGTCATGATGGGGGAAATTGTCCATGGTCAAGAAGAATCAAGGTAAAGCTAAATATTCTTTCATTTTGCTCTGCTTTTTTCTTTGCGAGCAAACTTTTCCTCAGTCTTTGTCTGCAGAAAATGTTTCTGAATCCTCATCGTCTCCTGATTTTTCCATCACAGACTTTATCAGCCAAGTTCCTTCTTCTTATGGAAGTGTTTCTGAAAAATATCAGGGTTCAAAAGGAAGATTTATTCTTCATATTCAAGATCCTCATGCCCAGTTCGAAGCTCAAAAAAATATTGCTCAAGTAATTTCTATCTTTTCAAAAGTTTTGCCCAAAGGAAATATACCTCTTATTCTTGTAGAAGGAGCTCAGGGCATGGTAGATGTTTCTCCATTAGCTTGTATTCAAGATAAAGAGACCAGAGAACGTATTTCAGAGTGTTTTTTAAAAAGAGGATGGCTTTCAGGAGCAGAGTATTATGCCATCATGAATTTAGAAGAACCCATTCTATTTGGTATTGAGGAGAGAGAGCTGTATCTTAAAAATTTTGATTATTTCAAGAAAGCTCAATTACTTAAAAAAGAATTTTCTCAAACAATTGAGCATGTTCAAAGCTCCTTTGAAAATGCAAAAACTAGAATTTTTTCCAAAGATCTCTTGAAGCTTAATGACTGCGTGAGTTCTTATAATCAAGGTCAATTATCTTTAGAAAAATATGCTTCTTTTTTGAAAAAAGTTAGGAAGAAAAAAGATTCTTTAAAGCAAACATATCCTTCTTTTTTTAATTTTTTACGCATGACAAGTTTGCAAAAGAAAATTGATACTAAGGCATCTAATGAAGAAATCAAAAATTTATTAATACGATTGCAATCTCAACTGAGTCAAGAAAATCTTAAGAAATTGGTAGAAGAAACACTTCTTCAAAAATTGAATAAAATTTCTCAAAGTGATTTTTTTAAATTTTTATATCATCTTTCTCTGAAAGAAAATATAGATTGGTCTAATTATCCTAATTTAAAGAGGTTTGTTAGGATTCTTTCGCTTCGAGATGACATTTCTTTTCCGGATTTTTCTAAAGAGTTAAAAACTTTGGAAAACGAAATTCGATCTTCTCTCTATCGAAATGAAGAAGAAAAAGATCTGGATCAATTCTTTCTCTTTCTAGAGGGACTTAAAAACTTTGGCCAGCTTAATTTCTCTCATGAGGAATTTCAGACTTATTTAAAGGGGAAAGGACTTTACTTCGCTGAAAAGTGGAAAATGCTCATTGATAAATTTTCGTCGGAATCGACTTCTTTTGTTCAACAGGATTTTCTTAAAAGTCTTCTGGAAAAATGTTCAACGATAGAAGGATTTTATGAAACTGCTGTTAAACGAGATCAAGCCATTCTTTCAAAGGCGTTTGACAAAATAAAAGAAGAAAAAGCTTCTTGTGCGGTATTGATTACAGGAGGCTTTCATACAGCCGGTTTAACACAAGGGTTTAAGAGTGAGCATATTTCTTATGTGGTGATGACGCCAACTCTTTCCTCAAAGGTAAATGATTCTGCTTATTTATCCGTGATGAATGGAGTTTTGACACCTTTTGATTCAGGATTTAAAAGTTTGTCTCAAGCTTTAGCCCCTGCTTCTTCTTTTGCTCTTAACCCATTTGGAAATGCGATTCCTTGGGAGACAATTTTTGCTCAGGCAATGATGTTTCAGGAGTTCTTAGAAAAATTGAGAGATACAAGAGGAGAAAATCTTGTTAAAGGCTATGAACATTATGTTCGGATAGGAAATAAAAGTGGATATCAACGGCGTATCCCTATAGGAGAAATTAAAAGGAAGTTAGAAAAAATGAAGGGAATTGCTCAGCAGCTTCAAGTAGATTGGGCATCAGCTGTCTTTTTGGGAAAAGACTTTTTTGTGCCTGTAAAGGTTGGTTTATCTGAAAGAGTCATTCAAATTAAAAAAAGGCCATTAGACGATGAAGATGAAGAAAAACTTGGAATGGGCTTATACGAAGAAATAGGTCAGTTTGGGAAAGATATCTCTTTTTGTGTTTGGCCAAGAGAAATGCACGAAATTTTTAAACATTCTCCTAAAAATGCGATTGATTTTATTGAAGATCTTTTTAGATCTGAAGAAGGAGAATATTACATTACAAATCAAAGTATAGAAAAAGGACTTCGATTTTGTAGCGTAGAAGACCTTCATCAGTTGGGAAGAAGATTTAAGCATGTAAGAGTTATGCATCTTTTTGAAACGGTAGTGGATAGTGCTGTTCGAAAAGATAAGGATTTTGGAGAAATAGCATTGGCTTTTGTTCAGGGGCAGATTCAAGCTTTAAATGAGGAACTCCAAAGTGATCAGAAATATAAAGCAGAAATTGCTCGACTTAGTTTAATAAAACTTTACGATGGTCTTACACGTTATCACATGCAAATAGAAGGAGATGTAAGTCTTGCAAAAGATTATTGCTTGTTAGGACTTTCTTTAGCTGATGGGAGAAAAGGTATTTCTGACGAAATGGATTTTTGTATAAATTCCTTACAAGACTTGCGACAAAGTGTATTCTCCGTTTGGACAATGTTTTATCAAGACCAGTTTCATCCCATGGCATTTGTTTTAGAAGGTAGAGATGGGAACGGGGCGCAAGTCCCCGAGATGACTGAAAAAGAAATGACCGATAAAATGCAGTGGCTAAAGCGAATGGCCCAATATGGTTTTAGAGAAGGAGATGGCGTTTTTTTAACAGGCATTCTTGCTCGGCCTTTTTTAGCTACCGCTTTTCCTGTAAGATTTAAAGTGTCCGCAGAGTATGTTCAGCTTGCTCAAGAGATTATTAAATTATTTAGAGACAAAGGCATTGAACTTCATTTACACTCAAAAAGTGCTGATTCCATAAAGGGGGAGCAAAAAGATTTTAAAGAAGAACGGATATCGATTGCTCAAGGATTAAAACCTTTTTATAACGTTGTTGTTTTTGGAAATATGGAAAATGGCAAAGCTAATCGATTTAAGAGGGTTTTAGCTGAAATGGCAGACCCTTCTAAAGAAAGAACCTTTTATTTTATTGGACCTCCAGGAGAATTACCCTTTAATCAAAAATATATTCACGTTAAAAGTTATTCCCTTCCTGAAAAATATGCTCGTACTCTTTTTGAGGGTGTAGAAGGACTACAAAGAGTTGTAAAGGGGCTTCTTGAAGGGCCTATACAGGATGTTGAAGAATTAACTCTTCTGTTTGATAGCTTAAAAGGTTTTGACGAGTTCGAAAAAATTGCACAAACACAAGTTGCTCAATATCTCTTAGATAAGGCTTTGGATGGGGCATTGCAAAGAGGAGACTTTTCGTTGCTTTTTGGAAAAGGAATTTGTATGGAAATGGGTGAGAGTGGAGAGGTTAATATGGACCAAGTTAGAATATGGATTAAAACAAGACCGGTAGAACTTTGGAAGGCTTTTTTATCCCTCTATGCGGAAAGAAGTTTGGAACCTTCTCTTTATGAAGATTTTCACAGGCGCGAAAGACGTATTGCTAATAGTTTAACACTTGCAGTATGGCCGAATGCTCCTCAGTATGTATTAAGCCTTTTATTGGCAGATGCAGATGTCTCTCACTTTTATAATGCTGACGATCTTTTCAGACAACTCGAGGCGCTACAAAGATCAAATGGCTCGTCAAAACCTGCTAACGGTGCGATAGATATATCTGCCTGACATTGAAAAAAGCGTTGACTTCTGAAAGGACATATTCTAGATTGCATGGGTAAATTTTAATAGGGGGTTGTCTTGACCAAAGTTATTTTAAAGAAAAATGAATCAGTTGATCGAGCACTGCGTCGTTTAAAGAAGAAAATCGATAAAGAAGGGATTATGAAATCCCTGAAGCAGCATAGGCATTATGAGAAGCCGAGCCAGAAGAAAAGAAGGAAAATGAAGGAGGCTCGGAAGAAGCGATAAAAAAGCTCTTTTTGAACCTATTGAGGATTCTCATTAGTGTGGGAATCCTTTTTTATATCTTCACTCAACCTGATGTAAATCTAAAAACATTAGGCTCTACTTTTTCTTCTATCCCTTTTTGGAATCTTTTTATTCCTCTATTTATCTATGGTTTTATTTCATTTCTAGCCTGTTATCGTTGGCTACTCCTTCTTCGCTCCTTTGATATTCATATTGGTTTTGCCCTTGCTGTGCGTTTAACCTTGATCGGGCTTTTTTTTAACAATATGATGCCTAGCTTAACGGGTGGAGATGTCATTAAGGGGTATTATCTAGCAAAAAGAACTCCCAAAAAAGTAGAAGCGGTGGCATCGATTTTATTAGATCGTATTTTTGGGTTTTCTGCCCTTTTCATGTTGGGTCTGATTGCCTCTCTTTTTTCCTTTCATCATCCTCTCCTGGGAGGACTCGCAAAGATTATTGCTGTTTTTGTGGGGAGTTTTTTTATAGGGATGATTCTATTTTTTAATAGATCTTTGTGGAGAAAGTTTCCTGGACTAAAGAAATTTGTAGAGCGTTCTTCTATGATGCAAGGAGCATTAAAGTTTTACAATGCATTAACTGCTTTAAGACATCATAAAGGAACAGCAATAGGTGTCTTTCTCTTGTCACTTTTTATTCATGTGATGTTGGTATTGGCCAACTTTATTCTGGCCAAAGGATTAGGTATGACGGATGTTTATCTTTCTCAGTTCTTTATTATTATTCCGATTGCAGGCTTTTTAAGTGCTATGCCGATTTCTTTTGCGGGATGGGGAATTGGAGAGGGAGTCTATCGTGCTCTTTTTATGATGATTAATCCTGCTTATGGCGTGATTGCCGTTGGGCTTTCTATTTTTATTAGACTTGTTTCTTTGGGGTACAGTTTGCTGGGAGTTCCATTTTATTTGACCTATAGGCATGAACCTTTAAAGGCCGTCACGCGTGAAGTGTGACGCGTCGATCGTTTTAAAGAAAATTCCTATGACGAAATATCTCTCTCTGATAAAATGCTAAAAATTTAATTAAAAAAGAGGTTTTCATGAAGGGCATTATTTTAGCTGGAGGATTAGGAACACGCCTTCATCCACTGACCAAAATTACCAATAAGCATCTTTTGCCTATTTATGACAAACCCATGATTTATTATCCTCTTCAGATGTTAGTTGAAGCTGGGATTAAAGACATCATGATTGTTACAGGGGGAAATCATGCAGGAGATTTTTTAAAGCTTTTAGGAAATGGAAAAGAATTTGGTCTTCAAGATTTAAATTATACCTATCAAGAAGGTGAAGGAGGCATTGCAGCAGCTTTGTCTTTAACAGAACATTTTGCAGATGGCCAAAAGGTTATTGTCATTTTGGGAGATAATATTTTAGAGAAATCTATCAAGAAGCATGTAAAAGATTTTGATGCCCAAGAAAAAGGTGCAAAGATCTTATTAAAAGAGGTTCCTGATCCTGAGCGGTTTGGCGTCCCCGTTTTTGAAGGAAAGAAAATTGTAAGCATTGAAGAAAAACCTAAAAAACCAAAAAGCTCTTATGCGGTGACAGGGGTGTATATGTATGATGCTTCTGTTTATAAAATTGTTAAAACATTAAAGCCTTCAGGACGTGGAGAATTAGAAATTTCCGATGTTAATAATGTTTATCTTCAGCAGGGGACGATGAGTTACAGTGTTTTAGAAGGATGGTGGACAGATGCAGGAACATTTGAATCTCTTTATCGAGCAAGTCAATTGGTAGTAGGAAAGAAATAATAGGATTATTTTTATGAAAAGATATTTAGTTACAGGTGGGGCGGGATTCATTGGTTCAAATTTTATTCACACTCTTTTAAAAAAAGAGAAAGATTGCCATGTTGTTAATTTAGATAAATTAACCTATGCAGGAAATCTGGAAAATTTGTCAGATATCGAAAATGATGCTCGTTATGAATTTGTCAAAGGAGATATTGCAGACGAAGATTGTGTTAAAAGTATTTTTGAAAAAGGGGTAGATGTTTTAGTTAATTTTGCGGCTGAAACGCATGTAGATAGATCTATTACCAACCCTTCAGATTTTATTACTACGGATGTTTACGGGGCTTATGTTTTATTGGAGGCTGCTCGTAAATTTGGTGTCAAAAAGTTTATTCAGATTTCGACCGATGAAGTGTATGGCAGTATCGATTCTGGATCTTTTAAAGAAACAGATCCTCTTATGCCTCGTAATCCTTATTCTGCGAGTAAAGCTGGTGCAGACCGTCTGGCCTATTCTTACTGGGTGACGTATCAAGTTCCGGTGATTATTACCAGAGCATCCAATAATTTTGGCCCTTATCAATATCCTGAAAAATTTCTTTCTCTGGGCGTTACAAATTTATTGGAAGGAAAACCTCTCCTCGTCTATGGTGATGGCAAAAATATTCGTGATTGGTTGTATGTAGAAGATCATTGTTCGGGTGTTTATTTTTTAATTGATCATGGGACAGAAGGTGAAGTTTATAATATTGCAGGGGGTAATGAGAGAGAAAATAGAGAATTGGCCCAAGCCGTTGTAAAATATTTGGGAAAGTCTGAGAGTAATATTCAGTTTATTAAAGATAGATTGGGGCATGATCGCCGTTATTCTCTGTCTGCAAATAAATTAAAAACTTTAGGATGGAAGCCACAATTTTCCTTTGAGCAAGCCTTGCATTCAACCATTGATTGGTACAAAGAACATCAAGATTGGTGGAAAAAGATCAAATCAGGTGCTTTTAAAGAATATTATAAAAAGCAATATGAACTTCGGTAAGCAAAAGCCTCGTGTTTTAATCACAGGTGCAGCGGGGATGTTGGGACATGATTTGGTTAAAACGTTATCCCCTGAGTATGAAATTTCTGCCTTTTCTCATCAAGAGCTAGATATTGCAGATTTTGATGAAATCAAAAAGATTATTTCGGAAATTCATCCTCAAATCCTCATCAATTCAGCCGCTTTTACAAAAGTAGATGATTGTGAAAGTCAACCTGATCGAGCTTATCTTATCAATGCAAAATCGGTTGGTTTTTTAGCTCAAACCTGTAAATTAGAAAATATTTTTCTCGTCCATTTCAGTACTGATTATGTTTTTAATGGATTTAAAGACATTCCTTATATTGAAGATGATTTGACAAGTCCTTTAAATGTTTATGGAAAGTCAAAATTAGAAGGTGAAAAAGCAGTGGTAGCAGGAGCAAAAGATTTTCTGATTATACGTACATCCTGGCTTTTTGGAAGTCATGGGCCTAATTTTGTCGATAAGATGTTGGAACTTGCTCAAGGAGCCCAAAAAAATCCTGAAAAAAGTTTACGTGTGGTGAACGATCAAAAAGGATGCCCTACCTATACCTATGATTTGGCCCAGGCTGTTTTATTTTTATTGAATAGAAAAAGCCATGGATTTTTTCATGTGACGAATCAGGGTATTTGCAGTTGGTATGATTTTGCATGTGCAATTTTAAAAAGGAGCGGATTCAAAGATATTCCTATTCATCCTATTCAGACGCATGAAATGAAACGTCCGGCGGTGAGACCTCATTATTCAGTGCTTTCAAATGAAAAGCTTGAAAAAGAAGGCTTTCATATGAGACTATGGCACCAAGCTTTAGATGATTATTTGCTAGACCCTTCATTAGTAAGAAAGGATAAACAATGATAGACAAAGAGCTTTTAGACATTCTTGCATGTCCTGCATGTAAAGGGGATATTGAGCTTAAGGACGAAAAAATTTGTTGCAAGATGTGTGGGCGTAAATATCCTATTCGTGATGGTATTCCAATTATGTTGATTGAAGAAGCAGGAAAATAACGTCATCCGTTATTTATTGTTTTCTCGCTTCAATCTGAATTTTTACTTCGACATCTTCACCTAATGCTTTCCCGCCGTAAGTAATGCCAAAATCAGATTTCTTAAGTAGGGTGGTTGCTTCCCATCCTGAGATTTGAGCCTGATTCATTCCTTCTCCAAATCCAAGAGATTTTACTTTTAGTGTAATTTCTTTAGTTGTTCCACGAATCTCTAAATCTCCTATCACTTCGTATTCGTCAGACCCGAGCGTTTTCCATTTCTTGCTTTTGAAAGTGATTTTAGGATATTGATCTGTATCAAAGAAGTCAGCATTTTTAAGGTGAGCATCTCTTTTTTCTTGTTGGGTATCAATGCTGTTAACATCAATAACCGCTTGTGTTGAGCTCTCATCCATATGTTCTTGGTCAACAATTAAACTTCCTTCAAATTTTCCAAAATTGCCTGTGACTTTACTAAAAAAATGACGAATTTTAAAAGAAACAGAGGAATGAGCAGTATCAATAACGTAAGTTTCTTTTGCTGCGTAGAGATTTAAAGTTCCTATTAAAAGAAGCACTACAACTTTGATGGAAAGCAAAGATATTTTCATTTTTGGCTCCGTTTTTTATTTAACAAATTCAATAGTAATTTTAAGTTTTGGTCAAGGAGATTGTTCTATTTTGGCTGAAACGGGTCCTGACACTCGTCAGCCCCACCGTGCTCATTAAAAATTGCGCGCGGCGGGGCTCCCCGCCGAGTGCCACCCGTATTTGTAGAAGACACACTTTTTCGAACACGGTCGCTGAAGACAGCGTGTATCATTTTTAAGATAAAATTTATGTATTGAAACACCTTGTCTGTTGCACTCCAAGATGCTATGCTTCCCAGGTTTTCCGGCTTTAGAAAGAAAAGTGATATTTTATGCAACGTATTGAGGATAAAGTAATTAAGATTATTCGAGGAGAGGCTCAAGGTAAGTGGGCTAATACGCTTCGAGGGCTCTTGCTTTGTCTATCCAAGCTTTACGGTGCTGCCGTGAGTTTTCGCTTTTTTATGTATCAGCATCGCTTCTTTAGGAAAGCCATTATGGGGTGTCCTGTGATCAGTGTTGGCAATATCACTGTAGGAGGAACTGGGAAAACACCTGTGGTTGAAATGTTGGCTAAATCATTGGCGAAGGGAGGAAGAAAAGTTGCTATTTTGAGTCGAGGCTATAAAAAGAAACGAAGGCCATTTAGTAAAGGTATTTTGGATCAGACATTGATTGTTTCGGATGGAAAGAGAATTTATACAGATTCTAAAGAAGCCGGGGATGAGCCTTATATGTTGGCTCGAAATTTAGATGGGGTTGCTGTTTTGGTGGACAAGAATAGAGTGCGTTCAGGTTCTTTGGCTATTCAAAAATTAGGTGCAGATATTCTTTTGCTCGACGATGGTTATCAATATCTTCCCATGCAAAAGACACATGAAATTTTACTGGTCGATTGTACCAATCCTTTTGGTTATGGCCGATTGCTTCCTCGTGGATTATTACGGGAACCTATTCATCAGATCACAAGAGCCAATTTTATTTTTCTAACAAAAACTGAAAAAGTGGAAAGTACAGATCCACTCAAAGAAGATATTCGAAAAGAAACATCCCATTCAGAAATTTTAGAATGTGTTCATGATCCAAAGTATTTAATGGATACTTTAACCAGTGAAAAAGTACCTTTGGAGTTTTTAAAATCTAAAAGAATTTCTGCCTTATCCGCTATTGCAGTTCCTGAAGGGTTCGAAGACACCTTAAAGCGATTGGGAGCCCAGCTTGATTTATCTTTTCGGTTTAGAGATCATCATCGCTATCATCGACGAGAACTGAAAGATATTGTAGCTAAGACAAAGGCCCAAGGTATTCAAATTATTGTAACAACAGAAAAAGATGCAGTTCGAATCCCCAGTTTTCCGTTGGATGGTGTAAGGCTTCTTTATTTGAGAGTTGAAATTAAGCTGGTGAAGGGGGCTTCGGATTTTAATGATTTTGTGCACAATATTTGTTACTACTAAAATAGGGCTAAGAGTTAAGGACTATGGGCTAAGTAAAAGCCACATCGAACGTTCTAGCTCTTAACCCCATAACTCTTAGCCCTTAACTCTTAACTCGGTTTTTACATGTTCCTACTCCATTTTCTTGATTTTTTGGCGAAAATCTCGCCTGTAGCCTTCTTGATGAAATTGGGAAGGGGATTGGGGTGTATTTTTTATTGGATAGATCGAAAGCATCGTAACATTGCTTTTACGAATTTGAGAAATGCTTTTCCTGAATATACGCAAGACCAGATTCGTAATATTACAAAAAGAGTTTTTCAGAATTTAGTTCTTGTCGGATGTGAAGTTTTAATTTTGTCTCAAAAAAATCCTCATGCTTGGCGCGATCATATATTTGAAGAAGGATATGAGCATCTTCAAAAGGCAAAAAAGTCTGGGAAAGCGATTCTTTTTCTCACAGGACATTCTGGAAACTGGGAGCTTTTAGCAAAATTAGGTCGATGGGCGGGGTTTATTAACTCGGTAGTTGCACGTGATGTTAAAAATAAAAAAGTTCAAAATTGGATTCAGTCGATTCGTGCTCGTTACAATGTTAATGTTATTAGCAAAGGACAGATTCGTCATATTGTAGGAGCTTTTGATCAAGGTCATACGGTGGGCGCTTTGGTAGATCAGGATGGGGGAGTGCGTGGGACTTTTGCTCCTTTTTTTGGAAGGCTTGCTTCGACTCCAACTGGCATTATTCGTTTAGGTTTGAAATATGGAGTCCCAATTTTACCTGGCTTTTTACGTAGGCTCTCAGATCGTCTGGAATATCGAGCTTTTATTGGGAAGGATTTAACAGAAGGATTAGATGGATTAAGCCTAGATGAGCAGGAAAAAATTGTTTTGGAAAGATTTACTCTATCTCTTGAAAACTTTATTCGAGAAGATCCTTCTCAGTGGTTATGGCTTCATCGTCGTTGGAAAACACGTCCTCCAGGAGAAATCACTCGATATGAAAAGAAGATGCTGCTTTTAAATGATGGGAAGCCCGGACATTTTAATCAAATTTTAGCAATTGCAAATGGGTTTCCTGATTGGGAGAAGAATATTTGTTTTATTCACTTCAAATCTTCTTTTCATCGTTTTATGGTCAGCTTGAGTCTATTTTTTGGGCTCCATTCGATGAAACTTTTACGTTGGTGTTTGTCTAAAGATTCTCTTCAGCAATTACCTATTTGGTCTCCCTCTTTGATTTTAGCTTGTGGCTCTCTGAGTGCTCCGGTTGCTTTTTTCTTGAAACATTATTATGAAGCAAAAACAGTTCTGTTAATGAAATCGGGAGTTTCTCATCCAGAAAAATTATTTGATTTGGTTGTTTTGCCTACGCATGATTCATATTCGAGTTTAAATGCAAAAAATGTTTTAATCCTCCAGGGTATGCCTACACTTGTTTCAAAGGAAATAGCGGATAGGTCTACAAAAATTCTTTCAGATAAATTAAGTTTAGATGTTGGAAGAAAAATAGGGGTTTTAATCGGTGGAGATTCAGAGCGCTTAGAAATGAAGGCGTCTGAGATGGAAGTTTTGGTAGATTTTCTCTTAAACATATGTGAGAAAAATTCTACACAAATTCTAATGGCAACTTCTCGGCGTACGCCTTTAGAAATAGAGCAGATTTTTGAAAGAAAATTGGGACAACAAAAGCATGTCCATCTCTTATGTGCTAAAGATTATCCTGAAAATCCAATCCCTGGAGTTTTAGGACTTGCGGAGATAGTGTTGGTGACAGAGGATAGTTTTTCCATGATCATGGAAGCTATTCATTCAGGATGTTTTGTTATTACGATACGCTTGCCTCAGAAGAGTTCTCGTCCCTTAAAATATGAAATAACATTAAATGCTTTTGAAAAGTCAGGTCGAATTCGACGATGTTGGCCTAAAGATCTTGCTCCTATTTTAGAAAATCTTAAAAATGAAATGGGTAAAAAAGAAATAGATTCTCAGGAAACCCTCTTAGTTCAGCAAGAAATTTTAAGATTATTTGAGTCTCCCTCGCAGGTAAAATCATGAGGATTTTACAAATTGTTCCTCAAATGAAAATGGGGGGTGTTGAAACAGGCACGCTGGATTTGGCATGTGAGCTTGTCCGGTTAGGACATTCAGCTTTTGTTGTTAGTGCGGGAGGACCTTTGGTCCAGTCTCTCGAAAAAGTGGGGGTTCGTCATATTGAACTTCCTGTTCATCGTAAATCTCTTTGGAGTATTTGGTCTTCATCGCGAGCTTTGAAAAGAATTATTCAAAATGAAAAAATTGAAATTGTGCATGCCCGATCTCGTGCACCAGCTTGGGTTGCATGGCTTGCTGTTCGAGGAACTTCTGCAAGATTTGTGACGACAGCGCATGGTTATTATCGTCCTCACTGGGGAAGTCGTGTCATGGGATGGGGAGAAAGAGTTATTGCGGTTTCTGAAGCGATTCGTGAACATTTGCTTCATAATTTTGGTGTTTCTAATGAAAGAATTCGGTTAATTCCAAGAGGGGTTGATTTAAAGAAATTTCCTTTTTATTCTAAATCAATCAATTTTAAGACTCCTCATATTGGAATTTTAGGTCGTATTACGCCTCTCAAAGGTCATGAATTTTTTTTAATGGCTATGAAGGAAGTGATTAAGACTTTTCCTGATGCAAAGGGTTTTGTCATTGGAGATGCGCCTGCCTCAAAACAAAATTATTATCAGGGCCTTCTAAAGCTTCGAGAAAATTTAGGACTTTCTTCGTATGTCGATTTTCTTCCTGGCACACAGAATGTCTATGAGGCGATGAAGGATTTGGATCTTTTGGTTTTGGCGACGACTACACCGGAGGCGTTTGGTCGAGTTTTGGTAGAAGCTCAAGCTGTGGGTGTGCCTGTCATAGCCACACGTGTTGGAGGTGTGGTAGATATCATTGAGCATAGAAAGAATGGTTGGCTTGTTCCTCCCCAAGACGCGCAGACTTTGGCGGAACAAATGATTCAAGTTTTAAAAAATCCAGAAAGCCTGAGCTCTGTCATACAAGAGGCAAGACATTCTGTCGAAGAAAAGTTTAATTTAAATCTAATGGTCAAAAGAACTTTAGAGGTTTATGAAGAGCTTTTGAAAATCCCGAGAATTCTTGTGATTAAATCAAGTGCTTTAGGAGATGTTATTCTTGCAAGCCCCACCTTTCGTGCTCTAAAAAAAAACTATCCTAATTCGCATGTGAGCCTTTTGGTTCAAGAGGCTTATCAAAAAGTGGTCGAACATTGTCCGTATCTTGAAGAAAAAATAATTTTTCCTAAAAAGGTTAATCTAAAGAGCTTTTTTAAGCTTTTGCATGAAATCAAAATTCGGCGATTTGATATTTTGATTGATCTTCAAAATAACGAAAAATCTCATCTTTTAGGTTTTTTAAGTCGTATCCCTGTTCGAGTGGGATTCGGTCGCCAGGGAAGGGGATTTCTTCTGACACATCACATTCCTTATCAAAAAGATGTAGGCCCTATTGAAAGTCAAAATCGATTGCTTCAGCTTTTAGGAATCTCTCATCAAGATGTTTATTTAGAAATGTGGAATTCTCCACAACAAAAAGAATGGGTTGAAGATTTTTTTAAAGTTCATCAGCTCTCATCCAGCAATACTTTGATTGCTCTTTTCCCTTTTTCGAATGTCCGATGGCAAACCAAACGATGGGGGTTTGAACATTTTAGAGAGTTGGCAAAGCTTGTTTCTCAGCGATTGAAAGCTATCCCTGTTTTTATTGGGGGAAAAGAAGATGAAAAAGATGCTCAGGAACTTTTGTCAGGATTAGAAATAAAATATTTAAATCTTATTGGGCAATTGGATTTGGGTGTGCTGTCAGAATTTTTGAGAAGATGTCAACTTTGGATTGGAGGAGATTCTGCGCCACTTCATTTGGCAGCGGCCGTAGGAACTCCTGCTATTGCTTTGTTTGGCCCTACAGAGCCTTTGAGGCATGTTCCCCCTGGTAATGTAAAAGTTTTAACGCATCCGGTCCCTTGCGCTCCGTGTTATTCTCCTATCTGCAAAATAGTAACGCATGATTGTCTTGAAAAAATAAGTGTCAATCAGGTTTTTCAGGAAATTCAGAAAATCATCAAGCATGAAGATTGTCCTGTATGAAACACATCGATCCTCGAGAAATAAAAAAAATCCTTTTTATTTCGCTCAGCAATATTGGGGATGCGATTTTAACGACCCCCAGCCTTCATCTAACACGTCTTTTTTTTAAGAACGCGAGTATTACAGCAATGGTAGGACCTCGGGCTCAAGAGATTTTTGAAAACCATCCGTATCTAGAAAAAACAATTATCTATGACAAACATACGCGCCTTAGAGAGAAACTGGTTTTGATGATGCAGCTCAAAAAAGAAAAATTTGATTTGGTGATTGATTTAAAAAATACGGCCATTCCTATTTTTATACGTCCTCGTTTCTCAACACCTATTTTGAAAAAGAAAGTAGAAGGTCATGCTGTATTTAGACATCTGGCGCGTTTGAAAACCTTGGGAATTGAGGGCCCTGCTACATTTGCATTACCTCGACTTGAATCTTTTGGGGTAGAAATGCAAGAAATTCTTTTAAAAAAAGGAATGAGCGTTGGTTCTTCCTATATTGTTTTAGGGCCAGGGGCTGCCAATCGGTTAAAAAGATGGGAAGCTTCGAAATTTGCTCAATTGGCTGAGCAATTGAAAGAAAAATATTCTCTTACGATGGTGGTTGTGGGTCCCAAAGAAGATCGTGAGGAGTTTAAGAAGGTTTTTTCTTCGGAAGTCATTCAATTAACAGGAGAACTTTCTTTAATGCAAGTTGCGGCTCTCCTCAAGAAAGCAAAACTTTTTATTGCAAATGATTCGGGCCCCATGCATTTAGCTGTGGCCGTCAATTGTCCTGTTTTGGCTATTTTTGGTCCGACCGACCCTAAAATTTATGGCCCTTATGGTTGTCTCCATCGTGTTGTGCGACTCGAAATCCCATGTTCTCCATGTATGGAGGGATTTTGCCGTATTCAAACACATGAATGTATGAAGGATTTAGAGGTCAAACAAGCATTTCAAACTGCTTGTGAGATGCTTTCAAGGCAGTAGTTCGCGTTATAGCTTTTTACTCATATCTCAATGATTCAATTCTGTGTTTATCCGTTGTACCAGGATCACGGACGGAAGGATTACGATCTACAATCGCATCTAATGTAATGGTTGAAATATTTTCCCCAGAATCAACGGTACCGTTGTTATTAGCATCGACAATTTTCTCAGCTCTTACAATGACTCTAAAAACGTCACTACGTACAGTAATAAGATTGGCAATTGGCTTAAACTCCGTTTCATCAATCCCTGAAACGGACATCAACTCTTGTATGGTATTAAAAGGATTGCTATTCGATAAAGGGCGATAACTGACAATGTTTGAGGCAAGCGTACTACTAATACCTTTTAAACTTTGAAGAACAGTGCTGGAAGCTGTATTAATATTGATTTTGCCCCAGGTATAAGGGTCTGGAGTTAAAATTAAAAAATCAAATTTAGGAATTACGGAAGTATTTCCATAAGCATCGAAACGAATACCGTTGGTTATGAGATTACCAACCGTTTGAGAGTCTAGAGCAGAGCTGTGATTAGGTTTTACCCAACGAGATGTTCCACTGGGGGATTCAAAATTGCTTGCGAATTGCCCATATGCAATCATGTCATAAGAAGTATTACTTTTAAGTCGAAAAGGTTTGCTGATGTCGGTAGTAATGCTGATGTCAAACGTCCAATCCCATCTTGCAAGTGTGCGATTACTATTGGAAGCAACATAGCGTGTGGTTCCATCCTGATCAGAAGCTGTTTCTGAGTTACTCCAGGAAATAGAGTTTGCATTTTCAGCTTCCAATCGTTTAGCTGCTAGGGTTATTTTATCCAGATAATTTCCAGATGTTTCCAAATCATAAGTCTGATTATTTTGAGTTCCTAAAAATACATCTCCTAATTCTCCGATGCTGGCAAAGGGGCGATCTTTGATCAACCAATATTTATTTTCTCCCGTATTACTTTGTGTCACTCCATTATTATTTCTTCCGGGTGTTTGTTCGTTTGTGGCTGTAGAAGTGGTCCATGCACTTTGTTGATTGACAGGTGAAGATCTAGAAAAACTTTGATAAGTAGCCAGGGTAGCATCATCAAATCCTAGAATATTAAATTGCGCTGTAGCAGGTGCATACGCAATAACATTACCTTGAGAGTCTGTGAGTGTGAGGTCTGTGCCAGAATTGAGATTAGACAAAAGTTGTGGAAGAACTAAAAGTCTTTCTGATTCTGGAGCAGATCCACCGGACCATGACCCATTATTATTGCCATAAGTGGCATCGAGTCCATAAAGACTGTCTGCAATAATTAAATAGCGATAGGTGGTAGGAGCTGCCGACCATAAAGTAATATCTCCACTGGTGGGATAAGTTGCTCCAGATAGGGCAAGAGCTGTTCCTCCACTTTGTCTTGCAGGAAGTCCATCAGCAGAGGGGGCACTGAGAGACCCTCCGAAATAAAGATTCCAAGAATCGCTTCCTGTTTTATCAACAGTGACAGCTCTTTGACTGATGTTGATGATTTCAATGTATTTCCCAGCCTGAACTTCAATTTTGTCAAAATAGGAATATTGTTGTCCTCCGCCCGATTGAGTAGGGGCAAGAAGTTGTAAATTAATTCTGCCTCCTGAAACAGTCACATTGTTCACCTGGGTGGGAAGTGTTGTTACAGATCCTGAAAGTGTTTCCAACGTATAAGTGACAGGGGTTGCAGCCTCTGTACGCGCATAAATTCTCATGTTATAAGTTCCATTATCCCATGGCCAGGACCATTGGCCTGTTGTTCCTTCATTTCCCCTGTCTTCTGTTGAAAAAGCACTCCACCCAGAACCTGTACGATCAGCCGTACTGTTTTCTCCAGCAAACCATTTGGTTTGTCTCATGACTTCATTAAATTGAAGTCCTTCTAGCCCGATATAAGCATTAGTTGAATTGAATGAAGCACTGGAAGACCATTTTGCTGTGGGATAATTATCTCGATCCAAAGAGTCAATCATATTGGCTGTAAGTCTGAATGAATTAGATCCAGAAGATCCCTGAACTAAATTGTAAAGAGAGTCTGTGGTGAGAAGATGATTTAAATTAACTTTCTTAGACCAAGCCCCATTCCAATATTGATTGAGATCATAACTGGAGATAGTTGTATAATTTTTAAGCGTTTTAACATTACTTGAAGTTAAGCTGCTACTGGCTTTATCTAATTCTTCAATAGAGGAGTAAGGTTGATCATCTCCATAGGGAATTTCAGGATTAAATTCAATAGGATCATCTTCTCCTTCAGTAATTTCATCGATAGATCCATCTCCATCGTTGTCAATGCCGTCATTACGAAAGGGAAGTGAGGTTTCATCGTCATCCCCATCGGGTGCGAGTTGACTGGAGTTCAGCCCTGGGACAGTATTGGCTCCATACCGATAGTTACGAATATTACTCGCAAGTGTTGAGCTTAAACCGGGCAAAACAGCCATGTTGGTTTCATAAGGAGACCATCCTTCATTTTGAGAGGTTGAAGCGGCTGTGTTGATATTGACTTTCCCAGCTTCGTCCTGAATGCATATGGCATAACGGCCGATCAGAATTCCATTTTCATGAATGTTAATCCATCGTGAGTCTGAAGTTCCGTCTTGGTCTAAATCAACACTTGTTCCTGTAAAAAGGGTAATCCAATCCTCATCAAAAGCATCATAAAGTTGATTAGAAGTTTGATCGTCATTTAAATCTTTTGTTAAAATAGAGATGGCGTATTGAAGTCCGGCCGTAGCAAGCTCACGAGTTTCAATAAATTGAAATGATCCCCGGCTAGATTTTTCTTCATGGCGCATCAATGTGGTAAAAGAAACTGCAAGAACTGTGAGTAGTGCAAGAGTCCCCATGACAAGAATCAGAGCGATGCCTTGAGAATTTTTTTCTTTCAAAGGGTCGACTATTTTCATCTGGAAAATCTCCTTTGATTCATGGGAATAAGTGTTTTGAACTCTTTTCGATCAGCTTTTGCAGGATTACCATTGTTTTTATTAAGGGTTTCCTGATCGACAATACGCATGGAGATTTCAATCCAATCCGGTAGTTGCCCATCGTCAATGGTGGTGCCAGAGGTAGTGGTTCCTCCTCCTGTCAAATAACCCATGCGTGTATCCCATACATTTGCCTTTTGATAATTTCCAGAAGAGTCTTTATAAATAAATTTGATATCCAAATCTGTGACTTTAAACGCAAAATCATCATTGGATCCAAAATCTGTTGTTGCAATATCAAAATCTGTGCCACTTGAAAGTCCAGAGGTATAGGCCCTTCTCAAAATATCATCTTTGCAGTTACTATTACTTTGATCATCAATAGAATAGCCAACTTCATAAATGGTGTTGGCTCTTACAAAAGTAAAATAGATTTCATCACGATCATAAGTTTGTCCTGAAATAGTCTGTGAATTATCCAGTGACCACAGATAAGGACGTTTATTTGTGTTATCTTGAAAAGAAGTGGGCCCACCTGTTCCAATCAAGCAAGAAGTCAGTTCTCGTGACATGGTGTCTAATGCGAGTCGGGCATTTTGATATTGATCAGACTTATATTCTCCATGTTTCCACACTTGATTGGCCCTATCAAAAACAATATAAAGGGCGAGGCCCATGATGCTAAAAATAGCGAGAGCACTCAGTAACTCAATCATTGAGAAACCGTTGTGCGTGATACGTGATGCGTGATGCGTGGTTCTTGAGGGAATATATCTTTTTACGCTCGACGTATAACGCACGACGCATGACAATATGTTATTGAGGAAGTTCAAGATAACTCACCACCTTTTCAATAGGATTTGTTGTGTCACTGACGGAATAAATCGCTAAATCAACTCTATAAAGATTGTCAAGAGTGCCAGAATAGGGTTTGGAAACATAATAATGCCACGAATATTTTTTGTTTTGATCAAAAGAAGTAACTCCAGAATTCGGATAACTTGTAGCAGCGGTCAGACTGTTAAGGGAGCCTGTCAAATGACTTTTGTAAGCGATATCGGCCATTTTCCATTCTGCTAAATTAGTTAGATTTGAATAATCCAAGGCCCTTTTTTGAGCGTCTAAGCCTACAGGGAAAAGCGAAAGAATTCCCAGAATGCCCAAGGCTAAAAGTCCCAGAGCAACTACAATCTCAACCAAAGTGAAGCCACCTGTCTTTTGTCTCTCTAACTTTTTAAGATGGTCTATATTAAAGGGTGTATCTTGAAAAAGTAGCGGGGCCTGCCGCTCGTCAGCCTCATCGTGCTCAGGAAAAGTTGCGCTCGATGGGACACCCCGCCGAGCGTCACCCGCGGTTATAGAGGACGTACTTTGAGGAACAGCATCCCTTTTTATGGCGGTGATGCGCTTAAATCGTCCGTATCCCATGGCGCATTTCTCCCATAAGCATAGATTTGTGTTCTTGCTGTATTGTTATCTGTTGTGAGGGTATAACACTTGACGCGCTCGCTTTTGTTGGCGCTTGTGTACGAGCCTGAAGGGCTATAAGCACTTCCTGAAATCAATGTTCCTTTTTGAATGATATGAATAGAGTTACTGCTTGCGGTTCCATAAGGGGAAAAATCAATGTCTATAGTTGTAGAGCTAGAAGAACCATTTATGTCTGCGATTTCAATCAAGGGAGAAGCAATCCAAGGCTTGTCTATCTGAACTCCTGAATCTGTTAAAACGATACAATTGGGAGGACTTGCTCTTCTAGGATAAATGGTGGCTCGTATTGTTTTATTTTGAGTAACGGCCAAATCTCTAGCCAAACGCAAGGTACTTGCAATTTGATCTGCCGCACTTTTAAGTCGAATATTGCTTCCAAATTTTGAAAATGTGGTGACGCCCAATAGTGCAAGTAATCCAATAATTGTAATTACAGCGAGGAGTTCAATGAGTGTGAAGCCCCCAGATTGTCCTAGAAATCGATGGTTTGTTTTTCTACCAATTCTTAATGTCATCATCAGGGCTTCCTCCTGCTGTACCATTTGGCCCATAGGAGTACAGATCAAAAGAACTAGAATTGTTGGTGCCCGGTTGAGTATAAATTAAAGGGTTTCCCCAAGAATCAATCACTTGATAAAGCGTATCATTGCTTGTGCCATCTCCCAATAGGTCAGCGGTTCTACTGGTTGATTTTCTATCTTTTTGCCGAAATTCCATATAGGGGCCTGCTGAGATTTCATTACTATTTTCACCTGCTACAAATGTTGCGGCTGTGTAATAGTAGGCGCATTCAGCGGAAGTTTCTCCTGAAACGCCTGGAATGTCAGCCGATGGGTAAGCTCCAAAATCTGTTTGATATTGTTTGAGAGCGATCGTGATAGAATCGATGACAGCCTGAGTTTTTGCAATTTTTGCTTTTTTCTGAGCAGAATGAATAGCCGGAAGTAAAATACCTGCAAGAATAGAAATAACTGAAATAACAATAAGCATTTCAATGACTGTGAAAGCTGAAACACTTATCCTAAGACTTCGCTTTGGTTGCATAAGTCACCTACTGAAAACCTTCACTCATTTAGAATAACATATTGATTCTCTAGGGTCAACGATCGAAGAGGGTCAAATTCATTAATTCTTTTGGTCTGAAGTGGTTAGGAGTACTCATGTTTTAAACTCTTAATCTGATATTGATCGTTGGTGTTAGGCCTTTGCCCAGACGGATTTCTGTCTATAATGGCATCTAAAGTGATTGTGGACATAATTTCATTAGAATCGATGGTGTTATCTTCATTCATATCCATAACTTGTTGGCCTTTAACGAGAATACGAAAGGTATCGCTTCTGACGGTAATAAGATTGGAAATGGGCTTAAACGTTGTTTCCCCAATATTAGAAACTTCTGTGACTTCTTGAATTTGGTTAAAGGGCCCGGAATTTCCTTGTCGATAGGCGAGGATATGATTGGCCAGTGATGTGCTTATGCCTGGTAAGGCCTTTAAAGTTTGTCTGGAAGCTGTATTGATATTGATTTTTCCCCAAGTATAGGGCTCGGGAGTCAGAATAATATAATCTAATTTTGGGGCCAAACCATTTGCATAGATTGGAAAATTGATGTTGTTTCCTGATATGGTGACAGATGGTAGGCTCACTCCATGATTGGGTTTAGGATTTCGATGAATTCCCATAGGTGAATCAAAATGATAAAGAAATTGTCCGTAAACAAGTAGATCAAATGTGGTGTTGTTGACAGGAAGACGAAAAGGTTTATCAATATCCGGTAAAGTGTTAGTGGGATTAAAAGTCCAGTTCCATATCCATCCTCCCGATGTTCCAGGAGCAAGATAGCGTGTCGTTCCATCATTTTCGAAAGATATTTCTTGAGCATTCCAGGGTAAAGGCATATCAGCGTCCTCTGCTTCAATTCTTTTGGAAGACAAAGTAATTCTAGAAAAATACAGAGGGCTATAGCTGGTTTCAATGTCATGCGTTGCATTGTTACTGGTTCCTAAAAAAACATCTCCTAATTCACCTAGATTCGCGAATGAACGATCTTTAACTTTCCAGAAAAGGTTGTCTGTTCCACTATCTGAATTAATGGCATTGAAATTTTTTGTCCCAGGACTTGTACTTGTTGTAATCAACCAGGCATTTTGTTGATTGACGGCAGAAATGCGAGAAAAAGAGGCATAAGACGTTGTTGAAGATGTATCGTACGCAGTGATATTAAATTTTTCATTCGAAGACGGAGCATATGCGATTACATTATTTTTCCAGTCAGTTAAAACCAAATCTGTTCCTTCAAGAAGATGAGAGAGAAGATCTGGAAGAACTAAAACTTTTCCGGGTTCAGATTCCGTTTTTGACCAAGATCCGTCGTCGCTAGATCCATGCAGTGCATCTAATGCGTAAAGACTGTCTGCGATGATTAAATAGTCATAGTTGGGTGGATCATGAGTAGGAACATTCTCGTCTATTCCATTCAGAGTAATAGAAGTAGAGGGATGGAGGGCGGAGGCAAGCGACAAATAAGAATCCCCAACAACTTTGGTAGGAAGACCATCATCGACAGGGGAGACAAGCGATGGATTGAAGAAAAGTCTCCATGCATCATCATCTCCTGTATCAAAAGAAATGCCTTGCTGGCTGATATTAATGATTTCAATATATTTCCCTAAACCAGATATTTTTATCTTATCAAAAGAAGATTTTTGAGGAGGCGTTGTTGGGTCTTGAGCTGCTGTGAGTGTTAAATTAATTTCTCCACCAGTAATGGTGATGGGAATAGGACCACTGCTCGTAGCTGGAGGATCAATGGTTCCGGAGACACCTTCGATAACATAGCTGATAGGTGCTGTTGTTTCGGTTGTACTTGCTTCAATCTGAATCGTGACATTGTAATTTGCATTGTCCCAAGGCCAACTCCATGTCCCGACTTGTCCTTCATCTGCTTCATCGTAGGCTACATCTGTTGAGCGAGGGTGCCAAGCGCTTGTACGATTGACATGATGGGCATTATTTTCTCGGATGATGGCCGCTGTTTGAGTCATGATTTCATTGAATTGTAATCCTTCAATCCCGAGATAGGAATTGCTTGAAATAGGATTGTCCTTATCCGAAGTAGTGAAAGTGGGGTAAATATCGCAGTCGCTATAATCTATGATGTTAGCTGCCAAGCGATGAAGTTTGGATGTGGCAGTCAAATCAAGTCCGTAAAGTTGACCTGTAGAAAGAAAATGATTTAAATTAATTTTTTTGTTCCAACTTTGAGTTTCTTTACTCCAGTATTGATTTAGATCATAGCTCCAGATTGTGGCATAGTTTTTTGCTGCTTTTACAATGTTGTTACCGATTCCAGGAATGGCTTCCAATTCTTCAATGTCTGTGAAAGGTCTGTCGTCTCCATACGGAAATTCTGGGTCGAATTCACTCGGGTCACCGTTATCTTGCCCTTCATCGGAGTCCAGACTGTCTATTCCCTCTGTTGCAGTATCTGCATCATCGTCAATATTATTTTTTTTGAGCGGGGTTGTATTGTTGTTATCATCTGCTAAATAAAGAGTGAGGCCTGAACCATTTGAACCCGGAACTGTGTTAGCACCATTGCGATAGTTGACAATATCATCTCTTAAGGCAACGCCAATCCCAGGGATGTCGCCCAAATCAATTTCATGGGTGCTACAACCTTCGTTTTGATGGCCTATTCCAGCTGTATTGATATTGATCTTACTTGCCTCATCTTGAATTAAAATAGAAAATCGACCCACGATGGGACTGTCTGGATCCGTTGTTTTTCGAATGTAAATCCATCGAGAGATTCGAGCATCATAAGTACTTAGTTGAATATCTGCTCCCAGAAAAAGTGTCGACCATTCTTCATCGAAAGAATCCAACATTTGAGGATCTGTTAAAGTTGTTGCAGCTTTGTCGTCGTGTAGATCTTTTTGAAGAATGGCAATGGCATAATGAAGACCTGCAGAAGCAATGGCTCGAGCTTGGCATCTATAAATAGATGAACGACTCATTTTTTCTTCAGTTCGTGTGAGTGTTACAAAAGCAACGGCAAGCAAAGTCAAAAGGGCAAGCATTCCCACGGTGAGAACCAGGGCGGCTCCAGTAGATGCAGACTTATGATGATTGATAAACATACAATATTTGATGTCTAAAAATAGATTTAATATCGTGAAAGCATATTATAATAATAGTGTTACTTTTAAATTGCAATTAAAGATATTAGATTAGTTTTCCTCTATAAAAGTGTCTCTTCAGGCTTTTCGCCGTCCTTTAGGACTAGGTAAGAAACGGGACCTGCCACTCGTCGTCCCCACCGTGCTCACGAAAAATTGCGCGCGGCGGGGCTCCCCGTCGAGTGTCACCCGTATTTGTAGAGGACACACTTTTTTGTAAACGGTCTTTGTTTTTGATTTAATAGGGGCTTGATCACAAATCGCGTATCGTGTATTGTGATTCACTTAACCCAAAGAGAGTGAATACATTTTAGATGTGAAGTTGAGGATGGAGAATTAAATTTATTATGGCAAAAAGAGATTATTACGAAATTTTAGGTGTGAGTAAAACAGCTTCTGCCGATGAGATGAAAAAAGCTTATCGTCAATTGGCGATGAAATATCATCCTGATCGCAATCCTGGAGATAAAGCGGCTGAGGAAAAATTTAAAGAAGCTTCTGAAGCATATGAAGTGCTAAGTGATGCCGATAAAAAAGCTCGTTATGATCAATTTGGTCATGCAGGCGTAGGGGCTGGAGCACGTAGTGGTGCAGGTGGTGGAGGAGGTTTTGGGATTGATTTAGAAGAAGCCCTTCGTACCTTTATGGGAGAGTTTGGGGGTGGGGGTCGGGGCGGTCGAGGCGGCAGTATTTTTGATGATATTTTTGGATTTAGTCATTCACAGCGTGCAGGAGATCAGGATTTGGATGGAGAAGACTTGCGCTATGATCTTTCGATTAGTTTGCGAGATGCTGCATTTGGTTGTAAAAAAGAGATAGAATTTGAACATTTAGAAAAATGTCAGGAATGTAAAGGAGAAGGGATTGAAGCAGGGTCTCGTCGCGAAGAGTGTTCTCAATGTCATGGACAGGGTCAAGTACGTCGTAATCAGGGATTTTTTACGGTGAGTCAAACGTGTCCCCGATGTCGTGGTCGAGGGCAAGTGATGCCGCATCCCTGTAAGCGCTGTCGTGGTGAAGGACGAAGTAAAGCTCCCCGAAAAATTTCTATTAAAATTCCAGCAGGCGTTGAAACAGGTTCTCGTTTAAAGATGAGTGGGGAAGGTAATGCGGGGATGGTTGGCGGTGAACCGGGTTCACTCTATATTTTAATTCATGTGGAAGAAGATGAATTTTTTGAGCGGCATGGAAATGATTTGATTTGTGAAGTCCCAATTCCTTTTTATATTGCGGCTTTGGGTGGAGAAGTAGAAGTTCCCACTTTAGAAGGAAGAGCCATGCTCAAAATCCCAAGTGGAACACAAACAGGAAAGACTTTTCGTTTAAAGGGAAAGGGTCTTCCACATCTTCAAGGATATGGCAAAGGGGATCAGATGATAAAAATTTTAATTGAAATCCCTGTTAAGTTAGCAGAAGAGCAGAAAAATCTTTTGAAACGTTTTGCTGAGATAAACTCGGAAGGTGCTATGCCGATGCATAAGGCTTTTCTAGATAAGGTAAAGAGATTTTTTAAGATTTAACGTTTGATGAAAAAGTCCAATCTGCTTCATATTTAAAACTTATGTCACGACCACCGAGAGTCTTTTATTCAGGAATTACTTCTGTTGGACAATCCGTTATTCTCAAAGACGCTGAAGCACATCATTTAATTCATGTTTTAAGAATTCGTTTGAATGATCCCGTCTGTCTTTTCACAAACGATAAAGAATTTGTTGCCAAAGTCAGTCAAATTGAAAAAGACAAAGTGTATCTGTCTATTTTAGAAGAAGATAAAGTTACTATATCAACGCCTTGGAAATTAAGTCTTGCTCAGGCCATTCCTAAGTCTCAAAAGATGGATTGGATTATCGAAAAAGGAACAGAACTTGGTATTGAAACGTTTTACCCTCTGTGTACAGAGAGAGTTGTAAAGAAGACTGATCGAATTGATCGATGGCAAAAAATTGCTTTATCGGCTTCGAAGCAATCCCAACGTTTGGATATTCCTCATGTTTTAGCTGTTCAAAGCTGGTCTGAATTCTTATCTATCTCTAAAAATTTTAATTTAAAATTAATAGCTACTTTGGAGAGTGTTGATCGTCAGACATTGGATGAAGTTGTAAAAGGAGTTTCTTCTTTAGATAAAATTATTTTGGCTATAGGTCCGGAGGGTGATTTCTCTCCAAAGGAAGTGGAACAGGCTTTAAGTCAAGGGTGGAAGGCTGTGAATTTGGGATCTTTAGTTTTGCGCTCTGAAACTGCAGCCATTGCTGGAATCGCTATTTTGCAGCATGAGCTAACAAAGCTTTTTAAGGACAAAGGCCAGCTATCATGAAAATTATAATTTCAGGCTCTCATGGATTTATTGGAACGCCATTGGTCAACTTTCTAAAAAAAGAGGGTCATTTTATTTTTAATGTGGTGCGTCGTTCTGTAGCCAATGACAACGAAATTTTTTGGGATATTGAAACGGGAGAACTAAAGGGTGACATTGATGGATTAGATGCTTTCATTCATTTGGCCGGTGAAAATATTTCTAGTGGACGATGGACTCAAGAAAAGAAAAAGAGAATTAGAGAAAGTCGTGTTAATTCAACAGAGCGACTATGCCAGTTTTTAAGTCAGTTGAGCAAACCTCCTTCAACTTTTATTGGTGCTTCAGCAATTGGGTTTTATGGAGATCGAGGAGACGAGCTTTTGACGGAGCAGAGTTTGCCTGGAGAGGGATTTTTGCCTGAAGTGTGTCAGGCTTGGGAGAAGGCTTCTGATGATTTACGGTCTTTTAGAACACGAGTGATTCATTTACGATTTGGAATTGTATTGGATGGGGCAGGGGGTGCTTTAGCCAAAATGCTTCTGCCTTTTAAATTAGGATTAGGAGGAAAATTGGGAAATGGGCATCAATATATGAGTTGGATCTCTTTGTCAGAAATTCCAAAAATTGTTTCTTATCTTTTAACGTCTCCCCTCCATGGTGCTATTAATGCTGCTTCGCCACAGCCTGTGACCAATTTTGAATTCACAAAAACTTTGGGGCAAATTCTTCATCGACCGACTGTGTTTCCAATACCTGCTTTGATGGCTAAACTTGTTTTTGGGGAAATGGCAGATGCCTTGCTTTTGTCAAGTACACGTGTTGTTCCGAAAAAATTGCTCAATGCTGGATTTAAATTTCAGTATCCAGAGTTGAAAGAAGCGTTACAAAAAGCAATATCCTAGGTAGTGATTCGTACGAGATCCCCCCTCATTTGACAAGACTCAATTCTCATGGTATATCCTCTGCAGACAAAGAAGGGAAGTATACATGAAGGCTTTTACAACCAGTCCACTTCGTATTTCTCTCAATACCCTTTTGATTCTATTTAGTTTTTTTGTGATAACTTCCTTGGAAGGACAGGATTACAAAGATAAATCATATGACCAAACTCCTCAAAAGTTGACAGATCTTTTTAATATCAAACCCCAAGAATCCATTTATTTTCCTCCGCCAGATGCAACTCCAGAAGGTGCACGTCCTGTGATTGTTCCAGCTACAGAAGGAGGTTGTTTAACTCTTTATTCTTCAGTTGGAACTTTAGACGAACGTTTGTGCACTCATCCTGAACTTCGTCGTCAAATTATTTGGGAAACAGCGACAGGGGCACATCTATCTTATGATTATTGGCCTCATGAATGGAAAGACCGTTTAAACGAGTTCTTTCAAAAAATGCTCAATAGAGATCCAAATCTTGGAATACATTTACCCAATCCTAGAAATAATATGAATCAACAGACTTGGGCTGCTGGAGGACTTTCATTTAATCCTATTATGTATTTAACAGAGGATGAAGCTTTAGATACCTATTTGGCTCATTGTGCGTGTGTTCTCTGGCATGAAGCGATGGGGCATTTTTCTTGGTCGATCTTTGCTCTCCCAGAAGATGAATTGGCTGAACTTCTATCTTCTGATCGCTATCACAGTAGAATTGTTGATGCCTATAGAAGTTCAGAAGGTCGTTCGAGGGAAGATTATTATAGATTAGTAGGTTATCCCGAGCATATTCGCCCTCATCGTGATTTTCAACTTTCTCATCGTGCAAATAATCCGTTTGCGAGAGGAATAGGACTTTTAGGAGATCCTCGCGATGGCTACAACTTTATCACTGGAAGAAACTCTAGCCTACATGTGAACCTTTTAGGCTCTACTGAGGAAGAGACTCTTGAAAATCTTACCCTTTGGTTTGCACAAAATGTCATGCATGGGAGTGGTTTCACGTTATCTCCTGAAAATACGATTGAGTATTATATGACTCATAATTTCTTGAAGGATCGTCTTAGACAAGAGACAAGAACTTTTACAGCGCGTGATGGGAGTACAAGCATCTCCAGAGGAATTTTTGCACCAACAGGTTGTCCTGCCGTCTCTAATTTATTCTATGATTTATGTCGAAGTATTAATATTCCCGTAAGAAATATTTTTAATTTTGGAGCTGCTGGAAGGCTTGGTAATTTTGCAGGACATCAGGGATTGATATTTCGATGGATAAGGCCGGGAACACGTATGCTCGATCATAGCGATATTATCTATTCTATTGATGGATATTATCCTTTTTCTCCAGTGGATGAAACAGGAAGAAGGTTGTCAGGTGAGGAAGCAAAGCGACTTTTTTTCAGAACTCATTGGATGACGCCAGCTGAATTAGCAAATTATGGGTATTCGGCTTCCAGTGATTTTTCCATTCGTTTGCGCGAAGAATTTAGTGCAAATCCCTTTCTGATTCATTGGGATACTTCAGAGTTTGGGGCTTATGGAGGTTATTGGACAGATGAGGCTCAGGGATATGAACTTTTGTATTGGGAAAAACAATATCTTTTATGCCCCTATGGCATGATTAGTTGTCCTCTAAGGACATTGATTTCCTCTAGACAAAGTAGTGGAAGTACGGATTATAGCATTGGGATTGTGGCTGTGGAATCCAGTATTTCAGGTCAATTGAGCGCATTTACTCCCTTCTGGAGAACAAGGGCTCGGCCGGTGAGAGAATATATCAATCGATTTCTAGCTTCTATTTCTACCTATGGAGAAGAAGATATTCTAAGAAGATACAATGAATTTCTTGCGAATTGTGGCCAACATCAGTGGGCGGATTGATCGTTAGGTCTTAACTTTTTAACGCATTGCGAATTACAACTTTTTCTTTGCTTCATTCCAAAGCTTATCTAATTCTGCGAGGGACTTTTCTTCGAGTTTTTCCCCACGATCTGCAATTTTCTTTTCAATATACTGAAAACGTTTTGTAAATTTACGAATGGTTTTGTGAAGAGCGTCTTCGGGATTAATTTTTAAGCCTCGAGCAACATTTACAACACTGAAAAGCAAATCTCCCATTTCCTCTTCAATATGCTCGATATTGCCTTCTCGATAGGCCTCTTTTAATTCACCATACTCTTCTTCAAGTTTATCCATCATCTCTTCTGTCTTTTTCCAGTCAAAACCGACACGAGACGCTTTAGCTTGGGTACGATGAGCTTTCAAAAGAGCAGGAAGATGTTTTGGAATGCCTTGCAGGACAGAAGCTTTTTCAGAACGTTCTTTCTTTTTGATCAATTCCCAGTTTGACAGGACCTCCTCAGAATCTTTCACTTTTGTTTTTCCAAAAACATGAGGATGTCGGCGAGTCATTTTTTCTTTAACAGTTTTTGCTACATCTTGAATATCAAATTCAAGGTTTTCGCAGGCAATTTGGGCACAAAAGACCACTTGAAAAAGAAGATCTCCAAGTTCTTCTTTAATCTGGGAAGGACTTCCGTTATCAATGGCTTCCCAAACTTCATAGCATTCTTCAACCATATAAGGTTTGAGGCTTTTGAGGGTTTGCTCTTTATCCCACGGACAGCCTTTGGGCCCTCGCAATATGCGCATGATTTCTACCAATTGGTCGAAAGAGGATGATTTGGTTTTTTTCTTGTTACTTTTTTTCATAAGTTTGTTCTTAATCCCATCAATCATGAAACATGAGGCATGAAACATGAAACATGAAACATGAAACATGAAACAGGAAACAGGAAAACCACTTAATTTTGTTTATAATCTTCTTGTCTCATGCTTCATTTTTTATGCAGAATAGCACAAGATCTTGTGTTCTGCTATGCTATTCGCCGAGGGAAAAAGAACATGCTGAAAATAGGGATAGATATTGTTGAAGTTTCAAGAGCGAAAGGATTATATGAAGCCTATGGTCAAAAGCTTTGTCGTTTTTTAAGTCCTCAAGAAATGGTTTTTATACACTCAAGTCAAAATTCTTCAAAGGCTTTAGCAATTCTCATGGCCATCAAAGAAGCTGTTTTTAAGGCGTTAGAAATTTCTTGGTTTGGTTTAACAGGATGGAAAAAAATTCAAGTTCACTCTCAAGGAAAAGCTTTTAAAGTGAGGTTAAGTGGTAATTTGAAAGAATATGTTCTAAAAGAAGATATGATGTGGATTAATGTGGCTTCGACGAAAAAATTTGTTTTAGCTCGTGTTTTGATTGAACAGGGAAGACAAGAGGATTGATTGTGAAAAAGATATTTCTAACAGATCTCCTTTTAGAAGAATTCCAAAAGCAGTGTGAATCTTGGGGTTTTGAGCCTTATCGAGCCAAACAAGTTTTAGAATGGATTTATCAGAAAAAGATTCAAGATTTTTCTCAAATGAAAAATTTGCCTCAAGCACTTGTAAAGGTGCTTTCTGAAAAGGCTGCTGTTTCTACGCTTGAAGTTGTTGAGAAGGCTTTTTCTCATCATGATAAAAGCGTGAAATATCTTTTTCGTTTGAGTGATGGAGAACTTGTCGAAGCCGTTTGGATGCCTCAAGTGGGTTTTAAAACCATTTGTCTTTCAACTCAAGTGGGATGCCCTTTGAAATGCACGTTTTGTGCAAGTGGACAAGTTCGTTTCAAAAGAAATTTAGAAGTTCATGAAATTATTGGACAAGTTTTAAGCATTGAACAAGATCTTAAAGGCGATGATAAACCCAGTCATATTGTTTTTATGGGGATGGGAGAGCCCCTTCTTAATTTTGAAAATCTTGTAAAAAGTATTTCCATTTTAAAAGCTCCATGGGGCTTAGGGATTGGGGCAAGACGTATTACCGTTTCAACTGCAGGATATGTTCCTGGTATATTGAAGTGGACTCAAGTGACAGAAGATCTTCATCAAGTGAGATTGAGTATTTCTCTTCATGGTACTCATGATGAATCTAGGGATCAGATTATGCCCATTAATCAAAAATATCCTGTCAGTGAATTAATGGATGTTTTACGTCTTTATTCTGACAAAACAGGTCGTCGAGTGACTTTTGAATACCTTTTGTTAAAAGATGTGAATGATGCTCTTTCCGATGCTCAGTCTTTGTCCCAGATGGTAAAAGGGATTGCTCATAGCGTCAATGTCATTGAATATAATGAAGTGGAAGGAACCGGGCTTGAAAGATCCGACCATGGGGATGCTTTTGTAGATGAATTAAGGGCTTTAGGCGTTGTGGCGACTTACCGTAGAAGTAAGGGGAGGGATATTGAGGCGGCTTGTGGACAGTTAAGAGGAAAATTTGTAAAAGAAAATCTTTGAAAGGATGAATGATTTCATATCAAGCAGGTGACTTAATCGAAGTTCAGCTGGATCGTGTGGCTTTTGGAGGAGAGGCTGTGGGGAGATTAGCTAATCCGCCTTCTGCAGATTTATCAGGTCTTGTGGTTTTTGTGAGAGGAGGGCTCGATGGGGAAAAGGTTATTGCTGAAATTACCCATATCAAGAAGAATTTTTTGAAAGCTGCAGTTAAAGAAGTTTTAATTGCCTCTCCTCATCGCGTTCAACCTATTTGTTCTGTCTATGGCCGATGTGGAGGATGTCAATATCAACATGTGGAATATTCTCATCAACTTCGTTTAAAAGAAAGCCAAGTCAAAGAAAGTTTAGAGAGAATCGGCCGCCTCTCGCATTTTGAAATGGAATCTATTTTTGGATCTCCAAAAGAATTTAATTATCGCAATCGCGTGGATTTTCATATTTTTCATGGCCAAGAAACATTAAAAATGGGTTTTGTGGATGAAGATAATCGTAAGGTTTTGGATATTGAATCTTGTCCGATCAGTGCAGAGAATATTAATACTCTGTTTCATGAGATCAGAGAGAAAAATAGAAAAGGGGAGTTGGAAATTCCACGTTGGGCACAAGTTGTAAAGTGTTGGGATACCTTAGATGGAGCAAAATCTTATTTTTTAAATTTACATGGGCGAGTGCCCTTTACTGAAAACGACCCTTTGACTTTAGAAGTGTGCTCTAAAAAATTTAAAGTTCATCCTCTTTCATTTTTTCAGGTGAATTTGCCTGTGGTTGAAGAAATGGTACGAACAGTAGAAAGATTTTTAGATTTGAAAGGAAATGAGTTCTTATTTGATGGTTATTGTGGAGTAGGACTTTTTGCCATTTTGTTAGCCTCCAAAGTCAAATTTTGCGTGGGAGCTGAAGCAGATTCTCATGCCATTGATTATGCAAAAATGAATGCTCAAAATAATCAAGTGAGCAATGTAGAGTTTTGGAATAAAAGTGTGGAGAAAATATTAAAGCATCCTGAAAGATTCTTTAAGCAGACGCCCGACTGTGCGATTATAGATCCTACCAGAGCAGGGTGTGATCCTTTTGTTCTCGAGGCTCTAGCGAAATTGAAAATTTCAAAGCTTGTGTATGTGTCTTGCAATCCCACCACTTTAGCTCGAGATCTCGGCTTTTTGAGCGAGCATGGCTATGCTGTCAAGAAGATAAGACCTTTTGATCTTTTCCCGCAGACAAAACATTGTGAAGTAGTTGCAATGATAAAGTACAGTAATTCGTAATTAGTATTTAGTAGTTCGTTAAAAGGCCTTTCATGAAAGGTTTTTACGAATTGCGAACTACGAACTACTTTAGTTAGAAACTTCTTCTTCCTCAGACTTTTGGACTAAAGTATTGAGGGCATCAGAGAAATCAACGGGTTCTCCGTCTTGAGTCAATTGATATCCATGATGCTGAAGATAATTTAAGACGCCTCTTAAAGCATCGAGTGCAAATTCACGTTTGGCTTGACTGACTTCATAATCTGCATCCAGATTTTCATTTTGCCAAAAGTCTGGGCTGGTTGAATCATAGGCTAAACCTGCTTCATAATCTGTGCTGCAAGATAACAGTGCAAAAACTTCTTTTATCAAATCATCATTTAATTCTAATACTTTGCTCATAAACTTCTCCTTTATTAGACTATTCTAAAAATTAGGGATGTATCATACAATGGCTAGTATGATTGATCAATTGGAATTGTCTTAAAATGTATTTTATTTCATTAGAAATAAAAAATAGGTTTTAGAGAGGAGCTTTCATATGAAAGCAGTTATTTTTCGCGAACATGGGGGACCTGAAAAATTAGAATATACAGATGTTCCAGAACCTTTATTAAATGCTGGAGAAGTTCTGATTAAGGTAAAGGCGTGTGCACTCAATCATTTGGATATTTGGGTTCGTCAGGGAGTGCCTGCCTATAAAATTAATTTGCCTCATATTTCAGGCTGTGATGTGTCCGGTGAAGTAGCAAAAATCGTAGATGGCGTGGAGGGTTTAAAAATAGGAACGCGAGTGCTTGTAGCCCCAGGCCTCAGCTGTTTTAAATGTGAATTTTGTCTTTCTGGACATGATAATCTTTGTCAATCCTACAAAATTTTAGGAGCGGGTTCGAATGGAGGATATGCGGAATTTGTTAAGGTTCCCGCCATCAACGTAATTCCCATTGAAGATCCTGTTTCTTTTGAAGAGGCCGCTGCTTTCCCCCTCACTTTTTTAACCGCTTGGCATATGCTCATTACTCGTTGTGGTTTAAAATTAGGACAAAGTGTTCTTGTCCATGCTGGTGGAAGTGGGATTGGTTCTGCAGCCATTCAAATTGGCAAACTCTCAGGAGCTTTTGTGATTACCACAGTACGTGGTGAAGAAAAGGGTGCAAAAGCAAAAGCCTTAGGGGCGGATGAAGTGATTGATTATAGCAAAGAAGACTTTTCAAAACGTGCGCGCATCTTAACAGGTGGACATGGTGTCGATGTCGTTTTTGAACACATTGGACCTGAAACCTGGCCACAAAGTATTACAGCTTTAGCGAAAAATGGGAAACTGGTTACTTGCGGCGCGACAACAGGACCCGAAGCAAAACTTGATTTACGATATCTTTTTTCCAAACAACTTTCTATTTTAGGTTCTATGATGGGATGTCGAAATGAACTTTTAACCCTTCTTCCTTTAATTGCTTCTAAGAAATTAAAGCCAGTGATTGATCAAGTCTTTCCTCTTGCCGAAGCCAGACTTGCCCAGGAACGTATGCTCGACCGTAAAAATTTTGGGAAGATTCTGGTTAAGCCATAATTTAACATGTCATTTCAGAAAGGTTTTGTGAAAAAATCTAAAATAAAAAAGCCCCGATAGAGATGAGTTTATCGGGGCTTTTTTATTGATTCTTGAAAAATGGATTAGACAGAAGCCTTCAAAGCTTTACCAGGCTTGAAACCCACAGTGCGGCTAGCCTTAATTTGAATGCTTTCACCCGTCTTAGGATTGATACCCTTGCGAGCTTTTCTGTTTTTTACGGCAAAATTACCAAAACCAATCAGCTGAACTCCTTTGTCTTTCTTAAGGCCGGTACGAATGGCGCTTAATACAGAAGCAATGGCTTTTTCTGCGGCAGCTTTTGATTCAATTCCGGAGTTCTTATCTTTAACAATTGTTTCTACAAGTTGTGCTTTGTTCATCTTGCTGATTCTCCTTTAAGGTTTAAGTTTAGTGACGGAGGTAGATTCTATCAGCTTTACAAGCGATTACCACAACAATTTTTATAAAAAAATATTTTTGGTATAATACATCACAATAAAAAACACTTAAACGATATAGGTAAAATCCTAAAAATGAAAAAATTTAATCTGTGTGTGCATGGGCATTTTTATCAACCTCCGCGAGAAAATCCCGGCTTGGATGAAGTTGAAATTCAAGATAGCGCTTATCCCTTTCATGATTGGAATGAACGTGTGACTGCAGAGTGTTATGCGCCCAATACTTGTGCACGTATTGTAGATGCGCAAGGAAAAATTTTAAATATTATTAATAATTATTCACGCATCAGTTTTAATTTTGGTCCCACTCTTTTAGCGTGGCTCGAGCGTCATGCGGGCGATGTTTATAAAAAAATATTAGAAGCTGATCAGATCAGTGTTGGAGCGCATCAGGGACATGGGAATGCGATGGCTCAAATTTATAATCATATTATTATGCCTTTGACTTCTCTCCGAGATAAAGAGACTCAAGTGATTTGGGGGATTCGAGACTTTGAAAAACGATTCATGAGAAAACCAGAAGGGATGTGGCTTTCTGAAACAGCTGTAGATTTAGAAACATTGGAAATTCTTGCGACTAATGGAATTCGTTTCACCCTTCTATCGCCTTATCAAGCCTGGCGTGTTCGTCCCCTGGGTTCAAATAGTGAGTGGATGGATGTTACAGGTGCAAAAATTGATCCTTCTCATGCTTACAAGCTTCTTCTTCCCAGCGGGCGATCGATAGATCTCTTTTTTTATGATGGGCCTATTTCTTTTGGACTTGCGTTTGATGACAGTTTGTCGAGCGGAGAAGTCTTAGCCCATAAAATGAAGGGGGGCTTTTCACATCATAGATCCTGGAATCAAATCCTTCCCATTGCAACAGATGGGGAGTCCTATGGACATCATCGCAAATTTGGGGAAATGGCTTTGGCGTATGCGCTTGAAAAAATAATAAATGAGAATGAAATGGGGCTTACGAATTTTGGTGAATATTTAGAAGCTTGCCCTTCGGAATGGGAAGTTCAGATTTATGAAAATAGTTCGTGGAGTTGTGCACATGGAGTAGGACGATGGAGTGAAGATTGTGGTTGCAGAACAGAGCATTATCGAGGATGGAATCAGAAATGGAGAAAGCCGCTCAGAGAAGGTCTCAATAGTTTAAAAGAAAAACTAGATGAACTTTTTGAAAGAGAGCTTAAGCCTTTATTGAATGATCCTTGGAAAGCCAGAAATGATTATATTGATGTTGTGATTGATCGAAATCCTGAAACCATCAATGCATTTTTAAAGTCGCATGCCCCGCAAATTGTTCTTGAAGACGATAAGGTAAAAATCATAAAGCTGATGGAGATCGAGAGAAATGCAATGCTTATGTTTACAAGTTGTGGATGGTTTTTTGATGAAATTTCTGGTTTGGAACCTGTTCAAATTCTAAACTACGCCGATCGTGCTATTCAATTGGCAAAAGATTTTGGTGAAAATCTTGAAAATCCTTTTTCTTCATATCTTTCAAAGGCTAAAAGTAATTTGAAAGAATGGGGAACAGGTTTAGGAGTTTATGAAAAGGCTGTAAAGCCAGCCCGAGTTGATTTTAACAGAGCCATGGCGCATTGGGCTATCAGCAGTCTTTTCGAGTCTTATCCAGAGCAAAGTACACTTTATAGTTATGAATATCGCTCTTTGGGGATTGAGCGTTTAGCAGGAGATGGAGTTTCTTTTTCAGTCGGACGGGTTTGTGTTACTTCTAAAATTACCTTAGAATCTAAAGAAATGGCCTTTGCCCTTTTATTTTTAGGAGGTCCTGATTTTCATTGTGTGACATGGCGGAATGTCGAATCTTTCGATGCTTTTAAAGCTGAAAGCATCAAAAAGTTTAATGGGAAGTTTTTTAAGGAAATAATTTTTCAAATGCGTCAGGAAAAAGTGGGGTCTTATTGGACTCTGAAAAATCTTTTCTTGGATGAGAAAAGAAAAATTTTAAATCTTGTTACGGAAGAAAATTTGCTTAAGCTGGAAGAATCTCTTAAAGAATTTTATGAAAAAAATCGTTCTGTGATGGAACATCTTCGGGAAGAAGAAATTCCTTTACCTAAAGCATTTCATTCATCTGTCGAATATGTATTAATGAGAAGTTTAGAAAGAGTGATAAAGGTTTTTTCAGAAAAGGATGGTGTTTTAAAAGAAATGAAGGCTATTTTGGAAGAAGCCAAACATTGGGATATTGCTTTAGATTTAACCTCTTTACGCGGAGTTTTGGAAACTCAGCTCGAAAAATTATTTTTTCAGAATGACTTTAAATCAATCGAAAAAATTTTAGACTTCTCGAATGAAGAAGTTTTAAATGTTTCTCTTTGGAAAATACAGAATCTTTTTTTTGATGTTCTACAAAAAGATTCATCAGATATCGCGATAAAAAATTTTGAGTCTCTAGGTAAAAAGCTAGGATTTCATCAGAAGTTTTTTGAAATGCCTGTAAAGGTTTGAAAATTTTTAATAGTTAAGGATAAGTCGTTATGGGTATGAGTTTTGTGACGGGCGGAACAGGTTTTGTGGGAAGTCACGTGATTGAAAAATTGCTTTTGAATGGAGAAAAAGTGCGGGCTCTTAGCCGTCCTCAAAGTTCTCTAAAAAATTTAGAAGGTTTTTCTGTAGATTTAGTGCGAGGAGATTTGAAAGACGCCGGTTCTTTCTCAAAAGCACTTCGGGGTTGCGATACTCTTTATCATGTAGCAGCTGAATATAGTTTATGGGTAAGAAATTCTCAAACACTTTATGAGTCCAATGTTCAAGGCTCGATCAATATCATCAAAGCTGCATTAGAATCGGGAGTGCGTAAAATTGTTTACACAAGTACGGTAGGAGTTTTGGGTATCCCTCTAAAAGAGGGGCTAGGGAATGAAGAGACTCTAGTTAGATTAAACGACATGGTCTCTCATTATAAAAGATCTAAATTTTTAGCTGAAGAGGAAGTGAGAAAACTGGCAAAAGCAGGGGCTCCCATTGTGATTGTGAATCCTAGCACGCCCGTTGGAACGCGTGATGTGAAGCCTACTCCCACAGGGCAAATGATCGTAGATTTTTTGAAGGGACGCATGATCGGATATGTTGAAACAGGTTTAAATCTCATTGATGTTGAAGATGTTGCTATGGGGCATATTTTAGCTGCCCAAAAGGGAAGAATTGGAGAGCGATATATTTTGGGGTGTCAAAATCTTTGGTTGAAAGAAATTTTTGAAATTTTATCTCGCTTGACAGATATTCCAATGCCGAAATTTAAAATGCCTTTGTGGGCAGCGCTAGGCTTGGCCTATTTTAGTACAGCATATGCCAATTTGATTAGTCATCGTCCCCCTTCTATTCCTGTCGATGGAGTTCGCATGGCTCGTAAAGTTATGTTTTTTAATGCATCCAAAGCTGTTCGAGAATTAGGTTTGCCTCAGAGTTCTGTTGAGGGTGCCTTGCGTAAGGCAGTTGATTGGTTTAAAAAAGAAAAATATGCACTTTAATGCAGTCTTACTGACAGGGCCGTTGTTTATCTGACAGTCCGACAAGACTTTCGATCGGCCCTGTAGTACTACATCGAAGTAGTACCGATCCTTAGAAAAATAATAAAAAGGTACAAGTTCTTGATGTGTATTATAAACTGCGGACTTGTTAGTAATTTTAGACTTTCAATCTCTAAACTTCATTGCTACGACCAAATCCTCTTTAACAGCCCTTTTTTCTCAATAGGTTTTTGAGCAAGGACATTTGTTCTCGCCAGAACTTTTCCATTCCATGTAGCAACATATTCTCCAATCTTTTGCCCTTGAGAAATAGGGGCTTTAAGCTGGTGAGGGATAAACAACTCATAATGAATTTTTGAGACCGCATTTTTAGGGCCTATAAACAGAAGATTTCTTTGTGCAATCCCAATATCCACACGATTAGCACTTTCAGCAATGGGGATTTCAAAAGATTTTCCCTTGCAAAAGTGAGAAACATTAGTAAATCGTAAAAAAACTTCGTTCAGGAGTTTCTGTGTATGCAAAAAACGTTCTTTATTTGATTTTGCTCCTAAGAGCACACAAATAACGCTTAAGTTGCCACGTTTGACAGTTGAAACCAGACAAAACCCTGCTGCATTTGTAAAACCCGTTTTAAGTCCTGTCATTCCTGCATATTTACCAATAAGTTTGTTGGTATTGTTAAAGCGATATTTGCCTTTTCGAATATATGTTTCTTTAAGAGAAGTGGTTTGAAGCATTTCAGGATGGTTTTTCAGAATTGCGAGTGTGAGATTTTTTAAATCAACAGCAGTTGTCGTATCTTTTGGAGAGTTGGGACGTGGAGGAAGACCGTGGGGGCTGACAAAACGAGTTTGAGTTAATCCCAGAGAACGAGCCTTTATATTCATCATATTCACGAAATTTGTTTGAGAGCCTCCGATGATTTCTGCAAGGGCAGCGGCTGCATCATTGGCACTTCCGATTGCAGCTGCTTTATAAAGATCTCGAATGGAAATTTTTTCTCCTGGCCAAAGTTTAGCTTTTGAGCCGCCTACACGACATACATGCTTTGGAGCAGTGTAAAGTTGATCCCATTTCACTTTCCCATTTCGAATAGCGTCTAATGTGAGATAAAGTGTCATTAACTTGGCGAGACTGGCAGGAGCATGTGGGGCGTTGGGATTTTTTTCGAAAATGACAGTGTCTGTTTCGACATTGAAGACCAAATAGGATTCAACAGGGATATTGGGCCCTTTTTCAAGAGGTTGGGCTTGAAGAGGCGCAATGATGATGAATAATAAAAATATAAAAATTATTTTTTTCATAAGGCGATTATCGTAAATGAGGTTGTCTTTACTTTCAACTTGAAAAGTTAAAATTTTTAAAGGATTTTGTGTTTTAAAGTGCTCAGAGAAAAGTATGATTTTCTGAAAAGTATCGGGTCCTGCCACTTGGCAGCCCCACCGTGCTCAGCAAAAGTTGCGCGCGGTGGGGCCCCCGCTCCCAACCACCTTCTTGGGTTCGCGAAGCGAACACCTCCCAAGGAGGTTTGCCTCTGGCAAACACGAAGGTGGTGGGATCACCCGAGTTTATAAAAACCACACTTTTACATAGACTATAATCATAGGATGTCAAATTGTCTTTTTTTGTTGACGTGTGTCTTTAGAGGGAGGATAATAAAAATATGGCAAAGCTTTTGGGTTCATTTTTTGTGCTCATTTATTTTGTCGGCTCTTTAGCATGTGGGGTGGTGGGTACTTCAGCCTGCTGTCCTTCTTCTAAAAAGAGTTTGCCTCCCTGCCATGCTTCTTCAGAAAAAGAGTCTCAACAACCTAAAGCGGGGAGTGGTCTGTGCTGTTGTTCTTTCTCTGCCAATCTCCCTAAAATTGTAGAATTTGCTCAAGAAAAAGAATCCTCTTTTTTCTCTTTAACCTATCTTTTTAATATTTCTAATCTCAAAATATATTTTTCAAATCTTATTCTTAATTTAAGCCCACCCCTTATTTATTCAAATTATCCTTTCTATAAAAAAGTTTTTTCCTCTTTAGCTCCTCCTCTTGCGTATTGAAAAGAGATTTTTTCTTTTATCGATCTTCTTTCCTAAAAATAATATTGCGACGCTCAATGTGTGATGAGTTTTGAAAAAGGAGTGGAATAATGAATGAAAATTTCTGGATTAATTTAATTCTAGTAGGAATGGTTTCAATTAATTTAGTTTCAGCTGATTCAAATCCAATTCAGCTGAATCTTCAGGATTTGATTGAACAGGTTTTGAATAACAATCCAGAAATTCATGCCATGCAGCAAAGGTATAAAGCTGCAAAATATAAAGCCATGCAAGCGGGTGTATGGGATGACCCAGAATTAGGTGTCGAGTTTGAAGGGATGTCTAGAAATACGCTGGACTGGGGTCGTTATCAAGATATTGAATGGAGTTTTTCTCAAAAGATTCCTTTTCCGGGTAAGTCAGGTCTCAAAAGAAAAGTGGCAGAGCAAGAAGTTCAAAAAACTTATCAGGAATATTTAGAGAAAAAACTTGAAATCATGAGTCGTATGAAAATGGCTTATGCAGATTTTTGTTGGGGCGACCAATCTTTGGTTATTTTACAAAAGCATGAAGATTTGTTGAAACAGTTTTTGGATATTGCAAGACAGAAATATGAATTGGGTAAAGCGTCTGGGCAAGATGTTTTAAAGGCTCAGGTAGAGCTTGCAAAAGTGAAAAACAGGTTTTTGATTCAGAAGCAGACTCAAATTTCTATTCAAGCGAAGCTGAATGCAATACTTGCACATACACAAAATCAGGTTTTTCAAAAGCCTCAAGTCCAATCCGTGGAGAAAATGTCTTTAGATGAGGATGCTTTGATGGACTTGGCTCTTGATCATAGTCCTCTATTGAAGAATGAACAATTCAATATTCGCGCGAGTCTTTATGAACTAAAACTAGCTCAACGAGAATATTGGCCAAATTTTTTCACGAAATTAGAAGCTCGTCAATTTGAGGGGGAAGGTTTGGAGGAGTACGATGTGATGTTTGGTATCAATATCCCTTGGCTTTGGTCAAGAGCCAGAGTCAGTGGTGCGATTCAGGAAGCCAAAGCAAATTTAAAGAAAGCCAAAAGTGAGTATGACGCCAAGAGGTTGGAAGTTTTTTTGAGTATTCGCGAAGGGGTTGTAAAAGTGAAAACGGCCCAAAGTTTGGTGGATCTGTATCGTTTGGAAATTTTGCCATCTGCAGAACAAGTGGTTCAATTGGCTCAAGTGAATTATCAAACAGACAAAATTGATTTTCTCATGCTTTTGGATAGTCAGAGAAGCCTTTTAGAATTTCAGTTGGAATACGAGCAAGCTATTGCAGATTATCACAAGAATAGGGCTGAATTGGAGAAAAGTGTTGGAAAGGAATTTAGAAGAAATGACCAATCATCAAATCACAATAACCAAATAAACAGACAGTAACCAATGACCAAGCCTTTGAAGTTTGGTCATTGGAAATTATTTGGAGTTTGGAATTTGGGGATTGATGATTGTTTTTAATAGGAGAACTTATGAAAATAAAAAAATGGACGTTATTGCTGATGGCTGCGTTAATTTTTAGTGGGGGAACTTTTATTTATCTACGAATGACTCAAAAAACCGTTCGCTCTGAGAAAAAAGTTTATTATTGCCCTATGCATCCAACCTATACCAGTGATAGACCTGGAGATTGTCCCATTTGTAATATGAAATTGGTGCTTAAAGAAAATAAAACAGAAA
>CAZXEQ010000001.1:111255-276302 GCA_964640155.1 uncultured bacterium | reverse complement strand
GGAGATTGTCCCATTTGTAATATGAAATTGGTGCTTAAAGAAAATAAAACAGAAAATCATAAAGAGAAAATTTCGAGTATTTCGACTCAGTCAAAAACAAAAGAAATATATGTTTGCCCTATGCATCCAGAAATTAAAAGTGACAAACCAGGGCAATGTTCTATTTGTCATATGGATCTTGTCAAAGAAAATTCCGATACGAAAGACTCTAAAAGCGTTTGTGTGATGCACAATTGTCCCATGGTTCATGATGGAAAGCCTTGTCCGATGCTGGTGGTCTCACAGCCGGGAGAAAAGGTGACTTGCCCTGTTTGTGGAACACATGTGGAAGAAGATAAGGTTGAGAAAGGAAATTTAACAAAGGATCATGCTTCGATTTTGTTGAGTCCTCAAAAATTGCAGTGGCTAGGTGTAAAAACAGTTTCAGCCAAAAAACAGACTTTGATCAAAACGATTCGCTCGGTTGGACGTGTCATCGTCGATGAAACAAAAACTGTTCATGTTCATCCGAAAGTGGAAGGATGGGTTGAAGAGATTTATGCAAAGTATGAAGGAGATGTTGTCAAAAAAGGACAACCTCTTTTCTCCTTTTATAGTCCTGATTTTGTTTCAGCCCAAGAAGAATATCTTTTAGCTTTGCGTACTCTAAAGAATCTGAGCTCAGATGTAAGTCGCACGGTCCTTGAGAATGCCCAGATTAATTTGGGTTCAGCAAAAAAAAGACTTCTTTTGTGGGATATCTCTGAAGAAGAAATTAAAAAATTAGAAGAAAGAAATGCTCCTCAAAAGGCTTTGGTTTTGAACTCTCCTATTGATGGGATTGTTTTGACCAAGCATGTTTTTGCAGGAGAGTATATGGAGCGGGGTGCCGATTTTTATCATTTGGCCGATCTTTCAATTTTGTGGGTAGAGGTGGATCTTTATGAATATGATTTACCGTGGGTGAAAATAGGACAAGAAGCAGAAGTCATTTTGCCCCATGATGAGCAGAAAAAAATCACAGGAAAAGTGATTTATATTTCTCCTACTTTAAAACCTCAAACTCGAACAGCTATCGCAAGACTGGAGTGTTCTAATTTAGAAAATATTTTGAAGCCTGAAATGTTTGTGAACGCACAAATCATTGTTGATTTGGGTGAACGGCTTCAAGTCCCAGCGCAAGCAGTGATGGATACCGGAATTCGAAAAATCATTTTTGTCAGTAAAGGAAATGGTCTTTTTGAACCACGTGAAGTAATTGTCGGGGGAAAAGGAAATAATTGGGTTGAGATTCAGAAAGGGATTTTAGAAGGGGAAGAGGTGGTGGTTAACGGAAATTTTTTAATTGATTCCGAGAGTCGTTTGAAAGCAGCAATGGAAGGGGTGGAGGGACATGTCCATGGAGGATGATTTAATGCTACAAAAAGAAATTTCACCCAAACAAGGTTTTATTGAAAGAGTGATTGAGTTTTCTGCTTACAATAAATTTTTGGTGATTTTCCTAGTGATTGCAGCTGTAGTGATAGCCGTATGGTGCACTCGAAATATTCCTTTGGATGCTATCCCAGATTTATCGGATACACAGGTCATTATTTATTCCAAATGGGATCGCAGTCCCGATATTATTGAAGATCAAGTGACCTATCCGATTATCTCCTCGATGTTGGGAGTCCCTCAAGTTAAGGCCATTCGTGGGTTTTCCGATTTTGGATTTTCTTATGTCTATGTCATTTTCAAGGATGGAACGGATATTTATTGGGCACGCAGCCGCGTGCTGGAATATTTAAGTAAAATTGCTGCGCGTCTTCCGGAAGGTGTGAAAACAGAATTGGGGCCTGATGCCACAGGCGTTGGCTGGGTGTTTCAATACGCATTGGTAGATACAACCGGACAGCATGATTTACAGGCTTTACGTTCCTTTCAGGATTGGTTCTTGCGTTATCAGCTTCAAAGTATTCAGGGGGTGGCTGAAGTTGCTTCTCTGGGTGGTTTTGTGAAGCAATATCAAATTACAATAGATCCGAATCGGCTATCGGCTTATGGAATATCTCTTTCAAAAGTAGTAGATGCCATTCGAAATGGCAATCAAGAGGTGGGGGGACGACTCCTAGAATTTTCGGGTGCTGAATACATGGTACGGGGCCGGGGCTATGCAAAGAATATTCAGGATCTTGAGAAAATTGTAGTGGGTCATGATTCAAATGGGACACCGATTTTAGTCAAACATGTTGCAAAGGTTGCGATAGGGCCTGATATTCGTCGAGGACTTGCAGATTTGGATGGACAAGGTGATGTCGTCACGGCAACTGTCATCATGCGTTTTGGAGAAAACGCGCTCAATGTGATTGATCGCGTCAAAACAAAATTAAAAGAGCTTGAACCTTCCCTTCCTCCTGGTGTCAAAATAAAAGTGACTTATGATCGATCGAATCTTATTTTGAGAGCCATCCAGACTTTAAAACATCAGCTTTGGGAAGAAATGATTATTGTGAGTTTGGTCATTCTCATTTTTTTATGGCATGTACCTTCAGCCATTATTCCCATTGTTACAATTCCCATTGCTGTTCTTCTTTCTTTCATTCCTCTGTATGGAATGAACCTGACTTCTAATATTATGTCTCTTTCTGGTATTGCAATTTCCATAGGTGTTTTAGTGGATGGCGCGATTGTTGAAGTAGAAAATGCGTATAAACGGCTTGAACAGTGGATTCAGGGTGGACGCAAAGGAGATTTTCACGCGGTTCGTTTAAAAGCATTAAAAGAAGTAGGGCCCTCTGTTTTCTTTTCTCTTTTAGTGATAGCAGTTTCTTTTATGCCTATTTTTACTTTGGTGGATCAGGAGGGGAGACTCTTCAAACCTTTGGCTTGGTCAAAGAACTTGGCGATGGCCATTGCTGCTATTCTTGCGATTACTTTGGATCCTGCCCTACGCATGCTTTTTACTCGGATGGAACCTTTTAAATTTAAATGGCGTGGCCTTTCTCGAATTCTTACGACGATAACAGTGGGAACTTATTATCCAGAAGAAAAGCATCCGATTAGCAAGATTCTTTTTAAGGTGTATGAACCCGTTTGTCGGTTCGTCTTGCGTCATCGAAAGGCAACCATTGCTGCGGCTTTGGGGCTTGTTCTAACAACCATTCCCATTTATTTCAAATTGGGGTCGGAGTTTATGCCTCCTCTATGGGAAGGTGATCTTCTCTACATGCCAACGACTTTACCTGGTATTTCTGTGACAGAGGCACAAAAACTTCTTCAAAAGCAGGATCAAATTTTAAAAAGTTTTCCAGAAGTAGAACAGGTTTTTGGAAAGTCCGGACGTATGGAAAGTTCAACAGATCCGGCTCCCTTTTCTATGATGGAAACGGTGGTGATGCTAAAGCCAGAAAAAGAGTGGCGCCAGAGGCAAAGATGGTATTCTTCGAAAGTTCCAGAATTTCTACAAATCCCTTTACGGTTACTTTGGCCTGATCGAATTTCAAAAGAAGAGTTAATCAATCAACTAGACCAAGCTTTGAAAATTCCTGGAACGATCAATGCTTGGACACTTCCTATTAAAAATCGCATTGATATGTTGACGACGGGAGTTCGAACTCCAATAGGAATTAAAATTCTAGGGAATGATCTTAAAAAAATTGAAGAAATTGGAACTCATCTTGAAATGATTTTAAAAGACATTTCTGGGACTCGTAGTATTTATGCGGAACGTGTGGTGGGCGGATATTTTTTGGATTTTGATTTGAAACGGGAAGAATTGGCTCGTTATGGCTTGTCCATTGCAGATGTTCAGGAAGTCATTATGGCTGCCATTGGAGGAGAAAATATTACCACTCTCATTGAAGGGCGTGAGCGTTATTCTGTGAATGTACGTTATGCTCGGGAACTCAGAGATGATGTGGAAAAGTTAAAGCGTGTGTTGGTGATGACATCGTCCGGAGCCCAAATTCCTTTGGCTCAATTAGCGGATATTCAAATGGCGTCAGGGCCTTCCATGATTCGAAATGAGAATGGTCTTTTAGCGGGGTATGTTTATGTGGATATGACAGGACGGGATATTGGAACTTATGTCCAGGATGCTAAAAAAATTGTATCTGAAAAACTTCAACTACCTCAAGGGTATACGCTTTTATGGAGTGGACAGTATGAAAACATGTTACGAGTGAGAGAAAGATTAAAATTAGTTCTTCCTTTAACGATATTTATCATTGCGTTTCTGCTTTATTTAAATACAAAATCGATCGTGAAAACAGGGATTGTTTTGCTGGCGGTTCCTTTTTCACTTATTGGAGCTGTATGGCTTTTATGGATTTTAGATTATCATGTTTCTATTGCAGTTTGGGTAGGGATGATTGCATTGATGGGGTTAGATGCCGAGACGGGTGTATTTATGCTTCTCTTTTTAGATATGTCTTATCGCGATGCTCAAGAAAAAGGACAAATGAATACGCAAAAAGATTTGGAAGAAGCGATTGTGCATGGAGCTGTTAAAAGAATTCGTCCTAAAATGATGACGGTGATGGCGGCCTTTATGGGGCTTATTCCTATTCTTTGGGCAACGGGAGCAGGTTCTGATATGATGAAAAGAATTGCGGCTCCTATGGTAGGAGGTCTTTCAACTTCTTTTATTTTAGAACTTTTAGTGTATCCGGCCATTTATGCGGTGTGGAAAAGCAGATCTGGAAAGGAGTGATTCATTGAAGAAAAAAATTTTATTTCTAAGCATTTTAATTTTATCCACGTGTTTAGCTTTTTCAGAAAACTCTACTTTAGAATTCCAATCGATTGTTCGTATTGACGCAGACGGGAAGCTTATTAATGATGATAAGGTTAAGCCAGGTTCAGAATTGATGACGGAGATGAAGTATGTAAGAAGAGGATTCCCTGAAGAATCTCAAACAATTTTTTATATTGAACTTTATGATGCTCAAGGCCATTGTCTTTTGAAGGATGAGCAGAAAAAACCTGCTTTGGAAGGGGGGCGTAGAGATCGATATAAATTGAATATCCCCCCCGACGCTTCAGGCCATTACTTAATTGTTTTTACGGTTAAAGTTTTGAGCGAAGGGAAGGTTCTTTCCCAAGTATCTAAAAATTTTCCTTTTGTTGTAGTCTGATGAAAAAGCCCAATCTGCCAGTGAGTAGTAGCTTTGCTATTCGTTCCACGCTGCGTTTCTTCGTGCGACGTATAAGAAAACATACGTCTCCTCAGTCACTTGCGTGCGCCTTGTATCCCCTGACGGGGACTATAAAAACATGTCTTAGGCTTTTTGATTAGACTATAGCAATTGTTGTCACTCATTAGATCTCTAATAACTTTTTTCCTGATTTTTGCGCAAATTCCTGTAAAAGCAAAATCTCGGATTTTTGATAAAGAGACCCATTTCCAGGTCTCTTTTTTAGAATTAGGAATCTTTCCTTTGACCCATTCTAGAGTATAAACTTCCAAATGCTCTTTGAGATGGGTATAGATGTGAGAGTAAGTTCCTTCTTTCTGCCCAAGTGTAACCGACATTTGAAGTTCATTCTTAAAATGAGATTTAAATGTGGTAGAAGCTTTCGCCTTAGGGGTTGTTGAGATAGTAGGAAATTCCCAAAGTCCACCGAGTAGGCCTTTCACAGGCCTCTGACGAATTAAAAATTGATTCTCTTTTTGAATTAAAGCAGCCAATGTGTAAATCTTTTTTTGTAGGATTCTTTTTTTTGTAGGGGGATATTCTTCTTGAAGTCCCTTTTGAAAGGCTAAACAAAATAATTTCAGGGGACATAAAAGACAGGAGGGCTTTTGAGGCAAACAAATGGTTGCTCCTAATTCCATCATGGCTTGGTTTGAATCTCCCGCTCTTCCTTTTAAAATAAGATCTTGCGATGTTTCTTGTATTTTTAAAGGTTCGTCTTTCAATAAGAAAAGTCGACATAAGAGTCGTCTGACATTGCCGTCTACAACGGCTACATGTTCGTTAAAGGCAATACTTGCAATGGCATTTGCAGTGTAAGGACCAATTCCAGGAAGTTCAATGAGTGCTTTGGCTGTAGAAGGTAAAGTGCTTTTATATTTTTCAAGAACCATTTTTGCTGCTTGTTGCAAGTTGCGAGCCCTTGAATAATAGCCCAATCCTTCCCAATAGGAGAGCACATCGTCTAAGGGAGCTTGTGCTAATTTTTTGATGGATGGAAATCGTTTCATCCATCGCTCATAATAGGGAATAACTGTTTGAACTTGTGTCTGTTGAAGCATAATTTCAGAGATCCAAATGGCATAAGGATCTTTGGTTTTTCGCCAAGGCATATCTCTTTTGTTTTGGTCATACCAGCTAAGAAGAGAATTTTTAATTTTATTTATCATTTTGATCGCAATTATATTTATGGCCATTATAGAATGGAAGAAGGAAAGGAACCATATGATTCAAAAGGCATTTATTTTAGGAGCAGGGCTGGGGATGCGTTTGAGGCCTTTGACTGTTCAAAGACCCAAACCTACTCTTCCTGTTTTAGGTCGGCCCCTCATCGAGTATGTGATTGATCATCTTAAAGCGGTAGGAGTTAAAGAGACTGTTATTAATACTCATCACTGTCCAGACGTTTATCATCAACTCTTAAAAGATGGAAAACGTCTTAACGTCAAAGTTAATTATTCCCATGAAGAGATTCTTTTGGATACAGGTGGAGGCTTAAAGAAAGTGGAGTCCTTTTTCCAAAAGGGTACATTCGTGATGTATAACGGGGATATTTTGACAGATGGAGACTTAGTCAAAGCTGTTGAATTTCATAAAAAACAAAAGAATTTAGCTACACTTATTCTTGGAAAATTTGAGGGTCTTCAAAATGTGGCACTGAATTCTAAGGACCAGATTACAGACATGCGGGGTGTTTTAGGAGATAAAACTAATCCTCAATACGTTTTTACAGGAATACAAATTTTAGAACCCGAGATTTTTCAACACATTCAACCCAATCAAATCATTTCTATTGTAGATGTTTATCTTCAACTTATTCGGGAAGGTAAAAAGATAGGAGGTTTTATTTGGGATTTCTGTTTTTGGTCTGATCTTGGAAGTTTAGAAAATTACAGTCAGGTGCAAAGGCAAATCGTGGATTCACCTGAGTTAAGAAATAAGTTCTCCATTCGATCTTTAGGGCAGGATGGGTCAGATCGACGCTATTATCGTACAGGTAGAGACTCTCAAACAACCGTTGTAATGCGTTATGGAAAAGAAAAAGAAGAAAATGGTTTTTATGACAGAATTTCATCTTTTTTAAAAGAATTAGCCATTCCTGTACCGGATATCTTTTATCGAGATTTAGAGCATGGCCTTTTATGTGTCGAAGATCTTGGAAATATAACTTTATGTCAGGCGTTTCAAGAAAAAGAAAGAAATCAAGTTCTGGATCTTTATAAAGAAGTGATTGAAAAGATTTTGATTCTCCATCAAAAGGGGAGTCTCCTTTATCAGAAAACCCCGTTCTCTTTGTCTCAATCTTTTACTGAAAAAATTTATTTGTGGGAGTCAAATTATTTTAAAGAAAATTTATTAGAAAATGTTTTTCATTTAACTTTTGATAAGCAATTACAAGTAGAGTTAGAAAGCGATTTTCGAAAATTGGCAAAAACATTGTCAAAAGAAGAACGCGTTCTCATTCACCGAGATCTTCAATCTAAAAATATCATGATCAAGCAAGACCATCCTTATTTTATTGATTTTCAGGGAATGAGATGGGGGTTAGCTGGATATGATTTAGCTTCTTTGCTTTATGATCCTTATGTAGATTTGGCTGAAGAAGAGCGAGAGTTACTCTATCAATATTACGTGGACTGCGCGGGTCCTTTTATTGAAAAGGTCGATCATTTTAGAAAAAATTATGAAAGTCTCATTCTTCAGCGTTTGATGCAGGCTTTGGGCGCTTATGGTTTTTTGGGCCTTAAAAAAGGTAAAACGCATTTTCTGACATACATTCAACCTGCACTTGAAAGGCTGGGTAAGGTTTTAGGGAGAATGGAGGGATTGGATGGGATAAAGACTGTTACAACCATTGCTATAGAGACGATGAAAAAGGATGCTTGTTTTTGTGACAAATCAAAGAAATATGGTATAATTTCCTCCCTAAAGTAAGGATTAGATATGGCTCCTCAAATCAATATTGCAAGACATGGCGGTTTTTGTTTCGGTGTTAAGCTTGCCGTCAATGCAGCTTTAAAAGCTTCTAACGAGCATGAAAACGTCGTTATGTTGGGGGATATCGTTCATAATGAACATGTTGTAAAAAAAATAGATGCGGCTGGGGTGAAGGTCGTTTCTGATCTTGAAGAAGGCCCTAAAGGAACTCTTCTTTTAAGGGCTCATGGGAGTACCCCTCAAGTTTATGAGGATGCAAAAAGATTAGGATTTAATATTTTAGATGCCAGCTGCCCTTTGGTTCTTGAAATTCATGAAATTGTGCGGGAGCTTGATAAAGAAGGTTATCAGATTGCTGTAATTGGTGATCACGGTCACGATGAAGTGATGGCCATAGCAGCACAGGCCAAAAATGCCATTGTCATTTCTAAGCCTGAAGAAGTCGCTCCAGCCATTCCTAGAAGAATTAAAAAATTAGGGGTTGTGACTCAGTCGACTCAAAATATAGATAATGTGAAAAAAGTTGTAGCAGAATTAACAGCTCGTGTAGGCGAACTTAAATTTGTAGATACGATTTGTGGTCCTACCAAAGCTTATCAGCGAGAGATTAGACATTTGCCTTTAGAAAATGATGTGATGATTATTGTAGGATCTTTCAAAAGTGCCAATACTTGCCGCCTCACAGAAATTTCTCTTTCTCTTAATCCCAGAAGTTATCAAGTTGAATCTCCAGGAGATGTAAAGCTTGAATGGTTTAAAGATGCTAAAACCATCGGTGTTTCTGCGGGTGCTTCTACGCCAGACTGGATTATTCAACAAGTGGTGGATCGTGTTAAAGAGCTAACTCAGTCCAATGAGTTGGTTGAGAAGGGTACGACGATTTAGTTAGTTTTTTCTCTTCTTATTTCTTTTTCAAAACCTTTACAGCCTCGATAACCAGAAGAATAGCTAAGCCTAGAAGCATCAATGCGATGATTTGAATGATATGTGAAGGGGCATTCAAACTCATCAAAATGAGTGCCCATAGAGTTACAATCAACATAAAGACCATGGGAATCGCTGTGAGCCACCAAGATTTCCCTTTTTTCTTAAGCCACACTGTAATTCCTAAGAGAGTCAGTGCGGCCAATAATTGATTACTTGCTCCAAAAATACTCCAAAAAATCTGCCAGGCTTGTATAGGATTTCCATCAGGGCCCATGACTTTAAGATTTACCAAGAAAAGGGGAAGAGCTAATGTGATTAAGGTAGCAATCCAAGCCCCTTTAGATCCCCGTAGTTTGAGTAATTCTTGGAGAATGTATCGACTAAGTCGTGTGGCGACATCCAATGTGTCATAAACAAAAGTTGCAAAGGCGAGCAATCCAAAAGAAATAGCAAATGAAGTAGGAATACCAAACACGCCTAGAAAATTTCCTATTCCTTGTGCATAAATTAAATTAGGATCTTGAGTTGCTTGAGGCGATCCCTTGGTGAGCATAATAACGGTTGTTAAAGAAAGAACAGCAATGAAACCTTCCAAAAGCATTCCACCATACCCTACGGCTTTTGCATCTGTTTCATGTTCTAACTGTTTAGAAGTGGTTCCTGAACAAACAACCCCATGAAATCCCGAACAAGCCCCACATGCAATGGTAATGAAAAGCATGGGGAAAAGAGGTCCTAATTTTATATGAGAAAAACCTAAAAAGGCTGGGTATTCTGTTTTAAAACCTCCTAAGATAAGTCCGATACATCCAGCCAGAAGAACACCATATAAGAAAAATCCTCCCAAATATCCGCGAGGTTGAAGAAGCAGCCATACAGGAATAATAGAAGCAATCCCGCAATAAGCTAAAAGAAGAAAATTCCAAGTTTGGACAGGGTTATTTCCAAAAAAAGGAGGTATCTGAATAGGAATTTTTTGCCCTAACCAAATCACAACACAAATGAGAGGAATAAAAATAAAAGTTGCTTTCCAAAGGGAGAGTTTTGTTTTTCTCAAAATGAAGCCCATGACAATACCAAGGAATAAATAAAGAATAGAAGTAGTTGCAATTCCTGACCCTAAAATTTTATCTCCATTGGGGAGAGGCATGTCCGTTACAAAGGTTCTAGCTGTAATATCTGTGAATGCGATGATGACATAAATCAAGGCAAGCCAAATATAGATCAGAAAAAGCAAATAGGCTTTGGGGCTCATATACTCACCTACAATTTCTGCAATCGATCGAGCTTTATGTTTAATAGATCCGACCAGACTAGAAAAATCATGAAGGGCTCCAATAAAAATAGATCCTAGAACAATCCACAAGAGGGCAGGCAGCCAGCCAAAGGCAATGGCTGCTGCGATAGGTCCTACAATAGGACCTGCGGCTGTAATAGCAGAAAAATGTTGTCCTAAAAGGAAAAATTTCTTGGCTGGGACAAAATCCTGACCATCATTGATTTCACAAGCAGGCGTGAGGTTTTCTTTTTTAAGATCAAAAGCACGACCTAAAAAACGACCGTACAGAAAATATGCGAGAATAAAAAAAATGGTAACAGGAAGTACAATCCAAAGAATATTCATGCGCCTTGTTCTGAATAAATAGCACTGGAACTAGGGGTTTCCCAAAATTGAATTTTGGTTACGGGAAAACCTTGTTTTTTGACATGTTCAAAAATCAACTGAGCCAAATTTTCAGCCGTGGGATTATTATCCATGATAAAAATAGGTTCATTCATTTTTTTAAGAACAGGAAGCAAGGGATCTTCTTTGTGTAAAATCATTCTATGGTCTAAAACATCATCAATCCATTTATGAAGAGAGCCCTTAATATCTACGAAATCAATAACCATACCTCGATGATTCAATTTTTCAGTTGTTAACTCGATTAAAATCCGGCCATTGTGACCATGTGGATGAGCACATTTGCCATCATAATTAAGCAAGCGATGACCGTAGCAGAAATGAAGTTCTTTGGTGACTTTAAATACATTTGTAGATTTTGTTGTCATTTTTATGTCCTGTTACATCAGGTTTTATGCAATAAATCTTCCACCATCTACTAAAATGGTATCGCCAGTAATAAAATCGGATCCTTCCAGTAAAAATAAAATAGTTTTTGCAATGTCTTCAGGTGATCCTATTCTTTTGAGGGGTGTCCCTTCAATGATTTTTTGTTTTTCTTTCTTTGAAAATTTTTCAGGTAAGAGGATAGAACCTGGAGCGATTGCATTGACTTGAATGTTTGGAGCCAGTGCTTTAGCTAAGGCTTGCGTGAGACAAATGACTCCTGCTTTTGAAACACAGTAGGGGATATAGTTTTTATAGGGCCTCATTCCAGCCCAATCCGCAATATTAATAATTTTCCCTCGTTTTTTCTTAAGCATTATTTTCCCGACTTCATGTGCACATAAAAAAGTTCCTTTTAAATTAATATCGATATGACGATCCCAATCCGTTTCTTGAATTTTTTCAAAAGGGGTTTTACAAAAAATAGCAGCATTATTAATGAGGATATCAATAGTTCCAAATTCTTTAACAACTGTTTGGACCAGACGCTTAACATCTTTTGATTTTGAAACATCAGTTTGAATTACTTTGGCTTTGACGCCAAAAGATTCTATTTTTTTAAGAGTAGCAAGAGCCTCTTTTTTGGAAGTATTGTAGCTGATAGCAATATTGACTCTCTTGTCTGCTAAGGCAAGAGCAATTGCTTTCCCAACCCGAATTGCACCACCCGTAATAAGAGCAACTTTACCTTGTATATTCATGAGGAAAATAGAGTATTAAAAATATGGGAGGAGGAAAAGATAATAATATGAGTTTTGTGGGCAGAAGATAATAGGCCTTTGACGTGAAAGGTTTGATGAATGGGGGCCTTAGAACAGTAATGCTTGTTGCGGCTCAATCTGGACAGGAGTCCAATTCACTTTTACTTCTAGAGAGTTTTGTCCATCTTTCGATAGATAACGTAAAAAATGATGTTTTAAGGCAAATTCATACACTTCTTTAGTAAGGCGAACATCATTGAGACAATAGGTTTTGATTTTTTCAATCTCTCCTGCCTTATAGAGTCGAATCGCTTCAAGGCCATCTCCATTTTTCCCCTCATTCAATGTGGCTTTGGAGACGCTATTTAAAGAAACACGATGCCCTAGGATATTTTTAATTTCATCCATAATGTCGAGTGTTTTAATCTTTTGTAATGGGATTTTTAAATAAGGTTGTAACACGGTATAGTCAAAACCTTTGGTGTTAAATCCCACAACAACAGTTGCATCACTGAGAATCTGATTAAGTTGACCTAAATCTTTTTCTTCATAAGCTTCATATTTTTTTAAACTATGTCGATAAAGTCCCGCGACAGAAATTCCCAGCTCAGCAAAATTTCTTCCCTTTACTTCATCAAAAGATTTTTGTGTTTCGACATCTAAAACAACATAGTCTTCTCGCATGAAAAGCCCCCTGGAAGAAAGGTTTAAGAGTTAAAAGATTTATAAAGAAGTCTAAAGATTCAAAAGCTAAAAAGCCAATACTTTTATCTTCTAAACATTTCTTTTACGAGCATCCACTTGTTTCCCCACAATTCAAGCATTTGTAGCAAGCTCCATTTCGGACCATGATTTCTCCACAAGCATGGCAGGGAGGCGCATCAGCTTGAACTTCAAAGGTTCTTTTTTCAGTTTTTTCAAACTTATTTAATTCTTCTTTTTGAGCAGAATTTTGAGAATTTTCAGTGGATCGAAGAATTTCTTCGACTTGGGGTTTGTCGGACGCAGGTAGAAATTTCAAAGCTAACCATCTGAAAATGTAATCGATAATAGATTTTGCAAATCGAATTTGAGGATGATTCGTAATTCCAGAAGGTTCAAATCTCTGATGAGCAAATTTATCGGTGAGTACTTTTAAAGGGACCCCATATTGCAAAGCAAGCGAGATAGAAGTGGAGAAAGAATCCATCAAACCAGAAATAACAGATCCTTCTTTGGCCATCGTAACAAAAATTTCCCCAGGCGTTCCATCTTCATAAAGTCCAGCGGTGATATAGCCTTCATGCCCAGCAACTGTGAATTTATGAGTGATGGCTTGTCTTTCATCGAGGAGTCGTCTGCGATTAGGTTTAGCTTTTGCTTCCTGTTTTTTTCCGTCATTGATGGAAGTTGAAAGAGGTTGAGTGCGCTTGGATCCATCGCGATAAATTGCAACAGCTTTTAAACCAAGTTTCCAGGATTGAATATAGGCTTCCATGATTTCATCAACAGAAGCTTCATTGGGAAGATTCACCGTTTTTGAAATAGCACCCGAAATGAAAGGTTGAACAGCTGCCATCATTCGAATATGTCCCATGTAATGAATGGATCGTTTTCCTTTCATGGCTTTGAATGCACAATCAAAAACATTCAAATGGTTTTCAGCTAAATGAGGGGCTCCTTCAATGGTATCGTTTTTATCGATAAAAGCGACAATCTCTGTGATGTCGGATTCGCTGTATCCCAGTCTTTTAAGGGCTTCTGGAACAGTTTGATTTACAATCTTGATTAAACCTCCGCCCACAAGTTTTTTGTATTTCACAAGTGCAATATCTGGCTCAATGCCTGTCGTATCGCAGTCCATCATAAATCCAATGGTTCCTGTTGGCGCGAGCACAGTGACTTGAGAATTGCGATATCCATATTCGCTTCCAATGGCATAAGTATCCTGCCAAATCGCTCGGGCTTTTTCCAAAAGATAAGAGGCAATGAGACTCGGATTAATATTCTCTACAGCGCTGGCATGTTTTTTAATCACGCCAAGCATGGCTTGAGCATTTTTGGAATAGCCTTTAAAAGGGCCTACATGCATCGCAATGAGACTAGAAGTTTTATAAGCCTGACCGTGCATAATGGCCGTGATAATGCTTGTGGTAGCTCTTCCTTCTTCACTGTCATAGGGAATGCCTCGTGCCATCAAAAGTGCGCCCAGATTTGCATAGCCTAACCCTAGAGGGCGGTAGTCATGGCTGTTTCGTTCAATCGCTGGTGTAGGATAGCTTGCATTGTCTACAATAATTTCTTGAGCCAAAATAGAAATATGCGCAGCAAAAGAGAAGGTGTCCACATTAAATTCACCTTCTGTTGTCCTAAACTTCATTAAATTTAAAGATGCCAGATTACACGCTGAATCATCCAAGAACATATATTCGCTGCAAGGATTGGAGGCATTGATTCGAGCTGTGTTGGGACAAGTGTGCCAATCATTAATCGTGGTATCGAACTGCATGCCGGGATCTCCGCAAATGTGAGTAGACTCAGAAATCATTTTGAGAAGCTCACGAGCTTTATAAGTATCCATGGGTCTTCCATCGACAATCGCTTTGGTCTGATATTCTTTATCTTCCAAAACAGCTTTCATAAATTCATCTGTGACGCGAACAGAATGATTTGCATTTTGGAATTGGACGGAATCATAAGCTCCACCTTTTACATTGAAATTGCCATCATAACCAGAGTCAATCAGAGCCCATGCTTTTTTCTCTTCATCGGATTTAGACTTAATAAAATCAACAATGTCAGGATGATCTGAATTGAGAATCACCATTTTTGCAGCCCGACGGGTTTTCCCTCCTGATTTAATGACACCTGCAAAAGAATCAAAACCTTTCATAAAGGAAACAGGTCCTGAAGCAATACCTCCACCTGAGAGTTGTTCTCTTGAGGAGCGAATGGGGGAGAGATTAGACCCAGTTCCGGATCCCCATTTAAAAAGCATGCCTTCGGTTTTGGCCAAATTTAAAATTGATTCCATGGTGTCTTGAACAGAATTAATAAAACAAGCAGAGCACTGAGGCTTTTTCTCAATACCTACGTTGAACCAAACGGGACTGTTAAAAGCAAGTTTCTGAAAAACCAGAAGATGGGTGAGCTCCATTTCAAAAATTTCAGCATCTTCAGATGAAGCAAAATATCCTTGAGCTTTTCCCCAACCGGCAATCGTTGCAGCAACGCGTGTAATCAGTTGTTTAACACTGGATTCTCTTTGGGGTGTATTAATTTGACCTTTGAAGTATTTTTGAACGACAATGTTGGTCGCTGTTTGAGACCAAAAGGAAGGAACTTCTACGTCTTTTTGTTCAAAAAAAATCTGGCCATGCTCATTGGAAATAGATGCACTTCTCTTTTCCCAAGTAATTTCATCGAAGGGATGAACATCTTTTTGAGTAAAAACTCTTTTAAGCGTAAGCCCTCCGTTTTTTTGAATGCGCTCAGCTCCATTTCCGTTTCCATTGATATTGCCATGAGACAAAGCCCCCAGTTTTCTGGATTCTTTCATCTTAACCCCCCGGTTTAAAGGTTATAATTGGAATTTAGATTTTAGGGCAAAAAATAGCGCTTCCCCCTTTCACGCTTTAAATGATAAAACCACAATATTTAGTGTATGTTGTTAATATATAATACAATATATTGTGGTGTCAATCATATTTAAAAATCTTTATTTTAGGTTTCATAACTTCTTTATTTCCCTATATTTATGACCAATTTTAGGGTATTATCTGGCCCATGAAAATAATCAATCCATTAAGCATTATTCACGAAAATGAAACCTTTCTAGCGCTAGATAAGCCTTCTGGACTTTTGGTGGTTAGAGATCGATGGGATAAAGATGAGCCTACATTGATGGGACGAGTTCAAGAATATTTGGGAAAAGTGGCTTGGCCTGTTCATCGATTGGATAGAGATGCTAGCGGCATTATTTTATTTGCTAAAACAGCAAAGGCAAGAACCCATTTAGAAAAGCAATTTCAGGGGCGGCACGTAGAAAAATTTTATGACGTATTTACAGAAGGGGATATTCCTGAGGATAAAGGGAGTATTCATCTGAGTCTTTCAGAAAGTCCAAAACAGCCAGGTCGTATGGTGATTAAAGGAAAAGCTGCCAAAGATGCCCTCACAGAATATGAAGTTTTGGAGCGCTTTAAAGGGGTCACTTATCTAAAGGTGCATCCTCTTACAGGGCGACAACATCAAATTCGTGTGCATATGAAATCTTTAGGTTGTCCTGTTATTTGTGATCCCTGGTATGGTTCAGGTAAAGCCTATTATCTTTCTGAAATGAAACGTTTTTACAAACGAAAAGAGAAGGAGCCAGAAAAACCTTTGATGGGGCGTCTTGCCTTACATGCGAGGTCATTGACCTTTCTTGATTTAGAAGAAAATTCTTTTACGGTAGAAGCTCCCTTGCCTAAAGATTTTGTCATTTTCTTGAAATACTTACGTAAATTTTGGGCAAGATTGGTGTGGCGAAGCCCCGTCCCTATTTCACCTTTGGAACCTATCGATGAGGTTGAAGATACTGATGATGAGGATTCATTGTGAAAAAGATCTTTTATCTTTTGAGTTTAGGAGTTTCGATATGGGTTTTGCCTTTGTATGCAGAAGAAGGCCGCCCATGTTGGAGAAATGCAGTAGGCAATCAAGCTTCAAGGTCAGATACGCTCCATTACGAAGGTGTTTTTGAATCTTTTGAAGAATCTCCTTCTCCGCATGTATTAGATCAAACTCAAAAAGAAATGATGCTTTTAGAATGTGAAAGTATTCCTGTTCGTTTTTATATTTCCGAAGATGCAAAGGAATTTCTTTTAATGCTTAAGCCTGGTGATAGAATTCATATTCAAGGTCGTCCCATTGGTGTTGTCGCCGGAAGTTCTTCGATGGTAGCGGTGGATGTGGTTGAAAAGCAGTTATAAGAGGTAAGTCGTAAGTAAAGAATAATCTGTTTATACCTTACAACTTATGACTTATTACTATCTTGATACATAACAATTTCTTCCCTTTGCCTTTGCTTTATATAGATTCTCATCTGCTTTTTTGAGCAAATTTTCAAAATCATGAATTTGTGGCTCTAATGTTGAAAGACCTGCGCTGAAAGTAATGGAAATTACCTCCCCTTCATAAGTAAAAGTATGTCCGTGAGTTTTTTGCATGAGACGTTTGATCGTTTGTTCAGCTTGAGCAAGTGTTTGGTTTGGTAAAAGAAGCCCAAATTCTTCTCCTCCAAAGCGGCCCAAAATATCTGAAGAACGAATGCTTTGACGTAAAAGATTAATCCACTCTTTTAAAATGAAATCTCCTGCTAAATGTCCATATTGATCATTGCAATTTTTGAAATTGTCTAGGTCCATCATGCAAAAGGAAAGAGGTTTTTGGTGAAGGAGTGCACGAGCAAATTCACTTGCTACAATTTCCAAGAGAAAAGATTTTGTGAAAGCCTCCGTCAAAGCGTCTTTGGAAGTCATATTGAAAACACGTTCGTAAAAATCTTTTTCAATTTTATTGGCGACTAAGAATTTTAATGAAGTTGCTCCAACCGTAAGGGTTTCTCCTCCCTGTAAAATTTTTTCTGTAATCTTAGAGAAATTGACATGCGTTCCATTACTGCTTCCCATGTCTTGAAGTTGCCATTGGCCTTCATGAAAATTTAATTTTGCATGAATACGTGAAATGGAGGGGTCTGCTAGGTAGACCGTATCTTCTTCAGATCTTCCGATGATATTTTCTTTTTCTAGAAAGAAAACTTTTCCAATAGGATTTCCAGAGATAATGACTAAGCAGGCGCTTTCGTTGTTTCGGCCTTGAGAAGCCTGGGGTGGAGGAATAATGATGGTGTCACGTCCAGAGTACATATATCTCCTATATTATACACCTCCATTTGATCAGTACAATATGTGAATAATTTATAGGATTGAATATAAAGTATAACTTTAGTAAGATAAAGTAAGATAAGTATAAGAAAGGAGCTTTTTATGCATGCTTTGCATGTGCTTGCGACTAAACTTCCTCTAGATGTGACAAAAACATTAGATCAGGTTTGTAAAAGGTTTGGTTTACGCAAAAATTTTGTCGTGGAATCTGCTTTGAGAGAAAAATTAGAAGATATTTTGGATGCGTACGATCTTCAAGAAGCCGAGAAGGAAGGCGCTACTTTCTATAATTGGGATGATGTTAAAAGAGAGTTAAAGAAGAAGGGGCGAATTTGAAATATCGTATTCAAATTGAAGCAAAAGCCAAAAAAGAGATTTTCGAACTTCCAGAGGAGATCGTTAAAAAGGTTTGGCTAGCTCTAGATTCGCTTCAAGAAAATCCTCGTCCTATCGGATCAAAAAAATTGTCGGGCCAGGAGGGTTATCGTATTCGTCGAGGAGATTATCGGATTCTTTATACAATTGCTGATACCTCGAAGCTTATCCGAGTGTATCGGGTGGGACATCGTAGAGAAATCTATAGGTAGAAATTTTTAGAAGGAATTAAAGTGATATGCAAGAAGTCCTTTCCTATGTCAATACGCATCAAAAAGAGTTTATTGAAAATTTAAATGCATGTTTAAGAATTCCAAGCATCAGTGTGAGTCCAAATCATGTTCAAGAAGTGGCGCGGTGTGCTGATTTTATTGCTGAAAAACTTAAAAATTGGGGCTTGGATTGTGTAGAAGTTTTTAAAACAGAGCGTCACCCCATTGTCTATGGAGAGTGGCTTAATGCTCCAGGTCAACCTACCGTTTTGATTTATGGTCATTATGATGTTCAACCCGTAGATCCCTTGAATGAATGGGTTACACCTCCTTTTGAACCGACGATTCGTAATGGAGAATTATTCGCGCGCGGAGCGATTGATGATAAGGGGCAGGTTTATATTCATCTTTCAGCAGTAGAAGCCTTCTTAAAAACTCGAGGGAAATTGCCAGTCAATGTCAAAATTTTTATAGAGGGTGAAGAGGAAATAGGAAGCCCAAGTTTAAATACATTTTTGAAAAAACATAAAGAGTTGCTTAAAGCTGACACGATTGTGATTTCAGATACTCCAATGTTGGATAAAGGGATGCCTTCTGTTTGTTATGGCTTGCGGGGTCTTTGTTATGTAGAGCTAGAAGTAAGTGGACCTTTTCAGGATTTGCATTCGGGTATTTGGGGTGGGGTTGTGGATAATCCAGCACTTGCTTTGGCTAAAATTCTAGCCCAGTTGAAAGATAAAAATGGAAAAGTTTTGATTCCTGGATTTTATGATGATGTTTGGGCCTTATCTACCAAGGAAAAGAAAATGCTTCGCAGTCTTCCTTATTCGGATAAGAAATTTTTGAAGTTGACTGGGGTGCCTGAGTTGACAGGAGAAAAAGGTTATGTCCCTTTAGAGAGAATCTGGGCAAGGCCTACCTTGGATGTAAATGGAATTTTTGGGGGTTTTAGTGGGGAAGGGTCTAAAACCATTATTCCAGCTAAAGCAAGTGCGAAAATCAGCATGCGCTTGGTTCCTGATCAAGATCCCAAGAAAATTTCGAAATGTTTTAAGAAATATGTTGAAAGCATTGCACCTAAAACAGTTCGAGTTAAAGTAACCGAACATCACGGATCCAAAGCATTTTTGGAAGATATGGATCAGCCCGTTTTAAAAGTGGCGCAACATGCTTTAGAAAAAGCCTTTGGTAAGAAAACTTATTTTATTCGTGAAGGGGGTACCATTCCTTTTGTAAGAACTATCTCTGAAGTTTTGAAGAAACCCTGTGTTCTTCTGGGTTTTGGCCTGCCTGATGAAAATGCACATGCTCCTAATGAGAAGTTAAACCTTGAGAATTTTCATAAGGGAATTTTAAGCATGGTACATTTTTTGGAAGGCTTAGCTAATCAAAAATAAGTGTAAAATGACCTAAAAATACGATATACGAACCATATTTTTTTAGGTACACTATCCTCCTTATGTCAAAAACACTTTTTCAAAAAATTTGGGATCAGCATGTGGTTAGTACTTTACCTGATGGTACAGTACTGATCTATATTGATCGGCATTTGGTGCATGAAGTGACAAGCCCTCAAGCTTTCGATGGACTTCGTATGACACACCGAAAAGCACGTCGTCCAGAGCTTACTTTTGCCACGATGGATCATAATGTTCCAACTGATTCTCGTTCTGAAATTAAAGACCCTATTTCAAAGGCTCAAATCGAAGCCCTTTCCAAAAATTGCAAAGAATTTGGAATTACGCTTTATGAGCTTGGGAGTGATCGCCAGGGAATTGTGCATGTCATTGGCCCAGAACTCGGGATTACGCTTCCTGGAACGACTATTGTTTGCGGAGATTCTCATACATCTACGCATGGGGCGTTTGGGGCTTTGGCTTTTGGAATTGGAACCTCGGAAGTGGAGCATGTGCTGGCCACGCAATGTTTGCCTCAGAAAAAAGCCAAAACTTTCAAAGTAGAATTTTCTGGAAAGTTAAAGCCTTATGTTACGGCCAAAGATATGATTTTAAAACTGATTGGCCAAATTGGAACAGCAGGTGCAACCGGTTATGTTTTGGAATATATGGGAGAAGCCATTCGAAGTCTTTCCATGGAAGCACGCATGACTGTTTGCAATATGAGTATTGAAGCAGGTGCCAGGGCTGGTTTGATTGCGCCTGATGAAATCACTTTTGATTATTTTAGAAAAGTAGAGCGGCCCTTTGCACCAAAAGCAGAAGCCCTAGAAAGAGCGATCGCATTTTGGAAAACTTTGCCGTCGGATCCTGATGCAAAATTTGATCGTGAACTTCATATGGATGCATCAGCATTGGCTCCTCAAGTGACTTGGGGAACTAGTCCGGGAATGGTTACAGATATTACCAACCGTGTCCCTGAGCCAGATCGTGTTCCGGGTTATGCTAAGAAAGATGTGGAACAGGCATTAGAATATATGGGTCTTAAACCTGGTATGCCCATGGAAGATATTAAAGTAGATACTGTTTTTATTGGAAGTTGTACGAATGGGCGTATCGAGGATTTGAGAACTGCGGCTAAGATTTTCAAGGGTAAGAAAGTTGCTAAGAATGTAAAAACCCTCATTGTTCCTGGATCCGAAAAGGTTCGCCATCAAGCTGAATCAGAAGGATTGCATGAGATTTTTCTAGCAGCAGGATGCGAATGGCGTTTTGCAGGTTGCAGCATGTGTTTGGGAATGAATCCAGATCAATTGAAGCCTCAAGAGCGCTCTGCTTCTACTTCGAACAGAAATTTTGAAGGTCGTCAGGGCAAAGGTGGACGTACGCATTTGGTCAGTCCTGAAATGGCTGCTGCGGCTGCTATCGCTGGACATTTTGTCGATATAAGAAATTGGAAATAATAGAAATGAAATCATTTAAAAATCATCGGGGTTTGATCGCAACATTGGACAAAGCCAATGTGGATACAGATCAGATTATTGCTAAACAATTCTTGAAAAAGATTACGCGTACGGGTTTTGGTGAACATCTTTTTCATGATTGGAGATATTTGCCTGATGGAAAACTTAATCCAAAGTTTGAATTGAATGAAGATCGTTTTAAAGGTGCTACGATTTTAGTGGCTCGGAATAATTTTGGTTGTGGTTCAAGTCGTGAACATGCGGTATGGGCCATTGACCAGTACGGTTTTCATGTGGTAATTGCACCCAGTGTTGACCGTGATGGAAGTTTTATTCCTGGCTTTGCAGATATTTTTAGAAATAACAGTTTAAAAAATGGTCTTTTGACGATTGAGTTAAAAGAAGCCGAAGTTGAAGAAATCTTTCAAATGGTATCTCGATTCAAGGGCTTGGAAGCTTCTGTGAATCTTGAACATCAGAGTGTTACCCTCCACTTATCTGAAGAAATCTCATTTCATTTTGAAATCGATCCTGCCATCAAACATCGCCTGATTCATGGTTTAGATGATATTGGTATTACGCTTCAACATGAGAAGGATATTACTGCGTTTGAAAAGCATCATAACGTGCAGAGATAGAAATTAATTTATTCGTTGTAGTTGTATCTCTTCAAAAAGAATCGGGTCCTGCCCAACGAAAGTCATTCACTCTCTTCTCTCGTACGTATTCCAACGCCCATAAGAAATTTGATTTCTAATCGTGATTGATTCATCTTTGAATGAATCTGAATGGGGTGTCTTTTCTTTTGTTACTTTCACTCGAGTACGATCATTCATGACTAGAATTCGTTGGTCACCCGAATCAATCAACACATTTTGTAGAAATTATTGATTGATAGTTGTAGCAATCAATCTCATCAGTGGTGCTTGGAAAACTCCGAGGAAGATAATTCCGAAGATTGATAAATAGATAGCTGCTTTGGTGAGGGGATTGATTGGAATCGTATGATCTGCTATGGGTTTATCCAAATACATTTGTTTGACGATCATCAGATAATAATAAAGAGAAACGACCACACTTAAAGCCCCAATAATGGCAAGCCAGATCATTCCTTTTTGAACGACAGAACTGATTAAAAGAAATTTTCCAAAGAAACCAGAAAGAGGAGGCACCCCCGCTAAACTCATGAGTGCGATAAGCATTCCAGCTGCAAGAAGAGGAGATCGCACAGAAAGGCCAGAGAAATGGCTTATTTCATCAGTGTCAGAATTTTTGGAAACAAGAGTAACAACAAGAAAGGCTCCCAGGTTTGTAAAAAGATAAGAGAATAGATAGTAAATAACTCCAGTTGTTCCTAAGGGTGAACCTGACGCTAAGCCCATTAAAAGATATCCTGCATGTCCAATGCTGGAATACCCAAGTAAACGTTTAATATTCTTTTGAGGAAGAGCACCTAAATTTCCATAAATCAATGTCATTGCTGAAAGCACGCTGAGAAGCAATGCTTTTTCATGTTCAAAATGGGGGAAAAGATGCAAGACTCTTAAGAAAAACAAAAAGCCAGCTGTTTTAGATCCTACAGATAAAAAAGCTGTGACAGGTGTGGGTGCTCCCTCGTAGACATCCGGTACCCAAAATTGAAAGGGGACAGAAGCAATTTTAAATCCGATTCCTGAAAGAATCAGAAGGAAACCGAAAAGAACTCCTTTTGAAGAGAATCCTTCCCGTAATAAATATTCGGTGATGGAAGCAAAATTGGTACTACCGGTGATGCCATAAATGAAACTGATGCCATAAAGGAGAAAACCTGAAGAAAGCGCTCCCAAAATCAAATATTTAAGACCTGCTTCTGTGGATTTAGGATCTGTTCTTAAATAAGCGGTCATAATGTAGAAAGAAACGGTGATAAGTTCTAAGGAAACAAAGAGGAGAATAAAATTGCCAGCGGACGCCATGAAAATCATGCCTAAAGCAGCCAAAAGAATTAGAAGATAGAACTCGGCTTGGCCACGCTCAAGTCGCTCAATATAATTTTGAGACATGATTAAAATAAAAAATGTTGTGAGGAGAAAAAAGATTTTAAAGAGATGAGATAGTTTATCCTGAAGAAAACTCCCCGAAAAGAAAACACCTTCATTTCCCCAATTAAAAATTTGAAGGACAAAAAGAAAGCTCACCAAACTGATGCACCAACTCCCCAGTTTCCCCCTTTCTTTGAAGAAAAGATCCAAAACAAGAAAAATGAGTATTCCGGCACTTAAGGCCAATTCAATTCTAAAATGAGAAAAGATGTTTAAAAAATCTATACCCATAAACCCTCGGGTGCGATTGTTGTTTCAGGAGAAGAGTTTGTTGAATTGTTTTGAACCAAAATTCTTTCTACTGTTTTTGATGAACGTTCAAAAATCAAATGAGTCGAATCATCAATAATGCGTGTGAGAAGAGAAGGCACAAATCCAATCAGAATAAGAGCTGCAATCAACAAGCTAAAAGGTAATTTCTGAAAAATAGTTTTTGCATCTTGAAGCTCTGACCACTTAGGATTGAGGGGGCCAAAAAAGACATGGCGTAGCATTCTTAAAAGATAAGTGGCTGTGATGACAATTCCAAAAATAGCAAGAATGCTAAAAAAAGGTCTACTTTCCCAGGCTCCTAAGAAAATCATGATTTCAGCAACAAAATTAGCAAATCCAGGAAGTCCACTGGAGGCCATGGCTGCAATGCTAAAACAAGTCGCAATGAATGGGAGTTTTTTAGCTAAACCTCCTAGTTCAGAAACCATTCGGGTATGTGTTTGCTCATAGCAAAAACCAATCAGGGCAAACGTCAAGGCAGCCATAATGCCATGAGAGAATATAAGAAGCACTGCACCATTGAGCCCATTGGGATTCAAGCAGGAGATCCCTAAAAGTACATATCCCATATGACTGCAACTAGAATATCCGACAATAAATTTCATATCTTTTTGAGCCATGGCGACCCATCCGCAATAGATAATATTGATGACAGCCAAGGTTGCTAAAGTATTGGACCAATATTGGGCCCCCTCAGGTAAAAGATTGATGGCAATTCGAATAATGGCAAAGGCGCCCAACTTTTTAAGGACACCTGCATGAAGCATACTCACCGCAGAAGGAGCTGCTGCATAACCCATGGGAGACCATGTATGGAAAGGCCAAAGCGAAGTGATGACACCAAACCCCACCATCAAAATAGGAAAGAGAAATCTTTGAAGCTGAGGACTCAGTGGATGTGCAGTTAAATGTTTTTCCAATTCAATTAAATTAAAAGAGGAAATTCCTGTAGAAAAATATAAAACTAAAAGAGCGACAAAAGCCAATACAGCACCGGTTGAAATATAAAGCGTCAATTTCATGGTGGCATATTCTTTGTTGGTGCTACCCCAAATTCCAATGAGGGGATACATGGGGATGACAGCCATTTCATAAAAGAAATAGAAGAAAAATAAATCCAGAGACATGAAAACTCCATAAATACTGGCGATGAGGGCTAGGAAAAAGATGAAATATTCTTTAACTCTGTTTTTAATAGAGTAAGAAACTAGAACAGCTGTAAAGGCACAGAAACCTTGAAGAAGAAGCATTACGACTCCAATGCCATCCACGCCCACTTGATAGGAAATGCCCAAAGAAGGAAGCCATGCAATATGGTCAATGAATTGATATCCGCCTAAAATACGATCATATTTTACCCAGACTAAAATAGAGAGTGTCAATGGCACAAGGGTTGCGATGGATGCAATACGGCGAATCCATTTTTCATTCTCTCGAGGCATAAAAAGAATAGCCAACATTCCCAAAAGGGGAGAAAGAAGTATGTAAGTTAATAATCCCATAAATTCCTTTATCTCAATATCATCACAAATATAATTACGGTGATTCCTGCAAAAAAGACAAGTGCATAAGTTTGAACACGACCGGTTTGACAAAATCTTAAAATTTCTCCGCAAGCTCTTGTCGTGCGTGCTGTACCATTTACTCCAAAACGAATAATTACATTTTGATCAAAAAGGTTACAGAGAATGGCGATGGTTTGCTGAACACGATCCACCATCCATTGATAAATTTCATCGATAAAATATTTCTTATGAAGAATTTGATAGGGGAAATGAAAAATTACTTTTAATTTTTTGGCTCCTTGTCCATCTCGAATCATATAAAGAAAATAAGCGAAGACTAAAGCTGTGAGAGCCGAAATTTGAGAAATAAGAGCGATATTCCAATTAATGGAAACATGTCCTTGCGAAGCAGGTCCCGTGATGAAGTGAGGAATACCGATGAATCCAGAGAATAAAGCGCCCAAAGTTAAAAAGACCAGAGGTCCTTTCATGATCCATCCTGACTCATGGGCATGATGATGGGCTTTAGAGGGAGCTAGAATGGCAACAAAGCAAGCCCTGGCCATATAAAAGGAAGTCATCCAGCTCGTGATAGAAGCAATCATATATAGAAAAAAACTCTTATGATAAGCCGTGAGCAAAATTTCATCTTTGCTCCAAAATCCACTCAATGGGAAAAAACCGCAAAGAGCTAAAGACCCAATTAAGAAAGTAATGGAGGTAATGGGCATTTTCTTTAAGAGTTTTCCCATGTTCCAAATATCTTGTGTGTGAAGTGCATGAATGATGCTTCCTGCTCCTAAGAAAAGAAGTGCTTTGAAAAAGGCATGTGTTGCAAGATGAAACATGCCTGCTGTTTTGCCACCCAAACCCATCGCCATCACCATGAGACCTAATTGACTAAGCGTGGAATAAGCAAGAATGCGTTTAATATCATTTTGAACCAGAGCGAGACTGGCTGCAAAAATACTTGTAAATGCACCCACGTAGGAAATGATTTGCATTGCTTCAGGTGAAACTTCAAATAGAAAAAAAAGACGAGCTAAAAGATAAATGCCAGCAGCGACCATGGTAGCTGCATGAATCAAGGCGCTCACAGGTGTGGGGCCTTCCATGGCGTCTGGGAGCCATACATGTAAGGGAAATTGTGCCGATTTACCAAGAACTCCGCAGAAAATAAGAAGACCGATAAGTGTCAATAATCCAGCAGAGACAAGTCCTTGATTGATGAGTTGAGGAAAGAGATGCTCAATTTTTAAAAAATTAAAAGTTTTTGGGGTTGTTCCAAGTCCAGAAATCATCCAACACATTAAAATCCCAATCACAAATCCAAAATCACCCACACGATTGACCAAGAAAGCTTTATTCCCAGCATCTGCAGCTGAATCTTTTTCAAACCAAAAGCCAATCAAAAGATAAGAACTAGCTCCCACCAATTCCCAAAAAATGAAAGTTTGTATTAAATTGTTTGAAAGGATGATGCCCAACATTGAAAATGCAAAAAGACTTAAAGAAGCAAAGTAGCGAGGTTGACTTCGATCTTCAGACATATACCCCAGAGAATAAATAAAAATAGCGCTTCCAATCCCTGTCACAATTAAAAGCATAAGAATAGAAAGGGGATCTAGGAGAATGCCAAATTCAATTTGAAGAGACCAAAGAGAAATCCAATTTAAGTTATATTCAAGGACTTGGCCAGGGGAATGCAATGCTTGTAAGAAAACACTCACAGAGCAAATAAAAGAAATCAAAAGTCCTAAGATGGCAATAAAACCACTTAGTTTTTTGTTTTGCAATGTCACAAGTGTGATCACAAGGCATGCAATTAAAGGAGAAAATAAAATAATCCAACCCATATTCGTTACCATCGAAGCATTTTAATCTGATTAGTATCCACAGATCGCTTGTTTCTAAAAAGTACAATTAAAATAGCCAATCCTACTGCGACTTCTGCTGCGGCTACGGTAATAATAAAAAATACAAAAATTTGACCTTCTAAATTTCCTAAAAATCTTGAGAATGCAACAAAAGATAAATTGGCTGCATTAAGCATGATTTCTAGAGAAAGAAGAATCATAAGCGCATTACGGCGAATTAAAACGCCCATCACACCGATGGCGAATAAAACCCCACTTAATATTAAATAATGATTGAGTGGGATCATGATTGCCAATTCCTCTTGGACAATACCGTTGTTCCTAAAATAGCGGATAGAAGAAGAAACGAAATAACTTCGAAAGGTAAAAGATGTTTTGAAAAAAGAAGGAATCCTAAACTTTGAGTTGTTCCCTCGCTTAAGGTTTCTTGTGCTTTAGAAGGGATGAGATGGCTTAAAACTAAATAAAGTTCACAAATAAAAGCTAAACCTAAGGGAATAGCAAACCATCTAGAGGGTCCGACACGAAAAGAATCATCTCCTTCTTGATCTAAATTAAGAAGCATGACCACAAAAAGGAAAAGAACAAGAATAGCTCCGGCATAAACAATGATTTGAATGGCTGCTATAAAATAGGCATGGAGCATAATGTAAAGGGATGCCAGTGCAAACATGGTCAGAACAAGAAAAAGCACGCTGTAGATAGGATGGCGTGAAAAAATAACAAGCAAGGCTGTTGCGATTGCAAGTATGGCAAATGAATAAAAAAGAATTGTTTCTAACATGAAAGGGATGCCTTTTATTATTTATAAAAATTGCGCGTATTTTAGCGTACAGATAGGGGTTTGTCTATTGGATGTTATGTTCTTCTGAAGATGCGGGTGACACTTGGCGGGGAGCCCCACCGCGCGCAACTTTTAGTGAGCACGGTGGGGCCTGACGAGCGGCAGGACCCGCTACTCTCTCAAAGCATTCTCTTTTCAACACTATTTATAGAAATTTTTTGATATAATGATTGTATACAAATCTATGGAAAACAAAATTTCCATTGGCCAATATCTTCTCAATCGTCTTTATGCACTTGGAATTCGTCATATTTTTGGAATTCCGGGTGATTATATCCTTCGCTTTTATAATCTTACCCAGAATAGCAAAATTCTACCTGTAGTCACCACCCGTGAAGAGTCTGCTGGATTTGCTGCAGATGCCTATGCTCGTATGAATGGATTAGGTGTCGTGTGTGTGACTTATTGTGTAGGGGGACTCAATGTTGCAAATCCAGTTGCGGGCGCTTATGCCGAAAAATCTCCTGTGGTCGTAATCAGTGGTTCACCGGGAATGAAAGAGAGAGAAAAAAATCCACTTTTGCATCATCGTATTCGTGATTTCACCACTCAAAAAGATATTTTTGATCAATTTACAGTGGCCAGCACCGTTTTGAGCGATCCTTTGATTGCTTTTCAAGAGATTGATCGTGTTTTGGATACAGCACTTCGTTACAAACGTCCCGTTTATATTGAGATTCCTAGAGATATGACAGATGTTTTAGGTCCAGCACATCATGTTTATCAACCCATACAAGAAAAAAGCAATCCTGCTGTTTTACGGGAAGTTTTAGATGAAGCCATTGCAATGATTAATCATAGCAAGCATCCTGTGATTTTAGCAGATGTAGAAGTTCATCGTTTCGGATTGCAGGATGAGTTAATGAAATTAGTTGAAAAATTTAGAATACCCGTTGCGGCGACTGCTCTTGGAAAATCTGTGGTCAGTGAAGTTCATCCTCTTTATTTAGGTGTGTATGAAGGGGCGATTGGGCGAGAGGATGTACGAAAAAAGGTGGAGGACTCGGATTGTCTGATCATGCTCGGGACTTTTATGACAGACATTAATCTGGGTATTTTTACGGCTAATTTAGATCAAGCGCGTTCTATTTATGCAACATCAGAAAAAATTATGATTCGTCACCATCGTTTTGAAGAAGTCACATTCAAAGATTTTATGAAAGGACTTGTGGCTTCTCCTATTCAGTCCAGAAAAACTATTGTGTCAGAGAAAAGTCTCAAAGAAGTAGAGTTTAAAATAAAAGAAGATGATCCCATTCATTTGCATAGACTTTTTGAGTGTTTGAACACACTTTTAGATGAAAATATGGTGGTGATTGCCGATATTGGGGATGCTTTGTTTGGGGCATTAGATTTAAAAATGCATAAGAGAACAGAATTTTTTAGTCCAGCTTATTATACATCCATGGGGTTTTCTGTTCCAGCTGCTTTGGGAGCCCAACTGGCAAATCCAAAGTTAAGACCTATTGTGATTGTGGGGGATGGAGCTTTTCAGATGACAGGGATGGAACTTTCAACCATTTTGAAAATGAAGCTTAATCCAATTGTAATTCTTTTTAATAACCAAGGCTATGGTACAGAACGCATTCTTGAAAACGCAGATTTTCCTTATAATGATATCCCCAATTGGCAATATCATCGACTGCCTGAAATTTTTGGTGGGGGTGAGGCTTTTAATATCAAAACAGAAAAAGAATTTTTGAACGCTTTTCAAAAAGCTTTAGCCAACAAGAAAACCTTTTCACTTCTTGAAATTCAAATTGATTCAAAAGATCATTCACCGGCTTTGGAGAGGATCTGTGAGCGAATGGCAAAAAAGATATAGAATGTTTTTTGATTCTAAAGCTTCTTGTAAAACGGAAGAGTTGTAATTTCCCCAATTCTTTTTTCATTTCCATCTTCGATTTCAATTTGAGTCCCATCATCTGTATCTGTTTTTTTTATGATGCCTAAGGCGATAGGTTTCTTTAAGGCCAATGAATGGGTAGAGCTTGTGATATAGCCAATTTCTTTATTGCCCCTAAAAATTTTACTTTGTGGGTTGGGGACTCTTTCTCTCTCAAGGATGAATCCACTTAAAAGCTTTCTAACTCCACCAAGGTATTTGATTCTGGCGACTATTTCCTGGCCAGGATAACAACCTTTATTCCAACTGATCGCATTTTCTAAATTGGCTTCATTGGGGATGGTATTTTGATTCATATCAACTCCAAAAAGGGGGATTCCTGCTTCTATTCTCAAAATTTGATAAGCTTGCATGCCAATCGGTGTTGTTTTTTCTCCTGTTTTTAGATGCTTCCATAATGGAATGAGATTTTCGGTAGGGATCCATACATCATATCCTTCTTCTCCAGTGCGACTGTGAGGGAATATTTTGGTTTTGAAGGAGTCAAAATTAATTGTTTGCGCAAAGGATGTTGACTGAGGTCCTTGAAGTGATAGAAGCCCATAAGAAGTAGTGGCATCCTGGATTTGAACATCTTCTGAAATAATAAAAGCAGAAAGTTTATCGATAACGGGTTGCACGAGATTTTCGTTTAAAGCGATAAGTAAATGATTTTCAAGAGCATAAATGTGTAAATCAGAAATCATTTTCCCTTTGGGAGTTAAAAGTGTTGCATAGCGATAATTCCCGGGCAAAAGTGATTTAATGTCATTTGAGACCATATTATGTAGGAATGAAGCACGATCTTGCCCTTGAATCAGAATTTTACCGACATGATTAAGATCTAATATACCCATTGAAGTTCGAACAGCTTCCCATTCTTTCTCTGGCGAGCTGAAATATTCAGGCAAAAGCCATCCATTTTCTTCTTTGAAAGAAGCGTTTAAGGATTCATGCTGTGAGTGTAGAGGAGATTTTCTCATGATCATTAAAAAAGTGTGTCCTTTGAAAAAGTGGCGGGTCCTGCCGCTTGTCAGCCCCATCGTGCTCATCAAAAGTTGCGCTCGATGGGGCGCCTCGCCAAGCGTCACCCGCATCTATAAAGGGCACAGTTTTATTTACACGATTGATTTTTTCCTTTAAACCTTCTGTGTGAATCATTAGACTCTTCAAATATGTTAAAAATAGCCTTAGTACACTTTTTTATTAAATTAGCTGTTGGAATTCTTCCTTGCTTGCCTTTGATTCCGGTAAAAGCTGTCGGAGAAAGTTTTTCTCGACTTCTTGTTTCTTTGGCTTTTATATCAAGTTTGTTAGGGTTTCTTATTCATGATTACACGTTTGATTTAGAATATATGCTTCTTATTATTTTTGTTATTACTCTTTTCTTGTTATTCTTTATGATCCGACGTTTGAAATCAAGTGCGAACGTTTTAATTCTTGTAACCTTCCTTTTGGGTGTTATTGTCCTCGCTAATCAGAATATCACAGGATTGAAAGTTTCTTGGATTTATTCATTTCTAAATTTTTTGTTGGGAGCTTTTCTTTTAGGTTTTTCAGTGGTATCCATGATATTGGGCCATTGGTATTTGATTCGCCCTCAACTTTCTTTTGATCATCTTATTCGATTTGTTCGTATTTTCTTTGTATTGGCTTTGGTTCGAACAAGTTTTATTGTCTACGTTTTGTTTCTAGAAAAATCAGGAGAATGTAAATATTTATTGGGGCAAATAGGAGGTATTTTCTTTTTTACTCGAGTGTTATGGGGGATTATCCTTCCTTTGATTTTTCTGATTCCAGCTTATCGATGTGCTAGAATTCATTCCAATCGTTCAGCGACGGGGATTCTTTATTTCACAACTGGCGCTGTTTTGATGGGAGAGATTATGGCTGATTTTCTGACCATGATCTCAGGAATTTCTCTTTAAAAAAAATACTAAAGAAGGCATGTAAGCAAAGGTATTTATATGGATTTAATTTATGACTGTAAGCAAGATTTGGGAGAAGGAGAGATTTGTTCTAAGAGAAATAAGATCAAGCATGTTGAGACCGTTCAAAAAACTCAATGTAAAAAATGCTTCCATGAAAAACAGATTTTCGTTTCCAATGCTCTTCGAAATAATAAAATTCTAGAAAATTGTCCTTTATGTGAAAAGCAAGATTTCTACACGCAAAGAGATTTCCCTCAGGAAATGGGGTGTTTGATTGTGTTGGTAGGGGCTATTTTTGTTCCATGGACTTATGGATTGAGTTTAGCGGTGGTAGCCATTGTTGATTTTATTCTATTTCGAATTTTACCTAATATTTCTGTGTGCTATCACTGTCTTTCAAAGATAAGAGGGACTCAAGCAAACACCAAACACAAACCTTTTGATCATAATGTTTTCGAATTTTTTCTGAAACAGGAAGAAGAACTTAAAAATAAAAACGCAGAAATTTAAGGAGAATTAGAATGAGCTATATTGACAAACTTTTATCGAACGATGAAAAAATTTTAGTTCAAGAAAGACAACACCCTATTGCATTGGCGGGAGCTTTTATACGACTTGTTTTACAAGGCTTGGTCCTTTATATTGCTATTCAAATTTTAAATTTTCACATTCCCTCTTTTGTTCCTGAAGTTTGGGTCAATAAACTATATGTTTGGAGGCAAACAATTATTCCTCTTTTAGATCGCTTGCCTGAATGGGTTCTGCCTGCAATTGGAGGGTTATATGTGTTGAAAATGGTTTTGAATTTTATTTTTTCTATTCTGAGATGGTTTACTTCTCAATATATTGTGACTTCACGTAGAGCCATGCATGTGAGGGGTGTTTTTAGTAAAACAGCAGTAGATTCTTCTTTAGAAAAAATTAATGATGTTTTATTGGTTCAGTCCATTTTTGGTCGAATGCTTGGATATGGACATATTACTGTGATGACAGCCAGTGAAGTGGGGCTCAATACCATGCATTTTTTGAAAAGTCCTATTGTTTTTAAACAAACGATGATGGATGCAAAGCGTTCTCTTTCGGGAGTGGGTGAAGATTTAGTGAAACCTAAAGGCTCTTCAAATATTTTAGAAAAAATGAAACAATTGGAGCAGCTGCATAAAGAGGGGCTTATTAAACAGGACGAATATGAAGCCAAAAGAAAAAGTTTATTAAGTCAAATGTGATTGGATGATTTTCAGGAGCCTAAAATGGCAAAAGTTAGAGTTTTGATTGTTGAAGATGATGCCCATATAGCCGAGCTCATTCAATATAACTTTGAAAAAGCAGGTTTTGAGTGTTTTTTAGCTTCGTCAGGGGAGAAAGGTCTTCAGAAAGCCAAGGAAAGTTCTGTTGATTTGGTGATTTTAGATGTGATGCTTCCTCAAATGGATGGCCTGGAAGTTTGTCGAGTTTTGAAACAAGATGAAAAACTTAAAAAAATTCCGATTTTGATGCTCACGGCAAAAGGGGAAGAAGTAGATCGGGTTGTGGGTCTCGAATTAGGAGCTGATGATTATGTGGTCAAACCTTTTAGTCCTCGCGAATTGATTCTTCGTGCTAAGGCTATTTTAAGGCGTGGGACACAAGAACGAAAACAAGAGATTTTAAAAATAAAAGATATAGAAGTAAATTTACCTAAACATCAAGTGTTGGTTGCTAAAAAAGAAATTGTTTTAACTCCATTAGAATTTAAACTTCTTTTAACCTTGATGGAACGTCAGGGGCGTGTGCAAACACGGGAACGATTGCTTTCAGACGTTTGGGAAATTGATGTAGAAATTGATACACGCACAATTGATACTCATGTTAAGCGTTTGCGAGAGAAGTTGGGGAAGGCAGGGGATTGGATTGAGACAGTGAGGGGGATGGGGTATCGGTTTAAAGAGAAAGAATAGCAGTTCGATGAAAAAGCCTAATCTGCTTTGTTGCATACTGCGTTCCTTTGTGCGGCGGATAAGAAAACATCCGCCTCCGCAGTCACTTGTATGTGCCTCGCATCTCAGGCTTTTTGATCAAACTGCGTCGATGGGGTTTTGTACGGGTTATTATTCATGAATCTTTATATTGTTCTTGTATGTATTATTTGTGTTTTTGTCTTTGAAGTTTTTCGTCTTCGTCGTCGTCTTCAAAAATTAAACTTCTCTTTACGTAATACTGAACGACATCTTAAAAGTCGTATTCAAAAAGATACCGCCAGCCAAGCACAGTTTGATACCGTCTTATCGAGTATGTTCGAGGGGATTTTATTGACCAATTGTTTGGGCGAAATTATTTTTATGAATCCATCTCTTAGAAAAATATTTTTGTTAGATGGCTCTCTTGAAGGCAAAAGACCCATTGAAGTCATTCGAAATAAAGCAATTCAGGAAATGGTAGATAAGATTTTAGAAGGTTCTAAGGGCTTGATTACAGAAGAAATTGTTTTGACTTTGCCTGAGGAAAAATTTTTGAAGGTAAATGCAGTCCCTCTTTTGAAAGAACATCAAGTTGAAGGCGTGACGCTGGTTTTCCATGATATTACCGAACTTCGTCATTTGGAAAGTATTCGACAAGACTTTGTGGCTAATGTTTCTCATGAACTTCGTACCCCTGTCGCAAGTATTCGTGGATATGCAGAGACATTACTGGATGGCGCTATTGCTGATGAAGAACATGTTAAAAAATTTATAGAAATTATTCACCAAGATAGCGAACGATTGTCAGAACTTATTGATGATCTTCTAGATTTAGCTCGTATTGAATCTGGAAAGATGAAAATGGTTTTATTGCCTTTGGATTTATCAAGTGTTGTCCAAAAAGCTATCTCTATTTTAAATCCTCAAATTAAAAATAAACGTTTATCTCTTTCTTCAAAGTTGAGTTCAGTGCTCCCAAAAGCATTGGCTGATGAAGCACGCATTTCACAAGTGGTTTTGAATTTATTAGACAATGCGGTTAAATATACTCCTGAGGCAGGACAAATTATTGTCGATGCTAAAGTCGGGAGCCATTACATACAACTTGATATTATAGATTCTGGCATTGGCATCCCTGAAAAAGATCTTTTAAGGGTATTTGAAAGATTTTATAGAGTGGATAAAGCTCGTTCTCGAGAAATGGGGGGGACGGGTTTAGGCCTTTCGATTGTGAAGCATATTGTTCAAGCTCACAATGGTAGAGTTTGGGTGGATTCGGAGTTGGGCAAGGGGTCTACATTCCATTTTACACTTCCAAAAGTTTGCTGAAAAAGGCCCATCTGCTGCGTTCCACGCTACGCTTCTTTGTGCGGCGTACCAATAAACGTACGCCTCCGCAGTCGCTTGCGTGTGCCTTGCATCTGGGACCTTTTTGAGCAAACTACGCTTTTTGCACACAGGATTAATTTCTCTTAACTTTTTCTTTTCCTAAAGTTCACACCTGATTAATGATTCCTCTACTTCTATGCGATACATTGAGCATGGAGTCAGAGATCATGTTCAAAAATACGCCGTTAAAAAAATTATCTCTTCATTTAGTGGAGTACACTTCGTTTTTATACGAAATACTTGCCAAAGGTGCATGCTTCTCTAGCACAAGATAGCTACTAACCACCCTCTTCATTCGTCACAAAAAATTCACTTGGATTTAAAGATTTCTCCATATGCTCAGGGTATGTTCTAAGGAGAAACTGAGAAAAGGTTTTTGAGAGTGGTGAGTGATTATGACAAGGAAAGTTTTGATTGTAGATGATGAAAAGGATTTATTGGGTTTGGTATCCCTTCATATGAAAATGGCGGGTTTTGAGGTCATTCAAGCTTTGGATGGACATTCGGCTCTTAACTTATGCCGACAAGATAAGCCCAATCTTGTCATTTTGGATTTGATGTTGCCTGAAATGAATGGATGGGAAGTTTGTAAAATTTTAAAAGAAACTGAATCAACAAAAGCCATTCCAATCATCATTCTTTCAGCTATGTCTGAGACAGAAGATAAAATCAAAGGTTTTGACGCAGGCGCCGATGATTATGTGACAAAACCTTTTAGTCCCAGAGAATTGGTTGCTCGAGCAAAACGTATTTTGGCAAGGGGTGAAACAAAAGCAGAACCGATTAAAAAATATTCGATAGGTGATTTAGAAATAGATTTTGAAAATTTAGATTTTCACGTTCGTAAAAACAATAGAAATGTTGCTTTGACCCAAAAAGAGAAACAAATTCTAAAAATACTGGTTCAAAAGCCAGGAGAATTGATTACACATGATCAGTTGCTTGATACGGTTTGGACTGAAGATAATCTTGTGGAGTATGGAAACATTGCTGTTCACATTCGACATTTAAGAGAAAAGATAGAAAAGGATCCCAAGCATCCCTTGATTATTAGAACTGTCAAAGGATTAGGGTATCGCTTGAATCTTTCGTAAGTTAATGCTGGGAGTAAAAGGAGGATTAAAAAAATGAGATTTGCTATTTCTTATGCAAGAAGAGATGAAATTGCGGCCTATTTACGTTCTCAGATTGTTGTTCTCCAAGATGTGTTGAAAGAAATTGAAGAAACAGAAGGGGTTGTAAATCAAATTCATGCGGATGAAAGTTTAAAGTCTGTTGAGTTTGTTTTAAGAGGGGTTCGTAAGTCAATTTTAAAAGATTAGTTCAATCGTAAAGGAGTTTTGTTGTGAGGAGAATGACCGGTTTAATGATGAGAAATTTCGTGATGAGTCAATTGCGTTCTCATCGAGTTCAAATGTTAGACAATTTGAATGTAGGTTTAAACGTGGAAGAGATTTCTTCAGAAAAGAAGTTCGAAGAATATTTTCAATGACGATGTAGTTACAAGCCTCGATAAAGAAAGAGGATTGAGGTTTTTGAATAAGAAGAGCTTAGGCTACTGCCAGAACCCCTCATCCCTCTCCTGATGTATATCGGGAGAGGGGGCCTAAGATCCCAGGAAGAAAGAAATATTAAAAATAAGGAGATAAAAGATGAAAAAGTTGATTCTGTTTTTAACAGCAGCACTCATGATGGTACAGATGAGTTATGCTCAGAAAGTGATTCAAGTCGATGGTTCTTCCACTGTTTATCCTATTACAGAAGCGGTTGCAGAAGAGTTCCAAAAAACAGCAACAGATGAAACAAAAGTTACGGTAGGTATTTCTGGTACAGGAGGAGGATTTAAGAGGTTTTGCGTGGGAGAAATAGATATCAGCGATGCTTCTCGACCTATTGAAACAAAAGAACTTGAAGTAGCAAAAGAGAAGGGGGTTGAATTTATTGAAATTCCAATTGCTTATGATGGATTAGCAATTGTGGTCAATGCTAAGAACACATGGGTTGATCAAATGACGGTCAATGAACTCAAAAAACTTTGGGAACCTGCTGCTCAAGGAAAAATCATGCGTTGGAATCAGATTCGTCCAGAGTGGCCTGATAAAGAAATTCACCTCTTTGGTGCAGGTGTTGATTCTGGAACCTATGAATATTTCACAGAAGCTATTGTGAAACAAAAGAAAGCCAGCCGTGGAGATTTTACTGCCAGTGAAGATGATAATATTTTGGTTCAAGGGATTATTTCAGATCAATATGCCTTGGGCTTTTTTGGTGTGGCTTATTACACACAAAACGCAGATCGTTTAAAATTGGTTCCTGTGGATGATGAAAATGATGCAAATGGTAAAGGTCCTCAAACACCTACTTATGACAATGTCTTAAGTGGAGTTTATCAACCTTTGGCCAGACCTCTTTTTATCTATGTCAATAAAGCTTCAGCCGATAAGGCAGAGGTGAAGGAATTTGTTGAGTTTTATCTGACCCATGGAGCTCGTCTTTCCAAAGAAGTCGGATATATTGCTCTTCCCGATGAAGCTTATGCACTGGCTCTGAAGAGATTTCAAGATCGCAAAACAGGCTCCGTTTTTCAAGGGGTTCAAACAGGCGTAAAAATTGAAGATCTTTTGAAGAAAGAACAATAATTTGCGTCGATTCGTTTTAAGATTTAAAGAAAAAGCTGTGGAGGGGGCGCTTTTTTCAAGCGCCCTCTTCTCCGTTTTTATTACGGCTGGAATTGTTGGGGTTTTACTTTTTGAAACATGGGAATTTTTTAAGCAAGTTCCTATTTTTGATTTTCTTACCGATCGACAATGGACTCCTTTATTTGCTGAAAAACATTTTGGAATTCTTCCTCTTTTTGCAGGGACTTTTTTAACCAGTGCCATTGCGATGATGGTTGCTTTGCCTATAGGTCTTATTAGCTCAATCTATTTAAGTGAGTATGCATCAGCAAAAACGAAAGCATTTGTAAAACCCTCTTTAGAAATTTTGGCAGCTGTTCCAACTGTTGTGTATGGTTATTTTGCTTTGCTTTTTGTGACTCCATTTTTACAAAAATTTATTCCGGATTTGGCTGGTTTTAACGCTTTAGGTCCAGGCATCGTGATGGGGATTATGATTATTCCCATTATTACTTCTTTAAGTGAAGATGCCATGCATGCAGTTCCGATGAGCCTTCGAGAGGGAGCTTATGCTTTAGGAGCAACACGATTACAAGTGGCGGTCCGTGTAGTAGTTCCTGCAGCTTTTTCTGGGATTGCCGCTTCATTAGTCCTAGGAATTTCGCGTGCGATTGGTGAAACCATGGTGGTTGCTGTTGCTGCTGGACAGCAATCTCGTTTAACGCTCAATCCTTTGGTTCCTATTGAAACGGTGACGGCTTATATTGTGCAAGTAAGTTTAGGGGACACGCCTGCTGGAACAATTGAATACAAAACCATTTTTGCCGCTGGTATGAGCCTTTTTGTTGTGACATTTATATTAAATATTGTCAGCTTCTGGTTAAGGAAAAAATTCAGGCAAGTTTATGATTGAAAAAACAAATGTTCGCAAAAAAAATCTAAGACGCTGGTTTGACCGTTTATTTATGGTGTTAGGCTTTATGGCCACTCTTTTTGGCCTAGGTGTTTTATGCGTTTTATTGTTGAGTACCATACAAGATGGTGCTGGGCGTATCAATTTGTCTTTTTTTACAAGTTTTCCTTCTAGGCGACCTGAAGCTGCTGGGATTCTATCTGCTTGGGTAGGGACTCTGTGGGTCATGATTTTTACTGCAATGATTGCTTTTCCTTTAGGTGTGATGGCTGGGATTTATTTGGAGGAGTATGCACGTAAAAATAAATTCACTCAATTTATTGAAATCAATATTAATAATTTGGCAGGTGTTCCATCCATTATTTATGGGCTTTTGGGGTTAGGCCTTTTTGTTCGTGCCTTTGATTGGGGAAGAGGGGTGTTAGCTGGAGCTGCTACTTTGGCTCTTCTCATTTTACCTATGATTATTTTATCAACGCGTGAGGCGTTAAGGGCCGTCCCTTTTTCAATTCGTGAGGCAGCTTATGCTTTGGGAGCGACAAGATGGCAGACGGTGCGTCGACAAGTTTTACCCGCTGCAATTCCTGGAATAATGACAGGAACCATTTTAGCGATGTCTAGAGCTGTCGGTGAAACGGCCCCTTTGATTATGATAGGGGCTTTAACCTACATTGCTTTTTTGCCAGCCAGTCCTATTACTTCAGAATTCCCTTTTATTCAGCTTAAAGGTTTATTTGATCCTTTCACAGTTTTACCTATTCAAATTTTTAATTGGGTGTCAAGGCCTCAAAAAGGTTTTTTTCAAGATGCTGCTGCTGGAATTCTAGTCCTTTTAACTTTGACATTCATATTAAACGGTTTGGCAATTTGGTTAAGACATCATTATCAAAAAAAGGTGAGGTGGTAAAGTGATGGAAAACAAGGCTTTTAAAATTAGTTCGTTGAATGCTTATTATGGTCCTAAACAGGCTTTAAAAAACATTACGATTGATATTGCTCCTAAGTCGGTGACCGCCTTGATTGGTCCTTCGGGTTGTGGGAAAAGCACCTTCATTCGCTGTTTGAATCGAATGAATGATTTGGTGAAAGGTTTTCGACTCGATGGGAATGTTTTTTACGAAAGTATGAACTTGTATTCAAAAGATCTAGATGTGATTGATATTCGAAATAAAATTGGAATGGTATTTCAAAAACCTAATCCCTTTCCAAAAAGTATTTTCGAAAATATTACATTTGGTTTAAAAATCAGAGGGTTTTACTCCAAAAGTGAATTGGAAGATATTGTAGAAGAAAGTTTAAAAAAAGCTGCCATATGGGATGAAGTTAAAAATCGTTTGAAGGATTCTGCTTTATCTCTTTCTGGAGGCCAGCAACAGCGTCTGTGTATTGCCAGGACTTTGGCCGTTCGACCCGAAGTGGTTTTGTTTGATGAACCTTGTTCGGCTTTAGACCCTATTTCTACAGCGAAAATAGAAGAGTTGATGTTAGAACTTAAAAAAGATTACACGATTGTAGTTGTAACCCACAACATGCAACAAGCTGCTCGTGTTTCGGAATCGACAGGCTTCTTTTTGTTGGGTGAGTTACTGGAATTTGGAAAGACTCAGGATATTTTTACGAATCCAAAAAACCAACAGACGGAAGACTATATAACGGGAAGATTTGGATAAGTATAGTCACCAGTCTTCGGTCGGCAGTCTTCAGTCATAATGAATGAGAATAGTAAATTTTCGTAGAAACAACTTTTGAAAATCCAAATCTGTAAAAGAACTTTGGTGAGTATAGTAAGTAATGATCAAATAAAATGATTTAATAGCCTCAACGGATGCGCCATGACTGGTGACCGGTGACTGGCGACTGGAGACTAAAATTATGCAACGCCATTTTGATGATGAATTAAAGGATTTAGAAAAAGATATTGTGGCTATGGCAGAATATGCTCAAAAAGCGATTGTTCAGTCGATTCAAGCTCTTGAAAAAATAGATCGTCCTATGGCTTTAAAAGTGATTGAAGGAGACGAATTTATCGATGAACAAGAGTTGAAAATAGAAACACGTTGTCTGGATCTTTTGGCTTTGCATCAACCTGTTGCGTTGGATTTAAGATTTATTACGACCGCCATGAAATTGGATGGAGAATTGGAGAGAATTGCAGACTTAGCGGTCGATATTGCTCAAAGGGTATTGCAACTGATAGGACTTCCTTTGCTCAAACCTTTGATCGATATTCCAAAGCTGGCAGTCATTGCAGGGAGAATGGTGACTGAGGCCATAGAGGCTTTTGTCAAAAGGGATGTTGAATTGGCGAAAAAAGTCATTTTTTCTGATCCAGAAGCCGATCGCTTAAGAAATTTGGTTCAGGATGAACTCATGAATGATTTTCTAAGTAAGGATATCAGCACGGCACCACGAGCGGTGCCGCTTCTTCTCATCGCCAGACATTTAGAACGTATTTGCGATCATGCGACTAACATTGCCGAGGATGTCATTTATATGGTTCAAGGCAAAATGGTTAAGCATCATCCTGAAAAATTAGAATAATTGTCATTTTTACCTCATCGAGCTAAAAATTAATCACTTTTTGATTCATTTCTTGGCTGTTTTTCCCTTATTTTATCTCCTTGGTACACTTATTGCTTAAAACCTCTTTTATTGTATAATAAAAGCAAGAAATCGAAGGGGGAGACCTTGATTTTTGGTTTTTATGTGGTATGTTGTGGTGAAGAAAGAAGAGAATATGTATTTATATTCGTAATCCATTCTAAATCAATAAATTATGAAAATAAAAAATCGAACCCTGTCTTGTTTCTTAGCTCTTTGCCTAATTCTAAGCTCCTTTCAGATGGGAGGAGCGGAAACTTCTCGAGAAAATCTCAAGGAAAACTCTTTTTTCTCAAAACTTCAAGTTTCATCTAAATACGGACAAATTGTTTCCAAATTTGAGGGTAAATCTACCTTCAATGTCATTCTTCTTCAAGATATACATTGTCATTTTGAGGTTCAACTTAGTATTGCCCATCTTTTAGGTGATTTTGCCCGAGATTTTAAAGAACAACTTAAAAGCGTTTACATGGAAGGTGCTAGTGGTCCTCTTGATTTTTCTTTCTTTAAAGATTTTCCAGATCATGAAATAAAAAAAGATTTGGCCCTTTTCTATTTAAGAACAGGAAGAATTTCAGGAGCTGAATATTTTGCTTTGACGGATGGGGGTTCAACAGAAGTTATAGGCGCTGATGATATTGAGCTTTATTTTGAAGATTTAAGTTGGTTTCAGGAAGTTTTAAAAGATAGAGAACAAATAGATTTAGTTTTGAAGAAATTTGAAGAAGCACTTTTCCTTCTTGAAACAAAGATTTTAAACTCATCTTTAAGAGCTTTCTTAAAAGTACAAAAAAATTATGATCTCGGGTCTATTTCTCTTCAGTCCTATTTAGATCAGCTCGAGCATTTTTCTAAAAAAACTTCTGTTTCTCTTCGAAATTTTAAAAATATTCAATATCTTTTAAAAGCTTTTTCTGGGCAGGAAAAAATAGATGAAAAACTTTTACAAAATGAAATCACAAAAGCTCAAAATGAGCTTCTTCAAATTTCTTCCTCTGAAGAGAAAAAGCAATTCATTACCAAAGCTCTTTCCTTCAAATTAGGTAAGCTCTCAACTGCTGATTATTTTTTAGATTTATCTAACACGATGAGAGAAAAGAAAATAGGCTTAAATTCTTTTCCCAATTTTCAGACTTATCTAAAACAATGCGTTATCTTGCAGAAAATAAATCAGGATGCCTTGACTGGGGAATTTGAAGAGGTCTCTAAAGACTTAAGTCAAGCGCTTGCTCATACAGAGGATGAACAAGAAATTTTAAGAGATAGAGAGATTCTAAAATTTTTGAAATCTTTTTATCATTTAGAATTAAATCGAAAGGAATTTCTTTCTTTAAAACATTCCAAAAATAAATTTTCTTTTTTGTTCCTAGGCGCATCTCTAAAAAATATTTTTATGAAAAATGGTTTAAAAATGCCGGATTTTTTAGATCAGCCATTTCTTGTTCCTTCTCAAGACAATGTGCAAAAATTTTATACAATCGCATTAAAAAGAGATGGGGCTTTAATAGAAAATGCTTTAAAACATGGTTCACAAGTCACTGTTTTAATAACGGGAGGTTTTCACACCCAAGGTATTGCAAGACAACTTAAAGCAAAAGGTATTTCGTATGTGATTGTTCAGCCTAGAGTTGAACATATCAATATGGAAACCCCTTATTTGGCCATGATGAAGGGCGAGAAAAGTCCTTTAGAACATGTGATGGAAAATGAATTGAATGCTCTTTCAAATCCAATCAATCTTTTCAAAACCTCACCTGGAATGCTTTCAGTGATGGGCCGTTATCAGGCAGTTGACCTCGTGGAAGATGCTGCTCAAACTCGGGGACTTAGCTCAGGAGCTCAGAGACTTTGCGTAGAAAAAGCGAGGGATTTAAATTCGAGAGAGAAAGTAGATTTATTTTTTCTGAAGATTTTAACCGCTTTAAAAATATGGTTTGGGAAAATTTCAAAAGTTCAAAGAATAGAAAATTGGTTTGAAAATATAGCGAGTGAACGTGGTCTGGTTTATGAAGATTTAAATGTTGAAAAAATTGGTTCTCAACTCTTTGTCCAGATGACAATTTTAGGAAATATTTATGGTTTTGTGATTGATGAAAGGTCAGCGACTCAAGGGAATTTAAATTCTTTCGATCAGAGTTTATTGGAAGAAACAGAATTTTTGAAATTAAAAGAACAGGCTTTTTCAGAAAATCCGCCGCTCATTTCACGCTTCTTTAGAACCATCAGTGAATATAAATCAGACATCATGAGAGGAGCAAGCTTCCAGGCAAGGGCTTTTGCTTTTGCAACAGCAATGGTTTTGGGATTAGCTGCGACAGGAGCGATGGCACAACCAGCGCACAGACATGCAGTTCGTCCTTTGAATCAAGACCAGATGCCTATTACGCAAGGCTATCTTTTAAGGCCTTCTCTTCCTGAAGCTGAATGGAATCGTCAGCGCACCGCCGAAGGTGCAGAGCTTGTTCTCCTTGTTCAAACAAGCCCGCATAGTAACCCTATCGATTTTCCCCCCAATGATCGTCCCCAACAATATGTTTTTACGCGAGGGGGAGAAGGTCAATGGTTGATACGGAGTCGTGGACATCGATACTTACAATATCGTTTTGGTCAGAGAGTTTTAACGGAAGGCGAAATCACTCCAATTGGAAATTGGACAAATTCATATGCTTTGCCGGCAGAATTCAATGTTCCCGAAGCTCCTGCGGCATTAGCTTCGTCTCCTACGTTTAATGATTCAACCTACACTTTGTCTTGGCCTGCGGTGGACGGTGTGACTGGATATGAGATCAGACGCTTTGATCTTACTCGTAATCCTGTCACATCACAAAATGAACAGTGGGTACTTGTAGGTGAGGTATCTGCACCTCATACAACTTATACTATAAGCTCCTTGAGAGTCGGAGCACATAGGGTTCAAGTATTGCCTTATAATGGAAATGGGCCGGTTGAAAGTAGAGTGAGAGGGCCTGCTTTTGAATTAGATATAACGATACAAGCTCCTCCTCGACCTGAAAATTTGGGTTATGATGCTGCGACACGTACATTAGAGTGGGATGTTGTTCCAGGCCTTCGCTATGTGGTTGAATATGCGACGACAGGGAGTCGCTCATGGAATATTCTGACAACAGAGTTTCCAGTGCAAGGGCAAACTTCTATTCGTTTTGTAGTAGAGCAGAACAATGTGAATTTCATACGTATTTTCGCTGTTCGTGGAGATGCCGATAGTCGCATTCAGAGTAGTTTTAATTTAATCGATATATCTAGAGGAAGTATTCGGCGTCTTCCTAGCACTGGTGCATCGAGTTCACTAGTTCCACCTGCTTTAGACGCAGGTGTTGCGGCAATAGTGGCTACGCCTGACGCGGGGACCACATTGACAGTGGCGGATGCAAGCGCATCAATTCCTGCTGTAGTAACATCGGATTCAGGTGCTGTAGCACAAGTCACTGATGCAAGTGTTGCACCTGCTCCCATACAACCTAGTGTGGTGGTGCCACCCCAATCTGTTGTTGCTCAACCAGCACTTTCATCTGGCTCCACCGACGGCAGCATGAGTTTTACTGAAGAGGAGGCACGCGGGGGAGATGTTCCAGCAGTTTCGCCTGCTGTTGCTCCTGCTGCATCAGTCATTAATAGAGATGCTGTTAGAGATGCTCAAACACCTCAATTCCCGGATGTGTGTTACTCAAGGGAAGTAGATGGAAGTTTTGAACTTGATAACAATGGAGACAAAATTGTAAACGACCTTTTTGTAGTAGAGCGTTTGAGGGGTGCTCCAGTGATATGTGTGGCTCAAGGATACGCATTGTATCATATTCTTCCTAATACGAATCCAAATCAAGTTTTGGTAATAGAGACAAGTCCTACAGAAAATTTTCCTAGTGATCACACTGCGCGATATCAATTGTCAGCAGAGACTTATCAAGTCTGGCTTTCGAATAGTCGCTATCATCATTTTCTAAGAAGGGGATTATTTAATTTAGAAGGACGTCGAATAGGACGATGGTCCAGGCCTTCTCGTTTGCCCGTGACGTTTAATGTACCCCCAGCCCCGCAATCTCCTACAGGACTTGATTTTAATGCTCAAACACGTCGTATCACATGGACTTCGGTGAGAGATGCCCTCTTTTATGAAGTGAGCGGAAATTCAAATTCTAACGATGATTCAAGTGCTACGAATGGTGGATGGACTGTATTAGGCAGGGTCAATGCTGCTGAAGCTTTATCTTTTGAAATCAATCCACGTGTTGTTCGTCGTGTTAGAGTGATTGCGGGACGAGGAGAGAGTGGAGGAGAGATTTTAAGTACGCCAGCAGAATTACCTATTCCAGAACCTACAGTTGCGTCTGCTCGGACTCAATCTGATAGAACAACTGCGACTCCGACACTTATTCCTACTTCAACTTCTGTTGTGACCTCTCTTTGGATAAATGGAACGGAATATATTTTAAACTTAAGACCTTTGCCTGCAGGAGCTCTCAAATATCGTATTTATACAAGTCGCGATGCAAATTTTAATACAGCGAATGCTATCTTTTATGAATCTGAAAGAGGTGGAAGGGTTTCTTTAGATAGAAGTTTTCAAGACATTTGGATGAGAGTTGGAACTGTGCAGATTGTAAATGGCCAAGAAGAAGAAAGTTTGAGTGATGCTATTAATATGCAATCCCTTGCTCGAGGGCGTTTGGCTTTGAATGCCAGTGGCCATTTTGCAGGTACTCCACAAGATCGTAGAGATACTTCACTTGGCAATTATGCATGGACAACAGATCCAGGTTTTTGGTTTAGAAATGCAAGTGCTACAGGTTTTGTGTATTTGGGCGGGCGACCTTTTATGCTCAGTCTTTCTTCTGAAGGACGGCTTTTTACATCCAATCCAAATCCTTCTAATCCAGATTCTAGAGTAAGCGTATTTTTGCGGCGATGGGGCTTATTAAGCTTTTCAACTCATATCCCATTTTCACTCACACGAGATGGCTCATGGAGTGCTTATTTGACTCCAAGTGCAAGTGGCATGCTGACACCTCGACAAAATTTCGGTGTCATTGGAAATTTAGGATATGGTCTTCAAAATATTTGGGGCCCTTTTCAGTGGAGTATTTCTGGAGAAGGTAGATTGGTTTATGATCCTTATGTAGATCCGTTTGAATATACACGTTCTGATCGTTTGGATCCGGATGGAAGAGAGTATCCTCTCGTGAGGAGATGGTATAATCTTTATTCTTATTTGACTCTGAATGCAGCAGCAGGTTTTTGGATTCCGATAGGGCAAACTCGACTTGGGATTTTTGCACTTGCAGAAACTGAATTTGCAAATCCACTGGCGCATGCTCAATTAGGACAACTTCGATTTGAAAGCCCTCGTTTCAATGCTGCTATATCCGGGGGAAGATATTGGAGCAGTTATTTGCCGTACAGCGAAACAGGGATTTTGCGTTGGGAAGCGGCTTTGAATGCAGCTTCTTGGCTGAGGATTTCAACCAGTGGTTATTATCAATTTACAGATGGAGAGTTCAGTCCTATGGTTGGGGTAGACGTGATGCCTTCAGAGCGTTGGAGAATTTTTGCGAGAGCCTGTGGATGGTTTTCTGGAGCCCAACCATCTGCTCCACGTGGCGGATATGATACCTGGATTGGACCCAATGGTGCTATTATTGGGGTAGAAGCGAGGGCCTTCAAAGGGGGATCAGATGTTGATAAAATCACTCCTGTTAGAACTGCGCAACCTCGTTCTCGCAAAGACCGAATGAAACCTGCAGATCTTCCTCCTGTGACTCACGTTTTACCTGCTCCTACGCCTATTTTTGACAGGGCGGCGTAGTTTTTTCTTTTCTCAATTAATCTTAAGATTTATTAATTCTTCTCTCTAATAATTTCATTCCATTAAACATTTCTCATGATAGAATTTTACGTTCATTTGAGGGGAGAAAATGGCTACTTCTAAAAAGAAATATGCTTTAGGAATCGATTTGGGTGGAACTAAAATGCTGATTGCCTTGATGAAAGGCGAGCATTTAATAAACAAAATAAAATTTCGTACCAAAGTAGAAGAAGGTGAAAAGTATTTCTTTGAACGATTGGTTGAAGGTATTGAAGAAGTTCTAAGTGAGTCTGAAGTCAGTTTAAAAGAAATTGAGGGAATTGGTATTGGATGTCCAGGTTTAATCAATGATCATGGTGTGATTCTCTCATCTCCCAATATTCCTTTTTTAAAAGGGATTTCTCTAGCCGAAAAACTTCGCAAAAAACTTCATGTAAAAGTGGTTGTAGAAAATGATGTCAACACCGGTCTTTATGGCGAATATTGCCTAGGTGCTGCTGTTGGCCATTCTAATGTGGCCGGAATTTTTATGGGGACGGGCATTGGGGGAGCTTTTATTTTTAATGGCAAACTTTATCGAGGGGCTATTGGGGCTGCAGGAGAAGTCGGACATGTTTTAATGGATCCCATGGGACCTTGGTGTGGCTGTGGTTTAAGAGGATGTTTGGAAGCCATGGCGGGACGACTTGCAATTGCAGCCGATGCTTCTGCGCTTATTGCAAAGCAGCAAGCTCCAGCTCTTTTGAAAGAAACTCAAGGTTCTTTTTCTGAAATGAGAAGTGGTTCGTTTGCTAAAGCGATTAAAGCAGGAGATCGTTCAATTGAAAGACTCATTCGATCCAAAGCCCAATTAGTTGGAATAACCATGGCTAATATTGTGAATTTGCTCAATCCCGATTTAATTGTTTTAGGGGGAGGAGTCGTCGAGGCCATGCCGGAATTAATTCTAAGAGAAGCTAAAGCTGCAATGGCAGAACATACCATGGGCGAACTTTTAAAGGCTGTAAAAGTTGTTCCTGCGCAGTTAGGTGATAATGCGATTATTTTTGGTGCAGCACATTTGATCTTTCAAAAAATGTAAATATTGGGTTGTGACAAGGGCAAGATGGTTGAACAAACAATTTCAAAAGAAGTCGTAGCGGTCATAGACATTGGCTCCAGCGCTATTCGCATGGTTATTGCAGAGGTGGGCCCTAAAGCACCTGTGCGCCATTTGGAAAATTTGCAAAAGCCTGTTCGTTTTGGAAAAGATGTTTTTAAAACAGGCAGACTCAGCAATGATGCAATTCGCGAAGGTATAGATATTTTAAAAAATTATAAAGTCATGATGGAAAGTTATGGGGTTCGTCGGTTTAATGCCATTGCAACCAGTGCTGTTCGTGAAGCTGCTAATCGAGATAATTTTGTGGATCAAGTTTTTGTCAGAGCAGGTATCGATGTTGAAATATTAGAAGATGCAGAAGAGAATCGTTTAGAGTTGATGGTTGTTGAAGATGTGTTGAAGGATAAAATTGATCTTGAGAAGAAGAACGTTTTAATTATTGAAGTAGGAACAGGGCACACCGAAATTATTTTAATGACTAAAGGAGAGGTGAAATTAACGCGTGCTCTTCCTATTGGTTCTTTACGCTTGCCCGAACAGGTGGGCATGGGAAGAGTGGATTCCAATGTGATGCAGAGGCTTTTAAAGCGCAGTGTTCATACGGTAGCGGAGGAAGCCAGTCGGGAATATAGCTTGGGCGATGTGGATACTTTTGTTGCGATGGGAGGTGACATGCGCTTGGTTTGTCGCCAACTCGTTGAAAAAATTGAAGAGCGCTTTGTTGTTTTAAAGCAAAAAGATTTTTTGGAATTTATTAAGGCTTTGTCAAAATTATCTCCTGAAGAAATGGTCGGAAAATTTCAAATGACGTATGAAGAAGCAGAAATGTTTTACCCTTCTCTTTTGATTTATGCAGATTTTTTGGCTGAAACAAAATCTGAAAATATCATTGTCCCTCTGGTAAGTATTCGAGATGGGCTTTTGCTTGAAATTTCTCAATTACTTTCGGGTTTAAAGAGAACAGATCTTTCTAGACAAGTTACTAATTCGGCAAAAAGTTTTGGTCGAAAATACAAGTATGATGAAGCTCATGCTTTATGTGTGACCAGCTTGAGCATGAAATTATTCGACTGTCTTAAAGAGGATCATGGGTTGGGTTCTCGAGAACGTTTACTTTTGGAAGTAGCTTCTCTTTTGCATGATATTGGGATGTATATTTCTGCCACAGGACATCATAAACACAGCGCCTATTTGGTGGCTGCTTCTGAAATTTTTGGATTGCGTAAAGTGGACAAAGATATTGTTGCGAATGTGGTACGCTATCATCGACGTTCTGCACCACAAACAACACATGTTCCTTATATGTCCCTACCCAAATCAGATCGTCCTATTGTTTCTAAACTAGCTGCTATTTTAAGGGTTACTGATGCTTTGGATCGTGTGCATCAGCAGAAAATTCGTGATTTTACATTTGTAAGACAAAATGATCATTGTCAACTTTGGGTTTTAGATGAGGTGGGGGATTTATCTTTAGAAAGACAATCCTTGCTTGAAAAGAGTGATTTATTTTCAGATGTTTTTGGAATGTCGATTGTTTTGAAGCAGGGAACACCCCAGAAACAGTAATTTGTACTTCGCGTGATAGTAGTTCGTAGATTGAGATATAGAAATTATGAGCAATAGTCTTATTGAAACAGAGGTATCCGCCATGGTTGATGTGATGAAAGATCGGTTTTTTGATCGAGAGCTTTCTTTGTTGGAATTTCAGGCAAGGGTTTTAGCCGAAGCCATGGATGAAACCAATCCACTTTTAGAACGGTTGAAATTTTTAGGTATTGTGAGTTCTAATCTAGATGAATTTTTCATGGTGCGTGTGGCAAGTCTCTATGAATCAGGTTCAGAAACAATTCCTCTCGTTGATGAAAAGACCCGGCTTCTTGTTGTAAAGCGCGATGATTATTTTATGAAAGTGCTTGTTCCGGAGCTTGAGAAAAGTGGTATTGTCCGTGTGGAACCTCAAATGCTACAGAATTCGGAGATGGATTATCTCAAAAGATTTTTTGAAAAAGAATTATTGCCTGTATTGACTCCCATTGCAGTTCAAGAGGAAAGTCCTCTGCCTTCATTTGTTTCTTTGAAATTGCATGTTTTGTTTGCTCTTTCGGATATTCAAAAACAAGGTCGTTTGAAATATGCGCTTGTTGAAGTTCCTTCAAATTTTTCACGTCTGATTGCTTTGCCTCGAAGTTCTGATGCATATCGATTTATTCTTTTAGAAGATGTTTTAGCTCTTTTTGCAAAAGATCTTTTTCTTGGATATGAGATTGTAGATCAGGGTGTTATTCGCCTCACAAGAGGGGCTGAAATGACATTAGATGAAGAGAAGGATGAAGACTTCTTGAAAGTAATGGCAGAGGCTCTTCGAATGCGTCGTCAAGCACCCATTGTTCGTTTAGAAACTAAACTCTCGAAACATCTTTTAGATTTTGTAAAAAATAGATTTAAGGTTACAGATCAAAAATTTTATGAAGTGAATACGTGGATGGACTTAAAGGCCATTTCGCAATTGGCTTTTCAGCCAGGATTTGATGCTTTAAAACGGCCTGCTTGGGAGCCACGAATACTCCCTGATTTTCAAGACGTGGATGATATTTGGAAGTTATTAAAAGAAAAAAATGTCATTACGCTTTTACCTTATCACTCTTTTGCAAGTGTGAATCGTTTCTTAGAAACAGCTGCTCAAGATCCTGATGTCCTTGCAATTAAGCAGACGCTTTACCGATCTGGACAGGACTCTAGCATTATCTCGTCTCTTGAAAAAGCAGCAGAGAATGGAAAACAAGTGACGGTCTTGGTCGAATTAAAGGCAAGATTTGATGAAGAAAAAAATATTGAATGGGCACGCCAACTTGAAAAAGTCGGGGCGACTGTGCTTTATGGTGTGGCTGGACTAAAGACACATGGCAAAGCATGTTTAGTGGTTAGACGTGAACCTGAAGGAATTAGGCGTTATGTTCATCTTTCAACTGGAAATTATAATGAAAAAACAGCCAAACTTTATTCTGATATTGGTTTTTTTACCAGTGATGAAAGTTTTGCGAGAGATATTTCTGGTTTTTTCAATATGATCACGGGTTATTCTCAACCTCTGGTTTGGTCTAAAATAGAGGTGGCCCCTTATACCTTGCGCAATCGCTTGATCCGTTTGATTATGCGTGAAGCCATGAGAAGTTCGAAAGAAAAACCAGGGTGTATTATGGCAAAGATGAATTCTCTGGTGGATTCTAAAATTATAGAAGCACTTTATCGCGCTTCTCAAGCAGGTGTGAAAATAAAGCTTAATATTCGAGGAATTTGTTGTCTTAAACCAGGGGTAAAGGGTTTGAGTGAAAATATAGAAGTGGTGAGTATTGTTGATATGTTTCTTGAGCATAGCCGTATGTATTATTTTGCCAATGGGGGTGAAGACGAATTATATCTCGCTAGTGCAGATTGGATGCCACGTAATCTAGATCGTCGTCTTGAAATTATGTTTCCCATAGAAGGCCAAAATAAAAAAGAGCTCTTAGAAATTTTAAATTTATATTTTAAAGATAATGTGAAATCATGGCGGCTTTGTTCAGATGGTTCGTATGAACGTTTAAAATCAGAACAAAATAAGACATTTAGAGTACAAGAATTTCTTTGCAAAAGAGTAGTGGAAGAGGAGGAGATGTTTAAAAAATCTCTTCCAAAGGAGTTGAGACCTCAAAAGGCTTCGAAAGCTATCTGATTTAAAACCTCTGAATAAAGGCTCATTTGCTGCGTTGCCCGCTGCGCTTCTTTGTCGTCCCGATTGTATTACATCGGGGTTCCGCAGTCGCTTGCGTGCGCCTTGCATCCCCATAAAGGGGACTATAAAAACATGACTGAGACCTTTTTGAGAGGTTTTCTACTTAAAAAATTATATTTCAAGGTAAAATTATGGAACTTTATTTCTTAAGACATGGGCGTGCTGTAGATCCAGAATCTCATGAGGGGATGTCTGATGCAGATAGACCTTTAACAAAAAAAGGTAAAAAAGAAGTTCAAAAAGTAGCTCGAAAGATGAAAAGATTAGGTTTTTCTTTTGACTGTATCCTTACGAGTCCTTATACAAGAGCTTTTGATACTGCAAAGATGGTTGCTAAAACTTATAAGTTAAAAGAAGCAATGGTTGTTTCAGAAGATTTGATTCCTTCCGGAATACCCGAAGAATTTTTGAACTTTTTTTTCTCTCTTCAAAAAGAAAGTAAATGCAAAAAAGTTCAATCCTGTTTGCTAGTAGGACATGAACCGAGCATGAGTCGACTCATTTCTTTTTTATTGGGGAAAGAAGATTTAGAAATTGATTTAGCTAAAGCAGGTCTTTGTATTTTAGAAATTCCACGTAATTTAAGTCAGTTGACGCAGACGAAAGGCATTTTAAAACTATTAATCTCTCCTGAAGTATTCATTGGTTAAGCAAAAAGCTTGTACTTTATTCTAGTTCTGTTCTATTTTTCTTCACTTTTTATCATTGTTACGGATCTTTAACGAAAAAGTCACAATTTTGTCACACAACAATATTCTAATTGTGACAGGCTTATTAAGATTTTGAAAAAATGATTAAAAAGGAGACTGTAATGAAACGCTTATTTTTATTTATTCTTTTTTGGGGATGCACTTTTTCCAGTTTTTCTGATGAAAGAATGATACAAGTTAAAGGCTCGGACACCATGGTGAATCTTGGACAAGCATGGGCAGAGGCTTTTATGGGGCAGCATTCAGAAACTTCTATTGCAGTGACGGGAGGAGGATCGGGAACAGGTATCGCAGCATTAATTAATGGAACCTGTGATATTGCTCAAAGTTCTAGAGGAATGAAACCCGAGGAATTTGAACAGGCAAAAGCTAAAGGCAGGGATGTCAAAGAGTTTGCCGTAGGCATTGATGCCTTGAGCGTGGCAGTTCATCCTGACAATAAAGTCTCACAACTTTCTATTGATCAACTCTCAGATATTTTCACGAGCAAAACCAAAAATTGGAAGGAAGTCGGAGGTGAGGATAGGCCTATCGTTGTTCTTTCTAGAGAACGTAATTCGGGAACACATGTCTATTTTTTAGAGCATGTGGTGCGTCGCGGAAATGAAAAAGGTCCTGAGGAGTTTCATCCTTCCGTATTGATGTTGCCTTCCTCCCAAGCGATTGCTGAAGAGATCGCTCAGAACCCAGATGCCATTGGTTATTTTGGCTTGGGATATTTGTCTTCTCGGCAAAAGCCTTTAGGAGTTTCTAAGACAGTTGAGGGACCTTTTGTGTTGCCCTCTGTTGAAACAGCTTCTTCTGGGGAATACCCAATCGCAAGATCATTGCTTCTCTATACACCTAAAGAGTCTGAGGGAACTGTAAAAGCATTGATTGATTTTATTTTGAGCCCAGAAGGTCAGAAAATTGTACAGGAAATGGATTTTGTTCCTTTAAAAGCAGGGGATAAAAACTAAATTCAAGTTTGACATATCATGCAAAGATTGTGATGAAAAATAAAATTCGAAAATCTGAACTTGTCATTGAAAAACTGATTTTATTAAGCGGCATTGCCTCGATTATTTTCGTTATTTTAATTTTTATTTTTTTATTAAAAGAGGGAATGTCGCTTTTTAAGGCAGCTTCTGTAAAAGATTTCCTTTTAGGACATCTTTGGTACCCCATATCTTATCCTCCAAAATTTGGTGTTTTCCCTTTATTGATGGGATCTTTGTGGGTGACTTTAGGTGCTGTCCTTATTTCTGTTCCTTTGGGACTGGGGTGTGCCATTTTTATTGGTGAAATAGTCCCTAAGGGATTGCGGGACTATCTTAAAGCAGGCGTGGAACTTCTCGCAGCAATTCCAAGTGTTGTTTTAGGATTTATTGGTTTAGTGACTTTAGTCCCTTTGGTAAAACAGCTTTTTGGTTTGCGAAGTGGACTGACAGTTCTGACAGGGTCTATTATGCTTGCTTTTATGGCTATTCCAACCATTGTGAGCATTATTGAAGATGCCTTAAACACGGTTCCTAAAAGTTATAGAGATGGTTCATTGGCTTTAGGTGCGACACGATGGCAAACTATTTATCGTGTGATTCTTCCTGCTTCTTCAACGGGAATTCTTGCTGGAGTAATGTTGGGGATTGGACGTGTGATTGGAGAAACCATGGCTGTTATGATGATTACAGGTAATGCGGCTATTTTTCCTAAAAGCTTTTTTGATCCAGCAAGAACAATGACGGCTACGATTGCTGCTGAAATGGGAGAGGCTGTACAAGGTAGTTCGCATTATGATGCTTTGTTTGCAATAGGAATTGTTTTATTCCTCATCACTTTTGCTGTCAATTTATTGGCTGATTTCTTTTTACATCGGAGAAAAAAATGATTCCCACCACCTCCTTGAGTTCACAAAGTAAACAACCTCTTCGAGGTTTGTCTCTGGCGAATAAGGAGGTGGTGGGATGATCTCGCCTCGTCATACTCAATGGATTGCCTATTTTCTTACATTGTTATGCACCGTCATTATCATTGTGCCTGTTTTAATGATTGTTACCTTAATTATAATGCGAGGTGCTCCTGCGATCAGCTGGGAATTCTTAAGTGCTGTTCCGAGAATGGGAATGCGAGCGGGAGGTATTTTTCCAGCCATTGTCGGGACTCTTTATTTGGTTTCAGTGACAATGGTTTTTGCTGTTCCCTTAGGTGTATTTGCTGCCATTTTTTTGGTTGAATATGCCAAGGATAATGCTTTGAAGCGTCTGATTGAAGTAGCTATTGTGAATCTTGCAGGTGTTCCATCGATTGTTTTTGGGCTTTTTGGGTTAGGCCTATTTGTTATTTTTCTTAAATTTGGGGCTTCCATTTTGGCTGGAGCTCTTACACTTGGAATTATGACGCTTCCTGTCATTATCACTTCTACAAAAGAGGCTTTAAGCAGTGTTCCTCAATCTTTTCGAGAGGCAAGTTTATCTTTAGGTGCTACACGTTGGCAGACCATTCGACATACGGTTCTTCCAAATGCTTTACCTGGTATTATGACTGGAACTGTTTTAGGTCTGTCTCGTGCGGCAGGAGAAACAGCTCCAATCCTTTTTACGGTTGCAGCTTTTTATCTACCAAAACTACCCCATTCTATTTTTGATCAGGTAATGGTTCTTCCTTATCATTTATATGTTTTATCAACACAAGTTCCCAATGTTAAGCCCCATCTTCAATATGGAACTGCCTTGGTTCTAGTTGTTATTGTGCTTGTACTTAATCTTTTTGCAGTGATTATGCGGACTCGATTTCGAAAAAGAAAACAATGGTAGTTAAAAACAGTTGTCAGTCTTCAGTCGTCAGTTGTCGGTCGTCAGTAAAAAATTTAAAAAAATATTAAAATTTATGACAAACGAGAACAAAATTAAAATTAAAATAGAAGATCTTAATGTTTCTTATGGCAATGTTCATGCCTTAAAGAACTTAAACCTGCATATTTTAAAAAATGAGATTTTAGGTGTGATCGGTCCTTCGAATAGTGGGAAAACCTCTTTTTTAAGATCTCTTAATCGTTTAAACGAAGGTTTAAAAATACGAACAGAAGGAAAAATTTTGCTGGATGGTCAAAATATTCAAGACATAGATGTTGCTTTTTTAAGAAAAAAAATAGGAATGGTTTTTGCTTTACCCATTCCGTTGCCCATGTCTATTTTTGACAATGTAGCCTATGGTCCTCGTATGCATGGCATTAAATCTAAAAAAGCCTTGCAGGAGATTGTTCAAAAAAGTTTGGAAGCTTCTTATTTATGGGAAGAAGTAAAAGATCGTCTCCAAAATTCTGCTTTTCAGCTATCGGGGGGACAACAACAGCGGCTTTGCATTGCAAGAACATTGGCTGTAGAACCGGATGTTATTCTTTTTGATGAGCCGTGTTCTGGCCTGGATCCTATTTCTACAGGAAAAGTAGAAGAAGCCATGTTAGAGTTGAAAAAATTTTATACCCTGGTATTAGTAACAAATAATACCAAACAAGCAGCTCGAGTGGGGGATCGTGTCGCGTTCTTTTTGATGGGAGATTTGGTGGAAGTAGATGAAACAGATAAGATCTTTACAAATCCTGCAGATGTTCGAACGGGAGAATATATTACAGGAAGATTCGGTTAATCAGTTAGCCGTTGGCGGGTTGCCAGTTAAAAAAGATAAGACCCAAAATTTAAAAAACAATGATGATTTAAAAATGAACTCAAAAATTTCTGTAAAAAATCTTAATTTACATTACGGTTCTTTCCATGCGCTTAAAGGTGTTCATATGGAAATTCGTGCACAATCTATTACAGCCATGATTGGTCCTTCAGGATGCGGAAAATCAACATTACTTAGAGTTTTTAATCGCATGAATGATACGATTGATGGTGTGCGTGTTGAAGGAGAAGTTCTGATTGATGATCAGAATATTTATGGGACCAATGTTGATTTACTTTCTCTGAGAAAGAGAATTGGAATGGTTTTTCAAAGACCTAATCCTTTCCCTATTTCTATTTTTGAAAATGTTGCTTATGGTCTGCGTATTCATCAATTAACAAAAGTTAGAGATGTAGAAGAAGTGGTAGAGAATTGCTTGCGATCTGTGGAATTATGGGATGTGCTTAAGGATCGTTTGAATCGTTCTGCATTAAATTTGTCAGGGGAACAACAGCAACGTCTTTGCATTGCCAGAGTTCTTGCGGTTGAGCCGGATGTTGTATTGATGGATGAACCTTGCTCTGCTTTGGATCCAGTGGCGACTGCTAAAATTGAGGAGTTGATGTTTGATCTTAAAGAGCGCTACACTATAGTGATCGTTACGCATAATATGCAACAAGCTGCTAGAGTTTCTGATGAAGCGGGTTTTATGCTGTTAGGAGAGCTTGTTGAATTTGGTGAAACGAGCAAGATTTTCACCAATCCGTTGGATCAAAGGACAAATGACTATATTTCTGGAAGATTTGGATGAAAACATATAAGGGGAGATGAATATCATATATGGAACGACATTTTGATGAAGAGTTAAAGCAATTAAGCCAAGAACTTTTGAAAATGGGGGGATTGGTTGAAGAAGCGGTCAGTCGATCTGTTAAAGGACTGGTGGATCGTGATCAAGTATTGACAGAAGATGTGATTCGTTCAGATGACGCCATTAATATGATGGAAGTTGAGATTGAAGAAACATGTCTTAAACTTCTAGCCTTGCATCAGCCTGCTGGATCGGATTTAAGATTTATTACGATGGTCATGAGAATTGTGAATGATCTGGAACGGATGGGAGATCAAGCTGTCAATATTGCAGAACGTGCGCTAGACCTCTTTAAACAACCACTTCTGAAGCCCTTAATTGATCTTCCACGTATGGCGGCTTTGGCTCAAAAAATGGTCAAAAATAGTTTAGATGCTTTTGTAAATCGTGATGCGAAATTGGCAAGGACGGTTTGTCAGAGTGATGATGAAGTTGACAATTTAAACGACCAAATTTTTCGAGAACTTTTGACTTACATGATTGAAAATTCTTCAGCCATCACACGGGCTGTAGATTTGATTTTGATAGGACGCCATATTGAGAGAATTGCGGATCACGCAACCAATATTGGTGAAGATGTGATTTATCTTGTTCAAGGTAAAAACATCAAACATCATCTTGAGGAAAAGAAGTTGAAATAATGCCCATTTATTCTCACTCCAAATTAAGTACTTACGAGACATGTCCTCTCCAGTATAAATACCGCTACATTGATAAAATCAAACTAGGTCGAGAAACGATCGAAGCTTTTGTGGGCAAACGTGTTCATGAAACACTTGAGAAACTTTATAAAGATTTGAAGGTAACCAAAGTCGATAGTTTGGGGGACCTTTTGACTTTTTATAATGATGCTTGGCGCAAAAACTGGACTGAGAATGTTGAAATTATTAGAAAAGATTATACATCTGAAAATTATCGTGTGCTGGGCGAAAAATGTATTCGCGATTATTACCGCAGATTCTATCCCTTTGAGCAAGATAGAACAATAGGTCTTGAACAACAAATTTTTGTTGAGTTGGATGAGAAAGGAGAATATCGCATTATTGGTTATATTGATCGGATTTCGCAAGGTTCAGAAGGGATTATTGAAATTCATGATTATAAAACTGGACAATCTCTTCCGACTCAAGAAAGTGCAGATCAGGATAGACAATTGGCTTTGTATCAAATTGGTATTCAGCAGCGTTGGCCAGATGTCAAAAAAGTAAGACTGATTTGGCATTATTTGGCGTTTGATCGAGATCTCGTTTCAGAAAGAAGTATTGAAGAACTGGATGCTTTACGCCAAGACACAAGAAAGTTAATTCATGAAATTGAGCAAACTAAAGAATTTCCTCCCAAACAAGGCGCGATATGCCCTTGGTGTGAATTTATTGATATTTGTCCTTTGATGAAACATCAGCAAAAGGTGGAAGCTCTGTCCGTTAATGAGTATTTGAATGAACCCGGTGTTAATTTGGTGAATCGTTATGCAGAGCTCTCAATGCAAAAGAATAAAACAGTGAAGACCTTGGATGAAGAGTTAGAAAAATTAAAAAAGGCACTTATTGAATATGCAGATAAAGAAGGGGTTGAGATCATTTATGGGAGTGATTGTAAATTGCGTGTGAAAATAAAAGAAGGCTATCAATTTCCTCTTAAAGATGATCCTCGTCGATCCGATTTAGAAAAGCTTGTGAAGGAAAGTGGTGAGTGGATGAATTTTTCAGATTTAAATCTAAATCAACTCACAGAAGCTCTTCAATTAGAAAAAATTCCTAATGATTTAAAAGATAAAATTCTGAAATTTGCACAGCTTGAAAAGAGTTATAGATTTTATTTGTCAAAAGGTGAGTCTTAAGTTGAAGTTTTTAGATCCTTACAAAAAAGAATTTAAAAAAGTTTTCACCCTCTCTTCATATTCTTCCATATACAATTCATGTGCTTGTCCGTGATCAGCCCCTGAGACAATCCAAAGCTGAGATTGGGGGTTAGCTTCTTTCAATCGAATGGCATGATCTAATTTGATTTGTCTATCCTCATCTCCATGAATTAAAAAAATAGGAGTTTGAACTTGTCGAACGATTTCTTTAGGAGAAATATCATTCAAGTTTATTTTTAGAAAATTTCTTCCAAGATAAATAAGTATTTTTTTGAAAAGAAAACGAAAAGGTCCTAAATTTTGTAACATTTCGTCAAGTAAAGGATTGAGAGAAGCGAAGGGGGAGTCAGCTATGATGGCTTTAATCCTAGGATCTGAAGCTGTTAAAAGAGCAACGGAGGCTCCCAAGGAATAACCTAAAACCCCTATTTTTTTAAATCCTCTTTTTTCTAATTCATTCAAAGCCGCTTTTAAATCCAAAGGCTCAAGGTATCCCACCGTTGTAATCTTTCCCTCGCTTTCTCCCATGGCCCTAAAGTCGAAGAGCAAAAGACTGAAGTCGGTCGTCAGAAATTTTGCCAAAGGAAGCAAATTCCCTTTATCAAAGGGATATCCATGACAGATGATTATGGCACGGTCAGAATTAATATTAGGTAAGAACCAACCGCGAATCAAAACATTATCTTCTGTTTTGAAAGAAATTTTTTCATAAGCCAGGCCATAATGTTCAGGCGTCACAGGCGTAATAAAACGAGGCGGCTTTAAGGAGCGATAAAAATAATAAATGGCATAAATAAAAATCAAGATCGTAAGACACAGAACTGCAAAACTAATATTTAAGAAGAGCATAAGATTCCCAATCCACGGCCTCCTATTCACCGCTTTATTATGGCAAGAACTTGTATATTTTTATATGATAAAGAATGGTTTTTTGTGACTTGGTTGCGTCTATCAAAGTATGTCCTTGTGGATGCGGGTGCCACTCGGCGGGGAGCCCCGCCGCCCGCAGCTTTAAAGCGAGGACGGTGGGGCTGCCGAGTGGCAGGACCCGCTACTTTCTAAAAAGGCACATTTTGATAGATAAAATTTGTGACTTGGTTTAGGAGAAAACAGTGAAATTAGATTCCCCTTCAAAAGAGCTTTTGAAAAATTCCAAAGCAAAGTTACCTTCTATCGAATCTCAGCATAATGATGACCCCCGAGGTTTCATTTCACTAAAAGGGGTTCGCCAACATAATCTGAAGAATATTGATGTCAAAATTCCCTTGGGCGAAATTACTGTGATTACAGGAGTAAGTGGATCGGGGAAGTCCAGTTTAGCTTTTGACACCCTTTATGCTGAAGGCCAACGTCGTTATGTAGAGAGCTTTTCTGCTTATGCGCGCCAATTTTTGGATCGTATGGATAAACCCGCTGTTGAGCATGTTGAAGGGATATTACCCGCCATCGCTATTGATCAAACCGATCGTGTACGAGGTTCGAGATCTACCGTTGGAACCATGACAGAGATCACAGATTTTGTGAAATTGATTTATGCGAAATTGGGTCGACTTTATTGCCGTCAATGCTTTCGAGAGGTTAAGATTGATACTCCAGAAACGATTTATGAAGCTTTGTTAAAAAGAGTTTCCCATCAAATGATTTTGATCGGTTTTTCTCTTCGTATTTCTTCAAAGCTAGAAGCCAAAGAATTGTTAGACGGTTTTTCCAAAATGGGTTTTCGTAAGATTATTTTGGAGAATCAAGTTCTTGAAATGGATGAATCTTTGATCGAAAAAATGCGAGGACAAAGCTTAACTATTTTTGTAGACCGTGTAAAAGTTGAAGAATCAGAGAAGCAAAGGTTGATGGATTCTCTGGAACAAGCGTATGAATTTGGAAAAGGAGTTCTCTCTATTTTCCCTCTTTGGAATGTAGAACTTCAACAGCACCCTAGTAAATCCTCTCATGTTCTAAAATTCAGCCATCATTATCATTGCCCCGATTGCGATATTTATTATCAAGATTTAACTCCCAATCTTTTTTCATTTAATCACCCTTTAGGGGCTTGCCCAACGTGCCGTGGATTTGGGCGAATGATTGATGTGGATTTAGATTTGATTATCCCTGATAAAAATAAAAGTTTGGAAAAAGGGGCGATTCGTCCTTGGCAGACAGAATCCTATTTTGAAGCTCAGAAAGAACTTTTGAAATATGCGCGAGAAAAGAATATTCCAATAAATGTCCCTTTTCAGGAATTGCCAGATTGGGCTAAAGCCTGGGTTATTCAAGGAGAAGGGGAGTGGTATGGCATTCGAGGATTTTTTGAATGGCTTAATACCAAAGCCTACAAAATGCATATTCGTGTTTTGCTCTCTAAATATCGCAGTTATGTGCTTTGTTCAGATTGCAAAGGGACTCGTTTTAAACCAGATACACTTTTAGTTAAGGTAACAGATAAAACGGTTTGCGAAGTTTATGCCATGAATGTAGAAGAGGCTTTAGCTTTTTTTGAAAAAATTGCGTTTCCTTCTGGATCTGAACGAAAAGTAGCTGAAATTCTTCTGCAAGAAGTAAAGTCACGATTGGGCTATTTAAAAGATGTGGGCTTAAGTTATTTGACCTTGGATCGACCTTCTAAAACTCTTTCGGGGGGTGAAGTTGAAAGGGTCAATTTAACGACAGCCATTGGAACAAATCTTGTAAATACTCTTTTTATCTTAGATGAACCTAGCATTGGTCTTCACCCTAGAGACAATGCTCGTCTTATCAAAATTCTTCATCGCCTCAAAAAAAATCAAAATACGATTGTTTTGGTGGAGCATGATTTAGATATTATTCGCTATTCAGATCATATCATTGATTTGGGTCCTGGTGCAGGGGAGGCCGGGGGACAAATCATCTTCGAGGGGAAAGTTGAAGCTTTGACGGGGCATCCTCGTTCTCTTACAGGAAGATATTTGAGTGGGAGTTTAGAAATTCCTATTCCTAAAGTACGTCGAAAATCTTCACGTTATCGATCTATTTATATTCGCAAGGCTTCTCAGAATAATTTAAAAGATATTGATGTCGTGATTCCTCTTAACAACATTGTTTGTGTAACGGGGGTGTCAGGTTCGGGTAAAAGTACTTTAGTCGAGGAAGTCTTGTATCGAGGACTTAAAAAATTAAAAGGTGAATTTGTGGGAGTGCCAGGAATCTGCTCTGAAATTGTAGGTGCCAATAATGTAGATGAAGTTATTTTAATCGATCAAGACCCCATTGGGAAAACACCTCGATCTAATGCTGCAACCTATATGAAGATTTTTGATGAAATTAGAAATCTTTTTTCACAAACCTCTTTGTCAAAGATTCGTCATTTTCAACCGAGTGTTTTTTCTTTTAATGTCGCGGGGGGGCGTTGCGACGCTTGTGAAGGGGATGGATGTGAAAAAATAGAAATGCAATTTCTTTCAGATGTGTATGTAAAATGTTCAGAGTGTGGAGGGAAGCGCTATCGAAAAGAAATACTAGAAATTAAATATCAGGATAAAAATATTTCAGAAGTTTTGGATTTAACCATTACACAGGCCATGAGTTTTTTTACCAATCATGAAAAGATTTTAAAACCTTTAAGAATTTTGGAGGAAATTGGATTAGGGTATTTGCGTTTAGGACAATCTCTGAACACTTTATCGGGTGGAGAATCCCAAAGGCTTAAACTCGCTTATTTTATGGGGGTGTTTAAAAGAACAAATGCTTTATTTCTTTTTGATGAACCTACCACCGGGCTTCATCCTGAAGATGTTCGAAAATTAATTAATACTTTTGAGCGTTTGATCGAAGAAGGACATTCCGTTTTGATCATTGAGCATCATTTAGATGTGATCAAGTCTGCTGATCATTGTATTGATTTGGGCCCTGAAGGAGGAGATGCAGGCGGACAAGTTGTTGCTGTGGGCACTCCTGAAGACATCGCCAAAAATCAATATTCGTATACAGGGCAATTTCTTAAAAGTATTTTAAAACGTTCTCATGCCCCTTTGCCCTATTCAAGTTCAACTCAAGAAATAGCATTAGATCATTCGATTCATGTGCGAGGGGCTCGAGAACATAATTTAAAAAATATAGATGTGGTCATTCCTAGAGACAAAATGGTGGTGATTACTGGGCTTTCAGGATCAGGAAAGTCGACATTGGCTTATGACATTATTTTTGCAGAAGGACAGCGACGATATATTGAGAGCTTGTCTTCTTATGCGCGTCAATTTATGACACAGCTCTCCAGACCTGATATCGACTGGGTGGAAGGCATTCCTCCGACAGTTGCAATTGAGCAGCGGTTAAGTCAAGGAGGAGCACGCTCTACCGTAGCAACCGTGACGGAAATTTATCATTTTTTAAGACTTCTTTATTCAAAAGTGGGTATTCAACATTGTCATCAATGTCATCAAACAATCACTTCTCAAACAGCCCGGCAAATTTACGACCGTATTCTGGAGCGTTATCAGGGACAAACCGTTCGATTTCTCTCTCCCATGATTCGTGGGAAAAAGGGATATCACAAAGATATCTTTGAAAAATTAAGAAAACAGAAAATTTCAAAGGCCCGTATTGATGGACGTATTCGTGCAATTACTCCCACGCCTGTTATGATTCGATTTAGTGAGCATAATATTGATGCAGTTTTGGCTGAATTTAGGGTCAGTCAAAAAGAGTCTCAACTCTTAAAAGAAACGATTGATCGGGCATTGCATTTTGGGAAAAATTCTTTTTTCTTGAGCACATCTGGCAAGGCTGATGAACTTTATAGTCTGAAACTTTATTGCCCTCGTTGTGAAATCAGTTTTGAAGAATTAGATCCCAAGCTCTTTTCTTTTAACAGCCGGCAAGGATCTTGTGCAACTTGTCATGGTTTAGGTTTCGTTTTTAAAGGGGATTTACCTGAAGGTGTGGATCCCGAATTGGATCTTGAAGAAGTGAAGAAGAAAACATGTCCTGATTGTCTTGGAAAGCGCTTAAAATCAAGTGTATTGGGTGTGTGGGTGAATAAAAAATCTATTGCTCAAGTCACTGAAATGACATGCCGAGAGGCATATCAATATTTTAAACGATTAAAATTTCAAGAACGCGAAGCTCAGATTTCAGAAAATATTTTAAAAGAGCTTCTTCGACGTCTGGAGTTTTTAAATGAAGTGGGTCTTGCTTATTTAACTTTAGATCGTCCGGTACAAACCCTTTCCGGGGGTGAATCTCAAAGAGTACGTTTGGCTGCACAACTGGGTTCTTATTTACAAGGAGTCTGTTACATTTTGGACGAGCCAACCATTGGTCTTCATGTTCGTGATCATCACAAGTTGTTGGAAACACTTTGCAAATTGAAAGACAGAGGCAATAGTATTTTGATTGTTGAACATGATGAGCAGACGATCTTAGAAGCGGATCATGTGATTGATTTGGGCCCTGGTGCTGGAAAAAACGGAGGTCGCGTAATTGCTCAAGGAAGTCCCAAGGAGTTGATGGAGTCTGATCAATCAATCACGGGGAAATATTTAAAAGAATTTTTTGAGCCTAAAACATTTTCAACTCGTTCATTGAAATCTGCTTCTTTTCTCACGATTCGAGGTGCTAAAGAACACAATCTTAAAAATATGAATGTTAAAATCCCTCTTGGAAGACTTATTTGCGTGACAGGAGTGTCTGGTTCTGGGAAAAGCACTTTGATCAGAGATATTCTTTATCGGGGATTAAGAAAAATAAAATATGAAGGAGAACAGGGGGTGGTAGGTGCGCACGGAGAAATTGTTGGGCATGAGCCTATTGAACGCGTTATTGAAGTAGATCAAACTCCTATTGGCAAAACACCCCGTTCCATTCCTTCAACTTATGTAGGCTTTTACCCAGATTTAAGAGATCTTTTTGTGATGATGCCTGAAGCTAAGGTGAGAGGCTATAATGCGAGTCGTTTCTCTTTTAATTTGGAAGGAGGCCGTTGTGATAAATGTAAAGGGCAAGGTCGTATCAAAATAGAAATGAGTTTTTTGCCTGAAGTTTATGTGCTGTGTGATGAATGCCATGGGGCTCGGTTTAATCAAGAAACTTTAGAAGTTACTTTCAAAGGAAAAAATATTTCAGAAATTTTAGCGATGACCATTCAAGAAGGTTCTCAGTTTTTCGAAAATATTCCTAAAATTTGTGATCCTTTAAAATTATTAGATGAAATGGGGTTAGGTTATTTGGAGTTAGGACAGCCCAGTCCTACTCTTTCTGGAGGAGAAGCCCAGCGTATTAAATTGGCTCATGAATTGATTAAAAAAAATCGAGGAAAAACGCTTTATATTTTGGATGAACCTACCACCGGCCTTCATTTTGCAGATATTGAAAAGTTAATGAAAATTTTGCAATGTTTGGTGGATTTAGGGAATACAGTGATTTTGATTGAGCATAATCTAGATGTGATCCGTCAGTCGGATCATATTATTGATTTAGGTCCTGAAGGAGGAGAAGGAGGTGGGCGTATTGTAGCTCAAGGTTCTCCAACGCAGATCATTGAAAATGGAGTAGAATCCTATACAGCGAAATACTTACAAAAAATCATAGGTCGTAAGTTATAGGTCTTAAGAGAACTTATCATGACTTGTTGCTTACGACTTATAGCTTATGACTAATGAAGGGAGGGTTTTAAAAATGAAATCAATATTTATTGTTATGATGATAGGTATGATTTTTGTTTGTTCACGGACTGTTTTTTCACAAGGTCCTGAAGATGATCCTGGTCAAAATTATTCCCTAGATGATCCACGAGATTCAATTCAGAATCCTGGAGATACGGCAAATCCTCCTCCTGTCACTCATCAAACCATAAATTCAGATCCTGCTGCCGGAGGCTATTCAGGTCCTGGAAATTTTGAAAATCCACAGCAAGGGAATAATCCTCCCTATAATCAAACTTCCACTGATCCTGCTGCCGGAGGGAGTTCTTATTCGCCTCAAGATCCTTATTTCAATAGGGGTTCTGTCAATCAAGGACCGGATGGAAGGCCGATTGAAGAAGCAAGAGATTTTCGAGGTCCGATGGTTTCAACAGGGGATATTGTTTTAGATTATCGCAGTCTTGTTCAAAGAATTGATGATATGCGTATGCATGAGGATGATGTGATTCGAAAACTCGAGGATTTATCTCGTAACTATGAGGATGGTTTGAAAAAGTTGGATGATATGAATCAGAAGCTAGAAGCCAAAATTAAAGAAATTCAGGATTGGTATGAAAAAGTTTCTGAGAAGATGGAAAAAATAAATTCTTCATGGTCCGAGCCTCAGGAAATTAAGGGAGAGGTTCGTGGGGCTCCTTCAGATCGATATAGTTCGCAGTAAGAACCTAATTTAATTTGATTAAAAATTGCAGAGCGAGAAGAAGATAAAATTGATATTCACGCTCTTCAAACCATCTCTACTCACTTTAGAGTTTCTAATATGAAGAATTTTCTAAAAAAAGTTCTTTCTTTTATTCTTGTTACTTTGACGATAATAGGGATAAGTCTTCTGATCTATGAAATTTCTGTTTATCAAAACTTAAAACAACGAGTGGGTTGGATTTTTGACGCTTGCCAAAAAATTTCTTTCAAACGTTTTAGTCTGGATTCTCTTCAAACAAGTTATCGCATTAATATTTTAGAAGGAGAAGAAAAAGCTAAAATCCAAGAAAGACTAAAAGTAGATGTCAATCATGCTTTGCAGGAAGAGTTAGAGCAACTGCCTAGAATTGGACCTGCGATGGCTCAGAGAATTATTCAAGAAAGACAGAAGGCTCTTTTCAAGAATTTAGATGACTTAAAGCGTGTCAAAGGTATTGGTGTCAAAACACTACAAACACTTAAACCCCTTATCAAGTTTAGTTCTAATAAGGATCAATGAAAAAGACTAAAATTTATTTCTTAATATTAGTTCTTGTTTGTCTTGGAAGTTGGAGCGGAGCTTTATTTTTTAGGTCCCAAAGATTATCGCATCAAAGCGTCACTTTTCACGAACCAACTTTGGTTGCAATCCAGTTAAATGTAGGACAAGGGGATGCTTTTCTTCTTATTTCTCCTGATCGCAAAGTTACATTGATTGATGGAGGTCCTGTGTTGGATTCCAGAGGATATCAGTGGGATGCCGGACTAGAAGTTATTTGGCCTACACTTAAAGCATTAGGATTTAAAAAAATAGACTATGTTGTGCTCACGCATCACGATCAAGACCATATGGGTGGTATTTTAAGCCTTTTAGCTCATGTTCCTATAGGAGAGGTATTTCATAATGGCCGGGCCAAGCGTACAGAAAGTTATCGTTTATTTTTAGATCTTGTTGCTAGACGTCATATTCCTCTTTTGTCTTTAAAAGAAGGGGATTCTTTGGAACTAGGACAATATCTTCAGGCCCAGGTTCTTTCTCCTAATGAAGGAAAGGAGTGGGAAGATAATAATGCCTCTTTGGTTCTTCGAGTGGCTTTTGGACATCTTAAGCTTTTGTTGACGGGAGATATCGAGTTAGGTTCTGAAAAAATTTTATGTTCACGTTATGGAGATGGATTACGATGCGATTTTTTAAAGTCACCTCATCATGGATCTAAAACTTCTAGTAGTCGAACATTTTTAGAATTGGTTCGTCCGTCTCTGATAGGAATATCTGTAGGAAAGGGAAATTCCTATGGACATCCATCTCCACAAGTAGTCAATCGCTATACAAATCTTTTGGGAAGTCGTTTTCTGAGAACGGATCAGGATGGAGCTATTATGCTTCTTTCAAATGGAACGGAGTGTGTGGTGGTAACACAAAAAGGAATTTCACAAACATTAAATTTAAATCAACAATATTGATTCTTTCTTATAATGATTTTCTTTGTTTGTTATATAATACGTTTTTATAAATAGTTTGTGAATAATAGGGATGAATGACATGTATTTATTGCAATGGGTTTTGGGCATTATTTTAAGCTATTTGATGGGCTCTATTCCTACAGCTTATCTCATGGGGCGATGGACTAAGGGGGTGGACATTCGCCAATATGGAAGTGGAAATGTGGGAGCAACCAATGCCATGCGTGTTTTAGGAAAACCTCTTGGAATATTGACACTTTGTATTGATATTCTCAAAGGATTAATTCCAGTTTTAGTGATTGCTCCTCTCGTTTGTTTTTCTAGTAAAAATCTTCCAAGTTTACAGTTGGTTTGCGGAGTTGCCTCTATTTTTGGTCATAACTGGACATGTTTTCTTAAATTCAAAGGAGGTAAAGGAGTTGCAACAACGGCGGGTGCTTTTTTAGGTCTTGCTCCAATGGTTCTTCTTTCTTTGCTTTTTGTTTGGGGTGGGGTTGCTTATTTTACAAAGTATGTTTCAGTTGCTTCTATTGTTGCTTCTGCGATGCTTCCTTTCTTACTTTTCTTTTTTCATAAGCCTTGCTCCTGGGTTATTGCAGGAATTGTTTTGTCAGGAATTTCGATTTGGAAGCATCGAAGTAATATTCAACGTTTACGTGCAGGGACAGAAAATAAAATTGGTCAAAAGAAGAAAAATCATGAATGAAAAGATCGCAGTCATTGGTAATGGAGGTTGGGGAACAACATTGGCACTTCTTCTTTTAAAGAAAGGCTATGATGTTTTTTTGTGGGGAGCTTTTCCTGATTATGTTCAGTTTTTAAAAGAAAAAAAAGAGAATGTTAAGTTTTTACCAGGGATTTCTTTGCCGAAAGAATTAAAGCATACTGCAGATAGCGTGGAAGCTTTGGGAGGAGCCTCCGTTGCTGTTTTGGCTGCGCCTTCGCATGTGATGCGAGAGGTTGCAAAAAGAATTAAATCTTCTTATCAATCTAAAACGACTTTAGTCAGTGTTGCCAAGGGGGTTGAAGTTAATTCTCTTAAAAGAATGAGTGAAATTTTAGTTGAAGAACTTAGACCTCTATCAATAGCTGTCTTATCTGGGCCTAGCCATGCAGAAGAAGTAGCTCGAGGGGTCCCAACCAGTGTTGCAGTTGCATCAAAAAATGAAGAAATTGCTCATCAGGTTCAAAAATTATTTATGACCGATCGGTTTAGAGTTTATACAAATGCCGACTTAATCGGTGTTGAATTGGGTGGTGCCTTCAAAAATGTGATCGCGATTGCAGCAGGGATCAGTGATGGTTTAGGATATGGCGATAACACAAAATCTGCACTTTTGACACGGGGATTAGCAGAGATGACACGACTTGGAGTTGCGATGGGAGCGAAGCGAGAAACTTTTTATGGACTGGCTGGTGTTGGGGATTTAATTACAACAGGGTTTAGCAAACATGGTCGCAATAAGAGAATAGGGGAGTTACTTGGAAAAGGGATGAAAATGGAAGAAGCTTTAAAAACAACAGAAATGGTGGCTGAAGGTGTGATTACCTCTGCTGCGGTTGTGCAGCTTTCCAAAAAATATTCTGTGGAAATGCCCATTTCACAAAAAGTATATCAAGTTCTTTACGAAAATTTGGACCCTGTTAAAGCAGTTCAGGAGTTGATGTTGCGTGAAGCAAAGCCAGAGGAGTCGTAATTAAAGATTTTTTAAGACTTTGGCTGAATATGATATGTTGCGACTTTTTCATGTTCTAAGGCACTGACAGTTATTGTCTTTTCCGTTTGACCCTTTCTTAAAAGAATTTTTACTGGAATAGGTTCAGTCGGATTGTTATCTGCATATCGAGCTAGAATCTGAGCTGCGAATGTTTTTTCTTCCTCGGTTGGTTTTCCTTGAAGTAGGGCGGTAGGTCCTTGGGTTTCAAGAACACTCATGACAATATTCCCTCTTGGAAATCGTTCTAAAAAATTATTTTCAGCCTCATCTCGTCCAACGATGAGTTTTGTTTGGGGAGAGAGTCGAAAATGTCGACCGACTTTAAGAAGCACAAGATCATTCTTTCGAAGATTTTTCTGATGTTGCAAGAGATCTCTTAATTTAAAAGCAAAGTTTTTATCGGGGAGAAAGCAGCAACCTCCTGCAGGTTGAGGAAAGTCAACGACCCCTAGTTCATTGGCTAATTTAATTTGTTCTGATCGGCCCCGGCCTGTAATACCTTTTAATTCTTGGCGGTTCACCCAACCCATTTTTTCTGGTAAAGTTTCTGGTAATCTTTCAGCAGATAGAGGTCTTAAAAGACGATCTTCTAAACCACTCTTTCTTGCGATTAAATCTAAGGCTTGTCGGTATTGTGACATGGGACGTTGTCCGAGTACTTCTCCTGTAAAGACAAAATCGGCTCCTACCTTTTTCATAATTCTCTTAGCTTTTTTGAGCATATAGATACGGCAATCCAAACAAGGATTCATGCCAGCGCCATAACCATATTTTGGATTAAGAACGACATCGTTAAAATATTTTTTTGAAATATCCACGATTTCAATTGGAACTTCTAAATCGGCTCCAGCTCTTAATGCTTCGTTTCTTAGCTTCTTTTCAGGAGTTCTTTTTCTTTGAACCGCTCGGGTATGGTCTGAGAGACAAAAACCGGTGCTAAAATTAACGCCGACCACCTCAACTCCTTGCTTCTGAAGGAGTTTAGCAGCTACGGAGCTATCAAGCCCACCCGATAATAGACCTAGAGCTTTAATTTTCTTTTGAGGCATAAAAGTTTCCAAACTGTTTGAGGGTCAGATTCTAGAGGGAAGTTCTTCTTTCGGCAAGAAGATTGTGTTTTTGAAAAACTAAGCTATGAGCGATGTAAAAAACTCTGGTTGAGGTAGCTCGTTTAGCATGGATCCCACAAAATTTAGAATGACGAAAGATATATTTTGTGTCGGGCTCTTTAGTGCTTGATAGAGTTTTGTAATCTGGGTAGCTCTTTGACTCCAAGAAAATTGATTTGTCGCTCTTGTTCTAAGCAAAGGTTGTAAATGACTTCTTTTTCCAGAGTCTTCTAGTATTTCAATCAATTTAGTTTGAAAGCTATGGGTATCAGGATACTTTGCATAAATTCCGTTTTCTCCTAAGATTTCTCGATTAACGGGGGTATCAAAAACAACCGTGGGTAATCCCATGGCCATGTAGTTCATGAGCTTTCCATTACCTTCGCTCTTAGAGATTTTTGAACTTACAGCTACATCTCCACAGGAGAGATATTTTCTTGCCATATCGTACGGAACTTTACCTGTAAAAGTGATATGGCTTTCAATCTTTTTCTCTTTGCACATTTGACGATAATGGTTTTCGTTTGGAAACCCCATAATCAGAAAATGTACATTCTGAATTTTTCGAATGACTTCTGGGATCATTTCTATAAGAGAATCAATCCCTTGATAGGGGGTTAGTAAACCTAGGAAAACAACAACAAATTGATTGTTAGAGATCCCGAGTTTTTCTCGCATTTCTTTTCTCTCTGTAGGATTCATTACAAAAGCTTCTGTGTCTACGCCATCCGTAACTACTTCCATTTTATCGGGGTGAATCGAGAACTCGTGTTGAAAAACTTCAGCCGCTTTTTGAGAACTCATCATCAAAACGTCAGGCATTTTGTTTATTTTTTTCTCTAACCAGCGAAAGCTTTTTAAAATCCAAGGGAAATTTCCTGCAAAACCATGAGTGCGAATTTCATCCGTCATACTGCCTTGAAAATCAGCGACAACAGGTAAATTGAATTTCTTTTTAAGGCGTCCTGCGATAAAAGCACCTTCATGAAGGTGAGCATGAATCAGATCAAAGCTCTCATTAGAAAGAATTTTTTTTGCTTTTCGGTAAAGAAGTTCATCTAAATAAAATTTATGCCAGGAAGGTCCTGCTTCTAGCTTTGTGTACCAGGGAACACGCAGAGTTCGTCGAATATCAATGCCTTCAATATCACGTCCGAGATGATAAGTGCAAACGGTTACCTTATGGCCAACTTGTTGTAATGCTTTAATTTCTTCATAAATTCGGATATGACAACCCCGATCTGCAAAAAAAGGCGTTGGTGCAATCATTAAAATACGATAGCTCATAATAGAAGTATCTCCCACGAAAGAGTCTAAATTGTGGGAGAACATTATGTCAAGAAAATATAAGGGATTCCCTTATATTTTAAATATTGAAATTCTTAAATAGGGGCAATATTTCTACTGAGGGAGAGGTTTATTAGAGATGAGTGTTTGTTTGGAAAATAAAATATTTCTTGGTGATATTTTTTGTGACGTGTTACAATCGGGAGAATTTAAAATTTCAGGAGAAAACTTCTATGATTGCAAAGATTCCACTGTTTCTTTTAACCATGGGTGTGGGCTATTTTGTTGCTATGAAAGCGACTGAAGAATTAGGTTTTATGAAACATCTAGGAAATATTATTGCGACTTTAATGATTGTTGGGAGTCTTTTGGGTATAGGACTTTCAGGTTATTTCTGTTACAAATCTTGTAAAGCATCAGGTGCATGTCCTGTTCAAACTATCATGCAAGAAGCTTCCCAATAAAGATGAAAGACAGTCTTTAATCAATGGTCGATAAAATCAGCTTGAATTTTATGGACTGCGGACTAAATGACTAAGAGGGCGTATTTTTTGTCATTTGAGCGGCAAAGTTAATGAAAAAAATTTTCTTTCTATTTCTTTTCTTTTTAGCCTTCCTATTATTCCAGACAAGTCTTTTTGCTTATTTGACAGATGCTTTGAGAAAAGCAAAAGGGTCTGACTGTATCGATCATTTGCGGCAAATTCATTTAGCAGCGATGCAATATGCAATGGATACAGATGGGCATATGCCGACGGCGCAAGATAATGCTTTGGAAATAGCAAAACTCTATACTCCTTATTTACCCAATCCTGAAATTTTCATGTGCCCTGGAGTTCAAGGCCATGGCTCTTTTCGAGGAGGGTGGGGTCAATTTACCTTAGAAGACTTAGATTATGGGTTTGGTCTGGGCTCTTCGGGTCGTGGAGTGAATATTGATCAGTCTGGGAAGTTTCCAGTTGCGTTTGATCGTTTGGGAGAGGGGTGTCATGAAAGAGGAAAATTAAGTAAAATGGGGGAAACGATCCATTTTAGTCGAAATCATGGTCAAAGAGGTGGCAATATTGTATTTTCAGATGGCAGTTTAATTTGGATTCAATCAGGGAAAAATTGGAAAGAATTTCAAATAGATTCAAATTTAGAATTTGTTCAATAAATTTGAAGAATGCAACTTCTTTTTTAATTGCTTTTTAGAGTTTTGTATGTTGAAATCAACTGTCTTTTTTTAAAGTTGTGGGGGATTCACCTTCCATATTTTTTCATTGAGTTATTTTTAGTGGGGTTAAATCTTGGGTATTATCAATTCTATTTTAGGGATGTTTTCAAGCGATATTGGTATTGACTTGGGAACTGCAAATTCCCTTATTTATGTCAAAGGCAAAGGCATCGTTTTAACGGAACCTTCTGTTGTTGCCATCCAAAAAGGCACCAATCATGTGTTGGCTGTCGGAAGTGAAGCCAAACGTATGTTGGGAAGAACGCCAGGGAATATTCTTGCTATTCGTCCACTTAAAGATGGTGTTATTGCTGATTTTGAAATCACAGAAAGCATGCTTCGCTATTTTATTACCAAAGTTCATAATAGAAAGGCCTTGGTCCGACCACGTGTTGTTGTAGCTGTTCCGTCGGGAATTACCGAGGTTGAGAAAAGAGCTGTTAAAGATTCGGCACTTCATGCAGGGGCAAGGGAAGTTTACTTAATAGAAGAGCCCATGGCTGCGGCCATTGGTGTAGGACTTCCTGTCCAGGAACCTGCAGGCAATATGATCATAGACATTGGTGGGGGTACCACTGAGGTTGCAATCATATCGCTAGCCGGGATTGTTTTTTCGAAGAGTGTTCGCGTCGGAGGAGATGAGATGGATGACGCGATCATCCAATATTTAAAAAGAACCTATAACCTTATGATTGGAGAAAGAACCGCTGAGAACGTCAAAATTGCCATCGGTTCGGCCTATGCATTGGCTGAGGAATTAAGCATTGAGGTTAAGGGAAGAGATCTTGTGTCAGGATTGCCAAAGACCATTGTCATCAATTCTGAAGAGATCCGAGGCGCACTCTTAGAAACCATTTCAACCATCATAGAGGCGGTAAGAATTTCGCTTGAGCGTTGTCCCCCTGAATTAGCTGCGGATTTAGTCGATCGCGGGCTTATTCTTGCAGGTGGAGGTGCTTTGTTAAGAGGAATCGACCGTCTCCTCGCTGAAGAAACAGGACTCCCGGTTAATGTGGCAGATGATCCACTGAGTGCCGTCGCTATGGGCACAGGACGTGTCTTAGACGAGCTGGACTTTTTGAAAAAGGTCATTGTTACAGATAACGTCAGGGTCTAAACTTGTTTCGAAATCGTTTGTTTCTTTACCTATCTTTGATAGGAATTTTAATCATTCTTTTTCTGTGCTTGCCAAATCAATTTGGCAACTCTTTCAAATCTTTTTTAAATCAATCCACCGTTCCAGTCCTTAATTCTTCCCATGGATTCTTTGAGAAAATTGGAAATATTTTTGAAGGTCTTTTCCAGTTTTCTACGATCAAAAGTGAAAATCAGAAACTTCAAATGGAGTTAGCTGAATTAAGGTTAAAAGTCGACCATTTACAAAATGTGACTGAGGAAAATGAAAGATTAACTCAGTTGCTCCATTTTGTAGAAGAAAGTCCTTGGAAATCTTTATCTGCTCGCGTTGTGGGACGTGCTCCCAGTCAGTGGAATCAAAGTTTGTGGATTGATCAGGGGAAAATCAATGGAGTACAAGAAGGAATGGCAGTGGTATCAGCTGAAGGAGTCATTGGTAAAATTGCAGAGACCTTTCCAGAGTGGAGTAGAGTGATGCTTCTAAGCGATGAAAATTGCAAAGTTGGAGCAATGATTCGAGAAAGTGGAGAATTAGGGATTTTACAGGGCAATGCTTCAAAAGGAAACTATGTTTTAAATTATCTTCCACGAGAAGCACAAGCTAAACCGACAGATGCTATTGTTACTTCAGGCTTGAGTGAATTTTTTCCTTCAGGTTTAACGATCGGGGTTGTCTCGAAGATTTATGATGATGCGTATGGTCTCTTTCAATATGCAGAGGTGAAACCCAATGCAAATTTGGGGAAGCTTCGGGAAGTTATTGTTGTTTTAAGCAAGGAGAAACCTATTCCTGAAGAGGGAGTGTGAGTTTTTGAAATGAGATGGATTAAAGAGTTTTTTTTAGTATTTGGGGTGATTCTTTTTCAAAGTCAATATCGACTTTGTGATGCTTTTGACTTATTAGGCTTATTTTCTTTTTATTTTGTTTTGAGATTTAATTGGTTGGAGGGCTCGATTTTTGCTTTGTTGGGTGGTTTGATTTGGGACAGTTTATCAGGCGCACCTTTGGGTTCTAAAACGCTTGCTTTGGTGGGAGCATGTGTATTGGTAGGACTGTTTCATTCTGTCATTTATCAGCAACATATGATAGCCCGCATGATGATGGTTTTCGTGGGAATATTTTTAGGTTTGAATCTTGAATGGCTTTTTTATTGTTTGCAAGGAGTGATGAGGCCGTCGCTTTTTTCTCATTCATTGGGCGTGGCTTTGAAGACGGCAATTTTATCTATTTTTATTTATCCGGTACTTAATCGAATCTTTAGGACGCGTTATGAACAGTGGATGGCTTCTTGATCGAAGGTTATGGATCATGCAAGGATCAGTGATTCTTGTATTTTCCTTATGGATTGGGATTTTTGGCGTGACACAAGTCATGCAAACCAATCGATATTTTTCTCTTTCTCAAGATAATCGGATCAGACGTGTGTGGATTCCTTCTCCTCGAGGGAAAATTTATGACCGTAAAGGAAATATCATGGTTGATAATCGACCCAGTTTTGATGTGGCTTTGGAATATGAAGGATTAAAAGAAAAAAATGTGGCAATACCTTTTCTTTCTCAAGTTTTAAATGAATCAAAACAGACCATTGAACAAGTTCTTAAAAGCTATCGAGGCCCAGCCTATCTTTCTATTCCAGTAAAAAAAGATGTAGACATGAGAACATTAACGTATGTTGAAGAATCTAAACTTCAGGTTCCGTGGGTGACATTGGAAGTCAATCCTGTGCGGAAGTATGTTTTGGCTGATACGGCTGCGTCTATTCTGGGTTATGTGGGGCCTTTGGATCGCAAACAATATCAAGCCATGAAAGATCAAGGCTATCACTGGCTGGATGTGATTGGGAAGTCAGGAGTAGAAGCTGCTTGCGAAGCTTATTTGAGAGGAGAGTCGGGAGGTATGCAAGTGGAGGTGGATCATCGTGGACGTCGTGAAAGAATTATTGCAATTAAGAAACCCATTCCTGGACGAAATGTTTATTTAACCATTGATATGAAATTTCAACAGGCTTTGGAAGAGGTATTAAAAGATAAAGTTGGGGCGGGTCTTATTGTCAATCCTAACACGGGCGAGATATTGGGAGCAGCCAGTCGTCCCAGTTTTGATCTAAATGTTTTTATTAGACCAGATTTGAAAAGCGAGTTGGCAAAGCTTTTTCAAGATCCCCAGAGGCCTTTGATTAATCGTATTTTTCAAGGGACTTATGGCCCGGGATCTATTTTTAAACTGATTGTGATGGCTGCGGGTTTAGACACAGGAGTCTTTAAAGATGGGGATTGGGTGAAGTGTGAAGGAGCATATCGAGTGGGAGGGTCTTATTTTAAGTGTTGGAAAAAAAGTGGGCATGGGCAAGTTTCTTGGAAAGAAGCATTGAAATATTCATGTAATGTATTTTTTTATTATTTTGCGCAGCGTTTAGGCCCTGAAAATATTGCAGAATATGCGAGGCGTTTTGGGCTGGGACAGGTAACAGGATTAGATGTGGGAGGGGAACAGGAAGGGCTTGTTCCTACGCTTGCATGGAAGAAAAAGAAATTAAAAGAAGGATGGTTTGGTGGAGATACAGCTAATTTTTCAATTGGACAGGGATTTGTAACAGTGACTCCTTTACAAATGGCTATGGCGGTTTCGGCAATTGCAAATGGAGGCAAACTTTTACGCCCCTATCTTGTGAAAAAAGTGGTATTACCTGAAGGTCGGACTCTGATTGAAATGGGTCCTAAAATTAGAAACGAATTGAATGTTTCCAAGAATGTCTTAAATCAGATTCGTGGAGCGATGTGGACTGTTGTTAATGAACCCGGTGGAACCGGTCGTTTAGCTCGTTTGGAAAATGTAGAAGTATGTGCAAAAACAGGAACGGTTCAGGTTAAAAAGGGAGAGGAGTTTAAAAAATTAGGTTGGTTTGTGGCCTATGCTCCGGCAACAAATCCTGAATTGGTATTGGTTTTGCTCATAGATGGGATTAAAGATACATCGGGACATGAAGTGGCTCCTCTGGCCCATATTGTTTTGGAGAAATGTTTTCAATCATGAACAGTTTTCGTATTTTCAGATTTTTAGATTTCAGAATGCTTTTGACTGTTTTTTTTCTTCTGTCAGTAAGCCTTCTTTTTATTTATAGCGCGACTTATAGAACGCCGGGTGGAGATGCTTTTGTCTATAAGCAAATGATTTGGTTAGGATTAGGAATGAGTCTCTTTGTTTTTATTTTAAAAATTGATTTTCGCACGGTAGGTTCCATGGCCTATTTTTTCTATATGGTCAGTTTGTTTCTTCTTATATTAGTTTTAGTTATTGGAAGTGTTCACAAAGGAGCTCGCAGTTGGTTTGATATTGGCCCCTTCGCATTTCAGCCTTCAGAACTTTCAAAAATAGGAATCGTTTTCATGCTTGCTAGGTTTTTGGCCGATCGATCGGAAGATCGTTCTAAAATGCGATATGTGATTTTTACACTTCTTTTAGCAGGTTTGCCTATAGGGCTTATTATGTTAGAACCTGATTTAGGAACAGCACTTGTTTTGATTCCTGTGCTGATGGGTATGCTTTTTGTGGCTGGAGCAAGAATGCGATATCTTTTGGCTATTGTAGCGATTGGGTTAGCCATTCTTCCTATAGGATGGAGTGTGCTGCATCAATATCAACGTCAACGTTTGCTCGTTTTTATTAATCCCAATATGGACCCTTTAGGTGCAGGATACAATGCCATTCAATCAAAAATTGCTGTGGGGTCTGGTGGCTTATATGGAAAAGGTTGGCTTCAAGGGACTCAAAGTCAGCTTCATTTTTTGCCGGAGCGTCATACGGATTTTATTTTTTCTGTTGTGGGAGAAGAATGGGGATTTTTAGGATGTGGGGCTGTTTTGATTGGATATATTGCCTTTTTGTTGTCGGGTTTTAAGATTGCACGTAATTGTGAAGATCTTTTTGGAAGATTTTTGGCAGTGGGTTTAAGCTTATTAATTGCTTCCCATGTCATTATCAATACAGGAATGACGATAGGAATTATGCCGATTACGGGAATTCCTCTTCCTTTTATGAGTTATGGAGGATCACATTTGTTGGCCATGATGGCCTGTCTTGGATTTTTACAAAACATTCATTTAAGAAAATCTTTTGTCTGAGGAGATAAAAATGTCAAAAAAACAAATCGTTATTAACAGTGAAGGTTTAGAAAAAAGAATTGCGTTTCTAAATGATGGAACGCTTGAGGATTTTAGCATTGAGCGAGAAACAGATAAACGTTTGGTGGGGAGTATTTATAAAGGAATTGTTGAAAATGTTGTTCCTGGTATTCAAGCTGCATTTGTAAATGTAGGTCTTGAGAAAAATGGATTTCTTCATGTTTCAGATATTTTGAATCCATCCGAAGCCTATCGAGATATTTTGGATGAAGAAATGGAAGAAGAGGTTAATGAAACTCATCCTCATCCACATGTACATCATAAACAACCCGAGCGTCCTGCCAAAAAAGCTTCTATTGATGAACTGGTAAAACCTGGGCAAGAACTGATTGTTCAGGTTATTAAAGATCCCATTGGAACCAAGGGTGTGAGACTTTCTACCAATATCAGTCTTCCAGGTCGTTATTTGGTGATGCTTCCTGATGATCCGAGACGTGGAATTTCGCGCAAAATCATGGATAAGCCTGAACGGTCTCGTTTACGAGAAATCCTCTGGTCGATACGACTTCCTGAAAATATGGGAGTCATTATTCGTACCGTGGGTGATCAAATGCATAAGAAGTATTTTTTAAGGGATATTCGCTATTTGATCAGTTTATGGAAAAAGATAGAACATCGGTTTAAAGAATATCCCGCTCCAAGTGCATTGCATGTGGAATATGATTTGGTTTTAAAAACCATTCGAGATGCTTTCACAGAATTGGTTGAAAAATTGGTTGTGGATTCGCGCGATGAGTATCGAAAAATTATGAGATTTGTGAGTGCTGTATTTCCCCGATTAAGATCGAAGGTTGAGCTTTACTCAGGAATTGAACCTCTTTTTGAACATTTAGGGATTGAGAAAGAAATCAAAAAGATTTTTGATCGCAAAGTTTGGCTCAAAACAGGAGGTTATTTAATCATTGAGCAGACAGAAGCGTTGGTGGCCATTGATGTGAACTCTGGAAGGAATGTGGGTAAAAGTGATTTGGAAGAGACCATTCTAGACACCAATATGGAAGCCGTCGAAGAAGTGGCCAAACAATTGAGATTACGTAATGTGGGAGGTATCGTCATCATTGATTTGATTGATATGAAATCCAAACGTGATCAAATGAAAGTTTTGCAGCGTTTGCGTATGGCTTTGCGTAAAGATAAAGCGAAGACCAATATTCTTCCTATCAGTGAGATTGGGCTTGTACAGATGACTCGCCAACGTGTTCAAGAGAGTACCAACAAACAACTTTACGAAGCCTGTCCTGTTTGCACAGGTCTGGGAACCATTAAATCAGGGACCAGTATTATTCTTGAAGTTATTCGTGAAGCAAGAAATATCGTTGCTAAGAAAAAAGTGGAAATGATCAAAATCATTCTTCATCCTAAGGTTGCTGAGAAGCTTTTGACAGAACATAAACAACTTCTTATCCCTATTGAAAAAGCCTTAAAGGGAAATATTAAGATTGAGAAGGATTTAGAGATTCAAATCGATCATTATAAAATTGTTTATTAAAAACGGGATCTTGTGATCCTGAATGAGGGGGAAAATTTTTTATACTCTTTTTCTTGACAATGAAGGGATAACTTTTTATAGTGATGGCCAATTTTCGAGGGTTTTATGAGCTTAACATACGCAATTATTGAAACAGGTGGCAAACAGTATCAGGTTCAAGAAGGAGACGTTCTTGAAATAGAGCTTTTACCTAAGGCTTCTAGCGAGGAGATTCTTTTCGATAAGGTTCTTCTGATTTCTCAAGATGGGAAAGTAAAAATTGGTACACCTATCGTTAAGGAAGCAAAGGTATTAGGAAAATTAGTTAAAGAAACTAAAGGTGAAAAGATTATTGCTTTTAAGTATAAAAGACGAAAAGGTTATCGTCGTAAAGTAGGACATCGCCAAAAATACAGTGTGGTCAAAATAGAGTCAGTTAAAGTAGCTTAGTTTTTTAACGAATATATACTTAAGCAGATCTACGGAGTTTTGTATGGCACATAAAAAAGGTCAAGGTTCATCAAGAAACGGACGTGATAGTAATGCGCAACGTCTAGGTGTAAAGAGATACGCAGGTCAATTTGTTACCGGTGGTTCTGTCTTGGTTCGTCAAAGAGGCACACGCCTTAAACCTGGTTTGAATGTAGGCATTGGTTCAGATGACACACTCTTTGCCCGTATTGATGGCATTGTCGCTTTTGAAGGTAATGACCCAAAAAAGAAAAGGGTCAGCATTCATCCTCTTCCAGTAAGCAATTCCTAAGATTTTTCATTTTTCTCACAAGAGAATTTTTGTTTTTACTCTTTTTCTGTCTTTTTCTTGGTATTCGTTTTTATTTAAAATGTTGATGGTATAATACTTGCTTGAAATAGCTTTTTCTAAAATCTGTAACTGGAGACTGTAACTTAAAATTTTGTATGAAGTTTTATCTTTTACTGGAGACCGGTGACTGAAGACCGATGACTAAATTATGTTCATAGATCAAGTTTTTATAGAAGTGAAGGCAGGAGATGGAGGAAGCGGTTGTGTTAGCTTTCGTCGTGAAAAATATGTCCCTAAGGGTGGACCCGATGGTGGAGATGGGGGTGATGGTGGAAGTGTGATTTTACAGGCGGATCGAAACATGACCACTCTGATCGATTTTAGATATAAACCTTTGATTAAGGCAGAACGTGGTATACATGGTAAAGGGGGGCTCAAAGCAGGTCCAGATGGTGAAGATACTATTTTAAAAGTACCTGTTGGAACTTGGGTTAAACTTGATACAAACTCAGAAGTGCTTTGTGATCTGAATCAGGATGGAATGACCTTTGTTGCTGCTAAAGGTGGAAAAGGAGGGCGTGGGAACGCTCATTTTGCAACTTCAACTCATCAAGTTCCGCGTGAATCGGAGCCTGGCGAAGATGGAGAAGAAAGGCGCCTCTTTTTAGAACTCCGTTTGGTGGCGGAAGTTGGACTTGTGGGATTTCCCAACGCAGGCAAATCCACATTGCTAAATAAACTTTCGAAAGCAAAATCAAAAGTTGCCAATTATCCTTTTACAACACTGAGTCCCGTTCTAGGTGTTTTGAGATTAGATCCCATGTGTGATTTGGTTCTTGCGGATATGCCAGGCTTGATTGAAGGAGCTCATGAAAATGTGGGTTTGGGGCTTGAATTTTTAAGGCATTTGACACGAACTTATTATTTGCTTTTCGTGTTCGATATGTCTGAGTCAGCTCTTCAAAAACCGGATGAGGCTTTTTCAATTTTATTAAAAGAACTTGAATGTTATGATCCTCTTTTAATCAAAAGACCCAGAAGTCTTGTTGCAAATAAAATGGATTTACCTGGGTCTGAAGAGAATTTAAAAATTTTTAAGAAACGTTTTCCAAAGGAAACCATTATTGCTATTTCTGCTGTTAAATCAGAAGGGATGGGGCCTTTGATTGCGGAACTTGCAAAGGCAAAAGCGTTATGCGTGAAAAATTCTTAAAAAGCGTCAAAAGAGTTGTAGTTAAAGTTGGAACAAAACTTTTGGTAGACGAAAAGGGGTGTTTGAATAGCGCCTCTATCGAACGAATTGCGGGAGAACTGACCTGGCTTTCAAAGTTAGGAAAAGAAGTAGTACTGGTTAGCTCGGGTGCCATTGTGGCGGGACTAGAGTCTTTAGGGCTTAAAAAACGACCGAAAGAATTACCTCGTTTACAAGCGGCAGCTGCTATTGGACAAGGTCAGCTGATGCATTTTTACCATCAGGCTTTTTCAAAGCATAATTTTTGTATTGCACAAATTTTGCTAACCGCAGAGGACTTAAAAGAACGTCGACGTCACATCAATATTAAGAATACATTTGAGTCTCTTTTGTCTGAAAATGTGATTCCCATTGTGAATGAGAATGACACTGTTTCGGTCGATGAAATCAAATTTGGAGACAATGATCAACTTTCGGCTCTTGTAGCAAATTTAATTAAATCAGATTTATTAATTATTTTAACGGACAAAGATGGTTTTTTAAAAGAAGGGGAAGTTGTTTCTTTTGTAGGAGAAATTGGGAAAGACTTAGAGAGCCATGCGCTTCAGGCCAAGGATTGGAAAGGCATTGGAGGCATGCAGACAAAGCTTCAAGCTGCTAGAATTGTGATGCGTTCAGGTGAACTGATGATGATTGCCAATGGCTTGAAAAAGGGGATTCTACGCGAAATTTTTGAATATCAATTGGTGGGGACTTTATTTGCTCCAAAAAGAGAAAAATTATCAGGGAAAAAACGTTGGATTGCCCATTTTGTGAAACCTCAAGGAACTTTGGTTTTAGATGATGGGGCTGTTTCCGCAATTTGCGAAAAGGAAAAAAGTTTGTTAATTCCAGGCATTCGTGAAGTACGAGGTTCGTTCAGCACAGGAGATACGGTAAGTTTGTTGAATCTTGCAGAACAGGAAATTGCTCGAGGTGTTATTCATTGCTCTTCTGAGGAATTAGAAAAGATGATGAATAAAAGCAAAGATTCTCAAAAAAAGATAAAAGAAGTTATACATAGAGATGAGCTGGTTATACTTTAAAAAAGATCATTCTTATCCCCTGATGGGGACTATCTCCTTCGGAGACTATGCTAAAGCACTATAAAAACTTGTAGAAGCTTGTAAAGGCTTGTTTTGTGAGAAATCATGGATATCAAATCTTATATTGAAACGGTTGGGCAAAAAGCAAAAGAATCCTCACGCGTTTTATCTCAGTTAAAAGCTGAAGATAAAAATCGCTGCTTGCTTATGATGGCAGATTTGATAGATGAATCTTTTGATCAAATTCGAATGGAAAATGAAAAAGATTTGGAAGAAGGAAAGAAAAAAGGACTCTCGGGGGCTCTTTTAGATAGGTTGAAATTAGATGCAAAACGTGTTCGATTGATGAGTGATGGGTTAAGAAAAGTAGCTGCGCTTGAGGATCCTGTCGGTGAAGAACTTGAATCATGGGATAGACCCAATGGAATGCAGATTCAAAAAGTTCGTGTCCCGATCGGTGTTATTGCCATTATTTATGAATCGCGTCCTAATGTGACTGTCGATGCAGCGGCTCTTTGTTTTAAATCAGGTAATGCTGTTATTTTGCGTGGAGGTTCCGAAGCTATTTATACTAATAAGGTATTGGCGCGTGTTCTTACACAAGCACTTTTGAAAAGTAATATTTCTGGTGCAGCAATCCAAGTGATTGAAACAACCGATAGAGAAGCAGTTCGAGAGCTTTTGAAATTAAGTCAATATATTGATTTGGTGATCCCTCGAGGAGGGGAGAGTTTAATTCGAGCTGTTGCCGAAGAGTCTTTGATTCCTGTGATTAAGCATTACAAAGGAGTCTGTCACGTTTTTATCGATGATTCAGCTGATTTGAAAATGGCTGAAGCCATTTCGATTAATGCTAAGACTCAAAGACCTGCGACTTGTAATGCAGCAGAAACCCTTTTGATTCATGAAAAATTAAAGAAGATATTTTTACCTCATATGATTGATGTATTAAGAAAACAAAATGTTGAAATACGGGGTTGTGCTCAAACATGTAAGATTGTTCCCGATCTTAAGCGAGCAACTGAAGAAGACTGGACCACAGAATATTTGGATATGATTTTGTCCGTGAAAATTGTAAAAGACCTTCAAGAAGCTATTCATCATATTAATCATTATGGGTCCATGCATTCAGATACCATTGTGACGGAAAATAAAAAGCATGCAGAAACTTTTTTGAATGAAGTGGATGCAGCTTGTGTTTATCATAATGTTTCAACTCGTTTTACAGATGGATATGAATTTGGTTTTGGAGCAGAGATTGGTATTAGTACAGATAAAATCCATGCGCGTGGCCCGATGGGGTTGAAAGAGCTTACGAGTTATAAATATCTTGTTAGAGGAAATGGACAGTTAAGAAAATAGAAAGGCAGTAGTTTCTTTTTATGAAAATAGGTCTATTCGGTGGTACATTTGATCCGGTACATTATGGACATCTCATTTTAGCTGAGGAAGCAAGGCAGAGATTAGGGTTGGCAAAAGTTATTTTTATTCCAAGTGCTTGTTCTCCACATAAACGCTTTGTTAATGTGACACCAGGGGTTCAAAGATTAAAGATGTTGGAGTGTGCGATTGAGGGTAATACCTTTTTTGAAGTTTCAAGTTTTGAATTGGATCGACCAGCGCCTTCTTATACCATTGATACGGTAGAATATTTTATTAAGAAATTTCCTGAAGATTTATTTTTCTTTATTGCAGGAGGAGATACGCTGTTTGAAATGCATGGGTGGCATCGAATAGAGGAACTGGTGGAGTTATGTCAATTTGCTTTTTTGAATCGACCTAACTTTTCTCTTCGTGAAAAAGATGAAAAATCTTTGCATTTACCGCCTCAAACGGTGAGTGCCTTGACTCAACATTTGATTGAGATGTTGCCTATTGGAATTTCTGCAAGTGAGATTAGAAAGAGAGTTGCCAGAGGTCTCTCGGTGAGGTATCTTTTACCAGATAAAGTTCTAAATGTGATTCAGCAAGAAAGTTTATATCAAAGTAATAAGGTCGCGAGCGTTAAAAATTAATTTAAGTGGAATGATTTTTTCGAAGGAGGACATATTAAACCCAAAGATTTAGCTCTTTTAAGTGCAGAAATTGCTGATTCCAAAAAAGGTGAAAATATTTTGGTATTAGATGTGCACGAAATTTCAACAGCTGTTTCCTATTTTGTTCTTTGTTCGGGCAAAATTGATAAACATGTTCGTGCCATTGCAGATGAGATTCAATTTAAATTGAAAGAAAAAGGTATGACCTGTTTTCATCGGGAATCAGACTCTGACTTTCGATGGATTGTTTTAGATTATTTTGATGTGATGGTTCATATTTTTGATGAACCCACTCGCGAATATTATAAGCTTGAGACTTTATGGGGAGATGCTGAAATAGTTGATTTTAGCCCCCAGTCACCCATTCCCGAACAAAAACTTGGGACAGGCTCTACTTCTTGGTAAAAAGGATATTTATCATTGAATAAATGGATTCGTGATTCTATTGCAGGCGTTGTTCAAAAAACTTTAGAGGATTTGAAAAAGTCTGGAAGTATTTCTTTTGAAACCTTGCCTGAGATACGTGTAGAAGCTACCAAAGATGTGAAGTTTGGAGACGTAACTACCAATATTGCGCTTCTCTTGTCTCGACAGGTGGGCAAACCTGCTCCTGAGCTGGCAAAGACTCTTGTACAAATTCTAACTCAACAAAAAAATACTTCTCCTGTTCCCTTTGAAAGTGTTCAAGTAGGAGGTCCAGGGTTCATTAATTTTTTTCTTGGGAGAGATCCTCTTGCTGCTGTTTTAAAAGATATTCTTAAACATCATGAACATTATGGTTGTTCCAATTTTGGAAAAAAAGAGAAAGTGTTGATTGAGTTTGTCAGTGCTAATCCCACAGGTCCTTTAACTTTAGCTCATGGCAGGCAAGCGGCCGTTGGAGATACGTTAGCTCGCATTATGAAAAATGTCGGTTATGACGTATCTAAAGAATATTATCTCAATGATCGTGGTCGTCAGATGAATATCTTGGGTCATTCCACTTTTTTGAGATATCAGGAGATTTTAGGTAAGCAAATCCAATTCCCAGAAGATTTTTATCAAGGCGATTACATTCGAACCTTGGCGCAAGAAGTCATTGAAAAACATTCGATGCGTTTTTTGAATGAGAAAGAAGAAGATGCGATTGCATTCTTTTCAAAATATACGGGTGATCGCATTATGGAAGATATCCGTAAAGACCTCAATGATTTTGACGTTTCGTTTGATCACTATTTTAGTGAGAAAGAATTTGTAGCGACGGGTAAAGTGGAAGCTTGTTTAGGGAAGCTGAAAAGTAAAGGCTATCTTTATGAAAAAGATGGAGCTTTATGGTTTCGATCCACAGATTTTGGAGATGATAAAGATCGTGTGTTGATTAAAAATACAGGTGAAATGACTTATATCAGTCCAGATGCAGCCTATCACGAAGATAAATTAAAACGAGGATTCAATCGCTTGATCGATATTTGGGGCCCCGATCATCATGGTTATATTCCAAGAATGAAAGCGGCTTTGTCAGCGCTTGGTTTTGATCCTAATCAATTGAGTGTTATCATTCTTCAACTAGCAACGCTTTATGAGGGAAAAATAAAGCTTTCGATGTCTACTCGACGAGGGGAATTTGTGACTCTTAGGCAAATCCTTGACGAAGTAGGGAAAGATGCGGGCCGTTTTTTCTTTCTCATGCGTCGAACGGACAGTCATCTTGATTTTGATTTGGAATTAGCCAAGAAGCAATCTCCCGATAATCCTGTTTATTATATTCAATATGCACATGCACGTATTTCGAGCATTTTTGAGAAATATTGGGAAGAGGGAGGAAAGGTTGAAAGCATCAGTGAGAAAGACCTTTCTTGGATAGAAAAGTTTGAACCTGAAGAAGTGGACTTAGTTAAGCTTTTAGGTCTCTTTCAAGAAGTCTTAGAAAATTGTGCTGAGCATTTAGATCCGTATGGACTTACCGAATATCTTCTGAAGGTTGCGCAATCTTTTCATCATTTTTATACCCATCATCGTGTGGTTAGTGAAGATTTAGAACGTTCAAGAGGACGTTTGGCTTTGATTAAATCTGTTCAAATTGTTTTGAAAAATGGATTGAGCTTGCTGGGAGTAAGTGCACCGGAAGCGATGTAGAAAATACTGATTTTAAAAGAGGTATTTAAAATGAAAGAAGTTCTTTTGGATAAATTGCCTCTTGATAACAAAGTTGCAACCGTTTTTTTGTGGCATGTAGAAGAAGGGGATGAAGTAGAAGAAGGAAAAAATTTGGTTCGCTTAAGTATTAACGGTAAAAATTTTGTTATTTCTTCTCCTGTTTCGGGCATTGTAAGTGAAATTTGTTTTGATGAGTCAGAAGAAGTTCGAGTCGGAGATGTTCTTGCTTTAATTGAAGAAAATGTTAAAAAAGAAAATCAAGAGGAAGAAGTGGAGGATTCTTTTTGAAGCGGGTTCTCATTCTGTATATTTCTGTTAATTCGGGACATCATATTGCTGCAAAATCTATTGAAAATGCTTTGCGGCGAGAAGATCCAGAAATCGAAATTTTGAATGTGAATGCTCTGAATTATATTAGTCCTATTCTAGAAAAATTCGTGATCAAAACCTATATGGGTGTTGTCAAAAACACCCCTGAGCTATGGGAATATCTTTATGATAATTCTCAAGTCAAAGAGAAACTTTCAAAATTTAAAGATTTTGCTTATCGTTTAAACTCTTCTCGTTTGCTTCAACTCACTTCTGAATTTAAACCCGATGTTGTCATTTGTACACAAGCTTACCCTTGTGGAGTACTTTCAGCATATCGAGAGGAAAATCATTTGTCTTTTCCTCTGGTTGCAGTGATTACAGATTATGTTGTGCATTCTTACTGGATTTTGAATCAAGTAGACTTATTTGTTGTTCCCACAAAAACAACTCAAAACCGTCTTTTGGAAGAAGGAATTCCTGCAGAAAAAGTAAAGGTTCTAGGTATTCCCGTAGATCCGATGTTTAATCAGTCTCAGGATAAAGATTTTCTTAAAGAGACCTATGGCATCCCAAAAGATCACTCTGTAATTTTAATTATGGGTGGAGGACAGGGGTTGCTCCCTATTCGTGAGATTGTGAGAGCTTTGCAGGAAGTTCGTAAGCCTATTCATGTGATTGCAGTAGCAGGGCGCAATCGTTCTTTACAAAATAAGCTGGAAACTCTACGTGAAAAATGTCGTATTCCTCTTAGCGTTTATGGATATGTTAATGATATTAATTCTTTAATGGAAATATCAGATCTTTTAATTAGTAAGCCAGGAGGATTGACCAGTTCAGAAGCTTTGGTAAAGAAACTTCCCATGATTATTTTTAAGCCTTTGCCTGGGCAGGAATCTAAAAATACAGAATTTCTGGTTGAAAATAAAATAGCTTTGAAAGTGAATCACGCCGATGAAATTCCACAAGTAGTTGAAGAACTTTTAGGAAATCCAGATCGCTTACACGAGATTCGTCGGCACATTGATATGCTCAGAAAACCTCAAGCTGCAGCAGATATTGCAAAAACACTCTTGGAAATCTCCAGTGTGCCAGCGGTTCATGCTTAAGATTATGACTGTTTTACTTCGGGTGTTGCCTTGGTCTTGGAATATTTGGCTTTCCAAAACGATAGGGAATTTTTCATATTATTTCTGCTCTAAAAAAAGAAACAATGTGATTAGAAATCTTTCTGTTGTTTATCAAAAGCAAGATGTGAGAAAACAAGCTCGAGGAGTTTTTGCTTCGTTTGGGCAATATTTAGCAGAATTTTTGAGCTCTCTTGAAAAAAAGAAAAAGTTTATTCAGTCAATTCGCTATGAAGGATTAGAGAATCTCCTTAAAGCAAGTGCTGAAGGCAAGGGAGTGATTGCGGTAACCCCTCATCTGGGTAATTGGGAAATAGCGGCTCTTGCAACTGTGATTCAAAACATTCCTGTAAGTGCTGTTTTTTTTAGTCATCCTGATCCCTCTTTGAATCAACTTTTTATAGATCAAAGGACTATTAATGGGCTAGAAGTAATTCCCTGGAAGCAAGATGCTACCCATGCTTGTTTAGAAGCTTTGCGTAGGGGGCGTACTGTTGCTATTGCAGGAGATATTGATTTTTTGGGGACAGGAATTGATGTTGAGCTTTTTGGAAAGAAAACAAAAATTCCTCGAGGGCCTATTGTTTTTGCTAGGCGTGCTCAAGCTCCAATTGTGCCTGGGGCTTTTATTCGTGAGGAAAATTTGGGATGTTTATTTTTTGACTCTGTCATTGAACCTGAAGGAAAAACAGAAAATCAATTAGCCGATGCTATTGCAAAAGCTTTAGAAAAAATGATTGAGAGAGATCCCACTCAATGGATTTGTTTTGAAGAAATATGGAAGTAGATAGTCGTAAGTCGTTAGTCATCAGTTGTCAGCAAAAGTAAAAGACTCAAGACAAAGGATTGTTTAATGAAACTGTGTATTCTTATTCCTGCTTATCAAGAAGAAGGAAGAATCGGGAAAGTGATTGCTGAAGTTTTGCCTATTGCGGATGTAGTTGTGATAGATGATGGATCTAAAGATAAAACGGCCGAGGAGGCTAAATTAGCAGGAGCCCATGTCATCCGTCATAAAATGAATCAAGGCAAAGGTTCTGCGATTCAAACAGGTTTTGAATTTTTTCTTCCTAAGTCATGGGATGCTTTAATTTTGATGGATGGGGATGGGCAACATGATGCAAAAGAAATTTCAAAATTTGTGGAAGCAGCAAAAAATTCTCAAATTCTCATGGTTGTGGGCAATCGAATGGGGGCAGCCAAAGATATGCCAAAAATTCGTATTGCAACCAATTGGGTGATGTCGAAGATTTTATCCCTCTTGGTAGGTGTAGAAGTTCCTGACACACAATGTGGATATCGTTTGATCAAGCGAGAACTTATTGAAAAAATACATTTGGAGTCTAAGAGATTTGATATTGAATCTGAAATTTTGATTCAAAGTGCTCGATATACGAAGGGAATTTGTTCAGTCCCTATTGCCTCGATTTATGGGGATGAGAAGAGTAAAATAAGGCCTTTTCGAGATACTTTACGCTTTTTGAAATTGATGTTCAAAGTAGCAATCAATAGATTAAAGCATTAAAAAAATATTTATAGACGGGGTGTGGCTCAGCCTGGCTAGAGCGCCTGGTTCGGGACTAGGAGGCCGGCGGTTCGAATCCGCCCACCCCGATAGTGTATACTGAACAATACAAATTTTATCTTAAAATTCATAAAAATGGTTAGAAGGAGAGATTCAAAATGAAAAATAGAGTGAATTATTTAAAGCTTTCAGTTTTAGCTGGAATTTTCTTAACAGGAGTTTATGTGTCGGCGGATATTATTAACTCTCCTAAACGGTTTCCTTCTCCTTCCACAAAAAAACAAGATGCCTTAATACAGGAAGCAATTGCTCTTCATGATCGCGCAGACTATGAAGGTGCCATTCGTACATATGAGCAAATATTAAAAGAGAATCCAGACAATGTTTATGCACTGTATGAATTAGCCTATTCTTATTCTGCAGCAAAAAACTTTAAAAAAAGTTTAGAGATAGCATTGAAGGGGGCGCAATATCAATCAGAGTATTTGTCGATGTATTATGCGCTTATTGGAAATAATTTTGATGAATTAGGAGAGCCTGAAAAGGCAGAAAAAGTTTTTCAATTAGGTGTAAAACGTTTTCCAAAAGATACAGGGATTTATTTTAACTTAGCGATTACTCAGTTTAATCAAAATAAAATAGACGAGGCGCGTCACAATTTTGAAAAGGCTTTAACTCTCAACCCCAATCATATTTCAAGTCATTATGCATTGTGCCAAGCTTTTAAAGAGGGAGGCTATCGAATTCCAGCTTTGCTAGCCATCAGTCGTTTTTTAGTTTTAGAACCTCAAGGAGATCGTGCGGGCATAGGTTTGGATTTGACCTATGAGTTAATTCATAGCGGAGTTGAGAAAAATGCGAATGCGAATCAGATATTGCTTGATCCATCTGCTAAGACAGATGAAGGAGATTTTTCGGCTTTAAATCTAGCTCTATCAGCATCTGCTCTAACATGTGGGGAGGGAGAAGGTTCAAAAAGAAATTCTATTCAGCAAATGATTTGTCAATTCGATAATTTGTTTTCTCTTTTTTTAGAAATGAAAACAAAAGATCAAACTGGGTTTGCGTGTACTTATTATGTCCCGTATTTTGTTGAGATGAAGCAGAAGAATTATATTGATGTCTTTTGTTATTACATTTCTCAAAACCAAAACACACCAGAAATTGAAAAATGGTTACAAGAAAATAAAACGCGTGTGAATGAATTTTTAAACTGGTCCCAAAATTATCAATGGGGAAAATATAAGAATTAAATTTGAGAGAAAAGCGTTTAGAGAATATTCAGTCCACTAAGCATAGATAAATCTATATAAATGATGAATTCAAAAATATGGGAGTTAGAAAATTTACGTCGCCAACTAGAAGGTGCACGAGTTGAAGCCGGCATGATTGATGAAGCGATTGAGCGTGGTTGGATCCCTAAGGATCAAGAAGAGAAAAATCGTGCTATTCAGCAAAAAAAACAAGAGGTTGTTGATGAAATTGAACCAAAATTAAAAAGTTTAAAAGAATTACATTTTCGTAGTAAAGATAGAGTTGTTGAATGTTGGATTTCTCTCCATCTGCAAGTTTGCCAGAATCTATTACAGACAGAAATCAATTCTTCCAACGATGAATCAGGAGTGAGGATTATTTGTATTGGGGATGTATTAACTCAATTGGGGAAAATGCTTGGTCCAGAAATTTATACATTTTGGATTAATACATGTTATTTATCCGACTATGATGAAAAATTTAATCAAATTGCTGGTTCGTGAATAATATCTGTGAAGATATCGTCTATTTGTTTCTAATGAAGGGAGCTTCATATTGACAAAGAGCCGATTAGAAGCCTTTAGTGATGGCGTGGTTGCAATTATTATTACTATCATGGTGCTTGAGTTGAAAGTGCCTCATGGCTCAGATTTAATAGTATTGCACCCATTGATCCCTGTGTTTTTAAGTTATATTTTGAGTTTTATCTTTCTGGGCATTTATTGGAATAATCATCATCATTTGCTTCAAGCCGTTAAACATGTGGATGGACGTGTTCTCTGGGCTAATTTACATTTGCTGTTTTGGCTTTCTCTTATTCCCTTTGTTACGGCTTGGATGGGTGAAAATCATTTTGCATCCTGGCCAGTAGCTTTGTATGGAATGGTCTTGTTATTTTCTGCAATTGCGTATTTCATTTTGACGCGAGCCCTTCTTTCTATACATACAAAGGATTCTGTTCTAGCAATTGCACTGGGAAGTGATTTTAAAGGGAAAATATCATTGATGTTGTATGCTGCAGCTATTCCTCTTTGTTTTGTGAAAGCATGGATTGCTTGTGCGGTATATGTTTTGGTAGCGATTATCTGGCTTGTTCCAGATCGTCGTATTGAGAAGACCTTAGCTTTGTGATTCATAGATGATGCGGATAAATCTTATATGTTTGTCTGTGTTTACGACTATCAATTTAGTGATTTTTTAGGTAAAAAAGAGGGGTGTTGTTGGGAGAGAAAACGCTTGGGTTAGTATTTGCCAGCAATCTCTTTGCATGGGCAGGAATAAAAGTGTTATGCATAACTCGGGTTATTTTACGGAGTTTTAAATGCACGGTCTTCTTGAAAACATAGGTCTATCTATCATTGCAGCCACACTTTTAGGTGTGATCATGCATCGCTTGCGTCAGCCGATTATTCTTGGATATTTACTGGCAGGCGCTTTGATTGGGCCTAGTATTGGTTTCAAGCTTGTTACAGATCCCATTAATATTGAAATCATTTCTGAGATTGGATTAATTCTCCTTCTTTTTATCATTGGTCTGGAACTCAATGTTCAGAAAGTGATTGCGTCAGGGAAGCAATTGCTTGTAACAGGGGTGGGGCAATTTATTCTTTGCGTGGGGTTGGGTCTGCTTGTTTTTCCATGGTTGGGTTTCTTAATTCGAGGATCCAATATTGATGGCTTTTATCTTTCGATTCTTTGTGCTTTGAGTAGTACAGCCATTGTAGTCAAACTGCTTTATGATAAATTCGAATTTGATACGCTTCCAGGACGCATTACCCTTGGGGTTTTGATCATTCAGGATTTATGGGCGATTTTAGTTTTAGCCATTCAACCTAATTTTGCTCATCCTGCGGCGGGGCCTTTTTTATGGGCCATTCTCAAAAGTATTATTCTGCTTGTAGCAGGTTTTCTTTTTAGTAAATTTTTCTTAAGCCAAGTTTACAAATGGATTGCAAAATCTCCTGAAATGGTTGTGGCTGTTTCCATTGGCTGGTGCGCACTTGTGGCTTATGGGGCAGGGGCGCTAGGGCTTTCCAAAGAGATGGGTGCTTTGATTGCGGGAATTTCTATTTCAACTTTCCCCTATAGCATTCATGTCACGGCCAAGACTCTTCCTTTACGAGATTTTTTTATGACGCTTTTTTTTGTTTCTTTGGGAATGAAAATTGTCGAGCCTCAAATCTCGATGATTATGACAAGTTTGATGTTGGTAGCTTTTGTGATTTTATCAAGATTTTTAAGTGTTTATCCTCTTTTAAGGATTTCGGGTGCTGGCCGAAGAACAAGTTTTATTTCGAGTGTGAATCTTGCTCAAATCAGTGAATTTTCACTTGTGATTGCTTCTTTGGGAGTGAGCTATGGGCATATTCATCCTGATTTGATGGCGACGCTTATTTATACCATGGCATTTACATCCATTTTGACTTCCTATTTTATTAAATACAATCATGAGCTTTATTTGGTTTTTCAGCGTATGTTGGGTAAGCTAGGGTGGAAAATCAAAATAGAAAATGAGGAAGAGGGAAGAGAACACGTGTATTCTATTATCATCCTTGGATTTCATCGAGGAGCAAGATCTTTGATCGAAATCATTGCTCAGAAAAATCCTCAAATGCTTGAAGAAGTTTTGGTGATTGATTTTAATTTAGAAGTTTTGAAGGAATTAAAACGGCTTGGAATTAACGGTCTTTTTGGCGATATCAGCAGTCTGGACACTTTAGATCATGCACATTTAAATCATGCTCAAGTGATTCTTTCAACTATTCCGGATATGCTTTTGAAAGGGACCAATAACCTTAGTATTGTCAGAGCCTGTCGTTCTTTGGCTTCAGAGGCGTTGATTGTTGCGACGGCAGATTCGACAGAACAAGCCGAAAAATTAAAGGTGGCAGGGGCCAATGAGGTTCTACTTCCATATATTATGGCAGGAGAATATTTGGCTAATTTTTTAGAACAAGTGACTCAAAAAGAACAGATGAGCGGAGAGACAAATGAGCATTGATTTTTATAAATATCATGCGTTGGGTAATGACTATCTTGTGATAGATCCTCAGAAAACAAAAATCAAATTAAATGAGGAAGTTATTCGTCTCATTTGTCATCGAAATTTTGGAGTCGGGTCCGATGGGATTCTTTATGGGCCTATTCTTGAAAAGGGGGTGGTATCACTCAAGATTTTTAATCCAGATGGAAGCGAAGCTGAGAAAAGTGGCAATGGGATTCGAATTTTCTCTCGATATCTTATAGAAGCAGGGTATGTCAAAGAGACAAAATTTCAATTAAAAACATTGGGTGGGAATGTGGATGTTCAGATTTTGAATAAAGAAGCCAGTCGTATTAAGGTAGGCATGGGGAAAGTCACTTTTCAAAGTGAACTAATCCCTATAAAAGGTCCTGCTCGTGAAGTGGTGAACGAAGAATTAAACATAAATGGTAAAACATTTAAGGTGACTTGCCTTTCGATTGGCAATCCCCATTGTGTTATTCCTCTCTCTGAAATTTCAGAATCCTTGGCAAAAGAAATGGGCCCTCATGTTGAAAAGCATTCATCTTTTCCCAAAAGAATTAATATGCAACTTTTAAAGGTAAGAGATCGTAAAAATATAGAAATCCAGATTTGGGAAAGGGGAGCAGGTTACACACTTGCTTCAGGAAGTAGCAGTTGCGCAGCGGCTAGTGCTGCTTATCGACTTGGTTTGGTTGATAAAAATATTCAGGTTCATATGCCTGGCGGTGTGATTGATATTGAGATTTCTGATAATGGCGTACATATGACAGGAGATGTCAGTAGTGTATTTGAAGGAAATTTTACGAAAGAGTTTAACAAGAGCCTAAAAGCTATTTCATAGATTTATAGTGCAAAAATCTTCTTTCTTTCTTCGTTTTTACCGTTTTTCTCTTCGTTGCAACCGTGCTCATTTAGCAGTATAATCTCTCCTCTGGTAATCACATTTCTTATACACATAGGTTGAGCATTAAGGATTCAAAATGATAGAAGTTAAAGATACCTCTTCTACACGTATTTCTGCTCTCAAAATTGATGCAGAGGCAAAATACAAACCCAAAAGTCGAAAGACCCAAAAATATGCTCTTTGGGGGGCATTAAGCTTTATCATCATTCTTATATTCATTTCGATATTGGGTCGTTCAACCGTAAAAGTGAAAGTGACTACTGCGCGAGCACCTATTGGAACAGGGGCATCAACTGTTTTGAGTGCAAGTGGGTATGTGACGCCTCGGGTGCGATCTACTTTGGCAACGAAGATCACGGGGCGTGTAGGTGAAATGCTGGTTGAAGAAGGGATGAAAGTTGAAAAAGATCAGATTTTGGCTCGACTCGATGATTCAGATGCTCAGGCTGCGTATGCAGCTGCTGAGGCTGAACGTAAAGTTGTTCTTTCAAGTATTCCAGAATTAGAAGTAAATCTTGAAGAGGCAGATCGTGTCCTTAAACGAATGAAGGTTTTAGAAAAAGATAAAATTGTAGATATTCAAAGTTTAGAAAAAGCTCAAGCAACATTAGATGGCCTGAAGGCAAGATTGGAGCTGGCTAAAAATCAAGTAAGTTCTGCAGAGGCAAAACTGAAAGTAGCTCAGCGCGAGATTGAAAACTGTATTGTGCGTGCTCCGTTTTCAGGAATTGCTGTTTCTAAAGATGCTCAAGTGGGGGAAATTGTGTCTCCTATGTCAGCGGGTGGAAGCTTTACGCGAACAGGCATTGCAACGATTGTGGATATGTCTTCTTTAGAAATAGAAGTGGATGTGAGTGAATCTTATATTGCAAAGGTTGCTATTGGCCAGCCTGTAGAAGCGACGTTAGATGCCTATCCCAATTGGCATATGCCTGGAAAAGTGAGAACAGTGATCCCCACAGCAGATCGACAAAAGGCAACGGTGAAAGTTCGTATTGCTTTAGATGCTTTAGATCCAAAGATTCTTCCAGATATGGGAGTGAAAGTTTCTTTTTTAAGCGAACAAACTTCTGACAAACAAAATGAAGTGAGGGCTTTGATTTCTCAAGATACTTTATCTGAGCAAGACGGCAAAAAAATTGTTTTTATCCTAAAGGATGGAAAAATTGAAAAAAGAGCTGTTAAAACCGGTGGCATCAGTGGTACAGATTTAGAAATTATAGCTGGGGTTTTGCCTGGTGAACAATTGGTCATCAATCCTCCTAAAAATTTGCAAGATGGGCAGAAAGTAAAAGTGATTTCTTAAACATAAGGGAAAAGAATATGGTTCATTTGAATGGTAATAATTCCAATCAGGTTTTGATTCAAGTTAGGAATTTAGATAAAAAATATCAAAGAGGCAGTGAAGAGATTCATGTGCTTCAAGGCCTTAATTTGGATGTGACTCAAGGTGAGTTTGTAGGGTTTATGGGACCCTCGGGTTCTGGAAAAACCACTCTTTTAAATTTGATAGGTGGATTGGATATTCCAAGCTCTGGAAGCATTACTGTCGCAGGCGATGAGATTAATAAGATGTCACGTGCTAAGCTTTCAGCTTGGCGGGCACGGCATGTGGGATTTATTTTTCAAATGTATAATTTGATTCCAGTTTTGACGGCTTTTCAAAATGTGGAAATTCCTTTGCTTTTAACAAATTTATCAAAGGTAGAACGTCGTAAGCATGTGGAAACAGCTTTGACTTTGGTGGGACTTCAAGATCGTATGCGTCATTATCCTCGGCAGCTATCGGGGGGACAAGAACAACGCGTTGCCATTGCCAGAGCGATTGTGACTGATCCTACATTTTTATTATGCGATGAGCCCACAGGCGATTTGGATCGTAAGAGTGCAGATGAAATTATGGATCTCTTGGTCGAGCTTTCAAAATCCCATCACAAAACCATTTTGATGGTAACGCATGATCCCAGAGCCGCTGAGCGTGTGACCACAATCTTACATTTAGAAAAAGGGGTTTTGGTTGAAGCAAAAAGGAGCGGTGCTCACATATGAAATTCTGGCCTCTTTTGTGGGCTAATCTTGGCCGAAAAAAAGTTAGAACTTTTTTAACCATTGGCTCTTTTGCTGTTGCTCTTTTCCTCTTTGGTTTATTGGGCACGATTCAAACTGCTTTTACTCAAGGTGTGACAGTCGCAGGCGTAGATCGTTTGATTGTTCGAAACAAGACATCGTTGATTATGCCTTTGCCCTATGCTTACAAAGACAGAATTTCACAAATTTCAGGAGTGAAAACCGTTTCATTTGCAACTTGGTTTGGCGGTGTATATCAAAATGAAAAAAATTGGTTTGCACAATTTGCAATTGATAAAGAGAACTGGCTTGAAATGTATCCTGAATTCACAGTTTTGAAAGATCAATGGGATGAATTTCTTAAAGATAAAGAAGGATGTATTGTGGGTAGAGCTACCGCAGAAAAATATCATTGGAAAATTGGTGATCGTATTCCCTTAATGGCGCCGCTTTGGGGAGGGACCTGGGAATTTAATGTGAAGGGTATTTATGATGGGAAACGTCGTGAAGATGACATTACTCAATTCTGGCTTCGATGGGATTATTTAGAAGAAAGGCGCGAATATAGTAAGGGGACGGTGGGCTGGTATACCGTTCGTATAGCAGATATCGACCATGTTGCAGAGATTACGCATGCCATTGATGAACGATTTGTTAATTCTCCTTATGAGACTGCTGCTGAAACAGAGAAATCATTTAACATGGCTTTTGTAAAACAAATTGCGAATATACAACTTTTAATTCTTTCAATTGGTGGGGTCGTATTTTTTACACTTTTATTAGTGACAGGAAACACCATGGCTTTGTCGGTACGGGAGCGTACAGGAGAAATTGGTGTTTTGAAAACATTAGGCTTTTCTGATTTTTCAGTTTTATTTTTGATTTTGGTTGAATCTTTAGTCTATGGTGTTTTAGGTGGAAGCTTGGGGCTTGCCGCAATCAAACTTTTTACATTGCGCGGAGATCCTACGGGAGGATTTCTTCCTCTTTTTTATTTATCTCCATTTAAAATAGGATTGGGTTTGATGGTTGCTGTGATGGTAGGTATTGCTTCTGGCGTTGTTCCAGCGATTTTAGCGATGAGACTTAAAATTGTTGATGCTTTGAGGAGGGTCTAATGGTCCCGTTTATTTATAATTTTAGAAGTGTTCGAGTTCGTTGGACATCTAATTTTGCTGCTATTGTGGGAATTGCAGGTGTGGTCTCTATTTTTGTCGCTATGCTTTCCATGGCTTATGGATTTCAGGCCACTCTGGTAGAATCAGGTTCTCCCAAAAATGTAATGATTCGTCGAGCTGGAGCAACTTCAGAGATGGATAGTATTGTGACATTGGACCAACTTCGTGTGATTTCAAGCATTTCTGGCATCGCTCAAGCTTCAGAGGGGCAGGCCCTGATCAGTCCTGAAGTAGTAGTGGTGGCTGCTTTTCATCATAAAGCATCAAACTCGGATGCTTTAGCTCAAGTAAGAGGGGTCTCGCCTCTTGCGCTTGAAATTCATGACAAAGTTAAAATCATTGAAGGACGTTTTTTTAAGCCAGGACTACCAGAGCTTGTGGTAGGAAAACATGCCCAAGATATTTATACGGGTTTATCTTTAGGGGCAACTCCTCGTTTTGGAGGACAAGTTTGGAAAGTTGTTGGAGTTATGGATTCTAAGGGGAGTTCTTTTGACTCTGAAATGTGGTGTGATCAGGTAGTGCTCAATCAAATTTATAAACGACCTGAAAATCTTTTTTCTTCTTTAACATTGAGACTCATTTCTCCTAGTGAATTTTCTAATTTTAAAGATGCGCTATCGGCTGATCCACGTCTGAGTGTTCAAATTGAAAAAGAATCAGACTATTACGCAAAACAATCACGCGTTGTTTCGTCTATGATTAAGGTTTTAGGTTATCTTGTGGCAATTGTGATGGGCATCGGTGCTATTTTTGGAGCTTTTAATACCATGTATTCTGCTTTGACTGCGCGCTCTCGAGAAATTGCAACTTTACGTGCAATTGGTTTTGGAAGAGGAGCGGTAATTATGTCGATGATTTTTGAATCTGTTCTCATCGCTTTGATTGGAGGGGTGTTGGGTTGTGTAATTGTGATTCCCATGAATGGTTTTACAACATCAACTCTCAATTGGCAAACTTGGTCTCAAATGGCTTTTGCATTTAGAATCACACCAGGACTTCTTTTGAGTGGAATTAGTTTTTCAGTGTTAATCGGATTTTTAGGCGGATTGATTCCGGCGTTAAGAGCAGCGAATTTACAGATTGCGGTGGCGCTAAGAGAACTTTGAGTTTATTGATTATGAATCTATCAGAACTCTATTACGAGCGGAAATGGTTTTTTAAATCATCTCCTGAAAAACTTTGGCCTTTTGTTTCTGATACCAATCGTTTGAATCAAGATCTAGGCCTTCCTTCCTTACAGATTCATCAAAATCAAAAGAAAAACTTACGCAAATTAAGTTTTTCTTTTTTTGGGGTGCCCTTTGAATGGGAAGAATTTCCTTCGGAATGGGTTCGTCCTCACCGATTGGGAATGGTGCGTAATTACTTAAAAGGTCCGATTAAAAGTTTCAGAGTTCAAGTTCAGCTTGTTCCTCAAGCTGAGGATGGAACGCAAGTCATATATCAGATTTGGGTTAAACCCAAAAATATTTTGGGCGCTTTTCTGATTCCTATTCAATTTCGACTTTTTTTGCGTGATTGCGAAAAAATTTTACATCGATATGATTCATTGGCCTTAAAAGAACAAAATAATTTTTTTTATTCTGGAAAACAAAATCTCTCTGCCGGGGGACAAGAAAGACTGAAGATCGTCCGTGAGGCTCTTCTAAAAGAGTCTGTTTCCGCTCGTTTAGTGGATCTTCTTATTCAAACGATTAAAGAAGCTGATGATTTGACTTTGGTCAAAATAAAACCTTATGTTTTAGCTGATTTTTGGAATGTGCCCCGTCGAGAAGTGCTTGAACTTTGTTTATTGGCAACACGAGCAGGGCTTCTTGAATTACGGTGGAATTTGCTATGTCCTATGTGCCGTGGAAGTGGAGAAGCGCTTCATTCTTTGAGTGAAATTGAATCTAAAATGCATTGCGGGGGTTGTCAGATTGATTTTTCAGTCAATTTTGAGAGATTGGTTGAAGTTGTTTTTTCTCCCAATCCGGCCATTAGAAAAGTAGAAATTCGTACATTTTGCATGGGAAGTCCTCAACATGCTCCTCACATTGTTCTTCAACAATTGATTCAAGCCGGAGAAAGCCGCGAAGTCTCCTTGTCTCTTGAAATAGGGCGTTATCTTTTAAGATTACCTGATCATTCAAAGGAACAATTCATTCAAGTCCTGTTAGAGGGGGAGAAAACCAAAACATTTAAACTTTCTCAAGAGACTTGGTCAGATCAAGAAATAATTTTGTCATCTTCTCCCAAAATTCTTTTTCAAAATGAAACATCTTCTCCTCAACTTGTTTTTTTGGAACGAATGGCTTGGACAGATCAGTCTGCGACGGCAGCAGAAGTGATTGCTCTTCAAAAGTTCAGAGACCTTTTTTCTAAAGAAATTTTAAGGTCGGATCAACAAATTTCTGTCGGAAACCTTGCCATTCTTTTTACGGATTTGCGTCATTCTACACAACTTTATCGGCAGATTGGTGATGCTCCCGCTTTTGGTTTGGTGATGAATCATTTTGATGTTTTAAAGAAGGTGATTGCAGAAAAAGAGGGAGCTCTTGTAAAAACCATTGGTGATGCGGTGATGGCGGTATTTCGTCATCCCATTCAAGCTCTTCAAGCGATGTTAGAGGCTCAGCGAATTTTGGCTGAACCTTTTCAAGGGAGGGACCCCTTAATTCTTAAAGCAGGCATTCATTATGGACCTTGTATTGCTGTGACGTTGAATGATCGGTTGGATTATTTTGGGACTACGGTGAATATGGCCGCGCGATTGGAGCATTATTCATCAGGAGATGATGTGATTATTTCTAAATCTGTTTATGAAGATCCAGAGGTGAGATCTTTTCTTCAAGAGGGTAATGCTGTTAAAGCAGAACAGTTAGAAACAGTTTTAAAGGGATTTGAAGAAGAATATTTTCAGTTATGGAAAATAATAAAAACTAAACTTGGAACCTTGAACTTAGAACACGAAGGACGAAAAATAAAAATATGATCAAAAAATATTCTATATCTATTTTATTTTTTCTTATCTTTTCTTCCTTATCCGAGGCAATTGTTTGGGAAAGTTCCTATGAAAAAGGGATGCAGCAAGCTGCTCAAACAGGAAAACCTGTTTTTATTGATTTTTATACGGATTGGTGTGGCTGGTGTAAAAAATTAGATTCACAAGTTTATACGGATGGAGATGTTCAAAATTTAGCTCAGCAAATGATTTGTATTAAAGTTGATTGCGATCGAGATAAGGCAACAGCCCAGCACTATCAAGTGGACGGATATCCCACGCTTATTTTTTTGTCCTCAAGTGGAACTGTAATTCGTAAGCAAGTAGGATTTGCAGATAAGCCAAGAGTGATTGAATTCTTAAAAGAAGCTATTACGAAAGGCAAAGGACAGCCGAAGGTGAATCATGTTACAGCTTCAACTTCTGCCGAACCTACTCATGTTCAGGATCAAGTTGGCAAAGCCGAGCAATTCTATAAATTAGGAGTTAAAATGGAACAATTAGGTCGAAAACCTCAAGCCATTAATTTTTATTCTAAAGCTGCTGAGCTTGCGCCCAATTCTCTCGTTGGGCGAAAAGCTAGAGCACGAATACAGGTTTTGAAATAAAAGTTTTTAGAATAAAACACCTTCCCTGCCAAATATTTCTGGCAGGGAAGGTGTTGAAACAATTATTCAGTTTTTACAGAGTCGACAGTAGCTTCTTTTGTAGTATCGACTTTCTCTTCTGTTATTGCTGGATTAACAATCTTATCCTCATTTGTAATTTTTGAGTTTTGGTAAGGCCAAGGACGTGGATCAAAACCTCCTAAAGTAAGAGAGTAATACTCTATCACTTCAAAAGTGACTGAGGAAAAAATTCCACCTGTTCGGCTACCGAAGATCAAATGAGCTCGACCTGCATCTATAGCTGTGCCGCTATAACCGTCGGCCCCAATGACTATATCCTCTATTGCATCGCCATTCACATCTCCAACGAAGGCGACACTTTTACCTTCTTGATCTCGATATGATTCGCTTATAAAACGAACGTCAAAATTACGTTCAATATTTGCAATGGTTGTCCAGTCTCTCAGACCTCCTCTGAGTAAATAAGCTTGTCCTTCTCCACTAGAGCCAGAACTGGAATTAAAATGTGGACTTCCTACCAGTAGATCAACCCAACCATCTCCATTTACATCTCCCGAAGAAAGTGAAATATTATAAAATTGATTACTTTGCTCAAAAGTAGCATTAATTCTCATGGAAGGTATGCTAGCAGCTCCTTTAATTAAGGCAAAAAAAGGTCTAGCTCCGTAACCTACCCAAAAATCTGCATAACCATCGTGATCGATATCACCTGCCTTAGAGATGACTTCTCCAAATGAACGATTTTCATTACGAGTATTTGCTCCATCAATTGGATTAGTGGCATCAAAATAATAATGTTGGTATAGACCTCCTCCGAGTGTTGTAACAGCATGAACAGGGGTATCACCAGAAATACCATAAGCAGGAGATAAATTTCGTCGATTATTTCCGGGAAATATGATAACTCGACCATACACAAAATAACCTCTGACACCTCCTCCTACATACCAAAAAGAGGAAGATCCGGGTGCTCCAACCACCAAATCATTAAAACCATCTCCATTTAAGTCTCCTACAAAAGAAAGAGATTTACCAAAACAGAACCAGTAAAAAAAACCAGTTGGACTACCACTCATTCCAGGAGGAATAACTGTATTTACATCAATTCCATAGCTGAGATCAGCCACAGATGAAATAGACAGACTTAAAGAGGATGATCGCCAAGCTGTACTACCATATAAAAGATAAATTTTTCCATAATTGGCGCCTCGCCCATAACCTGCAGGATCAATTGGATCATAACCTGGAGCCCCAATAACAAGATCACTTATTCGATCGCCGTTAAAATCTCCGAGAGCCACAGGACCCATTTGGTCTCCTGAATTTTCGCCAAGTAGTGTAATATCAGCTGCACGGGTAATGGATCCGCTGATCATAGACCAGCCTGCTCTAGATCGGCCAAAAACAACATAGATTTTCCCGGCATTTGCTCTACCGCTATTATCATTACAAGGTGCTCCAATGACGATATCACCATAACCATCTCCATTGAAATCTCCTTCACCTGCAATGTTTTCACCAAAACGATCTCCATTAGCAACATCTGTGCTGATTTCTCCTGTTAGTACAACATCTGCTCTTCCCAAGGTAAGATTTGCAGGCCAATCTCGGCTATCACGTCTCCCAAAAAAAATCCCTACACGCCCTGCCATAGTTGGTAAATCAATGGTAGATATGGCAAAATCGGAAAGACCGTCGCCATCAATATCACCGAGTTTAACTGTTTTATAACCCACATGATTTTGATAGCTTTCTCCGTCAATTTTTACATTGGAGCGTTAAAGGTTAAAATCTACCGCTTTAACTTGTGCTATCTGACTTGTGATGAGCAAGGTAGATAAAATTAATATGAGTTTCGTTTTCATTGTTTTTTCCTTTTTCTATTTTTTAATTTTTATGTCTACAAATTAGATTCTGTGCTTTTACTACTTAATATTTTCTCCTTTGCACTTCTGCTTACGCTATACCATGCCTTTAAAGGCCTTGTGTCACGCCAAAGTAAATCGCAAGTAAACAATAAGCCTACGACTAGAACTAGAATATAATAATTCTTGAAAAAGCTTAGTTTGTGTAAGAAAACCTTAACTCTTTTTCTTTATTTCTTCTGAAGTTTGACTTTCTTTTAATAAAGAGAAGGACGTAGGAAAAGAAGCGAGCTTTTTGATTGAATCTGAGGAAGACTTTGAAGGGAAAAGCTCTCCTCCAAAAATGACATATGAACGACCTGATCTAGCTCTTCCCATTTCATTATGTCCATAGGCTCCAATGACAATATCTTCTTTTTGATCTCCATCAATATCACCTACAGCAGCAACACTATATCCGGCATAATCTCCTTCAGCTTCACTTGTAAAATGGATATCTGTTGCTGCCTCAATACCATTTATCCCTATTGGCCAATCCCTACCTCCAAGTATTAAATTAACTTCTCCCTGTCTGGAAGTAGAAAGAGATGGAAGTAAAAACGTAGGTATACCTAAAAGAATATCTACATATCCATCTCCATTAATATCTCCACCTGAAATGCTAGGATTACAAGAAGACGTTCCTCTATCGAAAATTCTACTTATTCTAAGACCATTTAATATTCCTAAAGAGCGACTTCCCATAAAAAGAACTACATGACCTCTAAAACCATAGCCTACTAGAAAGTCGTCACAACCATCATGATTAATATCACCTAATTTAGAGATAGTATCTCCAAATGATCCTGCATGACCAATAGCCGTTCGTGCGGCTACTGTTTCAGCATAAGGATCAGTAAATCGATGATCAAAGTAATAGGGGCGTGCTTCAGAAACATATGCTACAGATCGTGGATCATGTGTAATAAACCCGGCTACTCCAAGCCAAGGATAATAGCGAGGAAAATCTCCAACAATAGTACGATTTACCTGTAAAGTACGCTCTTCATTACCTAGAAAAATAAAAATTTTTCCGTATCCCATATCACCTCTAAAAACAAGAACATTATTTAATAAATCATCTTCATTAATATTAAGATATTCGTGGTAATAAATTGCATCATACTCTCTATGATCAGGAGCACCTACAACCAAATCATCTATACGATCACCATTAATGTCTCCTACGAAAGTTAAAGATTTTCCAAAAAGGCAAAAATCACTGCTATATTCTCGAAAGGATGAATTATTTTCAGGTGCAAGTGATCGATCTGCAGTGCTTAAAGAGATTGTAGAACGAGTCCGTGCAGATAAAGTATTCCCAAAAAAAAGATAAACTTTACCAACATTCCAGTTAGCATAAGTAGTCCCATCTTCCCATCTTCTCTCTCGATCATACCCAGGTGCGCCAATAGCTAAATCGCTTAATCCATCATGATTAAAGTCTCCACATAGAGTTACAGGTCCGGCTTGATCCCCTCTGCGTTCTCCTATTAACATAATATCAGCAGCATTAATAACAGGGCCATTAATTCGTGTCCAACTTTCCCGAGAACGGCCTAAGAGAAGATAAACTTTTCCAGCATTAAAAGCAGTTTCTCCATTACAAGGTGCTCCAATGGCGATATCTTTATAACCATCTCCATTGATATCTCCATCTCCTGAAACATATTCTCCAAATTTATCTCCGGCTGTTTCTCCTGTTAGAATAATATCTGCTCTGTCAAAGGAGAGATGGGTTGGCCAGTTTGAGCGCTCTCTTCTTCCAAAGAAGATTCCAACGCGCCCTGTAGGTGCTGTAATAGTAGGATTTATTGAACTGATTGCAAAATCTGAGAGCCCATCATTATCAATGTCTCCTAACTTCCAAACCTTATATCCGATATAATCACCGCTCATTTGACCATCTATTTTTACAGCAGCATTACTTAGAGAAATATCTGATCCCTGAACGTATGAAAGAGCTTGAAATAATAAGAGTAGAGCAATTAAGCTAATATAAAATTTAATTTTCATGTTTATCTCCTGTCTTTGTCAAAGCATTTGATTTACTGGTTTTATCTTGAATATTTTCTTGGATTTGTTCTTCTCTCGAGTTTTGAATCTGATCTTCCAATAAATTGATGGCTTCTTTTTTCTCTGGCCAAGGTTCAGGTTCTGGCTTTGGAGGGAAGGGGAGGTTTAAAATAAGATATTCCCAGGGAATTTGATAAATCGGTGGGGTATCTCGAAAAATTTGATTTGTAAAGATCAAATGAGCTGTGGTGTGATTATTAACTTCATAAGTGAAGATATCTTTTAAATGATCCCCGTCCAAATCCTCAACAACTTTGACTGAATTTGGGATGACGTATTCTGTTCTTTGCAGTGGTATGTCTTGTATGGCAGATAAATTACGGCTTAAAATAATGTATGTTCGAGTTGGATTTTCATTCCTTAAAGCTATGCCCATCTGAAACTCAGGAATGATGTAATCATAATTCAGACGAATTAAAATATCAGATCTTCCGTCTCCATCGAAATCTGCTGTTTGAATGTCGGACATTCCATTATAGAAAGTTAGTACGTGGAGGTCGTTGGGATCAATATCGGGAGGTAAAATAACATTGGGTGGTAAAACTGATGATACCGAGATATCAATGTTGACAGGAGTGAAGTAATAGTCAGAAGACATAATATCAATAGGAAGATGACTTGTTGAACGGAATCGTTCTCCAGAAATAAGATAAGCTGCGTGTAAATTAGGTGATGGTCCTTCGTCGAATAGTTCACTGGGACCCAAAAGAATATCACTAATTCCGTCTCCAGTAACATCACCAGCGTTATAAATGCTGAAAATTCGTTGGGCGCTGCTGGCAAGATCAGGATGCGCAATAATCGTTTTGTCTGCTCCTGTAGATAGATTAAAGTATCCACGATTAGATTCCCGAAGGGTTGATCCACGAATAAAGTAAATTTTCTTAAATCCATCTGTTGCTTCTCCATCCATGATCTCACTTGTTAAAAATAAATCCGAACGGCTGTCTCCATCGATATCGGCACATGCAATAAGATGATAAACGGATGGATAAGAATCTTGAACACGATTGTCCCGTTGAGTAAATGCATAATCAGCACTTGTTTCCAAATTAACATGAGATTCCCTCAATCTAGTAACTGTTGAGCTAAGTAGAAGATAGTCCACAATTCTATCTCTATAAAATGTTCGAACAATAATATCGCTTTGATGATCGCCATTAACGTCAGGAATAAACTGATTTTCTGAGAAATTTATGGCTCTGGTGGTCAGTTCAAAAACTGAACTGTAAGGAATTTCTTGCGCTGAGAGGTTTCTGAGTCGAGAGCTTAAGATAAGTAATAAGACTTTTTGAGGAGGTACATCTTCATGACCTGCTAAATCTTCTGCTATTAAAATATCGTCATAATGATCGCCATCGATATCACCATGTGAAATGGCCCTTTCCCAAAAATTATTATCTCTCATTGTGTCAGATACTCTATAGGGTGGAGTTAGGGTAAAATCAGCTGTTGAAAGATCTATTTCCCTGGATCTGGGACGACGACTTGAAGCATCAATAAGATTGGAACTTAAGAAAATATAATGTTTACCTCCATTGTCAGAAATAAGAATGTCACTGCGAGAATCTCCACCGATATTTCCAATAGAATAAACCTTAACAAGGGTTGCTGTAGGTAAGTTCAGAGTAAAACTAAAATCTGCTGAACTGATGGGGACGTCTCTTGTTCGAGAATTGAGAAAGGAGGAGCTTAAAAATATAAAAATTTTTCGTGTAGGATGGGCAGAATAAACAGCTATTTCAGGTTTTTGATCTCCATCAATATCTTTAAGAGGATTCTGAAATGAATTAAATCCTACTAAGGAGGTTCCAGTGAAACTAAAATTAGCTCCTCTAGAGAGAGTTTGAAGGTTAGGTCCTCTAAAATCAGCCAAATCAGAGAATAAAGCATGTGAAAGAGTGAGGAAGCTTAAGATGGTATATAACACTTTAGTGCGGATAGACATAAAACTGACTCCTTTTCGGTTTACAGTTTTTTCTCCCTCCACCGTAAAGAATTTACCACATGAATCTATGTTTGTCAAATTTAGGAGCAAAATATTATTTTCTCGAATGTTTTATTTTAGAGTAAAATTACTTAATATATTCAGTAAGAAATAGTTACAATATTTTTTCTTTCTTTTGAAAAGAAGAGATTAAAATGTATAATCACATTTTTAGTTAACTGCTTTAAGTTTAAGCATAGTTTAGCTATTATGTTGCAAACTATAAAAAGGAGACAGATATGATAGCCAATGCCTTAAAAGTAGGGGATCAAGCTCCAGAGTTTTGTTTATTGAATCAAGACGAGAAGGAAGTTTCTTTAAAAGATTTTGAGGGGAAATGGGTGGTGCTTTATTCTTATCCAAAAGATAATACCCCTGGTTGTACCATAGAGGCGAATGACTTTACAAAGCAACTTTCCTCTTTTACAAAATTAGATGCTGTGATTTTGGGAGTAAGTCCAGATTCCTCAAAAAGTCATTGTGGCTTTATTGAGAAACAGGGTCTTAAAATTACATTACTGAGCGATCCTGATCATAAAATGTTAGAAGAGTACGGTTCTTGGGGTCTCAAGAAAAATTATGGTAAAGAATATTTCGGTGTCATTCGAAGCACTTTTTTAATTGATCCTAAAGGTAAAATCGCTGCTGTCTGGTCTTCTGTTAAAGTTGATGGACATGTGGAAGCGGTGAAGGAAAAATTAAAAGAACTACAAAAGTAGGACTAAAAGTTGAGGTCTATGAGTCAAAAACGTGTTCAAGCTTTTTTCTGGGGTCGTGTGCAAGGGGTGGGTTTTCGAGCAACAACAGATCGTTTGGCCGAAGAGTTTGTAGTTACAGGAGTGATTAAGAATCTGCCTGATGGTCGAGTTCAGCTTATTGCGGAAGGAGAAGAAGTTGAATTAGAAAAATTTCTTCAGAAAATTCGTAAAAGTTTTCTTTCTCGATACATTGAAGGAGTGGAAGTCCATTGGTTGGAAGCAAGTCTTGAGTTTCAGAAGTTTGCAATTGGATATTAATCAAAGAACGTAATGCGTCTAGCGTTCTGCGTGAAAATGAAAAACGCGAGAATATAATTATGACGCATGACGTACAACGCACGACGTGAATTATGCTATACGCCATTATTTCTGACATTCATTCAAATTTAGAAGCTCTGAATGCTGTTTTAGAAGACGCACAGCAAGAAGGAGCAGGTGCCTATCTTTGTTTGGGGGATATTGTTGGATATTGTGCTGATCCCCGTCCTTGCATTGACAAGATTCGACAACTCCCCGCCAAAATTGTTGCAGGCAATCATGATTGGGCTGTTTGTCAAAAAACAAATATTGAGTACTTTAACAGTCATGCACGTGAAGCTGCTCTATGGACGATGGATCAAATTACTTCTGAAGATGTAAAGTTCTTATCAAGTCTCCCTTTGGTTTATCGTGGTACTTCTTTTTCTTTGGTACACGCCTCTTTGAATGTTCCAGACGCTTGGGAATATCTTTTTACAGAAGAGGATGCTTCGTACACATTTGAGTTGCTTCAGGAGAAAATTCTGTTTATTGGTCATTCACATGTTCCTCTTATTTTTACATTACAGGATGGAGAAGTTGGGAAAACGCAAGCTTTGGATTTTTCTTTGGAATCTCAAACAAAGTATATTGTGAATGTAGGAAGCGTAGGTCAGCCACGAGATAGAGACACACGAGCTTCTTACTGTCTTTTTGATGATGAACAGGGATCTGTACGTTTTCGAAGAGTTCCCTATGATTTTCGAAAAACTCAAAGCAAGATAAGAAAGGCAGGTCTTCCCGAAATTTTAGCTGTTCGATTGGAAATAGGGCGATGAGTTTGCTTGCGTTAAGGCGTTTATTTGTTCTTGCATATTGCGCTATCATTTATTATGTTTCCTCTCTTCAGTTCCCTCAGGGTTTACCAGGATTTAAAGGGATTGACTTAATTGAGCATTTTGTAGAATATGCTGTCTTGGCTCTTTTGTTCTATCGCATGGCTGTGATTGATCAGATTCAAAAGATTCGGGAACATCCAGCTCTTGCAACAATCTCTTTTGCAAGCCTTTATGGATTATCGGATGAAATCCATCAGTATTGGGTTCCTACACGAGAAGCAAGCGGTTTGGATTGGATGATGGATACACTGGGAGCAAGTTTTGTTGTATTAACATTTTTTTTAATAAGAAAATATTCAGGTAAGGTGGTTGGAGGGAAACAAAATGATAAAACCTTGGATGGTTCAAAAAATATTTTCGAGTCTTAACTGTTTGCTTTGTATTGTTTTAATTATAAGCGGTGGGTTATTAGTTAAATCTTGGATATCTGGGAATTCTTATCAAAAATCCATTCAAGATGTAAAGGTTGTGAAAGACCCCTCCTCGAATGAAATTTCTTTAGCGTCTCAATTTAATTTAGATGAACCTTTACTGGTTAATCGCTCTTTTGATTTATCTTCTATCCCTTTTCAATTTAAGGGAACAGCAGGTGTTAGAGAAAAGCTTTTTGCCATTATTGAATATCAGGGGAAACAAAAATTGGTTAAAAGTGGAGAAAAAATTGAAGGATGGACTGTTCAAAGTATTCTTGAAAATTCATTGGAAATAGAGAATGGCTCAGAGAAAGTTCGTTTAGAAAGATCCTCAACGACACATTCGACCGCAAGTAAAATAGAAGGAAGAGATTTACCACAAGCCAGTTTTTCTGACCCAATCAAACCTTCTCCTGTGAGTGAAATTGGGAAAAAGGATTTAAATGTCAATGCCATGAAGTTAGAATTTGCGATGGTTCAAGATATGTTGACGCATTGGGCAGATGTGATGAAAGGGGTTCGATTCATTCCTTATGCAGAAGAAGGAAAATCCTTGGGGTATGAATTGCTGGATGTGATGCCCGAAAGTGCCATTCAAAAATTAGGTTTTAGAACAGGGGATATCATTGAAAAAATCAATGGACGAGAAGTAACAGATTTAAGTTCTTTAATGGCGTTTTATCAAAATTTAGAACAAGGGGACCTCAAAATCGATTTAAAACGAGGTTCACATCAAATGCAATTGGTTTATTTGGTTGAAGGGCAAAAAGAAAGAACATAGAACCTTAAACTTGGAATCGTATTAGAAGATATGAAAAAATTTCTTATTAGCATGATGTTATTAAATTATTTTTGGATGGGTTATGCAGAAGACAATCTGGTCTCTATGAATTTTGAAGATACTGATTTGCGTGTTGTGATTAAATTTGTCAGCGAGATCACAGGTGAAAATTTTATTGTGGATGAAAATATTAAAGGATTGGTGAGTATTTCCGGCCCCAGCAAAATTCCTTTAGCTGAAGTTCGCCAAGTTCTGGAAGCTGCTCTAAAAACAAGTGGTTATGCCATGGTTTCTTCTGGAAAAGTAACAAAGGTTGTTCCGGTGGATGCAGCTCGCCAAGAAAGTACGCAGATGGTGTTGAGTGGCGAAATGATGGCCTCAGGGGATCATTTTGTAACACAAATTATTCCATTAAAGTATGGGAACGCTGAAAAAGTTTCTGTAATCATTGGTTCTTTCTTGACCAGAGGAGGACATGTTTCAGCATACGCATCGACCAATACTTTAATTGTGGCAGATACAGCAAGCAACATGGTGCGTATTCAGAAAATTATTTTAGATCTTGATAAAAAAGGACTTGGAAGTGTTCCCCATGTTTATGTGTATCCGGTTAAAAATGCAGATGCAGAAGGCATCGCACAAGTTTTGACTCAGCTTTTTGAACAAGAGAAGAAAATGATGGAATCTCGTCCAGAATCACAAACTAAAGATGCTTCTTTTGTGGTGGCAGATGCCATGACCAATTCACTTTTGATTCATACTTCAAGAGAAAGATATCCCTTGCTCAAAAAAGCCATTCGTTCTTTAGATGTCAAACGCCAGCAGGTTCTGGTTGAAGTTTTGATTGCAGAAGTTAATTTAGACAAGCTGGAAAAATTGGGGATTGAATGGGCTGCAATTGAAGGTGCTCTTTATGGTTCTCAAGAAGGTTTTGGCGGAGACCGAGTCAATCAAGCAGATGATATTGTTCATAATGTTGTGACCGGTGGAAAGCTGGAAGGGACAAGTGCTGCTTATTTACATGATACGATTCAAATTGGGACTCTTCAAATTCCTAGGCTGGGAATTTTGGTAAATGCTTTTCGCAATCATTCAGACATTAATATTCTTTCGACTCCTCAAATTTTAACAACAGATCATACCGAAGCTGAAATTTTAGTCGGAGAAAATAGGGCTTTTATCAAAAACTCTCAAGTAACTCCTGAGGGAAGCACAGTGCGGACTTTTGAGTTTAAAGACATTGGTCTTTCGCTTCAATTAACGCCTCATATTTCTCCAGATGGCATGGTTCGAATGCAAGTACATCAGAAAGTAGAAGATGTGATAGGGCAATCTTTTGAAGGTGCTGTGGAAACTTCCAAACGCGAAGCTAAAACAATGATTACTGTTAAAGATTCTCAAACAGCTGTGATTGGGGGACTGATTCGAGAAAGAAAAGGAAAACTTATCCAGAAAGTTCCTATTCTGGGAGATATTCCTATTTTAGGAATCCCTTTTACTCGAAAAACAGATCAAACCATTAAAACAAATCTTCTCATTTTTATTTGCCCTCATATTTTAGATTCTGAAGAAAAATTAAAGTCAATCACGGAAAAGAAAAGAGAAGACTTACAGACGGTTCAAGGAATTAAAGTAAAGTCAAACATCAGTGATAAGAGTGAAGTAGAAAGTAGTCAACAAAAGGCCTTGAAGCAATAGAGCTGAGAAGGTTTTGTCTTTTTGCTTTGATTGAAAGGTATAAATATTTAATGACAGATTCATCACTTCCGATTCTCGAAGACATTACTCTAGACAAAATTCCTCGAGACATTTTTAAAAAAGTTCCTTTAGAGTATTTTTGGACTTTTCGTCTTCTTCCCGTGTCGTTAGAAAATAATCGATTAAAACTTGCGGTTGCTAAACCTCATCCTTTTTATCCTATTGATAATCTGACTCAAGCGTTGAATGTTTCTATTGATCTTGTGTTAATGGATTTGAAAAAGATAGAACACCTTTTGAGAAAACTGATGGAGTCTAATTTGCAGAATGTCGAAGGTCTTCTTCAGGGACAGAATTTTTCTGAAAACAGCTCAACTATTTTTTCAGGTGAGGATTTAATCAGACAGGGAAGTGATGCTCCGATTGTCAAAATGGTTAATTCGATTTTAAGGGAAGCAACTCAGGAAAAAGTAACCGATGTTCACTTTCATCCTAAGACAGATTATTTGGCGGTTCTGTATCGTCGAGACGGTTTTTTGCATGAAGCTCATAAACTTCCTCGAGAAATTCAGGAGGGGATGGTGGCTCGTCTGAAAGTGATGGCCAAACTGGATGTGACGCAAAAGCAACAACCTCAAGATGGACGATTTTCAATGAAATCAGCAGATAAAGAAATTGAAATTCGTTTGTCGGTAGTTCCGACCGTTCAGGGAGAGCGTCTGGTTTTAAGATTTTTAGATCGGGACAATCTTTTGATTCGAGCTCCAGAACTTGGAATGTCTTCTAAAGATAATCAAATTTTACAGCCCTTGATGAATAGACCCAATGGAATGATTTTAGTCACTGGTCCTACCGGAAGTGGCAAAACAACCACGCTTTATTCTTTTATTTCAGAATTAGATTTGTCTCGTAAAAATGTCATGACCATTGAAGATCCTGTGGAATACAAATTAGAAGGGATTACTCAAATGCAGGTGAAGCCGGCACTTGGACTTACCTTCGCTCAAGGTTTACGTTCTCTTTTGCGCCAAGATCCTGATGTTATTCTAGTGGGAGAAATTCGTGATCAAGAGACTGCTCAAATTGCAGTACGGGCTGCTTTGACAGGGCATTTGGTTTTAGCCACGCTTCATACCACAGATGCTCCAGGTGCTGTAACACGTCTTTTAGATATTGGTATTGAACCTTATTTGATTGCTTCTGCTTTAATGGCAGTAATCTCACAAAGACTGGTTAGATGCATCTGTCAAAATTGTGGAATGAAAGGTTGTTCGACTTGTTTTTCCACAGGATTTAGAGGGCGTACGGGTATTTTTGAACTTTTAGTTTTAGATGAAGATTTTAGAAAATTGATTTATGAGAAAAAAGATCTTCAAGCGTTTAGACAGACCATGACAGATAAGGGAATTGTAGGATTAGAAGCTGCCGGTCTTGAAAAAGCTGTACAAAATGTAACAACACGTGAAGAGGTTTTGAGAGTGGTAGGGTAGTGTGAAAGAAATTTTGGATTCTTCAAAGTTGTGGCAAGTCAAATCTCGTACAGATGAAGCCTCGGTTTTGTCTAAATCTCTTGGTATTTCTCCCATTCTTGCTCAACTCCTTTTTGATCGTGGAATTAAGACGCACGAGGAAGGCAAGTTTTGTCTTGAAGGACGTTTAAAAGATCTTTCGGACCCTTTTCTTTTTCTTGGAATGAAAAAAGCGGTTGAGAGAATTTTTCAAGCCATTGAACACCAGGAAAAAATTCTTGTGCATGGAGATTATGATGTCGATGGAATTACAGGCACAGCGCTTCTTTGTAATCTTTTTTCCAAAATAGGAATCAATGCCCAACCCTATATCCCAGATCGTGTGACAGAGGGGTATGGCATCAGTCGAGAAGCGATTGCTAAATGCGTACGTGAAAACGTACGTATTCTTATTACGGTTGATTGCGGAGGAAGTGCTTTTGATGAAATTGGGGAAGCAACCTCGAAAGGATTAGATGTCATTGTTGTGGATCATCATGAACTTAAAACAACTTTACCCAATTGTTTAGCTGTCATCCATCCGCGACTTGCTTCTGATAATGAATCTTTTAAATTTTTGTGTGCTGCAGGAGTTGCTTTTAAATTTGCACATGGAATTCTAAAAGAGGGGTTAAAACAAGGTGCATTATGGGCGAAAAAAATTGATTTGAAAGATTATCTAGATCGTGTGGCCATTGCAACGGTTGCTGATTTAGTTCCCTTAAAGGGAGAAAATAAAATTATTGTAAAGCGGGGACTGGAAAGATTGTCTAAAACCACTTGTTTGGGTTTAGCTGCTCTTTTAAAAGAAATTGGAATTCAAAACAGAAGTTGGACGACGGTTGATATTGGTTTTCGTATTGCTCCACGCTTGAATGCGGCAGGACGTGTTGGAACAGCCTATGATGCGATTCGCTTGCTTTTAACCCAAGATTCAGGTGAAGCTCAAGCTTTGGCTCAAAATTTGGATGTCAGTAATCGAAAACGTCAGACGATTGAGCAACAAACCGTAGAAGAAGCCATTCAAATTTTGGAAGAAAATAGTGAATTTAATGAAGATTGGGTTTTGGTGCTTCATAAGGATCAATGGCCATTAGGAGTGATTGGCATTGTAGCTTCTCGCATTCTCAGGCTTCGTTATCGTCCCACATTTATTATTTCTGCGGATGGAGATTTAAGTAAGGGATCAGCTCGAAGTATTCGAGGGTTCCACCTTTGCGAGGCATTAAAACAATGCGAAGATTTACTGACAGGCTATGGGGGACATGCTTATGCTGCGGGAATCAAAATTGAAAAAGATAAAATTTCTCTTTTTCGAGAGCGAATTAATCAATACGCGAAGAAAATTTTGACAGCCGAAAATTTAATTCCACGATGGGAAATTGATTTTGAACTTTCTGCTTCAGATATTTCTTTAGATCTTGCTGAACAATTGGAGATGCTGTCGCCGTTTGGGCAAGAGAATCCTGTTCCTCTTTTTATGACTCAAGGATTGGTTTTAGATAAACCTTGTCAACTGGTCGGGAAGGATCATCTTAAGCTATGGATTCGACAAAAAAGGGGAACCCCTTTAGAAGGAATTGCTTTTGGTATGGCCCAGTGGGCTTCTAAAATTTCTCAAAATACCCCCTTTCATGCGGTTTATGAGATTGGCATTAATGAATATGGGGGTCAGAGGAAGGTTCAATTAGTCATCAAAGATATTAAAATATAAAGAAGGTTCGAATTAGTTTTATGCCCCTTTTTGAATACATCGCCCTTGATGCAAGGGAAGAGAAAAAAATAGGTTTTCTTGAAGCCAAAGATATGAAGGCTGCCAAACTTCATCTTTTTGATCGTGGTCTGATTCTTGTTCAGCTGAAAGAAATGGGGGAGCTTTCAAAAGATAAAATTTCTTTTGCCGAACATGCGATGCTGGCTCGACAACTTTCCCTATTTTTGAAAACGGGATTTACTCTGGATGAAGCTTTTGAAAATGCTGCTCAAGGCTGGAAAAAATCCACTGTTCGCAAGAAGCTTTATTCCATTGCTTATAGACTCAAAGAGGGAAAAACATTAGAACAGGCCCTAATGGGAATAGTTTTTTTTCCTAGTCTTTTCTTGCGTATTTTGACCATTGCAGAAAAATCAGGACAATTACCGGAAGCTCTAGAAACCTTAGCTCTTTACGCTGAAAAAAAATCAAAATTTTCTGAAAGTTGGATTCAAAGTCTACTTTATCCTGCTTTTCTATTTGGAGTGAGTCTTTTTGTTCTTTTTTGTATTTTTCAATGGGTGTTTCCAACCTTGATGGAGCTTTTTAAACAGTGGGATAAACCTCTTCCTTGGACCACCCAGTTAATTTTAAAAGTAGGCAAAAGTATTTCAAATCAATTATGGCTTTTGATATTGATCGGTGTGCTTGCGAGTTATGGAGCAAGACAGTTTTATCGAAAAAATCAAATCAAATGTTACTCTCTTTTGTTTCGATTTCCTTTTGTCGGCTCTTTTATGAAAAGAAAACATGCTTTTGAATTCTCAAGAAACTTAGCTCTTTTGCTTTCCGGAGGTGTTCAGATTCAAGAGGCCATTGGTCTTGCTGGAGTAGGAGATTCTCTCCTAGAAAAAGAACTTTTAAAATGGAAATTGCTTTTAGAAGAAGGAAAGCCTTTTGATGACTTTTGGATGATGAATCAACTTTTCCCGCAAGACTTTGTCCGAATGCTTTCCATGGGGTTTAAAAATGGAAAACTAAAAGAGACATGTGAAAGAGTGGCAGATTTTTATGAGAGAGATTTGAATAAAAATCTAAATCGAATTACAACCCTTATTGGACCCATTTTTCTCCTACTGGTAGGAGCCTTCATCGGTTTTATAGTGATTGGAGTGATATTGCCGATATTTGAGGGGGGAATTTAATAGTTTGCTGAAAAAGCCCAATCTACTTCGTTACATACTTCGCTTCTTTGTGCGGCGTACCATCAAACGTACGCCTCCGCAGTCGCTCGCATGTGCCTTGCATTTTGGGACTTTTTGAGCAAACTGTAGCAAAGAATTTTAAATGATTGGAAATATACCGGAGTACACGCTCTAAGCAAAACATCTTAGAACGCAAGACGCACTACGTATGACAATTGTTAGGCTGCTTTTAAAACCTTATTTGCCTTGAGGCAGCGGGTACAAATACGAATAGTCTTGATAGCGCCATTAATGATAGCTTTGACTCTTTGAAGATTAGGCATGAATCTACGTTTTGTGATACCGGTTAGATTCTCACCCACTCCACCTTTACGTTTTGCAAGACCGCGTCGGCAGATTTTGTTACCTGCACTTGGTTTTTTACCGCAAACTTCACATATTTTTGCCATAATACACTCCTGAATTTCAAATGAGAGGCGTTAATCTCTCATATCAAGCTTGGAATGTCAACTATAAATACAGGATAGCCTTATGCCAGAAGTTGCTTCGCCGCCTGTTCAGAAAGATCCATCGAATATTTCATGCCAATACATCAAAGGTGTAGGTCCTAAAAGGGCCTTGCTTTTGAAGAAAATGGGTTTGGAAACCGTTTTGGATCTTCTTTATCTATCCCCTCGCCGTTATGAAGATAGAACAACTTTTAGTCCTATTCGATGCCTTCAAGTGGATACTTTTCAAACCGTCCAAGGAAAAATTGTAACCTCGGGAGTCCGAACCACGCAAAGGCGCTTTTCCATTTTTCAATTGGCGGTGGAAGATGCCACAGGCGTCCTTTTTGCAACATGGTTTAATCAGCCCTATCTCAAAAATCGTTTTGAAATCGGACAGACGATCATTTTGAGTGGAAAAGTTCAATGGTATGGACGAGAACTTCAAATGATGAGTCCCGATTATGAAATTTTGCAAGGGGACGCAACCGATCTCTTGCATACGGGGCGTATTGTTCCCATTTATCCTCTCACTGAAGGATTGGGGCAAAGAACCATGCGATCGATTGTAAAGCATGCTTTTGATGAGCATGCAGATGCTTTGAAAGAATTTTTACCTAAAGATGTTTTAGTGGAGCATCATTTGATGAATCTTAAAGAAGCAGTTAAAGAGATTCATTTGCCCCAGTCTCTCCAAAGGGTTGAAGTGGCTCGACAAAGATTGGCTTTTCAGGAATTTTATCTTTTGGAATTAAGCATGGGAATTCGCAAGAGAAATAATGAAATAATTCCTCGTATTTTAAAGTATCAATACGTTGCGGAATCTATGGAAGCTTTTAAAAAAATCTTGCCCTTTTCGCTTACGAATGCACAAGAAAGAATTTTGGGAGAAATCATACAAGACCTTCAAGGATCTTCTCCCATGAATCGTTTGCTTCAGGGAGATGTGGGCTCCGGTAAAACGCTTGTTGCCTGTTTTGCACTTTTTTTAGCTATTCAAAATGGGTTACAGACAGTTTTGATGGTTCCGACAGAAGTTTTAGCTGAACAGCATTTTCGAACATTAGAGAAACTTTTTACATCTTTGGGTGTGAGTGTTGGGCTTTTAGTTGGGAATGAAAAGAAAAAAATTCGGAAAGCCTTACTTGAAGATCTTCAATCAGGGAAAATGAAAGTGGTAATAGGAACACATGCCCTTTTAGAGCAAGATGTTCAGTTTCAAAAATTAGGAATGGTTGTCATTGATGAGCAACATAAGTTTGGAGTTTTACAGAGGGCGCGACTGCGAGAAAAGGGAAGTATGCCCGATGTTTTGGTGATGACTGCAACCCCTATTCCTCGAACACTTGCCCTGACGGTTTATGGCGATTTAGATGTTTCTAGTCTAGATGAAATGCCTCCTGGACGCGGGCAGGTATCGACTCATTGGATAAGAAAGAACAAGCTCCAAGACGCCTATCAATTTATTCAAAAAGAAATTCAGAAAGGCAGGCAAGCTTTCATTATTTATCCGTTGGTAGACGAGTCTGAAAAAAAAGAACTTAAAGCTGCGACAAAAATGTTTGAACATTTGTCCAAAGAAGTTTTTCAGCAATTGCGATTAGGACTCGTTCATGGTCGAATGAAGTCACTTGATAAAAACGAAGTACTATATCAATTTAAAGATCATAAAATTGATGTTTTGGTTTCTACGACTGTGATTGAAGTGGGAATTGATATACCCAATGCGACGCTTATGTTGATTGAAAATGCGCATGTTTTTGGTTTGGCTCAGCTTCATCAATTGCGAGGAAGAATTGGTCGAGGGCCGCTTCGGTCTTATTGTGTTTTGGAAGCAGATCCGCATACAGAAGAGGGGATTCAAAGATTACAGACGATGGTGGATACCCGAGATGGTTTTAAAATTGCAGAGGCAGATTTAAGAATTCGAGGGCCCGGAGAATTTCTTGGAGTTAGACAACATGGTATTCCTGAACTTCGTTTTGGAAATTTGATTACAGATTTTGACATGATTCAAAAAGCCAGAGTTTCAGCTGATGCGCTTTTAGAACAGGATTTTTCTTTAGAAAAACATCCTGCTTTACGTAAAATCATTAAGGAAAGATTTTTAGATCAATCAAAATATTTGAATGTGGGATGAAAAAATGGGAATTGAATATGAGAATTATTTCAGGTATTGCTAGAGGACATCGTCTTAAAACACTTGGGACAAATTCTGTTCGTCCAACGGCAGATCGTGTGCGCGAAGCTATCTTTAATATTTTGGGTGCTTTTGTTGAAGGGGTTTCTGTTTTAGATCTTTATGCCGGATTTGGTGCTTTTGGATTAGAAGCTCTGTCTCGAGGAGCCCAGCATGTTCATTTTGTTGAAAAAGACAGAAAAGTTTCAGATATTATAAAAACTAATTTAGAAACATTACATTTTGAAAATGCAAATGTTCTATGTCTGGATGCTTTTCGGGCTTTAGATTTTTTGATAAGAAAGAATAGCCAGTTTAAATTGGTTTTTGCGGATCCTCCTTATCGACTTTATGAAAAAGCATGGATTAACGAATTATGGGAAAAAATAGAGAAAATTTTATTCAAAGAAGGGCTGTTGGTCATTGAGCATCCTTCGGGATGGGCAAGTCCTACAAAGTGGGGATCCTTAGAGAAACAAGATTCAAGAAAGTATGGTCAAACTGAAATATCGTTTTACAAAACCGTAATTCGTAGTTAGCAATTGGTAGTTCGAAAAAACGAACTACTAACTCGATGTACGAATTACTGTTTTAACAAATCTTTCTTTACTCACATGTGCTCACCCCTTACAATACTAGCTTTAGAAGAGGAAATATGAAAAAAGCTATTTATCCAGGAAGCTTTGATCCATTGACATTTGGTCATTTAGACGTTATTCGTCGTGCGTCAAAAATCTTTAACCCTTTGCTTGTTGCTGTTGCTCAAAATGAGGAGAAACATCCTCTTTTTTCATTACAAGAAAGACAGGAAATGTTAAAGGAAGCTGTGCAGGACATTCCAGGGGTTGAGGTAAGTTCTTTTACAGGACTACTGGTGGAATATTGTTCTACGAATAAAATTGGTGTTGTGATCCGTGGTTTAAGAGCTATTTCGGATTTTGAATTTGAATTTCAAATGGCTTTAACCAATAAAAAAATTTGTGATTCAGTTGAAACTATTTTTATGATGCCCAATGAAACCTATTCATATTTAAGCTCTCGTATCATCAAGGAAATTTCAAAAATGGGAGGGGATATTTCTTCCTTTGTTCCAGAACATGTTATAAAGAAACTTCATCAAAAGTTTAGGAAATACTGACAGGGCCGTTGTTTATCTGACAGTCCGACAGGACTTTCAATCGGCCCTGTAGTACTACAAGTTCTTGATGTGTATTATAAACTACGGACTTGTTAGTAAATAATAGTTTATGGCTCCATAGTGGACAGGCAATAGATTTATTTAAAATGGATTCCCGATAGAAACACTCGGGAATGACATACTTAGTTTTAGAGGAATTAGGATGAAGATTTATATTGAAAGAATTCCAGAGGAAGGCCTTCTTCTAGAAGGGGAAAAATCTCCTGATATTCTACAAATTCAGAATGATCGTGAGAAGTTTGAAGAAAATATTCAAATAGAAGTCCGTGCTTTTAGGGTCTCTGGCAATTTAATTGTGGTTGGCCGAATTGCTACGCATGTGGAACTTATTTGTAGCAACTGTTTGGAAAATTTTGAATTTTCTATTGAAAACGAGCAATTTTCGTACGATTGTGAGATTTTAGGTCGAGATGTGATTGATATTACGGACCCTATTCGTGAAGAGATTATTATGGGACTCCCGTTAAGACCTCTTTGTCGTGAAAACTGTAAGGGCTTATGCTCCCAATGTGGTCAAAACTTGAATTTGGGTTCTTGCCATTGTAAAAAGCCAAAAAAGAAGGGAAAAACCACTCAGGGCAGTCCATTTGATGTGTTAGATCAATTAAAACCTAAAAAATTGTGAAGCGTCTTGTGTGTGCATTTTTTGCGCACGACATATCAGGCACTATGATCGACGGTTTTTAATGGTAATTTTAAAAGCGTATGCTACAATCGCGCCCAAGTATTTTTAAATGATGATACGTATTTAAAGGAGGTTTTTATGGCATTACCCCCAAATAGACATAGCCGATCAAGGCGTGACAAGTCTCGGGCACATTACAAATATACACCGCTTCAAACGGTGCCATGTCCGAATTGTCAACAGCCGAAGCTTTCTCATCGCGTTTGCCCTAATTGTGGATATTACAAAGGCCAAGAAGTCATTCGCGCTAAGGTTTAGTGAAAGTAGCATAAGTCATAAGTAGTAGGCCAATCGGACGTACTTTTTATTTTTTTTAACTTAAGACTTATGACTTACAACTTATAACTCATTTGAGGTTGTTATGAGCATTGCCATTGATGCCATGGGTGGAGATTATGCCCCTAAAGAAGTTGTTGAAGGGTGCATTCTTGCTGTCAAAGAGGGCATTGTTGAAGAAGGTTTGATTTTAGTTGGAGACGCCAAGAGGATTCATGAATTTATCAGTCCTCAAATAGCAAAAGACCTCAATATTGATATTCATCATGCCTCTGAAGTCATTCACATGCATGAAAGCCCTGTCTCAGGTCTTCGCAAGAAAAAAGATGCTTCTATTGCCCGTGCGGTTGAATTGGTAAAAAAGGGACAAGCAGATGCTGTTGTTTCTGCAGGAAATACGGGAGCTTGTGTTGCTGCCACAAAATTAAAATTAAGATTTTTAAAGGGAATTGATCGGCCTGCCATTGCAACCCTGATGCCCAATCTTTATGGTGGAACCAATATTTTAATTGATGCAGGAGCTACAGTAGATTGTGAACCTAATCATTTAATTGAGTTTGCTGTGATGGGGATGTGTTATGCAAAATACATGCTTAAGAAAGAGAATCCACGTATTGGGCTTTTGAATGTAGGAGAAGAAGAGGCGAAGGGAAATCATCTTAGCAAAGAAACATTTAAAATTTTAAGAAAAACATCCTTAAATTTTGTTGGCAATGTAGAAGGAAGAGATCTTTTTAGAAATATTGCAGATGTTATTGTGACCGATGGATTCATTGGAAACGTTGCTTTAAAATCGATAGAGGGAAGCGCAAGAATTTTTCAACATCTTTTGAAACAAAGCATCGCACAATCCTGGGTATCAAAACTAGGAGCGCTCCTCATGAAAAATGCTTTTGGAAATTTGAAGCGGCGCTTTGATTATGCAGAATATGGTGGTGCTCCTCTTTTAGGTATCGATGGAGTTTGTATTATTTCTCACGGTCGTTCAAATGCGAAAGCCGTCAAAAATGCAATTCGTGTGGCACAAGAAGCAATTTCAAATAAGATTAATCGCCACATCGAAGATGAGATGGATCGCATGATAAGATCACTTCCCTTTGAATCTCAAGCACCTTCTCACAACTAACCCATGAAAGACACATCCCACATGACGTGTATTATAGGAACAGGCGTGTATCTTCCTTCTAAAACGCTTACCAATGCTGATCTTGAAAAAATAGTAGAAACATCAGATCAATGGATTGTGGAGCGCACAGGAATTCGAGAAAGAAAAATTGCTGATGCCGATGTGAGTACTTCCGATATGGCTGCAGAGGCAGCTCGCTCAGCTTTAAAAGAAGCGAATATTCAAGCTTCTGAAATAGATCTTTTAATCGTGACGACGATGACCCCCGACATGCTTTGTCCTTCTACGGCTTGTTTGGTTCAGCAAAAAATTGGAGCGACACGGGCAGCTTGTTTTGATTTAAGCGCAGCTTGTTCTGGATTTGTTTTTGGTTTGGAAACAGCCAAGCATTTTCTTGAAAGTGGTCAATATAAAACCGCTGTTGTAATTGGTGCAGAGAAAATCTCAAGTTTGGTGGATTGGACTGATCGATCTACAGCGATTCTTTTTGGGGATGGTGCAGGCGCTGCTGTTTTAAAAAGTGGATCTGTAGGACATCAAATCATCGGTGGATTTTTGGGTTCCGATGGGGGAGGAGCTGAGGCTTTGAAGGTTCCTGCAGGAGGATCTTTTATGCCTGCCAGTCACCAAACAGTGGATGAAAAATTACACTCCATTAGAATGGAAGGTCGTGAGGTTTATAAAAGAGCCATTGATATGATGTCCAATGTGACGCTTCAAACCCTTTCACGATACGGTTTGAAAATGGAAGACATCGATCTTTTTATTCCCCATCAAGCCAATAAAAGAATTATTGATTCTGTTGCAAAAAAACTCTCTTTCCCTGAAGAAAAGATTTTTATCAATGTAGATCGTTATGGAAATACTTCGGCTGCGTCTGTGATCATCGCTTTAGATGAAGCCAATAGAAAAGGGAAGATGAAAACGGGGGCCCATGTTCTTTTGGTTGCCTTTGGGGCTGGGTTTACATGGGGAGGATGTTTAATAAAATGGTGAAAACAGCTTTTCTTTTCCCTGGTCAAGGTGCTCAATATATAGGGATGGGTCGTGAATTCTTTGAAAAACACGACTCATTTCGAAAAATTTTCTTGAAGGCCAATGAGATTTTAGGTTTTGATCTTGCCAAATTATGTTTTGAAGGGCCTGAAACTTCTTTAACTGAAACACGTATTTGCCAACCTGCTATTTTTACAATGAGTTTTGCATGCTTTGAAGTCTTAAAGAATGAATGTCCTCAAATTCATTTTGATGGGGTAGCAGGTTTGAGTTTGGGAGAATTTACAGCTTTAACAGTGGCAGGAGGTATGAGTTTTGAAACAGGTTTAAAGGTTGTTCAGGCTAGAGGTCAGTACATGCAACAAGCCTGTTCTGAAAGAAAAGGAACCATGGCTTCTATTTTGGGTCTTGAAGAATCTAAAATTAGAGAAATTTGTCAAAAAGTTGCTCAAGAAGCTATCGTCACTGTTGCCAATGTAAATTCACCCGGGCAAGTGGTGATCAGTGGCACTCCAGAAGGAATTCAAAAAGCGGTTGAGGAATTAAAAAAGGCAGGCGCAAAACGTGCGATTGAACTTCAAGTGAGTGGGGCTTTTCATTCTCCGCTTATGGCATCTGCGCGTGATCGTTTGGAACAGTTCTTGAAAAATATTGAAATTCAAACTCCCAAAACTATTTTTGTTTCGAATGTGTTGGGGAAAAGTGTGAGTGATCCTTCAGAAATCAAAAATCTTCTGATTCGACAAGTCACAGATTCTGTTTTATGGGAGCAAGGAGTAAAAGATTTAATTCAAAAAGGTTTTGATACCTTTGTAGAAGTAGGTTGTGGTAAAGTTCTCTCTGGTTTACAAAGAAAAATTGCTCCAGAAACAAAAATGTTTCATGTGGAAGATGTGGAAAGTTTAGACGAATTGAAAAAAACGTTAAGCGTTGTGCGTACTGCGTGATGCGTAAAATCAAAACGCATCACGCACGACGCAGTACGTGTTACGAATAAAGGAGGTATGCATGCTTTTATCAGGTAAAAATGCATTAGTAACGGGAGCAGCTCAAGGAATAGGCAAAGCCATTTCTTTGACCTTCGCAAAAGAGGGTGCGAATGTTGCTGTTTGTGATACGAATGAAGAAGTGGGTCTACAAACGGTTCAAGAAATACGCGCTTTGGGAAGAAAAAGCGAATTTTATAAGACAGATGTTTCCAACTCTGAAAGTGTCAAGGAAGTGACGGACAAAATTCTTGACAATTTTTCGACCATTGATATACTCGTGAACAATGCTGGCATCACGAGAGATACACTCCTAATCCGGATGGATGAAAAGGATTGGGATTTGGTTTTGAATGTTAATCTAAAGGGGACATTCAACTTCACAAAAGCAGTTGCTCGGCCCATGATGAAGAATCGTTCAGGTCGAATTGTTAATATTGCTTCAGTGATTGGTCTCATTGGAAATGTAGGGCAGGCCAACTATGCCGCATCAAAAGCAGGTGTCATTGCTTTAACAAAATCTGTTGCCAAAGAACTCGCTTCAAGGGGGATCACCGTAAATGCAGTAGCCCCTGGTTTTATTCAAACAGCAATGACAGATAAATTACCTGAGGAAATTAAGCAGACGATGTTGAAGCAAATTCCCATGGGTAGTTTCGGTTTAGCTCAAGATGTTGCAAATGTTGTTTTGTTTCTCTCAAGTGATTTGTCTCGTTATGTGAATGGTCAAGTGGTGCAAGTTTGTGGAGGCTTGGTCACATAAAAAAGAGTAGGATAGAAGAGTAAAAGTTACTATAATTTATTAGGAAATTTTAGCGAAAAGAGGAGGGTCATTGAATGTCAGTCGAAGAAAAAGTTAAAAAAATTATTGTCGAGCAGTTGGGGGTTAATCCAGAAGAAGTAACTACTGAAGCTTCCTTTGTGGAAGATTTGGGAGCTGATTCTTTGGATACAGTAGAACTGGTCATGGCCTTTGAAGAAGAGTTCGACGCTGAAATTCCTGATGAAGAAGCAGAAAAGCTTAAGACTGTTGGCGATGCCGTTAAATATATTGAAACAAGGCAGAAGTCAAAAAGCGCTTAATAAATCAATTTGGGCATTTCTCTTCTGACTTTTAAAAAAGAGTGAGAAATGCCCTTTTTGTTTCAAAAAACAGTTTCAAGTTTTGAAACTAGGAACTGTTGAAGGATTTAAAATTATGATCATGAAAAACAGAAGAGTGGTTATTACAGGAATGGGAGTTGTTTCTCCTGTAGGAAACACTCTTAAGGAATTTTGGGATAATCTTGTTAACGGGCGCAGTGGTGCTGTTCCGATTACGGATTTTGATGTCAGCAAGTTTGAGACGCGCATTGCTTGCAAAGTCAAAAATTTTGATGGTTCAAAATGGATTGGTCCTAAAGATTTAAAACGTATGGATCCTTTCGTGCGTTTTGCTGTGGTTGCTGCAAAGATGGCTTTGGAAGATGCAAAATTAGATGTTCCAAATTCCAATCCAGAGCGTATTGGTGTTCTTGTGGGTTCTGGAATTGGTGGAATCACCACGGTTGAAGAACAACATTTGATTATGTTGGAAAAAGGTCCTTCCCGAATGTCTCCTTTTTTAATCCCTATGTTGATTGTCAATATGGCACCGGGACAAATTTCTATTCAAACAGGGGCTCGTGGCCCAAATTCTTGTATTGCGACTGCTTGTGCAACATCAGCTCATGCCGTTGGAGAAGCCGCTCGACTGATTCTTCATGGTGATGCAGATGCCATGATTGCAGGTGGGGCAGAGGCCGCCATTACCAATTTAGGATTAGGTGGTTTTTGTGCAATGCACGCACTTTCTACACGCAATGATGAGCCTCAAAGAGCCAGCCGTCCCTTTGATCGTGATCGCGATGGTTTCGTGATGGGTGAAGGTGCTGGAATTCTTGTGTTAGAAGAATTAGAACATGCAAAGAAACGAGGAGCTAAAATTTATTGTGAAGTGGTAGGTTATGGATTAACCGGCGATGCTTATCATATGACTGCTCCAGCTCCGGATGGAGAAGGGGCATCACGCTGCATGAAAATGGCTCTAGATGATGCAGGTCTTAATCCAGAAGACGTTGATTATATCAATGCACATGGAACCTCGACTGCTTTGAATGATAAGCTCGAGACAATGGCAATTAAGCGCGTTTTTAAAGATTACGCGAAAAAAGTTCCTATCAGTTCGACAAAATCCATGATGGGGCATCTCCTCGGTGCAGCAGGATCTATGGAACTTATCGTTTGTGCTTTAGCGATGCAGGAAGGTTTTGTCCCTCCGACCATTAATTATGAAACGCCTGATCCAGATTGTGATTTAGATTATGTTCCAAATCAAGCTCGCCAATTAAAAGTAGATGTTGCTCTTTCTAACTCCCTTGGTTTTGGTGGACATAATGCTACGCTTGTCGCAAAGAGATTTGTAGATTAAGCTGCTTTGCGATGTTCACTATTTAATCTGCTTTCCTAAATTGTGGTATAATACCTTCTGTTGAAGTCTTATCCAAAAAAGGCAAAAGCATGCTGAAATCCTTTTCAAGTCTGCTGATGGCCGTGGTCCTTTTAACCCTCTTTATTAATACAGATCATTCTCAAATTCACCCAAGCTTCCATCATAAAAACTTAGTGATATGTCATCCTTTATGAAAGGATTACTCCAATGAAGCATTTCATGTATGGATCAAGAAGATTTGCAGAGATTATCTTGTTATGTTTTGGTTTCTTTTCTATTTCGGCAACTGGAATTGCTGAATCTGTCCCCCAAAAAATGGAGTTGGCAGACGCCATTGCGAAAAGACAAGAGGCGATCAAAACGACTGAGGCAGAAATTCAAAAGTTGGAGGCAAATCGAAATGCATTGCTCAAAGAATCTAAAGAGATTCAGATTCAAATAAAACGCCGTGGTCTCAAAGACGAGGCAAAAGCAAGTACTCGAGCGTTAGAGACCACTCGAGAGATGTATGCGAAAACGAGAGAATATAATAACTTGCAACAAACTCTGGATGATGCACAAACGAAGGCTTTTACCGATTGGTGTATTGATAAGGGAAAGTGGTTAGTGGGAGAAAAAACGAGACAAGCTTGGGATGCGACGCCGGAAGCAAAAAAATTAAAACAGGAACATCAACAAAAACTAGATGGGGCTTATGGTAAGTGGAAGAGCGAAATGGATGAACTGGCCAAGAAAGGCTCTAAAGGTTTTGGAATCGATGATAGCGTTGTCCAAGAACAGGAACAAAAGCAAAAAGATAATCTGGAGGCATTCAGAAAAAATGATGAACAATTGGATGAGCTTAGGAATAAACTAAAAAAACTTAATGAGATGACGGATAAAGAATTTCAAAAAGAAGAACAAGACAAGCCCCAAGAGACAGAAGATGAAGATGCCAAGCCCGACCATGAGTTTTTTTTCTTCGCGACTGCGGAAAGAATAGATAGAGATACACATCTGAAGAAAAACGAAATGAAAAATGTTCAATTCTCTCTTGTAGGAGGAGCACCCCCGTATACATTATCTACATCTTCTATTAATTCAGAGGATAACCGGACTATTACAATTGAAAAAAGACCTTCGATGGGCGATCACGTATCTTTTCCTGTGACATTCTCAACTGCAGGGACACGTTCCATGGAATTTACTTGTGTGGACAGTGATGGGAAACGCAAATCAGTGACCATTGTATTTTATGTGGAGGATGAAGAGGCCGAGGAGAAAAAGGAGGAAGCAAAAGAGACGAGTCAGGAAGATGAAGAATTTAAAAAAGCTCTTGAACAGGCTCGAACATTCATTAGTAAAGGACAGGCTTCGGAGGCTGCAGCACAGGGAGTGATTGCAAAAATTACGGCTGCACTGAATGAAGCTCAACAAGCAGAAGTAAAGATGAATGAATCAGCTTCAACATTTGAACTGATTTCTCAAAAGATGAATCAGATGAGTCAATTGGGTTCCCAGGGTTCAAATTTAGTGCCATCGGTTTTGAACACAGTATTGTTGGGCGAGGCTGTCGCAACGAGCGCCTATGAAGATGTCCGACAGGCAAGGGATATGGCTTGTGACATTGCCGCAAATATTAAAAATTCTCCGACCCCTCAAGAGGATGCCCAAAGAGCTGTACAAGCTGCAGACAAGGCTGAAATGGCGGCGGCTGAGGTAAAAGGAGAGGGGGCGGCTGCTGCATCTGTGGCTGCATCAGCCAAAGCTTCTTTAGCTTCTATCCAAGGTTTGCGCTCTCAAGCGCAGGATCTGGAAGTTGAAATTGCGGGTTTAAGAACGCAAGTTTCTGATTTGCCTGGAATTATTGCTGCAGCAAGTGCTCAAGTCTCCGCTATATCTGGTAGTGGTGGAGAAATACCAAAATTCGTTGCTGAGGTTGAAAGTTCAAAAAGCGCAGCTCTTGGGATTCTAAATCTTTATGCGTCCAAGAGTGAGGCCCAAATTTTGATTGGTCAAGCCAATATGTTGGGAAGCAGTCTCAAGTCAGAGAAAGGTGGAGAAGCTCTGATTCAAGAAGCAGCGGCGATTGTAGCACGACTTCAGGCGGGCTTGTCGAGTTCCATTTCAGGCGCATTGCCTGCCTTCCCTGTGGATATGGCGCCCCTAGAAGATAAAGTTGAGGATCTGCGTGCTACAGTAGATACTATTGAACTTTTTGAATCCCAATGTGAGTCCTCTGCTGGAGCAGCGAGGGCATGTGCTAATAAGGCTTTGGCGAGCGCTCAAAGTGCTCCTTCCCAGCCTCAAAATTCTGAAGAGCCGGTTGAGACTCCTCCACCTCCGCCTTCGTGGTGGTCTCCGACGGGGGAGTCTGTGAGTGGGCCTTCCGTGCCGAATACCGAGAGCCAAAAGGCTTCTAAGGAATCTGCAAATAAGCAAATCGAACAGAATAATCAACCGGTGCTACCTCATGGTCAGCCTCAACAACCTCAAGGCCCTGAGGGACATCATCAGCCCCAAGGTCAAGGATCAGGACCAACTCCGAGCAGGCATTATCCGGGTGATGGAGATGGATGTTAGTTCTGTAAGATTAAAAGCGATGCAGCTTTTATTGAGAGGCGATTTACTTGAAATTTCTTGAGATTTAAAATCTGATTTTTCGCATGACGCAAAACGCTTTACGCAGAACGAGCACTATATTCCAATCACATGATATCCAGAGTCCACGAAGAGAACTTCGCCAGTAATATTCGTAGATTGATCACTGGAAAGAAAAACAGCAGCTTGTGCTGTGTCGCTGGCTTTGGAGGTGCGACGTAACGGGGAGCGTTCTTTATGTGTTTTAAGCATGCTTGCAAATTTTCGAATGCCTTTGGCTGAAACAGTTCGAATGGGTCCAGAAGAAATACCATTCACACGAATATTTTTAGTTCCAAGATCAGCTGCCAAATAACGCAAACTTGATTCTAAGGCTGATTTTGCTATTCCCATGACATGATAATTAGGAACAATTCTCCATCCACCCATAGAAGTCATGGTGATGATACTACCCCCATTTTTCATGAGAGGAACAGCTCTTTGTGCCAGGGCTGTTAGAGAAAAAGCGCTGACTTCAAGTGTTTCTCGAAAACCTTCTCTAGAAACTTCGTAGAAATGTCCCTTTAAATCTTTTGGGGGAGCATAAGCGATGCTATGGACTAAAAAATCAATAGAACCATATTCATTTTTGATATGTTCGAATAGAGCATTAATTTGTTCGTCTGAATTGACATCGCAAGCAAAGGTGGGTGTGTGATTAAGCTTGGTGGCAAGGTTTTTGACAACTCTTCCAATTCTATCATTTTGATAGGTGATGGTAAATTTTGCTCCTTCTTCATGAAACTTTTGAGCAACGGCCCACGCAATGCTTCTAGCATTGGCTACGCCTAAAATCACACCTTTTTTACCTTTAAGTTGCATATAACCCTCTGGATAAATCAAAAATTAAATATTAAAAATCAAAATTAATGAGTTTATTTTTTTGATATTTGCAATTTGATTTTTAATATTTTATTTAAACGCCGGTAATATGATATCCCGCATCCACGTATAGTAGTTCACCCGTCATAGACTTAGAAAGATCACTGGCTAAGAATAATCCCACATCGCCTACTTCTGAAGCTGTGATATTTCTTTTCATGGGAGCTCGTTTTTCATAAATATCGAGCATTTTACTGAATCCTGCAATGCCTCGAGCGGCTAAAGTGTTAACAGGTCCTGCCGAAATTCCATTGACTCGAATATTTTTTTCACCCAATTCATAGGCGAGATATCGAATAGAAGTTTCTAAAGCCGCTTTGGCAACACCCATGACATTATAATTTGGAACAACCTTATAACCTCCTAGATAGGTAAGGGCAATGACGCTTCCTCCTCTTTTTTCCAATAAGGGAAGAGCCCTTTTGACAATCGCAGGTAATGAATAGGCACTAATATCAAGTGCAAGACGAAATCCATCTCTTGAGGTACTTAAAAAATCTCCCTCTAATTCTTCTTTTCGGGCAAAAGCAATGCAATGAACTAAAATATCTAAATGAGAGAAGGACTTTGAAAGATCACGAAAGGCAGTATCGATTTCTTCATCTTTTGAAACATCACAAGGGAGTACAACAGGATCTTTAAGTGTACTTGCAAGCTCGCGAACATTTTCTTCAATACGCTCACCTTGATAAGTCAAGGCTAAGCGAGCACCATGATTATGAAGGGCTTGAGCAATGGCCCAAGCGATACTGCGTTTATTTGCCACTCCAAACACTAAAGCGTTTTTACCTTCAAGAAGCATGGTTGCCTCATTAAATTTTGACTAGTATCTCTTTTTTTGAGATGAAGAGTCAATAAAAAATGAAAAGATAGTTTGAATGTGAGGAATTCACATCTCCTTTATTCCCGATAAGTTATGTCTTTATATATGATCAAAAAATTATGCAAATGGGCTTTTTCATGGTATAATAAAACGTTGTGTTGTGGGGCGGGACAGTATCCTAAGAGGATGCGATCTAATTCGTTGTTCTAGAAGGGGTTACTGCACATGTTTTTGAATGATCAGGGTTCCCAAACCTTTCGCCGGATTCTTTCTATTTGCCTCATTGTAGCTTTCTTCTTTACGGGGCTTTTCCCTCAAGATTCTTCGGCTTTAGCAGTAGAAAAAGTAGTTAAAAGTCCCTCTTCAGATTTGGGTGTTTCCTCATTTGAAAAATTACTTCAATTAAATCTCACTTCAGCCCATCTTCAAAAAACCTTTAGAGGTCAGGATCAAAATAAATTTATTGTTTTGCTTCAAGATCTTCACTGTCAATCTCAAGCTCAACTTGCTATTGCTCAAACACTACGACAACTTCAAAATAAACTTGGGTTAAGTCATATTTTCCTTGAGGGAGCTGAAGGACCTTTTCAAATGAGTTTGATTCAGGCTTTCCCTGAAAATACTGTTCGAGAACGTACTGCTCGACATTTCTTAGAAGAAGGTTATTTTACAGGAGCTGAATATGAAGCGATTCGAGTTGGATGGCCAGGAAAGTTTGAATTATTTGGAGTCGAAGAAACTTCGCTCTATCTTCGCAATCTTAAAGCCTTTAGAGAGGTGAAAACACTTTACCGTGAATTAAAACCTCAGTTGGAACAATGGGAGAATGGGATTCAAAGATCGATCCAAAAGAAAGCATCAAGGGATCTTCAGTTTTTTATTCAATCTGAAAAATCTTTTAGAGAAGAAGGAAAGTTAACTTCGGAAACCATTAGTCGATTAAAAGAAATTTTGAGAAAGAATCATCAAACTTTGCCAGACTCAATGAAAAGTATGCTGGAGTTGAAAGAACAGGCAGAAGCCTTTTCTCAAACAAAAATTGAACTTGAGCAAAAATCTTTATTAGAAAAGCTTAGCAAGGGTCTTGTACAAGAAGATATGAAGGAGTTTATAAAAAAACAACTCGAGTATCGTTTGGGATCTTTAAAAATAGAAGGCTATCATGCGTATTTGAAATTAGTTTATGAAAAAATGGGGGAAAACTTCGAAAAGGATTTTCCACTTCTTGAGGAATATTTCTCATTTCTTGAAAAACAAGAAAAAATGGATTTGGAAAAGTTAATCGAAACTTGTTTAAGCGATTTAAAAAACATGATTGAAAGGATGGTTCAAAAAGAAAATTTACAAGATGAATGGAAGTTAAAACAAGAATGGGAACTCGTAAATGACTTCATTCAGTTAAAATTGCCCAGAAAAGATTTGGAGAGAATAAAGAAGTTGGATTTTGATAAATTTCAAAAAAAACTTACAGAGATTGCTTCACTCCTTTCAGTCGTTCGCAATGACAAGATCTCTAATGCGCATGTCATTGCGAGGAAGCCGATTGCAACGGCTGACGAAGCAATCCCAAACATAGAGTCGCTTCATCATTTAATTCAATCTTCCCAGCACTTTTATCAATACGCTCTAGAGCGAGACAAAGTAATGACGGAAAATGCGTTAAAGGCAGTGGATGGCACCATCCATCATCCCCAAACCCCTGTTTTAATTACTGGAGGTTTTCACACCGAAGGTATACAAAAGCTCTTAGAAGAAAAGGGAATTTCATATATTACTTTGACCCCCAAAGTTACAGAACTAGGTTCAGATGTTCTTTATGAAAAATTAATGATGGATGAGAATATCTCATTTGATGAAAATGAATTTTCTGAAAAGCGTTTGGCCTCTAGAGTTCAGAAAGACGGATATTGGACTTTGGCTTTGCCTTCTTTTGGAGCAATGCTCGAGCGTGTGGCCAAAGGTACTTTTGATGAGCATGAACGAAGGTTGTGGGAAGAAATGCTTGGATCTTCAGAAGTAAGAAGGCAAAAGTTTAACGAACTTTTAAATAAATTGATGAGAGAGGGTAAAGACAAAGCTTTTTTAGATACACTCAATTCAGAACAAATTGCAAATATTCTTAAAATTATTGCAGAGTTTTATCCTGAAGAAATCAGTGGAAAGCTTGCTGAACTTAATCCTAGTGATCAGACACAAGCAGAAATAACCGTAGATTTTCTGCAAAAGAATTATCAATCTGAGTATCCCGGACTTATTGCTATGTTTGAAGTTTTTTTTGGAAAGTTAAATTTAACTGCTAAGTCGACTGATGTATTGGCTTTTTGTGGTCAAAATGGAAACGAATTAGCTGTCCAAGATATTCAAAGGAGAACGTTGGAAGATCACAATGTTAAAAATATGGATAAAGAGACTTCACAATTTTATCTCCTTTTTAAGGAAAGAATGACTTTGTTAAGTGATGCAGATCAAAAAGCATTTTCGGAGGCCATTGAAGATATTTGTGATTCTATTCGATGCAAAGCAAAATTTACAAAGTGTGAGGCTAAAGTATGGCATGAAAATGATTATTTTTTAGGTGCAGCGTATGATCTGCCTCAAAATTTATTCATTTTTTTTAATGAAAAAAATTCGAATTCCCCTGTCTTGAAAGTTCAATATTATCTTTTCTCAAGTTTACTGGCTCATTTATCTGGCGACTGGACAGATCGATCTCGACATGCGATTCAAATAGTTGAGACGGTATTTGGAAATAATAATTTTTCTCATTTTTTATACGCCTACGTACAAGAAAGATCTAAATTTCAAGAGTTGGTTCGTGAGTTGAAATCTCAAACTCCAAATCAAGAAAATGTAAAAGCAGGAACTGAAAAAGATTTTCAAGTAATCAATGTGTATTTATGGAATAAAGGAGGAGGATTTGGAAATATTGGAGGATTATACACCTTTGTTAAAAGTTTAATGAATCAAGAAGGATTTCAGGATAAGAAATTCAATGTCATTTTACGTAAGAATGTTTTAATCGATAGCCGCCAACCTGATCCAGATCTTGATTTTTTTAGAAGAGCCGTTGTTTTGTTACGAACTCTTCCAAATGTGAATCTGATTTATTCAGAAACTGATGATATTGAAAAGGCAGATGTTTCATTCTTTTTTGGACTAGACAATCTGGAGTTCGTTAAAGGAGGTTTAAGGCATGAAATAACTCATACTCGCTATCATGAAGATGGTTCTAGAATAAAAGTGATCATTCCTGTTTTGGGAGCTAGAACCAATGATTTTTATGAAGATCGAGATCCTTTTTCCGATGCCGATTTTTATATGATTCCAACAGGTTTTGCAGTCTCCAGAAATAAAGGCGAAGTCCCTGCAAAATTTCAAAAAGGAAGTGTTTTGATTGATCCAGAGATTGTAAGGCGAAATGACGTAATTCAAGAAACAAAAAAAGAAGAAATTATTCAGTCACGTGTAGAAGTTTTGAGGCAGATAGTAGATTCGAAAAATAAAACAGATAAAGCTGTATTATCAGAAATGAGTAGCAGCTTAAACAGTACGACTCAAAGCGCATGGGGCTTCGCTTATTATCAAAGGCCGGAAGCTTTTGAGCGTTATATGGACTCCTTAAAGGAAGCGATGGAAAAAGATCCTAGATCTTTCCCTGAAGAAGGAGTGACAGTATTTAGAATGCCAGGGGTTATGGTTGAAGAAAAACTCGAAAAGGATGCTTTGGGTTATGAAGAAATTCGTATTAGAGATAAAAAGATTAGAGTCATTACCTTGGATTTTCTGGATCCTGAACTTTTTATTTCTCTTCTATTATATACGGGTAGGTTAGATTTTGATAAGGGTTTACGGGGATTTCCCAATTTGGTAACAGGAGATGTTTCTTTATGTCAAGCAATTGCAGCAGGAAAAATGTTTTTTCATGATAATTATTATTTTTTATCAGAAGATCCTTTTAGTTTGACGCCAAAGCGTAATGGAGGAAAAAATCCAACTATTACAAGTATAAACCCTCTTTTTCGAGAAGCGTTAGATAAGGCTAATTCTATTTCTGATCGTCCTTTGTGGGGTGGGGTGTCTAGAATGAATCTAGATGAGTTTATGACAGATACTGAATTATGGAGGAAGTGTTTTTTAGATTTGGATGGAGAATTTTCACGAGTGTTTAACTTGTTTTCAAGCCAAGTCAGACGACAATGTGATTTGGGTGAAAATTTGGCAGGATTTGTTTTAGACAAGGCCAATGGAATTGATTTTTCGAAAACTCCTAGTGAAAAAGATGTTTTAGAAAGGAAGAGAGTTTTTGCAGAAAAGCAAATTCAATCCTGTCAAGTTCTAAACGAATCAGAGATCAAAACATTTTTTAATGAACTAAGAGCATTTATAGAAGAGGGTGAAATAGAAGATGCTATTTCAACAGCAGAGTCATTCGAGTCATGGGAGTACGCGATTAAATATGAAGAGGATCGACTTTTGCATGATAATCGAGATGATTTTGATCCGTTTATTCTTTTGATGAAGGAGTCTATCCAGCGCCATGGTCGTACAGCTCAAGCTGTTTTAGAATATTATAATAAACTGGTTGAGCTTTTGAACTCGAAAGTATCAGGATTAAAACCTCTTAGACCATCTACAGGCGGTCTCACCGGAAAATTGTATTTGGATCCGGATTTTCAAGAGGTGGTAACGGGAGATGTTATAGCCACAGAATCAAATGGGGTGGTCAGTTTTACGACGACGAATGGAAAGCCTCTTTATGCAAAAGCTGAAAAAACAAGAGACCTTCGATTAGAAGAAGGAACAAAAACTTTTTCATTTGATGAATGGCTTAGAGGATTAGATCCACAAACTCGAGCAAATTTTGATCGAGAAATTCAAGAAGGCTCTCCGTTAAGAATTTACTTTCGTAATTTTCTTTCGAGTAACCAAGTAAAAATTCTCCCAGAGCATTCAGCTGTAAAAGGATTTTCGGATGGCAAGGTTCTTTATTTAAGGAGAGAACTTTTAGAGAATCCTATAGCGTTGTTTCATGAAGTATGCGAAGGATATTTTTATTTACACCCCAAAGAACTTCCCGAAGGTGTGACAGCTCATACTTATTTAAGAGGGGTGGGAAAAGATGTAAGAAATCTGCCGAATATAGATCAATATACGAGAGTTAAATCTTACCTGGAATATATTTTATCACTACTTCCTATTCCTATGGATCAATATATTAGAGCTGAAGATCTTATCCGATACATTAAGTCACAACTTCCGTCAAATCGTCATAATGAAGCAGAACTTGCATTAATTCAATGGAATGCGTTACGAGGTCGAACGGGGCAAGCCTTGCTTTATGGATTGCAGGATCGTATCTTTGGAGAAGAAAAGAATAATTCGTTAGGAATTCAAATGAAAGCAACGGCTACTGAAAGAGAAGCTCAGCGACAAAGAGCTGCTGCATCTGAAAATGCAAGAATTCAAGAGAGATTAAGACAGTTACTTCAAATAATGGATGGAGCTAACGCATTATTTAAGGGAGGTCAATATCAGGGATGTATCGAGAGATGCCAGGCATTTATTGAAGTCATGAGAAAAGAATTCCCATCGGAAATAGAATCCATTCATAAAGCAGAAAAATTGATTATAAGAGCTCAAGGTCGTGTCAGGTCTGCAGCTTTGCGAGAGCAAAATCCGCAAGAAGATTACGTAAATAATTATGTTGTTTATCATGGTACAGTGCCAGAGAACATGGAAGCTATTGCACATGAAGGAATGACAGCTTTTTACGAACCTGGGAATCCAATTATGGCTATTTATGGAACGCCAGATCCACAATTGGCTCATGATCATGTTGTTAAAAATGGTCCTCATGATAAGGTTACTGAGGTTAATGCTCAATCGAGTCGTATTCCTATTATTTTAGTGCTGCGTATTCCCAAAAGTTGGGCTAAAGAGAATATTTCTCCAGAAAGTTTAGGAGAGCTTGAAGTCAATCTTGAAGAGGAATTTGGAACGGATGGTTTTCCTCTCCCTATTAGAGATATCCCCCCTGATTTTATTTTTGTGAAAACGGGGCAAGGAATGATTCCGATCAGAGAATATATGAAGCAATCTCAAAATCTGATATCAACATCTTCAGGTGTTTCTCAGCCTTTAGAGGAAGCCAGCTTTGTAGGTCTTATTGGAAAATTATTTTTGGATAAAGATGGTAAGCAAGTGGCAATAGGGCCCATTACGGCAACGGAAGATGTGAATGGATTTGTGAGCTTTACGACCAGTGATGGGGAAACTAAAAGACCTCTTTATAATAAAAAGAAAGAACCAGCTCAGGCAAAAGTATTGCGTGATGAGCAGCTATTGACATTTTTAGATGTCATTCCGGAAATCGATGGATCCCCGATAGATACATTCGAGGATGACAACTCAGGAGTCGTATCCAGAACATTGACACCAGGTTTTGAAACTTTACGAAGTATGCTGGGTCAATCCATCAAAGTTCTTTCAGAAGATTCTGATGTGGATGGCTTTTCAGATGGAAATGTTCTGTATTTAAAAGAATCCTTAATTAAAAATCCAATGGCTCTCCTTCATGAATGGGGTGAGGGATATTTTGTACAGCATCCTGATCAACTCCCGGGTCGAGACGATTCACAAACAATGGCATTAAATGCACATACTCACTTAAGAGGTGTTGGAAAAGATGTAAGAGAGATTGCTTCAACAGATGAAGGAGCTACTCTACTTGAAAGTGGGAATGCAATTGGATTTATTGATTTAGTTGAGAGAACATTTAGAGCAGAAGGTCGAGAAGAAAGAATTAATCTTGCCGAGTTTGCCCTTATAAGACTGAATGCGAAAAAAAATCGGATAGGTCGAGCATTGCTCCATGGTTTACAGGATGATTTTTTTGGGGAAGAAGCTAATAATGCGTTTAGTACTCAGTTAAGAGAATGTGAACGCACTAGACCCGTAACACAAACAACCCTGCAGATCCCCCTAGATGTTTTACGCCCGGCGTCGGATTTTTATTCTTCATTATTGATGGGTGATAGATTGCATCAAGATTTTGGAGGTCAAGATTTAAGATTGGCTTTCGCAGGTTTGGGATTATATGAACAACAAGCAAAAATTCCAGATTATGTTCTTAGAGAGGTTCTTCGAGGGCGTAGCCCGCCAGCGTTACGTGAAAGAGTCCGAAAACTACTAGAAAATGTTTCGACTCTATCTGAAGCTGAACGTGAAGAACTTTTTGAAGCTCTTAGAGTAGCGGAGTTTAATGTTCAAGGTCGACTTCCCTTTGCAAGTGACACCACCTTTTCTTTAGAACTAGAATTTTTAGTTACGGATCAAATTACAGATGATGATCTTACTTCTCTTGCTCTGACCCCAGATGAATTATTTTTATGGGAGGAAAACAAAAAACTTCCAGCAGGAAAATGGGAAAAGGCAAGGGCTCGTGTTTTAGAAAGAGTTCAATCTGTATTACCTTCTGGATGGAGATTAGTAGAAAATTCAGCGAATGTGATCGAAATAAAATCAGCGAATCCAGCAGGAGAATATCATGAGAATACGAATAGGGATTGGGCCGGGCTCAAACAAGGATTAACAGAGTTGCAAGAGATATTGCCTGGAGGACTTCATAGTGTGCATATGCATGTGGGACGGAAATCTCTTACAGAGCTGGGTGATAAATTTGATGACAGAAAATTTGATAAAAAAAGGTTTGCACGTGTGGTTAAAGTTTTTGAAGCCATGTGGAGGGCTTTGATGGGATATGGCTATCGAGCCCCTCGAGGAGGATTTGTAAGGCCTGCTCATGAAGGAATGGTCCAAACAGCTGAAGACGCACGTGGGCATGATGTTATGATCAACTTATCTTCTCGTTACCCAACCATTGAAGTTAAGATTATCAGTGGGCTGTTGAATGTTGATGGACGGTTAGATGTTCATCGACTTCAGGAAAATTTATGGCCTACTTTTGCTTTGCTTGAAAGTGCTTCTACAGAATTTGATCGCATGCCTTTGGCTTCTTTAGGAATTCCAGTTTTGGCAGGCGATAAACCTTCGATGAAACAAATTCTTCATTATGTAGATGTAGTGTATGGGCAAGATTTAGTGGGGAAAGCATTAGCTTTAAAAAGATTTTTGGTTATTGAAAATGAATCAGCGGGTTTATCTGTGGAGGAACGCAAACGTAAAAATGATGTCATGGCGTATCAATTTTATAAGATGGGATTAGGTGTGGTTCATGAACTTCATAGTGCTCATGCAGGTTGGGATGAAAAATTGATAGAGCACTTAACGGAGTCTAGTCATTTGACGGTCCGACTGGCGTTCGATTTAGTGAGGGTAGGAGCAACAGATGAAGTTGCTTGCGGATATTTTCCAGAAGAATTTCATAAATATCTTCTTGCTGGATTAGCCATTGCACGACGAGTGGATATCCCTGAGAGCAGTCAAGAGTTTGTTATAAATTGGTCAAAGAGATTTGGAACTGAAGAAATACCAGGTCCTGCAGAAGTTTTAGATGTTGTTACTCTTGATGGTCTTTTAAATTCTCTTTCGTCTACAGATATAAATAGACTTATAGCTCCTGAAAGGGAAATGAGAAGAAAAAGCTATGATTGGAATAAATATTTTCAAGGAGAGGGAGAGAATAATAATTTTTTTGAAATAAAAGAATTAGATTTAAAAGAATTAAATTTAATTCGAGAAATGTCCCTCTTACAAGTTTTAGCTCTAAAACTTGCTGTAAGGTATGCTTGGATTGGGAAATGGATGCTAAAAAATTATTTTTTCGGAAGAATTTTTGTGTTTATGATGACTGTTGTTGTGAATTTGATGGAATTTTTACCGGTCTTCAAAAAATGGGTTGAAAAAAAATTATTGGAGGCAGAAGAGAATAATTGGACTAAAAACTTATTCCGAGATGAGTCCAAAAATTATAATTTTAAGTTGGATTTGTTAGATATTGAAATACCTCCAGATGAGATAAATCAAATTGGTCAAAATCCCCTTCCAAAAGGGCAGAATCCTTCTAATGAAGGAGAAAGAGGGGGACTCATTGGAAAATTATATTTGGATCCAGCTTCTCATCCCGGAGGAAGGCGGGTGGCGACAGGTGCGATTACGGCAACAGGGAAGGATGGTATTGTTACTTTTAAATCTACTGAAGGACCTCTTTACACTGAAGATGACAGAGAACCTCGTGCAACGGTGCTAGATGATGAGCAGCCATTAACATTTGAGCAATTGGGCCTCGTTTCTGGTACATTGTCGTCAGGTTTTGAGGCTCATATACAAAGTGTTCTTGGTAAACCTGTAAAAGTTCTTTCGGATGATTCTGATGTGGATGGATTTTCGGGTGGTGAAGTTCTTTATTTAAAAGAATCTCTTTTAGATAATCCCATCGCATTTTTTCATGAACTAGGAGAAGGATATTATCATTTACATCCTGAAGAACTTCCTCCTGGTGTTAACGCGCATACTTACTTAAGAGGTGTGGGGAAAGATATTAGAAATTTACCTGATATTAATCGATATACAGACCCTGAAAAACTCATCCGATACATCCAATCCCAACTTCCCAAAGATCGTCACAACGAAACAGAATTTGCATTGATCCGCTACAATGCGGCTAGAACAGACAAAAACCGTACAGGGCGTGAATTGCTTTACGGATTGCAAGACGAGATTTTTGGGGAAGAAGCAAATAATGGTTTTACAGATGAGATTGTATTAGGGAAGAAAACAAGAATTTCATCCAATTCTGGAGAAGAAAGCTCATTAATTAGTACTTTTTTTAAAAAGTGGTTGGTGGATATTCCATCTGGTCAAGTTACCCCTACTCAGCAGAGAATAGTTGAGGAACATGCAAAATTTCTTGCAAGTTTGATCTATCGAAATCGTCCAGAAAATGTACGCAAAGAACGTGAAAAAAACCTTATCTCCAGATTTAATATTTATACACCACTCAGGTTCATCCTTGCCGGAATTAAAACGGGGTATAAAAGTTATGGTTGGTGGAAGGATGTTTTTTCTTTCGTCCTTTTAGCGAGCTTTATTGTCCCCGTATTTTTTCTGAATCCTATTTTAGGAATATTTTTTACCATCTTTCATTTTAAAATTGGTATTCCCATCCTTATGACTTTAAGGCGTGCTTGGACTGGAGAGTTTGGTTTTGTAAATGAAGCCGTTCCAGGATTATGGATTTTTCCAACAGCGGGCCCTAAACAATTTTATCAAACAGCATTACATGAAATGGTTCATGTTATTTCAGCTGATGGCGATATGATGGATATTCCAGGCGCTACAGCAATTTCTGTTTTAAGAGAAGTTAGGACTCTTGGAAGTGAGTATATACAGGTTAATGAAGGAATGAGGCTTTTTAAAGAGAATCGGAATAATCCTGAAAAACTATGGGAAATGCTTGCAGAAAAAGCAGGCGTAAAAGGTAAGCATAGGCGAGATCTTTTCTATTCCATCCCTGAATATATTAGAAGGGGGACGTTTCTACAACGGATTTATAGACATTTGTATCCTGAACCTGAGTGGAGCTATTTATTGGGTGCTTATGTTGCAGGAGTTGCAGAAGCAATATCGCTTGAAACAGGTAATCCTGATGATGCGTGGGAGTATCTGAAACTTATCTCTCTTGGAACAGACCCAGTGAATGCTCAGAGAGAAATATTAGATTGGAGAAGCAATCTTCCTAGGACCGCAGAAGATTTTCTGGAACGTATCCAAAAGGGAGAAGAATTCTCAGTGGCACAATTTCGTGCGGCATTACGTAATCCCGAACTAAGAGAAGAAACTCTGAAATTACGGGATTTGCTTTGGGAAAAAATACGATTTGATGAGGAAGCAAATAAGACAGTCTTGGAGGAGGTATTTAGGGTTGTAGTTTATGCTGAGATTTTATTTGACCAAGAAAATAATCCTCTTCTGGGAATTTCGCCACGATTGCGCGAAAGCTTGCCACTCTTTCGAAAATATCAGTCAAATCTAAGTCAGTCTTCAGCTGAGGCAGTGGGAAATGCTTTGCTTGATAACCTTTCTTTTGGTCCTGAATTGAGGCGATTTTCCCGTGAGACTAATCCTGTTTTGATTCTCAATAAGTTTTTGAGAGGAGAACTCGGTCGTTATCCCACGTTGTGGGAGCTTCGTACGTTATCTAACCATTTGTTTTTAATGGATATTCCCGGGGAGGCTTTAGATGAGTTCTTAGGTAAAACTGGAATAGGAGAGAGAATTTATGCTTTAGATAGTCAGGAGTCTTTGAAGGCTACCGCAAATTATATTCTAAAGCTGGTACTCGAATATAGGCAGCGTTATGGAAAGGATCCTATCATTAAAGAAGTCGGAGCTGGCAATGGGGCTCATGCACGAGGTTTGAATCAATTGTTAGAACCCTATGGTATTCGAGTAGAGGCCTCAGATATTAAGGATGGAAAAGAAGCAGGTCAAGAAGCTGACACTGCAGACATTATTCTCATGCGTTGGCCACCATCACGTGCGAACTATTACGATCGTATAGGGGATTTTGCTGAGAATGAAGTCCCAGAAAATCATCCGGCTCCTGATTATCAGGTCGCACGACGGATTTCTCAAGATTCTAGAAAAACTTTGGTATTGATGGGAGATATGAACGGGGCACTGCGTGTTACCGGTTCTGAAGCCTTTTATAGTTTTTCTGGGAAACATCTTAAATCAATTAATCCATTAGGGCTTAATCAGATGCCCAGTGGAGAACGGCTGCAATATTCTCATATGCTCTTACCAAGTGGCCGTCTAATTTCTTATTTACAAGGAGATTATGATGAACAGACAGTACGGGTATTTCGAGCTCCACAGGCTCCTGCTCCACCTGAGATGAGTTCTGAAGAGGGGCAAAGATTTATTGAAAAGGCAGAAAAATATGGAAGTTTTTCTGTTGATGCTTCTGGACATGTGGCTAGTGTCGGAGGAATTACAAATACTACAGTTGGATTTCCTCTGGCAGCCAAATTAAAAAGATTGGGAATTAAACCCACTCGACAAGCACAAATGAATCAAGGTACAGTAAGTTTTATTGTGAGTGATGCAGCGTCTCTGCAAACTTTTGGTGATGATGGAAATAACTTAAGCCAAACGGTGACGAATTATTTGGCGAGTGCAGAGTTTGAAGCTTTAGATGATGAAATAAAAGAAGCTTTTAAAGGAGTCCGACTAGTTCTTTTGGCAGGAGCATTGTTTAATGCTAGAGATCACAGGGGAACCAGTTATGCTCACTTTGGCAAAGGAGGTAAGGAAGCGGGTGAAGAGAAGATAGAATCTCTTTATATGGGAAGAAAACTTTTTGATCATTTGGCTAAAAAAAATCAAAAGGCTTTAAGTATTTTGATTCGAATAGAAATGAATCGATTGATTCATCGTAGAAAAAATGGACAAGATGAAAGAACAAGTGTTCAAGCGGCAAGAGATGCTAAAGTGACTGATGAAGAATTAGATTTATTATTAGATGCTATTGCAGAAATTGATCCGGCTTTAGCTAAGATTTACTCTCAAAGAGAAGTTCCAGCGCTTTCAAATCCTTCAACACAATTACTCACTGTTTCAAAATTGTGTGAAATGGGTGTTCAACCTCTTGCCGATTATATTAATGGTGATGATTTTAAGACTTTGGATGAATCTCTTCGGGAAGAATTTAAAAATACAGGTCTTGTCACCATGTCAAATGTTCAATTTGCACAGGGAGAAGCTGTAAGTGGTCGAACTCATACGCTTTATATAGACAAAAAGTTGTTTGAAACTTTGGCGAGAGAGAATCCCAAGGCATTAAATGTTTTGATTCGTATTGAGATGAATCGGTTAAAACAGAGAAGAGAAAAACTAGACTTGAGGACAAACAAGCAAGTAGCTCAAGAAGTGGGCGCAACCGATAAAGAGTTAAGTCTATTGCTTGAAGCGTTTAGGAAAGTTAATCCTGTTTTGGCTCAGAAATATGAGGCCTATATTCCTGATGAAGTGGAAGCTCTTTTACAAGAAAAAAATACGCTTGCCTTTGTGAAAGATTCAAATGCTGCTGATGCGGTTGATCAGCGATTAAGAGCGTATGCTATAAAAACAGGTAAAAAGTATGTTCGCATCAATTTAAGAGATTTAGAAGAATTTAATAATCTCCTTACATCCATTGTTGTAAGAGAAGATGGATCTTATGGAACGCTTGAAGGCCCCTTAATTGATGCCATTCGTTCGGAAGGAATTATTTTTATTGATTATCAAGATGCTCAACCTCAGGCAGCTTTGCAACTAAATTCTCTTTTTGATGCACAGGGGTATTTGACAACTCGATGGGGAAGAATAGAGGTTCCTGCAAATTTGCGTATTATAGGGGCCATGCCCAATTCACAAATGAGAATGTTTGATGTTTCTATTTATTCACGTTTTCGTAATCAAGTGGATTTGAATTGGGAATATGAAGAAGTTCTTCGTATTGACAAAGCACCCGAAGATCTGGATGGCATTGAAGTGGAGCTTTATGAATCTCGATTTTTTGAAGAAGCTTTAATAGGGTCTTTTCGTCTAAATGAGAAGGGTCTTCTTGAAGTTCATAAAGGTAAATTGATTCAAGCCATTGAAACTGGAAAACCTTTGATTTTAAAAGGCATGCCACATTCTGAAGATTTTGTTCGTAAACTTCGTCAAATTATTCAAGATGGTGGAATTAAGTTCAATGGAACTTTTTATCAAATACCTTCTCATTTTAGTTTTTTTGAGCGTTCGGGCTCTTATGAAAAAGGAGTTTCAGGAAAAGAAATTAAATTTGATGATGACATACCTGAAAACATATCTGTTTGGAGTATAAATTCGGTAACGCAGGATGCTTTATTTTCAAGAACCAAAATTAATTCTGAAATAGGGCAAATTGTTCAAGAAAAAGGGATTTTGGATGAGGGGGAAGATCCTATTTGTTTATGGGTGACAAGCCATGTTTCAGATTGGGTTTGGCATCGAATCATGCATTCGAAACGGCCAATTCAAATTCGGTTGGGACCAGGTGTTTCAATTCCAAACGTATACCATAAATTTGCAAATATCGATTGGAGTAAATCTAGGTCGAGCTATCCAGAAAAAAAGAAATTGGAAGAAGTAAACGATGCGAAAGCCTTTGTTGTTAATGGATTTGATCGTGCTTTTGTTTTAAATAAATTGGTGCAAACTTATCCTGAAGCGATTGTTTATCCAGTAACGTCGGCGACAGACCTTTCTGATATCACTTCTTCTATTGAAATTGAATTGGGGCAGCACTTTCAAAGTAAAACGAAACAAGTTCTTGAGAATTTAAGAGCAGGGAAGACAGTTATTTTAGAAGGTTTGGAGCGCAATCTAGAGTTAGCACGACAGCTTGAAACAGTTTTGTCGCCGACGACCCCTTACTTGATAGAAAATGGTAAGAGAGTGAATCTAAATGAACTTTCTGGGCGACTCATTTTAGTCGGTTCTTTATCAAAATTTAGTCATATTAAAAATAAAGCATTTCTTTCTCCTGACAAGGATGAAATTAAATCGATTGTTCAGAAGGAATTTAATCAACCAGGTGAAACTGGAGTGATGAGTGATGAGGATTATTCGAAATTAGAAAAGCTGATGGTTGTATTTGGAAATGCAGCAGGTTCGCCTTCTATCTCAAAAGATGTTTTAGAAAGATATGGGGGCCGATATATTTTTCCTGTGTTGGGAGAGGCAGAGGAGTTGGCACGACTTTACCCTGAGCATGTAAATTACGTATTAGCACAACTGCGTCAATTATGTCGCTATCGGCAAGCAACAGGTCGTCTAGGTCCCCAGGGTTGGAGAGAAGCGATTGAAGCAATGATTATTTCTCGCTATGAAGATTTTCCAGAATTGGCGGCATATATGCGCGTTAAAATGAGATTAGCTTTCCCCATGGAAGATGGGCGTGCTGATACGATTGATGGAAGGCGTCTGAAAACAATTACAAATGAAATTGTTTATCCAATGACATTACGTGACCGCTATTGGCAGTTGATGGACACAATGAGTGATAAACTTTTGGCAAGACAAACAATACCAAGCTTTTTTGTGGGTAGACAGGAAGAATATGAACCAGCATTAAATCAAATTCGCACTGCTCAAATTAGAGATGCAACTATGCGAGGAGATCATGAGAGAGCTGAATATTACAAGGCAAAGTACGGAATTAAGGAGATTCCGATCGGTTCTGAATCCCCGATCACGACAGTGGCACTTGGGGATGACCAAGAAGATATTCTTCAAGCCCGTGAAGAAAAGTGTATTCAGCTTTTAGGAATTTATCCAGCTGTTTTCTTAAGAGGTCCGCCAGGGGTCGGGAAAAGTCATTTAAGCCAGGAACTTGCTCAAAAATTAAAGTTAAAAAATTATGGACCTGTATCGGTCGGTGCCGATATTTCTGAAAGTGATGTTTTAGTTGCACGTCAGTTTAATGCTGAGCAGAAAAGAGTTGCCTATATTACTCAAACTATTGCTCAATGGGCACTTGACACCGAAGGAGGGCTTCTCACGATTGATGAAGCCAATCTTTCCCATCCTGATTTTTGGTCCTTTTTAGGAGGTATTTTTGAAGCAAAACCTTATGTTTGGATTAATGGACGTCAGCATTTTTTGACAGATCGTCATAAAATTATTTTTACAGGTAATCAGGAAAAAATGACGGGCAGACGCTTCCAAAATCTTTTATTACGCTATGTCCCTACAGTTAATTTCTCAGAATTTGATCAAGCTTTTTATGAGAAACAGATTAAGAATTATCTTTTACCCGAGCAAGCCCAATACGCTTCTATCATTTATGATCTTTTTCTCGCTTTTAAGAAAATGGGAGAGGGAAGAAGTTTTTCTTTAAGAGATATTCAAGAAATTTCATACCGAGTACGTTCACTTCCTGCAACAGGCACTGAACAAGTGGTTGAAATTGCATGGGAAGTGATGCGAGGTCTATTCACAGTTGAAGAAAGAGTATCTCTTCAACATATTATTGCTAAAAAATATGGGGTACGTATTTTAAAAGAAAAATCAGTTAAAACAGGAGCCCGAGAAGTTCATCGTGCAGAAGGCCAACCCCCTATTGTTTATACCCAGTCCGTCTTAGATTTTCAAGACACAGTGAAACAGTTTTTATTAATGAGAGATCGCCGTTTGGCTGATGCGCTTGAGGAAAAGACTTTTCCTCAAGGTAAACGTGGTCTTCTCTTTGAGGGACCTTCAGGACGTGGAAAAGATTTGGTTGCAGCCCATTTGCTTGAGAAAGAAGGGTATCAAAAAGGTCGTCTCGATGAACCAGAAGAAATAGGAAAGAATCCAAAGAAATTTTATCACATTACAGCTTCTTTAAATTATGAAGATATGGCGCGTGTGATTGAGCGTGCTAGACGAGAGGGTTCCATTGTTATTTTAAGTGAAATGAATCAAATTCCTTCGGCTATTTTAGAGGGGAAACTCAATGCCTCTTTAACAGGAGAAGCGGCTGAAGGTTTTGCTCTGATTGGAACTATTAATTCGATAGATTTTGGTGGACGTGAGCGACTTTCTACGGCTTTGCAGAATCGTTTGATTTATCATCGCATCAGTGATTACCCTCAAATAGAACTGGAAGAAATTTTGCGTGAATCGTTAGGGGGAAGAATTTCTCCAGATTTACTGAAGCGTTTGGTCGGGTGGCATTGCTACTTAAGAGATACCATTGAGAATCCTTCTGAAAGACCGACCATTCGTGAACTTATCAGGGCAGGAGAGCTTTTAGTGAGAGGAGAAGCGGCAGCAGTAACCCCTCCAGCTCCCCTTAACGTAAGGGGAGAGTCTGTTTCCCCTCTTATGTTAAAAGGGGATCAAGGGGAGTTACTTCTTGAAGACCTTTTCTCTCAAATCTTCTCAAAGATCTACGGCCCAGTTTATTTCAAAATTTTAGAAGCGGATGGAAAAACTTTTGATTATGAAAAAGCAGAAAAATATCAGGAATCAACTCAAGTAGATAATGCAATTGTCCTTGAAAAAAATGCTCAAATGATTATTCCAGTCAATGGCCGAAAAGTAAGATTGGCTTGGGATGCCGTCACGAAAAATGGTGGCTATTATGATGCCAAAAAACATGTGATTGCTCTCAGTACGGAAAATCCGATTGGGGAAAATCCAAAGGTACTCGACCATGAAGCCAGCCACGGCCTTTTTACACATCTCATTATTTTCCCTGAACAATTGTGGCCTCGGAAAAGTTGGTTCAATCTTTATATGTGGCTAGAAGACCATCGCATGGAAAATGCGCTTCGACATCATTTCCCAAAGGTAGATTTGTCGGATAATCAAGAAATTGCTTTTGTAGAAGCGGTTCAGCAAGCCAATTTTGAAAAGTTAATTAAAATGAAATTTTCTAGCGTGTTTTTATATGCCTTATCCACTTATGCACGTGGTTTGATGAGTAAGCAAGTCATTGAAGCCTTAGATAAAGTCTGGGAAGTCCATCAAGGTAAATACAAGCCCAACCCATTTAAATTAGCATTAAAGTATTTGGATGTAGCTCGAACAATTATTGGTGTTGATCCTGCTATTCGTGCCCAGGATACGTCTCTTGAAAGTGAATGGGGAATGATCCCTCTTACTTTGGACCAAGAAGAAGTTGAATTTCAATATTTCAAGATGCTGCGAGAGCTCAGCAAACATCCAGAGATGATATTAGATTATGAAAAGCTTGTTGAGGGTGAGAAAGAAGAAAAATTAGAAGAGAGTGAAGAAGAAACATCCGGTGATGAGCTTTCTGCTACAAAAGTAGAAGTCGCAAATCAAAGACTTGCTGCCCTTGACTTGGTTGGCGCTCTTTCGGTATCCAAAGAAGCACCTCAAAAGGTGACACAAGTTAATCGTCTTGCAGCCAATATTGTCATGGTGAAAATTTCAAAAATTAAAATAATGCGAGATGCAATTCTTCATTACATGATTATGACTCCAGTTCGTGCAATCCTCTTTTGTTTGAAAACACTTTGGAAGATTTTGAAAAAAGTTGATCATACTATCTTTTCGGGTATTGAAAAGACGCTTGCAAAAGTCTTGCTGAGAATCCGTTATCGAGTGATAGATCAAGCAAAGACTGAAAAAGAAATTGATATTCCTCAGTGGATCAAATCTCTTCGTCCTCTATTAACAGTGGTTGAGCTTGCTACTACTATTGATTTTCTCTATCTTGCAATTTCTGGGAAAGCTTCTGTCGTAAGTATTATGCTTTGCTATGGGATTGTATTAATTTTTAATATGATTCTTTTTATTTTATTTCCATCCTTATTTAGTTCTTCATTCATAAATACACATGCGAAAGAGAGTAAATATGAACCTAAGATTATTCGCGATCAACAGAAAATTGAAGATGGGCTTCCCACTTATACAGAATATAATTCTATTGATGAAGCTGTAAAAGCGTCATTACAGCATGAAAGAAAAATACCAGAAGGCACAACTGATCCTTTGGAGGTTCTCTTCCCAACATTTCAAGAGCGTTCCAATGCCCTTCGAAAATTATTGAAGCCCTTCTTTCAAAATAAACTTGAGTTTGGATCTAAAGTTTATGGCCCTGATGGAAGTGCTTTAAATGTGCAAGGGTTAGTGGATGGGGATCCCAATCGTTTCTTTGTAAAAAGTGGTGTAACCGAAGAAGAAACTCCCAAAGAAATTATTTTAATTATTCCAAAAGAAGGACTTGGTCCTGAATCTTTGAATCCTCTGAGTGAAGCTGCTTTTATTTATCTTTTTAGTCAGGGTTTTACAGTTACTGTTTATACAGGAAACAATGTTCGTCAAAAAGGTATTAATCACCCCACTACCTTAAGAGCGGCATTAAAAGCCCCTTCTAATTGTGATCCGGCTCTCATCCGTCAGGACCTAGCCACTCGTTCCCGAGGGAGCTATATCGTTACCACATTAGATGAAGTTCAGGCCTGTGTTGAAGCAGAATTTTTGCATGCTTTACTTGTGGCTCCAGAAGCTGAAAAAACCGAGGCAAAAGAGACCCCCAAAAAAGCAGAACCTGTAACATCTCAAACAGATGATGACAAATCTCGAGAAAATGTAAAACGTTGGATAGCGTTATTGGAAGACAGTATAAAAAATGAAAAAGACGAATTGATTAAACGAAAGGCTGAAGATGCTTTGGGTCTCATTTATGCAAAGAAATTCTCACAGCAGGAACTAGAAGCAAAAGTGGATGAAAAGCCTGCAGGGTCCCGAGCTGCCGCGATTGCTTTGGGAATACAATATGTAGAGATGGGAATAGAGAAAAACTCAAACAACATAACAAATTGGGGAATAAGATTAACAACTTCAAGCGAACCTCATCTTGACCATATAGCAGAAATCATGGGACGTGTTTATGCTAAACAGGTTGAAAAAGGTCTGTCGATTACTAATCTTGAAAAAGGTTTACAAGATGAGAATGCTGCTATTCGAATGGCTGCTGTGATTGCTTTAGGTTTGGTTTATGTCAAAATGTTAGAGGATGGAAAAGATGTGGATCTTTCTTTAATTCAAAATATGCTGAAAGATAAAGATCCTAATGTGGCTTCAGCTGCTGTAGATACATTTGAATCTGTTTATGCAAAAATGCATGAAAAAAATAAGAAGATACCTCTTTCAGACATAGCAAAAGATACAAATGAAATGGTTCAGTACGCTATAACAAGAGCGATAGGATACGCTATGGATGCATCGCCAGAAGTGATAACACAAGGGAGTCCATTAGCGCGTTTAGGGGCAGCAATTGTTTCTGGCCCTATTTATGCAGAACGAGTGAAAAATGATAAAATGGATGTATCTGAACTTGAGAAAATGTTGGAAATTGGAAATGATGTTCAGCGCCTTGCTGCTACCATTGCTCTAGGAAAAGTTTGTTTGGATGCAATTGGAAAAATCGAAACAGGAAGTACGAAGCAGGAAGCAGGAAACCCTGTCATCCCCGAGAGTAGTAATCGGGGATCCATTGAATCAGAAAGCAATTTGGTCTTTGGCCCCATCACAAAAACCGTCACTATGTTTGATGCTTATGAATTAGAAAAAATAATACTTCGAGATTCTGAAAAGCTTCCTGTTTCTAGTAGACGCAGTGGTTCGGTACATTGTCTGGCGTGTTCACCCGATGGAACACAGGTAGTAGCAGGATTATTTGAAGGGCCGTTACGTTTATTGGAGAAGAAAGATGAGGAATGGATCGTTTCAAACCTAGAGGGTCATAAAAACACGGTTTATAGTGTGTCATGGTCACCTGATGGAAATCGAATTGTGTCCGTATCGCTTGACGGGAAATTTCGTATTTGGGAGAAAAATGCAGAAGGTAAATGGGATAGTTCGGAACAATTTCTGGAGCGTGTGAGTAAAGTAAGTGATGTTGCGTGGTCACCTGATGGAACGCAATTTGTATCGGGATGGGGTGATGGTGCATTGCGGATCTGGCAGAAAAATAGTGCAGGAAAATGGGGTGGTCCAGAGTTTTTAAGAAAGAGTTCCATTAGAATGGATGGACAAGGTGTTGCGTGGTCACCTGATGGAACACAAATTATATCAGGATCAGCTGATGGAACATTGAATATTTGGAAGAAAGATAGTGAAGGAAAATGGATAAGTGGGGATGTGTTAAAGGGCCATACGGGTCCTATAACCAGTGTGTCATGGTCTCCGGATGGAACTCAAATTGTGTCCGCATCATCGGATAAGACATTGCGTGTTTGGAAGAAAGATGAAAAAAATCAATGGATCAGTTCAGAACCAAAACAACATAAGGGTAGAGTCACTGGTATTGCATGGTCTCCAGATAGTAAGCGAATAGTATCTGTGGCAGATGGAAGCAGATTACAAATTTGGGGGAAAAGAGGGGGAGATGACTGGGTGCTTTATTTAAAATCGGATGAATCGGTCAGAAGTAGTGAAGGAAGTGTTGTATGGTCTTCAGATGGGGAACGCATTATAACTTCGAATATTTCGGGAAGTATTTATATTTTAAAAGGTAAAGGCGAGGGAAGAAAAGTAGAGGTTGAGACTTGGGGAATGACTCCCAAAAAGGCTGTCGGAGCTTCTACGGAAGATATTGCAAGATTTGATCCTGAAAAATCACTAGCAGATATAAGGGTATTCGAGTCTTTTGAAGTAGAAAGACAAAGAAAATTAATCATCGATGCTTTAGTTGCAAGGACAATCCCTAGAGAAACAGCTGAAAAGAAAGTGACTATTAAAGAGGGTAATTTCCTTATTGTAGATCTTGAAGGTTCATATCCTGAAGATGTTTCTTTCTTAAAAGGAATGACACGTGTTTGTGAAATTCTTTTTGGATTGGGACATTCTGATACGGATATAGCAGTATTGAAAGAATTGCCTTACTTAAAGAAAATATTTTTAGCTGGTGCAAATGAAATCCCCCTTTCTGGTTTAGGTGAATTAACCCAGTTAGAAGAAATCACTATTTTAGCTTTAGTTCCCGAACAGCTTCGATTGAATAGATTGACAAAGTTAAAGGTTTTGGCTTTATGGGCTTCAGATATAACAGAGGAGAAGGTTTTAGAATACTTCATCCACCATCCTAATCGAGAAAATTTAACAATACAACTTTTTGAAAATGATAATGAAAAGAAAGACGATGCTAGGATAAAAAAAGAATATCGTTGGGAACCAGAAGGTCGAACTTATTTTGAAGAACGCCGGGAGACTCAAAAAGCAGAGATTAGAGAATTTTTAAAAGAAAAGTACCAATTGAATGACTGGGAAATTTCAGATCGTCTAACATTAACTCCGGATGGTTTTCTTGCGTTGAATCTTAGTGATCTTCCCCGTGTTGCAGACATTTCTCGTTTGAGAGGAATGACCTTGCTAAAAGTCCTTAATTTAAATGGCACAAAAGTGTCAGATATTTCAGTTTTAGAAGGTATTCCTCATTTAGAAGAGTTACATCTTGAAGGATCGATTGTAGTTATAGGAGAACCTGAAATAGATGTTTTGATAAGTTTAGTTAATCTAAGAGAACTCAATTTAAAAGGATTAGCTGTTGATGATAGGACTATCTTTCAAATCTTTTGGCGACATCCCAATCGCCAAAATCTTCGGGTGATTAACAAAGAAGGAAAATTATACGATGTAAAAATGTTACAAACATCTGCTGCTGGAGTAGTAGTTTCAGCCGATCGACAGCAAGTCGAAGAAGAAAGGCTGCAAATTATAAATGATCTTATGGGAAGAGGAATTAGCAAGGATGCTGCAGAATTTGCAGTTGTAACTAGATCGTATGATGCCTTCTTAGAAGTAAACCTGAACCGTTTAAATCTTAAAGATATAGAATTCTTAAGAGGAAGAAAAAGGATTAAGCAATTAAGATTGGTAGAAACTTTAAATATTAAAGATCTATCTCCCATTGAAGGAATGGATTTAGAAAGTTTGGACCTTAATGGTTCAAAATTTAAGATTACAATAAAAGAGCATGAACTTTTTCTTAGTTTAAAAAAATTGGTATCTCTAGATTTAACAGGAGTAGGAATACATGAAGAAATAGAGAATATATTCATACAAGGTCTTTTCCACGCTCATTCTAATCGTAGGAATCTTAGTGTGGTGAATCAAGATGGTACAAGATCATATGATGCCGAAAATCCTGAAATATTACGTATAATTGAAGCAGGTGAGAAGTTTGAGGCAGAAGAACAAAAGAAGTTGGTTGAAGCATTTTTAGAAAAGTGGAAACTGTCTGAAAGCAGTATTAATATTTTAGATGGTGGAGTTTTAGAATTAAATTTAGTTGGAAAAGCATTTTCTGAGGATGCACTTAGAGAGTTTAATGATCTATTACATAGATTAACGCAGTTAAAAAAAATGATAGTCCAAGATTTTGAGTTTGAAAATCTCGGATTTTTAGAAAATGCAGGACAAGTGGAAGAATTGATTCTTGGTTTGCGTGATTTAAAAGATTTGAGTGGGATAAGAAACTTAAAAAATTTAAAGAGATTGTATTTAGCACATTGTCACGAAGTTAGAGACTTGGATGATTTAAAAGATTTAGCCCACTTAGAAGAATTCGGTTTTGATACTACACCTATCGCTCTGAAGGAGATCAGTAAATTAAGAAGTTTAAAACAGCTAAGTATTCGCGTAACTGATTTATTTAGTTTATTTAGTGAAGGAGATCAAGAACAATTTCGGGATCAGATTTTTGAGCTTATTCTTACTCATCCAAACCCTGATTTGGAAGTAAAATTTGGAGAAGAAGTTCTTAACAAGAATTCTGAGAAAGTGAAGGATTATAAGGCTCGCAAAAATCGAGATGCAGTATTAAGAGCCTTACCTTCTATAGTGGGTATTTTAGAAAACTCTGAGCCTGAATTGTCTCTTGAAGAGCAAAAAAGAGAAATTGAAGAATATTTGAGAGGATATGGTTTAACTGAGTACCAAATAAGCCAGGCTTTGGAGGTAAAAGAAAATGATTTCTTAGAATTGAGTTTCATTTATAAAGCACGTCCTCCTAAATTTGAAGGGCAAGATATTGATTCTTTGGCGACTGATCATCCAAATATTTCTCTTTTAAAAAGGATGACTCGATTAAAGAAAGTAGTATTCAATAATATTGGTGATCTTTCTGCATTAAGAGGTTTAAATTTGACGGAAGTAGTAATTATGAGACTTACTTCTTCAGAGGACGAAATTTTCGAATTATTTCGACAACATCCCGATGGCAGAAATTTTAAAGTAAATACAAGAGTTCTTCCAAAAGAATTAAGAGAATACAAAATTGATGACAAGGATGTGCAGGAATATATCGCTCGAAAGAATGCAGAAGAAGCTGCGGTAAAAACAGGGACTGCTGGGATCGCTGCCATATCTGATGCTGAGGGTAAGCGGCAAAGGGAAGTGATTCTGAACTTTTTAAACGATCTTGGTATGGATTCAGACGAAATAAATCGACGATTTGCAGTAAGAGACGATGGATTTCTTGAATTAGATCTTAGTCGGACGCAAGTGCAAGACATTCGCAAATTGAGTGGGTTGACGAATTTAAAAAAATTAGTGTTGAACACTTTGGTTCATGACTTATCGCCTCTCTATGGGTTAGAAAACTTATCTGAATTAATTATTTCCTCTGTATTTAGGGTATTTGAAACAGAACTTAGCTTTAATGATTATATGCCTGGTCTTGGTGAACTTTTTACACGGCATCCTCATCCTGAAAATTTAAGAGTTACTCTGAGAAATGAAGGAAGGATGAGCACAGATGAGCATATGTATAACTATGATTCTCCTGAAGTGAAAGCTTATATTGTCCGAAAAAATGCAGAAGATGTTCAAGCAAAGGTAACTTCACAATCTTCACCCATTCCTGATGCTGAACAGGAAAGACAAAAGCAATTGATTTTAAAGTTTTTGAGAGAAGATTTAAAGTTGGATGAAGTTCAAATTAAAATTGCATTCAAAATAAAAGAAGGGTTTTTCTCTTTAGATTTAAGATTCGCTAAAGAGATAAAAAATATTCATAAATTAAAAAGTCTAACAAATCTACAGGAATTAATCTTTTGGATGCAACCTGTAAAAGACAAAGACATTCGTGCATTAAATGGTTTAAATTTAACTAAATTAGATTTGCGCGATACACAAGTACAAGATCTAGCTACTATTTTTGAATTTTTTAGACAACATCCAAATCCTAAAAATTTAACAGTAAATGTTAGTGGATTTAAAGATAACGTTCTGAGATGGGATTCTCCTGAAGTCTTAGCTTATGTTAAAGCCAATGGAGGATGGGTGCATGAAGCAGAGGCGAAGGCCACTGAAGCTCAACTTTCTCCTCGTCAGCGTATGCTTTTGAATATGGTAGGATTTTTGGTGAGTCCAATGGAGACTTTGAAAAAGGTGGAGGAAAGATTACAGGCAGAAGGTAAATATGAAATTTTGAATGGTTTTATTAAACTTATAGTCAAAGGAGGTTCTAGTGGTATTTTAAAATCTCGCAATCTAAAAGCCACTGGTACGGCCCAAGCTTTTGTTAGAGAGAAGAGTCCCAACGTAGCAACTCCTCCTATACCTCAGTCTTCTTCAACCCCTTCAGGTAATTTAGGTTTTGCCCCTGATTTTGAGGTGAGTCATACGCAAGGGATTGAGAATGCAGAAGTTGGGCAGGATGTGAAAAGAGATTTAGGAGAAGCTGGAATTGAGGCCACGACTAAAACGCAAGTAACAGATCAAGCCATGAGTTTTGTGGTTGAAAATGCGGCTCAGGATAATCAGAAAATTGGTTTTGGTGATAAATTAGCTCAATATGTTTCTACTTTATCTCCTGACATACAAAATCTTTTCAAATCTACACGCCTTGTGCTTTTTTCTGGCCGGACTTATGTAGCAAGAAATGAAAAAGGCACAAGCTATGCTCACTTTGGAATGGGCGGCGATGCTGCTAAAAGAGCCAGGGAAGAAAGATCTACTCTTTACATAGGAAAGGATCTTTTTCTGTTCCTTCTAAAAAATAATCATGCTGCTCTGACTACTTTAATTAAAATTGAAATGAATAGAAGGGAATATAGGGAAAAAAATGGATCCCCGATAGGAACACTCGGGGATGACAGCGGGGGTGTTGTCGCGAATAACAAAGGAAAAGATTCCAGAACAAGTGAGCAAGTAATTCAAGATGCCCAAATTTCTCAAGCTGATTTAGATCAATTGAAAAAAGCTATTGCAAAGGCAGAGATTGAACTCCTGCTCCAAAAAATTCCTCCTCAAGAATTAGCCAAAGCCATTATTGTTTCTGCTCAAAAAATGGATGACATTGGGGGAGATATCATAAAAGCAGGAGATATCCCTCTAGGTTTTTTACGTGGAGCTTTGCTTGAAGCAGCAGTGGAGGAGTTATCTAAGAGACTTCCAGCGGACGAACAGAGAACGGTTGCTTCTTCTGCAGCTCAAATTCAAAAGAGAAAAAAAGAGAATCGTGTAGCCCAATTAGTTGATCAAATTCAGAAATATTTGAATAAAGATTCTGAAGGCCTAGAACTTGATCTTTCAATGGCAGAAGTAAGAATTAATCAAGGAGTAGGCCGAGAGCCCAAAAGTATTCCCTTGTCATCCGCTTTGCAGCAACTTTTAAGTCAAATGATGGGCAAGCGTGCAGGATTAACACAGAGAATTTACATTGATTTCTCAAAAGGTCCCATGGATTTAAGAATTGTTCTAAGTGCTTTGCTAGAAGGGGAATCTTTAACTGGGCATGAATCTATGCGGATTGAGAATTTTTCTATGCAAAGACAAAAGATGAGTGGAGAAGAAACAATTTACATTGTAGTAGTGCATGAAAAAGATCCTATGCCACGACCTCACCGGAAAGAAATAACCACTGGAAGATCGTTCGTTGAAATATCTGCTTAATAGAATTTAACTTCGTTATCCTCCTGTGTCTAAATGATATCGTTTGACAATAGTAATGAAATAAGTTAGTATTATATATGATCAAAGGCTTTGGTGATGTAGAGACGAAGAAGATATGGGAAGGGATAAAATCTCGCAAATTACCTTCGGACATTCAAAATGTTTCTCGAAGAAAGCTTAGAATGCTCAATAATGCTATGGTTCTTTCCGATTTAATGATTCCACCCTCTAATAGGTTGGAAAAATTAAAGGGAGATAGAGAAGGAGGTTGTAGTATTAGGATCAATGATCAATGGAGAGTTTGCTTTACTAAGGAGATCTGCAAAACTTACATAGATCATTGCTCTGGTGATAGGGTTTTGAGCTCCCTTATCCTTAGTACTGTCAGAATTTATAAGTAGAAATAAATGAACTGACTTGTAAATGGATTGATGGAGATGCATACAACGTCGAAATTGCAGATTATCACTAGAGAGGTGATTTATGATAAACAGATTAAAAAATATACATCCTGGGGAAATTTTAAAAGAAGAATTCTTAATTCCCATGAAGATTACAGCCTATCGGTTGGCTAAGGAAACGCATATTCCACAAACGGCAATTTCCGAAATTATTAAGGGAAAAAGAAGAGTCACCGTGCCCGTTGCATTGAGATTTTCTAGATTTTTTGGGAGTACTCCTCAGTTTTGGTTGGGATTGCAAGACGATTATGATTTGGAAGAAGAAAGTAAGCATTTAAGGAAAGAATTAAATCGTATATCTTCAATTAAAGCTTTAGGTTTAGTTCGTGCGTAGGAACAGTTGGTAGATTTGCATGGGTTTTGTGTTTATAAACGTCCTCTGATTGACGAATCTTCTTGAAACTTTCTATCAGCCTGATAAAATTTTCTTAGAAGAAGGAAAGAATATTCCACACATTCAACGAAAGGCCCGCAATGCTCGAATATTTCCTCACCGATGAACAGAAAGAAATTCAAGCTCTCGCCCGTCAAGTTGCTAAAGAAAAAATTGTTCCTGTCAGAGAAAAGTATGATCGCGAAAATGAATTTGCCTGGGAACTTGTAAAGATTTTTGGTGAAACCGGACTCACGGCTGTTTATATTCCAGAAAAGTATGGAGGTTTGGGCTTTGGACTTTTAGAACTCGTTTTGGTGGTTGAGGAATTAAGCCGAGCCTGTGGGGGTATCGCTTTGAGTGTGGCAGCTTCTGCATTAGGAACCTATCCCATTATTACGTTTGGAACAGAAGAACAGAAGAAAAAATATCTCCCCGATGTTGCCTCTGGCAAAAAAGTCGCTGCGTTTTCCATTACAGAACCCAGTTCAGGAAGTGATATTGGATTTATTACCACTCGAGCTGAGAAAAAAGGGGATTATTACATCATCAATGGTTCCAAACAATGGGTGACCAATGGAGGAGAAGCGGATACTTATACGCTTATTGCAGCGACAGATCCTAGCAAAGGAGCGCGAGGAAGTTCGGCTTTCATTATTGAAAAAGGTTTTGAAGGTTTTAGTTTTGGTAAAAAAGAAGATAAGATGGGCATTCGCTCATCAGCGACACGAACCCTTATTTTTGAAGACTGTAAAGTTCCAAAAGAAAATTTGCTTGGCAAAGAAGGACAGGGTTTTATCATTGCACTCAAGAACTTTGATCATGGTCGGCCAGGGGTTGCTGCTCAGGCTTTAGGTATTGCTCAAGGGGCTTTAGACATTGCTGCAGCTTACTCCAAAGATCGTAAGCAATTTGACAAACCTATTTCATCATTTCAAGCTATTCAGATCCTCTTAGCGGATATGGCGACTCAGATTGAAGCTGCGCGTGCATTAACTTACTGTGTTGCCAAGGCCATTGAAAAAGCGGGGGACAAGCGTTTTACCAAAGAAGCGGCTATGTCTAAACTTTTTGCTTCAGATATGGCCATGAAAGTGACCACCGATGCTGTTCAGATTTTAGGTGGGTATGGCTATATGAAAGATTACCCCGTCGAAAAAATGATGCGCGATGCCAAAATTACTCAGATTTATGAGGGGACGAATCAGATTCAACGTAATATGATCGCAGCTAGTCTTTTGAAGGAATATTAAAAGTCCGATGAAAAAGCCCAATCTGCTAATCATATGAAAATCATCTCTCTTATTAAACAAGTTCCCGACACCAAAGATCAGCGATTTGGATCTGACTTCCTGATCGTTCGTGAGGGCCTAGACCTGATCTGTAATCCTTCCGATGAATATGTCATTGAAGAGTCTGTTCGTTTGAAAGAAAAATTTTCTGCCGAGACACTTGCTCTTTCTATGGGGAAAGAAAAGGCGATAGATCTTTTGCGATTTGCCATTTCTGTGGGAGTAGATAAAGGTGTTTTAATCAGCGATTCAGCTCTTATAGGATCAGATTTGCTTGCAACTGCATTAGTATTATCAAAAGGGATTGAGAAGTGTGGACCCTTTGATTTAATTTTGGCGGGGAAACAGTCCAGTGATGGAGAAAATGGAATTATTCCTGCTGCGATTGCAGAAGCTTTAAATTTGCCTTTCGTTATGGATGTGCGCAAAATAATTGATTTAAAAGATGGGCATCTTCGCGTGGAGCAGATGGGAGTGGGGGGAGCTTATGAGGTAGAAGTACGTTTGCCTGCGGTTTTGAGTGTTGTAAAGGAGATTAATGAGCCAAGACTCCCTTCTTTAAAGGGTAAAATGGCTGCTAAAAGTGCTCAAATCCCTGTATGGACGCTGAAAGATTTAGGGTTGGATTTTGGACAAGTAGGTCTGGCAGGCGCTAAAACAAAAGTTGCTAGTGCGCAAGAACCTCCTAAAAAATCAGGAGTAAAAATCTTTTCAGGAACAGCTGAAGAGGCGGTTGATCAGTTGGTAAAAGAGTTGTTGGAGAAAAAAATGATATAAAACAGGGTATGGTGGATTGGATATTGTGGATAGAAAAATAAATAACAATCTACAATTCACTATACACAAGCCACAATTTTTAAGGAATTTATGTCTTCTTGTATTGCTGTACTTGCTGAATCCATTAATGGTGAAGTAAAAGCCATTTCATTTGAGCTTATTGCTGCAGCAAGAAAAGTTGCTGATGCGATGAAGCTTAAAGTGATTACTCTTATTTTTGGAATTGCTAAGCAAGAGACAGCTCAGTCTTTAATTGCTCAGGGAGCAGATGAAGTTTATTGGGGTAAAGATTCTTTTAACCAGCTTTCAAATGAAATCTTGGCGCAAGTTTGTGATCAAACGCTCAAACCTTTAGAACCTGCTTATCTCTTTTCTGGAACGTCTACAATTGCTCGATCTATCGCGGCCCGTTTGATGGTGAAGTGGAAATGTGGATTTTCTTCTGCTATAGGACAAGTAGAAGTTCAAGATGGAAAGCTTAAAATGTTTCGCCCTTGCTTTGGTGGGAGGCAAATTACGGAAGTTGTTTTTAATAATGGACAATCTCATTTGGTTTCTTTGAAGCCTCATTCGGCGAAACCTTTGGCAGCAGATGCTGCCCGGCAGGGAAAGCTTCAAGAAATTCCTTTTTCAGAAAATTGGAAGACTCAAGATCGTGTGCGTGTTCTTCAATTTACACAAGATGCTTCCAAAGAGAAAGATGTTACAGAGGCCGATATTATTGTTTCAGGTGGACGTGGAATGAAGGGCCCAGAAAATTTCAAAATTCTTCAAGATCTTGCAGATGTTGTTGGAGGAGCTGTTGGAGCCAGTCGAGTGGCGGTAGATTTGGGCTGGATTTCTTATCCTCATCAGGTAGGTCAAACGGGAAAAACAGTGAAGCCTAAGATTTATATCGCTTGCGGCATTTCAGGGGCCATTCAACATCTTTTCGGTATGCGCCAATCGGATAAGATTATCGTGATCAACAAGGATGCTACAGCTCCTATTCTTCAAATAGCAGACTATGCCATCATTGGAGATCTTTTTGAGGTTGTTCCTGCCTTGACGAAAAAATTAAAGACGGTTTTGCGTGAACCGTAAAGCGTCTTTCGTTAAATGCATTACGCATTACGCACAACGCATGACGGTTTTTGTATTCCTTGACAGTTTCTCTTCCTTTCCCTAGAATTTTGAACTAATCCAAGTGAGAGTATATGAATCGTAAAGTAAAAAATTATTTAGTTTTATCATTTCTTGCCTTATCGTTTGGCTTGAGTTCTATTCCTTCTGAAGCTGTCTGGATCTGGGAGCCTAAGACAGGCCGCTGGTATAATCCAAAATTTGAGGTAAAAGGTTCGGCAAAAGGTCAGTTTCAACATGCGGAAGGTTTTGAAAAGAAAAGAAAATGGGATAGGGCAGCCAAAGAATTTAAGAAACTCGTCAAAGCTTATCCCACCAGTCCTCTTGCTGCTCAAGCCCTTGTTCGATCTGCGGAAAACTATAAGAAGGCCAATTATTATTACGAAGCTTTTCAAGCTTATCAAATGTTGGTAGAAAAATACCCGTCTTATCCTGACATTCAAAAAGTAGTGAATGAGGAGTATCGAATTGGAAATCTATTTTTGTCTGGAAAGAAACGCAAAATGAAATTTATCAAACTAGCACTTTTCCCTTCGATGAACATTGCTGTGGAAATTTTTCAGAAAGTAATTGAAAACTTTCCCTTTGGTGATTTAGCAGATCAGGCCCAGTTGAGACTAGGAATTGCCAATCAAAAAATGGATAAATTTCCGGAAGCTGTAGAAGCCTATAAGAAGCTTTTGAAGGAATATCCTAAAAGTGCTGTTCGTGATGAAGCAAAATATAGAATAGGATTTTGTTTCTACAAACAATCTAAAAGTGCTGCTTATGATCAAGCTGCAACAGAAAAGGCTTTAGAGACTTTTAATGAATTTGTTAGAGAATATCCAGAAAGTAAACGCTTTGCAGAAGTGAAGGAAAAAATCAAAGAGCTTAATGCAAGAAAAGCTCAAGGCATTTTTGAGTCTGCAGCTTATTATCATAAGGTGGGGGATATTGTTTCAGCCAAAGTCTATTATGCTCAAGTCATTGAACTTTTCCCTGATAGCGAGCAAGCCAGAATCTCTAGAACCAAAATGAATGCACTAGATAAAGATAAGAAAGTTCAACCTGTTAAAGGAGCACAATGAAAAAGTATTTTAGTTTTTTTCTGCTTGGATTGATTTTTTTGAATGGATGTGGATACAAAATGGGTTCTACTTTACCTTCAAATATTAAAACAATTTCTATCCCCACGTTTAAGAATCTTACTCCAGAACCTGGTGTAGAAATGAGCATTACGAATGAAATAATCAATCAATTCCAAATTGATGGAAGTGTTACGGTTGTTGAAGATGAAGAGGCCGATATCCGATTAGAAGGTGAAATTCTTGAATATCGAAGAGAGCCTTTGCGATTTACGGGGCAAGATTTTAGAGAAGTAACCGAATATCGCTTGCGCTTGATCGTTCGTCTTACTTTAATTGATGTTAAAACGAATCAACCTATTTGGTCGACTCGTAAAGTTGAAGGTGAAACAACCTATTTTGTGGGTGGAAGCTTTAGAGAGACTGAACGAACTGCTTTGGGTGCTTTGACCAGTCAAGAAAGAAGCCAGCTTCCGACTTTGGAAGAGGATCTTTCACGCAATGTTGTAGAAGCAGTTGTAGAAGCTTGGTAGGCTTCGACTGCTGAAAAAGGTCGTTTTCTGCGTTACGTTCTTCGCTTGCGTTGTGCGATGTACCAGAAAATGTACATCTCCGCCTTCGCTCGAACACGCCTTGAAAACGCCTCTTTTTGAGCAGCCTTATACAATACATATTCTTCTTAAAAAAAGAGCGTCCTAGAAAATGAGGGGGGGCACATTTCCCAAGGACGCCTTTTTGTGACAGGTCGTTGACCTGTCATTTAACAGAACTTATTCTTAACATCCACTTCCGCTACTACCTTCGTTGCTCGTCGAGCCTGAAGCATCAGCTGTATCACCGGAGCTTTCACTGCCGGTTTCAGGTGCATTCACATCTTGTGTATAATAGTCATCATAATATTCTTCATAATAATCGTCATCTTCATAGCCGCCACTAGAGCCTGAACTGCTTCCTCCACCATAGGTTCCACCGCCATCATCAGTACCTGAATTCTCAGTAGAATCACTACTGGTAGAGCCGCTAGAGCTGGATCCGTCGCTTCCGCTGCTTCCGGATTGGCTAGCATAATAGTCATCCCACCAATCATCACTGTCAGTATCTGTACCCGTACTACCACTACTCCCGCTGCTTTGAGTTCCTTCACTTTCACCTTCACCATCGTCTTCGAATGTACCATTCTCGTTATAGGCGCATTGACTACCATTTCCTCCGCCTACTTCGTCATCATCATTTCCATTTTGCCAGTATTGTTCCCACCAATCATCTTCGTCATCAGTTCCACCGGAATTGCTGGAGCCCGCTCCACTACTGTAACTCCCATCTTCTGAGTCGTCGTCATCATAACTACTACCAGATCCAGAGCTTGATCCAGAACCGCCTCCATTTTCATCATCATCATATCCATCATGTGATGAATCGGTATCACCATCATGATCATGCCCGTGGCTTCCACCACCATTGCCTGGATTGTCTTCATCATCATGATCAGTGTTGTTGCCATGTCCTCTATTATTATGACTGCGATAGTGATCGTCATTTCCGTGACCACCGCCATCATAGTAATCATCCCATTCATCTTCGTTCCAGAAATCATCGTCGTCGTCAGAGCCTGATCCACTGCCGGATCCAGAACCATCATCGTCATCATCAGAGCCTGATCCACTGCCGGATCCAGAACCATCGTCGTCATCATCAGAGCCTGATCCACTGCCAGATCCAGAACCATCATCGTCATTGT
>CAZXEQ010000001.1:0-111155 GCA_964640155.1 uncultured bacterium | reverse complement strand
TCGTCATCATCAGAGCCTGATCCACTGCCAGATCCAGAACCATCATCGTCATTGTCAGAGCCTGATCCACTGCCAGATCCAGAACCATCGTCGTCATCATCAGAGCCTGATCCACTGCCGGATCCAGAACCATCATCGTCATTGTCAGAGCCTGATCCACTGCCGGATCCAGAACCATCGTCATCATCATCAGAGCCTGATCCACTGCCAGATCCAGAACCATCGTCATCATTGTCAGAGCCTGATCCACCACCGGATCCAGAACCATCATCAGATGGGGGATCGGGATTACCTTCTGGGTCAAAAGAAACACCACCTCCAGGCAGAATAGTTCCATCGTCTGTTCCGTCCGAGGATCCAGATGTTCCTGATGATCCAGCTCCTGTTTCATCTATTTGATTAAAGCGCACCCATTCTACGTGGCCATCTGCAAAACCTGCGATGGCTCCACCTAAATGTCGGAAAGACACATCATCTTTTGTCATTACAGCGTCTTTATTAGCACTATCCGTTACCACAATGGTATTGGATGGGTCCACAATATCGCTTAAATTACGTCCTTCTACGAGAGTATTGATTCCATAAGAGTAAGTAGGGTTTGTATCCGTGATAGATCCACTTACTTTAGGACATCGCGTTACATCAATCTCATGGGCATAATAAGACTGCATATTGCTTGCATAAGCGTAACCTTCATTGGAAGAAGTTAAATCTTGGCGAAAATGATCTATTTTAGCCAATTGAGTAGGGAAGCTTTCATAATCTTGCGCGTACATAATGAGAGCTGCTGCAAGATTCTTTTGATTGTTGATACACTTAGCTTGCAAGCCCTTTTCCCGAGCTGCTGTAATAGCTGAGGCAAGAAGCGATATAATGATAATAATGATTGAGACTGAGGTGAGAATCTCTAAAAACGTGTAACCTTCACTTCTTTTTAGAAGAGTTTTCATTTTACCCTCCAGCTTGGGTAAGCAATAAAAAACCTGATCTTCAAATGATTGCTTAATCACATTCGAAGAACAGGGTTTTTGTATTGCCTAACCCTTTGGCAGCCCAGCTACCCTATTAAAGATCGTAAATCGTACTTCGCTCTTCGTATCTCAATGAGATACGCTTTACGACACACGAGCTACGGCTTTTCTGAGGGCCTGAAGCTTTGCGTCCTGCTCTTTCGAACAGTTTGCCTTTTTCAAGGTACTGTTTATTCAGTTGTACCAGCTAGTGGTTCTAGCTACTTCATTACTTCTGATTAAAGGCTAACATTTGAGGGAAGCCTTTGTCAAGCTTTTCTTGATAAAATATGAGAGAAATAATGTGATTACGCAATTGATTTGTGTGAAGATACTTAGGTTTACTTATGCTTAAAATTGGAGAAGAAATGAGGTTAATTCATAATGAAAATTGTTAAACCAGCACTTCATACATGGAAAGTTCTCCTAAGAGAGGCTTTTCAAATACAGGATGATTTAACTCAAAAAGTCTTGGTTTCTGAGCTTAAAGAACCTGTAAAAGTGATTGCAGGAGCCGATATTTCATTAGATTTAAAGCTAGGTAATGGAATTGCAGGCGTGATTGTTTACAGTTTCCCAGAGTTGAAAGAATTAGAAAGAAAATCTTTTGTGGGTAAACTTTCGTTTCCTTATATTCCAGGGCTTTTGGCTTTTCGAGAAGGGCCTATATTATTAGAAGCCTTTTGTAAACTTGAACATGAACCCGATCTTATATTTTTTGACGGACAGGGCATTGCTCATCCAAGAAGATTAGGTATTGCAAGTCATCTGGGTCTTTGGTTAGACAAACCTACGATTGGATGTGCTAAATCTAGATTGTTTGGTCAATTTATTGAACCTCCTCCACAAAAGGGAAACTTCTCTGAACTTAAGTCAAAAAAAGAAATCATAGGTGCTGTATTAAGAACAAAAGATAATGTGAATCCTATCTTTGTATCGCCAGGACATAAAGTAGATCTAGAGAATGCAATTAATTTTACATTAGCTTGTTGTGATGGTTATCGAATTCCTAAACCAACAAGAGAGGCGGATAAATATGTAGGGAGTTTAGCAAAGTTGACGCGTTTGGAATCAACTAGCAATGATTTTTTTTACCCAGGATCTGAGTAGATTTTTTTCTTCTTGAATCTGAATCAATTCATGACCTGTCATTTTACACCAGGCGGGCAAATCAAGTTTCATTCCCCAATCGTCTGAGAGAATTTCTAAAATTTCGCCCTTTTTCATTTTTTTTATTTTTTTTGCGGTTTCAATGATGGGTTGAGGACAGAGTTGACCGAGTGTGTTGAGAGAAACTTTAGGTTGATTGTTAGAGGGTTTCATTCTTCAATAACATGGATATCTTCTTTTTCTAAAGCGACTCCTACGACTTTTTCAAATTCAGCAAGAGCTTTAAGATATTCAATTTCAATTCTTATTTTATTGGATTTGGCAATGGCAAGATCTTCTTCAAATTCAAGAACATTATGACTGGTAGAGGTACCCGCTTCATATTTTTTTTGTTCAGCTTGAAGAGCTTCTTCAGCAAATTTTTGTGAGGATGTTGCGGCCTGAATTCTTTTCCAAAATGTTTCTACTTTGTTTGCGGTTGTATCTACTTGAAGAATAATTGCATTTTCTAATCTTTTGATTTCAAGAAGGCTTCTTTTGATTTGGAGTTTAGATTGGCTGTAATTAGCTTTGTTAGTTCGATTCCCTAGAGGGTATTTAAAGACTAAGCCTGCACCCCATACGGGATGATTTCCTTCAGCTAAATCTTCCCAGCTATTTCCAAAACTTCCGGCTAAACCATTAAGACCTAATGTTCCTTCCAAATCAATGCGGGGAAGAGATTGATTGTGATAATACTTAAGAAAAATATTTTGATTGGCGAGTTCAATTTTTGCTTGTTCCAAATCTGTTCGATGTGTCAATGCAGTTTGTATGGCTTCTTTTGGATCAGTCTTTTGGTGAAGAGGAGAGGGTGAGTCTTGAGGAAAAATTTTTTCTTCTAGATGAGAAGAGATATCTTTTAGTAGAAGACTTTTAAGTTGATTTGTTTTATCTTTAATTTCATGTTCAGCGGTTAAAATAGTTTCTTCTCTCACCGCAACACCTGCTTCAGATTGAACGACTTCTAATCCGGGCAATGTCCCTATTTTTGCACGTGCACGATTTTGCTCCAATAATGATTGGGAGAGCTTTAGAGATTCTTTTTTGACTTCGAGATCTTGATATGCAAAAACAAGATCCCAATAAGTAAATTTTACCTGGGTGATAAGATCGATCATGGTCTGTTTTAATTTTAGTTGAGAGGCTTTATAACGGTTTTTCGAAATACGAATGTAAGCGAGATTGGATCCAAAACCAAAATCTTTAAGCAGAGGTTGAACAAGGGTTGCTGAGGCATTTTGTGGATATTCTGAATTGAACTGATTAAAGGTGCTTGTATTGCGTGTAGATGTAAAGTCAAATTTATATTCAGTACCCCAAGGGACTTTCCCGGTCAATCCCGAAGAGAAGAAAATATTTCGATCTTCCGTAGCTTCTAGTCCTCCCGCTGCAATAGAGTATTGGCGTGTAAGAGGCATCTCCTCATTCTGATAATGTAAACCTAAAGAGAGTATAGGGTCAAAAATTCCCCAACTTTTTTTGATCTCTAATTTTGCAAGTGCAGGATTAAATCTTTCTACATGAAGGTTGAGATTGGATTGGAGGGATTGATCCAATGCGCTTCGAAGTGTAAGGTTCTGTATTTCTTCTGAGAAGAGAAGTTGAGTGCTTAAAAAAATGATGAAGATAAGAGAAAAAAATTTTTTCATATGAAGGAAACATCTTAACACAATGAGTTGAATTGAGTGAAATGGAAATGTAACACTTTTATTTAAAGAAAAAAACTAATCTATCAAAGTATTTTTTTGAAAAAGAAACAGGTCCTGCCACTCGTCAGCCCCACCGTGCTCATGAAAAATTGCGCGCGGCGGGGCTCCCGCCGAGTGTCACCCGTATTGTAAAGAACACACTTTTTGCCAGCGATCGTTCAAATACAGATCGGCTTTACTTGACAGTCTGTATTGCCTATACTAATCTTTCGCATATTAATTATGAGCTGATTTGTAAATTCTTTGGAGCAATAGAGATGACTGATTCAGATAATGATTTAATTAAGCAGAGAAAAGAAAAACTTCAGTTCCTTCTTGAAAAAGGGCTAGAGCCCTACGGTCGGAAATTTGTTCGTTCCCATACCATGCAAGGTTGTATTGAATCTTTTCAGGAAGCTATGCCGGCAAAGATTGCAGGACGTGTGATGGCCTTAAGAGGGCATGGCAAGGCTGTTTTTGGAAATATTGAGGATAGAACTGGACGCATTCAATTTTATGTTAAGAAAGATATTATTGGAGAAGAACAGTTCGCCTTGTTTGAAAAAGGGGATATTGGAGATGTTTTGGGGATGGAAGGAGAGCTTTTCAAAACCAAAACAGGTGAAATTACAATTTTAGCAAAGCATTTTGTCTTCCTTTCTAAATCCCTACGCCCTTTACCTGAAAAATGGCATGGCTTAAAAGATGTTGAAATTCGCTATCGTCAACGTTATGTAGATTTGATTTCCAATCCTGAGGTAAGAAAAATTTTTCAAACGCGTTCTGGAATTATTCGAGAGATTCGTTCTTTTTTGGATGGTCTTGGATTTCAAGAAGTTGAAACTCCCATGATGCAGGCCATTGCGGGGGGAGCTGTTGCAAAACCTTTTGAAACTTTTCATGAAGCACTGGGGATAGATCTTTATTTAAGAGTTGCTCCTGAACTTTATTTGAAAAGGCTTTTGGTGGGTGGGTTGGAAAAGGTTTACGAGCTGAATCGAAACTTTAGGAATGAGGGGCTTTCAAGATTTCATAATCCTGAATTTAGCATGCTTGAAGTTTATTCAGCCTATGATGATTATACGGATATGATGCAATTGACTGAAAATCTGGTTGGCAGTTTATGCGATCACCTTTTTAAGAAAAGAGAAGTTCAAAGTTGGGGTGGGCAAGTTTTAAATTTTCAGTCGCCTTGGAGAAGACTGGACTATTTTGAATCCATTCGTGAATATGCGGGGATTGATATATCTCATGTGAAAGATCCTGCAGCTGAAGCAAAAAAGTTGGGTCTTTTTGTAGATCCTCATTGGTCTGGCATCGAAGTATGGAATGAGATTTTTGAAAAAGTGGTTCAGGAAAAATTAATTCAGCCGACATTTATCACTGATTATCCAACAGAACTTTGTCTTTTGGCTAAAACAAAAAAAGGGGACTCCAGTCGTGCAGAGCGTTTTGAACTTTTTATGCAAGGGCTAGAGGTTGCTAATGCTTATTCAGAGTTGAATGACCCGATTGATCAGGCCAAACGCTTTGACGAACAGGCCAAAGCCACAGGCAAAGAAGCGGATCATGATTTTGTGAGGGCCTTGGAATATGGCATGCCTTGCGCTGGTGGTTTGGGAATTGGAATTGATCGCTTGGTCATGATTTTGACGGGTATTGAATCCATTCGTGAAGTGATTCTTTTCCCTCATATGAGACCAGAAGCGTAAAGATGGTGTACCGTGAACAGTTAACAGTTTACCGTACAATGTACACCGTTAATTGTAAACTTCGTTGGAATTAAAAATGATCACACGTCTTCCTTTTTCTTTTTTTCTTAGCCTCAAATATCTTCGAGGCAGACATCGTCATCGCTGGATTTCTCTCATTAATATATTTTCAATCTTTGGAATTGCTCTGGGAGTGATGGCTTTGATTGTGGTTCTTTCCGTCATGGGTGGGTTTGACACAGATTTAAAAAAGAGAATTTTAGGGGTTTATTCCCCATTGACGATGAGTGGGGGAAAGGCCATTGAAAATTATTCTGAAGTATTAAATCAGCTTGAAGCAATTCCAGAAATTCGAGGGGCGTCTGCCTTTGTTTCAGGTCAGATTCTAGCTCGATTGAAAGACAAGGTCTATGGTGTTGTGATTAGAGCGATTGACCCTGCCTATGAGGAAAAGACCACACAAATTCGCCAATATATAGCTCAAGGGTCTATGGATTTTAATTCTGTTCCAAAAGGACGTGGCATTGTTATAGGGAATGAATTTGCAAAATCTTTTCAACTTCAGTTGGGTGATTCGATTGATCTCTTATCTCCGATTTCTATCCCAACTCCGTTAGGTCTTTCTTCGCATTCTTTAAGCTTTCAAGTGATTGGTATTTTTGATTCTGGGATGTATGAGTATGACATGACGCTCGTTTATATTTCATTAGAGTTGGGTCAGGAATTGTACGGTTTAGGAAAGTCTGTGACAGGGATCAGTATTCAGATTGATGATTTGAATGATGCTTTTGAGGTGAAGAAAGTCATTTTGGATAAAATGAAAAGTCCTGCGCCGATTCGAACGTGGCTTGAATTGAATAAAAATCTTTTTCGCGCAATTGTGACAGAAAAGTGGATGATGTTTTGGATTTTGTCTCTCATTATTTTAGTGGCAGCTTTTAACATTGCTTCCAGCTTGATTATGATGGTGATGGAAAAGACAAAAGAAATAGGTATTCTCAAAGCGATTGGGGCATCAAAAAATTGTGTTATGAAGGTTTTTCTCATTCAAGGTTTGATGATTGGATCCCTGGGAACATTTTTAGGCTTTGTAGGAGGGATTGTTCTCACTCTCAATCTTAATCCTATTGCAAATGCGATTCATCGATGGACAGGATTCGAATTTTTCCCGAAAGATGTTTATTATTTAGATAAAATTCCAACGCTTTTAAACTTAAAACAAACTTTGCTTGTTGCAGGATGTGCTTTTGTTTTAAGTCTTTTAGCTGCTTTGTATCCAGCTTTTCAGGCTTCTCGAATGAATCCTGTAGAAGCGATAAGATATGAATAAAAATAGAGCTATAAAATTTTGAAATATGACCTCTAACGAAAAACTTATTGAAGTCAAAGATCTCAAGAAAACTTACACGCTTGGTCAGACTTCCATTGAAGTTCTGAAGGGGATTGATTTTTCATTATGGGCAGGTGAGTTTGTGATGATGATGGGTCCGTCTGGAAGTGGCAAAAGTACTTTCTTGCAGATTTTAGGAGGGTTGGACCGAGCAACTTCAGGCTCTGTTCATGTGTTGGGCTCGGATATAACTCAAGCTTCAGATCGTTTAATTTCTTCTTTGCGCAATCAATCGTTAGGTTTTATTTTTCAATTTTATCATCTTTTCCCAGAGTTAAATGCTTATGAAAATGTCTATTTGCCAGCACTTTTGACGCAGGATATTAAAATCCGTTCTAAAAAAGAAGTAGCTCAAAAAGCAGATGAACTTTTTGAGATTATGGGATTAACGAATAGAAAGTTTCATCGACCTCAAGAGATGTCTGGGGGTGAACAACAACGTGTTGCGATTGCACGTGCGCTTATGAACGATCCAAAAATCTTGCTCGCAGACGAGCCTACAGGTAATTTAGATGTCGCAGCAGGGGAAATTATTTTAAATTTACTGGATCAAATTCAAAAATTAAAAAAGTTAGCTGTTGTGATGGTGACGCATAATCCTGATTTTCTTAAGAGGGCTCATAGGGTGCTTTATCTTAAAGATGGAAGAATCCAGACTTCTTGTTAATTCTCAAATCAATAAACTGATTTGAGAATTGTGATATAATTTTTGAAAGTAAAAATAGACCCTAAACTACAAAGGACAAAAGAAATGAAAGTGTATATCAACGGAAAAATATTTCCGAAAGAACAGGCCAGCATTTCTGTTTTTGATCATGGGCTTTTGTATGGGGATGGCGTGTTTGAAGGGATTCGTGTCTATCGAAATAAAATTTTTAAATTAAAAGAACATTTGGATCGGCTTTATGAATCTGCGCGGACGATTTTATTAACAGTTCCCATGGCAAAAGAAGAAATGGCCCAAGCTGTTGTGGATACTGTGGGACAAAACCCTTATGAAGATGCTTATATTCGCCTTGTGATTACAAGGGGTGTGGGTTCATTAGGTTTAGATCCTAACAAATGTCAGAAACCTCAAGTGATTATCATTGTCGATAAGATTTCACTTTACAGTGACGATATCTATCGAGATGGGATGGAGATTATTACTGCGACCACACGTAAGATTAATCCAGATGCGCTCCCTCCTTGGGTTAAATCACTCAATTATTTGAACAACATTCTTGCCAAAATTGAAGCGATTCAATCTGGATACCAAGAAGCTATTATGTTGAATGATCGTGGATTTGTGGCGGAGTGTACGGGTGATAATATTTTTTATTTTAAAGGAAATGAACTTATAACTCCTTCCTTGGACAGTGGTCTCTTAAATGGAATTACACGTCGCGCGGTGATGGATCTTGCAAAGAAAGTTGATTTTAAAGTTTTGGAATCGACAGTTGTTTTGCATGATCTTTATAATGCGGACGAATGTTTTTTGACTGGAACGGCAGCAGGTGTAGTCCCTGTGGTTAAAGTGGATGGTCGTGTGATTGGCACAGGACGACCTGGTGAGAAAACGATGGCTCTTTCTAAAAAATATGAAGCACTTACTAAAAAAGAAGGAACCCCTGTTTTACGAAAAAAGTAAATTGTATAAACACTGAAATTAATAAAGGGCTTCCTCTTTGTTAAACACATCAATAGAATTTTCGAGTTGGAGAAAAAATGGTTCTCTGCGAAGTATGCCATAAAAAGAAGGCAACTGTTCATTACACCGAGGTTATTAAGAATCAAATGATAAAAATAAACCTTTGTGAAGGTTGTGCGAAAGAAAAGGGAATTGATGTTTATTCTAAATTTTCTGTAGCAGATCTTTTGGCTGGTTTAGCGGATTTAGAAGGCGGACAAAAAATTTCGGATGATTTAGAATGTGCTGAATGTGGGATGCAATATCGTGAGTTCAAAGAAGTGGGACGATTTGGTTGTGCAGAATGTTTTACAACTTTTGGGGCGATGCTGACGCATCTTTTTGAAACGATTCATAAAACATCAAAGCATGTAGGAAAAATCCCAAAGAAATGGTTAAAGCGAGAATCAGCCCAAAAAAATGTTAAAGATTTAGAGATTGAATTGGAAAAAGCGATTCACTCTGAAGCTTTTGAGGAAGCAGCCCGGTTGCGGGATCAAATTAGTGCAATGAAAGAAGCGAAGAGATATAAGAAATGATCGATATTGACACAATGATGAGTAAGACAGCAAGTTGGCTTGAAGGCCGGGGCCCTCAGTCTGAGATTGTCATTTCTACAAGAGTTCGTCTTGCCAGAAATATTGTTGGATTTTGTTTTTCTCACTGGGCCGAAGAAGAAGAGCTTAAAGAAGTCGTCAGTCGTGTAGAAAAAGCGTTACGCAAGTATTCAGCGACTCAAGATTATCTTTTTATTCGTTTTGATCTTTTATCGGATGTTGAGCGGTTGATTCTTCATGAACGTCATTTGATCAGCAAAGAGCACGCTGAGGCAAAGGTTAGTCGAGGTGTTGCTATCAGCAAAGATGAACAAGTAAGTATCATGGTCAACGAAGAAGATCATTTAAGAATTCAAGTTCTCTTTTCAGGTTTTCAATTGATGAATGCATTAAGCCGCGTCAACAAGATTGATGATGTTTTGGAAAAGGATTTAGAGTATGCGTATTCTGCTCAATATGGTTATTTGACAGCTTGCCCCACTAATATAGGAACAGGTTTGCGTGCTTCTGTGATGATTCATTTGCCTGGATTAGTCATGATCCGTCAAATTGATCAAGTTCTTCAAGCCGTCACTAAATTAGGTCTTACCGTGAGAGGATGGTATGGTGAGGGGTCTGAAGCTTCTGGAAATCTTTTCCAGATTTCCAATCAGTTGACTTTGGGAAAAGCGGAAGTAGAAATCGTAGAAAAGCTGGAAAAAATTATTCAGCAAGTGATTGAGCATGAGAAAAATGCCAGAAAAGCCCTTTTAAAAAAGGAGCTTCCTTTGCTCCAAGACCGTATTGGTCGTGCTTTTGGGATTTTAAAATACTCACATCATATTAGTTCTGCTGAGACAATGAATCTTTTAAGTGCTTTGCGAACAGGGATTGAACTTGAGGTGGTGAAGGGAATTGATATTAAAGTAGTAAATGAGCTTTTTTTGCTGACACAGCCTGCGCATATTCAAAAAATTCTCAGCAAAAAACTTAATCAAAAAGAAAGAGATGAAAAGAGAGCCACGCTCATACGCAAAATTTTAAGAGATGAGCATTTGGAGTAAAACAGGGGTTAGGGGCTAGTGAATAGTTTTTAGGCCGTGTTGCATTTCCTAACTGATGTGCTATCATAATGTTAGTAAATGATTTAGTGAAGTCTGAGGAGAAAAATTATGTTCGAAAAATTTACGGATCGTGCACGACAAGTCATTATTCTAGCGCGCAAAGAAGCCGATCGGTTTAATCATAACTATATCGGCACAGAACATATTTTGCTGGGTTTAATCAAGCTTGGTGAAGGTGTAGCTGTTAATGTCTTGAGAAAAATGGGATTAGATTTTGAAACAGTTCGTATGGAAGTAGAAAGAGCTGTGGGCACCGGACCGGAAACTAAAATGATTGGAGATATTCCTTTAACTGCTCGTGCAAAACGAGTGATTGAATTAGCTTTAGATGAAGCTAAAAAATTAAGTCATACCTATATCGGCACAGAGCATTTGCTTTTGGGTCTTCTTCGCGAAGGGGAAGGGGTTGCGGCAAAAATTTTACAAAGTTTGAATGTTGATATTGAAGCTGCTCGAGCCGAAGTGCTCAAGGAATTAGGAACAGAATTTTCGGGTAAGGGAGAAATTCCAGAAAATGTTGAAGAAGGTTCTCGTAGTCCTGCGCTCACTGCATTTGGACGCGATTTAACAGAATTAGCTAAAGAAGATAAATTGGATCCGGTGATTGGTCGTGCAGGTGAAATTGAGCGTGTGATTCAAATTCTTTGCCGCCGCAGAAAGAATAATCCTGTTCTTTTAGGTGAAGCAGGTGTGGGCAAAACAGCCATTGTAGAAGGGCTGGCACAGAAAATTATTTCTGGAGATGTCCCAGAAAATCTTTTAGATAAACGTCTCATTACATTGGATCTTGCTTTGATGGTTGCAGGAACCAAGTATCGTGGGCAATTCGAAGAACGCATTAAGGCTGTGATGAAGGAAATTAAGAATTCCCAGAATATTATTCTTTTTATTGATGAACTTCATACGATTGTAGGAGCAGGTGCTGCAGAAGGAGCGATTGATGCCTCCAATATTTTAAAACCTGCTCTTGCCAGAGGAGAGCTTCAATGCGTGGGCGCAACGACTTTGAATGAATATCGTAAATACATTGAAAAAGATTCTGCTTTAGAACGACGCTTTCAAACTGTGATGGTAGATCCTCCTTCTTTGACTGAAACCATCGAAATTTTAAAAGGCCTAAGACATAAATATGAGTCTTATCATAAGGCCGTGATTACAGATGCTGCGCTTGAAGCGTCTGTTCGCCTTTCAGATCGTTATGTCACAGGTCGTTTTTTGCCCGATAAAGCCATTGATTTAATTGATGAAGCAGCTGCAAAAGCAAGAATACATGCTGTCACAGAGCCTGGCTCTATTAAAGGCATTAAAGAAGAAATGAAGAAAGTTAAGAATAAAAAAGAAGCTTCTGTTCGAGAACAAGATTTTGAAAAAGCTGCTCGCTTTCGCGATGAAGAACGTATGATGCGTTTTAAATTAGAAGAAGCTTTGACGGATTGGAAAACACAAAAAAGCGAACATAAAGTAATGGTGACAGAAGAAGATATTGCTCAAATTGTTTCCAAATGGACAGGGATTCCCACGGCTCGTATTGAGCAAGTAGAAACTGAGAAACTACTTAATATGGAAGAGGGGATTCACAAGCTGATGGTGGGTCAAAATGAAGCTGTTAGAGCTGTTTGTAGGGCAGTTCGTAGATCTCGAGCAGATTTGAAAGATCCCAAACGGCCTATTGGTTCTTTTATTTTCCTAGGTCCTACGGGTGTTGGAAAAACGCTTTTGGCGAAAGCTTTGGCTGAATATATTTTTGATGATTCAGAATCTATGATTCAAATTGATATGTCTGAATATATGGAGAAATTTGCTGTTTCTCGTTTAACAGGTTCTCCTCCGGGCTATGTGGGCTATGAAGAGGGAGGTCAACTCACTGAACAGGTTCGCCGAAAACCTTACTCTGTTGTTCTTTTTGATGAAATGGAAAAAGCTCATCCCGATGTGATTAATGTGCTTTTGCAAATTTTAGAAGAAGGCAAATTAACAGATAGTTTTGGTCGTGTGGTTGATTTTAGAAATACCATTTTGATTATGACATCTAACATTGGTGCTGAACTGATTAAGAAACGTACTTCGGTTGGGTTTCATGAAGAATCATCTGCTTCTACTTATGATGATATTCAAGATAAATTAATGGGAGAGTTGAAAAAGACTTTGAAACCAGAATTCTTGAATCGTATTGATGAAGTCATTGTTTTTCATTCACTGGTGAAAGAGGATCTTGCAAAAATTATAGATCTTGAATTACAAAAAGTGCGAGATCGTTTGATTCTCAAAGGTTATGATATTGATTTAACGGATCAAGCAAAAGACTTTCTCATCAATAAAGGTTATGATCCCGTCTATGGCGCAAGACCTTTAAGACGGGCGATTCAAAAATTTATCGAGGATCCCGTTTCTGAAGAGCTCCTTAAGAAGAAGATGACGGTAGGACAAAAATTAAATGTAGCTCTTGAAGGCGACCATCTCACGTTTTCTTGGGTTTGATTTTATTAGTTTTTTATTTTTTTGTTCTCTGTTTAATATCTCTCATTCATCTCACAAAATACCCATCATTTTTGCTATACTATACATTGTGAAGAATCTAAGGGGGAAACAGTGAAGAAGAGATATTTTTTCTATATTTTTATCCCTTTTGCGATTGGAATGACGACTCAAAGTCATTTTTTTGCTCCTCTTTGGACAAGTCTAGGACGCACCATTCTCTCGTATAAATTATCTGAGATTCTTCCTTTGAATGTTGATGTTAATCAATTAGAGGGAGGGCTCATTGAAGGCTTACAGTTAAAACAAGTTGAACTAAAAGCCAATCACTCTTCTCTTTTTAATTTTCTTAAGGTTCAGGAGATTTCTACAGAATATCGTTTGGGGGATTTCTTTAAGAGAGATTTTTACGAACCTATTTTTTTAAAATCAACTTTTGTACATTTAAAACATCTTTCTGAGCTTTTAAAATTCACTCCCCATCTTTCTAGAGGTTCTGATGATCCCTTAAGGTTATTGTGGAATAAAGTTTTGTCGAGTGATTTGAGAAATGCCATGTTGTACATTAAACAAATGTCTTTCGAAGTCTTGCCTGAAGGTAAAGGAACGAGCTGGCGCATTATGGCGCGCACTCCTATGAAAGGTCATCACAATCAAATTTTCGTGACTCGACAGGATGATGAATTACGTTTTGTGATTACAGACTTTTCTTTGTTACAACTCAATCGGGTTATTTCTGGTTTTAAATTTCTGGACGGTTCTGTTGAGGGAAAAATCGTTTTCAAAAATAAAGTTCTTCAGGAAGCCCATTTCAATTTAGAGAATGTCAAAGTTATCTATCCATCTCAAAAAGAAGCTTCCATCAATTTAAATATTTTATTTCGTAAGGGGCAATGGCGTCTGACTCATTTGCAATGGATTGAAGAAGGAGCGATTGTTATTGCAAGTGCTTCTTTGAAAAAGAAAGAAAATGACAGATTTATTAATGCTCAAGCGATGTGCCAGGCCGAGGACGGAGTTTTCCATACATACCTTAAAGGACCTCTCGAAAATCCTATTCTTAAGGGGACTTTCAGAGGCTTTCCAGATCGAGTCCCTTCCATTTTAAGTTCATTGAAATGGGTGTTAAAAACGAAAAAGATTTCATGGGATCGAGGTGGTCTTTCCTTGAAAGGTTTAGAAGGAGATTTATTTCTTCATCAGCAGTCTTTTCCTTTAAATTTAAAGGGAGATGCTCTTGTTGTGAAAGAAGGGATTTTTTTACAAGAAATGATTCTCATGGATCGAATCCGCTTAAACGGTTTTTTACAATTACTTCCAAAACTTATTTTTAACTTAAAAAGCTCTTCCATTTTATCTGAAAATTCTAGTGGAGTAAAACAAGCTGAGTTTGTTTCTAATTGGAGTAGTGAGTTTTTTGGTAGTTTAAGAAGGTCTTTACTTCAAAGCGGAGGAGTGTTGAATTTTAAAAATAATAAAATCAATTTTAGAACTGCGTTGACGCAGAATTTATCCATTCTAAAAATTTGGGCATATAGGCCTAAAGTTCAGGGTTTGTTTTGGTGGAAAGATGGTATTGAAAAGATAATCACAGGATCACTTCGGTGGAAGAAAAGTATTTTGTTTCAAAGCACAATTGCATTTAAAGAGGAAGGGGATCATCAAATTCATGGAAAATGGAATATGGTGTTTCATCTGCGACATTTTAAACTAGGGGCATTTGTGCTAGATGCTCATTTAGATTTGATTGGGATCTTCCAAATTTTTGAAAATAAGTTTTCTTTAGAAGGCCACTTAGCTTTAACTGAATTAAAAATCAATGAAGTTTCTTTCCCGGATGGACAAGGAGACTTTTCTTTTGATTCAACTCAACAAGAGTTTTATTTTAAAGATATGAGATTGGGACAAGAATATTTTTTGGAAGGATATTATCGTTTTAGAGATAACACCTTGGATTTGACTTGGACTATTTTAAATGCAGATTTATCTCGACTAGGTGTCTTTTTCCCCCGGCACAAGGCTCCCTATCTCCAAGGTGTCATGAATGGTAAAATTTCTTTGAAAGGGGCTATGGATTATCCTCATTGGGAAGGAAAAGTAGATTTTGCCCATGGACAGTTCTTCGATCTTAAATTTAAAGAGGCTTCTTTTAGTCTTTCAGGGTTTGGAAAAACGGTTGATCTTAAAAATTCTGTGGTGATCACTGATCCTGGTCAGTGGCTTGTTTCCGGTTCGATTGATTTAAAAGGGAGAAAACCATTTAAACATGTAAGATTTAATATGGATCCTCATCATATGGGCCTAAAAGGTTTTGAGCTTCGTCAGGATGAAGATTTACAGGAATTAACATTGATGAAAAAAATTGATAAACGTATGGCCGTGGGTGTGAAAGCCAGTGGAAGTTTAGATGAAGATTCTATGGATGAGCATTCTCCAGGTGCGCAGTTTCAATTAGAATATGAACTTCAGCCTAATCAGGATTTCCTTTTTAGAATGGATGAAAGTGAACAAATGTTTGGTGTCAGGAAAAAATTTAAATTTTGATTAATCAATAATGGGGAGTTTTTTGTGCGTAAAAGGCGAAGTTTTTTCCGCACCAGCCGTTTCTGGATTGTAAATATTATTGAGGATTTAGGACAATCCGTTATTGATGCCATGGATCAGCTAGGTGGTATCACCATTCTATTTTTTCAAGCAATTCGAGGTGTTTTCTCTCAATTCCCCACCAAAAAAGATCTTTTTATCAAGCAGTGCTATCAATGTGGAGTTTTATCTTTGCCCATTGTTCTTTTGACGGGAGCTTTTACTGGGATGGTGCTTGCGGTACAGTCCTATTATCAATTTCATCAAATCACCATGGATACCGCGATTGGGATTTTGGTGGGACTTTCGATGACGCGTGAATTGGGCCCTGTTTTAACAGCGGTGATGGTGGCAGGTCGTGTGGGTGCAGCAATGGCTGCTGAACTTGGAACCATGCGCGTGACAGAACAAATCGATGCACTTAGAGCGATGGCTACGGATCCTATACGATATTTAATTGTCCCAAGATTTTTGGCTTGTTTCATAGTTGTTCCTCTTTTGACGGCATTTTCTGTTCTCATCGGTATTTTAGGAGGGTATGTGGTGGGAGTCAAAATGCTTCATGTAAATCAGACTTTTTTTATACAAAACATGCTGGATTACACAAAAGTTTCAGATCTATTAAATGGTCTTGTCAAAGCAACAGTTTTTGGGATTCTTATCTCAATTATCAGCTGTTATAAAGGTTACAACGCTGAAAATGGTGCTGAAGGAGTTGGGTTGGCAACAACGGAGGCTGTGGTCTTTTCTTGTGTTTCAATCTTAGTTTCAGATTTTTTCTTATCTATTGTTTTATTTTAATTTTGATTGTGTGTGAAATAGGTAGGGTTCCTGACAATTTAAGGAGTTTCGTGTGTCTAACGATGTCTTAATTCATATTCAGGGTTTGTCAAAAAGTTTTCGGAATATTCAGGTTTTGAGGCAATTGGATCTGGATATTTATCGAGGGGAGACTTTGGTAATTATGGGGCAAAGTGGCGAAGGAAAAAGTGTATTATTAAGACATATTATTGGACTTACAAAACCAGATTCAGGGCATATTTATATTGATGGTAAGGATATTGTTCCTTTAGGAGAAAGCGAACTTAATGATTTTAGAAAACGTTTTGGTGTTCTTTTTCAGGGTGCCGCTCTTTTTGATTCTTTGACCATCGATGAAAATATTGCTTTTGGTTTGAATATGCATCGGCAGCTTAAAAAGAATGAAATAGATCAAAAGGTTCGAGAACTTCTTGCTTTGATTGGTTTAGAGGGGATTGAAGAAATGAAACCTGCAGAGCTTTCGGGAGGCATGAGGAAAAGAGTGGGCCTTGCAAGAGCAATTGCCATGGATCCAGAGATTATTTTTTATGATGAACCTACTACAGGTATTGATCCGATTATGGCAGATGTGATTAATCAGCTCATTATAAAATTAAAAAATCGCTTACATGCCACTTCTATTGTTGTAACTCACGACATGGCAAGCGCGTTTAAGATTGCTGACCGTATTGCAATGTTATATGATGGCAAGATCATCGAAATAGGAACATCATCACAATTTCGTTCTTCAAAGAATACAATTGTTCAACAGTTTATGAGTGGGAGTGTTCTACCTTTAATCCATGAAGGTTCTTCAATCGTTGGATAAAGCTCGAATCCTATTTTGAAAGGGAACTTATGGATCGTTCACGCATTGAAGTTCGTGTAGGCATTTTTGTTTTTATCGGACTTACAGCTTTATGCTTGATGATCGTTCTTTTTGGCTTTCGTAACATGCGCTTTATTAAAAACACCTATTCTCTTACCGCAGTTTTTCAGTTTACCAATGGTGTGGTTTTAGGAGCTCCGGTCCGTTTTGCAGGAGTGGATGTGGGAAAGGTGGAAAAAATAGAGTTTGCTGATCGCCAGTCTAATGATGTTTATTTAAAATTATCCATTCGTAAAGGGATTGTTATCCGTAAAGATGCACGACTGATTGTGAATTCTTTAGGTGTGATGGGGGAGAAATATTTGGAATTTATTCCTAAAACGGTAACGGCTGAACCCTATGCATCAGGTGAACAAGTAGATGGTGAAGAGCCTCTTCCGTTGAATGATGTGATCGCAGAGGCTTTAAGAACGGTGGAACATTTTCGAAAGATATTCGAAGAAGTTTTTGATGAGAAAACAAAAGAAAATATTCGCGCTACCATTCAAAATTTAAGGAATTTGACAGATGAAGAAGTGCAAAAAAGTCTCAAAGACTCGCTCAATCAAATTTCTCTTATCACTGGAGAAAACCGTGAAAATATTAAGACCTTTTTAATGCATGCCAATAATATTTCACATTCCCTTGAAGAGGTTTCAAATAATTTAAAGGAATCAAAAGGAACTTTGGGATTACTCATTTCAAATCCTGCACTTCATGAATCTTTGCACAAGACTTTAGAAAATATGAATGCTTGGATCAGTGGGGTTAGGAAAAATGGACTTTTGTATAAAGAGAAAACTTCTGATAAGGCTCCCCCCAAAAAAGAAGAATCTCGACAAACCAGAAATTTTACTTTTGGAAAGAGATGAAAAATAGGGCTAGGGGCTAAGCGGTGGGGGCTAGAAAAAATAAATGCATTGAGTTTTTGGGTTTTTAACTTTTAGCCCATAACTCTTAACTCTAAAGTTCTTATGTCTAAAATTGCTACGCAATACAGCTGTCAATCTTGTGGAGCCATGTTTCGTCAATGGGCCGGTCGCTGTTCTACATGTCAAGAGTGGGATACCATTAAAGAAGAATTTTCGACCCCAGAATCGTTTAGTTTAAAAGGCATTTCTTCAGCAGAACCTTCCAAACCTGTTTTACTTTCAGATATTCCTTTGGAAGACACAAAACGTAGTTCTGCAGGTCTTCAGGAGCTGGATCGGGTTTTAGGTGGAGGTATTGTTCCTGGTTCTTTTATCTTAGTGGGAGGAGAGCCTGGTATAGGAAAGTCTACCTTACTTCTCCAAATGGTAGCTTCTTTTGCTAAACGAGGGCATAAAGTTTTATATGTATCCGCAGAAGAATCTCTTTCTCAGTTGAGCAATCGTGCAAAACGTCTTGGAATTGAGGCTAAAAATTTATTCTTATATGCAGAGGCTGATTTAGCACGCATTGAATCTGTGATTACAGAATCTTCTCCTCAATTGATCATTGTAGATTCTATTCAAATGATTTTTCACCCCGAGCTAGAATCCTCTCCCGGAAGTCTTGTTCAGGTACGAGGATGTGCTGTTCGATTGATGGGAATTGCAAAAAAGGTTTCAATTCCCATTTTTATTGTAGGACATGTTACCAAGGAAGGATCTATCGCGGGACCTAGAATTCTAGAGCATTTGGTGGATACTGTTCTTTATTTTGAGGGAGAAAAGTCTTTGTCTTATAGGATATTGAGAGCAGTTAAAAATCGTTTTGGGCCTGTGGATGAAGTTGGAATTTTTCGTATGGAAGAAAATGGATTGGTAGAAGTTCGAAATCCATCAGAAATGTTTTTGGAAGAAAGATGTGAAGGGATGAGTGGCTCTGTGGTGGTAAGTTCACTTGAAGGAACACGCCCTATTTTTCTTGAGATTCAAGCGTTGGTGGCTAGTTCTCGTTTGAGTTTTCCAAGTCGAAGAACTTCTGGGTTGGATTTAAATCGATTAGGTTTATTGATTGCTGTTTTGGAAAAAAGAGCGCATGTTCATTTAGAGGGCTGTGATATTTTTGTGAATGTCGCAGGTGGAATGAAAATTATTGAGCCTGCAGCAGATTTAGGGGTTGCGGTTGCAATTGCGTCGTCGGCTTCAGGAATAGAAGTTCCTAACGATACGATTTTGATGGGCGAGATTGGTTTGGGCGGAGAGATACGTCGTGTTCAGGGATTGGCCAGGCGTGTGAGTGAAGCAAAGAATTTGGGTTTTAAACGCTGTGTGATTCCTTCGGGTAGTGAGACGAAACTTTCTTCGGATGGAATAGAATTAGTAGGAGTCAAAACAGTAGAGGAAGCTTTAAAGAAGTTATTAAAATCATAACGTGAGTAGTGTTTAAAATGAATGTCTCTGCCATTATTGTTGCAGCAGGAAAAGGGGAAAGGTTTGGATCAAAAGAAATTCCAAAGGCATTTTATCCTTTGATCAAAAAGCCTTTGTTGGCCTATGTTCTCTGTGCTTTTGAAGCTGTAAAAGAAGTACAAGAAATTATTGTTGCCGTCCGGTCTGAAATGATGGACAAAAGTTGGCAAGAAACAATGGGAAAATTTCGCTTTGAAAAATTAAAAACCTTTGTTGAAGGAGGTTTGACTCGAGAAGATTCCGTTTGGAATGCTTTTGAGAAAATTTCTTCTAACAATGATATTGTTTTAGTTCATGATGCGGCACGTCCCTTAATTCAACCTTCCTTGATTCAAAAAGTAATAGAGTCATTACAGTCTTGTGACGCGGTTATTCCAGGATTAAAGATAAAACCAACGCTTAAAGAAGTGAATGAAAAAGGATATATTTTAAAAACACATGATCGAGAACGTTTGTGGGAAGCACAAACTCCTCAGGGTTTTAAAAAGGATATTCTTCGTAAAGCTTTTGAGCAAGCTGGTGAAAATAGAGCAAAAGCAACTGATGAAGCGTGTTTGTTAGAGTGGATGAAAATTCCAGTAAAGATGATTGAAGGGAATGAAAGAAATATTAAAATTACAACGCGTGAAGATTTAAAGCAGGCCGAATTTTTGATGAAAGAGTTATAATACGACAGCTGACGAGGAGAAAAATGAAACAAAAAAAACGTAAATCAGTTTCTAAATTAACTTTAAAAAAGAATAAAGCAGTTCAATCATCCGCTCCCAAGTTTCGTGTTGGTTTTGGTACAGATATTCATCCTTTTACTTTAGGACGAGCATTGGTTTTGGGTGGAGTTCAAATTCCTCATTCTCAAGGGTTAGAGGGTAATTCTGATGCAGATGTTTTGATTCATGCGATTATGGATGCATTGCTGGGCGCTGCGGGATTAGGGGATATTGGGATACATTTTCCCAATACAGATTCTCAATATCGTGGAATTTCTAGTTTGATTCTTTTAGAAAGAGTAAAGTCCTTAACAGAGGACAAAGGTTTTTCTGTAGAAAATATTGATGCAACATTGGTGATGGAAACCCCAAAAATTGTTTCCTTTCTTCCTCAAATGCAAAAAAATATTGCGCGCGTATTAAAAATTAAATTGGAACAGGTCAATATAAAGGCGACACGTGCTGAACGTTTGGGGTTTATTGGTCGAGCTGAAGGAGCCATGTCTCAAGCGGTATGTCTGCTGACATTTAAAAGCTGACTTAGTTGACGGATGAGTCTGATAACAATTCAGTTAAGCAGCTTTACGAATGATTTTGACGTTTGGATCTTTAAGAACTTCCTGTAAACCTTTAAGAAAAGGTTCAATTAGAGCTGTATCTTTAACCTCAATTTGTGTAGGGTTCAGCTGTTCGTCGTAATGATAGATAAGTCCTGGTTCGACCTCGACGGAAAATGTACTAACCGCTTCTGATAATTCGATCAAGACATGCTTTACTTCATGGTTTTCTTCTCTCACTCGTATTGTCATATAAGAGACACCTCAAATTAAGTATAGCACATTTAGATTATTTTTCAAAACAAGTTGACATATTTGTGTCATAAGTACTTTATTTCGTGTATAATACAAAAATATTGCTATTATTGACAAAAGAGCGATTCTATGGTATCTTACTGCATAAGGCAGTTGTTTATTTATCTCTTTTGCATGTCTTAACTCTATATGTGAGATAAAATTGAGAAAAATCATTGTCAAATTAATAGCCATAGTCCTCTCGTGTTTCATCGGTCTAGATTCTTTGAATCTTGAGTCGTTTTCCCATGCGAAAGCAGATCTAATTCCATCTGCCCAGATTCGTATTGTTCCAATAGCAGAGATTTCGCCTGATTCTCTTGCTTTGAGAGGTATGAAAATCAATAAGGTTTTTAATGGGAAAGGGCCTGTACTTTGGGTCCTTATCAGAGATATTCATTGTCAGGCACAGGCTCAGGAGAGGATTGCAATTACATTAGAGCAGCTTGCCCGTGAGAATTTACTTGATCAGGTTTTAGTGGAGGGGGCATCTGGACCCGTACAAACTCTTCTTTATGAAATTTTCCCAGATAAAGACGCGAGGACGCAAGTAGCACGAAAATTTCTTAGGCAAGGGCTTCTTACAGGAGCAGAGTTTTCTAAGATTGTGATGGGACTTAAAAACGAAACTTCTCTTTATGGAGTTGAGGAGCCCCATCTTTATTCTGAAAATTTTAAAGCGTTTCATCTTTGTCGAAAATATGCAGAGAGTTTAAAAGAAGGTGTGTCAGCGATTGATGCTTGGCTTCAGAGTTTGAAAGACAAAGCTTACTCAAGTGATTTAAAAAGAATAGATCAGTTTTCCAAATCTTTACACTCAAACTCTCCGAAATGGCAAGAATGGGTGAAAGAATTAGAATTTATTTTTAAATCTCACCCCCATCTTTTAGCTAAAACCTCGAGTTTGAAAGATTTTCTGACTTTTTTTCAGGAAACCAATGCATTTGATTCTAAGGAGGCACAAACACAATTAGATCAACTTATCAAAGATCTTCAGACAAGATTATCGCCTAATGCATTCAAAGAAATTGTGAAAATAACATTGGAATATCGATTAGGTCATATTAAGGCAGATGAATACTTGGCTCAATTAAAACAGAATTATGAAAAAGAAAATAGTGTTCAAAAAGATTTATTCCAGAAGGAATATCCTCAATTACAAACGTGGCTTAGCATTAGCCAAAAAGAGAAGAAGTTTGATTTTGATGTTTTGTGGAATGAATTAATATCTTTTGTTCAAGGATTTCTTTATGAACAGGCAAGATTGGAGAAAGTAGAAGACATTGCTGATTTTGATGAAACATGGAAGATTTTTAAGAAATTAATTCGTTTGGAGTTGACGCGAAGAGAGTTAGAAACAACTGGATTAAAAGGATTTAAAAATACGCAATCAAGAGCAATAACGATGCAGGCTTTATCTCAAAAATATAATGTACAAGATTTAAATCTAGAGAATTCTCAAATAATTCATCAATTTGATGATTGCATGAGAGAAGCTCTAAAATTTTATGAGTTTGCTCTGAAACGTGATGAAGTGATGGCTGAAAAAGCGTTAATGGTCACCAGTCGTCAGTCGCGAGTTCCTAGTCAGAAAACCCAAAATAGTGATTTGCTGGAGACTGGAGACAGGGGACCGGTGACTGTGTTGATCACCGGAGGTTTTCATACCGAGGGTATTCAGAAAATTTTGGAGAAGAAAAAGATTTCTTATATTGCTTGTACGCCTGAAATTCGTGGGGAGTTGGGATTTAAACGTTACGACTTTGTGATGAAAACACAATGGGATGAGATTCATGGGGAAGAGTTCTCCAAAGATAGACTTTTGCTACGACCGAGTTCTGATCCTATCAAAAAAATGCTTTCTCCAGTGAGTGCGATGGAGCGAGAAATTCATGAGCAGTTGGAATTGGATGAAGGGCATATATTAAAGCCATTGCTTAAAGAATTGATCGATGTTTTAAGTAAGGCCGATCAAAAAACAGTACATCAAATCGTCAATCGATGGTTTAAGAAACATAGGGATATACTAAGAGATTTAGATGATAAAGAAGGAAGAATTTTGGTGGAAGTCATTTCTAAACATAAAAACTGCACCTTGCAATGGGATCGATTTAATCCAAATATGAAAACAGCAGGGCGTTTAGTTGTGGCAGCTGTGGCCAGACGCTGGGGTGAAGAGTCAGGTATTGTCAAATTTGGTCGGTGGTATTTTAAGAAGACTGAGAAGGAAGAGGTAAAAAAAGGATTTTTGCGTCGAGCCTTTCATATTTTAGGTAGAGTTAGCCAAACGCTTTTGTATTATCTTGTTCTTCCTTTTGTTGTTTTTATTTGCCTCATCGGAGCTCATTTTACAATGAGTGCTGCATTAACCCTTGTTCTTCTGGGAATTGCTTCTGAATTTTTTTTAACACCCCTTTATCGAAAATTGCCTAAAAAAGTACAAAAGATGGTTGGTTTTGCTGTAGATTTTTATATTGTTTTAAATGCTGCTTCTCTTCTTTCTATCTATTTAGGTTTGCCTTTTTTAACTTTATTGATTGCTCCCTTTGTTCTATTTAATGTTTTTGTTATTTTTAAATGGGTTGGGTCAACTCTTAAAAAAACAGGAAAAACTCTCTTTGTAAAATTTAAAAATCTAAGAAGACAAAGAGCTTTAGAAATAGAAGAGGAAAAAACATTATCTGTGCCTATTTCTGAGGATCAAACAGAAATATCCTTAAATCCTTTTGAAAGTTTAAGCGCGCTGACAGCTCAAGAAGAACAGTTGGTATCATTTTTAGCCTCCTATAATCTGTTTTCCCCCGCTGTGATTGTCAGTCCGAAGATTTCACGAAATCCTTTAGATGTATGGGAGGGAAAGAATATTTTTTTCTTGAAACGAAATCAGAAGGGGCAGGTAGCTCAAGTTGTCAGAGGCAAGTCGTCAAATCTAAAATCGACTGAGGCTGTTTTTCTTCGAGAAAGAGTTGTTTTAGATGATGATTCTGAAGACGGACAGAGTTCTTCAGAGAATTTATTAATTTCGTATAAAAGTGCCACGAAAGAAAAAATTTCATTAGATGAAATAGGTGTTGATTCTATTTTTCTAAAAGAGGGGGCCAGAAGTTTAACTGCTCAGAATATTGATTATCCTTCTGAAATCTTAAAAATCTTAATAATTCGAAAAAAACTTCAGAATTTGTCAATAAGCGCGAATGATAAGACTAAAAATGACCTGTTCAAAAAGATTCAGGCTTTGGATCAATATTTACAGTCCTTGCGTCTGGCTTATTTCTTGATCCACTATCAGATCAGTGTTGCAGGTATAGAATCTATAGATATTCGAATAACAAATGATTTTCCCGGAGTTGTATTTGAATTTATTTCGCTAGGAAGTCGGCATGTTATTAAGGGGCGTTCTCGCTATCATCAAGCGGAAAGAACCATTCAAGAGGCTTATGATATTGCTGAAGGAAAAAAAAGCTCTTCTATTTATGAGATTTATACCGTTCCTCTTGATTTGAAAAATTTTCTTCAATTTGCTTTTCCCAAAAACGTTTCTGGAGAAAAAACATTTGGCCTGTCTCGAAAGGATGTACAGGGAGAAACTTTGGAAGAACAGACTCTAGAGTTTCTGATAGCTCTTCTTCGAACGGGACCTCAAGAACATGGAATTGCATTTGAAGAAAAGACTCAATCAAAACAAGTTGAGGATTCGCTTCTTACGTTTAGTTTAAGAAAGCTTTTGGCCAAGGGACTTAAAATTATTGATTCTCAAAAAGAATCTCCACTCATAAGAGTTGTTGTGAATGGATATGATATGCAGCGTATTTATGAAAATGGTGAGGTTGAAGTTGTTCCTTTAATTTTAATTGCTCAAGAATTAGTAGAGATTTTCCCAACTTTAAATCCTGAAACTCAAAAGGAAGCAGGAATTTTTCTCGCAGATGTACTGGAATTACGTTTGAGAGAGAAGGAGAAAGGAACGCTTCGAAATGATCGAATCTATCGAAGGACTGAACATATTCAAAGTCTGCTTCCTACTTCAGAAGTTACCATGACTCAAACGCCAAGAGATGCACCTCCTTGGCGTTTTGAAGGAGAAATAATTCGATTAAAAGAAGAGCTGCAAAATATATTCGGAGAGGCAAGAGTCGAAGACCTGTTATTGAAGCAAAAAAAACTAGAGGGGGATTTAGAAAAGATACGGGTGGATATTGCTCGTAAGGAAAGAGAAAATGTTCAATTACATCAGAAATATCAAAGGTTGATTGGAATTGAAGAAAATGCAGAAGGATTAATTGAGGGTGAAGGAAGCGCAGAAGAACTGAAAAAAAACCTACTTGAAAAAATTAGAAGCAATTCTTTTTCAATTGAGCGTGATGCTTTGGAGGAAAGAAGGTTGGCAGAAGAGCTAGATCAATTGAAAGAAAAAGTAGGACAAATGAATCAAAGAAAGAAGAAAATTGAAAGATTAGAATCTTACCGATCAAGAGATGTTATTGGAGAATTAGAAGATCTTGAAACCAAAATTCACAAAGTTCTGTTAGATCAAAGTCAAAAGACATTGGAAACCTTAAAAGCGCCTCCTGTACAGACTGAAGAAAAAGCAATCTTAGAAAAATTTGAAATTAAAGAATCTAAAACAACTGTAGCCAGACCTTGGGTTAGCTTTTTAACTTCTTTAAAAGAAAGGCTTATTTTTAGGATATTAAGATGGGGGATTGTTTTATATATCGTATTTTCAAGTTTTGGACTTCATTCTGAAACCATTGTTCATGTGATCAGAGATCAAGCTGCATCTGTTGCTCAGTCAAGCGTTCGTCTTCGTCAAACCGTAGAAACAGTTCCAGCCCAAACACTTTTTTGGGTTCCTTCTTTTGTGAGAGGTTTTAGAAGATTAGAGATGATGGCTGGAGTTTCTAGAAGAGCTTCTTTATTTTTTCATAATGTGGAAAGAGGGGCGCGTTATCTTCAAACGCTTTCTGGAATGAGAGAATTTAGACCTAATACATTGTCAGAACCGGACAGTGCTTTTGAAAATGGACGTTTGCGTGAGAGAGGCGTCTGGTTGGCTCAATTGAGTCGAGGCGGAGGATTTTATTCTTTGGGGACTTATTCGAGTGTTCATTCTAATGGAGCAGTTGTTCAGGAAGTACTTGATTTCCCAGATGCTCCCTTATCTGAAACAAGAATGGGTGAGGGAGTGACAGTGACTATGTATTTTCAGGGCTCAGAAATAAGCCTTTTTAGAACATCTCATTCTCGTGTTGACCCTTCAAGTATTCGTGTCAATGGTCGAACAGAAGGATTTAATCTCGTGCCAAATTCTTACGGAGATGCTACTTTGCGTTTACAAGGTTTTCATCTTCCCGTAGGATATAATATTGTTTCTTATCATCTCGATGAGTTTCAACCGGTACCTTTTACCCCTTCATCAGAATTTATAGCCCACTATACACAACTTCCTGAGAGTGAAAGAAACATTCCTCCGACCTTAAGAGCTCGGCTCGATGCTTTGAGAATGTTGGACGATTATGACCTTCGACTCACAGGTGTAGAGCAAATTATGCAAGATCGATTTGAATATGGGTTGGATGAAGATGCTGCACGAATGTTTGCAGTTCCTCCTGAACATTGGTTGGATCATGGGTTTGAAGAAGAATCTTTTAGGCGCAGGAAGAAGATCAAAGCTGCTTGTGCTGTTTTAGCGATGTATGAAATGCTTCTTTTAAGATATGTAGGAATTCCAGCCCGACTTGTTCATGGGGCAATTGATGTGAATAGCAGTCGCTGGATTGATATTTCAGAGCTTCATGCTATTTGTCAAACCATGAATCCTAGAGGAGGGCGCGGATGGGTGAACAGGGATCCTACCACATTTGTTCGACAAGGAGATCGACGCTTACAAGTTTTTCAGGAAAGTGTAATTCGACAACATCACGAAAGAGACCAAGCCGCCAGGCCAGATAGAACAGCAGGGCAATCGAATGAATCTTCTAACCAAGCCCCTCTTTATTCAGATTCAGATTATCCAGAAGATTTAAGGCAAATCTATTCTTTGAGGACTTTGTTGAGAAGAACAGATATTTATATATCTCAGAAACTGGAAATTGCTTCAAGAGCTGTGGGAGCTTATGAAAATGTAGATAGAACCATTGATTTTCGACTTATAGAGGATATGTTTCAAATGGTCAATGATGTTGCTTTAGGTCTTTTAACTGATATTGGCGCTTTGGGAGAAGAAAATGAAAGAATGATTCATGACTTGTTTGGACGTGTGGCTTTGATGGCAGCTCAAAAGCTTGCGGATGGAAAAGTCGTGGATGTTGGAAATGGAGATGCGTTTAGAGCTTATTTGATTCGAGAAAGCAGACGCTGGGGTTTAAACCAAGAAATTGCAAACACGGCATTTGATCAATTTTCACAAGGATTGACACCTGTTCAAAGGTCTACTTTGTGGATTCAACTAGAGGGGATAGAAGATCGCTGGAGAAGAGAAGATAGTCCTCAAGCTCAATATCAAGCACAGGTAGCTAGGGCGAGATCCAGAGGAGGGTATGGAGGTAATTATGATCCTACTCCAGCAATAATTACGGCAGAATATTTAAATAACATTTATGCTCCGCTTCATTTTGGAGATTTATCTTCTTTTACTTCGGAGGAGCTTCGGATGATGGGCAGCTTCTTAAATTTTTTTTCTCGGCAGCGCTATTTTTTTCAAGAACTTATTCGATTGCAAGCTCAGTATCCTGATGATTGGTATTATGTTTTTGCGGATCCTGCTCGTGTTCCAGCCTCACCTCATGCAGAACAACTCCGACAAGGTTTAGGGCTTTTAATTTGGGGAAGTAATGAAGTGATTGCGCAGGAATGGCATCGTCGTAACCCATCCTTCACTCCAGACCGTGGATATACACCAGATGAACCACGACAAAGCATTATTGGATTCAATGGAAGTTTTCTCAATTATCTTCAATTGAATGGAGTGGTTACGACCAACGACCCTTGGGTTTTATTTATGAATCAACATGTTCGCCCTTTGATGGGAAGGCCACGTGTTCAAGTGATTCAACAACAAGTGAATGGTCCATTAACTGATATTCCTATTCAAGAGCGGCTTCTTGCAGTGATGCGAAGGGATAGTCTTGAAGGTGATTTGATGCGGTTACCTATGAGGCTTTTGGCGGATCCTCAAAAACGGCAGAGATATTTTGATGATACTCGAAGGATTTTTCTGTCTATGTCTCGACGAACAGATTCTGGACAAGGGGATAATTTAAGAGTTCAAATGAGTCGTTTTCAGAGTTTTTTATTTGAGGTAAATAGAGCTCCGATTTCAGAAGAAGCTAAAGTAGCTGCACGGTCTTTTGTGGTAGATCTCGTTCGAGAAGAGCGCAGAAATCTAAGACCTCAAAATATTATAGAGGCATTGGCTTTTTATCAAAATTTTTTTTACAGGGCAGGAGTAGTTGATGCTGTTGAAAGCGTGCTGATCCCAGTTCTATCGGTGATGATTGCTGAGGATATTTTAGCAATGGACCCTGATTTTAGAAATATTGATCAGGAATTAAGGGATCATGGGGCTTCTTCTGAATTGGATTTTCTTTTAAAAGTGTTTGGACTATATCATCAAGCCGCTATCCCCAGTGACAATTTTTATGAAGTGGGGGAAAGATTTTTAGAATATTTACAGAATCATCCTGTAAGACAAATAACTTTGCCGGGTATATGGGCTGCTCGTTCTGACGACCCTCAGACAGTGATGCGTGAATTCGGTGAGATCTCGACAGGTTTGAGTAATATTGAGCTGTTTCATGCCCGCAGAGTGATTGCCTCTGGAGATTTAACACAAATAAGAGCTCTTTTTCAGCGTTATCAACGTCGGTATCATCCCGTTCGACTTTGCAATATAGATATTCCGTATACACCCGTGAGCTATCACGATAGTTATTATCGCTCAGCTGCTCAAAATCTTTTAAATCTAGCTATGGGATTAGGAGGGTTTGCATCACAAGAAGCTGTTACTCAAATCTTAACGGAGGCAGAAGTGTCTATTCGAAGAGGTAGTCTTAGTGATAATGAAAAGGCTTTTTATATTTCATTAATATCGCAGGCTCTAAACCTTTCTTTAGATGCAGCAACAAGAGAAAGATTGGAAAGAATCATTCAAGAAATTTTTCCAAGTTTATCGGTGAACCTTAAGCTTCAAATTTTTGTTTCTGCAAGTTTGTATGGTTCTTTTCATTTTAGAAATTATGTTTTTGACCAAGTTTTTGGAGATTTGGGAGAAAAAACACCTCAAGAAATCCGTCAGATTTTGGGTCAAGAAAACGCTTTTCGGGTGTTTTCTATTTATCTCATTTTGCATTGGCAGGATTTTCTGGAAACAAGAGCTGAGCTTCTAGCAATCCTTATGCCGATTGCTTTAGAGATTATTCCTGCTCAGGGTTTTGATACAGAAAATTATCTTCAAGCGTTACGTCAAATGGGCATTGGTGAAACAGATATTATGATTGCTCTGAGTGAAATGATTGTTTCCGAAGCTAGTTTTGTTAGGGGGAAAGGAGATGTAAGTGAGCTTATCACTCCTGAAATAGCTTTTTCGAGAATGAATCTTCAAAGGATTTATTCCGAAAGAGCTCCTTTCGATCAAAATAGTGGTCAACAAGAGGTCTTGGGTCATCGACCGATTGAACGTGTTTTTACAGCTTTGCTTCAAACTGCAAGACAGGTTATTGAAGAGGAGAGAACCTTTTTGGATTTGGGACAGGACTTACCTGCAGATCAAATACAAAAGGTTAGAGACAGAACGCAAAGAGAGTTAAATGTACTTTTAGAGCCTATTAGGCTTTTGTTTGGGCAATGTACTTTTCCATCTAACTCAACATTCCAAGAAACGTATGAACAAATAGAACAAAGAGTACAAGTTGCAAATTATTTGGCTTTAAAACCTTATGAAATTTTAAGATTTATTCAATTGTCATCAGACATCATTACAAGAGAGAGGTTGCAAGGGGTGGCTGATGTTGCGCGTCAGCAGCGAATTGCACATTGGAGAGCCGGCGATTTTTATATTTCTAGTTCTGAGTATCAGGCTTCAGAACCTTCTCATATCGATGTTGTAGATCATTATTTAATAGAATTTTGGGGGCGTTATCTTTCCCCTGAAAGAAAAACTCAAATATTGACCCTTTATCGTGAGGGACGCTTGGTTTTCTCTGACAGTCTGGATTTAGAGGATGTACAGTTATCAGGGAATCAGGTGATTGTTCGAAGAGATTTTTTAATAGCATTGGTGGCCTTAAGAGATGCTATTTCTCTACATCCAAATGTTAGGGATGAGAGGGGTGAAGTCTTAGAGGTCCGACGATGGACAGGTAGTCTTTATGAAAGAGTGATAGGGCTTTTAGCTTTGCCTTCTGTTCCAGGAGCCGTAGAGGCTTCTTCTACAGGAGATAACTCAATCGGAACCAGGTATTATAATGCGCCAGATATTCGTCTTACAGTGTCTGATAGCGGTGCGCCAAGAAGAATGATTCTACCTCCAGCTTTAACCATTGTTTTTGGCTTGGTAGCACTAAGACAAAGGCAACAGCAACAGGATTTAGCAACAGTGACTTTAGAAGCCGAAGTGGAAAAACTTTTCCGAGAAGGAAAATTAGAATTAGCGATTATGAGAATTGCTGAGAGCCTCGATCAAATGAGTGAAGAGGAAAAACCTTTCGAAGAGGAGATTTTTCAAGGATGGGTCAATCGTATTGCTCGTGAATTGGGAGAAAGAGAAGAAGCTGTTGGTACACAAATACGACGTTCAAGGAAAAGACAGATTGATAGAGGGCAAAAGTCGCTGAGAGAGTTGCCCAATGTTCAAAGAAAACAAGTGATTGTAGAAAGATCGGAGTCTTTTAATGCTGCAGCTTGATTCATTTTTGTTTATTTAACTAAATGCTTGATAACAATTTTTAACTTGCCAGAAACTCCAGTTTCAAAAGAGATTTTGCTTTTTTCCAATCCCTGAAGCATTTTTTGAAAGTCTGCTTCATCTCCGTAAGCCAAAATGAGGGACTTACATTGATCGCAGGTAGCTACATCCCGATGTTTCTTGATAGAACGTTTGATTTCTTTTCCGCAGCAAGGTTTCATTAGAACTTATGCTTTAACAGCAGGTTGAGGTGCTTGTAGGCCAAAGTTGCTTTTGTAAAGTGATTGGATTTTAGAAATTTCATTTTGAGTGAGTGTGGGAGTATCTGGAGCTTTTGCGAATTCTTCTAATTGTTTCAAATCATAAATATTAGGAAATACGCAAGCAATAGAAGGCTCTGATAAAATAAATTGAATGGCCATTTGTCCCAAAGTACGTTTATCATTTACAAGCCATTGAAGCTGTTCCACTTTTTTGAGACCATCATCAAGCCACAATTTTTTCTTCTCATCTGTTGAGATGCGATGAAAGCGATGATCATTTTCCGTGAAGGTGGTATCTTGTGTGTATACGCCTTCTAACAGACCTGATGCATGGGGGACACGGACAAGGACACTTGAGTTTTCTGCGCGGGCTGCTGAAAAAATCTTTTCTCCAATCATTTGTTCAAGAAGATTGTAGATGATTTGAGTTCCATGAACTTTGCGGATTTGAATAGAATAAAGACTTTCTTCAATTTGTCTTTCTGCGATAGCCGGTCCCAACGCGACTCCATAGGATCTGATTTTTCCCTCTTTTTTTAGAGATTCTAAAGTATTAAATATTTCGTCTTTTTTTAAAGTATCAATTCTGGGATTGTGAAGTTGATAAAGGTCGATAACATCTGTTTCAAGACGTTTAAGACTTTGTTCACAGGCAAAGCGAATATGCTCAGCATCCCATTTTTGAGGTAGTTCTTGATGTCCTCGTTTTTCAGGTGGAGGACTGTAAATGTCATAGCCAAATTTAGTAGCGATAACAAGTTTGTCACGCTTGCTTTTAAGGGCTTTGGCTAAAATGGTTTCGCCATACCCATTGCCATAGGTATCTGCGGTATCAAAAAAATTGATTCCAAGATCGAAGGCTTTTTGAAGGAGTTGAATACCAAAAATTTCATCTTTGATTCCCCACCAGGTGGTTCCAACCGTCCAAACTCCAAAACCAACTTCGGAGACTTTTAAGGATGTGTTTGCGAATGTTCTAAGTTTCATAGATGAAGGGTAGAGTAGAATTTCTAGATAGGTGTGTCAATGAAAATTAGCTTATAAAATAAAGTATTAAGATAGAAAAGAGGGTTCTGCCCAACGAACATCATTCGCTCTCTTCTCTCGTTCGCATTCCAGCGACCGTGAAGAGGTTGAGTATGCTCCGGTTGTTGAATCATAAGGTAATTAATAAGAAGGGTGCCTTTTTTTTCGTTGCTTTCACTTGAGCGCGATTGCTCATGATTCAAGTTCGTTGGTCACCCTCATCATTAAATTTATAAATGAAGAGTTTAGATTTTTCTACATCAAAATCTGATTTTTCCCATGCAAAACCTTTGAATTTGGTTTATCATCTTGCCCTATGGAAAAATCCAAGATTCGCGTACGTTTTGCACCTAGTCCGACGGGAGAGCTGCATTTAGGCAATGCTCGAACAGCCATTTTTAATTGGCTTTTGGCAAGAAGACTGGGCGGAACATTTATTTTAAGAATTGAGGATACAGATCAAGAGAGATCCAGACCTGAATTTTCCAGAATGATTTTGGAAGATTTGAGATGGTTGGGTCTTGATTGGGATGAGGGTCCTGAGGCTGGAGGTGAGTTTGGTCCTTATCTTCAGTCTGAAAGGATTGGGATTTATCGTGAGTATGCCAAAAAATTAGAAGAAAAGGGGCAGACCTATTTATGTTATTGCTCCAGTGCAGAATTAGAAGCTCGTCGTCAAATGTCTCAAGAAAAAGGCCTTGCTCCTCGATACGATAATCGCTGCCGTTTTTTGACTCGGGAAGAAAAATTAAAGTATGAATCGGAAGGTCGTATTGGAGTGATTCGATTTAAAGTAGAGCCTCAGATTGTAAAAATTCAAGACTTGGTACGGGGTGAAGTCACTTTTGATACAGCCCTTTTTGGTGATTTTGTCATTTTTAAATCAGATGGCTTTCCAACATTCCATTTTGCAGTGGCTGTTGATGATGGACTCATGAAAATCAGTCATGTCATTCGAGGAGAAGATCATTTGTCCAATACCCCTCGTCACGTTTTGCTTTTTAATGCGATGGGATTTGATGTGCCTCAGTTTGCGCATTTATCGATGATCTTAGGCCCTGATGGAACTCGCCTTAGCAAGAGGCATGGAGCGACTTCTGTTGGATTTTATTGTGATGAAGGATATTTGGCTCAAACTTTACTCAATTATATGGCACTTTTAGGTTGGTCCAATGGAGATGATCAGGAAATTTTCAGCAGGAAGGAACTTGTTGAAAAATTTTCTATCGAGCGTGTGGTAGGTTCTCCGGCTATTTTTAATCCTGAGAAACTTCATTGGATAGGAAAAGAACATTTAAAACGAATTTCAGCGGAAGAAATTTTTCTGAATTTGGAAGAACATTTTCCTGAGTCTATTTCAGGAGAGATTGATCGTGCTCAGGTTTACAAGATGATTGATTTTGTGAAGGATAGGGCAGGGACGTTAAAAGAGTTAGTAAAGGAATTGAAGGTCTTTCTTGAAGAGGCAGATTTAACCCAAGAAGAAGTTCAAAAAGCGTTTGCTTTGCCAAGGTCTAAAGATGTTTTAATGAAGGTTTTAGAAGCTTTGGAAAAGGACTGGACCGGTCCGGATTTCCCTGTAAAATCTCTTTCGATTTGTCAGAAAGAATTAGGTGTAAAGGGTAATGAATTTTATCCTATCTTTCGTTTGGCTCTTACGGGTCATCCTCATGGACCTGAACTTAAAGATTTATGCCCTGTTATGGGGAAAATAGAAGTGATGCGAAGGCTGAAAAAAGCAGTGCAGAAAATCGAACAAATGTAAGGTTGGTATGCCTATTAAAATTTACAATACGTTAACCCGAGAAAAAGAAATTCTCACTCCTTTGACACCCGGTAAAGTCCGTATGTATGTTTGTGGAGTGACTGTTTATGATTCTTGCCATATTGGTCATGCACGAGCAGCCATTGTTTTTGATGTCATTTATCGTTTTCTTAAAAACTCTGGTTTGGATGTGACTTATGTTCGAAATTTCACGGATATTGATGACAAAATTATTAAGCGAACACAAGAGCTAGGGGTTGATTATCAATCGTTAACTCAAAAATATATTCAAGAATATCAAGATGAAATGAAGCTTTTGAATGTGATTGAGCCTACGATTCAGCCTAGGGCCACTGGGCATATTCAGGAGATGGTTAAAGTGATTCAAGGTTTGATCAAAAATGGATTGGCTTATGCTGTTGGAGGAGATGTCTATTTTGAAGTCGCAAAATTTTCCCCTTATGGGAAACTTTCTCGCAGAACTCTCGATGAAATGAAAGTAGGAGCCAGAATTAATCCAGATGAGAAAAAAACTCATCCAGAAGATTTTGCATTGTGGAAGGGCACAAAACCTGGAGAGCCTTCGTGGGAAAGTCCTTGGGGTCCGGGTAGACCAGGATGGCATATTGAATGTTCAGCTATGAGTATGAAACATTTAGGTGAGACCTTTGATATTCATGGTGGAGGTTCAGATTTGATCTTCCCTCATCATGAAAATGAGATTGCCCAATCAGAAGGTTTTTCGAAACATGATTTTGCTAAGGTGTGGATTCACAATGAAATGATCATGATCGATCAAACTAAAATGAGCAAATCTTTGGGAAATGTTTTTGTTTTGAAAGAATTATTAAAACGATATTTCCCACGTGTTATTCGTTATTTTATTCTCTCAAAACATTATCGTACCCCTATGGATTTTTCTTTTGAGGCGATTAGCGAATCGGGACAAGCATTCGAACGTATTGAAACGACTGTGGCTCGGGCAGAAGAAAAATTAGGGGCTCGCCCTAAAATGGACGCGTTCTCAACACAAGGGAAAGAATGGTTTTTACTTTTTCAAGAAGCGATGGAAGATGATTTCAATACACCCAAGGCTTTGGGTGTTCTTTTTAAACTTTTGACACAAATAAATCAAGATATCGATCATGATAATTTAGACTCTTTGAAAAATGGATTTTCTGTTCTTCTAAAGATGTTGGATGTATTGGGACTTCAAGTGGATACAGGGAAAATCCATAAGATTAAAGAAGAAATTACATTTGAAGAAGAAAAAGTGAGAGCTCTTCTTCGAGCCAATCGTTTGACCGATCAAGAAATTGAATACCTTGTAAGATCTCGTGAAAGTGCACGTCGTCAAAAACTTTGGTCTTTCTCAGATGAAATTCGAAATTTTCTTATTGCTAAGGGGATTGTGATACAAGATGAGAAGGATGGAGTAAAGGTGATCAGAAAATAGGTTCTTGAAAAATACAAATCAAAAAAATTAATGTTTTAATCTTGATGCTTTCGGAGATACAGTGAAACGGAAAAAAGGTTTTTTCATCACGATCGAAGGCCCGGAAGGTAGTGGTAAAACAACATTGGCAGAAGCACTTTTCGAATTTCTCCAATCAAAGAATGTTCCTGTATTTTTGACTTATGAACCTGGAGGAAGTGCTTTGGGACAAGTTCTTCGTCAAGAGCTTCTTCATCAGTCTTATTTGACCAATGCTTGGGCAGAACTTTTTCTTTTTGAGGCAGATCGTGCTCAGCATGTTGAAGAGGTGATTGGGCCTGCTTTAGACAAAAATAGAGTTGTGATTTGTTGTCGCTTTTATGACTCTACAACGGCTTATCAAGGCTATGGGAGAGGTTTAGATTTAGATTTGATTGCTCGACTCAATGAAAAAGCAACCGGAGGACTCATTCCCGATTTGACTTTACTTTTAGATATTGCACCTGAAAAAGGTTTGCCAAGGGCATTTAAATCCAGAGGAAAAAAGGATCGTCTGGAAGCTGAAGAACTTTCTTTTCACCGTAAACTTCGTAAGGGCTTTTTGACTTTAGCCAAGAAAGAACCTAAAAGGATTCGAGTTATACGAGCTGACCAAGCTTTTGAAGATGTTAAAAAAGAAGCTATTCAATTAATAGAAAAGCTCGAATCTAATTTCTAAATATTCTATGCAGACTAAAAACATTCATTTTCTACAACAGTCTCTTTTTTCTAATCGAGCAGCGCATGCCTGCCTTTTTTATGGCCCTGATATTTCTGCTTTATCAGAAGCGGGTAAATGGTTTGCAAAGGCTTTGAATTGTCTCTCTTTTGAAAAAATGAAGGAACCTTGTCAGAAATGTGTTTCTTGTCAGAAAATAGAAAAAGGCATTCATCCGGATGTGATGACCTGGACTCCTCATGGGGCTTTAAGAAGTATTCGTATTGATCAGATTCGAGAGCTTCAGAATCAAGCTTCTTTCAAGTCTTTTGAAGGAAAAGCAAAGATTTATATTTTGCAAGAAGCAGATTGTCTTCACGTGACAGCAGCGAATGCCCTGTTAAAAGTTTTGGAGGAACCACCTCCTCAAACTTTTATTGTTTTAACTACAAGTCATCCCGAAAGTCTTCTTCCAACCATTCTATCCCGATGTCAACTTTTTCCCTTTCGATCTAAGTCAGAAAAATTTTCATTAGAGATGTTTCCAGAATGTGAGGAAAATTCTGCTTTTTTAAATATTTTGAAAGAATTAGCGGATGGGAGTATTGCCAGAGCTAAACATTTAATTGAGACAGGTGTGTGGGAAAAGAAAAAAAATCTTTTAAAATCATTTGAACGAGGATTATCAGGATCTTTTGTTTCTGTTTTTGGTCAAGCAGAACGTATTGTTCAGGAAGTTGAGAGTGAGATTGAGCTTCTGGAAGAAAAAATTGATTCCGAAGAAAATGAGGAGGATCCTTCTGCTAAAAAAAGAGCCGAGGAAGAAAAAAAGGCTTTTCTTTCTGGTGAGCGTTCTCGAATTTTAAGAGAATTTTTGCGCCTTATTCTCACTTGGCTTTGGACATTTTCTGAGAAAGGATTTGTTCCAAAGTTTCCTCAATGGATGGAAGCAGTTGAAGAATCGAAGAGATTTTTGGATAGAGGAGCTCAGCTGAAGTGGGTTATGGAAGTATTGCTGATGAAAATAAGGCCTGATTTTGAGAAAAAAGGTTCATGAAAAATAATTTAGAAATTCAAATGAGGGACTTTGGTCGAATTGAATCACTGGATATAGGGGCTCAAGAGATTAATTTTGGTGATATTTGTATTGTAAAATCAGACTATGGATTAGATTATGGAAAAGTGGTTGCAACTTCTGATCACTCCAAGTTTCGTGTTCAAATTTCAAATGAAGTTCCTGTTTATCATCTGATTCGTCAAGCCACGCCTGCAGATCTGGAGCAAATTGAGAAAAACCGTATCTTAGCAAAGGACACTTTAACGCCTTGTCGTGAGAGAATTGCATTACATCGTTTGCCCATACGTGTTTTATCAGGAGAATATAGTTTTGATCGACATAAACTCGTTTTTTACTTTACGGCAGCGGATCGAATTGATTTTAGAGCTTTGGTGAGAGATCTAGCTACACTTTTCAAAGCGCGTATCGATTTGCATCAAATTGGAGCTAGAGATGAAGCTAAAGTGATTGGGGGAATTGCCCCTTGTGGAAAGGCCGAAATTTGTTGCACGCAATTCATGACGCATTTTGATACGATTACGACCAAAATGGCAAAAGTCCAACGCTTACCTGTTCATCAGGAAAAGTTATTAGGACTATGTGGGCAGCTGAAATGCTGTCTGAAATTTGAATTAGAAACTTATGAAGAGCTTTCAAAAACGATGCCAGATGATGGTTCCTATGTTGTGACCAAATTAGGGAAAGGGTGTATTCTTTCTGGAGATATTTTGCGCCAAACAGTGACGGTTCGACTTGAAGATGAGCGACACGCTCAATGCCCTGTAAGTGAAATTACTTTGATGGAGAAAGAAGATGACAAAAGGAAGCGATAAATATTTTTTAACCACAGCCATTGATTATGTCAATGCATTGCCTCACTTAGGCACCGCTTATGAAAAAATTGGTGCTGATGTGATGGCTCGTTTTAGAAGGCTTCAAGGACGGGAAGTCTTTTTTTTGATGGGAGTAGATGAACACAGTGTTAACGTCGAGCGTGAAGCAAATAAAAGAGCTATTCCTGTTCAACAATATTGTGATGATTTGGCTTCCCAGTTTGAAGAGGTCTGGAAGTCTCTAGGGATTACGTATGATCAGTTTATTCGAACCAGTGATCCTAATCATGTTAAGACAGTGCAACATGTTTTTCAGGCCATTTTCCAAAAGGGAGACATTTACCTTGGAAACTATGAAGGATGGTATTGTAATTCTTGCGAAGCTTTTTTAAAAGAGGCAGATCTTGTCGATGGGGCATGTGCGACTCATAAATTAAAGCCGGATTGGATTCGTGAGAAAAATTATTTCTTTGCTTTATCTCGTTATGAGGAAGCATTAAAACGCCTGCTTCAAACGACACCTTCGTTTATTCTCCCTAAAGTTAGATATAACGAGATTCTTAATGTGATTGAGGGAGGTTTAGAAGATATTAGTATTTCAAGATCTGGGGTGAATTGGGGGATTCCTTTGCCTTTTGATTCTGAGCAAGTTGTATATGTATGGTTTGATGCCCTGATCAATTATATTTCTGCCATTGGCTATCCTTATGATTTGGAACGTTTCAGAGATTGGTGGCCGGCGCAGGTTCATGTGATTGGAAAGGATATTACGCGTTTTCATTGTGTTATTTGGCCTGCGATGTTGATGAGTTTAGGTCTTGAACTCCCTCAAACAGTTTTTGGACACGGTTTTGTTTATTTGAAGGGAGAAAAAATGAGTAAGACCACAGGAACTTTAATAGGACCTGTGGAAGCTGCCGAAAAATTTGGTTCAGATGCTTTGCGTTATTTTCTCATGAGAGAAGTCCCTTTCGATCGAGATGGTGATTTTTCATGGGAAGCATTCACAACGCGTTACGAAGCTGATTTAGCGAATGATTTAGGTAATCTCATTCAGAGAACCCTTTCGATGGTTCAACGCTATTTTGATGGAGTTATACCTAAACCTTCTTCATATAATGCGAGAGATCATGAAATCATAGAGGCTTCGAAAAGTATTTATCGCAGTTTTGTAGAGGGTATGGAGCATTTTAAATTTAGCGAGGCCTTAGTCCAACTTTGGAGTTTAATTCAAAAATATAATGGTTATGTTGGAGAAATGGCGCCTTGGGGTTTAGCCAAGGACCCGGCGCAAAAAGGAAGATTAGGAGCAGTTCTTTATCTTTTGGCAGAAGGCATTGCAAGAATTTCTCTTTTAATTGAACCTTTTATGCCACAAACATCTGAACGCATCCGTTTGCAATTGGGCCTTACGACAGATAAATTTTTTAGAAATTTTTCAGATCTAGAAATTTGGGGACAGTTACCTTCGGGTGTTCGTTTAGGTCAATTAGAACCTCTCTTTCCAAGACCGGTTTGAGATAAAAGAAATTAAGAATTTTAAATGATCGATACACACGCACATTTAAATGATTCAGCTTTTGATCAAGATCGTGAAGCCGTTATTGAAAGGGCACGCGAGGCAGGCGTTGAATGGATGATGGATGTAACGGAGGATATTTCATCCGCGAGAAAGTCATTAAATCTTTTTGAAAATTCTTCATTTGTGGGATGCGCTGTTGGATTGCATCCGCATGTGGCAAGAGTTCTAAACTCCGAAGAATTGAAAGAATTTTCGCTGCTTATCAAAAATCCTCAAGTGAAGGGGATCGGTGAGATTGGACTTGATTATTATTATGAAAAGCAACCTCCAGAAATACAAAAGAAAGCTTTTCAACAAATGTTGGATTTATCAGTACAGGCTCATCTGCCCGTGTTCATTCATAACCGGGATTCCGATCAAGATCTTTTAGAAATATTGAGAATGCCAGAGTATCAATCTGTAACAGGAATTATTCACTGTTTTACAAGTACATGGGAAACAGCAGATGCATTGTTAAATTTAGGTTTTTACATTTCTTTTTCTGGAATTGTGACGTTTAAGAAGGCAGAAGACTTAAGAGATGTTGTAAAAAAAATTCCTTTGGAAAAAATCTTTTTTGAAACAGATGCACCTTATTTAACTCCTGAACCTTATCGTGGAAAAAGGAATGAACCTTCTTTTATAAAGCAAACAGCTCAAGAAATTGCTCGAATTAAAGGGGTAAGTCTTGATAAGCTTCAGGGGCAGATTAGGGAAAATGCAAATAGCGTTTTTAAAATGTGAGAAATAATGGACTATTACATTGGCGTTGACATGGGTGGGACTAATTTAAGAGTGGGAGTTATTGACTCTGATGCAAAAGTACTCTGGTCTCACAAAGTACCGACTCAGGCGGGTTCTTCACGTGAAGACATTCTTGCTCCCATCAAAGAGGGCCTTCGGGAGGCTTTGAAATATGGAGAGAAAAAAGGGAAAACTCCTCAAGCTCTAGGAATAGGGGTTCCTGGGAATGTTGATTTTGAAAAAGGATTTATTTATTCTCTCACCAATGTTCCTGGCTGGGAAAATGTTTTTTTAAGAGATCTTTTAAAAGAGGAATTTAAATTCCCTATTTTTATTGATAATGATGTTAATGTGATGGCTTTAGGTGAGTATGCTTTTGGTTCTGCACAGCATGCTCGAAATGTCATATGTGTGACTTTAGGAACGGGAGTTGGGGGAGGGGTGATTGTTGAAGGAGCTCTTTATCGAGGTTCCACTTTTTCAGCTGGGGAACTTGGCCATATTGTAGTACAGCGAGACGGCCCTCTTTGTAATTGCGGAAATAGAGGTTGTTTGGAGCGCTTTATTGGAAATAAATATATTCTAGAGAGAGCACTTGAGCTTTATCGATTAAAAAATCCCGAAAGACTACCGGAATCATTAACGCATGAATTATTGGATAAGGCTGCTGCGGCTGGAGATGAAGTTGCAAGATTTGTTTGGGAAGAAGTAGCAACTCATTTAGGAATTGTTTTAGCAGGACTTGTAAATTTTTTTAATCCAGATTTGATTGTGATTGGTGGAGGAATTTCAAAAGCTGGACGATTTCTGTTTGATCCATTAAAGTGTGTAGTCAAAGAAAGAAGTATGAGTGTTCCGGGGCATCATGTTCAAATTATTCCAGCACAATTAGGAGTAGATGCAGGACTGATTGGAGCCGCAACATTGGCGATGAAAAGTATTCAACCACTATCGGTTTCTAGTTCCCAGGCATAAATTTTTTTTATAAAAAGGAAATAATATGAAATTTTTCTTAGATACTGCAGATGTTCGTGAGCTTCGAGAAGGATGGAGTATGGGATGGGTGGATGGTGTTACGACCAATCCTAGTCTTATTGCTAAAACAGGGAGAAGTTTCAAGCAAGTTTTAGAAGAAATATGTTCTTTTATTGATGGGCCTGTAAGTGCAGAAGTGGTGAGCGTGGATGCAGAGGGTATTTTGAAGGAAGGAAGAGCGCTTGCAAAAATTCACTCAAATATTGTTGTCAAAGTTCCTTTGATTAAAGAAGGATTAAAGGCTATTCAGATTTTATCTTCTGAAAAGATTCGTACCAATGTAACCCTTTGTTTTTCTGCCAATCAAGCTTTGCTCGCAGCAAAGGCAGGAGCAACTTATATCAGTCCTTTCATTGGTCGTTTGGATGATCAAGGGCAAGTAGGAATGGATTTGATTCGAGATATTAAAACCATTTATTCAAATTATGGTTTTAAAACAGAAATTTTAGTTGCAAGTATTCGTCATCCAATTCATGTTTTAGATGCTGCTAAAATTGGAGCTCATGTTGCAACCATGCCTTTTGATGTTTTGGAAAAACTGGTCAAACATCCTTTAACAGATATTGGGCTCAAGAAGTTTCTAGATGATTGGAAAAAAGTTCCTCAAGAACAAGCAGTAAGAACATAGAATGTCTAAGCTTATAAAAAAGAAAGTGCCCTTATTTTGAAAATTCTAGTCACGGGTGGAGCTGGTTTTATCGGGTCTCATTTAATTGAGGCTCTTTTAGATCAAAGGCATTCAGTAGTTTGCCTGGATAGTCTTGATCCTTTTTATGATATTAAACTTAAAAAAGAGAATTTGAAGCTTTTTAAAGATCATGTTCGGTTTCAATTTGTAAAAGGGGATATTCGAAACAAAAAAACTCTTTCGAACCTGTTTTTGAAAAATCGGTTTCAGGCTTGTATTCATCTTGCTGCAAGAGCAGGGGTTCGTCCTTCCATTCAGGATCCTGTGCTTTATGCCGATGTGAATGTTAATGGAACGCTGAATCTTTTGGAAGAGGCGAGAATTCATCAGCTAGATCATTTTATTTTTGCCTCTTCTTCATCCGTGTATGGACGTCGTAATGGGGTTCCTTTTTCTGAAGAAGATGCATTGTTGTCTCCTGTTTCTCCGTATGCTGCAACTAAAATTTCTGGAGAAGCTCTGTGTCATGTCTATCACGATCTTTATAAAATTCGTATGAGTGTTTTAAGATTTTTTACAGTTTATGGCCCTAGGCAACGTCCTGAAATGGCTATTCATAAATTTACAAGAGCCATTCATGAAGGCAAACCTCTTACTCTGTTTGGAGATGGAAATACATCACGTGATTACACTTTTATCTCTGATATTGTTCAGGGGATTCTTTCTGTTCTAAATGGGAAATGGGCGTATGAAATTTTTAACTTAGGGGATTCTAAAACTATTTCACTTATTGAATTAGTTCGTTTGATCGAAGCAAATTTAAAAAAGAAAGCTAAAATTCAATGGATGAAAGATCAAGCCGGAGATGTTCCTATCACATGCGCAGATATTTCAAAAGCTAAAAAACTTTTAAAATATGATGTCAAGGTTCCAATTGAAGATGGTATTCGATTTTTTTGTGAATGGTTTCTAGAAAGATGAAAACTCTGAAATTTTTCTTAAAAATATTTTTCTGTAATGTCTCTAGGTTGTGTCGCATAGGAGAATTGTCCAACAGAGTATTCAGACACGTTTGTTCACCCCTGCGAGGTAAACGAACTCAAAGGAAATCTCGTTTCCCCGATAGTCATCGGGGTCCGTGCTTACTCGATTTCCAATGGTCTTTACAATCCGTTGGACAATAGTCATCCAATGTTTGTGGATAGGAAAAAATATTTTTCGCGCTTGAATGGTTTCCAAGGTTCGTGTAGCATACTCGCAAATTATATGGGTGTAGTTCATTGAGAGAAGTTTTCTTTATTTTTTTGGCGAAATACAAATTACGAACTACAAAATACAGATTTTTAAGGGGAGGACTTTTGAGAAAAATTGTTTTTTTGTTTATTTTATTTTTGTCTTTTATTTCTGCTCCTTCTTTTGCAGCCCAAGACTTGCCGGTTGAGGTTAATGCGGACTCTGTGGACTTTGATCGTGAAAAGGGAGAAGTTACAGCTGTAGGACATGTGGTTGTAACTTATCAAGATACCACGCTCATTGCAGATAAGGGTTTGATCAATACTCGGACCAAGGATGCCCATGCAGAAGGGCATGTACAGATTATTCAAAAAGGACGGCGCATTATTGGGGATTCCCTTGATTATAATTTTGAGAAGGGAACAGGACAATTCCAAAATGCAACGGCCTTTTATAGCCCCTGGTATATCAAAGGTAAAAAAGTTATTCGATATTCAAAAGATAAATACAAAGTTGATCAAGGTTTTGTCACTACTTGTGATGCTCATAGCCCTCATTATTCTTTGAAAGCGGGGCGTGTGGATATTTATCCAGGAAATAAAATGGTTGCTAGAAATGTTTGCTTTTTTATCGGGCGTGTCCCTGTTTTTTGGCTTCCTTATTATCAGCATTCGTTAAAAGAATCTCCATGGTCGTTTATGCCTGGATATTCAAAGCGATGGGGCGCATTCTTTCTTACCAGTTTTAATTGGTTGCAAACTCCGCACGTTAGAAGTCGTGTGAGGGCTGATTATCGGTTTCGACGTGGTTTTGGTGTAGGATTAGACGGGGAATATGATTTAAAAGAAGGTGGGGGGGGGCAGTTTAAGACTTATTATATTCATGATAAACGTAGAAAGTTTGTGGATGGTGTAGGAGAAGATGATCGTTACCGTGCATCGCTCACTCATTTTCAACCTTGGAAATATGATACAACCATTCGAGGTCAATTTCATAAGTTAAGCGATGAAGATATTCTGAAAGACTTTTTTTATCGTGATTCAGATTATTCCCTTCGTCCTCCTTCATTCTTTGATATCACGCGATATCATCGAAAATACATGGCTCGATTCTATGTTCAAAAACGGGTGAATGACACTTTTAATGAAGTTGAACGTTTGCCAGAGTTGTCTTTGGAATTTCGAAGACAGCGTATTTTAAAAACTCCATTTTTCTATACTTCTACAAATTCTTTTGCAAATTTGTCTAAACAATTTGCAGAGTTTCCAGATCGTTTGACTGAACGGCCTATTACAGACACAAGCTCTGTGCCAGATTCTCAAGGAGCCGGTCGATTTGATACTTATGATGAAATTTCTTATCCCAAAAAATATTTTGGTTGGTTAGAGACAAACACATGGTTTGGTGTTCGCCAGACTTGGTACAGTCGTGAATTGGTTGAGTCTGATTCAGTATGGAGAGGAACATTCACAGATGGTATTGAATTAGGGACAAAATTTCATCGTGTTTACGGATATGAAAATGCTGAGTGGGATATGCATCAATTAAGACATGTGATTGAACCTAGGATCAAATATACTTATATTGATGATCCTACTGTTCCAGCCAGTAAACTTATTCAATTTGATCAAATTGATGCGCTTGTGGGACAACACACCATACGTCCTTCTTTACGTAACAAATTACAGACCAAACGGGATGACGTAAGTTGGGATCTTGTTGATTTTTTAGTATATGTCGATTATCTGATTGATCGACAACCTGATCAAGAGCATCCTTTTTCCAATATTTTTAATGATTTGGAAATAAGACCTTTGCGTAATTTTAGTGCTGATTTTCAACTAAGTTATGATCAATACGAAAATCGCATTTCTATTTTTAATATGGATCTGGCGACTTTTAAAGAGGGAAAATGGAGGTTTGCAACAGGAGTACGCTTTTTAGATCATGAAAGTATGCAATGGACTTATGGTTTGGATTACACCCTTAATTCTGATTGGGCTTTTAAGGTAGCGAATCGTTGGGAATTTGAAACAGGTGAACTTCAAGATCAAGAATATTCTATTTATCGAGATCTTCACTGTTGGAATGGGGCGCTTTCGTTTAGAAAAAGTGGTGAGGATGTTCAAGTTTGGATTACTTTTTGGTTGAAGGCTTATCCGGATCTTGTGGTTAATTTAGGAAATTAATTGTTGTATTCAATGCTTATTGGATAGCCTACATCTCTACAGCGTTTTATAACAAACTCCTATGCTTTATTTTCAAAAGATATTAGAACCTAGATTGGAGAATTTATGAATGTTGCGATTGTTGGGACAGGTTATGTTGGCTTAATCACAGGGACGTGTTTGGCTGATATTGGCCATCATGTGCTTTGTATTGATTATGATCGAAAAAAAATCAATCTTTTGAAAAAAGGAAAAATCCCTATCTATGAACCTGGTATTGAGCCTCTCATTAAAAAGAGTATCAAATCAGGACGATTAAAATTTTCTACTAGCATTAAAGAAGGTGTGGATCAAGCTCAAGTTATTTTTATTGCTGTAAATACTCCTCCGTTGGATACCGGTGAGGCAGATTTAAGTTTTGTAGCCAATGCAGCTCGTGAAATTGCCTCACATATTCGTAATTACCGAGTGATTGTGGACAAAAGCACGGTTCCTGTCAAAACGGGAGAGAAAGTTGTTGAAACGATTCAACGTTATTGCCGAAAAGGTGTTGAATTTGATGTGGTTTCAAATCCTGAATTTTTGAGAGAAGGATCTGCCGTCGCAGATATGATGCATCCGGATCGCATTGTGGTTGGAGTTGCCAATGATAGAGCTGCACAAATTATGCGTGAGCTGTATCAGCCCATCAAATCAAAATTTATTGTAACGGATATTCCTTCAGCTGAATTAATTAAACATGCCAGCAATTCCTTTCTTGCGATGAAAATTTCGTTTGCCAATGCTTTAGCCAATATTTGTGAGCTTTCAGGAGCCAATGTGGAAAAAGTAGTTGAAGGGATGGGAATGGATCATCGTATTGGATCTGCTTTTTTAAAACCCGGTATTGGATATGGAGGATCTTGCTTTCCAAAAGATGTTTCTGCTTTTATTAAAATTTCTCAGGAACTTGGCTATCATTTTGACTTGCTTAAAGCTGTTGAGAAGATTAATGATGAGCAAAAACAACGTTTTCTTAAAAAAGTAAAAGACGTGTTATGGGTCATGCGGGGTAAAACCATCGGTATTTTGGGTTTGGCATTTAAACCTAATACAGATGATATGCGCAATGCAGCTTCCATTGATATTATTGATTATCTTGTCAAAGAGGGAGCAAAAGTGAAAGCTTATGATCCCCAGGCCATGATGAAAGCCCGTGATTTTCTTCCTAAAATTCAATACTGCAAAGAACCTTATGAAGTGGTGAAGAATGCAGATGCATTGCTCATTTTGACGGAATGGGAAGATTTTAAAAAATTAGATTATAAAAAAGTTAAAAGTTTGATGTTAACCCCAGTGATTATTGATGGCCGTAACTTGTTACAATCTGCAGAAATGAATAAGTTGGGCTTTGTTTATAAAAGTGTTGGAAGACCGTCTTGAAAAATAGTTGTAAGTAATAGGTTTTAAAAGAGTTTTTACTTGCGACTTATCACTGATGACTGTCTTCGTTCCTGTCAGGAGTTTGCCTTGCCGCTTAAACATGTGATTCAAGGACCCGAAAAAGCTTTTTTAATTGGTGTCGATTGGGGACGGTCAAGAGCGTGGGATGTTGAGAATTCTTTAGAAGAGTTGGCTCAGCTTGTTTCAACTGCAAAAGCAAAAGTCACTCATCAAACCATTGTTAAACTGACAAAACCCCATCCGGCTACTTTTATTGGCAAGGGAAAGCTGGAGGAACTTGCAGCAAAGGCGCAAGAAAGCGAAGTACAAGTTGTTATTTTTGATGATGATTTAAGCCCAGTCCAGTCTAGAAATTTAAATGAAAATTTTAAAGTGCGTGTCATTGATCGCACTCAACTCATTTTAGATATTTTTGCCCGCAGAGCATTCACTAAACAATCTCAGCTTCAAGTAGAACTTGCCCAGTTAAAGTATTTGTTGCCTCGTCTTACCCATCAATGGACTCATTTATCTCGACAAGATGGAGGTATCGGCTCACGAGGTCCTGGAGAGAAACAATTAGAAGTAGATCGACGTCGGTTAAGGACTAGAATTATGAAATTAACTCAAGAGCTTCGTGATATCGAAACCGAACATAAAGTTCAGAAGAAAAATAGAGAACGCCATGAATGGCCGCTGGTGGCCATTGTAGGTTATACCAATGCAGGCAAAACAACCTTATTCAATCGTCTGACTGAGAGTGAAAACTTAGCAGAGGATAGACTTTTTGCAACATTAGATTCTACAGTCAGAAAAATTCAATTTCCGGAATGTAGAGGATTTCTTTTGTCCGATACGGTCGGATTTATTCGAAAACTTCCACATCATTTGGTGGAATCATTCAAAACAACATTACAAGAAGTGACCCATGCGGATCTTTTGATTCATGTTTTGGATTTAAGTGATCATTTGGTTGAAGAAAAATATGAAGTGGTAGCTCAAGTTTTAAAAGATTTACATGCAGAAGATGTGGAACATATTCTTGTTTTAAATAAAGTTGATCGAGTTGGGGGGTCTCCTACAATTCCTCATTGTTTAAAAGATGAGACTGAAATCATTTTTGCTTCTGCCAAGTCTGGACAAGGTTTAGAAGAATTAAGAGCGAAAATTAAGGAGCACTTGCAGGAACATTTAGAGGTGCTGCATATTTTCATTCCCCATCAAGAAGGAGATTGGCTGTCTTTATTACATCGTCATGGGCGTGTCATTTCTAAAAAATATGATGAGAATGGCACTTTTCTTGAGGTTGAAGTTTCTAAAAAAATGACACCCCAGTTGTCACAATTTTTATCGAAGAAAAAATAATTTCTTTGGTTCTTAGATAAATTTGCGTTAAAATTATTTCGCGAGGTGATGAAGTGCCAAAAGAAACGATTCATTTAAAAGATGCACGCATGGCAAGGTCTCTTTTTGCTCATGATGATGAAAATTTAGAAATTATCGGAAAAGCTCTCAAGGTTAAGGTCGTGTCACGCGGCGACTTTATTAAGATGATTGGGGATCAAGAGAGTATTAAAAAAGCAAGAAAGCTTTTTGAAGAATTAACCAGATTGCAAGAGTCTGGGAAAGCCATTGATCGTGCAGACATTATTCATGCTTTATCTGCTTCCAATGGAGATCGGTCTGAAGAGTTTTCGGATCAGGTTCCGACAGATGCTATACGCGTTTCTTCTCGTAAAAGTTTGATTTATCCTAAATCTGGCAATCAGGCTGAGTACATTGAAGCGATTCGAAAATACGATGTTGTTTTTGGAATTGGTCCTGCCGGCACAGGAAAGACTTATTTGGCTATGGCCATGGCCGTCTCTTGGCTTTTAGACGATAAAGTAAAGCGTGTGATTTTGACTCGACCTGCTGTTGAAGCAGGGGAAAGCCTTGGATTCTTGCCTGGAGATTTATATGAAAAAATTAATCCTTATTTAAGACCTCTTTATGATGCCCTTTATGATATGGTCGAAATGGATAAAATTCAGCGCTATATTGATCGTGGCTTGATCGAAGTTGCTCCTTTAGCTTATATGAGAGGTCGAACACTCAACGATTCATTTATTGTTCTGGATGAAGCTCAAAATAGCACCGTTGAACAAATGAAAATGTTTTTGACGCGTTTGGGTTTTAATTCTAAAGCAGTGATCACAGGAGATGTTACTCAAGTTGATTTACCTGCGCATAAGCTTTCAGGCCTTTCTCACGCAAAAGCAATTTTGCAAGATGTGCGCGGTATTAAAATTATGAAATTTACAGACAAAGATGTAGTGCGTCATGAATTGGTTAAAAAGATCATTCGTGCTTATGAAAAAGATCGTTCTCCTCATTCGTCTTCTAAGGCAGACAAGCGTGGTTCTGCAAGGAAATCAAATAAATCCTCCTATCAAATAGATGCTTCTCAAGGATTTGAAGATCTTGCCGCAACATAAAAAATCTTATGAGGTTTCTTTTGTAGAGGTTGATAATCGTTCTTTCGGATCTTTTCGAAAAAATAAAATTCAAGCTTTAGCTAAAATTATTTTGAAAAAGGTCAGACTTCGTAAAAAAGTCCCCATTGAACTTCATATTTCTCTTGTTTCAGATCGAGTTATCAAGCGTTTAAATCAAAAGTTTCATGCTCAAAATATAGCGACAGATGTGTTAGCATTTCCTATGGAAGAAATGATGAATGGACGATGGATGTTGGGTGAAGTCATCGTGTCAGTTGAAAGAGCCAAAGCACAAGCAAAAATATTTGATTCAAGATTTAGAGAAGAAGTCGCACGATACATTGTTCATGGGACTTTACATCTTTTAGGATATCGAGACCATCAGCCGAAGCAATATGAAAAGATGTGGTTGATGCAAGAAAATATTCTCAAAAAATATTATGATGGGATTTAAATTTCTGATGAAAAAAGAATATCAAAAACAAAAACACCCCTGGGTTCAAAGCTTGAATCATGCCATTCAAGGGTTGATTCATGTCTTTAAACATCAGCGTAATATGAAAGTGCATTTTATTTTTGCTATTTTGCTTTTAATTTTAAGTGTTTTTTTAAAAGTTAATTTCCCTGATTTTTTATTTTTGCTTTTTGCGGTTGTAACCGTTCTTATTTCTGAAATGTTTAACAGTGCTTTAGAAATGATGATGGACGTAATGAGTGAGAGTTATCATCCCTTGGTTCGTTTGGCCAAAGACGTAAGTGCGGGTGCAGTTTTGATTTCGACGGGGTCAGCCGTTATTGTGGGGTATTTAGTCCTCTCCAAATATCTCAGTCATCCCTTTGCCATCGGTATTACACACATTCTTGCAAGTCCTTGGTATGTGACATTGATTGCTCTTTTAGGTGTTTTTATGATTGCGATTACGGTCAAAATTTTTATTGGAAAAGGGACTCCATTTTATGGTGGGATGCCCAGTGTTCATTCTGCAGTGGCCTTTTCCATAGCAACTATTGTGACGATTCTTTCAAGAAGTACTTTGATTATGGTATTAACTTTTTTTATGGCGATTATGGTGGGGCAGAGCCGTATGGAAGTAGGCGCTCATCGTTTTCGAGAAGTTTTATTTGGGGCTTTTTTAGGAATTTTATTTTCTCTTTTTATCTTTCAATTTGTTTATCAGATGTAGGAATGATTTATGGTTTTTGAACAAAACTCATCATTAAAACATAAAATAAAAATTTATTTTTTTACAGGACTTTTGGTGTCCTTACCTATTTTAGGATCGTTTTGGATTTTATCCCTTCTTTTTACACAGGTAACAGACTACATTTACCAGGTTTTAAGTCCTCATGCGATTAGTACCGTTTGGGAAAGAATGATTTGGCGTTTTCTTGCGCTTTTAATTTTATTTTTTACGGTGGTATTGATTGGATTAATTGCTCGAAATTATATTGGCAAAAAACTTATTCAAATGGGGGAGGCTTTTTTAAGTAAAATTCCTGTTCTCAATAAAATTTATTATGCTTTAAAACAAATTTTCGAATCTTTTTGGGGGGATGAAAGAGCTTTCCGTGGGGTTGTTTTGGTTGAATTCCCAAAAGATGGAATTTTTTCGATAGGGTTTATAACTTCGGAGCCTCGCGGAGAAATTCGAGATAAAGTTTCTAGCGAATCTGTCAGTGTCTTTATTCCAACAGCGCCAAACCCCACAACAGGATTTTTGGTCTTTGTTGCTAAAGATAAACTCACAAAAATTAATTTATCGGTTGAAGATGCATTTAAAATGATTATTTCAAGTGGGATTGTATCCCCTAAAATTGTTACGAATTGATCATCAAGAGTTCACTCCCATTGATCAACTATCAATCCTATGTCCTTAGCCCGAACTTCAGCGATTCTTTTACGCAAACGAGATTATTCAGAAACAAGTCTTGTAACTATTTTTTTTACCAAAGACTTTGGAAAACTTCATTTTTTAATCAAGGGGGCCAAGAAAAAGTCGCGTTCCTATGGAGCCTCTTTTGAGCATGGAACTTGTTATGAACTTTTATTCTTACATCGTCCAGATTTTAAAGGCTTAAGTCTTTTAAGAGAAGCTCATCTTCAGCAGAATTTTAATTCATCTCATCAGACTCTAGATCAATTATATCGAATCGCTTATATCTTAGAACTTTTGGATCAGTTTAGTGAACTTGAAGATCCCCATCCCGATCTTTTTGATGCCACTCTTGAAATCCTTCAATCTATCTCAAAAAATCAAAATCTAGATTTGAATGTTCGTTTTTTTGAGTGGACTCTTTTAAAAACATTTGGCTTGTGGGCGAGCCTTTTAGCTTGTCCCTCCTGTAAAAAAAGTTTTAAAGACAAGATTTTTCTGAACTCAGCTAAAGGACAACTTTTTTGTCTGGAATGTTCACAAACCAGTCGGAATTGGGGGGAATCTTTTGAGGTTCAGACTTTGAATGCTTGCATGTATTTAGAGAAAAAAGACTTTCAAAATATTCCCATAGAACAGCATTCAGAGCTCTGTCGGTTGTTTTGGTTTTATATTGACTTTCATCTGGAAAAGCCGCTAAAATCTCGCAAATTTCTACTCCCAGTTTAATCAAATCTTAAGTGTCTAGGGATTTTTGTGCCAAAAAAAGTAAATCAAAAAATAGGTTTTACCTTTCAAGATCTTATTATGCGTCTTGAAAAATATTGGGCTTCACAAGGTTGTGCGATGGGTTTTGGTTATGACATGGAAGTGGGAGCAGGAACGTCTAATCCTCTGACATTCTTTAAGGTTTTGGGACCTCAACCTTGGCGTGTGGGCTATGTGCAACCTTCACGTCGTCCCGCGGATGGTCGTTATGGCGATAATCCCAACCGTGTTTATCAACATCATCAATATCAAGTCATTTTAAAACCTTCTCCCGTGAATGTTCAGGATCTCTATTTAAAGAGCCTTGCTGAAATTGGTATCGATCCTCATGAGCATGACATTCGCTTCGTAGAGGATGATTGGGAATCTCCCTCTTTAGGTGCCAATGGTTTGGGGTGGGAAGTGTGGTGTGATGGTATGGAAATCACACAGTTTACCTATTTTCAGCAAATGGGTGGGATTGAACTTCGACCTGTATCCGTTGAATTGACTTATGGTCTTGAGCGCATTGCGATGTATCTTCAAGATGTAAATAATGTTTTTGATTTAAAATGGAATGAGCGCGTTACTTACGGGGAATTACGAAAACAGTGGGAATATGAATTTTCCTGCTTTAATTTTGAGAGGGCAGAAACAAAAACTTATTTTTCTGTTTTTGATCAAAGAGAAAAAGAATCCAAAGATTTGTTAGCTCAAGATTTAATTTTCCCGGCTTATGATTCTCTGCTTCAATGCTCTCACGCCTTTAACATTTTAGATGCCCGTCGAGCGATCAGTGTGACCGAACGAACTGCTTTTATTATGAGAATTCGGGTATTAGCAAAAGAATGTGCCGTGAGATATCTAGAGCGTTTGCAGCCTCAAGAGACAAAAAAATAGAGTCTTTTATGCCAAAAAATTTAAAACAAGAAAATCTTTTGATTGAAATTGGAACTGAAGAAATTCCAGCCCGATTTATTCAGAATGCTTCTCGTGATTTTAAGAATTCAATTGTCCAGTTTCTTAAGACAAGTCGTGTTTCTTTTGGTGAAGATATTAAAATGTTATTTACACCCCGTCGCTTAACCCTCTTTATTCCAAATGTTTCTTCTCTGCAAGGGGATCATGCTGAAAAAATCAAAGGCCCTCCTGTTTCTATCGCTGTGGATGCTCAAGGACAATGGACTCAGGCGGCTATTGCATTTGCTCAGAAACAGGGAATTTTAGTTTCAGATCTTGTTCGAGAGAATGTAGATAAAGGGGAATATATCTTTTCTGAAAAGAAAACAAAAGGTAAGAGCACTCTTATTTTGCTTAAAGAAAATCTTGCTCGTTTAATTTCTTCGTTTCGTTTTCCAAAATCCATGCGTTGGGGAGAAGGAAATATCTTTTTTGCAAGACCTATTTCGTGGGTGGTTGCTCTTTTGGGAAAGCAAGTTATTCCTTTTAAATTAGAATCTCTTGCTTCGGACCGTATCAGCTATGGTTTACGCTGGGTTAAGAATTCAAAAATTTCTATTCCTAAAGCAGACATTGATCTTTATAAAAAGCTGCTTATGTCTAAAGGGGTCACGGCTGATATTGAAGACCGTTTGAAAGACATTCAGGAACAAGTTCAAAAAGTATTGGGAAAAACGGGGGTCATTCATGAAGAAAATCTAGATTTACTTTCTGAATTGGCCAATCTTGTTGAATCTCCAAAAGTTGGAGTGGGGGAGTTCGACCATGAATTCTTAAGAATTCCTCAAGCCTTGCTTTCAACGGCTATTCAATATCATCAAAAATATTTGCCTGTTTATGATAAGACTTCGGGAAAGCTTCTATCCAAATTTGTAGTAGTGATGAATGGTTCTGGTCAAGCCAGTGAGACAGTGGTTCGTGGAAATCAACGTGTTTTACGAGCTCGTTTAGCAGATGCAGCTTTCTTTTGGGATCAAGATCAAAAACATAAACTAATTGATCGAGTTGAAGATTTGAAACATGTTGTGTTTCAAGAAAAATTAGGAACCTATTTTGATAAAAAAGAACGTTTGGTTTTTCTTTCGGATTTTTTATCTCAGGTATTAAAATTAGAAAAATCTTTTACTGAATCCTTCAAACGTGCGGCCATGCTTTGCAAAGCAGATCTTGTTACGGCCATGGTAGGGGAATTTCCTGCGCTTCAAGGCATTATGGGTGGAGAATATGCGGTTGTTTCAGGAGAATCAACTGAAATTGCAAATGCCATTCGTGAACATTATCTTCCTTTGTCGGGTTCAGAAGGAGTCTTACCTAAAACTCGGGTTGGTGCCTTCTTAGCTTTCGTGGATAAATTGGACACGATTATTGTAGCTTTTAAGGCTGGACTCATGCCAACGGGTTCTCAGGACCCTTACGGTCTGAGACGTTTAAGCTCAGGTCTTTTAAGAATTCTGTACGAAAATCAGATCTCCATATCATTAAAAACACTGATTGAAGAAGGCTTTAAGCTTGAGCCCAAAAAACAAGTCCCCATAGAACCCCTGTTAAAGTTTTTTCAAGAACGTCTTGAAAATCTTTTTTTAGGCCAGAGTTTTCATCACGAATTGATTAGAACGGTGATAGATCGTCAGGTTGACAATCCAGCCCGGGCTTATAAAATCGTTCAAGCTCTTCAAGGAATGTTTAACTCTTCCGTACTGTCAGAAGCTATTGTCATTATGGAAAGAACTTCCAATATGGTAAAGGGGCAAGCTTCTATAGTCCCCGGGGGACAGGCTTTAGAAAATGTCAAAATCGACGAAAGCCTTTTGAAAGAAAAAGAGGAAATAGACCTTTACAGAGCGTATCAATCTAATTATGATAGCGTCTCAAATTTTGTTCGAGAGGGCCATTTTGTGAAGGGGCTTGAGGCTTATGTGAGTGCTTTTTCCAAACCTCTCCATGTGTTTTTTGACAAAGTTTTGGTGAATGTAAAAGAAGAGCCCATAAGACAAAATCGGCTTGTTTTATTAAAAAAGATTCATATGCTTTATGCGCATGATGTTGCAGATCTTTCGAAAGTCAGTCAAAAGTCAAATAAATAGAATCACTCTATTTTGATTACAAGAAAAGGAGACACAAGACGTATGCAGAAAACAACTCAAGATGTGATAGCAAAACCTGTGGCCAAAGCAGTCAAATATGTTTATTTTTTTGGTGGAGGAAAATCTGAAGGTAGTTCTCAAATGAAGCAAGTGTTGGGTGGTAAGGGAGCTAACCTTGCTGAAATGACCAATTTAGGCATTCCTGTTCCTCCAGGTTTTACCATTTCAACGGAAGCCTGTCAGGCCTTTTATGAAAGATCTAATCAATATCCTGAAGGTCTTGAAAAAGAAGTGGAATCTCATTTAGAAAATCTTGAAAAATTAATGGGGAAAAAGTTAGGTGATGCACATGATCCTTTATTGGTGTCTGTTCGTTCAGGCGCGGCTGTGTCCATGCCTGGAATGATGGATACCATTTTGAATCTCGGAATTAATTCCCAATCCGTGAATGGTTTGGCTGCTAAAACAGGAAATGAGCGTTTTGCCTGGGATTCTTTCCGAAGATTTATCCAAATGTTTGGAGATGTTGTTTTAAAAGTTGATCGTGAACACTTCGAAGAAGCACTTACTCAGGCAAAAGAGAAAAAAGGTGTTCATTTCGATCATGAATTAGATGCCTTGGATTTGAAAGCCCTGGTGGGTGAATATAAAAAGATTGTCAGAGAGATCACAGGACAGGATTTCCCAGAAAAACCAAAAGAGCAGATGTGGCTTTCTATTAATGCGGTGTTCGATTCTTGGAATAATCCTCGTGCTATTAAATATCGTCAACTCAATCAAATTCGTGGACTTGTAGGTACAGGCGTAAACATTCAAGCCATGGTTTTTGGAAATATGGGAGCAACTTCAGGAACAGGAGTTGCCTTTACACGAAATCCTTCTACAGGTGAGAACAAGCTGTACGGAGAGTTTTTGATGAATGCTCAAGGTGAAGATGTTGTTGCAGGTATTCGAACACCTCTTCCTCTTGAAGAATTAAAAACGGTGATGGTGTCTGCTTATAATGAATTCAAAGCGATTTCATTGAAGTTAGAGCAGCATTATAAAGACATGCAGGATATCGAATTTACCATTCAAGAAGGAAAACTTTATCTTCTTCAAACCCGTTCAGGTAAAAGAACGGCGCAAGCAGCTGTCAAAGTTGCTGTGGAGATGTTCAAAGAAGGGGCTATTGATAAGAAGACAGCTATTTTGCGTGTACAGCCCGATCAATTAGATCAATTGCTTCATCCTATGATCGATCCAAAAACAAAATACAAAGCGGCCACCAAAGGCTTGCCTGCATCTCCAGGTGCTGCAGTGGGACAAATTGTTTTTTCCGCTATCAAAGCTGAAGAATGGGATGAGCAGGGCAAGAAGGTTGTTTTAGTTCGAGCTGAAACTTCTCCTGAGGACATTGGCGGTATGGCGGTTGCACAGGGAATTCTAACGGCACGCGGTGGTATGACTTCACATGCGGCTGTTGTTGCTCGAGGTATGGGTAAATGCTGCGTGGCCGGTTGCCAAGACGTTCTTATCAGTGAGGAAAAGGGAACTTGCACTATTGGAAAAACCGTTCTTAAAGAAGGAGATTTGATTACGCTGAATGGTTCTACCGGTGAAGTGATTATTGGTGCTGTAAATTTGGTAAGTCCAGAACTCAGTGGTGAATTTGGAGAGTTAATGGTTTGGGCAGATGAAGCTCGACGTCTCAAAGTCAGAACCAATGGTGATACACCTAAAGATTGTGTGGTGGCCCGACAATTTGGAGCTGAAGGAATCGGTCTTTGTCGTACTGAGCATATGTTTTTTGAAGGCGATCGAATTGACGCCGTTCGTGAAATGATTTTGGCGGAAGATCGACAGGGTCGTGAAAAGGCTTTAACCAAGCTTTTGCCGATTCAAAGAGGCGATTTTATTGAAATCTTTGAGGTAATGGAAGGTCTGCCGGTAACCATTCGTCTTCTGGATCCGCCTTTACATGAATTTGTTCCTCACACAGAAGCCGAAATGCAAGATTTAGCTAAGAAAATCAATGTTTCTGTTGAAAAGCTTAAAGCTAAAAATGACTCTCTCCATGAATTTAACCCCATGCTTGGGCACAGAGGTTGTCGTTTGGGTATCAGCTATCCTGAAATTTACAAAATGCAAACGCGCGCTATTTTTGAAGCCGCTTGTCAGGTAACCAAAAAAGGAATTAAAGTGATTCCAGAAGTTATGATTCCATTGGTGGGAGATGTCAATGAGCTGAAATTCCTTAAAACGGATCTTGAAGAAGTGGCTCTGGATGTCATTACCAAAAGCGGAGTAAAGTTAGAATATCTTTTTGGTACCATGATTGAAATTCCTCGAGCAGCAGTGACTGCGGATGAGATTGCTCAAATAGCTCAATTTTTCTCATTCGGAACCAATGATTTAACTCAGATGACGTTTGGTTTCAGCCGAGATGATGCGGGTGTTTTCTTAAAAGATTACCTTGAAAAGGGTATTTTGCAAGATGATCCTTTCCAGATTCTTGATCGCAAGGGAGTAGGACAGTTGATGAAAATTGCGATTGAGAAGGGTAGATCCGTAAATCCAAAAATCAAGCTTGGTATTTGCGGTGAACATGGAGGAAATCCTTCTTCCGTTGAATTCTGTCACATGCTTGGTTTGGATTATGTCAGTTGTTCTCCATATCGAGTTCCTGTGGCAAGACTTGCAGCAGCTCATGCTCAATTGAGACACGGTTCATAAAGAAGCAACAAATGAAGTGAAAAGCAGGAGGCAAGATTTAAATATCTTGTTTCCTGCTTTGTTTTTATCGTCGATTTTTTCACCTTTCTGATGTAAAATAACTTAAGTGTAAGTTTTATTTAGACAACAACTTGTGAATGGTTTATCCAATGGCAGACACTGGCGATCCCGTACAGATATACCTGAAGCAAATAGGCGAGATTCCTCTTGTTTCTCGAGAAGAGGAAGAACGCCTGGCCCATCTTGCTAAAGATGGCGATGAAGAAGCCCGCCGTACCTTGATTCGTTCAAACTTGCGTTTGGTTGTTACCATTGCAAAAAAATACATGAACCTGGGTCTTTCCTTTTCAGATCTTATTGAGGAAGGAAATCTGGGGCTTATGAAGTCTGTTGAAAAATATGATCTTGCAAAGGGATGTAAGTTAAGTACCTATGCTGCTTGGTGGATTAAACAAGCCATTGTTCGAGCTTTATCGAATCAAGCAAAAATGATTCGTTTACCTGTTTATATGGTGGAAAAAGTATCGGCAGTGAACAGGGCCTTAGAAGTTCTTTCAAAAAGGATGGGGCGTCCTCCTACTTCTCAAGAAATTGCCAAACATCTTGGAATTGAAACTGAGAAAGTTGTGGAAGTTCTCGAAGTTTCTCAATCTCCTGAATCTTTAAATGAAACCATTGGAGAAGATGGAGTCAGTGAACTTATTAATGTGGTTTCAGATGAAGGAGCTGCAAGTCCTCATCGTTCTTTAGCAGAACGCATGATTCAAGATAATATTATGGATCTTTTAAGTAAAATGGATGAGCGAGAGGCAAAAATTGTATCATGGCGATTTGGGCTTTTTGGTGACAAGCCAAAAACTTTAGAAGAAATTGGACAAACATTGGGTGTGACTCGAGAACGTGTTCGACAAATCAGCGATGCTGCTGTGAAAAAGATGAGAGAAATTTTAAAGAGTATGAAATTGGATTATGAGGATTTTAATCGGTGATCACGATGGAAGGGAGCAAAGCACTCGAGGTAGCATTAAAAGAAGCAATTCGCGATGTTCCAGATTTTCCTAAAAAAGGAATTTTGTTTAAAGATATTACGCCTCTTTTAAAGAATGGTCCTCTTTTTAAAAAGACAATCGATTTTTTTGCAAACCACCTTAAAGATTCTTCCTTTGATGCGATTGTATGTATTGAATCTAGAGGTTTTTTACTGGGAGCCCCATTGGCAGCGCAATTGGGTGTTGGAGTGATTCCTGTACGAAAAAAAGGTAAATTACCTCGTGCTACATGTAAAGCTACTTATCAACTCGAATATGGTTTAGATTGCCTTGAAATTCATAAAGAAGATTTAAAAAAAGGGGATAGAGTTCTTTTAGTGGATGATGTTTTGGCGACTGGAGGCACTATTTCTGCGGTGATTGAATTGGTTAAGAATCTTGGTTGTGAAATTGTTGAAATCGCTTTTCTTATTGAACTTTTATTCCTTGAAGGCAGGAAAAAACTTGAAGGACATCCTGTTTTTTCATTAATTCAGTATTAGCGGCAGTTTGATAGGGCTTAGGAAAAGCAATCGTTTTAACGCCCCCGTAGCTCAGTAGGATAGAGCGAGGCTTTCCTAAAGCCTAGGTCGGACGTTCGACTCGTCTCGGGGGCAAAATTTTTTGTTTATCACGTGCAGTGCGTATAGGTAATATATCTTTGGACTCGTGTCAAATCTGTCTTTTTGACGAGTCGAATAGGAGCCCTGAAACTCTATAATGCCAATCATCCACAGGATGATTGGCGACTGCTGTGAAGGGCGGCTGGCCGACCGGAGGGCGAGGCGTCCGAAGGTCCCCGATGTACATATCGGGGTAGCCCGAGACCCAAAGGCGCCGACTCGTCTCGGGGGCAAAATTTAATATAGAAATCAGCGTTTTAGGATTTTTAAATATTTTGATTTTTAAATTTTAGTGAGTATGATGTAGCTCTTTAGTATTTATGTAAACCTGATAGGGACTTTACCATCATGAAAAATAAATCTGTAGCAACTCTTTTACAAAAACCGAATACAAAACTTTCTCGGTTAATTCAAACGTTTCAAAAATTTAAAAAAATAATTATCGGATTTTTGTTAATGACAGTGGTTATTGCATTAGGATATTGGGGTTGGTTTACCTATCAAAACCAACATGAAGAAAAAGCTTTTCAAGCTCTTTCTCTTTTAAAAGAAAATCAGGAATATGAAAAATTTGTAAAAAATTATTCAGGGACTGTTGCTTCACAAATTGCATTCATTAATCTTGCTGAAGAGGAGTGGAAACAAGGACATTTTTTGCAAGCACGAGAAATGTATGAGAAAATTTTAAAAAGCTCCACTCGTGGGGCTTTTTCTTCTCTCCTTGAAAATAGAATTGGAGAATGTCTTCTTTGGGAAGGAAAAATAGCTGAGGCAGAAGCAGTTTTTAATCGTTTGGCAAAAGACGAAAAATCTTCTTTTTTAAGCACAGTTGTTCAGATTAATTTAGGACGATGCCTTTTCTCAAAAGGTAATATTCAAGCAGGATTGGAGTACTTCATGAAGTTAAAGACTGAAAAGGCAGATACTTCGTGGAAGGCGCCATTAGAAGCGATTGTCGGAAGTCATGATAATATTGTTCAAAAATGAACGAATATGAGAGAACTCTAGCTTCAGTCAAACAAGAATTTACAAATGCGATTTTTGAAAAGTTCCTATATTTTCGTTTCAATTTTATTGACAGTTTAATTTAATTTTTGTTAATCTATTCTTGTTTCAATCTTTAAGGGGGTTTTTGTAGTACTCTACAGTTGATTCTACTTCAATGTATTAGGGATTCTTTAGCTAGTGTTTTTAATGCTTCTAAGGGGTTTTCTTTGTACAGGGGAGTAGTTTTTATTTTTCTATTCATTTTAATTCAAAGTCGCAACCTAACATCATAGGTAGCTTTAATCAGGCAAGAAAGGGGGGATGATTTCATTTTTTAAGCCTTAAGTTACTCAGGTGATGGTCAGATAAATCCAATAAAGAAAACAAACAAGGAGATATAAATAGATGAGAAAGATACTTTCGAGTATCGCAATGCTTGTCCTCATCTCTGGTGTAGTATCCGCTGAAGTTCAGAACGTGAAGGTCTCTGGCGAGTTGAGAAATCGTGGTATTTTCAGCTCAAACGTCATTGATCTCATTGATGATGCGGGACCAGCAGATGATGATATCGGCTATTTTGCCCAACGTGCAAGAATCAATGTTGAAGCCGATCTTACAGATAACGTCCTGGTAGCTATTGAGCTTGAAGCTTCTGGTATTGCAGGTGACAAAGCTGTTCACAGCGATGAAACATCTGCAAGTGCAGCAGCAGCTCTTGGTTTACCTAGCAGCAGTGCAACCATCCGTAATGCTGATGGCACCACTGACATCGATGGTAGTTTTCATCTTGATGAAAACACCACCAGTCAGGCCAGAAGACAAAAAGATGGTTATGAAGTTAGGGTAAGTCAGGCCTACATTCAAGCCAGTGAGCTTTATTATCAGCCATTGACTGCAAAAGTGGGTCGTCAATATCTTAACTTCGGCAAGGGTTTCCTTGTCAGCGATAACGAACATGAGATTAACTTCGACGCGATTCGTGCGACATTAGACTATTATCCAATTATTGTGGATGCAGTCTATGCACGTCTTGCCGAAAGAAGCTCTCAAGCTATTACAGCGACCAATGCAGATGATGCCAGCTTGTATATTGTTAATGGTCATTATGCTGCTGATCGTTGGAATGCTGAAGCTTATATCATGGGTATTGCTGATGGTGAAACACACTATCAACCTGTGACGTTTGGTTTAAGAGGCGATGTTAATCCTATTGAGGCTTTGCAATTATGGGCCGAAGGGGATTATCAGTTCAATCAATATAGCTCCACACGTGATTTAGAAGCGTGGGCAGCTAATTTGGGTGCTTCTTATACCTTTGATTTTGCATGGCATCCTTCTCTTTCAGTTGCATATACTTATGCTTCTGGAGAAGATAGCCCAGGTACAGGTGGTACTGCTGATTACGAAGGGTTCCAGGAACTCTTTGAATACAACTACTACGGATATGCTTTCAGTCCTCGACTGGAGAATATTCATTTCATCAATGCTAAATTGAGCGTTCTTCCTATGGAAAATCTTACTTTGGCATTAGATTACTATCACTATTGGCAAGTTGAAGATGCAGTCATGTCTATGGGAGATGCTTTCCAGGACAATGGCGGTATCCCAACATTGACCAATGGCGGTGATAATGATCTTGGTAACGAATTTGACGTCGTTGCTGAGTATGATTACACTGAAGATGTAAGCACACAGCTCTATTTGGCTTGGTTCTTGCCTGGAGCAGCTTACACCCCAGATGATACAGCTTTCGAAATTAGAGGCGAGATTTTAGTTAGCTTCTAATGGTTGAAGGTTGAAGTTTTAGTCCCCTGAAGAGCTCAGCTCTTCAGGGGGCTTTTTTTTGAGAGAATTTTTTCTTTTCACTCCGCACTATTCCCTATACACTATCCACTACTTTTTTGCCGGATCGTCTAATGGTAGGACCGCAGACTCTGGATCTGTGTATCTAGGTTCGAATCCTAGTCCGGCAGAGTTTCGCAGTAAGAGATGTAAAAGTATCAAAGCCTATAAATTTCATCAGGAATAGTTTAGTAGTAAACTAGGATTCGAAGAGAGGTTCGACTAAGAAATGATGCAAATCATGCGGGGCATGATTTGCGACTATTAGGAGAACCGAGTGGCCGACCGAAGCGTGAGGTGTCCGAGGTTGAAAATCAACCGAGGGTTTTACCAAAGGTGAATAACCGAATCGCGCAGGCGCCGAATCCTAGTCCGGCAGCCAAAAATTTTAATTTTCAAAATGATTTTTTTGGCCCCATCGTCTAGAGGCCTAGGACGTAGCCCTCTCAAGGCTGAGACACGGGTTCGAATCCCGTTGGGGCCGTGACTTCTTAAAGGCCATTGGTCAGAAGATTTGATTAAGAATGCATATCAGCCAGTGGCTGATATTCGACTACTAGGAGGAGTGACTGGCTCAAGGCCGATGTAAGTCGGCCCCCCGAAAAATATCGGGGCCGGCACGCAAGAGTCATATGAAACGTTTCAAAATTTTTCTGATTATTATTTCTTTAGCTTCTCTTTGCCTTTTATCGATGAGTTGTCATGCTGAAAAGAGATCGTCTCATATTTCTACTGTAACGATTCTTCCTAAAAAACCTATAGGGCATTTTATAGGTTATGCTACTCCGTGGGATTGGGCAAGCCAAGATCCAAATGCTTTTGCAAATGCTTTAGCAAATCATGGATTAAATTACACGATTATTGAAATTGATTTTAAGAAAGATACAGATTTTATAGCAAATTGGGTAAAGCCATTCAGGGATAAAGGGATTACTGTTGAGATCATTGTCGTGAATTGGAATACGAAAAAAGTAAGGGCTCGATCTACTTCTGATTTTAAGAAACTTGTAGATGAGCTTAAAGATAAAGTGGGCACTCAGTTGATTATTTTTCAGCCTGTGACAGAGCCAGGAAGTAGAGGAGGAGATAGACGCAAATGTGAAGAATGGATGAAGTACGGGTATGAAATATGGCCTGGGGCAAAGGTGATTTGTATTGGTGATAGTTGGTGGGGTCAAAATTTGAAAAGCAAAGCTCAATATCAGGAGAAACATTTGTGTGAAGAAGCAAATGATAAGAATGTTTGGAAAGATTCAAATAAAATTTCAACGAATGATTGTTCTCCTCTGATTGAAGCATCTCCAGAAACCCTTCATAAACAAGCAAAACTTTATTTAAAATACAGAGCGAATTGGAGTGCCTATCATGCATCTTGGAATGGTCCTGTAAATTTCGATGAAGCAAGAATTAAAGCTATTGGACAAGCAATACAAGAATCCTGATACGGATAAGAGTCTATTAAAATAGAGTTATTATGATCAAAGTTGTTCTTGTGGAACCTGAAATTGGTTGGAATACGGGAAATATTGGCCGAACATGCTTGGCTTTAGGGGTCCAACTTCATATTGTGGGTCCTACCGGGTATTCTCTTAGTGATAAGCAAGTGAAGAGGGCAGGACTTGATTATTGGAAAGATGTTTCAGTTTCTTTTCACTCTGATTTAGATTCATATCTTTTAAAGTATCAAGAGTGTCCTTTTTATTTCTTTTCTGCTCATGCGGATAAAATTTATACAGATATTAGCTATGGTGAGAATGATTCTCTCATTTTTGGAAAAGAATCAACCGGCCTAGGATCAGAATTGATTCAAAAATTCTCCTCGTATCTATATAAGATCCCAGTTCAAGCACCTATTCGTTCTTTGAATTTATCGACAGCTGCGGGGATTGTTTTATATGAATCTTATAGGCAACTTAAGAGGGCGTAGGGTGAAAATTGCGGGTCCTGTCACTCGACAGCGCCCCACCGAGTGCCACCCGCTAACTAGATAAACGGTATCTCTATTTTCCTTCTTTGATAAACCCCCTTTCTTGACTTTCGAAGGTTTTTAAGCTATATTTAGAGTAGGTCTTTTTAATGATTTTCCACTCTTGGATTGAACAGAAGGTAAGGCAATGCCTTTTTTAGTTAAGAATTTCTCTTTAAAACGGTTAGGGCTTTTCCATTGGGTATTCATTTCTCTTTATTTCTCAAGTTTTATTTTCCTTTCTCCTGTTTTTTCAGACAAGCAAGAAACTTATACCCCGGACTTTAGTGAAGCTTTTGGAAAAGTGAATGGGTCTTTTAAAGGGAAATCAGGTAAAACCGTTCTGTTGGTGCAGGATGCCCATTGCAATTTTGAAGCACAGCGTAATACATCTGAAATTTTGAATTCTTTAAGTCAAACTAAAGCCATTCCTTTGATTGGCTTAGAAGGCGCACAAGGTGAGTTTGAAGAAGATCTTTTTGCCTCTGATCCTAATCGACAGGCTGTTCAAGAGATTACATATTCTTTTTTGAAGGACGCCTGGCTTACCGGACCAGAATTTTTTGTGATTAATTCTGATTTGGCCAAGGGGACAGAACTTCTGGGCGTTGAGTCTCGTGATCTTTATTTTAAAAATTTGGAAGCATTTAGGAATGCTTATCGTTCTTTTCAGAAGTTTGAACCTGCTTTTCAAGCACTTCAGGAAAATTTAGATCAGCTGAAAGAAAAAGTTTATTCAAAGAAGATGTTTGAATTGGATCGCATTTTGCAATCTTATGAAAGAGGGGAGATTCTATTTCAACCTTATTTCTCGAGTTTGATGGATTTTGCTGAAAGCGTCGGGCATAAGGTTGATCCTCAATCGGTTGTTGCTGAGCAACAGAATGTTTTTATGCTGGAAAAGCAGCTTGATTTTGAATTGTTAGAAAAACAAAGGGCAGACTTAATCAATCAATTGAGTAAAGATTTAGCTCCTGAAATTTCAGGCCAGTTACTTTCTCAAACTCTTCTTTTTAAAACCAATCGCCTTTCAGCGTGGAAATATTATGGATTTTTATTTCGTCTTTCAAAAGATAGAAATATTGATCTTAAAAACTTCCCTCAAGTGGCTATTTATCACAATTATATTTATCATGTGAAAGAAATTTTGGAGCCAGAACTTTTTGAAAAAATCGAAGGATTAACAAATGGATTAAAAGAAAAACTACTTCAGAGTGCTCAAGAGAAGGAATTAAATGAAATTGATGTAAAAGTAGGTTTGATTACCCGCCTTTGTCATTTTCGTATTTCAAATTCAGAGTTTGAATATTTTCAGAAGCACTCAGATGAATTTGAATGGGATAAAATCGTTTCTCCTTTAGCTAAAATAGCAGATGATCGACAAGTTCCTCTTGTGTTTCCTGAAGATTTGAAGAATTTAGAAGGAGTGACAAGTTTGTTTAAAGCTTTTTACGAATTTGCGTTACAAAGAGATGAAGCGATGTTGAATGCTTCACTGCAAGGGATGGAGGAAAAGAAAGTTTCTTTGATGATGCTTGTAACAGGGGGATTTCATACCCAAGGAATTGCCCAAGCACTCAAAGAAAAAGATATTAGCTTTTTTATTATTACTCCCAAAGTGATTCAGAAAAATGTCCCAATTCCCTATTTTTCAATTTTGATGAATGAATTGTCTCCACTCGATCAATGGTTGAGTCAGGGGAGTGCTTTGGCTGTTCAAGTCCCGTTGGTCACAGCAAAAGATTCCATGTCCGATGGACGCAGGCGCAGCATGAGAGAGCTTTTTGCAATTCTTCGAATGACGCTAGAACCTTTTTATCAAAAGGGGCAAGCTCTTTTAACTTTACAATTAGCCTTGTTAAAGGCTTATCAAGATCTCGCGTCTTTAAGAGAAAAATTAGGGGCCGAACAAGTTTGGATTTCACCCCCTCGATTAAAGGTTGAGAATGGAATCACTTATGTAGAAATGCCTATTTCCTATGAAGTCAAAGGTGAAGACGGGAAAGTCAGTCGCCGTGAAAGTGTTGTGATTTTGAGTCAGGGAGAAAAGGCGCCAGCAAATATTCAAGCTCGCGCGGCATCTCGAGGATTGGTTCCAACGCGAGTCAATGGAGGAGATGTAACCGGCTCAATGGATTCAAGTGAGGGTATTATTGCTTTTTCTGCGTTTGAAACTCCCCAAAATGTTTCAAATGCTCAGACGGCTTTGAGAAATCAATGGTTGATAGCAGCTTTGAAAAATTTGAGCGTGGAAGTGGATGGAGACAAAGCACAAGTTTTATTTGATCGTCTGGCTTCGAGTGATGTAACAATTGAAAGTTTAGGAAAAGTTTTAGCTGACTTAGAAATCACTTTTGCTTTGGATGATTTGAATCAAGCCAAGCGCATGGTGGATGCACTTTATACAGCTGCGGTTTCTGTTTCTGATTTTGAGATAGCTGCAAGACTTTATGGAGATTTGAAAATTAGATTTAAAGATCAATTGGCTGTAAATCCTGAAGTGGGTATTGACGTGCGTAATAAAGAGCGAGTTGCCACATCAGCGCGGCTTACTTTGGAGGAAAAAGGTGCATCGATTGCAAGTTTGTACGAAAAAGATTTTACCGAACCCATGGCCATTGGTTTATTAACTAATTTACTTTTTGAATCTGTGACCGTTGAAAATGGCAGTGTGCAAGCTAAGCCGAGCGTTCAAGCAGGAGAAGTCATTGCTACAATTAAGAATCTCATTGCTCGTGTCAGAGGAACCCCTGCAGAGCAAACTTTAAAATTAGCTTTAATTAGTTTGGATGAAAGTGTCCCTGCTTCTGCGTATGCTCAAGTCAGGCAGAATATTTTGAATTTATTTGGGTTGCCTGGCGATGCAGCGCTTTTTGTGGGAGTTAATGATGTGATTTCTGAAAAGAAGGCAGAAGAAAATATTTTGGATACATTGTCTCGAGCTATTGCTGAAAAAGTAAAAATAGATGCAAAAAACATTGTTCTTTTTGTAGAAAGTAAGGAAAAATTAGCGGGCCGTTTGGCCAAGCATTTGGCATTTGTTATTGAACAAGGTCAATTGGGAGAAGCGACTTCTTTTACAGAAGCTGTCGTGATTGTCAATGAAGTTAAGAGCTTAGTAGGAACAGGGGAAAAATTTGAACCCCCTCAAGAATTGGTAGATGCATTAGAGAAGAATTTAGCTCGTACAGGAATGACTCGAGAGAAAATTGTGGGAGCTTTAAAGGGAGTTGCTGTTGAAGGTCATATGGATCTTCCTCCTCAGCCCAGCATGGATGCATCGCAAGAGTTGAATGCGCTGGGTGGTATGGAAGATGAGGTTTTAGGACAATCGGCGTAAAAATAGGGCCAAGAGTTAAGGGATATAAAGAAATTAATACAAACGTGTTAAGTTTAACTACAAAGATTGTCATTCCCGCAATCTGTAAGCGGGAATCCACTGTATACAAATGGATCCCCGATTAAAACATTCGGGGATGACCAGCAAACCCTATAGGGCTAGTTCTTGTAGTAAAGCTACTATATACCTACTTGGCCGTGCCGGTTCTTAACTCGTAGCTCTCTCCAAACTTAAGGAATGAACTGATGAGAAAAATTGTATTTTGGAATCTTCTTTTGGTTTTAACATTTGGATTAAATGTTTATTCAGAACCTATCTCTTCTTCTGATCCAGCTCAAAAAGAAGAAGATACACAAGCTATTTTTAACCAAGCGCATGATCTTTATCAAAAAGCTCAATATGCAGAAGCTTTGCCGCTTTTTGAAAAAGTGTTATCTAGTGAACCTTCCAACGTCAAAGCTCAAGTGTATTATGGCGTATGTTGGATGGGGAAAGAGGATTTTACAAGAGCTATTCAGGAACTTGAAAAAGGCCTGAAAATGGATGAGAAGTTTGCTTTGACCCATTATTCTCTTGCGATCAGTTTTGCCAGAAAAAACCCTCCTGATGTTTCAAAATCTGAGGCCCATTTGAAGCTGGCTAAGACCCATGGTTATCAAGTTCCTGTCTGGTTTGAGAACTATTTGGCTGGTTTGAAGCGAGGGCCCACCAATAATCTGCCTTCTGATCAAAAAGTAACATCCCAAGATTCAAAAAATACAAATCCTTAAGCCTTAATCTAAAATTGCTTATAAAATAAACTTATACGTTAAAGAATCTTTATGTCGAAATTTGACATCTGATATTTCATGTGGTATAGCATATATGTGAAATTTGCATCTCTATGGTATAATTAACTAAAGAGAGAGAAGTAGTTATATAAACTGGGGGGCGGGGAGTTGCAAATGGTTAGGAAATATCAATCCCGGAATTTTTTTACAAAAAAGAACGGTTTTTCGATAAGAATCCGAATTACTTCAGTTCTTGTTGCTTTTAGCTTCTTGTGTAGTGATTTTGCCTTTGCAAGAGGCTTGGAAATTAATGAATCACCTGTTCAAAAGTCTAAATCATCATCCAGCTCTCCTACCGTATCCGAATTTCATGTAAGTCCCAGTCTGGGGTTTATAAAATCCAAGTTTCAAGGTCAAAATCAACCCCTGATTATTCACATTCAAGATCTTCACTGTAATTTCGAAGCTCAATCCAATTCTGCAAAAATTCTCAATGAATTTTTCAAAAAACATTCTGATCATGGTTTAAAACTGATTGGTTTAGAAGCTGCTTCTGGTTTGGTAGATACTTCTCTATTCACAGCTTTCCCTCAAGTTGAAATTCGTAAACAAGTTGCACGACTTTTGCTTCAACAGGGGAAAATTACGGGAGCTGAATATCTCTCGATTGTTCAAGATAAGCCCCTTTTGATGAAAGGTATTGAAAATCTTCCTCTTTATTTTAATAACTTTCTTGCTTTCCAAAAATCTATGTCCGTTCAGGAAAAAGCAGATGGGCTTTTAACTCAATTAGAAAATGAAGTGAAAGTTCTTGAAGATAAAATTTATCCATCGGAAGTTAAAAATCTTCTCAAAAAAGAGAAAGACTACAATCAGGATAAAATAGGATTTGCTGCTTATGTTGAGTTTCTTCTGGCTCAGGTAAAGACTCTCGGGCTTTCAAATATTTCTGGAAGCATGAATATCAAGAAGATGATGGATGTCAAAGAGCTTGAGAAGAAAATCAAAATCAATAAAGTAGAACAAGAACGACAGGATTTAATGAATGTTCTTTCTAAGAAGGTTGCTAAAGAGGAGTTCGCAGATCTTTTAACCCAAGGGCTTTATTATCGTTTGGAGAAAATAAAGGCATATGAATTTTATAGCTCTTTAGAAAAAGCTGTTTTAAAGGCTCAAGTTTCTTTAGAAAGTTATCCTAATCTTTCTTCTTATATTGAAATGGTGAAAATTTTTAATGAAATTGATAGCGAGGCTTTATTTGGCGAATGTGATCAAATTTTAAAAGATTTACAGGCAGCCTATTTAAAAGATCCAAAACAAAAAGATTTGTTTGAGATTGGCAAATCATTAAAGCTTCTTCGCGATTTTTATCATTTAGAGCTTTTGCGTTCAGGTTTGTCTTACTACTACGAAAATGAAGAAAAATTAAAACCCTCCAACTTATTAGTTCGATTGAAAGAAATTTCTTTAAGTGTAGATCGGACTTTCGATGTTCCAGATATCAATTTTTTAGATGAAAATATTCAACCTTTAAAACAATTTTATGATTTTGCTAAAGAGCGTGACAAGGTGATGGTTCAAAATATGTTGGAGTCCATGAAAGAAGCTAAGAGTCCTGTTGCTGTGCTTGTGGCAGGAGGATTTCATTCAGAGGGGATTGCAAAGCAGTTAGAAGAAAAGGGTATTTCTTATGTGATTATTACTCCAAAAGTAACCAAATTGAAGCTTAAAACTCCTTATCTTTCCATTATGGATGATGAACTTTCTTCGATGGAACAAGAGATGAAAGTTTTAAGTAAGAAGAATGAAGTAAAAGGTAAAGTTTCTTTATCGAAACTTCTCTCTCAACCTTCCGATTCAACAGATACGAGTTCGAAGCAAATACCACTGGTGGCTTATCGTGGAAATTCCGATCAGTTAGGCCCTTTGATGCTGAATATGTTGCCCTCAGCATTAGCAAGTTTTTTGGCAGAGATTGCAGATCCAGAGATTAGAAGAGTGGCTGGAACAAAAGCAGAAGCCCAGCAAGTTTCCGTCCGTGTAGCTTTGAGTTTAATGAGAATTTTGGCGAGTGCTCAAGTAACGAAATTGGTTACTGAAGGGAAAAAGGGGCAGGCTGGAGAAATGGAGCGGGGTAATACGAAAGAACATACAGCTCATTTAAATGGGTTTTTGCTCAATCGCGTCCGGGAAGGACTTCTGAGTGATGAAGAGGCTGCGTCAATAAGAGAAAGACTTTCTGATGCTCTTTCAGCCGTGGAAGTGGATTCAGAGAAAATTCAAAGATTAGGAGATGATTATTATATTCCTGTGGTTGTATATGGCCAACCGATGGGAATTATTTTAAAAGTAGGAGTGATTGAAAAAGCAGAAGAATTAAGTCCAGAAGCAAGTTTTGTGGAGATGAATGAGTTTCAGTTGAAGCGTTTAGCTGCTTGTTTGACGCATTCTACAAATATAGGTGAGAAAAAGCGTGTTGCCCAGGAAGTTTTGGCAGATTTGGCAGGTCGTGGACAAGATGTAGCTGTTTTCTTTGCCTTATTCTTTAAGAAGTTCGGAAATTTTCAAAGCGAAAGAAAATCCTGGCTGGATGAAATGATTCATCCCCATCGTGCAGGACCGGAAGTGACTGTTGAATATCCTCCCGTTATTCTTTTTGTAGATCCTACCCAAAAAGGTGAAGGCAAGTTTTCAGATGGAGATTTAGAACGTGTGGAAACTTTAATGGAAGGGTCTGAGGTGTTAGCGGGTCATCAGAGTTTAGTTCAGTGGCGTCAAACACTTTTGACGCAATATCCATTTTTAGCCCAAATGCAAGAAGCCGCTAGAGTGAGAGTCGCTGTGATTCATAAACCTGAATTGAAAGTGGAGAGCAATCAAACTCGTCCTTCTATTTGGCAGGGTTTCAGGAAAGAGATTTCTTTGGTTTGGGGAATAAGGGAACTTGAAGGAATTACAGCCCGCTGGACGTTTTCTATTTTGAGTTTGATTGGGAAGTTTATTTCAAAAACTTTTATTTCGATTACGCTAGGATTTGCCTTAGGACTTGTTTGGAAAGTAATAGAAGGAGTTGCTGCCTATTTTGCAAAGAAACCTGAAATGGTTGTTTGGGATGGGCAGAAAATTGTCATTAATTTGGCTTATGGAAGTTTAGATGATGAAAATTTTGAGGATAATTTAAAAGAGGCATTATTAAAAGCAACATCTGCCATTGAAGAAGAATTAGCTCGAGTTTCCAGTTTAAAACCTTTAGGTTTGCGTCCAGAACAATTAGGTCATTGGTTAGATCTTCATGATGTGGTAGGAAAAGAGGATGTTCGATTTGTCCATCGAGAGGGGAAAAAAGAAATTGGTTTTTCACGCGTTTCTTTAAGTGCAAGAGACCATGCTTCAGCGGCCTATTCTATTCCTGGACCTGAATCTTTTGAATTGTCAGCCAACTTTACAGGTTTTTCAGCAGATGATTTTGAACTTTTCACATCAGAAGCGTTAGATCGATTGGTAAAAAAAGGAGTAATGACTTCAGAAAAAGTTCAAGAGCTAAAAAGTAAAGAACGACCTGGTTTTGTGTATGCTTATGATTTTGTAGATCCTTTTGGGAAAGGAGCAGCCCCTTTAGCAATTCCTCAGCCTGTCGATGAAAATTTTACGGGTCGATGGGAAAGTGAGACTTATGTTGCTCAATTTTTAGAAGGGAAATTACTCAGTGCCCGTCGAAAAGTCAATGTCCGTGTGGAATATCAAAAGGGTAATCCTGTTAGATTTTATGATCAGACAACAGCAAAGGTTTTTGATCTTCCTCAGGCTTCAAAAAAAGATTTTACAGGTCCAAAATTTTATCCAGAATTGGGTCTTTTTTGTGAGTTTGTACATGGACGGCTTGTTTATTTCAGAGAATTGGATCCGGTGGAATATTTAATTGGTGAAGCTGTGGAGTCTTCTGAAAGATTGGAAGACGAGAAAGTAGTGAGTGCAAGAGAAGAAGTACAATTGATTTATCATGAAGGTAAACCTTTTGCAATTTTAAAAGTAGATGTAAAAGGACAGGCAAAAGCATTTCAAATTAGATCAGATATGTCTCAAGAAGTTTTTGATGCCCTTTTAGGTCAATATCATCAATCTCGCCCTGTCGATATGGACACTTTAAAGACTGAGATGACCCATCGTCAGCATTTTGATCGGAATCCCCATGGAGGACTTTGGGTTCTTTATCAAGCTCTAAGAGATCATGCTTGTCCTTTGAGAGATGTTTTAGGGGAAATGATAGAAAAGATTGAGAGAAAAGAAGAGATTACAGCGGAAGATCTTTTGGATTATAAAGGGAAGTTGGGTGAAGAAGATCGAGCATTGTTAGAGCTAGCATGGAATCCTCTAGCACTTTCTATTCCAACGCGTGTAGTTTTAAAAGGTGTGGAGGGTTTAGGTTATGCCAGTGTTGCAGTGATGGCAGGAGGGGTTGCTTATCATGCAGCAGAAAGTTCAGGGATTTTGGGTGATTCTCATTCTCCATTGGCATCGCCAGGGCCTGTTGTGACAGTTCTTCCTGATAATTCTTCTTCAACTCTTTTTTCAGAGACTCCTATTTCTTCTGTTCCTGTAGTACAAGTTCTAGAGGAGGCCGAACATCAATTGGATCAACAAATTGCCGCTTTGACTCCTAGGGCTGTTGGCACAGACATACAGACTTCAACAACATCAAATCAAAATGGTGCTTTGGTCGTTCAAACTACGACAACTTCTTCAGTGGAGCAAAAACCAGGCGTGCCTTCTGTTGTTCTCGAACCAGGGAGTTCAGAAGCAATCCAAGCTTTGAGACAAAATCTTGGTCAAGCCACAGAACGAAGAAGAACTCTGAGAGCTAAGATGACTGAAAATCGAGGACAAATGCTGGCACGCGAGGCAGCTACTTCTCCTACCACTGAAACAGGAGCTCTTCCAGAACCCGTTCCACCTGCAGAAATGGATTTACGTCAGACTATTGAACAAGCTTTAAATCATCATGATCATCTTCCAAGAACTGAAGCGGATGTTGCCAGAGCCATGTATGATTTTCAAGAGGGGGCAAATGGAATAGGACTTCATCTTATTCTAAGAGGAGACTATCGAAATTTTACTTTCTATGGTCATGCCGATGATGATGGATCTTTTGCACAACCTTTAAATTGGTTGCAAGTTTCGGCAGTTTTAAGATTTGGTTATCGGTTTGATCCAGTTCGTGCCGCTGCTACACATTTTGCGTTAAGGAATTGGGATGTTGCTCGTCAGATGGCTCAAAGAGATAGACATCAAGTGGTGATGGATACGGTACAAGCTTATGTCAGTTTGTTAATGGCTCAATTAAAAGTTGAGATGGTTAGAGAATATCAAAGAGATGTAAATGGTTTATACAATGCTGCTCAGGCTCTTCATACGGGGCAAACTTTATCTGATGCAGAGTTTAGTAATGTTGAAGCGGCTCGAGGACAGGCCGGTGTTTTTTTAAGAGAAGCTGAGTCTGTTTTACATCGTGCTCAGACAGAATTAGCGCGGCAAATGGGTTTTTCTCGTCGAGGCAATCTTCATGTGAGAGGTTTTTCTCCTGAATTTGTTACAAGAATACAAGGCTTGCAGGGAGCAGATTTTACAACGGCTGTAATTAACGAAGTAAATGGGGTTATGGAGGAAACTTTAATTCGAAGTCACAGACTTGATCCCGAACTTCTTTATACGGCTCGAGACAGAGCTCTTCAAGCCCAAAGATCTGTGATGGATCGAAGTAATCGTTTTACGTTTGATGCAAGTGTGATTGTTGAAGGGATGAGGAGAATTAATTTTGATCCTCGATTTGATGTAGGAGGAGCATGGACAGGTACGCTTGGAGCAGATTTATCAGTTGGATATGTTTTATCAAATTTAGGATATACAGGTGCAGCAAGAGAAGTTGTTGAACAACAGCGTCGTTTGTTAAGGGTAGCAAGAGACAATGATCGTAGAACCAATCAATTTCATCGCGAGGAATTTGAATTGGATTGGCGAAATCGTATGACGGTTTTAAATATGTTAGCAACTATTCCGCAGCTTCCTACCTCAGAAGTTATTCCTGACGATGTGGCAGCTCGATTGGGAACGATGCGAGAACGTTTGGAAGTGAGAAGAAGGCAAGTAGAAGCTTTACAGGGATACACTCAAGCTAGGGCGCAATGGATGGAAGCGGAAATTCAAACAGTTCAACAAACGCAACGGTTGACGCCAGAAGCCTTATCTGGTATTCAGCGCAATGATATTTTAGCTCGAGCGGTTCAAAATAATCCAAATATTCAAAGATTAAACGCAGAACTTCGTTTGGCACAAGCTAGACGAGCTTTAGCTAGTGCTAGCCGTAGGCCACAGTTGAGTATTTTTGCGAGAGCTCAAGTTTACTACACTTTTCATGCTGCAGATTCTGGACATGATTTTTTCTCTCCTGATCGGACTTTTTCTGAACAAGGCATTTTTTCTAATTTAGGTGCGGGTGTTGCTATTACAGGGATGCTTCCTTGGTTAGGTGCTACTCAAGAAGAAATTGATGCCGCTGAAGTTTTAGAGTCGCATATTCGAGCTCAAATTGATCAAGAGCGCAGCCATGTGATTGAATCTTTATCGGATAAATTTTTAAGGTATCAAGATTTACAGGAAGATATAGCAAAGTTAGATCAAGAAATCAATTTTAGACGACCCTTTGTTCAGTATATGAATGCCCATACGAATTTATATGGAAGTCTGGTCATACAAGGGCAAGAGCAGGCTTTAAGACGAGCAGAAGCTGAAAAGACCCGAGCAGAGACGCAATTGCGTCAAATCAAAATAGAAATTCTTCATTTGATGGGGATGGGTCAAGTCACCGATGAGATGATTAATGCATTACAAATTCCATCAGGAGACTTACTTGAATTATCGACAGGTTATGATGGTTCAGCGCGTTTAAGGGTTTTAGAGGCTGATGTTGCAAGAAATCGTCGCTTGTCATCCGTTGCGGGGAGTCTTCGTCCCATTGAATTTGATTTAAGAGGACGTGGGTTTGTAGACCGACCTGATCGGGTTTTAGCATCAAATCCTGAAAATCCTCTTTCTCTTCAGCCACCCTCTCCTACGCCTTCTCCAATTCCAGGATGGGAAGTGATGCTCACTTTAACAGGTCGATTTGGAGGAAGTTCAAGAGATGCTGTTCAGCGTCGGGCCGAACAAGCCATGGAAGATGCCCAAACAGAAAGAGCTGTGTATTTACGGCAAAAGGAACAAGATTTATCGGCTGCTCATAGAAATTATGAACAAAGTTTGAATCAGATTAGAGAAATTCAAGCGGATCTTGTGAGAATTCGACAAGCTTTACAGCTTCACTTGCGCATGACAGGTCAAGAGTTCGATCCTAATGTTGTTGCAAATATGGACCCCAATGTTCATGAAGGAACAGTCTTGGAAGATCGGGTTCAAGAAGTAGAAGCCTTACAAAGATTAGATAGAGCTGTACGAAGTTTTCGATCAGCTGTGAGAATATTAATGCATTATGGTGAAGAGAGAAGTCATTATTCTAGAGATTGGCAAGAAGCATTAAGAGTAAATGTACAAAGACCTACGCCTACTCGTTCTCCACAGATTTTGAGTTTTGAGAGAGTTTTGGCAATGGCATTGGATCCTGAAGGACCCAATGCTTTACCTTCAATTCAGAGGGCTCATCACCGTGTTGAAGAAGCAAGACAGGGCGTAATTGATGCTGTAACAAATCAAGTTAGAGAACCTTTAACTATGAGGACTTCTGCAGGTTTAATCAGTACAAATATTGGATCCATTTCTCCTGCTCCCGCACAGGATTATCTTCGTGCAGGATTTAATCAAGCTGTCACGGGTGAAGCGACATTGAATCTTCAATGGTCAAATTTTCGTTCTATTGGAGCAGCTCAGCATCGTTTAGATGAGGCTCAAGCTTCTTTTCAAAGAGAAAGAGTTCGCGCAACACTTGAGTTAATGCAGGCTTATCATGATTTGCTTTTAGCAAGAAGAGTTGAAGAAATTCGTCGCTCTGATCAAGCGACTGTTCAAGAATTCATAAGCACAGTTCAAAGAAGATATACTGAACAAGCTGCTGTTTCAGGATCAACAACATTGAGAGACTCTAACGATGCTCAGCGATTAGAAGCAACTCAGAGACTTTTATTGGCTGAGCATCCTGTGGCCATGGCTGAAGAACGCTTGAGAGTCTTGTTGGGAAGAGATGTGGATTTCCCTCCTACAGCACAATTAAATGATCAAGTGCCAGCATGGTTAAGAGATCAAGTTGGTTTTGATTCATGGGTAGATGCACGACTTAGAAGTCTCTTTTCAAATCCAAATGCTGCGAACAGTCCTTTGAACCGTGCCGTATTACCGGAAGTTCATCATGTGGAAGGCGCAGAATTTGATGTTACAACTCCAATTTTTCACCATTTAGGAAGTTTGAATTTGAGAGGGTCGGGGCTAGAACTTTTGTCAGGGGCCGTAGGGGCAGGAGCTGAATGGACTTTTGCCTTGTATGAAGGAGGCCGTATTTCTTCTGAAAGAAGAATTGCGCGTATTCGTTTAGCGGGAGCTGAATCTGAGTTACGTGAACGTCGTCGGGAGATGGGGCTTGAATTGGAAGCAAAAATTCAAGATTTTCAAGATTCTGTTTTAAGGGTGATTGAAGCTCAAAGATATTTTGAAGCTCAGAAAACAGCTTGGAGACAATTTCGAGAATCCTATACAGCGGAAGAAACAACAAGTACCGTTGGAGCAGGACAATGGATTATGACTTATACTCGATATCAAGAAGCATTAAGTGTTTTTCTTTCTGCTCTTTCTGATTTTTCTCAAAAAAGAGAGGTTTTAAAAGCATATCTTTTACCTTTGGGTATTTCTTTGGAAAGACTGGTTGAGCATGCTGAAGAACGATCAGGGAATGTCGCGACTTCAACTTCTGAAAGGTCTTTGGATGAAATCCGTCAAGAGCAAGTTTTATTGCAAGGAGAATTGGCAAAATTAGATGAGAGTATTCGATCTTTGAGGACAGATTTAAGAAGGCAAAGGCGAGAAGCTGCAAGACAAAGAGCTACGACTTCTCAGCAAGCAGCACATGGACCTGAAATAACGCCTGCACCATCTCAAGAAACGTTGGTCCGGTTAATGCGTGCTAGAACAAGATTAAATTCATTATTAGAAAGCTTAAGAGGAAGACATTTTTCTGAAGATGAATTAGTAGACATTAGAAGACAAATTATTCAAATTTTTGAAGAAACTCAATTCTCTCCAGAGGATATTGCTGCTTTTCAAACGCGTTGGAATTTAATGTTGTCATCCCAAACAGCTTTACCAAGAGCTGAATCAAACACATTGCCTTCAATCGCTCCTTTAACAACAGAGAGAGTTTCTTTAGGCGCACTACTATCTGATTCTAGTACAGAAACAAGTGGCACAAGAGTTCAAGGAGGTTTCCCCGTTTCTCTGTCTCCACTCCCTTCAGGTGGATGGGGAGTAAGAATGAGTACGACGACTTCGCCTACTTTATGGGATAGAATCAGTGATGTTCTTATTCCTACAGCTTATGCTCAACCTAGGCCTGACTCTGGCACTGCAGTTCGGCCGCGTGTGACTGGAGCGTCAATCGGTTTACAACCGGACGAAAGAGAACTAGGAAATTCTTTGTTGTCCACATGGGAGTCCATGCGTCGCAAAGTTGACCCTGAGACAGGTTTGATTTATGACACCGCAGCTATTCGAGGTAATGGCCTGGTTCCAACCAACCCTATTCATCGTATTACCAATATTGGTTTTTATCTTGTCAGTATTGCGGTATTACGTGATTTAGGAGTTTTAGATTTAGATCTTGCTAGAGATCTTACTCTACGTACCTTACAAACCTTATCTACACTCCCAAGACATAGAGGATTCTTCTATGCGGCATATTTCCCAAAAAATTCTAGACTTCCTCAGCAGAGATTGCAACCTGCTGAAAGCTGGATTTCTAGCATTGATAATGGGAATTTAAGAGGTTCCTTAATTGCGCTCAGAGGTGCTTATCTGCGTGATCAAAGTTTGCAGGGTCGTGCTATTTTACAGATCATTGATAGAATTATTTTTGGAGAGACCCGAGAGGGCAGAGTCATTCAACCCCCTCAGGATTTGAGTGTCTTTTTAGATCGACAGTATCATGATCCTCAAGATCCTAATAGTCAGTATTTAGCTTTAGTTTTGACGCCAGCATTAGATGATTTGAGTCAACCTTTTCCTCCTCAAAGGGCTTTTCGATTTTTGGGAGCTCCTGCATCATCTCCGATTAATCATATTAATCTTAATCTTTTCGGGGGTGAGTTTGGAAGTGAAGCTACTTTGACGACACTATTAGGTGTGGCGATGGGGGAAATGCCTATGGAGCGACTTACAGATTTGCGTGTACGAGTTTATAATCCACGGCCTGGTTTAGTTGCTCCAATGAGTTTTTTTGGTGCAAGTTTTCAAATAGGTATTCCTCCTTTACTTACAAATGTAGATGAAAATGCGTCTGCGTATCGTAGTTTGCTACAGGGAGAAGCTCAGTTGAGAGTGGATAGAGGAAGTAGATTGGATCCATCTAGTTTTGAAGGATTAGGTTTGAATACACAGGGTCTCTGGGCAGATTTAAGAGATAATGGCCACTATATTGATAACGATGGGCGTGTTTTAGATTCGGTTCGAACTTTAGATTCCGCTGATGACCTGCAGTTGGGTGCAGCTTACACCAGCAAGAAGAACGATATTTTTCTAATTTTACATCAAGTCAGTTTACGTCAAGGAATGATGGCAGCACATTCTGCATCTCTTGTTAATAATCGTGGAGATTATGCAGGTGAATTAGGTCTTCGCGAATTAAGAATGGTTCGTAATTGGGATCCTTCTTATGAAACTGTTTTTACACCCCATGCTGCATTTTTAGCTTTACCTTTTGTTGCTTCATATACGGATGTAACTACAAGTCTTCAGACTTTAAGAGTACGTTATCCTGGTCATGAGGCTCAAGAGGCCACAGCGGATCATGGGGCAACTCAAGCGCAGCTGCCTGCTTATCATACTAATTTGGGCTGGGTAGATGCAGTCAATTTAGAAAGAAGTGAAGTTGTTGGAAGAACAGTTGCATTGAATGATGCGATGGGTTTGCTCGCTTTAGCTCAAGCTTTAGGAGCAAATCCTGGAGATTATGTAGATCATACGCTTTCCGACCCGGCTTTTAGAGCGCAAGTACAGACTCATCTTCCAAATCGGAGAAATCCAATTCATACAATGGCTGAATTGGGTCAAGCATTAGATCCTGTTTTAAGGGCACAAGTTCGACGAGATCAACATGTTGAAATTCCTGCCCCTCGTCCAAATCCTCACCTTCATCTAAGATCGGGACAAACTACTTTAGAAAGAGGACGACAAATTTTAGAGGCTCTCAGTCAATCACGTCTTCAGCTTCCTCAAGCGGTTGTTGTTCCTGAGGAGGATTATGAAAGAGTCGATTTGACAGCAAGATCTGGTACGGGATGGGATGGTCATGCTTTTCCCTTTTGGAATGTTGAACAACATAATGAATTAGCACGACAAGATGCTGAGCGACGACGTTCGGATCGTGCTTTGTCTGTTGAACGATGGAGATCTAGAGAAGCGGCCAGAGAACGCGCTATTGAAGATGAATGGCATGAACGAGAAGCAAGAAGAGAAGATGATTCAAGAATTCGAGAAAGAAGATTGGCAGAACTAGAGCGTGATTATGCACGTCGACAAGCTGCGACACGCACAGAAGTAAGATCTTTGTTAAGTCTTTTAAGGGATTTTAGCTTAAGACCTCATGTTCGACATATGAGAGGTTCTCCATCTTTAGTTTCAGGAGGTGCGGTTTCTGGGGTTTTGAATAGTTTAGGAGCTGCTGTGGGTGATGGCAGAGTCATGAATTTAAATGATTGGACTCTTGTTTTTGATCGCTATGCTCGGTCTAGGAATATGTCTGCGTCTGATATGCAAACCTATTTTTCAAATATTCATCGGGTCATTCCTCTTTTAAGAAGTGGGGCGTTATCAGGGAGTCCTCTTCCAGATTTTTTGGCCAATTCTTTTGAAGCCTTAATTCCTATGGAAACTCTAGATCTTTTTTCTAATCGTGATATTGGGGCGGGAGTTAATTTAAAGTTTTTAGGTCTTGCTAGTTATTATGCTCTTTTTTTAATGCAGCATCCTATGGCAGATGCTGCTTTACGAGAGCACATTGAACATGATTCCCTTCTTTTTAGGGGAATTTCAAATGTTGCTCATAGACGTTCTGTGACAGAAGGTTTTCCTCAAGGGGCGATGCTTTCTCCCGTTTTACAACCTGCGGAAGCTGCAAACGTTGATCCAACGATAAGAGATTTAAGAAGATTGGCTTATCATGACAGACTTTTTAGACAAAGAGTTTTTAATGCAGAATTTCAAAAGGTTTCAGATGGGGAGAGAAGTCAAGGTCGAAATGCGATGAGAGGTCCTTTGGCTGGTTTTTATAGTCAAGTGACAGGAGCATCACGTCAATTTAATGAGAATTATGCTTCTCAGGGGTACTTGACGGTTTGGGATACGTATGTACGATCTCGCCCTCAGGGGGTTTCAATCGAGACTTTAGGAGAGGTGGTAAGCGCTATTCATTCACGCGTAAATCGTTTTTATCATGGGCAGATAAGAGTAAGAGATACGGCTCGTCTTGCTTATTGGAGAGCATTGGGAAATATTGCTCAGGCAAATGCTGTTATGCAGCTCTCAAGAGAAAGTGTTTCGATGGCTCGGGATGTGGCTTGGGCAAACTTTGCTTTGAATTATTTAAAAGATGCCAATGATACTCCTGAAGATTTAGCCAGAAAGCTAAGTGCCTGGTTAGATAAACTTGAACGTTTTCGAAGTGCTGTGGAAGTCCTGTATGGTCATTTAGATTTGGATTCTTCGCGGGATATAGGCGCTTTATCTTCTTGGGTTCGTCTAGCAGAATCGGTTGATGCACGTCCAGAACAGTTCAGAGCAGTTTTTGAAAAAATGCAAGCACTTCATAGAAATGATGCAATGAGTGGCTTTATGAGAGCAATGGGTATTTCAGTATCTGGCAGTATCGATGACAATAATCAAGAGGAAATGGGAACTCTTTTTTATTTTGCTGATCGTCAGATTGTTCACAATATGCCCGATGTCGAAATGACAGATTTTTTGGAAACGGCTAGACGTGCTTTAACGGATGATACGGTTATTATTAATTTTATTCAATTTTTGATAAGTAAAGGCGATAGGGCAACCGCAGCTAATATGGTTCGATATATTGTTTTTCAGGATAAATCAGATGAGGAAATACGTCAAATGGGGCGACGAATTTCAGGGTCTGAAGCTGTTATTGAACAAATTATAGAATTTAAGCATGAGCCTAGAGAAACTCTTACAGCCAGAGAGATCAAAGATATACGATTTACTCTTCTCTCAAGAATAGAAGATTTCTGGAAAGAGGGATCAGGTGTTAGAGGAGAAAGAGGATTACTTCAAAGTTTTAGGCACTGGAATATTTATTTAGATATTGTTCGAAGACTTCAGTCGGAAGCAGAAGATCCTAGGGAACAGCTCTTTTGGGAGAGTATGGCAACAGAAGGGGCTACGCGAGCCTTTTTGGAACAAATGTATAAGGATGGTTGTTCTATAGAAGATACTCCGCAAGGAGATTCTTATATGAAGCGATTTTTAACAAATATTTCCAGAGTCATGCGTTCTTCTCATGAGTCAAGAGATAGACTTTTAAGGGGAATGAGTCAAACAATACAAGATGCTACTAATGCATTAGCTGTATCTGATAGAGATCATCTCAATCAAGTGCTAGGTACTATTTTGGATGGACAAACTTTAAGACGTGTTAATCAAGATGGTATGGGAAATCAAGTGACAGCAACAACTGTCCTTGAAAAGCTGGTAACTTTAATGAATAGAGTTGATTTTCAAGGGATTGAAAACTTGATTGATGCAGCTCATTCAGAAGATGTAGTCCGTGCTAGGGCAGACGTTGCTCGGGGTGTACATCCAAGTGAGGGTCCTCACGTAAGAACTCGAATATTACTCGAAGCCATTTTAAGAAGAGATGCAAGAGCTGTAAATGTGATTGTTGGAAATGAAAGTGCGGCTCGAGCCATTATTGATCTGATGGGCAGTCGAGGGCCAGAAGGTTATGCAATGGTGGTGATTATTAGGCAGCTTTTAGTTTCTCGAGAGTTAGCCGCACATAATGTTCAATTAACCAATGATGAAATTCAATACTTTGCAAGAACTTTTACGGATAATCGTAGAGAACCGTGGGAAATATATGAACATTTTAAGAGCGATACTTATATTAGAGCCAGTTATCGAGCCTATCACTGGGCTTGTGGGAATATAGATCCAAATATACAAGATACAGATTTATCTTCGGGCAGACTCTCTCCCAGACGAGAACGCCATTTATGGGTTTCTGAAGATCCTCCAGAGGGTGAGATGGGAGTAGCTCGTATGTGGGTAGAACAAGGCAGTGATTCTATCTATCAAATGGGTGAAAATTTTAGAATGCGTGCCTATATTTTAATGAAACAAAGAGAGAGCATTCAAGCTTTTCATGATTGGCGAAATCACAGAATTTCAGATTTGAGACAACAAATACAGGCTGCTCAGGGGAATGCTGATTCAATCGCAAGACTTAACCGTGAGATTCAAGGTCTTGAAAATGCTCAATGGGCTTCCCTCACTCCTACAGAGCTTTCTGAATTTGAAAAAGCGGTGGAAGATAGAAATTGGGATGAGACTGATGTAGATCGCTTTTTTGATTGGATACGAGACGTTCAAACTAATCTTCAAACTCATATGGGCTATACGCTGACTTATTTTAACGAAATGATGTATGCCTATAACAAATTAGAAAGAACTCCCGGGAATGCTGTTGGTATTATGAGGGCTTATTTTTTCTCTGAGCTTCGTGAAGTTTGGGTGAAAAGCCCTGAATGGAGACGTTATATAGATTCAGAAGGAAATTTAATTCAAAACCAGATAGAAGGGGTTCCCATTACTTCAGTTCAACTTCGGCGATACTTTATTCAAGTGAAAATCACTGATGGCCATTTCCCTACGCCTGCTGAAATTGTCCGACTTGTTAGAATGGAAAAAGACTTAAGAAATTCATTAACAACAGGTCTTCGGCAGCAAGGATTGAATGCTTGGGAAATTGAAGCAGAGATTCTTTATCAAATGAAACTGGTCGTTAAAAGAGATACAGATGTGTCAAGTTTTGTAGCTTTGATTTTTGCAGATCCTATCTATCAAGAACGTGTGACTCAACAAGGACATTCAGATATTTCTTTGAGAGATGTTTTAGATCCTTCTGTTTCTAGGGGGTCTTCAGTTGTTAGAAATACACGACTTTTTTTGGATGATGTGTATGCAAGAAGACATGGGCAAGATTGGTTTGAACATCGAGCTCAAGTGAAAAGAGAATATAGATTACGCTTAGATCGGCAGCAAAGGGAAAGAGCTCGGGAGATGAGAACAAGTATCATGGGAGAAAATGCGAACAGAGATACACTGGATACGCAGCTTGTTCGGATTTTCTCTTTGCCCCGTCAAGACCGTGTCCCTGCTTTAAATCATCTTTGGCCTGGGCTTGGGAAAGATCCTGTCACAGGCTTTATGCTGGATCAAGGAGATCTTGATGAAATTCAGCACATGATTGATCGGGGAGATCGTGCATCTGAGATTCACACTTTCTTTCAGAATCGTTCAAGAGTAGCTTCGCTTTATTTCATTTCTCAAGTGCTGGGAACTGCACAAGCTCAAACACTTATTCAACGTGTTGAATCGGTGGTGGGGCAAATAAGATGGGATCATCCCGAAGATTGGTCAAATGCAGATCGTCAGATGGCGAATCATTTGGATGAAATTACGCGTATGCTCCAAGCTTTAAGATATGTTCCTAGGTACGGAAGGGGAGTAACATTTGGGAGCGAGCTTATTGGTCGCCCTATTCTTAATCCTGATGTAGAACGTCTTTTGCCTGGCGAAGGTGAAAATGCAGCACGAACGGCTCTAAGAGAAAGACTTAAAATAAAAATTCAGGAAGCTTTTGGAATAGAATTGAGTATGGAACAAATTTATAACCCTGATGTGCGCCAGTTAAGCTTAGAAGGATATCTTTGGTCGGAATTTGGAGATGTAAGTTTCTTTGTCGGGAAAATGACAGATGAAGGAATGCCTTTAGTAGATGTGATGCGTACCTACGCTTATAGAATGTGGGTGTATCACACGTGGAGAGATCGACATTGGCCGACAGATCAGGGAAGACAAATGGAATTTTCTTCTGCAGATGTCATTGCGGGATCTGTTTTGCGAGAAGGATTATCTTTTGGAGACACTCAAGATTTGATGCGTCTGGTGGATTTGTTGGTGCAAGAAGAAACACGTCTTGGAATTGTTGTAGATATGAGACGTAATCTTTTTATGGCAGATCGGTTGCTTGATTTAGGCATGATTGCAGAACCTTATACTCCTCCTCAACATGCAGATATTGTTCAAACATTAGGAACAATTTCAGATATCATTCGTAACAAGCTGAGTGAATCTACTTTTAGAGGGATTACACTTGCTGGGAACTCTATTTTAACTGCAACTCAACAAATTGAAGCTCTTGCTAATGCTGTTAGAACTTCAGCTTCGTTCGATGAAGAACGAAATGAAGAAAGGGAGATTTTACAATCATTCGGTTCTTCTCTAACAGTAACTCAAGGATCTATGAGTGATGAAAGAAAAGAGACTTTAGCTCGCGCTTTGGCATTGCGTGTTATTGAAATAAGGTCAGATGGGACTCATTTACAGGAAGAAATAGAAGATGCCGTAAGATCTGAACTCATCACTCAAGAAGTGGTAGCAGAACGACCTACCCGTGATCAGGTTAGAACAATTACAGATCTTATTCATGCCCAAGTTGAGCAGGCTGCAATGAATGCAACAACCCCTGCGCAAATGAGGCAAGCGTTTACTCAGGGTATTAGACCAAATACATTTGCGTTCATGCATTTAGGAGACGATTCTGCAAAAATCAACCATTGGGTTGATTTTATGATGTATCAAGCTTTGCGTGATCCACGTCTCATTGAATTAGCTGTAGATGTAGAATTAGAAAAATTAAATTTAAATTTTGCTTCTGGCCAAAAAGAAGTTTTTATTAGATTTCTAAGAGAACGTGCAAATCCAAGTCATAGAGAAAATCTAGTCGTTCAGATGAGAATCCAAGTTCAGAGATTGGGACTTGCTAGAAATGGACAAGCAGTTCCCAATGTTGAAACTGAACTTGCTCAATTTCTTGCTTCACAAGTCATTCAAACTCGAGCCCGTCAGAGAAGTTTAGAATCTAGCGTCCAAAGTGATGCTCAAGTCGAAAGATTGTCAGGCATGACTAGACTTACAGAATATCAAGTACGTCTCATTTCAGATTTGATTCAAGGGCAGGCTTTTCGGCCTGGGATAAAATTAACTCAAATCAAAGAAGCTTTTCGTGGAAAGATTACAACAGATCCACAATTTTCATTTTTAGATTTGGGACAGAATGCTTCTAAAATCGATCATTGGGTTAATTTTATGGCTCGAGAAGCAGCTCGTCTGAATGTTCGTTTGGGTGTCGAGATGGAATTAGAACGTTCAGGTTTAAATTTAGGAATTACGTCAGAACAAATGGATCGGTTGATTGATATCATTACTCGACATATGGTTCGTCAAAATGTGACTCTTGCTTCTCTTCATCGTGCCATAGATCAAATATTGTTTATTAAAAATGGATTAGGAGGGGGGCGCGAGGCTTTTGATAGAATTAGTAGAGAATTTAAAAATGTGACAAACGAAGAATTAACAGATCAAGTTCTCATGTATTTTGTATTTAAAGGATGGGAACAAGACCTTTTAGCTGATATTGATCATCATGGTCAATATGATAGAGCCTCTGACAATCGTTTGGAATCCTTAGGTTTTGATGTTTTGGCTCGTATGGAAAGACGGCTTTTGATTCAACGGGTGAATGACGCGATAGAAACCTATTTTAGAAAAATGCATGAGCGGCAGGCATCAGAAAGATTTGAGAAGGCGTATGTTTTTAGTAAGGCGACAATAAAGAAAATATGGTTGGGTCTTGGTTTATCTTCTTTAATTACAGGCGCCTTAAGTGGGTTGTCAAGCTTTGCGAAAAATTCTAAAGTTAAATTACTTGCACGGTTTGTATTCGGTCTTTTTAAAGTCGCCATACAGTTATTATTGGTTTATGGAGGACTGCAACTTTTTGATTTATTGGTTGCTCCAGGAACCTTTGTCAGCGTTTTTAAATTTTTAAGTGTTCGCTTTGATATACTTCCTCCTTCTGTTTCTGGAAGTGGTTTGCAAATGGTTCTCTATGCAGTTAAAACATTGTTGAGTGGGATTGGATCAGGGATTTTACCTCTTATAGGCATTTTTGCTTTTGTCATTCTAATTTATGTAGGCGTGCGTTGGGGTTTTGCTCACTATGATAAAGAGCGCCTTAAGGGAAAGGCCTATACGATTGGTCCTGTTGCTCGAGTATTGAATCTTTTTCTTCCTTCTTTTATTGTGGCTCCCTTGCATTGGGTTATTACTCGAGCTATTGCTCGACGGGATCTGTTTGCGAGAATAGTATTTCCTCCTGCGATTCCTCCTCTGGTTCTCTTTTTGTTGACCAAGATTTTAGGGGTAAGTATGGGTGCGACTCTAGGATTAGGTGTGGTTGCGTTGGCTCATTTGGTTACTTTTGCCATTATTATGGCGATGGTGCTTTATTTTGCTGGAGGATATCAGAGGTTTATTTTTGATGTGATTAAGTATGGTTTCTTTTTTGTGAAAAGAAGCATCCGAGAATCGAGTGCAAAACTTACCCCAGACAAATTTTCAGGATTGGAAAAATCAGGCAATGATATTTTTGAAGATTTAAAAAAAGCAGGTTACTTAGATAAAAAAGGTCATTTAAGTAAAAAATTTCAACAAAGCGTGGAGTCTCATGCTGATTTAGACCTTACGGGTTATACAGCTCAAGGCAAAGAAACTGTTTATAAAATCTTAAAAAGTTTTCAGGCGGAAATTAAAAAAGAAGGAGAAAAGGATTTTCTGTGGAGTGAGTTAAGAATAGATTTGTATTTCTTGGTGCATCGCTCATTCATGTTTTTCTTTGCCATTCTTTATGGTGTGATGGTGTCTTTTTTGATTGCTTCAAGTCCTTTACTAACAGCTTTGATGACAGGAGCTGCTACCATTCTTTTTTGGTCCATTGCGTATGTTTCCCTTGTCTGGCTAGATATTGTCATGAAACGAGATGGTCCTCCTCTTCATCCCTGGTTGGAAAAGCATCGCCGTGTGCCGATGAAGTATAATTCCATGGTGTATTTACCTTATTTGCCCAACAGTGTGAAAGTATCTAATGAAGCAGTTCACTCTTTATTTGAGGATTTTTGGAACAATGTTTCAAAGGTGCAAATCGTTTGTCGCGTGGATGGAGATCAAAAGAAATTTGACATGATTTGCCCTGATGGAACAAAAAAAGAAGATGTATCTCTTTTTTCGATTAATCGTAGGTTAAGAACAAGAATCCTGGCTTTGCAGGATGGAGAAAATCTTGAAATACCAGACCCTCGCGATCATCAAAAATTGGTCATCTTCAATCAATCTCCTGACAATAATGTAGTTGGATCTGAATTGGCTTTGATCGAAGAATTTATGGATAAAGTTGGTGATGATCGTGTGATTTGGGAACATCGGAATCGAAAAAATGCAGAGGTTCCTGAAGATAAGGTTCGTTTTGGTAAAAAATGGGGATCTATGTATGATGATTTCCTATTGATGCAACTTAAGCATGAACATCCTACTTGTTATACCGCCGATGTTTTGGACAAGAGAGAGAAACTTGAAGGCGTTACCTTTGATGTTCATGGTCGCAAATGTGAGCTTTTAAAATTTGATCCTCTCAATCGATATGGTTTGAGAGAAAGAAGAGTCTTAAAAGTAAATGGCAAAGTGATCAATGATGATGTTCATTTCGAAAATCATTGGTATCTCTATAAAGATGGAGAAAAGACGCCCAGTTATGAAATTTTAGAAGGGGAGCTTTATCCAGTTAACTTACAAGATGGTCGGGTAACCCGAGGAGATAAAATTGCTTCAACTTTAGATTTTGAATTTAAAAATGGAAAACTCATCGATTTTAATACAGGGGAACCTTTAAAGGTTTTAAAGGATCTTGATAAAGATGCGTCTTTTGTCATGGGACAAGAAGATACGATCGATCGGTTAACCTTTAAGGATGAGAATGGCAATGACTATAAACTTTACATTGATTTCGAAGGGAATACGAGATTTTTAGAGGATCATGCATTTCTAACAAATGGTAAGAAGGGTGCTATCTTCTCTAGAAAAGGTGCGCATAGTTTAGGATTTATTTACGATTTATATAAAATTGAAGGTGAAGGAGAAAGACGAAACGTAACACGTGTAAAAGAAAAAGTTCGGATTTTAGATCAGACTTTTCAAGCTCACGAAAAAGAAGGAAAGCTTAGTTATAAGGTTGTCAGTGTCAATGAATACAAAGAAACAGAAAATGGAAGACATTTGGCCGAAGGGGATTTTATATCACCTTCAGGTGATGTTGTTAAATACATGGAAGTTCCTATTATTAAAGGAAAATATGAATGTGAAGAGTGGAAAGAAGGTGGAAAAATTATCATTGATACACTTGCCCCGCGTGAATTTATTTTAGAAATAGAAAAGGATGATGCTGGAAATCTCAAAAATCCCCCTGGATTTTTTGTTGTTTACCTTGATAAGGAAGATGAAACGAATAAAAACAATAGAAGAAAAATCGGACCTTTTAGAGTTGCAACGAGAGATGATTTGAAAAAAATTTCTAAACCTGTCAAAGATGCTGGAGAGGGGAAGTGTGTTCTCATTGATGAAAAAGGGACATTAATCTTTAAAGAAGACAAAAAAACAGCTGGGAAATGGAATGTCAGCAGTGGCAAGGGATTTTTCTTGGTGGAAGAAATTGTTCTTACTAAAGATAATTTTGAATCAATGGGATTGGACGATCAGGATATTAAAGAGCTTTTGATTGATTTAACAAAAAGTGGTTATTTAGAAAATGGGATCGTTCAAAAGAGCTTTAAGGTCTTAAAAAAACCTGCTGATATAAAATTCAACGATTCTAAATTTAATACTCGTGAATTTGAAGAGCATAAAGATGAAATTTTTAGAATTTTGCAATGGGCATCTCAAGGGAAACTAGTGTCAGATGGTAATACCTATGTTCGAGGTGAATTTGATGGAGCTGATCTTAGACGGCAAGATCCTTTGATTCAGATGATTAAAGTAGAGCAAGATGCTTTACAGAAAGCAGCTACCCATTTTAAAGCAGAATGGGGAAAGTTATTAACAGAAAAAGCTTTTGCAGATGAAATAAAAGAAGTCAGTAATATTCAAGAGGCTCTAAGAAATATTTGGAGTAAGCATTTATATAATCATATTTCAGCGCAAGAGCTTGAAGAAGTCCTAGACGCTGTTTTAGAAATAAAAGATTTTTCTAGTCTCTCTCCTAACGATCAACGAGATCACTTTCTTAGCATGTTTGCCAAAATAAGAATTCAACGAATTGGTCAACAAGGAGATTACGGGGCCTCTTATCATTTGCATCGAGGAAAAACAGGAGATGAGACGCATTATTTTATCAATATTAAGCCTGAAGAAATGGCTGCATGGGAAGATAAGGAGTTTCCAGGCCGAGTCGTCGTGAAGAAAAAAGTAGGTGATACAGTACAACATGGTTTTTTGGTAAATGAAAAAGATGGTTTTCATGTTTTTACTCAAACAGAGTTAGCAGAAGCACAAGCAAGGGGAGATATTTTTGACAATGTTGAGGTCGGAGGTTTAGCCTATAGAACAGTCATTCAAAAAGATGGGCAATGGGTTCAAAAGTGGATCAGAGTAGCAGCCAAAAATGATTTTGGAGCATTAAAAAGTAAAGAGGATGAGAGTACTCGCCTTATTACAAGGGATGCTAAAAGAGTTAAGAAAACCGATTTAGCTTATTTGGATTTAAAAGGGATGAATCTTGATTCTTTATGGCAAGCTTTGATAGATGCAAAATACATTAATGTAAAAGGTGAATTGACAGAAAAATTTAAGGGTTTAAACAAGGCTTCAGAATTAGATTTGAATGGCGTTAAAGACTCAAAACTGAAGCGAGATCTCTTTGAGATTTTACATCGTTCACAAGACATTCTGATGGGGAAAGAAGGTCAGCCGGGAAGTGGACTTTTCTATCTCTATGATTCGGATGGAAATAAAATTGTAGATTTATTAGATGAACAAGTAGAACCAGATCGATGTGTTCAGTTTGCTCATCAAATGGACGGGGGAGATACTTATTTGCCTGGCACACATGTTTATCTTTCTTCTGTCATGGCTGCAGAGCAAGAATTAGGAAACAATTTTACTCTTTTTGTTCCTACCATTGTTAACTTAAACAAAGGGGAAAACACCTTTGCAACAGGACAGCAAACAGCAGGGGAACGTTTGTTTAGCACCGTTGAAATTGTTGCTCGCATTTTTAAGAGAAATGGGAAACCTTTATTTACCTCTTTTGGAAAAGGGAGTTGGAGCATTCATAGAGCGATCAACAATATTATCATCAAAACTTTTACGCGTGCGAATCAGTTAAGTCATGATCACACAGAAGGCGTTGGAGGTAAGGCGACTTTAATTATTAACAGTTGGCAATATTTGGGAAGATATGCAGAAGATGCTCCCGCAAGTTTCTTATTCATGTTAGCTAGAATTGTGAGATGGAGATTTGGAGATTTTCTGATTCAAGAAATTGTGAATCCACTTTGGAAGGTTTCTAAAAATCTTGCGGAAGGGGTGTGGAAACCAGGGGGTGTCAAAAAGGCAGCCGAGGCAATTATTAAAGAAGAGCATGAGCCGAGGATTGGACATTTGGTGACTTGGTTTAACCTTCAGGGAATTGTTAATGATCCTCTTTTCCTTCTTTGGACAGGGGCATCTGCGATCAGTGCTGTTACCCCCGGGACGCGAGAACTTTCAAGAGCTGTTTTATCCAATTGGCTTTATACAGTGGTATTTTTAATGCTTTTAGGTGTGACTTATGTGATTCGTCCTATTGCAATTCGCATTTGGAAAGAACCCTCAAGAACGAGGAAAGAGTTTTGGTGGAAAGGAATACGCAATACAGTGACGTTTTTAGGGTCTATCGGGGCAGGTTTGGCAGTGGGTAGTTTATTTATTGGTAAATGGGGAATTGTCATGAAATCTGCTATTGCTTTTGCCGGTGCGAGTGTAAAATTACTACCCATTCTAGGTCCTAAGATAGCTCATTTATTAATTATTTTAAATGGTCTTGTCTTCGGGTCTGGTTCAACATTTTTGCTTGTTTCTCCATGGGCTTTTTTAATCGCATCTGTTCCCTATATTATTCCCATTATTTTATTCTTAAGTTTCACAAAATTGGGTCGAGATATTTTACAAATTATTAAATCAGGTATTGGATTGGTTTTTTGGAGTACGCTAACCCTCTTACTAAACCTTTGGGTTTTATCGATCATGATTATTCAAGTTGCTGAACTTTATTTTAATAAAGGGGTGTTGGTCTGGACGCCAGGCCCTGAGGTTAATAATTTCTTTGGAGAAATTGTGGTGAGTAAGATAAATATTTTCAAAATGTTTATGAAAACAGTGATTCCGGCTTTGATCATTATTGGATTAACTGTTGCAGGTATTATTCCCTTCAGTCTTTTTGCAATGGCTTATCCGGTCATTCTTTCCTGGCTGATTGGTCCTTTGGCAGTTTGGTGGACGACCTATCAGGGTCGTTCTAGAGAGTTTCATAAGCCTTTAATTCTCCCCGAAGAAAGGTTAGCCGAAAATATTTTTAATTATAAAGAAGCAACTCTTTCTGAAGAAGATGAAGAAGTTAAAGTAAACGCGTCCTCGACTAACGGGAGTGTATCTGAGCAAATAAAGACGATAGAGGGTTTTAAGACACGCGTTAAAAAAGTTGCCAAACAATTTGATTTGGATGAGCGTGATACTTTGCGTCTTTATTTGGACAAACCGTATCTTTTAGCTCGTCAGGAAATCAAAGAAGTTTTACGAGTCCTTGCTTTTGAAGAAATTCAGCCTTCTCATTTGACGCAATTGACTGAGCGTTTAAATACATTAAGAGATAAATGGGAGAAAGCGACACCGGGGGCTAAGATTCCTCGACTTAAAGAAGAAGATGTTAAAAAATTGTTGGGTCAATTTGAGGGAATAACATTTGAAGAAGAACATTTGCGTGCATGGGTTAGATCCCTCTGTAAAATGTATGGTTTTTCTCCTTGGTTTCAGGACAGATTGGTTGAATGGACTTGGATGCAATTAGAAACTCAACGTAAACAGCTGATCCCTGAATTTTTTACTTGGCGTCATTATGCTGAGTTGAAATATAAGTTTGCTTGGTGGTGGAATGGAACACGATATAAAAAGAGTAAAGAACAACGCCAAAAATTAGAAGATCTGGCGGAAAGAGTAATGTATCGAGACACACATACACGATTTTGGAAAGATCCTTTGGCAACCACGTTTTCTCTATCGGATCGATGGAAACTTCGATTCAAAATAGCAAAAAGATTTTTCTCATCATTGGGAGATCCAGCAGCTTCGTATTATAAAGTTTTTGATAAAGATAAAAAATCGCCTAGAAGAATGTTTTTCAAAGAGTACTTAGAGAGAAATATCCTAGGAGAAAATAAAGAAAATTTATGGGCAAATTGGAAAATTGTTAAAGAGGGTGCATGGATAGTTTCTTTAGTGATGTTCCTGTATGGTTGGGCTGCTTCTTTCGGAATAAAAGGAGCTTTAGTCTATGCGGGAGCTTCAATTCTTACACCTCTTAAGTATATGGGAGTACTTTATGTTGCTTATCATGTCTGGAATTTTTGTTTTAAGAGAAGTGATGAATTCTGGGAAAATTTAGAAAATGAAAGAAGGCAAGAAATTTTAAAAGATCTTGGTTTTGTGGCTAAAGATATTCAGTTTTTAAAAGACTTAGGTATTGATATTCCTGAAGCTACTCCTCCTGTAAAGCAGCCGGGTGTTGTTCCTCCAGTTGCTCCTTCTATTCCTGGGGGTGGAGGTGTATCTTCAGAAGCAAAATCAGGCGTTAAAGCTGAAAAACCTGCAGAGAAAACAGCTGAAGAAAAGTTAAAAGAACGGGTGGTTACTCTTATTAATAATGCAGAGAGGAGAATTTTTGATAGATCGGATAACCCTATTAAAAGTGCTGATGAAGAGAAGGTTGGAAGAGCTCTTAGTCGATTGGATGTAGCACAAGCTCATTTAGAAACAGCGTTAGAGGCAATTCCAGAAGGTAAAGATGTTTTAGCTGTTTTTGCTGATGTTCAGCATGAAGGTGAACAAATGAAATTGGTTGATAGGGCTTGGGCTGAAAGTGCAAGGGCTATTATTCAAGCAAGATTTGGTGTTATCAAGGACCTTCGATCAAGGTGGGAGGCTCGTCTTGCAAAAGTTAAACCTGCTTCAGAACCTGAGGCACCCGCGGAACCTAAAGCTCCTTTAGGAGATGTTTCAATATCAGGAGTTGGAGCTTCAGTAGAAACTGTCACAGGAGCGGATTTGGGTGGGGCAAAAACAGAAACTCAAACAGAAGCAACTCCAAGATCTTCTCCAACCCCAGAAGATGCACAAGAAGCTTTGTTTAAAAAGAATGTTGTTGAACCGGTTGATGCTGCTCAAAAAATTCTTTTATATCTTGTAAAGCCTGAAGATGCATCAGAGGATGACATTACAGAGTCTTTTGGATCATTGGCTAAAGCTGAAGAGCTTTTTACAGGAGCAAGGGATGCTTTAAGAGATATTTTTTCTGATTGGAGTGGTCAAACGAGAGTTCAAGATTTACAACGAGCCATTCGAGAAGGTTTAGAAGAGATTCAAAATCGTCGAGAACTTTTTAGAAAACGTCTTAAAGAGTTGAGCCCTGAACCTGAATCCCCTGAACCAGTGCCAACGCCTCAAGCTCTCTCTGCAGAAAGACCAGCTCCTGCTACACCTGTTGTCAGGGATGCTGCTATCAACATAACAGATAAACCACTGCCTGAAGAACCCGCCGCACCGGAAAGAAGAGATTCTCCTCCTCCAGAACCTGAAGCAGCTGAACCAGCAGACTTAACTTCAGCTGATCTGGAAGACGACGATGAACCAGCTTCAGAAGCTGCTACGCCTGCAGACATGTCTTCTGCTGCAGAAACTCCTATAAGAAGTTTAGATGCAATAAGTGGAGACATTGAAGTTTTAAGGGCTCGGGTGGAACAGCTTAGCGAGTCTGAAAGTGTTGAGGCTATTTTACCAGCACTTCGTGCTGAGTACGACAAACTTGAAGCAGAGCTTAATCGTCTCGGTGAAAAGGGGAAAGACACTTATAATGATGATCTTAAACCACTAGGAGAAATAATATCCATTTATGAGGCAGAGTATTCAGCTCTTTTTCTAACTTTTTCTGAAACTAATTTCGAATGGCCTCAAAGAATAGAAGAAGTTGTTTTTGATAGAGTTACTTTGAATCGTTCAAAAACTGCATGGAATGCTGTTCCCGATAATAGAGGACGAGCACATTATGCTTTACTCATTGAACAAGCTTTAAAGAATGTTCAGGAAAGAGTGAAGGGGACTTCTTTAGAAAGTTATTGGAATGACGTCATTTCACGAGCTGAAAATCAAAATGTGGTGATTAAAGTTTCAAATAATATTCCTGTGAATTCTTTACGTACTGTTGAAAAAGGTCAAACAGTCATTTATTTACAGGAAGCTTTTGTTCGTCAACTACTTGAGGATGATAGTACTTATCATGATGTGGTGATTCATCTTTTGGGTGAACGACTTTTTCATGAATTGGGCCATACAAATAAAGCAGACTCTTTCGATGATAAGAAGGAAGAAGAAGTGACTCAAATTAAAAGAGATGTGGAATATCAGAAAGAAGTGGTTCTTATAAATGCAGCTTTGAAGACTAAGATTGACGCTTATTTTTCTGATCACATCACTGGCAAACATCCTCGTTTTGCTTCGGGAACTTATTTTGTTTGGATTCAATTTCTAGCTACTGATTCTGAAGAAATATCAAAGGGAAGACCAACAATCTCTGAATATGTTGGTGAACTTTACCCTTCGAATGTTAGAGGTGTAGCTAAAGAAAGAGTCAGATTGGCTAATTTTAAGAGATTTAGACGCTATATCTTGGGATTACGTTTGGCTCAAGCACAGAGACAGAATCAAACTCAAAAATTAGTGAGCAGCATTGTTAAAGCTGTCCCAGAGTTTTTACAGGAAATTACTGAAAATGAAATTGCGGATCTTTTGCAAACAAGCATTGCACATTTTTTAAATAGAGATGAATTGGGATTGGAAGATAATCGCACTCTTGCGGATTTGATTCAAAAAACCATTAAATCTCTTCAATCAGATGAGATGACATTAAATGATTTACGTGAAAAAGTGAGAAAGATTGTTGAAGTAAGAGCGGCAGAGGAAAAAAGACGAAAAAGAGCTCGCTCAGAAGAATATCACCACAATGAGGAAGCAACACTTGCAATGGAACAAGGTGTTTTAGGCGGACTGCTTCAAATGGCTTCTTTTATGAGAGGGAAATCTTTTAGCTCTGAAGATTTAGCACAAATCATTTTTGGAGTGGATGAAACAGTTGATGGATTAATGGGAAACATGCCTTTGGTTGAACTCATTTCTTATTTTGATGAAGTTCATCCGGCAAGAGAATTACAGACAAGCGGGTTAGTATCAATCGATCCCTATTTCGAAGCTATTAAAAATTTGAAATCTGGGCGTACGCAAGATGGATTGACTATTTTGGAAGGAATGAATCAAGATGCTAAGATATCAAAACCGCTTCATCAACTTGTGAGAAAGACAATATCTCGCATTATATTGCTTCAAAAGAATGGGAAGATTCAGGTTGCAGGTAAAACTTTGAAATTAAGTTCAGATGTGGCTGAAATAGTTAAAGATCTTCGTCAAATATCTCATTGTTTCTATATTGATTTTGTTGGAGCCGGAAATATTTCTGTTCAGTATTTTGAAGTTGCTCTGGAAATGATTCTTACAAGGTCGATTGCTGATTTGGAAAAGGGAGTGGATATTGCTCGACTTGAAGATGGTAGCGTGGTTAAAGTTGTAAAAGAGGGGGATGTCTTACGGTTGGGTATATATAGGAAGAGTAGCTTAAATCTTGTTTCAGATCGAAGCGATATGGATGGTGAGATAAGAAGAGAAGCGTGGATAGGAACTGCAGCTTAAAAAAAAGCGTCTCAAACTTGCATTTCAGCCTTGATGTGGTATATTATGTATGTTAAAAGCTTTTTTAGTGGCTGATGATGATATAACTTATTCAAATAAAAGAGGTTATAAACATGGGGCAGTCAACTTTCAAGAATAAACCTTTGAGAAAATTCATCTCATTTCTTACAGCATTTACCTTTTTAATCACTAGTTTACCTGTTCAAGGCTTAGAAATAGACCCAATTCAGTCTAAAAGTGTGTCTAAAAACGCACAAGATCAGACTCCGCTAAGTGTTAAAGACATCAAAATCCCAGCCAAATTTGGTCAAATCCAATCAAAATTTCAAGGTAAGGCAGGAAATCCCATTGTTATTCAACTTCAAGATATGCACTGTCACTTTGAAGCTCAATCCAATGAAGCCAGAATTTTAGAAGATTTGTTCAAGAAACATGAAGGACATGGTCTTAAAGTGGTCAATGTCGAAGGTGCCAGCGGAAATGTTGATACGTCTCTTTTGACTTCCTTCCCTGATCCAGCGATGAAAAAAGAATTAGCCCTGTATTACATGAGAAAAGGAAAAATCAATGGTGCCGAATACTTATCGATCGTGAAAGATCAGCCATTAAATATTCAAGGTGCAGAAGAGATGGGATTGTATTTACAGAATGTGCACTGGTATGACAAGTCTTTAAATTTAAGAGACCAATCTGAAGGAATGTTTGAGAAAGCTGAAAAAGTCTTAAAAGAATTAAGAGAAAAAGTTTTTAACTTAGAGTTAAAAGAATACTCAAAATTCCGTGAAGACTATGAAAAAGGGGGAAAGGGATTAGCCGAATATTTGGAATATTTGCAAAAGCAAAGCAAAGTAAAAAAAATCAATACAGATGATTTGAAAAATATCGGTCAATACATTCAAGCTGAAAAGATCTCAAAAGTTATAGATTTTAATCAAATCCAAAAAGAGCAAGCCAAAGTCATGGAGCGCTTGCTTCCAAAAATGTCTAAAGAAGAACGTGCCGAATTTTTGACGCAAAGTTTGTATTTGCGCTTAGAAAAAATTGAACCCGCACAATTTTATGCTTATCTCTCAAGCAAAATAGAAGAGAAGAAAGAAAACATTAACACAGAGAAGAATTTTAAAAATTACATCTCGTATGTTAAATTATTTGATGCGATAGCCAAAGATCAGCTTTTGAAAGAAATTGGACAATGGGAATCAAGAGTTCGTGAAAGTTTAGAAAAGACTCAGGAAGAAAAAGAAATCCATCAGTTGCAAGAAAAAATAGAATTTATTGAGACTTTCTATCGTTTAGAATTGAGACGCGTCGATTGGAATCTTTATCAGGAAGGTAAAAAGCAAGTTGATGGGAAAAAGATTCACGAAAGCATTCAAGCTTTAGCTAAAAAATATAAAATTGATGCGAATGGCTTAGAAACATTAGATAAAGTTTCTAAAGATATTGCTCAATTAAAGAAATTTTATGAAGTGGCTGAAAAACGTGATGAAGTGATGGTGAAAAACACATTGAACCATAAATCACAAACCACAGTTTTGCTCGCCGGAGGCTTTCACACCGAAGGCATGGCTGAAAAGCTTAAACAACAAGGCATCTCTTATGTCATCGTCACTCCCAAAGTCACAGATCTGAAAGTTAAAACTCCTTATCGCAGCATCATGGAAGATGAGAGAAGCGAATTAGAAAATGTGCTTTTAAAGGAAATAGTGACGCATGCATCAGCCCCTAGTTATCAGCCCCCAGTTACTAGGAATACAGATGTAAAACATACAAAGGATGTTTCTTCCAAGACGCATAGTGTTGTTGCTCCTCTAAGTATGGGGCAAGATCCAGGAGTGGTAAGAGATGCTGGTGCAGATGCAGAACTTATTGCTAGAAAACTAGAGTCTCTTGAAGCCGCATCTCTTTTAGATATTGTGGTTCTCCAATTTCTTTCTGTGACATCTAATAAGGATTGGCAAAGACTTTTGGCTCTATGGAAAGAAAAATTAAGTAAAACTATCGCTAGTGTGATAAGTAAAGCAGAATCTCAAATTGAAGTGCACAAGCCTGAGCTAATAGGGGGAAGATATTTTGTTGAAATTATTGTTAATGGTGAACGAAGAGGATTGATCGTTCAAGCAAAAGATGGTGAACCATTAACATTAGAAGCTCTTTCGAGTCGTTTGGTGGCTGCAGCTGAATTTGATGCTCAAAAAAATGCTCCAGCTACTGGACAAGAAGGTAGAGATCCAGCCTATGAGGCCTATCTTCGCGGAAAGCTTAAAACTAAAAAAGTTGAGCGAGTTCAGCCTGTTCAAGAGCATTCTCTTATTAAAGATATTCGCACATTATCTTCAGAAGATCGTGCACGCTATGAAGCTCTGGGTCGTGCTCATTCCAAAGAGGCTGTAGCAGCCATGATGGTTGGTGGAGATGCTTCACGTATGAAAGTACAGGCCATGCGTGCGGATCCGCGTTTTAAACCCCTTTTTGATGCTCTTCCTGAAACAGACCGTGAAGACCTTTCTAAAATTATTGCAAAAGCTCAAGTGCCAGCTATTGTCATTGATGGAAGAGCCTATACCTTTCTTGAACTGTTTTTGATGCAAGTGATGGGAGAGAGAGACAGTGGTCTTCTTCCTCTTTTAATGACTGGACCGAATACCGATGAACCTGCGAGAGATTATTTAGCTCGTCATGGAAATTTTGGATGGAGTCCAGAAGAACTTCGCTTATTCACTCAAGGAGGTGCGCAAGCAGGTGTTCCAACTGTTGCAGATATTGAAAATAGTTCTTATGCGAAAGATGCAAAAAAGGCACGTGCTCGACTTGAAGGTGGAGAATCTTTGAGCGATGATGGGCGTCGAACTCTTCAAGACACTATTGATCAATATGAACAAATTTTAGCTTATGCAAATGCCCATCCTGCTGAAACAGCAAGAGATCCGGAAGGCAAACCTATTACTTATGTTCAGAATCATTTTGACTGGATTGCAGATCTTGTTCGTAGTGGTACTTTGCTAGACCTTCTTGAACAGGATAGAAAATTTGTTTATGTTATGAATGTGGATAATGCTGTTTCGAATATTGACGAAGATTTTTGGGTGATGTTAGGGATTTTTGTGGAGATGAATAAAGAGCATGGTGTTGAGTCTGTCATGGAGGTTGCTTCTCGACCTGAAGGTCAAAAAGGTGGATCTCTTTTAGCACAAAATGGGACATTAGTAGGAGTAGAAGATCCACAACTTCCATCAGATGTGAACTCTGCAACTGTGCCTTGGATGAATACGAATACTTTTTTTCAAGATATTCCTGCCATCGCTAGATACGTAGGTTTAAGTGAGGACGATGTTCAAAAACTTCTTAAGCTGCGTAGAGAAGGAAAAACGAAAGAGGTTCAAGAAGAGTTAGCTCAAAAGGCTGCTCAAGCCAAAAGCAAGATTGATCCTATTGTCAGCGTTAAGGTACAAACCTATTTCAGAAATGGAAAAACGATTTATGTTCCTGTGGTCAAGTTTGAATGGGCTTTGATTCAGGCTACGGCACCCAATAGCGAAGGTAAGCAATTGAAATTAGGTGCTATTGCAGTGGGGTCGGTGAAAGATTATGAAGCAGAAAAAGCAAGATTAAGAATAGAAGTTGAAGCTAGACGCATGACACAAGATGGTATGGATCGTCAGTTAGATGAACTTGTAAAACACGTTCGTTTTGGCCCCACAAAAACACCGGAAGATATAAATAAAAATGAAGAACTTTATGAAAGAAAACTCGCTCAAAGAGTAAGAGAGTTAAAATCTTTAATTGCTCAATCCATACGTCCGCCTTCTGGAACAAGTCGATGGGCAGCCATTATTGTAATAGTTTTGGCGAGCATTGGTTTATTCGCAGGGTTCATTCACTTTGCTAGAGAACATAGAAGGCAGGAAAATGAAGCTGCACATCGTCAAAGATCTAATTTAGAAAGGGTAGTTGCTGATGATTATTTTTTCTCTAGATCTTCATCTTCTGTGGCTGGAGCTGGTTTATCTCAAGGTCAAAAAGGGGATGATGTTATTGTTGCGCTTCAGAGAGTGATAGACAGCATTCGAGCAAATGATCCTGCTTTTTATTTGCGTATTACAAACTATGGTTTATTTCCTGATGGTGTAAGAGCAGGTTCGAATGAAGTTGGGGTCGTCCAAATTCGTCTTTCTGATGGAACAACAGTGTTTAAAAATCTTGGAGTGGATAGAGAAGGGGGTTTAATTACCAGTCAATTTTGGGGAGTTATCTTAGAGGCTCTAGAAGACAAAGGTTTAAACTTAGGAGACGCCGCACGGACTCAATTATTACAAGAGTTGAGTGTTTTTGTAGGACAAGCTCCACCACTATTTTTGGATGAAGAAGCCAGGTTGTCTCGACTTCATCAAGTATTAAGGAACGAATATCCTGAGTTTTATCGAACGATTGACCAAATTCAATTTATTCCTGCTGCGAACAGAAATGATTATGAAGTTATTGTTTCTTTTAAAGATAAATCTGACGTTCGTGTGAGAGGTCAGCGAGGGGAAGTTACAGAACAAACTTTTTTCCGTTTAATTCAAAGACTACAAGATAAAGGTCTTGAACCAAGAAGACCAAGTGCCTCAATTAACTATGAACGCAGGTTAAGAGAAAGAGTTGCAACGATTCGTCATTATTCCGGTCTTCTTGGAAGTCGATTTATTTCAGTCATTTTTGCTTTAGGTATGTTGCTTAAATCTGTTGCAGCCCCTATAGGTCTTGCGGGAGCAATCTTGATGGAGGCATGTGGTGTTCCGCCTTCTTTATTAGCCGTAGATGCTGAAGTTACTCAAACCGCAGAAGGCATGCCAACTTTTGTGACGAATGCGCTTTCAGCAACTTCTGCGACAGGAGGAAGTGGCCTTGTATTGAGTGTGGTATCACCAACTCCTGTAGAAGGACGTAGATCTGGTGAGAGAGCTATTGGGTATACATGGGATTTAGATCGTAATGGTAATACTCAAAACATGCCAGAATATGCGGTTATGGCTTTCCCTTTTACGGCAGTAAACGCTGCGGGACGCAATATTTCAAATGATCTTATGGTAACAGGTAATGACGTTGTGTTCTGGGTGTTTTTGGAAGGCATTAATGAAGTTCTCAATGCACGTGGAGAAGTTATGACCCCTGGAAGCAGCGAACCTGTCAATATGAGAGTCAATTTTAATGCGCGTTTTGATGCTTCTGGTCAAACAACCACAAAACATTTTCTAATGCGAGGGTTACGTCCTAACTCGTGGTACCGAGTGCGTCTTCCAAGAAATCAGTTAGTGGATGAGCGTGGACGAGACCTTGTAACAGCTGCTTCTGAATTGACTTTAGAAGAACCCAGTAATCATCCTTCTTTTCGCGCTAGAAGAGGACGAATGAGAGTAGTAGGAATTAAATCTACACAAACTGCAAATGTTGTTTCTTTAACTGTTCAACAAGATAATGGAACGGGTCCTGCACCAACCCAGATTGCTGGCCTTGGAAATCCAACGCGGACATCCAGCTCTGATGTTGTCGTTACCAATATTGATGCAAACGCAGAACCGATACGTGTAGCAGATGGCGCAAGTATTCAGTGGGATTGGACTTTGAATGGTGGAGAATACGCTGCGGTAGGACAATCTCTTGAGGGAACTGCAGAAATGACTGCTCAAAATATTAGAAGGGCCGTCACCGCTTCAGGAGGTGTTCTTCGTCGGTATGTTAAAACAGATACAGCTCAGATAATTTATTTTCAGATTACATTAAGAGATGGAAGAATTGGAAAATTCAGAATAGAACTGCAAGCTAACACAACTCCCAATAGTTCAAATAGAATTGAAATTCGTGAAGAAGATTTAAGACGGGTTTTCCCTGTTCCTTCAGGACAATCACCTGTACGGTGGGAAGATGTGAGAAATATTGGTGCTGTTGCGGAATCAGCTGGAGGGTCCAGCGCTCATGGTGTGGTCTATATGTCAAAATTAATGGTGGATACAACTATCCGAGTGAATGCAAGTGCGGACGGTGTAGATGATTTTTATGGTGTAGAGTCAGAAAATGCTTTTGGAACAGTGGATGTTTCAACTGGACGACCTTTGGTAACAGTAGAGGAAAATATTGTTACAGATCGAGATCCTCATGGAACAGAAATGTATACAAGGCAAGTACGATATTCAGGAGTATCAAGAAATAGATATGCTGCATTTTTAACTGAATTAAATGCTGAAGGTAAGGCAGCATTTTTATCAGATGCACAGTGGACATCAGGGTTAAAGGATAGACGAGGGAATCTCAGTGGATATACATTGAGAGCTGAATTAGAGATTGGCGGTATGAAGTATCAAGCAGATGTTGAAGTTTCTAATATGAGAGGGACGATGTGGGGAGTGCCCGTCGTGAATCGGATGGAATTAATTACTCAACTTGCTGCAAGAATGGGAAGATCTGTTTCAGAAGTAGAGGGTTTAATTAGAAATAATCCTTTCAGACTCATGAGAGTGATTGAAGGACGTCATATTACAGATGGCAGCGATATTGTAGATGTTGGAATGAGCGGACCTAAACGTCTAACTATTTCAGATTTTTATGCAAGCAATACACTTCGAGGTATGGAAAGCGCTAGTGGAGAAATAGATTATTATGGAGTAAGAACCTCAGGTGTGTTTTCTTCAAGTGCAGTGACAGTCACAGATTCAGTCATTGATGCGAGAGCTGAAGGCGTGATGAGTAGTGGTGAACAATACGTAAGACGGCTTGTTGCGACAGGAGTTACGGGTGGATTGTCATTTGGTTATAGTGAAGAGTTGGATGATGCAGGTAAAACAGCATTTTTGGCAGACTCAACTTGGGTCTCAGGAATTAATGATTTAACGGGAAACTTAAGAGGATATACGTTACAGGCTGAATTAGAATATCGCGATGCTATGGGAGTATTACGTACAAGACAAGCTCAGATAGATATTCCAAGAAGAGTAGGAATGAATGCTGTAGGTTTTGCGCCAGTTGATAGAAATATGTTACTGCAAAGATTGGCTTTGGCAACGGGAGTAGATCGAACAACATTAGAAGGGATGATACGAATTGGAGTGTTTAGGCTTCAGAGGAAAGTAGCTGGAAGCCAATTAACTAGTGGAACAGAAGTGAGAGTGGCCTTAATAGGAGCGAAGAGACTAACCATCACAGATTTTAATGCAAGCAATCCATTACGAGTGACAGCAAGTGCAGATGGAACAGAAGACTTTTATGGAGTCACGACCGAGAGTGCATTTGGGACAACGGGAGTTGTAACAGTCGCAGAGAATGTAGTCACAGATCGAGAGGCACATGGACCTGTGATGTACACCCGAAGATTAAGATACACGGGAGTCATGGGAGGAGCATTTGCAGGCTTTTCAAGTGAACTCAACGCAGCAGGAAAGACAGCGTTTTTAGCAGACAGCACATGGACATCGGGGTTAAGAGACACACGTGGAAATCTGAATGGATATACGTTAAAGGCAGAATTAGTGATAGGGACAGCGACGTATCAAGCGACAGTAGAAGTAACAAATGGAAGAGCAACGATGTGGGGAGTACCGGTAGTAGACCGAATGGAATTAATAAACCGACTCGCAGCCGCGATGGGAAGAACACCAGCTGAAGTGCCTGCATTAATCAATGCCAATACATTTAGACTTATTAGAGTTATAGAGGGAAGACACATCACAGATGGAAGTGGGACAGTAGAAGTAGCATTGAGTGGACCCAAGGCATTAACCATCACAGACTTTAACGCAAGCAATCCATTACGAGTGACAGCAAGTGCAGATGGAACAGAAGACTTTTATGGAGTCACAACGGAGAGTGCATTTGGAACAATGGGAGTTGTAACCGTAGCAGAGAATGTTGTCACAGATAGAGAAGCACATGGAACAGTGATGTACACAAGGAGACTCAGATACACGGGAGTCAGTGGAGGAGCATTTGCAGGCTTCTCAAGTGAACTCAGCGCAGCAGGAAAGACGGCATTTTTAAGTGACAGCACATGGAGCTCGGGATTAAGGGACACACGAGGAAATCTAAATGGATATACATTAAAGGCAGAGTTAGTGGTTGGAGGAGCGACCTATCAAGCGACTGTAGAAGTAACAAATGGCCGAGCAACGATGTGGGGAGTGCCTGTAGTAGACCGAATGGAATTAATCAATCGACTTGCAGCAGCGATGGGAAGGCCAGCATCTGAAGTACCTGCCCTAATCAATGCCAATACATTTAGACTTATCAGAGTCATAGAGGGACGACACATCCCAGATGGAAGTGGGCTAGTAGAAGTAGCATTGAGTGGACCCAAGGCATTGACTGTCGCAGATTTACCTTTAGCTTCACCTACCTTTCCCGTTACGAATGTTGTAGATGGTCCAATTGATTTTAGACCGGGTGTGACTGTAGAAACAGTTGGATACGGAGGGGGCTCAGGAATAGGTTCTTGGAGTACAGCACCCTTATCAAGATCAGCTTCATCCGTATCGGGTGTTACTACATCAAGACTTGTATGGAATGCAAGTGGAACAGTGACTCGAGGAATGGCCGGATCCAAAATGATTACGGTTTATAGGATTCCAGCGGGTGCAGCAAGAAATTTTACAACAGGCACAGCGGTGACTGGTCAACTTCATATTGGTATTGGTAATGTTACCAATGTTGCAAGAGTAACCTATCAATTACAAGATGGTTCTGGACGAATTGTTACGGGAGTTGCTCCTGTGACGGTAACCCCTGGTATGTTTGGTCGTGGGGAAATATTAGTTTCAAGTTTACCCTCTGGATTTAGCGCCTCAAATATAGCTCAGATTGAAGTTCAAGTGGGAGGAGATCAAGTCACAAGTGGGACAAGTCCAACTGTAAGTGTTGCTTTACAGATAGATGCTTTGGCTATACCACCCATAGCACCGGCATTGATCAGCGTTGCAGGAGCAAGGAGTATAAGTGGGAGTACGACATCAGGAACAGCTACATCACCGACTTTTTTTTCAGGGGCATATTTGGTTGCTGGAGGATTAGACGGAGCAACAGCAAGTGTTACGTCAATAGGGGGTAGAGCATACAGATTTTCTGGAATGGTTCCTTTAGGAACCTCGACAGCAGTAGCATATTTAAGTGTATATAGAGCAACTCCCATAGATGCCACAGGATTATCAGCGATCAACTTCCAATTTGTACCTACCCTATTAAATGGATTTAGTGTTGTTTTCCAAGACAGTAGAGGAGTGTATGTATTTAGACCTGGAACATTTGGAAGTGGAACATGGAATTCAAGCATAGCGACAAGTACATTAATGGCAGCGGGCTCAGACAGAATGTATCAAGTAATACAATATCAAGTCAGACCTTCTGATATAAACCCAGCCGGAGGAGGAAGATTTGAAATAGATTTAACAGGCTTAGGCCCCACCCCGATACGTACAGGGAAGAAAGAAATAGGAGAAGTAGGTTATCAATCAGAGCCAACAGGAATGGGTAGAATCAGTGAAGGAAAATACACAGGTTTCCAAGAAGAGAGATTAGGGGAAGCGTGGGAAGCAGTAATAGCAAAATACCCCGGGATGAGGAATGTAGAGACAGGAATAGGAATATATTCGGATGGAGACACGATAGCGCGAGTCATTAATCCGGGATATATAGGGATAGATGATGACTTACTGAGAAATAATAAGAGAACAGGGCGACCCTATTCAAATAGCGTATTAGCCAGTGTCATGGGACACGAAGCAATAGATCATGGGACATATGGGGAAGTATTACCGATATTATGGAGTCTAGATGATTTCAGTAGAAAGACAGAAGAAGAGAGAAGAATCTTTATAGAAGAGATGGGATCAGAAGAAGGATTTGTAAAGTTGTTAGTAGAGAACAGTGAAAGATCGTTGGACGAACAATTTAAAGCAGTGATGAGATTCATACAGACCTCGCAGAGCATTAATGAGCAAGAGAGAGAAAGAGTAAGAGGAGTAGAGTCAAGGAAGGCAGAAGTATTTAGAGCATTAAGTCAGATTACAGGAGTTTCTGTTTCTGCAGTGACTTCAATATCTCCAAGGACTAAAGGAGCTATGGCGTTATTGATTGCAGCTACTTTGACTTTTGTGGGATGTTTTGGGCCTTTGCGTGAGGAAGGTGTTGCTGCAGAAACTGGTGTGGATGCCGAGGCTGCAGTTTCCGATTCTGGATTAGAAGAAGTTACTGATGGACCACCTCCTATTCCTATTAGAGGAACATCACCTCTAACTGGACAAACTTCTAGAAGGCAAGAGACTCCGGCTACTTATTTTCCTGGTACAAGTGTGAGAATTACCACGCTAGGAGGTGCAAGAGCTAGACTTATTTCAGAAGGTGATCATTATCGCGTAGAAGGACAAATGCCAGTTTCGCAAGATGCGGGAATTTCTTCCGGAGCGGGAGTTTATATAACGATTTCCATGGGAGATATGCCTATGGATGCTAGAAGTCTACCGGGCGATCAAATGAATATCCGTTTTCGTCAGACTGGGCTGAGAGATTTATTTTTAGCGTTAGAGGATTTTGAGAGACGTTCTAAAGGAGATTCTAGATATTATCATTCTACGACTTTACCTTTGACGGAAGGAGTGTGGACTCAGGAGCTTTCCATGGGAATGGTGAGAGATTCTGGAGGAAGTGGGCAGTTTAGAACCATACAAATTCAAATTCCTGCGCAAAATGTTCTTGATTCAGGTCGTTTTTCCTTTGATTTAATGAGCTTATGTCATGTTCGTACGCAAACTCCGGACGCAGGAGTTTCTGATGCTTTTGTAGATCAATCGGCATCAGATGTACGCCTGCCAGTTGATATGCCAGCAATCCCAGATGCTATGCCCCCAGCAGATATTTCCGTTGTCGATGCCTCTGCTCCGATAGAGGTCGTGAGTGGTGACATACCTACAGTTGATGAAGGTGTTGATGCGCCAGTTTCTGATGTAGCAGCTATAGATGCCACTACTACTGATGCAGGAGTTTTCACTGATACAACGAGCATGGATTCATATTCACCGGATGTAGCAACACCGATAGATGCTTTAAGATCACCAGATGTTCCAGTGCCACCAGATGCAGCATTAGATGTTGCAACTGATAGAGGTCCAGAAGTTAGGGTGGATGTTCCACAAGATACAAGAGTAGATGTTGCACCTCCTGCTCCTGAGCTTATTCCTGTAACTGTAGCTCTAAGACTTGAAGGACAAACAGTCAGTGGTCTTCGTATGCCAACATATTTTTCAAACAGCTATTTTACACCAGCTGGAGTAGGCGGGGCAATCGTAAGAACATCTCGTTGGATTGGGCCAAATACGTATCGATTTGAAGGAACGGTAGTAGTAGGCGATGGAAATTCAGTAGCTTATTTAAGTGCATTGTCACCAACTGGAATGGATGCGACTGGACTGACTGGTGATGTCATGAATGTTCGATTTTATGCAACATTTGTCGATAGCTTTCGTGCATTTTTAAGAGATAATCGAGGTCAAGTGGGTTTATTTATTCCTGGTGTGTTTGGAAGTGGTGCTTGGAATTTTTTATTGTACGGAACAAATCCAACAACTGTGATGGGATCAGGATGGAGAACAGCAGGTTTGTCAGGAAGATTCCAGGTGATACAAATTCAAATCAGTGGTGCGGATGTAAATCCATCTGGAGGAGGCAGATTCGAATTAGATATCAATGGATTAGTTTCTGGCGGTCCAACTCCGATACGAACAGGGAAGATAAAAGTAGGAGCAGGTTATCAATCAGAGCCAACAGGAATGGGGAGAATCAGGGAAGGAAAATACACAGGTTTCCAGGAAGGGAGATTAGGGGCAGCGTGGGCAGAAGTAATAGAAAAATACCCAGGGATGAGGAATGTAGATACAGGAATAGGAATATATTCGGATGGAGACACGATTGCCCGAGTCATTAATCTGGGATATATAGGAATAGATGATGACTTATTAAAAGATAATAGAAGAACAGGTCGGCCGTATTCAAATAGTGTGATAGCCAGTGTCATGGGACATGAAGCAATAGATCATGGGACATATGGAGAAGTATTGCCGATATTATGGAGTCTAGATGATTTTAGGCGTAAGACTGCTGAAGAGAAAAGAGTGTTTGTGGAAGAGATGGGAGAAGAAGAGGGATTTGTAAAGTTGTTAGTAGAGAACAGTGAAAGATCGTTGGACGAACAATTTGAAGCAGTGATGAGATTTATTGAGGCATCGCAGAGCATTAATGACCAAGAGAGAGAAAGAGTAAGAGGAGTAGAGTCAAGGAAGGAAGAAGTATTTAGAGCATTAAGTCAGATAACAGGAGGGCAAGCAGTTTCAGCCCCTAATTTAGTAATCGATATCGTTGCTAAAAATTTGAGGAGGCCGGTTAGTCAAGCAAGTATTGGAGGGACGTGGTTAACGCTTCTCATCGGAGGAATTGGAAATTTCTTTAAACAAATTTCTACATTCAAAAAAGGTAGCCCGTTTAAGGGGTTACAAGAGGGGTTGAATGAGCTACAAAATAGATTAACAAAAACTATTTTTAAAATAGGACGTCCCAATCTTTTTTGGAGAACATTAGGTGGCGTATCAAACCGGGTGATGGGGGTTGTTGCTATATTAGCAGTTTTCATAGGTGTAAGCTGTGGACTTTCTCATCCGACAGCTGTGCCCAGAGCAGATGCTGGTGCCGATGTAACAGATGCAGCTGTTGATGTAGTTTTGCCAACAGATGTTTTAGATGCAGGTAGTCCTGATGCAACCCCAGATATAATTTCTCCTGATATGCCGTTTCCTGTTGACCGCGGTCCGGATGCACGGCCGGATGTCGGCATAGATGTTCCCATGGACGCAAGGCCTGAAGACGTACCGGTTTCAATGGATGTTCCACGACCTGACGCAGATGTAACTCCTATGGATATTCCTAGGGTAGATATGCCTAGTCCAGATGCAGGTCCCGATGTTGTACGAATGGATGCAAGTATTGATGTGAGAGATGTTGAAGATGTACCGCCTACAGAAGTAGGTGTAGATGCAAGTGGAGAAGATGTTCCAGATGTTATGCCTCCTGCCCCCTTACTTATTAGTGTTGCAGGAGCAAGGAGTGTAAGTGGGAGTACGAGATCAGGCCCCGCACCTTCACCAACATTTTTCCCTGGCACGTATTTATCTGTTGGAGGACTAGACGGAGCAACGGCAAGTGTTACGTCAATAGGGGGTCGAGCTTACAGATTTTCTGGAAATGTTCCTTTAGGAACCTCGACAGCAGTAGCGTATTTAAGTGTATACAGAGCGACTCCGATAGATGCCACAGGGTTATCAGCGATCAACTTCCAATTTGTACCTACCCTTTTAAATGGATTTAGTGTTGTTTTCCAAGATAGTAGAGGAGTGTATATATTTAGACCCGGAACATTTGGAAGTGGAACATGGAATTCAAGCATAGCGACAAGTACATTAATGGCAGCGGGCTCAGACAGAATGTATCAAGTAATACAATATCAAGTCAGACCTTCTGATATAAACCCAGCCGGAGGAGGAAGATTTGAAATAGATTTAACAGGCTTAGGCCCCACCCCGATACGTACAGGGAAGAAAGAAATAGGAGAAGTAGGTTATCAATCAGAGCCAACAGGAATGGGTAGAATCAGTGAAGGAAAATACACAGGTTTCCAAGAAGAGAGATTAGGGGAAGCGTGGGAAGCAGTAATAGCAAAATACCCCGGGATGAGGAATGTAGAGACAGGAATAGGAATATATTCGGATGGAGACACGATAGCGCGAGTCATTAATCCGGGATATATAGGGATAGATGATGACTTACTGAGAAATAATAAGAGAACAGGGCGACCCTATTCAAATAGCGTATTAGCCAGTGTCATGGGACACGAAGCAATAGATCATGGGACATATGGGGAAGTATTACCGATATTATGGAGTCTAGATGATTTCAGGAGAAAGACAGAAGAAGAGAGAAGAATCTTTATAGAAGAGATGGGAGGAGAAGAAGGATTTGTAAAGTTGTTAGTAGAGAACAGTGATAGATCGTTAGACGAACAATTTAAAGCAGTGATGAGATTCATACAGACATCGCAGAGCATTAATGCCCAAGAGAGAGAAAGAGTAAGAGGAGTAGAGTCAAGAAAGGAAGAAGTATTTAGAGCATTAAGTCAGATAACAGGAGTTTCTGTTTCTGAAATGACTTCAATAGCTCCAAGGACTAAAGGAGCTATGGCGTTATTGATTGCAGCTACTTTGACTTTCGTGGGATGTTTTTATGGTGATTATCACCAGGATGCGGATGCAAGTGCTGATGATTCCTCGGGAGTTGCTGACAAAGCTGTAGTTCTTCCCGATATAACAGAGACTGGAATGCCATCAGATGATGTGCCTGTTCCTTTAGACACGCCTAAAATTCCGGATATTTTACCTGTAGATGATAGGGGAATGCCATCTGTAGATGTACCGGTGAGACCAGATGTTCCTTCTGATACTGCAAGAGTGGATGCAGTTACTCCTGATGTTCCTATGGGGGATGTAGTAATTTCTCCAGATGTACCGGTGAGACCAGATGTTCCTTCTGATACTGCAAGAGT